>CAWEME010000009.1:0-135378 GCA_963810055.1 uncultured Alphaproteobacteria bacterium | reverse complement strand
ATCCGAGCCGCCGGCGATCCTGTTCGAGGATGTGCCCGGCTATCCCAAGGGCATGCGGCTGCTCTCGGGCGCCACCAACTCGTCCAAACGCCTGGCGATCGCCCTGGGCTTCCCGGTGCCGCGCAATCCGCTCGACGTCGTTCTCGCCTATCGCGACCGCATGAAGACGCACCGGCCGATTCCGCCGAAAACCGTGACGACCGGGCCGGTGCTGCAGAACGTCGACCGCGACGAGCAGGTCGATCTGTTGAAGTTTCCGGTGCCGCGCCTGCACGAGCTCGACGGCGGCCGCTATATCGGAACCGACGACCTCGTCATCATGCGCGATCCCGAGGAGAACTGGGTCAACGCGGCGACCTACCGCTCCATGGTGCAGGACCGCAACCACGTCAACATCTGGATGTCGCCGGGCAAGCACGGCCGCCAGATCCGCGAAAAATATTTCCGCACCGGCAAGCCCTGCCCGGTTCTGATCAGTTGCGGCCACGACCCGCTGCTGTTCCTGGCCGGCGGCAACGAGATCAAGTTCGGCTTGTCGGAATTCGATTACGCCGCCGGCCATCGCGGCCTGCCCTACGACGTCGTGCCGAGCGAGCTGCACGGCCTGCCGATGCCGGCCCACGCCGAAATCGTCCTCGAAGGCGAAATGGTCGAAGGCCAAGTGGCGAAAGAGGGCCCGTTCGGCGAATTCACCGGCTATTACGCGAGCTCGCCCAGCGAGCAGCCGGTGGTGCACGTCAGGCGCGTCTATTACCGCAACGACCCGATCCTGGCGATCGCCTCGCCGATGCGGCCGCCCTCCGATTTCTCGTTCAGCAAATGCGTGATGAAGGCCGGCATGATCTGGGACGAGGTCGAGCGCGCCGGTCTTTCGGGCGTCAAGGGGGTGTGGTGCCACGAGGCGGGCGGCGCGCGCATGTTCAACGTGATCGCCATCAAACAGGCCTATCCCGGCCACGCGCGCCAGGCCGGGCTGCTGGCCGCGGGCTGCCAGTCGGGTTCCTATCTCGGCCGGTTCGTCGTGGTGGTGGACGAGGACGTCGATCCGACCGACATGTTCGACGTGCTCTGGGCCATGTGCACGCGCTGCGACCCGGCGTTGGACATCGAATTCATCCGCCGCGCCTGGAGCGGCCCGCTCGATCCCATTCTCGACCCGGCCAGCTCCACCAATTCGCGCGCGATCATCGACGCCTGCCGGCCGTTCGAACGGCTCAAGGATTTTCCGGCGGTCGCCCGCGCCAGCCCGGAGCTGCGGGCCCGCGTGAAAGCCAAGTTTTCCGAGGTGCTGGCGAAGTTCGGCGGCGGTTAGCTAGGTCGGCCCCACGCCATGCCCGCCATCCACCGGAATGATCGCGCCGGTGATATAGGCCCCGGCGGGCGAGGCCAGCAGCAGCAACGCGCCGTCGAGTTCCGGCAGATTGCCGGTGCGGCCCATGGGAATGCGCGAGGCCATGGTCTTGCCCGCCGCGCTGGCGAGATAATCGCGATTGAGGTCGGTCTCGAAATAGCCCGGGGCGATGGCGTTGACCGTGATCCCGGAACGCGCGAATTCCACCGCCAAAATGCGGGTGAGATGGATGAGCCCGGCCTTGGCCGTGGCATAGCCCGGCACGTTGCGCGCGGTGCGATAGCCCACCAGCGAGGCGATGTTGACGACGCGGCCGCCGCTCTTGCGCGCGATCATGCGGCTCGCCGCCTCGCGCGTCATCAGCCAGGCGCCCTTGAGATCGGTGTCGAGCACGCGGTCCCAATCCTCCTCGCTGTGTTCGAGGACGGGCTTGGAGACGGCGATGCCGGCGTTGTTGACCAGGATATCGATGCCGCCCAAGGCATTTTCGGCGGCCGCGAAGGCCTGGCGCACGCTGTCGCTCTTGGTTACGTCGACGGTCACGGCCGCCACGCGCCGCCCGGTCTTGGATAATTCAGAAGCGGCCCGGTCCAGGCTCGCGCGGTCGCGCGCCGCCAGCGCCACGTCGGCGCCCGCCTCGGCCAGCACCTGCGCGAAATGCCGCCCGAGGCCGCGCGACGCGCCGGTGACGAGCGCCGTTTTCCCGGCGAGCGAGAAATCCGCCATGGCTAGGCCTTCAACCCGACATGTCCATGTGAACTCCGGTTCCGAACGTCAGACTAGCCATTTGGGTTCCCGATGGCAATTTGCGGCGTGGCGGGCCGGTCCGGTTAGGGCACCTTCTCGTTGTTCGCGGGCAGCTCGGTGGCGAGCTCGCGCAAACGGAAGCGCTGGATCTTGCCGGTCGCGGTCCGCGGGATCGCCGAGACGAAGCGGATGCTGCGCGGGCATTTGTAGATCGACAGCTGCGACTTGATGCGGTCCTGGATCCGGCTGGCCAGCTCCTTGTCGTCGGAATTGGCGGCCGGCACCACGAACATCGACAACCGCACCAACCCGTCGCTGTTGGGGACGCCGATGACGGCCACGTCGGCGACGTCGGGCGTGGCCAGGGCGCAGTCTTCGATCTCCGTGGGCGAGACCCATTGACCCGAGATCTTCAGCAAATCGTCGCCGCGGCCCTGGTGATACCACCAGCCGTCGCTGTCGAAGCAGAAGATATCGCCGGTGCGGTACCAGCCGTGATCGAAGCTCGCCGCGGTCTTCTCCGGCTGGCGCCAATAGCCGTTGCACAGCGACGGCATCTTTATCCACAAGATGCCGAATTGCCCCGGCTCGGTGACGGCGTGGCCGTTGTCGTCGACCAGCCGCACCTCGGTTCCCGGCTGCGGCCGCCCGGTGGCTCCCGCGTGATAGGAAGTGGGCGTGTTGGCGATGAACAGGAACAGCGTCTCGGTCGCGCCGATGCCGTCGAGGATCGGCTTGCCGGTCGCGTCCCGCCAGCGTTCGAACAGGCCGGCCGGAAGCCTTTCGCCGGCGGAGACGTAGCAGCGCACCGCGCGGAAGGCTTCGGCTTCGGCATGCTTGTCGCGCAGCAGGTTGCGGTAGATCGTCGGCACGCAGAACATGACATCCGGACGGTAACGGTTGACGGTCTCGGCGACGGCGTTGCTGTCGGGCCAGCGGTCGTCGAGGATCACCGTCGCGCCGCAGCGCAGCCCGCCGAGCAAGCAATGGGTCAGGGCGAAGGAGAAAAACAGCTTCGAGGAAGAGAACAGCTTGTCTCCCGTTTTGACGCCCAGGATCTTACCCAGATAAAGATCGCCGGGCAGCACGTCGTGGTGACAATGCACCGCCGCCTTGGGCATTCCGGTCGTTCCGGAGGTGTAGAGCCAGAACGCCATGTCGTCGGGCGACATCGGCGCGCTGTCGAACCGGTCCGGCTGATTGCGGAGGAAAGCGTCGAGGCCGATCGCGGGCGAAGCGGGCTCGCTGGCGCCGCAGACCACCACCACGGGCGGCCGGGGAGCGCCCTGGGCCACCGCGCCGTCGAGCGTTTCGACGAAGTCGCGGTCGATGAGCATCGCCCGGCAGTCACTGTCCTCGATGATGAAGCGGACGTCCTTGGCCGCGCTGCGGCTGTTCACGGTGACGGCGACGCCGCCCATCTTCATCGCCGCGAGGAAGCCGGCGACGAATTCGGGCGAATCCTTGAGCATCAGCAGCACGCGATCGCCCCGGCCGACGCCGTTGCGCCGCATCGCATTGCCGAACCGGTTCACGAGTTTCTCGAGCTCGGCATAGGTGAGGGTGGTGTCGTGGAACATCAACGCCGGCGTCCGTCCGTGGCCGCCGGCGATGGTGGGCCCGAGCAGCGCGTCGCAGGCGTTCATGGCCGCCGCCGCCGCTGGCACGGTCATACCCTCCCGCCCGATCCGGCGCGGCGCCGTCCGTCCGGCCGCCGGTTGTTCCAATCCTCGAGGGGGAGCCTCATGCCATCGCCCGCCTGGCTTTTTTGCCGTCCGGTCTCGGGATTGCATTGACAAGGACCGGCCCCGGCGATAGTGAATACCTATTCAGTTAAATGAATGATCATTCAGTTAATTTAGGGTGTCAACTTTTTTATGGTCGCAGGCGGGCGGCGAGGGGCGAAGACGGCGGCAGGGTGAAGAAAGGCTGGTGACATGACGACGAAACTGGAAGCGAAGATCAAGAGCCACGTCGCCGATGCGGCGCTGATTCAACGCCGCCGCAGCCAGATCGTGGCGGCGGCGGTTGAGTTGTTCTCGCAGCAAGGTTTCTACCGCACCACGATGCAGGAGGTGGCGCACAAGGCCGGGGTGAGCATCGGGCTCATCTATCAGTACGTCCACGACAAGGACGACGTGCTGCTGCTGGCGTTGTTGAGCGTCCTCGAATCCTACAAGCACGAGATCCCCGCGGCGCTGGCGGGCGTGACCGATCCGCTGGCCCGCTGCTGGATCGCGGTCGACGCCTATTGCCGAGTCGTCGATGCGCGGCGCGACGCGACCGTTCTCGCCTACCGCTCGACCAAGTCGCTGCCCAAGCCGCGCCGCGAGTTCATCCAGAACGCCGAGCTCGAAACCAACGAATTCATCGCCGGGTGCCTGCGGGAGTGCGTCCGGCAGGGGCTGTTCCGCGACGTCGACATCGACCTCGTGACCTACCATTTCGTCACCTTCGCCCATAGCTGGGCGCTGAAGTACTGGCGCATGCGCCAACTCTGCACCCTCGACCGCTATATCGAACAGGGCTTGGACCTGCTGCTGACCGCCTTGCTGACGCCCAAGGGCCGCCGCCATTACAAGAAGATGCTGGCGGACCGCAAAAACGGCGTGGCGCCGTGGCCGGCGCCGGTCCCCCGCCTGGCGCCAAAATCCGCTTGACTCCTCCGCCAAACTGAATGACCATTCAGTTTACTGAATGGCCATTCAGTCCGCCGCCTGGCGCGGTGGAACGAGAGAACGGGGCTGCGATTTCCATGCTTACCAGCCATCAGGTCGGACGCGCTCTGGTCGTCACCTTGTCGCGCCCGCCGGTCAACGCGATCAACGGCGAGTGGATCGACCGCTTCAACGCAGTCCTCGATGGACTGGAGCAGCGCAGCGACATCGCGGTTCTGCACATCCGCAGCGATCAGAAGGTGTTTTCGGCCGGCGCCGATCTCACCGTCATCCGCGACTGCTTCGCCAGCGCAGGCGGGCCGGACGCCATGATCGCCACCGTCCGGAGACTCCAGGCGCTTTACGACCGCATCGAGAGGCTGCGGCAGGTGACGGTGGCCGAGATCGGCGGCACCGCCTTGGGCGGCGGCTTCGAGCTGGCCTTGAGCTGCGATCTCCGCGTCGCCGCGGCCGATGTCCTTTTCGGCCTGCCCGAATTGCGGCTCGGCCTCTTGCCGGGCGCGGGCGGGACGCAACGGCTGACGCGGTTGTGCGGACGGGGCGTCGCGCAACGCGTGATCCTGACGGCGGAGCTGGTCGACGGCGAGACCGCCCGAACGCTGGGCATGGTGCAGTGGGCGGTGGCGGAGCGAAAAATCGCTGCTTGGACGGCCAAGCTGGTTGCCGCGGTCGCCGCGTTGCCGTTGGCGGCGCTCGCGGCCACCAAGCGATGCCTGGCCAAGGCCGGAGAACCCGGAGACGAGGGCTTCCGCGCCGAGTTGCAGGAAACCCGCCAATTGCTCGATCACCCCGAAACCCGTGCGCTGGTAACCGGCTTTCTCGAGCGGAAGCCGGCGGCCAGCCCCCAAAACCCTCAAACCGGAAGAAAGCGAGTCACATCATGAATTTCAAAGGACGGGCGGCAGTGGTTACCGGCGCGGCGTCGGGGATCGGTCTCGGCATTGCCGAGGCCATGGCCAAGGCGGGGGCCCGTGTCCTGCTCGCCGACATCGCCGCCGACAAGGCGCAGGCCGAGGCGCAGCGGCTGCGCCAGCAGAATCTCCTGGCCGACGCTTACACCCTCGATGTCACCAGCGATCAGTCCATCGCCGCCTTCGTCGCCGCCGCGGCCAAGCTCGATACGCCGGTCGATGTCCTGGTCAACGCCGCCGGCTGGGGCAAGGTGCAGCCTTTCGTCGAGAACGAGCCGAGCTTCCAGGCTCGCGTCATCGCGCTCAATTTGGTCGGACCGCTCAATCTCACCCGCGCCTTTCTGCCGGGGATGATGGAACGGAAGTCGGGCAAGATCGTCAATGTGGCGAGCGACGCCGGACGCGTCGGCAGCCTGGGCGAAACCGTCTATTCCGGCGCCAAGGCCGGCCTCATCGGCTTCACCAAGAGCCTGGCGCGCGAGATGGCGCGTTATTCTATCAGCGTCAACTGCGTCTGCCCCGGACCGACCGATACGCCGCTGTTCGCGGCGGTGCCGGAGAAGTTCCGCGAGGCGTTTTTGCGCGCCATCCCGATGCGGCGCTTCGGCAAGCCGTCCGACGTCGCCGGCGCGGTGATGTTCTTTTCGAGCGCGCATGCCGATTACATCACCGGGCAGGTGCTGAGCGTCAGCGGCGGCCTGACGATGGCCGGCTGATCCCCTTTCCCCCAAAATCGAGGAGCATGATGCGATGAAAAACGTGCAAGTTGCCAATTTCAAGCCCGCCCATTTCGGCTGGTCGGTTTCCGGCAAGGTGGCGACCATCAGCCTCAACCGGCCCGAGCGGAAGAATCCGCTGACCTTCGAGTCCTACGGCGAGTTGCGGGACCTCTTCCGCGAGCTGGTCTATGCCAGCGACATCAAGGCCGTGGTGTTGACCGGCGAAGGCGGCAACTTCTGCTCCGGCGGCGACGTGCACGAAATCATCGGTCCGCTGGTGCGCATGCAGGAAACCGACGACATGGGCGGGCTGCTCGCCTTCACGCGCATGACCGGCGATTTGGTCAAGGCGATGCGCGCCTGCCCGCAGCCGATCGTGGCGGCGGTCGACGGCATCTGCGCCGGCGCCGGCGCCATCCTCGCCATGGCGTCGGATCTGCGCCTGGGCACGGCGCAGAGCAAGGTCGCCTTTCTCTTCGTCCGCGTCGGGCTCGCCGGCGCCGATATGGGCGCCTGCAACATCCTGCCCCGGATCATCGGCGCCGGCCGCGCCGCCGAGCTGCTCTACACCGGACGGGTGATGGACGGCGCCGAGGCCGAGCGCTGGGGCTTCTACAGCCGGCTCTGCGCGCCGGACGCGGTGCTGAAAGAAGCGCAGACGCTGGCCGCGACCCTCGCCGCCGGTCCGACCTTCGCCCATGCCATGACCAAGAAATGCCTCCATCAGGAATGGGACATGTCGATCGACGAGGCCATCGAGGCCGAGGCGCAGGCCCAGGCCATCTGCATGCAGACCAAGGACTACGGCCGCGCCTACCGGGCCTTCGTCGCCAAGCAGAAGCCGGTCTTCGAAGGCAATTGATGGCCGACCGCAGCTTCCTCGACTGGCCGTTCTTCGCCGCCGAGCATCGCCAGGTCGCGGCGGCGTTCGAGCGCTGGACGGCGGAGGAGCTGCCGGCCGTGCTCGGGACGGATGCCGAGGCCGACGTGTCCGGCGCCGTGCGCCGTTTGGTTTCGGCGCTGGCGCGGGCGGGGCTGCTGCGGCATAGCGCCCCGAACGGCGAGGGGCCGTCGGGCGGCCTGGTGGCGCGCAATCTGTGCCTGGCCCGGGAAATCCTCGCCCGCGCTTCCGGCCTCGCCGATTTCGCCTTTGCCATGCAAGGGCTGGGCAGCGCGCCGATCAGTCTTTACGGCAACGCGGCGCAGAAGCAGCGTTATCTGCCGCGGGTGAGCGACGGTTCGGCGATCGCCGCTTTCGCCCTTTCCGAGGCCGAAGCCGGCTCCGATGTCGCTGCCATCGCCACCACCGCCGGCAAAAGCGGCGATTTCTACCGGCTCGACGGCGGCAAGACCTGGATTTCGAACGCCGGGATTGCCGATTTCTACGTCGTCTTCGCCCGCACCGGCGAAGGACCCGGCACCAAGGGGCTGTCGGCCTTCATCGTCGACAGCGCCAGCCCCGGCCTGTCGGTGAGCGGCGCCATCGATGTGATCGCGCCGCATCCCCTCGGCAGCCTGCGCTTCGAGAACTGCCGCGTCGGCGCCGACCGGCTGCTGGGCAAGCCCGGCGAGGGCTTCAAGATCGCCATGGCCACGCTCGACATCTTCCGCTCGACGGTGGGCGCGGCGGCGCTCGGCTTCGCGCGCCGGGCCTTCGACGAGGCGGTCGAGCACAGCCTGTCGCGCCGGCTCTACGGCCATGCCCTGGCCGATCTCCAGATGATTCAGGGCAAGATCGCGGACATGGCGCTGTCCATCGACGCCGCGGCGCTGTTGATTTACCGCGCCGCCTGGACCAAGGATTGCCTGGGCGGACGCGTCAGCCGCGAAGCCAGCATGGCCAAGCTATTCGCCACCGAGGAGGCGCAGAAGGTCATCGATCAGGCGGTGCAGATCTTCGGCGGCCGCGGCGTCGTGCGCGGCGTGACGGTGGAGCGGCTTTACCGCGAGATCCGCGCGCTGCGGATCTACGAGGGCGCGAGCGAGGTGCAGAAGCTGATTATCGCCGGCCAGGCGCTTCAGGCGGCGCGCGATAAGGGTTCGGGAAAGAACCGGCCTTGACGACGGGATTGGGAGTAAGCGATGCGGCGTCTAACTGACGCCGAACGTGCAACAGGGCAAACGAAGGAGAAGGAGACGCAGATGATAAAGACAATGATTTCACGGCTTTTATCGGGGGCATTGGCGCTCGCGGCGGGCCTGGCGCTCGCCGCCGCGCCGGCTTCCGCCCAGCAAACGGTGAAGATCGGCGTGATCCTCACCTATTCCGGTCCCGCGGCCTCGCTCGGCGACGAGATCGACAAGGGCTTGTCGCTCTACGTCAAGGAGCACCAGAAGGATTTGCCTCCGGGCGTCAAGGTCGAGCTGTTGAAGCGCGACGACACCGGCCCGGATCCCGAAACCGCCAAGCGCCTGGCGCAGGAGCTCATCACCCGCGACCACGTGCAGTTCTTGACCGGCGTGGTGTGGTCGCCCAACGCCGCAGCGATCGCGCCGCTCGCCACCGAGGCGAAGGTGCCGTTCGTCATCATGAATGCCGCGGGCGCCGGCCTGACCCGCGCCTCGCCCTATATCGCGCGCGTCTCCTTCACCCTGTGGCAGAGCAGCTATCCGCTCGGCAAGTGGGCGGCGAGCCACGGGATGAAGCGGCTGTACACGGCGGTGAGCGACTATGCGCCCGGCCATGACGGCGAGGAAGCCGTCATCAAGGGCTTCACCGAAGCTGGCGGCACGGTCGTCGGCTCGGTCCGGTTCCCGCTCAAGGACCAGGACTTCGCGCCGTACCTGCAACGCGTCAAGGATGCCAAGCCCGACGTGCTCTACGTCTTCGTGCCGTCCGGCAAGCAAGCCGCGGCGGTGATGAAGGCCTATGAGGATCTCGGGCTCAAGGCCGACGGCGTCAAGCTCATCGGTCCGCAGGACATCGTCCCCGACGCCGAGTTGCCGGGGATGGGTGACTGCGGCCCTCGGCGTCATCAGCGCCGGAACCTATTCGGCGGTCTCCACCCGGCCGCAGAACCGCGCCTATGTCGCCGACTGGAAACGCGCCTATGGCGACGCCTCGATCCCGGATTTCATGTCGGCCAGCGGCTGGGACGGCATGGCGGCGATCTTCAGCGTCATCAAGGCGACGAAGGGCCATTTCGACGGCGACCAGGCGATGGCTCTGCTCAAGGGCTGGAAGAACCCGAACAGCCCGCGCGGCCCGGTCATGATCGATCCGGAGACGCGTGACATCGTCGAGAACATCTACATCCGCCGCGTCGAGAAGGTCGGCGGCAGCCTCGGCAATGTCGAGTTCGACACCATCCCGCAGGTCAAGGACCCGTGGAAGGAGTTCAACCCGGCGAAGTAGGGCAATCCCGCCCGTCCGCCGGCGCCGCTTGACGCCGGCGGACGGGTGGCTCCTGCGCGGTAACCGATGAGCGCTTTTTCCGTCTTCATCAGCATCGCCTTCCACGGGCTCGCTTTCGCCATGGTGCTCTACCTCGTCTCGGTGGGGCTATCCATCACCCTGGGGCTGATGGGCTTCGTCAACCTCGCCCACGGCGTTTTCGCCGTGACCGGCGGCTACGTCATGCTGACGCTGATGAGCCGCTTCGGCGTCCCCTTTCCCTTGTCCCTCGCCGTCGCCTGCTTCGTCGTGGCATCGGGCAGCGTCGTCATCGAGCGGCTGCTCTATCGCGAGCTTTATGGCGGCGACGAGCTCGATCAGGTGCTGCTCAGCATCGGCCTCGTCTTCATGTCGGTGGCGATCGCCAAGTATTTGTGGGGGCCGCTGCCGCAACCGTTGCATCCGCCGCCTTATTTGAGCGGTCAGGTCTATCTGGGTTTCCGCGATTTCCCCACCTACCGCTTCTTCCTGATCGTCGCCGGCGCGGTGGTGGTGACCCTGCTCTGGCTCGGCCTCGAGCGCACGCGCTTCGGCGCGATGATCCGCGCGGCGGTCGACAATCGCCGCATGGCGCAGTCGATCGGCATCAACACCGCGCTCCTCTTCACCCTCACCTTCGCGCTCGGCAGCGGGCTCGCCGCGCTCGGCGGGGCGCTCGGCGCCGATATCCTGGAGATCGATCCCGGCTATGCCCTGGAGCAGCTGATCTACTTCCTCATCGTCGTGGCGGTGGGCGGCCTCGGCAGCATCCGCGGCCCGTTCTTCGCCGCGCTTCTGGTCGGCACCGCCGACACCGCCTTCAAGTACCTGCAGCCGGAGCTGGGCGCCTTCTTCATCTACGCCGTGACGCTGGTGCTCCTGCTGTGGCGGCCGCAGGGCCTGTTCGGGCGCGCCTGATGGAGCGGAAACGCGCCCGCCCGCGGCCATCGGTGAGCGGCGCGTTGCGCCTGCTTTGGTCGCACTCGAAAAGCGGCGCCCGCCTGACCCGTTCGTCGCCCGCCGTCGAGGCGCTGCTCAGCAGCCATCGCCTGCGCGCCTACGAGGCGCTGCCCTGGTTCGCCGCCGTGGCCGGCTTCGTGTTTTTCCCCGAGTATCACGCGCTGGGCGCGCAGATCCTCACCGCCATCCTGTTCGCGCTCTCGCTCGATTTGATCCTGGGCTATGCCGGGATCGTCACGCTGGGCCACGCCGCGTTCTTCGGCGTCGGCGCCTACACGGCCGGGCTCCTCGCCGCGCATGGCTGGGGCGAGCCGATCAGCGGGCTCGTCATCGCCGGCATCGTCGCCGGTCTCGCCGGCATCCTCAGCGGCGCGATCATCTTGCACACCAAGGGGCTGACCTTGCTGATGCTGACCTTGATGATCGCCGCCATGCTGCAGGAGGCGGCGAACAAGGCCGGCGCGATCACCGGCGGCACCGACGGGTTGCAGAGCATGCAGGTGGCGCCGGTGCTCGGGCTCTACCGCTTCGATATGTTCGGCAATACCGCTTACGTCTATTGCCTGGCCGTGCTGTTTGTCGGCTGGCTGGTGGTGCGGCGCATCGTCAATTCGGCCTTCGGCCGGGCGCTCACCGGGATTCGCGAGAACGAGCTGCGCATGCAGGCGATCGGCTCGCCGGTGTTCCGCCGCCGCCTGACCGCTTACGCCATCGCGGCGGCGCTGGCCGGGGTGGCGGGCGGGCTGATGGCGCAGACCACGCAGTTCGTCGCGCTCGACTCGCTCAGCTTCGAGCGCTCGGGCACCGTGCTCATCATGCTGATCCTGGGCGGCGTCGGGCGGCTCTACGGCGCCTTCATCGGCGCGCCGCTCTACATGATCGCGCAGGACCGCTTCGCCCAGCAGGATCCGGTCTACTGGTACTTCTGGATCGGGCTGCTGCTGGTGCTGGTGGTCAAGTTCGCGCGCGGCGGCGCCTTGGCGGTGCTGGAGCGCGTGATGCAGCGCTATCGGGTGCGGCCATGACGCCAGCCCGCGCCCCGGCGCTGGAGACGCGCGGCCTGTGCAAGAGCTTCGGCGCCCTCGCCGTCGCCAGCGACATCGATTTCCGCCTCGAGCGCGGCGCGCGCCACGCGCTGATCGGCCCGAACGGCGCCGGCAAGACCACCTTCATCAATCTGGTGACCGGGCGCTTCCCGCCGAGCGCCGGGCGCATCTTCCTCGGCAGCGCCGACGTCACCGCGCTGGCGCCGGCGCAGCGGGTGAAGCTCGGCCTGGCGCGGACCTTCCAGATCAACACGCTGTTCCGCGGCTTGAGCGTGCTCGAAAATGTCTGCATGGCGACGAGCGAGCGGCTCGGCCGCGCCGGCGACCTCTTCCGGCCGGCCGGCTCGCGCCCGGAGGTGATCGACGGCGCCTATGCCGCGCTGGAGCGTCTCGGCCTCGCCGACGACGCGGCCCGTCTGGTTCGCGAGCTGCCCTACGGCCGCCAGCGCCTGGTCGAGATCGCCGTGGCGCTCAGCCTGGAGCCCGAGGTGCTGCTGCTCGACGAGCCGGCGGCGGGAGTGCCGTCGGCGGAAAGCGGCGTCATCGTCGACGTCATCGAGAGCCTGTCGCCGGAGATCGCCATGCTCATCATCGAGCACGACATGGAGCTGGTCTTCCGGCTGGCGCGGCGCATCACCGTGCTGGTGCAGGGCAAGGTGCTGGTCGTCGGCACGCCGCGGGAAATCGCCGCCGACCCGCGAGTCCGCGAGGTCTATCTCGGCGAGCGGGCGTTGCCATGAGCGCGCCCGCCGCCGCCGCGCTCGGAATATCGCTCAAGGGAATCCGCGCCGGCTACGGCGATACCGTGGTGCTGGAGGATGTCTCGCTCGCCGTGAAGCCGCGCGGCACGCTGGCGCTGCTGGGGCGCAACGGCGTCGGCAAGACCACGCTGCTCGCCACCATCATGGGGCACACGAATTTGCAGGCGGGCGCGATCCGCCTGGGCGAGCGCGACGTGGCCGGGCTCGAGCCCTACCGCCGCTCCCGGCTCGGCATCGGCTGGGTCCCGCAGGAGCGCGAGATCTTCCGATCGCTGACGGTGGCGGAGAACCTGACCATCGCCGCGCGTCCCGGGCGCTGGTCGGCGGCGCGGGTTTACGACCTCTTCCCGTCGCTCGCCGAGCGCCGGCGCCACCGCGGCAACGAGCTGTCGGGCGGCGAGCAGCAGATGCTGGCGATCGGCCGGGCGCTCATGGGCAACCCCGCCGTGTTGCTGATGGACGAGCCGCTCGAGGGCCTGGCGCCGGTCATCGTCGATGTCGTGCTCAAGGGCATCGACCGGTTGAGGCGGGAGGAAGACCTCACTCTTCTGCTCGTCGAGCAGCATGCCCGTCTGGCGCTCGCCGTCTGCGAGCGCGCCATCGTGCTCGACCGCGGCAGGATCGTGCATGAGGGCGCGAGCCGCGATCTGCTGACATCGCCCGAGCGTCTTGCGGCGCTGATGGGCGCCGAGGGACGGCGCGCTTCGGCCAGGACGCGGCATTGAAACGGCTGGAAATGAAACCGCCTTACTTCGGGGCTTGAGCGGCGAACAAGCGGCGGGCGAGGCGGCAGGAGAGCGCCGCGCCGACGCGGCGGCGGTAATGCGCCGGCGCGATCGTCGTCCGCATCGGCGAGACCTGTTTCTGCACCAGCTTGCCGATCTGCCGCACCGCCTCGTCGTCGAGCTGCCGGCCGAGCAGCGCGTCCAGGCCCGAAACCAGCAGCGGCCGTGAATTGGTGCCGGTCAGCGCGATGCGCAACGCCGCGAGCGCGTTTCCCTTGCGGCCGAGCGCCACGGCGACTCCCGCCAAGGGAAAGTCGATGGCGCCGCGGAACCGCGCTTTCTCGTAGGCCGCCGCCAGCCCGGCCTGGTTCGGCAGCCGGACGGCAAGAACCATCTCGTCGCCGCCGAGACGCAGAGGCGCCGCGCCGTCCTCCTGGAACAGATCGTCGAGCGCGATCCACCTGCGTGCCGTCCGCGCCGCCGATCTCGACCTGGGCTTGGAGCACCAGCAGCACCGGCGCGGTATCGCCGCTATAGGCGGCGTGGCAGCGGTTTCCCGTCGGCGCCACGTGACAGACCGTGCCGCGGTATTTGAGGCAGAAATCGTTGCTCCGCCGCCACCACGCGCTCTGGTTATAGAAGACGCAACGCGTATCGAGGCAGAGATTGCCGCCGAGCGTGGCGCTGGCGCGATGGGTCGGGCCGGCGACGGTGGCGGCGGCCTCGGCGAGCGCCGGAAACCGGCGCCGGATGAGCGGATTTTCGGCCAGGCTCGCCAGCGTCACGCCCGCGCCGATGCGGACGCCGTCGGCTTCGACCGCGATCTCCTGCAGGCCGGGCAGGCCGGTGATGTCGACCAGCGTTTCCGGGTTCCCCAGCTCGCGCCGCAGATTGGTGATGAGATCGGTGCCGCCGGCGAGCAGCCGGCTTTCGGGATGAGCGCGGCGCGCGGCGACCACCTCGGCGAGGCTGGTGGCGCGGATCAGCGAGAAGGGCGGGAGCATGGTCATGACGCGGCGCCCTGGGCTGCGGCGGCGATGCGGCTTTCGCGCTGCTTCTTGGCCAGCGCCTCGAGAATGCGGTCGGGCGTGATCGGCAGCTCGGTCATGCGCAGGCCGATGGCTTCGGCGATCGCGTTGGTCATCGCCGGCAGGAATCCGGCCAGCGAGCCCTCGCTCGCCTCCTTGGCGCCGAACGGACCGTTGGGATCGAGGCATTCGACGATGTGCACCTCGATCGGCGGCGATTCGACGATCGTCGGGATGGCGTAGCCCAAGCAGGCTCGCATGCAGCGGCAGCCCGTTCTCGTACCGCGTCTCCTCGCACAGCGCCTGGCCCATGCCCATCCACACCGAGCCCTGCACCTGCCCTTCGACCGAGAGCGGGTTGATGGCGCGGCCGCAATCATGCGCCACCCAGACCTTCACGATGCGGACCATGCCGGTATCGGTGTCGACCTCGACCTCGACCACTTGCGCGGCGTAGCTCAGCGCCATGGTCGAGCCGACGGCGCCGCCGCGATGCTTGCCGCCCTGGTATTCGACCGGCACGGTGAAGGTTCCCTTCACCGTGATGCTGCCGCCCTGGGCCAGCGCGGCGGCCGCCACCTCGCGGAAGGAAAGGCCGGGGTCCTGGCCGCCGCTGACGCGGAAGCGCTCGCCGACGCACTCGATCTGGTCGGGGCGGGCGTCGAGCTTGCGCGCGGCCGCGGCGATGAGGATGTCGCGCAGCTGCTGCGCGGCGTCGATCGCCGCGTTTCCCACCATGAAGGTCACGCGCGAGGAATAGGAGCCGTTGTCCTTCGGCGTCACCGCGCTGTCGGTGGCGATGACCCGCAGCCGGCCCATCTCGAGGCCGGTCACTTCGGACACCGCCTGGGCGAGAATGGTGGAGGAGCCCTGGCCGATATCGGCGGCGCCGGTCAGGATGGTGATGCCGCCGTCGAAGTCGAGCCGCAGCTCCACCACCGCATGCGGCTCGCCGGTGCGGTGGATGGGCTTGCCGGCGCCGCTGACGTAATGCGAGCACGCCATGCCCAGCCCGCGTCCCGGCGGCATCCGGCCCTTGCGCTGCATCCATCCGCTCGCCTTCTGCACGTGTCGAGGCATTCCGGCAGGCCGTAGGAGTTGACGATGATGCCGTTCGCGGTCTGCATCGGCGTCGCCAGCAAATTCGCCCGGCGCACCGCGAAGGGATCGAGGCCGAGTTCGGCGGCCATGGTGTCGAGCAGGCATTCGAAGGCGTGGCGCGCGTCGACCGAGCCGTGGCCGCGCATGGCGCCGCAGGGCGGCGTGTTGGTATAGACGCGCCAGCCGTCGTACTTGATCGCCGGAATGTCGTAGAGTCCGTGGAGCAGCGAGCCGGCATAGAGGATGGTGATGATGCCGTAGCCGGAATAGGCGCCGCCGCGCTGCACCACTTCCGCGGCCGCCGCGGTCAACCGGCCCTCGCGCGTCATGCCGAGCTTGAGATGGATATCGGCCTCGGGCCGGCCGCGATGGGTGAGGAAGGTCTCCTCGCGGCTGAGGATGAGCCGCACCGTGCCGCGCGCGGCGCGCGCCAACAGGGCGGCGACGATCTCGAAATTGAGCGGCTCGACGCGCGCGCCGAAACCGCCGCCGACGAAGGGCTTCACCACGCGGATCTGCGATTCCTCCATCTCGAGGCAGCGCGCCAGCATCAGATGGAGGTAGTAGGGCACCTGCGTCACGCTGTGCAGCGTCAGCCGCTGGCGCTCCGCGTCGTAGTCGGCGAGCGCCGCATGCGGCTCCATCTGTCCATGCGCCACCTCGGCGCAGCGGTAGCGCGCCTCGCGCACGAGCGTCGCGGCGGCGAAGCCGGCGGCGACGTCGCCGAACTCGTCATGCACCTCGCGCACCAAATTGCCGGCGCCGTTGTCGTGCAGCAGCGTCGCGCCCGGCGCGCGCGCCGTCTCGATCGTGAAATAGGCCGGCAATTCGCGCACGTTCAGCCGGATGAGCGCCAGCGCGCGTTCGGCGGTTTCCTCGTCGACGGCGGCGACCGCGGCCACCGGCTCGCCGCGATAGCGCACGCGGTCGCGCGCCAGCGGGTATTCGTTCATGGCGATGGGCAGCACGCCAAAGGTCTTGTCGCAGTCGGCGCCGGTGATGATCGCGACCACCCCCGGCAGCGCCCGCGCCGCGGATGTGTCGACCTCGAGCAGCTCGGCATGGGCGTAAGGGCTGCGCAGGATGCGCCCGACCAACGCCGAAGCGGGAAGATCGGCGGTGTAGGCCGCGCGTCCCGTGACCTTCTCGATGCCGTCGATCAGCGGCAGCCTCTGGCCGACGGCGCCCTGGCGCGGCGCGGTCACGGCGTTTCCGCCATGGCCGCCTGCACCGACTCGATGATTTTGACGTAACCGGTGCAACGGCAGAGATTGCCGGACAGCGCCGCGCGGATGGCCGCCTCGTCCGGGTCGGGGTTGCGCCGCAACAGCGCCTCGGCCGCCATGATCATGCCGGGCGTGCAGAAGCCGCATTGCGTTCCCAGCTTCTCGTGGAAGGCGCGTTGCAGCCGCGACAGGCGGCCGGGCGATCCCACGCCTTCGATGGTCTCGACATGCCGGTCGCCGCAGCGCGCCGCGAGCGTCAGGCAGGCGGCCCGCGGCTCGCCGTCCACCAGCACCGTGCAGGCGCCGCATTCGCCGCCGTCGCAGCCGCGCTTGGTGCCGGCGAGCCCGGCGAGGTCGCGGATATAATCGATCAGCAGCAGGTTATCGGGGACAAGATCCGTCCGCTTCCGGCCGTTGATCGTCAAAGACAGGATGGTGCTCATGGAGTGCGATTCCGGAAGGCGCGGAATGCCAAAAACTAGCATCGCACGTGCCGTCAACCTTGATCTAGATCAATATTTCCCCGCCGGAAGCGCCGGTCCGTGTTCCGCGGGCGATCGGAGACGGCGTTCCGAAGCTGGTCTTTGGTCGGGGGAACTTTTAATCTTCCACGATGAACGCCGATGGATTCGCTTGATGGTTTGACGGCGGCGGGCCTGGCCGGGAGCGACGTCGCCGCCTGGGCCAGATCCGATCCGCGCACGGCCGGCGGATTTGCCGAAGATCGCGAAGCGTTTGCCGTCTATTGGCACGCGGCGAATTCGCTCATTGCGCGTCTGCCGAAAAAAGCGCGGCGCTCCGCCGCGGAGCAGGAAGCCGCCGAAACCATCAAGCGGCAGGCGCGGGCGGCGCGCATCCGGTTCCTGAATACTCATGGCGAACAGCTGTACGATTTGTTGACCCGCGAACGGTCCGAGTTCCTGAGGATCGAGGAACTCGCGCACGCGGCGTCCGTGGCCGTTCCGGGTCTGGTGCCCACGCCCGAGCAGTTGAAAATCGAGAACGAGCTGCCGTTGCGCGACAAGGATGGCGTCGAAATCGATCAGGGGCTGTTCATCTCCGCCATCCTCGCCAGCCAGCGTTCCGGAACTCATCTCTGTCACGCCATGCTGCTGCCGCGCCGTGAATCCTCCGGGTACTTGCCGGAATTCGCCAAAAGCGGAAAGGTCGATCTGGGAACCGCCTCGGTCGAACGGAAAGCCAACGCGGCCGTCGTCACTATCCGGAACCCCCGTTACCTCAATGCGGAAGACCAGACGACGCATCGACGCGGTGGAGATTTGCGTCGACATCGCGCTTCTCGACCCGGCGAGCGGAATCGGCGTGCTGCGGGGCGGCCTGGTTGATCATCCCAAATACAAGGGCCGCCGCGTTTTCGGCGCGGGCATCAACCTGACCCGCCTCTATGAAGGCCGGATTCCCTTCCTCTGGTATCTGCAACGCGACCTCGGCTTCGTTCACAAGCTTTATCGCGGGCTGGCGCGGACGGATTCTCCTGCCCGACGACGTTTCCGGCGTCACGGTCGAGAAGCCCTGGATCGCGGCGGTGGAAGCCTTCGCGATCGGGGGGCACTGCCAGCTTCTGCTGGTCATGGACTACGTCATCGCGGAACGGGACGCCTTCATGACCTTGCCCGCGCGCAAGGAAGGCATCATCCCGGGAATGGCCAATCTGCGTCTGCCGCGTTTCACCGGAGACCGGATCGCGCGCCAGGCGATTCTGTCCGAACGCCGTCTCCCCTGCGACAGCCCGGAAGGCCGGCTGATCTGCGATGACATCGTCGAACCCGGAACCATGGACGCGGCGATCGGCCGCGTTGTGGAACGTCTGACCGGTTCCGGCGTCGTCAGCGCCGCCGCCAACCGGCGCGCCCTCCGGGTGGCGCAGGAGCCGCTCGACCTGTTCCGCTCCTATGGCGCGGCTTATGCGCGGGATCAGGCCACTTGTCATTTCAGTCCGGCGCTGATCCAAAATCTGGAGCGCTATTGGATTGCGCAGACCGGCGCGATCTAGGCATGGATCGGGCCGCAACCATGCGGTAGTCTCTCCCCGCCGCCGCCACGAAAACCATCCGATCGTAACCAGGTCCTCGTCCCAACCTCATGAAGCGAACCAATACCCAGCCTGTTAGCAGAGACGCTGCATCGCCGGCGCTCGCCTTTCCGGTTTCAACGCCGCCTTCGCCCGGCGCCACCATCGAAATCGCGCCCGGCATCCATTGGCTGCGCATGCCGTTGCCCTTCGCGCTCGATCACATCAATCTTTGGCTGCTCGCCGACGGCGACAGTTGGACGATCGTCGATACCGGGTTTGGACAAGGCGACCAGACCAAGATTCTGTGGCAAAAAGTTTTCGACACGATGGCCGGCGGCCGCCCGGTCAAACGCGTGCTGGTTACCCATTTTCATCCCGACCACATGGGGCTCGCCGGCTGGATGTGCGGGCGCTTCGGGGTCGAGCTTTGGACCAGCCAGGCCGAATGGCTGACGGCGCATCTCGTCCGCCAGGGATGGGGCGCCGGCGACACCGAAAGCCGCCTCGCGCATTACCGGCGCAACGGCTTGGCGGGCGAGCACCTCGATGCGTTGCGCGCCCGCGGCAATACCTATGCCGCCTACGTCACGCCGGTTCCGCCGCAGTACCGGCGCGTCATGGCCGGCGACGTGGTGGCGATCAATAACAGTTCCTGGCGCGTGATCGTCGGCCGCGGCCACGCGCCCGAGCATCTCTGTCTTTATAATCCCGCGCTCGACGTGCTGATCTCCGGCGACCAGATCCTGCCGGTCATCACCACGAATGTGAGCGTGTGGCCCGATGAACCCGACGGCAATCCGCTCAAGCTCTATCTCGATTCGCTCGCCGACTTCCGGCCGCTGCCCGAAACCGCGTTGGTGCTGCCTTCGCACGGCTTGCCGTTCCGCAATCTGCATTTCCGCCTCGACCAGCTCGCCCATCATCACGACGAAAGGCTGGATCGCGCGGTCGCCGCCTGCGCCGCGCCCTTGACCGCGGCCGACCTGATTCCGGTGCTGTTCCGCCGCCAGCTCGACATCCATCAGCTGGGCTTCGCCATGGGCGAAGCGCTGGCGCATCTGCATTATCTGGTGGGCGCGGGACGGCTCAGGCGCGAAACCGGCGCCGACGGCATCCATCGCTTCAGCAAGGTTTAACTCAGCCCCGGGCCGCCCGCTTGCGCGGCTTCCGGTCGCTTGCCGCCGCCGCCCAAGGCCGCTGATCGATGATCTTGAGCATGGTGGAAATGGTGATCGAGCGTAAGGTGGCCAGCGTGAGCTCGTCGATCTCGTTGAGCACGAGGCGCAAGGCGTGTCCGACGCCGGTGCTCGGGCGCGGATGCTCGCCGTCGACGCCGTCCGATCCGATCGGCTCGAACAGTTCGATCACGTCCATCAGCGCCAGGCGTTTCGGATTGCCGGTGAAGCGATAGCCGCCCCCGACGCCCCGGGCGGATTCGACGATTCCGGCGCGCGCGAGATCGCGCAACACCTTCGCCAAATGATGCAGCGAGATTCCGTACTTGTCCGCGATTTCCGCGGCGGCGAGTTGACGCGTCGGATCGGCCGCCAGCTCGAGCACGGCAAAGAGAGCGAAGCAGGTGGCCTTCTGTAGTTTCATGCGTGTTCCGGCGGTGGCTTGGGTGTCGAAATGTTCAGGCGCCGTCAGTCGAGCGTGGTTTCCAATTCGATGAAGGGTCCCGCCATCATGCCCTGGCTGCGGAAGAAGGACAGGATGATGGTGTTATCGCGCGCCAGCATCGTGCGGACGTTGACGACGCCGGTCTTGCGGAAGCAATCGCAGATGGCGTTGAAGAGCTGGGTTCCCACGCCCTTGAGGCGGCCCTTGGGACGGATCTGGATGGCGAATATCCAGCCGCAAGGCGGCGAACCGAATTCCCAGGCGCGGGTCTCGCCGATGACGAAGCCGTCGACGCGATCCTGGCGTTCCGCCACGAGAAAGAAGCGCTCCTTGTGCCGCCCGCCATAGAGCTCGAACATGTCGCGCCAGTAATTCGGCTTGGCGAGGCCGGTGACTTCTTCGTCGAGCGCGATGACCGACGGAACGTCGGCGGCCAGCGCCGGCCTGATTCGCAACGGCGGCCCCGGCGTCAACCGCGGCGGCCGTCTTGGTCGCTTTCATCGCTGCCTTTCGCTTCGAAACCGCGCGCATCCCCGCCGCCAATCGCCCGCCAGCGTGAATCATCCCGGCGTGAATGTAAATAAGCATAATCGTACCGATATAGGCAAATCGCGGCGGTTCCGGCCCCGCGCCGAGCCTGCCCGCCGCTGGCGGGCGGTTTGATCTAGATCAAATACGGGCGGGACGAAGCCGTATCATACTGTTCCGCAAATTGGTATGTGAGTACCGATTAAGAAACGCAAAACGGGGGATTGCCATGAAGCCGAGCCTGGCGCCGGGACTGACTTTCGAGCGGCGCATCGTCGTCGACGAACCGCGGACCATCGGCTTCATGGGCGAGGGCGGCCGGGTCTATTCGACGCCTTCCCTGGCGCGGGACATCGAGCAGACCTGCCGCGACGGTCTGCTCGAGCATCTCGATCCGGGCGAGGATTCGGTCGGCACGCGGATCGAACTCGATCACCTGGCGCCGACGCTGCTCGGCATGGCCGTCGTCATCCGCGTGAAAATCATCGAGGTCAAGGGGCGGCTCGTCACCTTCGAGGTTTCGGCGCGCGATCCCATCGACGAGATCGGGCGCGGCAAGCACATGCGCTTCGTGACCGACGTTCAGAAAACCGTGGAGCGGCTCAAGGCCAAGGCCGCGAAAGTGAAAGCGGCGGGAACAGCGTCTTCATGACAGGAGCGGCGGCCACGGCAAAGCAGGTTCCGACCTACTGCTACCAGTGCGTCGCCGGTCCCGATCTCCTGACCGTCCGCGTCGAGGACGGCGTCGCGCTCGGCGTCGATCCGAATTTCTGCGCCGCGCAGATCCATCCCGGCGCGGGGCGGATTTGCGTCAAGGCCTATGGACTGGTGCAGAAGACCTACAACCCCAATCGCGTGCTTTCGCCGATGAAGCGCACCAATGCGAAAAAGGGGCGCGGCGAAGAGCCGGGCTTCGTCCCGATCTCGTGGGATGAAGCGTTCGATCTCATCGCCGAAAAGCTCAACGCGGTCCGCGCCGGCGGCCTGCTCGACGCCTCGGGCTATCCCAAGGTCGCCGCGAGCTTCGGCGGCGGGGGCACGCCGCAATCCTACATGGGAACCTTTCCCGCCTTTCTCGCCGCCTGGGGGCCGGTCGACATGGGCTTCGGCAGCGGCCAGGGCGTCAAGTGCTATCACTCGGAGCATCTCTACGGCGAGCTGTGGCATCACGCCTTCACGGTCTCGCCGGACACGCCGTCCTGCCGCTACGTCATCTCGCTCGGCAGCAACACCGAGGCTTCGGGCGGCGTCGTCGGCGTGAAGCGCCATGCCGATGCGCGCGCCCGCGGGATGAAGCGCGTCCAGGTCGAGCCGCATCTCTCGATCACCGGCGCCTGCTCCGCCGAATGGGTTCCGATCCGGCCGAAGACCGATGCGGCTTTTCTCTATGCCGTCATCCATGTGCTGCTTCACGAGCAGAAGCGCGAATGTCTCGACCTCGCCTTCCTGACGGACCGCACGGCCTCGCCCTATCTCGTCGGCGCCAAGGGCTATTATTTGCGCGATCCCGTCAGCAAGAAACCGCTGGTTTGGGATCGCCGGCGCGGCGCGGCGGTGGCGTACGATACGCCGGGTGTCGAGCCGGCGCTGGAAGGAAGCTTCACCGCCGAAGCGGTCGAGCTGGGTCCCGATGGCGAAGAGATCGCCCGGGGCGCGCTCTCCGGCGAAACCGCGTTCAGCAAGCTGGTCGCGCACCTGGCGCCCTGTTCGCCTGAATGGGCGGCGGCGATCTGCGACGTGCCGGCGGCGACCATTCGCCGTATCGCCGGTGAATTCGCCGCCCAGGCCTGTATCGGCCAGACGGTCGAGATCGAGGGCATGACGTTGCCGTTCCGTCCCGTCGCCATCACCCTGGGCAAGACGGTCAATAACGGCTGGGGCGGCTACGAGTGCTGCTGGGCGCGCACCGTGGCGGTTTCTCTCGTCGGCGCGCTCGAAGTGCCCGGCGGCACGCTCGGCACCACCGTGCGTCTCAATCGCCCGATGTCCGACCGCATCGGCAGCGTCGTGCCGGGAACCGACGGCTTCATGGCCTATCCCTTCAATCCGACCGATCCGGAGCATTGGTCGCCGCGGCCCAATATCCGCAACGCCTATCGCACGCTGGTGCCGCTCGCCGCCAACGGGCCGTGGAGCCAGGCGCTCGGCCCCACCCATCTGGCCTGGATGTTCCTCGACGGGACCCCCGCAGGCCTGCCGGCGGTGACGTTTCCCGAAATCTGGTTCCTCTACCGCAGCAATCCCGCGATCTCGTTCTGGGACACCGCGGCAATCGCCGAAAAAATGTCGCGTTTCCCCTTCGTCGTCGCCTTCGCCTATACGCGCGACGAATCGAACCACATGGCCGACCTGCTGCTGCCGGAATGCACCGATTTGGAAGGGCTGCAGCTCATCCGCATCGGCGGCACGAAATATGTCGAGCAGTTCTGGGACGAGGAGGGCTTCGCGCTCCGCCAGCCCGCCGTCGCGGCCTCGGGCGAGGCGCGCGACTTCACCGACATCGCCACCGAAATGGCGCGGCGCACCGGCCTGCTCGAGCCTTACAACGCCGCCATCAACCGCGGCGCGGCGGGTGTGCCGCTCAAGACCGCGCGCTACGATTTCAGCCTCGACCCCGCCAAGGCCCACACCCGCGACGTGATCTGGGACGCCGCCTGCCGGGCTGCCAGCGCCGAGGTGACAAACGGGGCCGCCGCCGACGGGCTCGAGTGGTACAAGACTCACGGCTTCCGCACCCGCCCCTTCAAGAAAACCGATTGGTATCTCTATCCCGCGCTGGCGCGGCAGGGCTTGCGCTTCGAGCTTCCCTATCAGGAGCGGCTTTACCGCATCGGGCAGGAGCTCGGCCGGCGTCTGCACGAGCGCGGCATGACCTGGTGGGACAAGCAGCTCGCGGAATACCAGACGCTGCCGGCGTGGAAGGATTTCCCCGGCATGTGGGAAAAGGCGCTGGTCGAGATGGGCGGCCGGGTTCAGGATTTTCCGTTCTGGCTCGTCACCGCCCGCTCCATGCAATACGCCTGGGGCGCCAATGCCGGCATCCAGCTGATCCGGGAAGTGGCGGCCAACGTCGCCGGGCATGACGGGGTGGTCATCAACACCAGCGTCGCGGAACGCCTCGGCATCGGCGACGGCGACAGGGTCGAAATCCGCACGCCCCAACGCGCCACGCGCGGCCGCGCGGTGCTGCGCCAGGGCATCCGCCCCGACACGCTGCTCATGCTCGGGCAGTTCGATCACTGGGTCACGCCCTTCGCCCGGGATTTCGGCACCCCCAGCATGAACACGCTGGTGCCGCTGTCGCTCGAACTGACCGACGCCACCGGTTCGGGCGCCGACTTGGTGCGCGTCGGCCTGACGCGGCTGGGAGGCGCGGCATGACCCGCTGGGTGATGGTCGCCGATCTCAAGCGCTGCGTCGGTTGCCAAACCTGCACGGCGGCTTGCAAACAGGCCAACGCGACGCCGCCCGGCGTGCAGTGGCGGCGCGTGCTCGACATGGAAGAAGGGGAATATCCCGAGGTCCGCCGCGTTTTCGTGCCGGTGGGCTGCATGCATTGCGCCGAACCGCCCTGCATGACCGTGTGCCCCTCGACCGCCACGCGCCGGCGCCCGGACGGCATCGTCACCATCGATTACGATCTCTGCATCGGCTGCAGCTATTGCGCCGTCGCCTGTCCCTATCAGGCGCGCTTCAAGACCGACCTTGCGAGCTTCGCCTATGGCGGCGCGCCGAGCCAGGCGGAACGCAAGCGCTTCGACAAGCGGCGTTTGGCGGTGGCGACCAAATGCACGTTTTGCGTCGACCGCATCGATGCCGGGACGGAAAAGGGCCTGACGCCGGGCGTCGATCCCGAGGCGACGCCGGCCTGCGTCAATTCCTGCATCGCCGGCGCGCTTCACTTCGGCGACGTCGAGAATCCCGCGAGCAACGTGTCGCTGCTGCTGGCCGGGAACCGGAATTTCCGCATGCACGAAGAGCTCGGGACCGGCCCGGGCTTCTATTATCTCTGGGAATAGCCATGGATCGCATCGCCCCTTGGCTGCAAACGAACTGGGACCGCCGCGCCGCGGGCAATTTCATCGGCGGCGGCACCGGCGGCGGGCTGGCGATCGTCGCCGCGGCGAGCGAGCTGGCGGGCGGCAACCCGCAGCGCTTGGCCTATCTCCTGGCGGCGCTCTTCATCGTAACCGGCCTCGGCCTGGTGTGGATCGAGATCGGCCGTCCCTGGCGGTTCATCCACGTCTTCTTCAATCCGCACACCTCTTGGATGACGCGCGAAGGGCTGGTGGCGCTGCCGCTCGTCGCGGCGCTGGCATCCGCCGCGTGGTACGGCGGCGCGGCGCTGGCGGCGGTCTGCGCGCTGCTTGCGCTGGTCTTCGTCTATTGCCAAGCCCGCATCCTGCGCGCGTCGCGAGGAATTCCGGCCTGGCGCGAGCCTTCGATCATGCCCTTGATCCTGGCCACCGGTCTGGCCGAGGGAGCGGGGGTCTGGCTGGCGCTGGCGTTCATCGCGGGCGTTGCTCCCGGCGGCTTCGTGCCGGTCCTGGCGCTGCTTGCGCTGCTCGCGCGCGGGATCGCCTGGGCCGCCTATCGCCGGTCCCTGGCGCGGCGCGGCGCGCCCACCGCGGCGCGCCAGGCGCTCCAAGCGATCAACCTGCCGCTGCTGATCCTTGGCACCATCGCGCCGATCGCGCTGATCGCCGCGGCGCTGGGATTGGCCGGTTACGCCGGCCCGCTCGCGCTGACGGCGGGATTGCTCGGCCTCGCCGGGGGCTGGCTGATCAAGGACACGATCGTCGTGCGCGCCGCCTTCAATCAAGGCTTCGCCGTGCCGCATATGCCGCGTCTCGGCCCCGCGCGCGCCGATTCCGGAATAAGACAGGGATGGAGTTGAGCCATGGCCACACGCCTCTCGCGCAGTAAAAATCACGACCGGCAGCATGTTTATTTCTCCCCGGACGTCGAAACCATGCCGCGCAAGCAGCTGCAAAAGCTTCAGTTCGACCGTCTGCGCAACGTGCTGCAACACGCCTACGCCAACGTGCCGCATTACCGCCGCAGCTTCGACGCGGCCAACGTCACGCCGTTTTCGCTGCACGGGCTCGACGATCTCCGGCGCTTTCCGTTCACCACCAAGTCGGATCTGCGCGACAACTACCCCTTCGGCATGTTCGCCGTTCCGCGCGAGACCGTCATCCGCGTCCACGCCTCCTCGGGCACGACCGGAAAACCGACCGTGGTCGGCTACACCGCCGCCGATCTTTCCAACTGGGCGCTGCTCATGGCGCGCTCGATGGTCTGCGCCGGCGTCCGGCCGGGCGACATCGTGCACAACGCCTATGGCTACGGCCTCTTCACCGGCGGGCTCGGCGCCCATGACGGCGCGACCCGGCTCGGCTGCACCGTCGTGCCGGCTTCGGGCGGCGGCACCGAAAGGCAGGTGACGCTGATGCACGACTTCGGCGCCGTGGTGCTCTGCGCCACGCCGTCCTACGCGCTCAACATCGCCGAGGTCGCCGCCGGCATGGGCATCGACTTGCGCGGCGGGCCGTTGCGCGTCGGGCTGTTCGGCGCCGAGCCGTGGAGCGACGGGCTGCGCCACGAACTGGAAAGCCGGCTGGGACTGAAGGCCATCGACATCTACGGCCTCTCCGAGATCCTGGGGCCGGGGGTCGCGGTCGAATGCCACGAGGCCCAGGCCGGCTTGCACGGCTGGGAAGACCATTTCCTGTTCGAGGTCATCGACCCCGAAACCGGCGAGCCGCTCGCCATGGGCAAGACCGGCGAGCTGGTCATCACCACGCTCACCAAAGAGGCGCTGCCGATGATCCGCTATCGCACCCGCGACATCACGCGGCTCACCGACGAGCCGTGCCGTTGCGGCCGCACGCATGTGCGCATCCGCCGCATCACCGGCCGCAGCGACGACATGCTGATCATACGCGGCGTCAACGTCTATCCCTCGCAACTCGAGGCGGCGCTGGTCGGCTTGCCCCGGATCTCGCCGCATTACCAGCTCATCCTCGAGCGCAAGGGCCCGCTCGACCATGTGAGGCTCGAGGTCGAGGCCGATCCCGCGGTGACGCTCGACGAGGAGACCAACCAGTCGATCGCCCAGGCCGTCACCCATCATCTCAAGGCGATGCTGGGGATCACCTGCGACGTGGCGGTGAAGCGCCCGGGCGAGGTGCCGCGCTCGCAGGGAAAAGCGGTGCGCGTCCGCGACCTCAGGCCCAAGCCGTGACCGCCGCAGCGATCCAGGACATGAGCGTGCTGCTTCCCGCGGGCTGGAAGGCCCCGATCGGCTACGCCAACGGGATCGCGGCGAAGCCGGGCCGCCTCGTCTTCATCGCGGGCCAGGTCGGCTGGGACGCGGGACAGGTGTTCCGGTCTTCGGAACTCGCGCCGCAATTCGAGCAGGCGCTCGAGAACGTGCTGGCCGTGCTCGCCGAGGCCGGCGGCGCGCCCCGCCATATCTGCCGCATCACCGCCTTTTGCTGCGACAAGCCCGCCTATCTCGCGGCGCGCCCGGAACTCGGCCGCATCTGGCGGCGGTTGATGGGACGCCATTTCCCGGCCATGAGCATGATCTTCGTTGCGGACCTGCTCGACAGCCCGGGCAAGATCGAGCTCGAAGCCACTGCCGTCATCCCCGAATTACCAGAAGGAGGAAAGCCATGACTAAGCTTTATCGCACGCTGTTGTTTCTGCTTTCGGTCACCGCTTGCTTCGTATTGGCGTCTGATTGGTTCCAACGCGCTCGCCCAAACCATCAAGATCGGCTCCAGCCTGTCGGTCACCGGTCCGGCGTCGTTCCTGGGCGCGCCCGAGGAAAAGACGCTCCACCTCTATGTCGACAAGATCAACGCCTCGGGCGGCGTGCTGGGAAGGAAAATCCAGCTCATCGTCTATGACGATGGCGGAGATCCCAATAAGGCGCGCACCAACGCCACCCGTCTCGTCGAGCAGGACAAGGTGGCCGTCATGGTCGGCGGCACGACCACGGGGACGACGCTCGCCATGATGCCCATCTTCGAGGACGCGCAGATTCCGTTCGTCTCGCTGGCCGGCGCGATCGAGATCATCGATCCGGTGCAGAAATACATCTTCAAGACGCCGCATACCGACCGGATGGCGTGCGAGAAGATCTTCCAGGACATGAAGAGCCGCGGAATCACCAAGATCGGCATGATCGCGGGCACCGATGCGTTCGGCAAGTCGATGCACGACCAGTGCCTCAAGGTGGTCGGAAACTACGGCATCACCGTGCTCGTAGACGAAAGCTACGGCGCGCAGGACAGCGACATGACTCCGCAGTTGACGAACATCAAGAACACGGCGGGGATCCAGGCGGTGATCAATCCCGGCTTCGGGCAGGGACCGGCCATCGTCACGCGCAACTACCGGCAGCTCGGCATCTCCGTGCCGCTCTATGAAAGTCACGGCGTCGCCTCCAAGAGCTATATCGACCTGGCGGGGCCTGCCGCCGAGGGCGTGCGGCTGCCGGCGGCGGCGTTGCTCGTCGCCAACCAGCTTCCGGACAACGATCCGCAGAAGAAGGTGGTGGTCGCCTACAAGACGACTTACGAAAAGGCGACCGGCGAGCCGGTTTCCACCTTCGGCGGTCACGCCTATGACGGCCTCAACATCGTCGTTGCGGCCATCCGGCGCGGCGGCAGCGCCGATCCCAAGAAGATCCGGGATGAGATCGAGAAGACCTCGCATTTCATCGGCACGGGCGGGATCGTGAACATGTCGCCGACCGACCATCTCGGTCTCAGCCTCGCGGCGTTCCGGATGCTGGAAATCAAGAACGGCGACTGGACCTTGGTGGCGGCGACGAACTGAGTACGACTCGGCCGATCTGATCGGCGAGACTGGCGAGGCGCGCCCTCCTCGGGCGGGGGGCGCGGCCCCGCGTATTTGGACGGACTCGTGACCATGGCGGCGTTCCTGCAATTCGCATTTTCGGGCCTGACGGTCGGGGCCGTCTATGCGCTGGTGGCGCTGGGCTTCACCCTCATCTACAACGCCTCGGATGTGGTGAATTTCGCCCAGGGCGAGTTCGTCATGCTGGGCGGCATGGTGACGGTCGTGATGCTGGCGGCCGGCGTTCCCTTGCCGCTGGCGGCGCTCATCGCCATTGCGGTCGCCGTCGCCGTCGGCGTGGCGCTTCATCGGCTCGCCATCGAACCGGCGCGCGACGCCTCGCCGGTCGCGCTCATCATCATCACCATCGGCGCTTCGATTCTGATCCGGGGCGTCGCCCAGATCGTCTTCGACAAGCAGTTTCACAAACTGCCCGCCTTTTCCGGCGACGAGCCCTTCACGGTGCTGGGCGCGACGATCCTGCCCCAGAGCTTCTGGGTGATGGGCGGCACGGCGGCGATCGTCGTCATGCTGTACGTTTTTCTCGAGCGCACGATCCTCGGCAAGGCGGTGCTGGCGACGGCGGCCAACCGCCTCGCCGCGCATCTCGTCGGCATCGACACCAAGCTGATCGTGACGCTTTCCTTCGGCATTTCCGCCGCGATCGGCGCCGTCGCCGGCATCCTGGTCACGCCGATCACGCTGACGAACTACAACATTGGCACGTTGCTCGCGCTCAAGGGGTTCGCCGGCGGCATGCTCGGCGGCATGGGCAATCCGCTGGGAGCAGTTTTGGGCGGGCTGTTGCTCGGCCTGATGGAAGCCTTCGGCGCCGGCTATATCAGTTCCACCTACAAGGACGGCATCGCCTTCATCGTGATCCTGATCGTCCTGTTCATATCGCCGCGCGGCCTGCTCGGCAGGCGCAGCGTGGAGCGGGTCTAGCGTGCGCGGGATTTTCTCGAACCGCTGGATGACGCTGCTCATCCTCGTCGCGCTGGTGGCATCGCTGCCGCTGGTTTTCTCGTCCGGCTATTACTATCGCGTCGCCGCCCTGGTTTGGATCTCGGCCCTGGCGGCGATCGGACTCAATATTCTCATGGGCTATGCCGGCCAGGTCAGCCTGGGCCATGCCGGATTTTTCGGCATCGGCGCCTATGCGGTCGCGATCGGTCCCGCGCGCTTCGGCCTCGCCTCCTGGCTCTGCATCTTTCTCGGCGCGGCCCTATCGGGCGCCGTCGCCTGGCTGGTCGGCCGGCCCATGTTGCGGCTCAAGGGGCACTATCTCGCGATCGGAACCCTGGGCTTCGGCGTGCTGATCGCGCTGGTGCTGACCAGCGAATCGGGATGGACCGGCGGACCCGACGGGATCGCGGTGGCGCGTCTGGCATTCGCGGATATCCGCATTACCGGGCCGGCCGCCTGGTATTGGATTTCGGGCGTGGTGCTGGTTATCGGCGCCTGGCTCGCGCTCAATCTCGAGGACAGCTCCGCCGGACGGGCGTTGCGCGCGCTCCACGACAGCGAAATCGCCACATCGCTCTGCGGCGTCGACGTCGCGCGGCACAAGCTCTGGGCCTTCGTTCTGGCCGCGGTCTACGCCTCGATCGCGGGATCGGAGCTCGCGCTGTTCGACGGCTTCATCACCCCCGACTTGGCCGGCTTCCTGCATTCGATCGAACTCGTCGCGATGGTCGTGCTCGGCGGCATGGGCTCGGTGTTGGGGAGCGTCGTCGGCGCGGCGCTGCTGGTCACGCTGCCCCAGCTGCTCACGGTGTTCATGGAATACGAGCAGGCCTTGCTCGGCCTCATCATCATGCTGGCGATGATTTTCCTGCGGCTCGGCATCGTTCCGGGCATCCAGCGCATGCTGGCGCGGAGGTTCTCGTGAAGGCGCTCGCGGCCGAGAATGTCGGCCTCGCCTTCGACGGCATCGTCGCGGTCGACGACGTCAGCTTCGCGGTCGAATCCGGCAAGATCTTCTCGATCATCGGGCCGAACGGCGCCGGCAAGACCACGCTGTTCAACATCATGTCCGGCATCTACCGCCCCAGCAGCGGCCGGGTCCTGCTCGCCGGCGAGGACGTGACCGGGCTCGCGCCGCATGTCATCGCCGCCAAGGGTTTGGCGCGCACGTTCCAAAATCTGCAGATCTTCATGCATATGAGCGTGGTCGAGAACGTGATGGTCGGCCGCCATATCCGGGAGGCGCGGGACTTGACCAAGGCGTTGCTGCGGTTCCCCTCGGTCGGACGCCAGAATCGCGCCACGCGGGCAAAGGCGCTGGAGCTGCTCCAATTCGTCGGGCTCGCCGACCGGGCGGACCGTCCGGCGGGGTCCTTGCCTTACGGCGGGCTTCGCCGCCTGGAAATCGCGCGCGCCCTGGCGCTCGAGCCGCGCATCCTGCTGCTCGACGAGCCCGCCGCGGGCTGCAACCCGGTCGAGACCGGGGCGGTGGAGGCCCTGGTGCGCGAGATCGCCGGTTGGGGCATCACCGTCGTGCTGGTCGAGCACAACATGCGCTTCGTGATGCGGATCTCCGACCGGATTCTGGTGCTGGACAGCGGCCGGAAGCTCGCCGAAGGCGTCGCGGACGAGGTGCGGCGCAATCCCGAAGTGATCGAGGCCTATCTTGGCCGGCACGGCTCGAAAGAGGCGGCGCATGCTCGCGGTTGAGGGTCTGCACAGCGCCTATGGCCGCATCGAGGTGTTGCACGGCGTGAGCCTTAACGTGGCCCAAGGCGAGATCGTGGCGCTGGTCGGCGCCAACGGCGCCGGCAAGACCACCCTGTTGCGGGCGATTTCCGGCGTCCAGCCGATCAAAAGCGGCCGGGTGCTGTTCGCCGGCGAAGCGATCGAGCGCCAGCCCGCCCATATCCGCGTCGCCAAGGGCCTGGCGCACGCGCCGGAAGCGCGGCAGGTCTTCGCGCCGCTGTCGGTGGACGACAATCTGCGGCTCGGCGCCTACCGGCGGAAGGATTCGGGCATATCCGGCGACATGAAACGGATCTACGAGATGTTTCCCGTGCTTTTTGAGCGCCGCCGCTCCGCCGCCGGCAGCCTGTCGGGCGGCGAGCAGCAGATGCTGGCGATCGGACGCGCGCTGATGGCGCGCCCGCGGCTCTTGCTGCTCGACGAGCCCAGCATGGGTCTCGCGCCGGTTCTGGTCGACCAGATCATGGACGTCATCGTCGCCCTGAAGGCCGCGGGCGTGACGATCTTGCTGGTGGAACAGAATGCCGTGGCGGCGCTTTCGATCGCCGATCGCGGTTATGTCATCGAGACCGGCGCCGTCGTTCATGCCGGCGCCGGGCGCGACCTGCTCGACGATCCGAAGGTTCGCGCGACGTATCTCGGCGTCTGAGGCTCGGCGAAACCGCCCGTCACTCCGGCATGCGGGGTTCGTCGGGATCGTAGGCCCAATCCTTCTCCGGCTTGGGCGTGCGGGCCAGCCATTGGATCAAAAGCTCGACATGCTCGGTTTCCTCGCGCGCGAACTCCTTGGCCAGCCCGCGCAGCTCCGCGGGTACGCCGCCCTGGACCAGCGCGGTGAAGAACGCCACCGCCCGCCGCTCGTTCTGCAACGCGAGGTCGAGGGCGTGATAAGGCGTCATGAGATAGTGCAGCGATTCGCCGCTGTCGGTCTCCAACCCTTCCTTGCCCGGCGCCCCGAGGGGCGCGGCGCCCGCGACCGGGAGCCCGCGCGCGCGCAAATCGGAAGCGAGACTGTCGGCGTGCTTGCGCTCGATGCCGGCCAGCTTGCGGAACAGCGCCGCAACCTCGCGGTTGCTGTGAAGCTCCATCTGGGCGGCGAATTCGTCGTAACGCTCGGCCGCCTCGACCTCCATCGCATGGGCGCGCGACAACAGGTCCGCGAGCGTGCCGACTTCCGGCGCCGCCGGCGGCTGCTTTCCGCCTCCCGGGCGGGCGGCGCTCATAACGCGAACTCCCGTTCGATTTCGGAGAGCGTCTTGCGCTTCTGTCCGATCGGCGGCTGATAAGGCTTGCGGTTGCCGTGGTAGAGCACGCCGATGTTGAAGCCGTCATCGGTCATGAACCGCCGCGCCGCGCGCCCGGGATCGTCGGTGGTCACGACCGGAGCCGGCCGGACCGATTCCTTCCAGCCGCGTTGTTCAGGCCGGAAGGTGATGCACGGGCTCAGAACCTCGACGAAGGAGAATCCCGGGCTTGAGATCGCCTTGGCGATGATGTCGGCGGTGCCGACCACGTCGCCGGAAAAGGCGCGCGCGACGAAATTGGCCCCCGAGGCCAGCGCGATGACCAGCGGATTGAAGGGCCGCACGCCCGTCCCGCCGGGCGCCAGCGCGTTGTCCCAATCGGGCTCGGTCGTGGGCGAGGCTTGGCCCTTGGTCATGCCGTAGACGTGATTGTCCATCACGATGTAGGTGAGATCGACGTTGCGGCGGCAGGCATGGAGAAAATGATTGCCGCCGATCGAATAGCCGTCGCCGTCGCCGCCGGCGGCGACCACGGTCAGATCCGGACGCGCGACCTTGAGGCCGGTCGCGACCGCCAGCGCCCGGCCGTGGACCCCGTGAAAGCCGTAGCAATTCGTATAGGCCGGAATCCGCGACGAGCAGCCGATCCCGGAAACCACCGCGACGTTTTCCGGCCGGACGGCGAGCTGGGCGAAGGCGCGGGTGAGCGAGGTCAGGACCGAATAATCGCCGCAGCCCGGGCACCAGACCGGCTTGGCGTCCGATTTGAAATCCTTGGCGGCGGGCAGAGTTTCGGCGGACACGCTCATGGGCTGCTCCATTGGACGAGTTGGCGGTGAATCTCCGACGGACGCAGCGGCAACGGCCCGGGCCGGTAGAGCGCCCGCACCTCGCCGGGGAGCGAATACTCCGCGCGCAGATAGCGGTGGAATTGGCCGCTGTGGGTCTGCTCGACGACCAGCACGCGCTTCACGCCCTTCGAGCAGCTCGTCGAGGCGCCCCGGCTGCGCCGGGGACAGCAGACGCAGCGAGATGAGCTTGGCGCGGACGCCGTCGGCGCGGGCCAACGCCAAGGCCTCGCGCGCCGGCGCCGTGCAGGAACCCCAGGTGATGATGGCGACGTCGCCCTCGCCGTCGCCTTCGACCTCGGCCCAATGCCGGCCGTAATCGGCGGTATCGAGCTTGCGCTTCCTTTTGTCGAGCTGCGCCAGGTGATCCTTGGCCTGGCTCGACGGCGTGCCGCGCTCGCTGTGCTCGAGGCCGTCGGCGGTGTGCATCAGACCCGGCGTGCCGGGGATCGCCATCGGCGAGATTCCGGATTCGGTCAAGGCGTAGCGGCGATAGGGTTGCGCCTCGCCGTTGGCGGTCTTGCGCTGGCCGGCGAAGGCGACATCGGCCGGCCGGTCGATGACCATGCGCGTCTGCCCGAAGGATTGATCGGAGAGCACCAGCGCCGGCACCTGCATCGCCTCGGCGAGATGGACGGCCCATTGCGTCGTCATCAGGCAATCGGCCACCGAATTGGGCGCGACCACGACGTGGGGCGTATCGCCGTGCGGCCCGTAGAGCGCGATGTTGAGATCGCTCTGTTCCGATTTGGTCGGGATGCCGGTCGAAGGGCCGCTGCGCATGACGTCGACCACCACGATCGGCACCTCGGCGGAGATCGCCAGGCCCAGGGATTCGACCATCAGCGACAGGCCCGGGCCCGAGGTCGCGGTCAGCGCGGGCGTGCCGCCATAGGAGGCGCCGATCGCCATGTTGATCGAGGCGAGCTCGTCCTCGGCCTGAACCAGCACGCCGCCGACCTCCGTCAGCGCCGGCGCCATCCATTCCAATATTTCGGTCGCGGGCGTGATCGGATAAGCGGCGACGAAACGCACGCCGCCCTTGAGCGCGCCAAAGCCCGCCGCCTCGTTGCCCGTGATGAGCCAGCGCTTGTCGCGCTCGGTCCCGCCCGGCGCCAGCCTGAAGGGACATTCGACGCCTTGCGCGGCGGCGCTGCCCGCTTCCGCCGCGGCGAGGCTCGCCGTGACGGCGTCGCTGTTGGCGCCCAGGCTGCGGCGGATCGCTTCGGCCAACGCGGCCGCCGGCAGGCCGATCAGGCTGGCGATATATCCCAGCGCCACCATGTTGGCCCGTCCGTGTGGAATCTTCTTGGCCAGATCCTTCATCGGCAGCGCCAGTGGACGCGCCCCTAAATTCGCGAATTCGGCCGGGGCCGAGCCTTGGGCCGGGTCGCCGATCATCAGGCTGTGCGCGCCGAGCGGGATTTCGGCGGCGAAGCGCTCGGTGTTGACCCAATCGATCGCCATCAGGATGTCGAAGCTGTCGCCGTGGCATTCGATGGGCTCGCGCGCCAGGCGCAGCAGGGCCGCCGCCTCGCCGCCGCGGATCTGCGGCCCGCTGGTGCGGCTCATCAGCCCGTAGCAGCCCGCCAGCGCCGCCGCCTCCAGCAGCATGTCGCCGGCGGTCATCACGCCGGAGCCGCCGCTGCCGGAGAGGGCGATGGAAATCGACGACGGAGACTTGCGTTGGGGCGTCACGGCTTTGGCTTCTCCTTTTTTTCAGTATCTCCGACGGAACGTGACGGACGGTTGATTTAGATCAAGACCAGGCGCGACAACAAAGCGCAGGTTATGGACGTTGACGGCTACTCCGGTAAATCGGTACTCTTATACCGATTTTAACGCCGGGAGGGCCTGCGTCAAGGTTTAGCGCCACCGGGCCGGGGGGCCGGAATCGACCTCCCGGGCCGGTCTGGCGCCGGAGGGAAGGGCAGATGCTTGAACCGGCCGATCGGGGGATAATGGAGGCGGCCAAGGGGCCGCAGCCGCTTGCCGCCATCCATAATGTCTTCGACGCCGTGCATCGTCATGCCGTGAAACGCCGCGTCAATCCCGCGCGGGAAGCGTGACTTTCCAGGATCGAGAAGGAGCTCCCCATGGTTGAATCCACCCTCGCCATCGCCGCCAAGACCAAGCCGCAGACTCTGCGGGATCACAATCTGGTGCGCGAATTCTCGGTGCCGGGACTGCGCTTCGAGAAGCGGTCGGCGAAGACGCCGGACGGCACCGTGGTCCCGGGTCTCTACAACGCCTGGATCATTCTCGACAATGCCGAGCAGTACAACGCCTACACCACGGAAATGGTGAAGGGCGTGATCCTCGCCTTCCGCGCGGCGAGCGCGGCCCGCGACGTCGTCGCAACGGTATTCACCGGCAGCGGCGACCGCGCCTTCTGCACCGGCGGCAACACCAAGGAATACGCCGAGTATTACGCCGGCAACGCGCAGGAATACCGGCAGTACATGCGTCTCTTCAACGACATGGTGTCCTCGATCCTCGGCTGCGACAAGCCGGTGGTCTGCCGCGTCAACGGCATGCGCATCGGCGGCGGCCAGGAAATCGGCATGGCCTGCGACTTCACCGTCGCGCAGGACCTCGCGCGCTTCGGCCAGGCCGGACCCAAGCACGGCTCCGCGGCGCTGGGCGGCGCCACCGACTTCCTGCCGGTCATGGTCGGGATGGAGCGGGCGATGGAATCCGGCACGCTGTGCGAGCACTGGTCGGCGCACAAGGCCTACCGGCTGGGCTTGCTCTACGACATCGTCCCCGGCCTCAAGGTCGACGGCAAGTTCGTGCCCAATCCGCTGGTCGTGACCGACCGCTACTGCGACGAATACGGCCGCATCGTTCACGGCGAACCCAAGACCGGCGAAGCGCTGGCCGAAGGCAAGAAGCTGCTCGCCCGCGGCAAGGTCGATCTGTCGCTGCTCGACGAGAAGGTCGAGCAGCTCTGCGGCAAGCTTTTGCTCACCTTCCCCGAATGCCTGACCAAGAGCTTCGAGGAGCTGCGCAAGCCGAAGCTCGACGTGTGGAACCGCAACAAGGAGAATTCGCGCTCCTGGCTCGCCCTCAACATGATGGCGGAAGCCAAGGCGGGGTTCCGCGCCTTCAACGAAGGACCCAAGGATCACCGCGAGATCGACTTCATCGCCTTGCGGCAATCCCTCGCCAAGGGCGCGCCCTGGACCGAGGATTTCGCGGAGAGCCTGATCCCGAAGGCCGGAGGCGCAAAGTGACTTCTGCTTTGCCCTCTCCGCTCCGGGTCTGGCTGGAGCAAGGCGGCAAGCTGCTGCGGCTGCGCTTGGCGCGGCCCAAGGCCAACGTCATCGACGCGGCCATGGTCGCGGCCCTCGGCGCGGCGCTCGACTTGCATCTCGGCCGCGACGATCTTCTGGCATTGCTGATCGACGCCGATGGGCCCAATTTCAGCTTCGGCGCCAGCGTCGAGGAGCATCTCCCCGGCCGTTGCGCCGCGATGCTGAAGGGCTTCCACGCGCTGATCCTGCGCCTGGTCGAAAGCCCGGTTCCGGTGCTGGTCGCAATCCGCGGCCAATGCCTCGGCGGCGGCCTCGAGCTCGCCTGCGCCGGCACCGCGATCTTCGCTTCGCCCGAAGCCAAATTCGGCCAGCCCGAGATCAGGCTCGGCGTCATCGCGCCGGCGGCCTCTTGCCTGCTGCCCGAGCGCATCGGCTTCGCCGCCGCCGAGGATTTGCTGCTTTCCGGCCGCAGCCTATCCGCCGGCGAAGCGCACGCGCTCGGTCTCATCTCCGCGATCGCCGAGGATCCGGAAGCCGAGGCGCTCGCCTGGTTCAACGCGCATCTCGCCGACAAAAGCGGCGCGGCGCTGCGGCGCGCGCTGCGCGCTTCGCGGGTCGATCTGGTCGAGCGGCTGCGCGCCAAGCTCGCCCGCGTCGAGCGCCTTTATCTCGACGACCTGATGTCGACCCGCGACGCGATCGAGGGTCTCGAAGCCTTCATCGCCAAGCGTCCGGCCAAATGGGAGCATCGCTAGCCATGACGACCACCGCCGAAATCATCTCCCGCTGCCAGGACCTGTTCGACGATCTGCATTTCACCTATGCCCGCGAGTGGAAGGCCGCGGTGCCCGGCCGCAAGGTGGTGGGCTTCATGCCCTTTTACGTGCCGCGCGAACTGATTCACGCCGCGGGCGCCTTGCCGCTCGGCGTGCTCGGCGGCGGCGATCAGCTCGAGGTCATTCACGGCGACGCCTACTACCAGAGCTACATCTGCCGCATTCCGCGCTCGACGGTCGAACTCGGCGTGACCGGGCGGCTCGATTTCGTCGACGGCATGCTGTTCCCCAGCATCTGCGACGTCATCCGCAACCTGTCGGGCATGTGGAAGGTCATGTTCCCGAAGGTGAAGAGCCGCTATTTCGACGTGCCGCAGAACTACCGCGACGACGTCGGCGGCGAGTTCTACGTCAACGAGTTGAAAGAGCTCAAGGAGATGCTCGCGGAGATGTCCGGCCGCGCGGTGAGCGACGAGGCGCTCCGCGCCTCGATCGCGCTTTACAACGAAAGCCGCCGGCTGACGCGCGAGGTCTACGCCTTCCGCGCCAAGCAGCCGTGGAAGGCGCCTTCCGTGGAAGTTTATTTGCTGATGCGCGCGGGCCAGATCCTGGCGGTCGAGGAGCACAACCGGCTGCTGAAGGAATATCTCGCCGCCGCCGGCGCGGAAGACCGGCCCAAGCGCGACAATTCCCGCGTGGTCGTCACCGGCGTCTTCTGCGAGCAGCCGCCGCTTAACCTCATCAAGTCGATCGAGCTCGCCGGCTGCTACATCGTCGACGACGACTTCATGCTGGTGAACCGCTGGGAGAAGTCCGACGTGGCGGTCGAGGGCGATCCGCTCAAGAACCTCGCCAACGCCTATCTCCACAACTCCAACAACACCTCGGCCAAATACGAGCCCAGCGAAGCCAAGAAGGGCCTCTATTTGGTCGAGGCGGTCAAGAACACCGGTGCCGAGGGCGTCATCTTCGCCTGCCCGAGCTTCTGCGATCCGGCGCTCTTGGAGCGGCCGATGCTGCAACACGTGCTGGCCGCGCACAACATTCCCTACATCGCGTTCAAATACGCCGAGAATTCCGGTCAGATGCAGCCCATCCGCGAGCAGGCCGGCACTTTCGCCGATTCGATCAAATTATGGAGCAACCAATGAGCGCCATGCCCGCCGCCGAGGCCGTCAAGGAACTCTCCATGCTCAAGCAGAAGGAGATGATCGCCGGCAACTACGAGCTGCTCGCCACCGCCAAGGAGAAAGGCCGCAAGGTGGTCTCGACCTTCGTGCCGGGCAATCTCAACGAGCTGATGATGTGCTTCGACGTGGTCAACAACCTGCCCGAGATCAACGCCATCCAGAACGCCATGCGCAAGAAGAGCGGCGCCTTCATCATGGAGGCGGAGAAGCGCGGCCATTCGGAGGATGTCTGCACCTACGTCAAGGCCGATCTGGGCTCGATCGCCAAGGGCAATCTCGGCCCCGACGGCAGGCCGCTGCCGGATCCGGATTTGCTGCTGCTGTCCTATACCGGCTGCTTCACCTTCATGAAATGGTTCGAGCTGCTGCGCGAGCAATACAAGTGCGAGACCGCGATGCTGCACGTGCCCTACGAGGGCGACGGCAAAGCCACGAAGAACATGCGGGACTACGTGGTCAAGCAGATCAAGGAAGAGGTCATCCCGAAGCTGGAACGGGTGAGCGGCGTCAAGTTCGACATCGACCGTTTGCGCCAGTACCTGAAGGAATCGGCCAAGACCGAGCAGGATTTCGTCTGGGTGCTCGAATCGGCCAAGAACAAGCCCTCGCCGATCGACGCCTATTTCGGCGGCGTCTATTACATCGGGCCGATCTTCACCGCCTTCCGCGGCACTCCGGACGCGACCGAGTATTACCGGCTGCTGCGCGCCGAAATCGCCGAGCGCGTCGCCAAGAAGCAGTATCCCGTGACGCCCGACGGCGAGGCGCACGAGGAACGCTACCGTCTCGTGGTCGAAGGGCCGCCTAATTGGACGAGCTTTCGCGACTTCTGGAAGATGTTCTACGAGGAAGGCGCGGTCGTGGTCGCCAGCTCCTACACCAAGGTGGGCGGGATCTACGACCAGGGCTTCCGCCACGATCCCGACCATCCGCTGGAATCGCTCGCCGAGTATTGCCTCGGCTGCTACACCAACCGCAACCTGCCCGCGCGCATCGGCCTGCTCGAGAAATACATGACCGATTACGAAGCCGACGGGCTGCTGGTCAACTCGATCAAGAGCTGCAACAGCTTCTCCGCCGGCCAGCTTCTGATGCTGCGCGAGATCGAGCGCCGCACCGGCAAGCCCGCCGCCTTCATCGAGACCGATCTGGTCGACCCGCGTTACTTCTCGCCGGCCAACGTGAAGAACCGGCTGGAAAGCTACTTCCAGATGATCGAGCAGAAGCGGCAGGGCGCGAAGGCGCCGGCTTCGGCGGCCGAATAGAGAAAGGCGGAAATCCCATGCGCTGCTTCATCGGCGTCGATCTCGGCTCCACCACGACCAAGGCCATCGTGATGGACGAAAATCTTCAGGTGCTCGGCCGCGGCATCACCAACTCGCGCTCGAACTACGACACCGCCTGCCGGGTCGCGCGCTACGAGGCGCTCATCAACACCCGCTTCACCCTGTTTCACCAGGGGCTGTCGAAGCTGCCGGGACTGCACGGGCGGATCGAGCACTTCCTCGCCGACCTCGAACGCAGCTTCCGCCTCGAGCAGTTCCTGGAGCAGCTCGCCGATCTCGAAGCCACCTGCCAGAACAACGCCAAGGGCGACCGCTTCAAGGGCCGGGAAAAGGACATCCGCGAGGCGCTCGAAGCCATCTTCGTCCGGCTGCGCGAGGAGGCCCCGGCCTTGTTCGCACCCGGCGCCAAGCGCAAATCCGATTTTTTCCGCGACATCGCCGGCTCGCGCTTCATGGCGATCAGCCAGGAGATCGCGGCCTCCTCGGGGCTCAGCTACGATCTCCTGCTCAACGTCTACGACAAGGCGATCATCGACGTGGAGAACCGGCCGCCGGCCGAGGACATGAGCGACAAGTTCCTGCGCGCGCTCGACCGCGTCAAGGTCAGCTCGGCGGCGATCAAGTCGATGACCGACCAGGTCTCCGTGCTGGTGCGCGAAGCCCTCGAGATTCCGCTCGACGACACCTATCTCGTCGGCACGGGATACGGCCGCGTGACGCTGCCCTTCTCCAAGGAGCACATCCGCTCCGAAATCCTCTGCCATGGCTTGGGCGCCCATATGATGTACCCCGATACGCGCACCGTGCTCGACATCGGCGGCCAGGACACCAAGGCGATCCAGGTGGACGCCAGCGGCATCGTCGAGAACTTCCAGATGAACGACCGCTGCGCCGCCGGCTGCGGCCGCTACCTCGGCTACATCGCCGACGAGATGAACATGGGGTTGCACGAGCTCGGCCCGATGGCGATGAAGGCGACGCGCACGGTCCGCATCAACTCGACCTGCACCGTGTTCGCCGGCGCCGAGCTGCGCGACCGTCTGGCGCTCGGCGAAAAGCGCGAGGACATCCTGGCCGGCCTGCACCGCGCCATCATCCTGCGCGCCATGTCGATCATCTCGCGCTCGGGCGGGGTGCGCGACCAGTTCACCTTCACCGGCGGCGTCGCCAAGAACGAGGCCGCGGTCAAGGAGCTGCGCCAGCTCATCAAGGAGAATTACGGCGACCGCGTGATCAACATCAACCCGGAATCGATCTACACGGGGGCCTTGGGCGCCGCCGCCTTCGCCCGCCGCGCGGTCGAGAATTGAAGGAAGAGACGCCATGATCGCAACCGCAGGCATCGACATCGGAACCGGCGCCGTCAAGACCGTGCTGTTCGAGGTCGACGGCGACCAGACGCGCTGGCTCACCAAGCGCACCGACCGGGTGCGCCAGGGCAACCCCTTCGAGCTCGCGACCGAAGCCTATCGCCAATCCCTCGAAGAGGCCTCGCTCAAGCCCGGCGACGTCGCCTATGTCGCCACCACCGGCGACGGCGAGGCGCTCGACTTCCATACCGGCCACTTCTATTCCATGACCACGCACGGCCGCGGCGCCATCTATCTCGATCCCGCGACGCGCGCGGCGCTCGACGTCGGCGCGCTGCACGGCCGCGCCATCCGGATCGACGCGCGCGGCAAGGTGCTGAGCTACAAGATGACCAGCCAGTGCGCGTCGGGCTCCGGCCAGTTCCTCGAGAACATCGCACGCTATCTCGGCATCGCCCAGGACGAGATCGGCGGGTTGTCCAAGCAGGCCGACAATCCGGAGAAAGTCAGCGGCATCTGCGCCGTGCTCGCCGAAACCGACGTCATCAACATGGTGTCGCGCGGGATCACCGCCTCCAACATCCTCAAGGGCATCCATTCGGCCATGGCCGACCGCCTGGCCAAGCTCCTGAAGACCGTCGGCACGCTCGACGGCACGGTGCTCATGACCGGCGGCCTCGCGCTCGACGAAGGCCTGGTCGCCTGCATGCAGGAGGCGATGGAGAAGGAAAAGGTTACCTTCCCCGTTCGCAACCACCCGGACTCGATCTATGCCGGCGCCATCGGCGCCGCGCTCTGGGGCGCGTTCCGCCACCAGAAGCTGGCGCGTCTCGGCCAGCTCGCGGCATGATGGCGTTGCCGGATACACGGAGGATTTCATGGCCTTGCTGATTGTCGATACCTGCACGAATTGCGACGCCTGCAAACCGGTGTGCCCCAACGAGGCGATCAGCGTCGGCCCCTCGATCTACGTGATCGATCCCTTGCGCTGCACCGAATGCGTCGGCGCCGAGGACGAGCCGCAATGCAAGCTGGTGTGCCCGGCGGATTGCATCGTGCCGAATCCCGACTTCCGCGAGACCCAGGAAGAGCTGCTCGCCAAGTACAAGCAGATCCACGGCTGAACGCCCGTTTCCGGGCGCGGGTCAGCCGAGGGCGCGGCGGAGCGCCAGACGCCGGTGCGGCCGGAACCCCATGCGGTCGAGGAAGCTCAGCAGGCCGAAATGGTTCCACCTCACCTCGGTGCGCAGCCTTTCGACGCGCAGCCCCGCCAGATTGGTCAAAAGTTGCGACAACAGGGCGCTGGCCACGTCCTTGTGGCCGTAATCCGGATCGACGCCGATCGTGTCCATCACGGCCTCGGGCTCGGAGTGGCCGAATTCGCCGAATTCGACCCGCGCCATGATGACCCCCGCGACCCGGCCGTCGAGCTCGGCCACCAGCGAGACGCGCACCGCGGATTCTTCCATCGCCTCGGCCAGCTTGCGCTTGTAATAGGCCTGCCGGTCGCGCCCGGTGATGCGTTTGTCGATATGCACGATGGCGGCGAGATCGCCCGGAGTCATCGACCGGATCGGCACGCGGTCGCGCGCCAGCAACTCGAAATCGTCGCCCGAGGGGCCGCTGTAATCGAGTTCGACCGCCGCGCCCGAAGCATGCGCGGAAGTCCTGGTCCGGGCGGGCGGCATCGGGGGCCGTCTCTCTTCGGCATCGGCGACGGGGCATTCGAGCACGATGCGCGGCGCCAAGGCGAAGTCGGTGTGGGCGAAGAAGCCCATCAGCTCCGCCTCGGTCCAATCAGCCTGGGTCGACAGCTCCGAAACGCCGTGGCTGCGCATGGCCTTGGCCACGCCCTCGACCAGTTGGCGTCCGATGCCGTGGCCTCTCGCCTTGGCGTCGACGCCGATGGCGTCGAGCGAGGCTTCCGGCGCCCCGCCGCCGAACTCGCCCTCGTAGAGACGGGCGAAGGCGAAACCCGCGAGCTTGCCGCCCTGTTCGGCGGCCAGGGCCACGAAGGCGCCCGGTTCGCGCGAAAGATGCGCCAGGCGTTTTTCAAAGAAGCCGCGGCGCGACCGTCCGGCGGCGACGCGGTCGATGGCGACGATGGCTTCGAGATCGCCGCTCTTGAGCGGGCGCAGCTTGGGCGATCCGCCGGAAGTTTTGGGCTTTGCGCCGCCCGTTCGCTTGGTCGCCATCGCTCGGTCCTCCATCCTGCTTCGTTCAATGTTCAGCGGCGCGCCGCCAGCTCGAGGGCGAGCCTGCCGTCCGTGTCCTCGTCGAGCGCCTCGTCCAGCGCCGGCAGAAATCCCATTTCCTCTTTCTCGATGTGGGAAACCAGCCGCGTGATGAGCTCGGCGCCGGCGCCATGAAACTCGCTCCAGCTTTCGGCCGAAAAGCCCGCCTCGCGGGCGCGCTTGGCCAGCGCCACCAGGCGATGCGCCAAGGGCAGGATTTCGCCGTGTTCGCCGGTCAGCAGCTCGATCATCTCGCCGCCGCCGGAAGCCGCGAGCAGCGGAAAGGTGGCGTCCTCCTCGAAAGCGAAGTGAACGCCGATCTCGGTTTCGACGGCGGTGATCAGGTCTTTCAGCAGCCGCGCCGCTTCCGGATCGCCGGAAGCGGGCGCGCTGGTTCGGGCATGCCGTCCGAGCAACGCCTCCAGCCGTCCGAGCAAGGCGAGCGTCGCCACATGGTCGTCATGGAGCGAACGGCAGACATGTCTTTGCAGCTCCATCGCGGGCGGTCTCCGTTCACGTCCTGGCAGGCGGTGGCACGAGGGGAGCCTCGTTCTCCACGCCGGCGGTTGCGAATAATTTGCGGGCGCGCCGTCGGTTCCCGTAAGCGCATCTTACTCTGCCGGTGACGTTGCACTCGGATTTTCTTGCCGGTGGCGGCGCCATGTTTTGCGATTTTGTTTGATGCGTATTATATCGCATCCGAATTCCCGCATATGCAAATTAATGCTTGACGGTTAAAACGCCCGGGGCGCATATTTCTTGTATAATAAGCGATAAGAAGGCTGATTTTAGGGAGGACAACATGGTCGCCGACGGATCGGCCGCGGAGGCGCCGCGGGTTTCGATCCCGCGCGATTACAACGCCGCCGTCGATCTCGTGGGCCGTCATCTCGCGGTTCGCGCCAGCAAGACCGCCTTCATCGACGACCGCACCAGCCTCACCTACGCGCAATTGGCCGAGCGCGTCGACCGCGCCGCCAACGCGTTGCGCAAGCTCGGCATCGAGCCGGAAAACCGGATCGCGCTTTGCCTGCTCGACACGGTGGATTTTCCGGTCGCGTTCCTGGGCGCGATCAAGGCCGGCATCGTGCCGGTGCCGCTCAACACGCTGCTGACATCCAACGACTACGATTTCATGCTGCGCGACAGCCGCGCCAAGGCGCTCATCGTCTCCGACGCGCTTTACGAGAAAATCGCGCCGGTGCTGGCGAACCAGCCGGCCCTGAAACACGTGATCGTCTCGGGCGAGAAAACGCCCGCCGGCCGCCTGAATTTTTCCAAGCTTCTGGCCGAAGCGGAACCCAAGGCCAAAGCCGCGCCCACCACCTGCGACGACGTCTGCTTCTGGCTTTACTCCTCGGGCTCGACCGGCACGCCCAAGGGCGCGGTGCATCTCCAGTCGCATTTGATATTGACCGCCGATCTCTACGCCATACCCGTACTCGGGATCCGCGAAACCGACACGGTGTTCTCCGCCGCCAAGCTGTTTTTCGCCTACGGCCTCGGCAACGGGCTGACCTTCCCGCTGGCGGTCGGGGCGACCAGCATCCTCATGGCCGAACGGCCGACGCCGGGCTCGGTCGCGCGCGTGCTGAAGGAAAAGAAGCCGACCATCTTCTACGGCGTGCCGACGCTCTATGCCGCCATGCTCGCGAGCCCCGAGATGCCGAAGCGCGGGGAGATCGCGTTGCGGCGCTGCGCGTCCGCCGGCGAGGCCCTGCCCGAGGACGTCGGCAAGCGCTGGACCGAGCGCCTCGGCGTCGAGATCCTGGACGGCATCGGCTCGACCGAGATGCTGCACATCTTCGTGTCCAACCGGCCGGGCCAGGTGCGTTACGGCACCACCGGCATGCCGGTGCCGGGCTACGAAATCCGCCTGCTCGACGAGCAGGGTCAGCCGGTGAAGGACGGCGAGCTCGGCGAGCTCCAGATCTCGGGCCCGACCAGCGCCGCCTATTACTGGAACAACCGCGAAAAGAGCCGCGATACCTTCCTCGGGCGCTGGACCCGGAGCGGCGACAAATACACGCGCGACGCGCAGGGCTATTACACCTATGGCGGCCGCACCGACGACATGCTGAAGGTGAGCGGCATGTACGTCTCGCCCTTCGAGGTCGAGGCCGCGCTGATGACGCATGAGGCGGTGCTCGAGGCGGCGGTGGTGGGCGTGCCGGACGAGAAACATCTCATCAAGCCGAAGGCCTTCGTCGTGCTCAAGCCCGGCCAGGCCGGCTCGGCGCAGCTCGCGAACGCGCTGCAAGAGCACGTCAAGTCGCGGCTCGCGCCGTTCAAATATCCGCGTTGGATCGAATTCGCCGCCGAACTGCCGAAAACCGCCACCGGCAAGATCCAGCGCTTCAAATTGCGTCAACGCTCGGGAAACTGAACCATCACAACGGGGGAGACGATCATGACCATCCAAACCAAGACCGCCAGCCGGCGGCGCGTGTTGAAGGGCCTGGCGGCGGGCGCGGGATTGGCCGCGGCGTCGAGTTTCGTTCCGGCGCGCTTCGCCATCGGCCAGCAGGCCAAGCTGCGGCTGGGATTGATGCTGCCCTATACCGGGACCTATGCCGCGCTCGGCAAGAACATCGACGACGCGCTGCGCCTGCGCATCGCCGAGGCGGGCGGCAAGCTCGGCGGCCGCGCCATCGAGTACATCACGCTCGACGACGAATCCGATCCGGCCAAGGGCGCCGACAACGCCAACAAGCTGGTTTCCGGCGACAAGGTCGATTTCATGATCGGCACGGTGCATTCGGGCGTGGTCATGGCGATGGTCAAGGTGGCGCGCGACACCAACACCATGCTGGTCATCCCCAATGGCGGCGTCGGCGCCGCCACCGGCGCGTTGTGCGCGCCCAACATCTTCCGCACCTCGTTCACCAACTGGCAGCCGGCCTATGCCATGGGCAAGGTGGCGGCGGCCGAAGGGCGCAAGACCGCGGTGGTGATCTCCTGGGACTACGCGGCGGGCAAGGAATCGACCGACGCCTTCACCCAGGGCTTCACCGAGGGCGGCGGCAAGACCATCAAGGAGCTGTTCCTGCCTTTCCCCAATGTCGAGTTCCAGCCCTTGCTGACCGAGATCGCCGCGACCAAGCCCGACTGCTCCTACGCCTTCTTCGCCGGCGGCGGCGCGGTCAAGTTCGTCAAGGATTACGCCGGGGCGGGGCTGGGAAGCACGATACCCCTGGTCGGTCCCGGCTTCCTCACCGACGGCACGCTCGAAGCCCAGGGCGATTCGGCCCAAGGCCTCGAGACCACGCTGCACTATGCCGACGGGCTGCCCTTCGCCAAGGACAAGTCCTTCCGCGAGGCGTTCAAGAAGGCCACGACCCGCGACGCCGACGTCTACGCGGTGCACGGCTATGACACCGGCAGCTTGCTGATCTCGGGCCTGGGGGCGGTGAAGGGCGACATCAAGGCGCGTGCGGCGCTGGTGAGCGCGATGGAGAAGACCGTGTTCGACAGCCCGCGCGGCCGGTTCACCCTCTCCAAGGCGCATAACCCGATCCAGGACATCTATCTGCGCAAGGTGAAGGGGCTGCAAAACCTCTACGTCCGTGTCGCGATCAAGGCGCTGGCCGATCCGGCCATCGGCTGCAAGATGGCGTAAGACGAGCGGTCAACGGCGATCGGCTGTCGGTCCTTTGCTTTTTCGCCGATTCGAACTGATAGCTGATTGCCGATGTCCGACAGTTTCGTCTTCTTCCTCATCCAGGTTCTGAACGGCGTCCAGGAAGGGCTGTTACTCTTCCTGGTGGCGAGCGGGCTGACGCTGATCTTCGGCATCCTGCGCGTCATCAATCTGGCCCATGGCAGCTTCTACATGCTGGGGGCCTATCTCGCCTTCGCGCTGACCCAGCTCACCGGAAATCTGTTCTTCGCCATCCTGCTGGCGGTGCCGCTCGCCATCGCCTTCGGCCTGTTGCTCGAGGCGCTGCTGTTCCGCCCGCTTTACGCGCGCGACCATCTCTATCAGGTGCTGCTGACCTACGGGCTCATCCTGGCGCTGGAGGAGACGCGCAGCCTGGTGTTCGGCGACGACGTGCACGGCGTCGACGTTCCGCATTTTCTCGATTTCTCGATCCACCTGAACGGAGCGCTGAGCTATCCCGCCTATCGCCTCGGCATCTCGGCGATGTGCCTGGCTCATCGCCGGCGGTCTTTGGCTGCTCATCCAGAAGACCCGGCTCGGCATGGCGATCCGCGCCGGCGCCTCGAACCGCGAGATGGTGCAGTCGCTCGGCATCGACATCGCCTGGGTCTATCGCGCGGTGTTCGCCTTGGGCGTGGCGCTGGCCGCGTTCGCCGGCATGATCGCGGCGCCGGTGGCCTCGGTCTTTCCCGGCATGGGCAACCAGATCCTGATCATCTCCTTCGTCGTGGTGGTGATCGGCGGCATCGGTTCGATCAAGGGCGCGTTCCTGGGCTCGCTGCTTGATCGGGCTCGCCGACACCTTCGGCCAGGTGTTCGCGCCGCAATTGGCCGGCATGACGGTCTATGTGCTGATGGCGGCGGTGCTGCTGTGGCGCCCGGCCGGGCTGTTCGGCGGACGCGCCGCGCGATGAAGGCCCGGGCCTCCCTCGAACCCGTGCTCCTGGCGCTGGCGCTGGTCGCGCTGATCCTCTTCCCGCTGCTGGGGGCCAAGTTCTATCTCCAGCTTTTCGCCAAGATCATGATCATGGCGGTGTTCGCCATGAGCCTCGATCTGCTGGTGGGTTATGCCGGCCTCGTCAGCTTCGGCCACGCCGCCTTCTACGGCATCGGCGCCTACATGCTGTGGTGGCTTTCGCCGCAATACGAAGCGGCCAATTTCTGGCTCACCTTGCCGGCGGCGATGGCGGCGGCGGCGCTGGCGGCGCTGGCGATCGGCCTTTTGGTGCTGCGCTGTTCCGGCATCTATTTCATCATGGTGACGCTGGCCTTCGCGCAGATGTTCTTCTATTTCGCCGCCGGCTCGAAATTCTTCGGCGGCTCGGACGGCGTCTACGTCTATGTGACGCCCGCAACCGGCTTCCTCGACCTCGGCGACGCGGCGCAGTTCTATTATCTCGCGCTTGCCGCGATGGCGGGCTCCTATCTGCTGCTGCGCGGGCTGATGGGCACGCTGTTCGGCCGGGCGTTGCTGGGCATCAAGAGCAACGAGCCGCGCATGCGCTCGCTGGGCTTTTCTACCTTCGGCTACAAGCTCGCCGCCTTCGCGCTGGCTGGATCGCTCGCCGGGCTGGCGGGCTATCTCGACGCCGCGCAATATGGATTCGTCAATCCCGATTTGTTCGGCTGGCGGCTCTCCGGCATGGCGCTGATGATGGTGATCCTGGGCGGCATGGGCACGCTCTACGGCCCCGTCCTCGGCGCCTTCGTCCTGGTGCTGTTGCAGGACACGCTGTCCGACGCGACCAAGCATTGGCTCCTGCCCTTGGGCCTGTTCATCATCCTGGCGGTGCTGTTTCTGCCGCGCGGCCTGAGCGGGCTGGTGAAACGGCCGGAGGACAAACATGGCTGAGCCGGTCCTGGCCGTGCGCGGCCTCTCCAAGCGCTTCGGCGGCCTGGCCGCGGTCGACGGCGTGTCGCTCGCCTTGCACGAGGGCCGGATCCACGCCGTGATCGGCCCCAACGGCGCCGGCAAGACCACGCTGGTGAGCCTGATTTCGGGCGAACTCGAGCCCAGCGCCGGCAGCGTGAGGTTCGAGGATCTGGAGATCGCCGGCATGGCGCCGGCGCGCATCGCGCGGCTCGGCATCGGGCGCAGTTACCAGCGCGTCAACATCTTCACCGGGTTTTCGGCGCATGAGAATTGCCGGCTCGCCGCGCAATCGCGGCTCGGCGGCGGCCTGCATTTGCTGCGGCCGGTGCGCGCCGAGCGCGATCTCGACGCGGCGGCGCGGCACGCGCTCCACCTCGTCGGGCTGGACCCGGGCGGACGCGCCGCCGGCACGCTCTCCCACGGCGAACAGCGCCAGCTTGAAATCGCCATGACGCTGGCGATCTCGCCCAAGGTGCTGCTGCTGGACGAGCCGCTGGCCGGCATGGGCGCTTCGGAATCGGCGCGCATGACCAAGCTCATCAAAAGCCTGGGCAAGGACCACGCCATCCTGCTGATCGAGCACGACATGGACGCGGTGTTCAGCATCGCCGACCGGCTGACCGTGATGGTCGAGGGAAAGGTGCTCGAAAGCGGCAAGCCCGGCGCGATCCGCAAGAGCCGGGCGGTGCGCAAGGCCTATCTCGGGGGCTCGGCATGAACTTGGCGCCGCTGATCGAGGCCAAGGGTCTCCAGGTTTTCTACGGCGAAAGCCACATCCTGCACGGCGTCGATTTCAAGGTCGGCGCGGGCGAGACCGTGGGCTTGCTGGGCCGCAACGGCATGGGCAAGACCACGCTGCTGCGCGCGCTTCTGGGCCTGACGCCGCCGCGTTCGGGCCATGTCCGGATCAGGGGCAGCGACATGACCGGGGCCAAGCCTTATGTGGTCGCGCGCCAGGGGATCGCCTTCGTGCCCGAGGGGCGCGGCATCTTCCCCAATCTTTCGGTGAAGGAGCATTTGCTGCTGGCGGCGCGGCCGCGGCATGGCGGGGCGGGCAAAGGCCGGGCGTGGGATTTGCAGCGCGTGCTCGATACCTTTCCGCGCCTCAAGCACCGGCTCGATCTTTCGGGCGCGCTTTTGTCGGGCGGCGAACAGCAGATGCTGACCATCGGCCGCGCGCTCATGACCAATCCCGAGCTGATCATCCTGGACGAAGCCACCGAAGGCCTGTCGCCGCTCCTGGCCAAGGAAATCTGGGCGATCATCCGCGCCTTGCGCGACGGCGGCATCGCCTGCGTCGTGGTCGACAAGAATTTCGCCGCGGTGAGCGAGCTGGCCGACCGCTGCGTGGTGCTGGTCAAGGGCCGCGTCGTGCTGGAAGGCGGGGCCGCCTCGTTGCGCAAGCGGCCTGCGCGCTTGCACCGCTATCTGGGCGTGTGAGCATTCCCGTGCCCTTCCTCACCTTGTGCGGCCACCGCATCGAATACCAGGACTTGCCGCCTGCGCGCGCGGGCTTGCCCGCACTGATCGTGCTGCATGAGGGGCTGGGGTCGCTCGCCCTGTGGCGCGATTTCCCGGCAAGCCTGGCCGCGGCCACGGGCTGCCGCACCGTGACCTATTCGCGCTGGGGCTACGGCGCTTCCGCGCCGCTGGCGGCGCGGCGCCAGGTCGATTACATGCACCGCGAGGCGCTGGAGGATTTGCCGGCGCTGCGCGAAGCCCTCGGTCTCGACAATCCCGTCCTGGTCGGCCACAGCGACGGCGGCTCGATCGCGCTCATTCACGCCGGCGCGGGAAAGTGGCATGTCCGGGCGCTGGTGCTGGAAGCGCCGCATGTCTTCGTCGAGGATATCTCGATCCGGGGCATCGCCCAGGCCAAGACCGACTACGACCAGGGCGAATTGCGCCGCCGGCTGGCGCGGTATCACGCCGACGTCGACCGCGCCTTCCGCGGCTGGAACGATGTCTGGCTGTCGCCCGAATTCCGTTCCTGGAACATCGAGGAATTCTTGGCCGGCATAACCTGCCCGATCCTGGCGATCCAGGGCAGGGACGACCAGTACGGCACGCTCGCGCAGCTCGACGCCATCGAACGCCAGGTGAAAGGCCCGTTCGAGCGCCTGGTGCTGGACCGGTGCGGGCATTCGCCCCATCGCGACCGGGAGGATGCCACGCTCGAAGCCATGGCGCGTTTCATCGCCCGCGTGTAGCGGATCGTCCCGGGCTTATGCGGCCCGGCTACTTGACGTCGGCGACGATCTTGCCGAACTCCTCGGGTTTGAAGGCCCGCACCGTCGTGGTCCGAACGAAGCCCCGCGCCCCCAGCGTCGCCGAGTATTTCGCCATGGCGTCGCCGTTCGGCATCTCGACCACCGAGATGGCGTCGTATTTGCCGGTCGTGACATAGGCGCAAACCAGGCGGCCGCCCAGCTTCTCGGCCAGCGCCTTGCTCGCTTCATAGCGCTTGCCGACATCCTTGATGGATTTGACGCCCTGTTCGGTGAAATTCAAATAGCAGACGAAGGTCAGCATCCCTGGTCTCCCTTTGAAGTTTTGCGGAGCGCTGGTGTTCACGCGCCCGGCCGGCACGAATGTAGCGCTTCGGCCGCGCCGGGCGCGAATCCAATGATTCCCGCCTCAGGCGTCCTCTTCCAAGGGCTCGAATTTCGGCTGGAACCAGGTCTGGGCGATGATTGTCGGCACCACCGCGCTGCCGATCACCGCCGTCAGCAGGATGGTGTATTGCCCCTGGTCGATGATGTGGTTGGTGAAGCCGAACAGCGCCGAGATCGAGCCGAAGGTGAGGCCGGTCGACATCATCAGCGTGGTGTACATGCCGGTCGGCTTCTTGAATTTGAAATGATGGGTCAGCGGCAGGATGCCGCAGAATTTGGTCGCCATCTTGACGCCGAGGAAGATGAGGATCAGAGCCGCCGAACCGACGATGACCTTGGCGTCGATCAGCGAGCCCGCCTTGATGAAATAGAACGGCGTCAGGAAGGCGAAGGCGATCGCCCGCATGCGGTGCTGCAGCTCCTTGTTCCGGATGAAGAACGGCGCCAGCACCATGCCGACCAGATAGGCCGGCAGCACCGCCTCGCTCCGGGCGAGGTTGGCAAGCCCGCCGAGGCCGAACAGCACCAGGAAGATGAACTTGATCTCGGGCTCGCTCACCCGCTTGCCGATCGCCTTGAACAGCCGCGGCACGGTCCAGGGCAACACCGCCACCACCGCCGCGGTGACAAGCACGAACAGCGCCAGGTAGCCGTTGTAATTGGCGAACACCAGGCCCAGCGCCAGCACCGTGCCGATGTCGTTGATGAAGCAGGCGGCGAGGATTTGCTTGCCGATCTCGGTGCGGTTGAAGCCGGTCTCCACCATCACCGCGTAAACCACCGCCACCGAGGTGGTGGACAGCGAGATGCCGGCGATCTGCGCCTGCGGCCAGGGCCAGCCCAGGCCGTAATGCGCGAAGGCGAGGCAGCCGAGATAAGGCGCGAAGAAGCCCATCAGGCCGATCGACATGCTCGACCAGAAATGTTTTTTCACCACCTTGGGATCGATCTCGGTGCCGGCGAGGAAGGTCAGCAGGATGGCGCCGAATCCGGCGAGGAAATTGATCCAGGCGTTGAGCGGCAAGCCGATGACGTTGCCCGCCACAGCACCCACCACGATCTCGACCAGCGCCACCGAAATGGTGATCCAGATCGACAGCACCGACGAGGCGAGCGCCAGCGCGATCCACAAGGCCGATTGAACCCAGATATTGTCCATAACCAACTCCTCCGTCCGGTGTGGCCCAAACGCGAAGGCGGGCAAGAAAAAACCCGCTACGCGGCGGGTCGCAAAAAACCCCCACCGCGTGCTTCGCGCGGCAGGGGTCATCAGCCCGGAACGGGCGGTTTTGGGGAACCCCATCCCCATCAGTCGCGGCGATGTATAGAGCAATCCTTGCGCCGGTTCAATGCGTCCGGTTTGAACCGGCTCTAACGATTCCCGGCGGCGCGGCGCGGCGGCGCGCGCCTGGGCGGGGCGGGAGTCCAGGCCGGCCCGGCGTGGAAATCTCCGGCCCGCGCGCGGTAGTAATCGGCCCGGAGGCGCTTCTGCCAGCTGCCGATGCCAAACGCGGCCACCAGCAACGCGGCGATGATGCCGATGAAGCCCGCCATGACCAGCGCCACTTGCGGCGCCACGCTCGTCTCCGGGAACAGCGACACCATCGGCAAGGCGGCGAGCATGAAAAACGCGCCCACCGCCAACCCGGCGATCAGGCCGAGCACGGTAAAAAGCGCATAGCCGGCAATCAACTTCGGATAGAACCGCATGACCGTCATCCCAATCGGCCCCGAAGGCGGCGCCCGGGAGCACATGGACCATCGGTCCGCGCACCGGCCTAGGGACGATGGCTATTTTTCCGGCTGTTCATGAACAAGCGGTTGATTTAGCATTAAAAAATCTTAAGCGGCGCGGTGCCCGGCCGCCGCTTGACGCGGGCCCCCGCGCAAGGCGGTAATGACGCTCCGGCCGGGGCGGCCGCCCGCCGGCCCGAAGGCATGCGAAGGGTTGCAGGAGACCATGTACTCGGAAATCACGCGTTCGATCAAAGTCACCGTCAAGCCCTACTATCTCGACGACCAGTCCTCGCCCACCGACAACCACTTCGTCTGGGCGTATCACGTCCGCATCGAGAATCACGGGCCCGAGACGGTGCAGCTCCGCCGGCGCCACTGGTGCATCACCGACAGCATGGGCCGCCAGCAGGACGTGCGCGGTCCCGGCGTCGTCGGCGAGCAGCCGGTGCTGGCGCCGGGCGAATCCTTCGAATATACCAGCGGCACGCCCTTGAGCACGCCGTCGGGCATCATGACCGGCAGCTACGAGATGGAAACCAAGGGCGGCGAAAGCTTCGCGGTCGTCATTCCGGCCTTCTCGCTCGACAGCCCGCATCAGCCGGTCAGGCTCAATTGACATCCTCCGGCCGCGCGCCCTATACCAGGAACACTTCCATGCAGCTCAAGTCCAAGAATCCCGCGAAGGTCGCCGTCCTCCGCACCCGCCCCTCGCGCGAGGCGGCCGAGGCGGCGGTGCGCGTCCTGATCGAATGGGCGGGCGACGATCCCAAGCGCGAAGGCGTCAAGAGCACCCCCGGCCGCGTCGTGCGCGCCTTCGAGGAATATTTTTCGGGCTACGGCGTCGACCCGGTCGAGCTCCTGGGCCGCACCTTCAAGGAAACCGACGGCTACGACGAGATGGTGGTGTTGAAGGACATCCGTTTCGAGAGCCATTGCGAGCATCACATGGCGCCGATCATCGGCAAGGCGCATATCGCCTATCTGCCCGACAAACGGGTGGTCGGCATCTCGAAGCTCGCGCGCCTGGTCGAGGTCTTCGCCCGGCGCCTGCAGATTCAGGAGAAGATGACGGCGCAGATCGCCAACACGCTCGACGAGGTGCTGAAGCCCAAGGGCGTGGCGGTGGTGATCGAGGCGGCGCACCAATGCATGACGACGCGCGGCGTGCACAAGGCGGGGGTGGCGATGGTCACCTCGCGCATGCTCGGCGCCTTCCGCGACGACGCTTCGACCCGGCGCGAATTCCTCGCCTTCATCGGCCAGCCCGCGGGCGGCAACCTCAACAACGTTTGAATGTGAAGCCGGGCCTTCGCGGCCCGGCCTTCAGTGCACGAGATAGGCGCCGAAATTGCCGCGGATCTCGGATTCCATCTGCTTGTTGAAGTCCCCCATCGCCGTCTTGAGCATGTCGTACCAGATCTGGTCGCGCTTGTTCGGCGAGGTGCTGTCGGTGATGCTTTGCGAGCGCAGCGAGGTGACGCCGACCGTGCGCACCACCAGCCCCCTTGGGTCGATCAGGTCGAGCCGGGCGACCAGCTTCATGTCGTAACGCTCGGATTCCTGCGTGGTGAAGGTGGTGGCGAAGAACCCGGTCTTGCGCGGCAGATCGACCTCGACCACGCTGGCGTCGAGGATGGTGAACACCGCGCGCGACGCGCTTCCGGCCGGCGCCAGCCGGTCATGCGCCCAGCTCTCGAGCGCGTGCAGCGGCGTCACCGGAAACAGGTAATCCACGTTGGGCGCCTTTCCCGTCGGCGTGAAGTCCGAGTGCACGTCGATCGCGGAGGCGTCGAGCTTCATGACCGGCTGGTCGTTGAAGCGGATATCGGCGAATTGCGGCGATGAGGGCGCCGAGGAGCAGGCCGAAAGCAGTCCCAGGCCGAGGCAAGCGGCCAGGCACAGGCGCAAAAGCGGATGCGGGTTCATGATTCCGGATGATCCTTTGGTCAATGGGCCTTTGGTCAACGGGCCTGCGGTGGGTGGGCGGGAGCGAAGACTTGCACGTGGAACGTGTCCATTTCAAGGCGATTTGCCGGTAAAGCTTAACGCGGCGGTTCTCAAGGCGGCGCCAGGGCCGCGATGTCCTCTTCCGCGAAGACATAGACGGCGCTGCAGAACTCGCAGGTGACTTCCAGCCTGCCGTTGACCTTCAGGGTTCCGACTTCGCCGGGCCCCAGCGCCTTCAGCATGGTTTCGACCCGCTCGCGCGAGCAGCGGCAGCCGGCCTTGAGATCGTGCGGCTTGTAGGCGCGCACGCCTTCCTCGTGGAACAGGCGGAACAGCAGATCCTCGGGCGGCAGCGCCGGGTCGAGCAATTCGCCGGCGGTGCTGGTGCTCATCAGGATCATGGCGCGCCGCCAGCCGTCATCCTCGGCCTCGCGCGAAGCCTCGCCGCCTTCCGCCTTCGGCAGGCGCTCGATCATCAGCGCGCCGGCGCGCCAGGCCCGGCATCCATCGGGCTGCGCCCGGCGCTCCACCGCCACCTTGATCCCGGCCTCGACCTGCTCGCTCTGGCGGAAATAATGGTGGACGCATTCGGCCAAGCTCGCCCCTTCGAGCGCGACGATGCCCTGATAACGTTCCGTATGCTCGCCCTGGTCGACGGTGAGCGCCAGATAACCCGCGCCCAACAGCCGAGGCACCGAAAGCGCGGCGTCCCGGCCGAGTTCTTCGAGCTTGGCCTTGTCAAACTGCGCGTAGCCGCGAATGGCGCCGGAAGTGGTCACGTCGGCGACCATCATCCGGATCGGCCCGTCGCCCTTGGTCTGGAGCGTGAACACGCCCTCGTATTTGAGCGCGCCCGACAGCGCCACCGCCAGCGCGATCGCCTCGCCCAGCATCGCCGCGACAGGCTCGGGATAATCGTGCCGGGTCAGGATGGCGTCGAGCGCGGGACCGAGCCGCACCAGCCGCCCGCGCAGGCGGAAGGGGTCGATCTGGAACGGCCGGACGATGTCGTCGGGAATATGTTTCGGCATGACGCTTATATATAGGCGGGATCAGCCGAGGCACCAGGCAAGGATGCCCTTCTGCACATGCATGCGGTTCTCGGCCTCGTCCCACACCGCCGATTGCGGCCCGTCGATGACCCCGGCCGAGACTTCCTCGCCGCGCTTGGCCGGCAGGCAGTGCATGAAGATGGCGTCGCGCTTGGCGCGGCCCATCAGCGCCTCGTTGACCTGATAGGGCCTCAAGAGCGCGCGGCGCTCGTCCTTGTCCTTTTCCTTGCCCATCGACAGCCAGGTGTCGGTGACGACGCAATCGGCGCCGGCGACCGCTTCCGCGGGATCGGATGAAACGCTGAGCTTGGCGCCTTCGCCCTTGGCCCAGGCCAAATCCTTGGCCGAGGGCGCCAGCCGCTCCGGGCAGGCGATCCGGAGCTCGAAGCCGAAGCGGGCGGCGGCGTGAATCCAGCTGGTCAGCACGTTGTTGCCGTCGCCGCTCCAGGCGACGATCTTGCCCTTGGCCGGACCCTTCGCCTCCTCGAGCGTCATCACGTCGGCCAAAACCTGGCAGGGATGGCTGCGGTCGGTGAGCCCGTTGATGACCGGCACGGTGGCATGCGCCGCCAGCTCCTCGAGCTTGGCTTGACTGTCGGTGCGGATCACGATGGCGTCGGCATAGCGCGACAGCACGCGCGCGGTGTCGGCCGTGGTCTCGCCGCGCGAAAGCTGGCTGTCGGCCGCGGTCAAGGTCACCACGTCGCCGCCCAGCTGCTTCATCGCCACCTCGAAGCTGAGCCGGGTGCGGGTCGAGGGCTTCTCGAAGATCATCGCCAGCATCTTGCCTTGCATCGGCTTGCTCTTGTCGCGCCCGGTCTTGAACGCCACGGCGCGGTCGAGCATCCACCGCAGTTCGGCGGCTTCGATGCGGTCGAGGTCGAGGAAGTGCCGCGGCAGGTTTTGGGGGGCGTTCTTGGGCGCTGGTCCGGTCATGGCTTCCAGGCCTTGGCCACGGACTCGATGATCCCGGCCGCTTCCTCGACGTGGCTTTCCTCGATGATCAGCGGCGGCAGCAGCCGCACCACGTTCTCGCCCGCGGCCACGGACAACAGCCCGGCATGGCGCAAATGGTCGACCATGTCGGTGTTGACGACCGCGCATTTGAATCCGGTCAGCAGGCCCCGGCCGCGCGCCTCGACGAAAATCCGAGGATAAGATTTGACCAGGGCGTCGAGCCGCCGGCGCAACGCGGCCGCCACGCGTTCGACCCGGGGGAAAAACCCCGGCTCCTGCATGATGGACAGCACCTCGTTGGCCACCGCCATGGCCAGCGGATTGCCGCCGAAGGTCGAGCCGTGCGAGCCCGCGGTCATGCCCCGGGCGGCTTTTTCGGTGGCGAGGCAGGCGCCCACCGGAAATCCGCCCGCCAAGCCCTTGGCCAGCGCCATCACGTCGGGTTTCGCGCCCGCCCATTCGTAAGCGAACAGCCTGCCGGTGCGGCCCATGCCGGTCTGCACCTCGTCGAACACCAGCATCAGGCCGAACTCGTCGCACAGCGCCCGCAGCCCCTTGATGTACGCGTCCGGGGCCATGGCCAGGCCGCCTTCGCCCTGCACCAGCTCGACGATGATTCCGGCGGTTTCGGGCCCGATCTTGGCGCGCATCGCGTCGAGATTGCCGTAGGCGACGTGGTCGAAGCCCGGCGCCGGGGGCCCGAATCCCTTCAGGTATTTCTCGTTGCCGGCGGCGGCCAGCGTCGCCAGGGTGCGGCCGTGGAACGAGCCGGTGCAGGCGATCAGCCGGTAGCGCTCAGGATGCCCGCTCTCGAAATGATATTTGCGCGCCACCTTGATGGCGCATTCCATCGCCTCGGCGCCCGAGTTGCAGAAGAAGACGGTGTCGGCGAAGGAGGCTTCGACCAGGCGTTGCGCCATGCGTTTCTGCCCCGCCACCTGGAACAGGTTGGAGCAGTGCCAGAGCTTTTGCGCCTGTTGGGTGAGCGCGGCCACCAGCCGCGGATGCGCGTGGCCCAGCGAAGTGACGGCGACGCCGCTCGCGAAATCGAGATATTTGCGCCCGTCGGTGGCGAACAGATAGGCGCCTTCGCCGCGCTCGAACGTCAGTTCGTTCCGCGCATAAGTCGGCATGACGGCTGGAATCAAAGGAATCTCTCCTCGGCGATGAAGACGATGGGAAAATGCTGCTTGCCACGGCGCCTTAGCGTCGTCGCAGCCGCAACCTTTCCCGCCGTTCCCCGGCGTGCTTGGCCTCGATGCCGATTGCACGTTTCATCGCAACGCTCCGCGTTCCGGACCTGGCGCCCGGAAGAAGCGAGGGAGTATGGTGATGGGCTAAGCCCTTGTCAACGCCAGGAGAATCCGGAGCCTTTCAGACCCGCGCCGGCACGGCGGGCGCGAGCTTGGCGAGGTCCGCCGCGCCGCTCAGGCCTTGAGCTTGTAGCCGCTCGCCAGCATGGCGTGACACAGCCACAGCAAGCCCGGCATTGATCGCCACCATGACGGCGATGCCCAGGGCCAGCGAGCCGTCGGCATGGCCGGTGAAGCCGTAGCGGAATCCGTCGATCATGTAGAAGAACGGATTGCACAGCGCCGCGATGCGGAATTTCTCCGGCAGGGAATCGATCGAATAGAAGGTGCCGGACAGGAACGCCAGCGGCGTCACCACGAAATTGGTCACCGCCGCGATATGGTCGAACTTGTCGGCCCAGATGCCGCCGATCAATCCCAGCACCGACAACAGCAGCGACGCCGCCACGGCGTGGAACAGCACCAGCGGCAGGCTGTAGATATGCACCGGCACGAACGCCGCCATCGCCACCGTCACCACCGCGCCCACCACCAGCCCGCGCGTCACGCCGCCCAGCGCGAAGCCCCAGGTCAGTTCGCCCGGGCTCAAGGGCGGCATCAGCACGTCGACGATGTTGCCCTGCACCTTGGCGATCATCAGCGAGGACGAGGTGTTGGCGAAGGCGTTCTGCGCCATCGCCATCATCACCAGGCCCGGAGCCAGGAATTCGAGATAGGGGACGCCGTCGACCAGGCGCTGCTGCCCGCTCAGCGCCAGTAGGAAAATCGCCAGGAACAGCAAGGTCGTCACCACCGGCGCCACCACCGTCTGCATCCCGACCTTGATGAAACGGCGCACCTCGCGCGCGTAAAGGGTCCACAATCCCAGCCAATTGACCGCGCCGATGTGGCGCGGACGCGGCGCGCCTTCTTGCGTCATGGTGTAGTCTTGCGGCATGGATGCTGAGCTTAAGCCCAAGGGGGCCGCCGGGGAAGCCCGGGAGAGCGGCCCAGGAGAGCCGGTGCATGGCTGAATCGCGGAGAAGCGGGGGGCCAAGGCGCCGCGCAAGATCACGGCGCAAAGGCTGGAGAACATGGCGCTCTATTATCTCGGCCGCTATGCCAGCTCGAGCGCCAATCTGCGGCGCGTGCTGATGCGCAAGGTGGAGCGCGCCGCGGCCGCGCACGGCGCCGATCCCGCAGAGGGCGCGAAACTGATCGAGGACCTCATCGCCCGCTACCTGCGCTCCGGGCTGATCGACGACCGCGCCTATGCCGCGCAAAAGGCGGCGAGCCTGCAACGCCGCGGCGCCTCGCGCTTCGGCATCAAGGGCAAATTGCGGCAGAAGGGCTTGCCGGGCGAACTCATCGCCGGCGCGCTTCAGGGTCTCGAGGAGCAGGGCGGCTCCGCCAGCGAGCTCGCGGCGGCTTGCGCGTTGGTCCGCCGCCGGCGGCTCGGGCCTTACCGGGAGAAGGCCAAGCGCAAGGCTATGCGCGACAAGGACCTGGCCGCGCTGTCCCGCGCCGGGTTCGGCTTCGAGGTGGCAAGGATCGTGCTGGACGCGCCCGATATCGCGGCGGTCGAGAAACTGGCGCGCGGCAAGGCCGAAGAATGAGCCCGATTAATTCTTTTTCTTGGGCGAAACGGGCGGCGCGGCCGCGTCCGGCAGGCTGACCGGCGCCAGCAAATCGCTGCGCATGAAGATGTGGTGTTTGTCGAAGGCCTCTTTGACCCGGCGGTTGAATTCGCGCCCGGTGGCCAGATGCTTGGTGCGCTGGGTCTTCAGCCGCGCCTGGATGATGTAGGCGCCCGGCTCGAAGCGGTCGAGGCCGAAGATCTCGAGCGGCGCCAGGATGACGTTCTTGTAGGCCGGCTCCCGGCGCATCTCCTCGACCACTTCCTTGAGCAACGCGATCGCCCGGTTGCAGTCCTCGAGATAGGAGACGCTGATCTCGGCGACGTAGTAGGACGCGTCCTTCGACAGATTGGTGATGACATGGGCCTCGCTGAACGGCACGGTCATGAGCCCGCCCTGCTGCGTGCGCAGCTTGATGGTCCGGAGCGCGATCGCCTCGACCGTGCCCTCGCGGCCGTTGCCGACATCGATGTAGTCGCCCACGGCGATGGTGTCGTCCACCAGAACCGCGATGCTGGTCATGATGTCCTTGATGATCGCTTGCGAGCCCAGCCCGGCGACCAGGCCGAACACGCCCGCGCCCGCCAGCAACGGCCCGAGACTGATGCCCAGCGCGTCGAGCACCACGAAACCCAGGACGACGCCGAGGATCACCACCACCACCAGGCGCAGGAAGGGGAAGAAGGTCTGGGCGCGGGCGCGCTTCCGGCTGTCGCTTTCGAGCTTCTGCATGTGGCGCTCGAGCATCGAGATGAACAGCTCCCAGGCCACCAGCGCCACGACCAGCGCGACCGCCACGCTCATCAGGCTGCCGGCGGCGCGGCTCGACGCGGTCGCCTGGAGCCAGGCGAAGGCGTCGACGCCCCAGGCCTGGAGCAGCGCGATCGCGGCCAGGACATAGATCGCGACCGAAACCGCCAGGGTCAGCGCCGGGATGTAGCGGTTGGTGCGCGCCTCCAGCGTCGGGAAGCGCGCCTTCAGATCCGGCGAGATGGCGAAGCCGCGCCGCGCCGCGCGCTGGATGAACTGCACGGCCAGCGCCGCCGCCAGCACCAGCACCACGCTCACCACGGTCGAGCGCAGCAGGAAGACGAAGCCCGCCCTCGATGTGCAGCGAGAAGATGCCGAAGGTGCCGAGGATGTAGATCAGGGCCAGGATGTGCCAGATTTCGGCCAGGCGGTAGCGGAACAGCTTCCAGCCCGGGCTGCGGCGGGATTCCTCCGCGGGATCGCCGCGCAGCCAATCCGCCACCGGCTTGCGGTTCTGCATCACGAAGACGACGGCGAGCACGCCCAGCACCAGCACCACGATGCGCAGCAGCACGGCATAGATCGCGCCCGGCGCGCTGAGCCACCACGCGCAGGCGGCGGAGGCCAGGCCGTAGACCGTCCAATTGGTGAAGCGCCGCGCCCAGATATAAAGATAGTGGCGCGTCTCCTCGCCGAGCGGATAAAGCGCCAATGCGCTCGGCGACAGCAGCAACACGCGCGCCACCGTGATGATGACGCGCGACCACAGATAGGCCCCGATCAGCGTCTTGGCCACCTGGTCGGTGGCGAAATTCGGCTCGGTCATCGGCAGGACGATGAAGGCCACGGCGGCGAAAACCAGGATCGGCAGCGCCTCGACCGCCGCGCCCGCCGCCAGGAACATCAACTGCTGCGCCGCCTCCTTGCCGGCGCGCGCGCGCAGCCGCCGCTCCGGCACGCGCAGCAGGAACCAGGCGAGCCAATCGGCGAGAACCGCCAGGCCGAAGACGATGGCGAGCTCCTTGATCACGTTGATCCAGCGCGCGCGCGCCTCTTCGTTGTCCGCCTGATAGCGGAAATAGCCGATGAGACGCGGCGCATCGACCACCACCTGCGCCGCTTCGAGGATTTCGCCGGCCAGGCCCTTGGCCTCTTCGGTCACGCCGTGGAAGAACGCCGCCGCGCCCGACTGGCTCTGCTTCTGTTCGATCGGCGTTCTGGGCGGCGATCAGCGCCTGCAACTCCCCGATCAGACGCTGCCGCTCGGCCGGGTTCTGGATGGTGTCGAGCAGCCGCTGCAACTGGTCGGTCGAGACCGCCGGGGCTGATTCGAGGAGGCCGGCGCCGGCTTCTCGGCCGCGGGCGCGGGCGGCGCGGCCGCGGCGGGCGGCGCCGGGCTCCGGGGTTTGCGCGCGCGCCAGCCCTCCGGCCAAAAGCGGCGACAATGCCAGGAACAGCGCCAGCGCGCGGAAGACGGATCGATCGGGCGGTCATGCGGGCGACATTAGCCGGACGCCGCCCCGCCGCCAATCACGATGGAATCCTCACCAGGCGTCATAGAGACGCAACAGCGAAACGGCCAGCAACGCCGCGCCCGAAACCACCAGCACCGCGCCCGAGACGCGGCCGAGCCAGTTGAGGCCGTAGCGGCGCAGCGCCTTCACCGTGAAACACAATCCCACCCAACTCAGCATCGAGCCGAGGAACACGCCGGCCACCAGACATGGCGATGCCGGCATAGCCGGAAGCCGCGTCGATGCCGATCTGCGAGAAGATCGCGGCGAAGACCAGGATGGTGACCGGGTTGGCGAGGGTGAGCAGGAAGGCCGAACCGAAGGCATAGGCCATACGCTCGCCCGCCAGCTTCTCGGGCCGGTAGATTCCGGTCTTGATGAACGCCTTGCAGCCGGCGGCGAGCAGGAACAAGCCGGCGGCGGCGCCGAGCCAGTTGCGTTCCAGCATCAGGCTGTCGCGGATCATGGTGTTCCCGAATCCGGCGACGGCGCCGTAAAGCGAATCGGCGAACGCCGCGCCCAAGCCCGAGATCAGCCCATAGGCCACGCCCTCGAACAATGTCCGCCGCGTGCACAACACCGCCACCGGCCCCACCGGCAGGGCGATGACGATTCCGGCGGCGATTCCCTTGAGCAAGGCGTCGAGCGGCATGGCCGGCATATTAGTCAATTCCGGCCGTGCCCGCCTTCGGCTAATCTCGGCGGATGGACCCCGACAAGGAAAAGCGGCTGTTCGAGCTGCGCCGCAAGCTGGTCGAAAGCAAACAGCGTTGGGCAAAGGAAGGCCGTCTCCTCACCGGCCATGAAGGCGACCCCGCGACCGGCCGCCTGCCACCCGGCCAGAAACAGGTCAAGGACTGGCCGGTGCTCGACCTCGGCAACCGGCCCGGAATCGCCCTTGAAAGCGGGCGGCTGAAAATCGACGGGCTGGTCGCGCATGCTTTCGAATGGAGCTGGCAGGAATTCCAGGACCAGCCGCAAATCGCCTCGGTGTCCGACATCCATTGCGTCACCGCCTGGTCGCGCTTCGACAATCGCTGGGAAGGGGTGAGCGCCAGGCGCATCTTGTCCGTGGCCAAGCCCTTGCCCGAAGCGCGCTTCGTCGTCTTCCACGGCTTCGACGGCTACACCACCAATCTGCCGCTCAAGGATTTCGACGCCGATGACGCGTTGATCGCCCATTCCTGGGAAGGCAAGCCCCTGCCGCGCGAGCATGGCGGCCCGGCGCGGGTGGTGGTGCCCAGGCTCTATTTCTGGAAAAGCGCCAAATGGGTCAACCGCATCGAGCTGATCGCATCCGACCGGCCGGGATTCTGGGAAGAGCGCGGCTATCACGACCATGGCGACCCATGGACGGAAGAACGTTACCGCTGAAGACCGGAACCCCGCGCTTCTTTTAAACATATCCAAATCGGTGTCGGACACTGATGAAGGGCAGTGGAAGAAGTTGCGAATTCGCCGTTGACAAGGCGGGGCGCGCCATCGAAGCTGCCATCAAGAAAATGCAATAAATCAGAGGGAGGCCGCCGCTGCGCGTCGGCGGGTCTCGATCCGATGCCCAAGACCGACTATGCCCGGCTCAACCAGTCGCTGACCGCTTTGCTCGGTCTCGGCGCGCCGCCCATCGCCATCACCTTTCTGGATGCGCCGCCACCTTCCATGCCGCGTCCCCCCGGGCCCATGCCCGCGCCCACGCCGGACGGCCGGACCGGCGCGGTTTCCGCCGGCTGCGTGTTCTGGATGATGGCGACGGAGCAAAGCTTCGCCACGGTCGCCGCCGATCACGGCAATTGCAGCGTCGGCAGCGTCACCCACGGCTTCAAGACCCTGGCCGAGGTGGCCAAGGCGGGCGACGTCGCGGCGCTGGTCGAAAGCAATTGGGTTACGCCCGGGGCCATGCGCGGCATCGCCACGGTGACCAAGAAGCCGGGCGCGGTCGCCTACGGCCCGCTGGGCAAGACCACGCTCGATCCCGATGTCGTGTTCCTGCGGGTCAACGGCAAGCAGCTCATGCTGCTGCACGATTCCTGCCCCGATCTGCGCTTCGAGGGCAAGCCGCAATGCCACATCATCGCCATCGCCAAGGAAAAGGGCGAGCTGGCGGTGTCGAGCGGCTGCATGCTGAGCCGCGTGCGCACCGGCATGCCGAACAGCGAAGTGACCTTCGCGCTTCCCGGCCATCGCCTGCCCGAGCTGGTCGAGCGGCTCAAGGCGTCGCAGGCCGCCGACATGCGGGTCGCGGCCTATGCCAGCCGGGACGCCCAGCGTTTCGAATCCTGAAGGCCCCCTGCGTCCCCGTCTTTAAGCCCCGGATATTACAACGATTTAAGTTGTCCGTATCCCCCGGGGACGGGCTTGATTTCGGCCGCCGGATGATTGCAGATGGCGCGCTCAAGAACGCGTCCTCTTGATAATGCGCGCGAGACAGACCCGGGGTGGAAACGGCAGTTATGGATGTGATGATCGAGGCGCGCGGCTTGAGCCGGCGGTTCGGCCCGATTGTGGCGGTGGACGGCGTCTCCTTCGCCGTCGGGCGCGGCGAGGTGCTGGGCTTCCTCGGCCCCAACGGCGCCGGCAAATCCACCACCATGAAGATGATTACCGGATTCCTGGCGCCGACCTCCGGCACGGCGGTGGTGTGCGGCGCCGACATCCGCGCCAATCCGGTCGAGGCCAAGCGCCATCTGGGTTATCTGCCCGAAGGCGCGCCGGCTTATCCCGACATGACGCCCAAAGGCTTCCTGCGCTTCATCGCATCGATCCGCGGCCTCAAAGGCGACGAGGCGAAGAAGCGCATCGCCCTCGCGGTCGAACGCCTGGCGCTCGAAAACGTGCTGGAGCAGCCGATCGACACGCTCTCCAAGGGATTCAAGCGCCGCGTCGGATTGGCCCAGGCGCTGCTGCACGATCCCCCGGTGCTGATCCTCGACGAGCCGACCGACGGTCTCGATCCCAACCAGAAACACGAGGTGCGCGCGCTCATCAACGATCTCGCGCCGGACAAGGCGATCGTACTCTCGACCCATCTCCTGGAAGAGGTCGACGCGGTCTGCACCCGCGCCATCGTCATCGCCTCGGGAAAAATCCTGGCCGACGCGACGCCGCTTGCGTTGGCTTCGCGCTCGCGCTTCCACAACGCGGTGCGGGTGGCTCTCGCCGGAGCCGTGCGCGACGCGGCGCTGTCGCTGCAACGCTTGCCCGGCGTGGCCTCGGTCGAAGAGACCGACGACGCGGAAGGCGCCGCCTTGCTGGTGTTCCCGCGCGAGGGCCGGGCGATTCTGGGCGAGGTCACCGATCTGGTGCGCACCGCCGGCTGGCCGATCCGCACCTTGCGCGTCGAGCGCGGCCGGCTCGACGACGTTTTCCGTTCGATCACCGGCGGCTGAGGACGCATGCACGGGACGCTGGTCATCTTCCGCCGCGAGCTGGCGAGCTATTTCGCCACCCCCTTGGCCTATGTGTTCATCGTCATCTTCCTGGTCATGGCGGGGGCGACGGCCTTCTTCGTCGGCAATTTCTTCGACCGCGGCCAGGCCGATCTCCAGCCCTTCTTCGCCTACCATCCCTGGCTCTATCATGGTGCTGATCCCGGCCTTGTCGATGCGGCTCTGGGCCGAGGAGCGCAAGAGCGGCACCATCGAGCTGTTCCTCACCCTTCCGGTTTCGGTGGGGCAGGCGGTGCTCGGCAAGTTCCTGGCGGCCTGGGCCTTCACCGGCATCGCGCTGGCGTTGACGTTTCCGTTCTGGATCACGGTCAATGTCCTGGGCAGCCCGGATAACGGCGTGATCCTGGCGAGCTATCTCGGCAGCTTCCTCATGGCCGGCGCGTTTCTGGCCCTGGGCGCGGCGCTGTCGGCCTTGACCAAGAGCCAGGTGATCGCCTTCGTCATGACGGCGGCGGCGTGCTTCCTCTTCACCGTCACCGGCTTGCCCGTGCTGCTGGAATTTCTCGCCGGCTGGGTTCCGCCCGCCCTGATTGACGCCGCTTCCGGTTTCAGTTTCCTCGGCCATTTCAACGCCATCCTGCGCGGCGTCATCCAACTCGACGACGCGGTGTTCTTCGTTTCCGCCATCGCCTTGGCGCTCTTCGCCAACGTGATTTTCGTCGAACTCAAGAAGGCGGATTGAGGCGATGAAGCTGCGCCTGGGATTGCCGCGCTCGCGCAACGCCGTCGCATTGCTGGCCCTGGGGGCGGCGGTGGTGCTGTTCGTTGCCGTGAACGTCATCGCCGGCAACTGGTTTTCCTCGGCGCGGCTCGATCTGACGCAAGGCGGGCTTTACACGCTGTCGCCCGGCACGCGCGCGACGTTGGCCAAGATCGACGAGCCGATCACGCTGCGCTTCTACTATTCGCCGCAGCTCGGCCAGGAGATTCCGTCCTACGGCGTCTATGCCGACCGGGTGCGCGAGATGCTCAAATCCTACGCCGCCCGCGCCGGCGGCAAGATCCGGCTCGAGCTGCTCGATCCCGAGCCGTTCTCGCCCACCGAGGACCGCGCGGTGGCCTTCGGCCTCCAGGGCGTGCCGCTCGACCAAAGCGGCGAGCAGGTCTATTTCGGCCTGGCCGGCACCAATTCGACCGACGACCAGGAGATCATCGCCTTCTTCCAGCCCGATCGCGAACGCTTCCTCGAATACGATTTGACCAAGCTCATCCACACCCTGGCCAATCCCGCCAAGACCGTGGTCGGGTTAGCATCCGGGCTGCCGATGGAAGGCGATCTGATGGCGGCGATGCAAGGCCGCCCGCTGGTGCCCTATGTCGTGCTCGAGCAGATGCGCCAGCTCTATGACGTGCGCCTCCTCGGCACCGATTTCGACGCCGTGCCCGCCGACGTGAACGTGCTGATGCTGGTCCATCCGCAGAATCTCGCGCCCAAGACGCTCTACGCCATCGACCAGTACGTGATGAAGGGCGGCCATGCCCTGGTCTTCGTCGATCCGGATTCGGAAACCCAGGCCATGCATCCGAGCCAGCTCAATCCGCCGGGCCAGCCCACCGACAGCGATCTCGCGCCGCTGTTCAAGGCCTGGGGCCTGGAGCTGGAGCCGAAGACGGTCGCCGGCGACCGCCAGGACGCGATGAAGGTGAATGCCGGCAGCGCCAGCAACGTCCAAGCGGTCGACTACGTCGCCTGGCTGGCGCTCAAACCGGCCAATCTCAACCGCGACGATCTCATCACCGCCGATCTGTCGCAGCTCAACCTGGCCACGGCCGGAATCCTCAAACCGTTGCCCGGCGCCAAGACCAGCTTTTCGCCACTGATTTCGACCTCCACCGATTCGATGGAGATTCCGGTGGACAAGGTGACGGGGCCCTTGCCCGACGTCGCCGGACTGCTCGACAACTTCCAGCCCAGCGGGCGGAAGCTGGTTCTGGCCGCGCACATCACCGGCCCGGCCGACACCGCCTTCCCCGATGGGCCGCCCCCTCCCGACAAGAAAGACGCGAAATCCGCCAAGGACGCGGCCCCCGCCGGACCGCCTGTTCCGCAAATGAAAACCGCGGCGGCGCCGCTCGACGTCGTGGTGGTGGCCGATACCGACCTGCTCGACGACCGCTTCTGGGTCGATGTGCAGGATTTCTTCGGCCAGCGCGTCGCCGTGGCCAACGCCAATAACGGCGATTTCGTCACCAACGCCATCGACGTGCTGTCGGGCGGCGCCGATCTGGTGGGATTGCGCTCGCGCGGCACCTCGGTGCGGCCCTTCGATCTGGTGCAGAACATCCAGCGCGCCGCCGATGCGCGTTACCAGGCGAGCGAGAAGTCGCTCGAGGACAAGCTCAAGAACACCCAGCAGAAGCTCAAGGAGCTGAGCGCCTCTTCCGGCACGCCGGGCGCCCAGCCCGACGCCGCCCAGGTGGCGGCGATCGACAATTTCCGCGATCAGCTGCTCGCCACCAGGCGCCAGCTGCGCGCGGTGCAGCTGGCCGAGCGCGAGGACATCAATTACCTCAAGGGCTTGCTCGAATTCTTCGATATCGCCTTCATTCCGATCCTGGTGGCGATCGCCGCCGCCATCATCGGCCTGCTCCGGCTGCGGCGCCGCGCGCGGGCATCGCGGACCGTCTGAGGAGGCGGCGTCATGCAGCAAAAAAGCCTGATCGCGCTTCTGGCCGTGACCCTGGCGGCGGTGGTGCTGGCGGTGTTTTCCAGCTCGGGCGGCGGGCCCGGTTCCGATCCGCGCATCGGCCGTCCGGTGTTGTCCGATCTGGCGCCTCATCTCGCCGAGGTCGAAGAGGTGGCGCTCATGCACGGCGAGTTCGAAAACCACGCTGACGCGCCACGGCGATCGCTGGACGGTGGCGGAACGCAACGATTATCCCGCCGACGCCAAGAAACTGCGCCAGCTGCTGCTGGGACTGGCCACGCTCTCTTATGTCGAGCCCAAGACCAAGGAAGCGAAGAATTATGCGCGGCTCGAGGTGGAGGACGCCGGCGCCAAGGGTTCGAAATCGACGCTGGTTTCGGTTTCCGGGGCCAAGGGCGCGCTGCTGGGCAAACTCATCGCCGGCAAGCGCGTCACCGACGCGCTGGGCGGCGGCGACGACGGCGTCTATGTGCGCAAGCCCGGCGACGAGCAATCCTGGCTGGTGCGCGGCACGCTCGATCTGTCCGACACGCCGGGCTGGCTCGATCCCGCGCTGCTCGATCTGCCGGCGGAAGGCGTGAAAGAGGTGCTGGTTTCGCCGCCCGACGGAGCTCCGCTTTCCATCGTCCGCGACAAGCCCGGGGACAAATTCCATCTCGCCGCGCTGCCCAAGGACAAGAAGCTCCGCGGCGAGGACGCGCTCGACGCGGTGGCCGGCGCGCTCGTCGGCTTGCAATTGAGCGACGTCAAGGCGGATGCGGATTTCGCCTGGCCCAAGACCGGCGCCAGCCGCGCCCGTTTCACCTTCTTCGACGGGCTGGTGGTGACCGTCGAACTGGTGGATGTGGACAAGACCAGCTGGGCGCGTTTCACCGCCAGCGGCTCGGGCGATGCCGCTTCCCGGGCGAAGGACTTGAACGCGCGCACCGCGCCCTGGGTTTACGCGCTGCCCGCCTACAAGGCCAATCTGCTGAAGACCCGGCTCGCCGATCTGCTGGCGCCCGCCAAATCCTCCTGAAGGCGGGATGTCCGTGAGCGGCGATCCGGCCTCGCCCTGCATCCAGGTTTGCCTGCTCGATCCGGCGAGCGGGCTGTGCCGCGGCTGCCGCCGCTCGCTCGCCGAGATCGCGGCCTGGCCGGCCCTTGACGTCAAGGCAAAACGCCGGATTCTCGCCGATTTGCCCAAGCGTCCCGCCATGCCGTTGGCTCGGCCCAGCCCTGCGTGAGCCGGGTCGCCTTTTGGCCGCGCGCCGCCTATATAAGGTCCCAGCGAGGGACTCATGCGCGATCAAACGACGACGATACGGCCGGTGGCGAAGCTGGTGCGCGGCATGCCGGCCAATGACGGCGCCGGCGTCAAGCTCACCCGGATCATCGGCGGACCGGCCCTGTCCGAACTCGATCCTTTCCTGCTGCTGGACGAGATCCGCTCCGATTCCGGCGCCGATTACATCGGCGGCTTTCCCGAGCATCCGCATCGCGGCTTCGAGACCGTGACCTATGTTCTCGCCGGACGCATGCGCCACGGCGACAACAAGGGCAACCAGGGCCTGCTGGGTCCCGGCTCGGTGCAATGGATGACCGCCGGGCGCGGCATCGTCCATTCCGAGATGCCGGAACAGGAGGACGGGTTGATGTGGGGCTTCCAGCTCTGGGTCAACCTGCCGGCGAAACACAAGATGATGGCGCCGCGCTATCAGGACATCGATCCCGCGCGCATTCCCGAAACCGTGCTGCCGGGCGGCGTGAAGCTGCGCGTGCTCGCCGGCTCCGTGGGCAAGACCAAGGGGCCGGTCGAGGGCATCGTCACCGAGCCGCTGCTGGTGGACGTGACGTTGCCGGGGGGATCGGCCGCCGATATCGACCTGCCCCCGGGCCACAACGTCTTCGCCTATGTCTTCGACGGCAATGCAACGCTCGGGGAGCCGGCGCAACCGGCCGCGCGCGGCCAGATCGCCGTGTTCGGCCCGGGCCGGGCCGTCCGCCTCGCGGGCGGGCCGGGGCGCGTGCTGCTGGCGGCGGGACACCCGCTGAACGAGAAGGTGGCGCGTTACGGCCCCTTCGTCATGAACACGCCGGAGGAGATCCGCCAGGCCATCGCCGACTATCAATCGGGCCGGTTTTGAGAGTAATCTCTTTTGGCGGCTTCGCGCCCGGAATTGGCGGGCCGCAAGGGGGCAGGGGAAAGAAACCGATGAAACGGATATCAGCGATCGCGTTGTTGCTCCCGGCCCTGCTGCTGACCGTGGCCTGCAACGGGCCGCGGCAATGGACCAAGGAAGGCTCGACGCCCGCCATGGCGGCGGCGGACCTCGCCGATTGCAACAGCCTCGCCCAATCGGCTTCGCAAACCGAGGTCAACATCAACCAGGACATCCTGGTGGCGCGCGGCAAGGATTGGCAGGATACCGGCGCGCTTCCCACCATGCACGACACGTATCAGGCGCGGACCCAGGACCGGACGAGCGACATCGTGTTCCGCTGCATGGTCGCCAAGGGCTACGCCCCGGGCTGAGCCTGGCGCGGGCTTCAGCTCGCGCGCGTAGAGGCCGCGGGTTTTTCAGGCTTGTTGTCGATTGAACTCGGCCCGTAGCAATGCTCGGGTCCGGGGAAGCGGCGTGCGCGCACCTCCTCGGCGTAAGCGGTTACCGCCGCGGTCACCAAAGGGCCGAGTTCGGCGTAGCGCTTGACGAAGCGCGGCGGCTGCATGCCGGACAATCCCAGCAGATCCTCGGTGACCAGAATTTGTCCGTCGCAGGCGGGCGAGGCGCCGATGCCGATTGTAGGAACATGAACGGCCTCGGTGGCGCGGCGCGCCACCGGCTCGCTGGTGCCTTCGATCACGATGGCGAAGCAGCCGGCCTGGGCCACCGCGCGCGCATCGGCCAAAACCCGCGCGGCCTCGGCCTCGTTGCGGCCTTGCGCGCGGAAGCCGCCGATGACGTTGACCGATTGCGGCTGCAATCCGATATGGCCCAGCACCGGGATGCCGCGCTCCACCAGGAAGCGCACCGTCTCGGCCATCGCCTCGCCGCCTTCGAGCTTGACGCCGGCGGCGCCGGTCTCGGCCATGATGCGCGCGGCGCTTTGGAACGCCTGGTCGGGGCTGCCCTGGTAGGCGCCGAAGGGCATGTCGACGATGACGCAGGCGCGCTTCGCCCCGCGCACCGCCGCCGCGCCGTGCGCGATCATCATCTCCATCGTCACCGGCAGCGTGCTCTCGAAGCCGTAGATCACCATGCCCAGGGAATCCCCGACCAGCAGCAGATCGGCGATCGGATCCAGGAGCCGCGCCATCGGCGTGCTGTAGGCGGTCAGGCACACGATCGGCTCGCCGCCTTTGCGGCGGGCGAGGCTGGCGGGCGTGATCTTCTTGGCGGCGGAGGCGGGAGCGGGGGCGGCTGCGTTCATGACGTGTTTTTCCCAAGGGGGCGGGGGGCCGGACGCGGGCCGCATTATGCCTGAACCGGCATTCAAAAAGGACATAAAAGCTATGCCCGGAGCGGCCTTAACCCATTGCGGGCTTGTCAAGCGCCGCCGGGGGGCTTAAGTCAACTCCCAGCAAGCAAATTTCCGGAGCGGTTCCATGGCTTTCAGGGTCGCGGTGGTGGGCGCCACCGGCAATGTCGGCCGCGAGATGCTGAGCATCCTCGCCGAACGTAAATTCCCCGTGTCCAAGGTCCATGCCGTCGCCTCCGAGCGTTCGGCCGGGGGCGAGGTGTCCTTCGGCGAGAATTCGGTCCTCAAGGTCGAGGCGCTCGACACGTTCGACTTCAAGGGCGTCGACATCGCGCTGTTCTCGCCCGGCGCCAAGGTGTCGGCGGTGCACGCGCCGCGCGCGGCCAAGGCCGGCGCGATCGTGATCGACAACACCTCGCAGTTCCGCATGGACAAGGACGTGCCGCTGGTGGTGCCCGAGGTCAACCCCGAGGCGATATCGGAATACCGCAAGCGCGGCATCATCGCCAATCCCAACTGCTCGACCATCCAGCTGGTGGTGGCGCTGAAGCCGCTGCACGATCTCGCGCGCATCAAGCGCGTGGTGGTGGCGACCTATCAGTCGGTGTCGGGCGCCGGCCGCGAGGCGATGGACGAGCTCTTCACCCAGACGCGCGGCGTCTTCGTCAACGATCCGATCCGCAAGGAGCAGTTCACCAAGCAGATCGCCTTCAACGTCATTCCGCACATCGACGTGTTCCTCGAGGGCGGCTCGACCAAGGAGGAATGGAAGATGGAGGTCGAGACGCGCAAGATTCTCGATTCCTCGATCTTGCTCACCGCCACCTGCGTGCGCGTGCCGGTGTTCATCAGCCATGCCGAGGCGGTCAACGTCGAATTCGAGCGGCCGTTGGACGAAAACCAGGCCCGTAGCGCGTTGAAGAAGGCGCCGGGCGTCATCGTCGTCGACCATCGCGCCGACGAGGGCTATGTCACCCCGGCCGAGGCGGCGGGCGAGGACGCGGTCTACGTCTCCCGCATCCGCAAGGACCCGACCGTCGCCAACGGACTCAATCTGTGGGTGGTGTCCGACAATCTGCGCAAGGGCGCGGCCTTGAACGCGGTGCAGATCGCCGAGGTGCTGGCGCGCGATTATCTCAAATCGGCGGTTCCGGCGCCCGCCCGCGCGCTCTAGAGCCCGGGCGGTTCCGAACCTTGGCCGCGCGTCCCCGCCGCAGCGTGCTGTTCATGCCGGGCTCGAACGCCCGCGCCCTGGAAAAAGCGCGCGGCCTGCCCGCCGACGCGCTGATCTTCGATCTCGAGGATTCGGTCGCGCCCGGCGCCAAGGACGCGGCGCGCCGGGCCGTGGCGGATGCGGTGGCGCAAGGCGGCTATGGCGGGCGCGAGCTGATTCTGCGGGTGAACGGGCTCGACACCTCCTGGGCCGAGGACGATCTCCAAGCATCGGCGTCGATGAAGATCGACGCCGTGCTGCTGCCCAAGGTCGAAGGCGCGAACGATCCGCGCCGCGCCGAGGCGCTGCTGATCTCGGCGGGGGCGCCCAAGGATCTGGGGCTGTGGTGCATGATGGAGACGGCGCGCGCCATGCTGCACGCCGAGGCGATCGCGTCCGCGACGCCGCGCCTTCAGGCGCTGGTCATGGGCACCGCCGATCTGTCGAAGGAACTCCACGCCGAGGAGACGCCGTCGCGCGAGCCGATGACGACGGCGCTCGGCCTGGTGGTGCTGGCGGCGCGCGCCAACGGCCTGGCGCTGCTCGACGGCGTGTTTTTCGATCTCGACGACCAGGATGGATTCGAGCGGGAATGCCGCCAGGGCAGGGCCTTGGGCTTCGACGGCAAGACCCTGATCCACCCCAAGACCATAGCCTCCGCCAACGCCGTGTTCTCGCCCAAACCCGCCGAGCTCGACCACGCCAGGCGCGTGATCGCGGCGCATGACGCGGCCGCGGCCAAGGGCCAAGGCGTTACGGTGCTCGACGGCAGGCTGGTCGAGCGTCTCCATGTCGAAGCGGCGCGGCGCGTTCTCGATCTGGCCTCCGCCATCGCATCGCTCGAACAAGGACTTGGCAGCCGTCCTTGATCTATATCAAGTTTTGCCGACAGAAAATGTTTGATGCGCCGTTGACGAAAGGGCGGTTGGCGGTCTAAACCAAGCGCCTGTTTCGCGTTTCCAGGTCCTAAGGTCCTTCGGATGACGCCCGTTGAACGGCCGCTTTCTCCCCACCTGCTCATCTACAAGCCACAGCTGACTTCTCTTGGGTCGTTGATCCATCGCGGCACCGGATTCGCGTTGGGCTTCGGCTTCGTGCCCCTGCTGTGGTGGCTGGTGGCGGCCGCCTGGAGCGACGGCGCCTATGCCCTGGTGCAGAGCTTCTGGGGCTCCTGGTTCGGCCAGTTCTGCTTCTTCGGCTGGAGCTTCTCCGTCTTTTATCATCTGTTGAACGGCATCCGGCATCTCAGCTGGGACGCGGGATTCGGATTCGAATTGAAGACGCTCTACCGCACCGGCTGGACGGTTATAACCACTAGCGTCGTCCTCACCATCGCCGCCTATGTCGCGGCTTACCATTTGCGGGGCCTGCTGTGAGCGGCGCCAACGTCCATCATTGGCGCAACCAGCGGATTTCGGCGCTGGTGCTGATCCCGCTGACGCTGTGGTTCGTCGCTGTGATCTACGCGCATCTGGGCGATGACCGCGCCCAGTTCGTTGCCTGGCTGTCGCAACCGGTGCCGGCCCTGCTGATGGCGGCGCTGGTCGTGTCCGCGACCTATCACTTCGCGGTGGGCGTGCGCGAAGTGCTGGTGGATTACGTCCAGGACCCCCGTCTCCACAGGCTTTCGAAGACGGCGGTCTATCTCGGCAATCTGGCGCTGACGCTGATCGCGCTCGCCGCCCTGGCCAAGATCTGGCTCGGGGGCTGAGCATGGCGGCCTATTCCATCGTCGATCACCTTTATGACGTCGTCGTCGTCGGCGCCGGGGGCGCGGGCATGCGCGCGACCCTGGGTTTGAGCGCCGCCGGCTTCAAGACCGCCTGCATCACCAAGGTGTTCCCGACGCGCAGCCACACCGTGGCGGCGCAAGGCGGCGTCGGCGTCGCGCTCGGCAACATGGGCGAGGACGATTGGCGCTGGCACATGTACGACACGGTCAAGGGGTCCGACTGGCTCGGCGACCAAGACGCGATCGAATATATGTGCCGCGACGCGATTCCGGCGGTGATCGAGCTCGAGCACATGGGCGTGCCGTTCTCGCGCACCGAAAAGGGCAAGATCTATCAGCGGCCTTTCGGCGGCCACACGCTCAATTACGGCAAGGAGATCGCGCATCGCGCCGCCTCGGCCGCCGACCGCACCGGCCACGCCATCCTGCACACGCTCTATCAGCAATGCCTGAAGCACAAATCCGAGTTCTTCGTCGAATATTTCGTGCTCGATCTGCTGATGGACGGCGAGACCTGCCGCGGCGTGCTCGCCTGGTGTCTCGATGACGGCTCGCTCCACCGCTTCCGCGCGCAAACCGTGGTCATCGCCACCGGCGGCTACGGCCGCGCCTATTTCTCCTGCACCTCGGCGCATATCTGCACCGGCGACGGCAACGCCATGGTGCTGCGCGCCGGGCACCCGTTGCAGGACATGGAGTTCATCCAGTTCCATCCCACCGGCATCTACGGCGCCGGCTGCCTCATCACCGAAGCCGTGCGCGGCGAAGGCGGTTATCTCACCAATTCCGAGGGCGAGCGTTTCATGGAGCGCTACGCGCCGCATGCCAAGGACTTGGCCTCGCGCGACGTGGTCAGCCGCTCCATGACCATCGAGATGCGCGAGGGGCGGGGCTGCGGGCCGAAGAAGGATTACCTGCTGCTTCATCTCGAGCATCTCGATGCCGAGGTGATATATAAGCAGCTGCCCGGCATCGCGGAAACCTCCAAGATCTTCGCCGGCGTCGACGTCACCCGCGAGCCGATCCCGGTGCTGCCGACGGTGCACTACAACATGGGCGGCATTCCGACCAACATCCACGGCGAGGCGCTGGCGCCGACGGATGAGAATCCCGACCGCATCGCCCCCGGGCTGATGGCGATCGGCGAGGCGGCGTGCGTTTCGGTGCACGGCGCCAACCGCCTCGGCACCAACTCGCTCCTGGACATCATCGTCTTCGGCCGGGCCTGCGCGCTGCGCGCCCAGGAGACGTTGAAGCCCGGCGCCGCGCAGAAGAAACCGCCGCAATCCTCCGAGGACAAGGCGCTGGCGCGCTTCGACCGCATCCGCAACGCCAAGGGCAAGCTCAAGAGCGGCCAGATTCGCGACGCCATGCAGCACACCATGCAGGATCACTGCGCCGTGTTCCGCGACGCCAAGACGCTCAAGCAAGGCGTCGCCAAGATGGCCGAGGTCGCGGCCTCGATGCGCGAGATCGCGATCGCCGACCGTTCGCTGATCTGGAACAGCGACCTGGTCGAGGCGCTCGAACTCGACAATCTGGTGTCGCAATCGGTGGTGGTGCTCGATTCCGCGGTGAACCGCACCGAAAGCCGCGGCGCCCACGCGCGCGAGGATTTCCCCAAGCGCGACGACAAGAATTGGATGAAGCATACCGTGTCCTGGCTCGACGAACGCGGCAAGACCCGGTTGGGCTACCGCCCGGTGCATAATTTCACGCTGTCGAACGACGTTCAGCCTTTCCCGCCCAAGGAACGGGTCTACTGAGGAGCCGCGTATGGTCGAATTCGCCCTTCCCGCCAATTCCAAGATCGGGCCCGGCAAGGTCTTTCCGGCCCCCGCGGGCGCCAAGCGCGTCAAGACCTTCCGCATTTACCGCTGGGACCCCGAAGGCGGCCAGAATCCGCGGCTCGACAGCTACGCCATCGATCTCGATAAATGCGGGCCGATGGTTCTGGACGCGCTGATCAAGATCAAGAACGAGATCGACAGCACGTTCACCTTCCGCCGTTCCTGCCGCGAGGGCATCTGCGGCTCCTGCGCCATGAACATCGGCGGCACCAACACGCTCGCCTGCCTCAAATACATCGAGGACGTGCCGGACGGCGTCGTGATCTATCCGCTGCCGCATCGGAAGGTGGTCAAGGACCTGGTGCCGGATTTGAACGACGCCTACAAGCAATACGGCGAGACCAAGCCCTGGCTCCAGAACGACCAGCCGCCGCCCAAGGATAGCGAGCGGCTGCAATCGATCGAGGAGCGCGCCAAGCTCGACGGCCTGTGGGAGTGCATTCTCTGTTTCTGCTGTTCCACCTCTTGTCCGAGCTTTTGGTGGAACCCCGACAAGTATCTCGGCCCCGCCACGCTGCTGCAGACCTATCGCTGGCTCGCCGACAGCCGCGACGACAAGGAGCAGGAGCGCCTGGCTCCGCTCGACGATCCCTTCAAGGTCTACCGCTGCCACACCATCATGAACTGCACCAACACCTGCCCCAAGGGCCTCAACCCGGGCAAGGCGATCGGCAAGATCAAGCAATTGATGGTGACGAAGACCTAGGGTCGTAAGGCGTCTCGAAATCGATCGTGCCGTCGATAACGCGGGAAAGCCCGATCTCCGGCAGGCTCAGCGTCATCTTGGCCGCGAGCCGGGTCTTGCCCTTGAGCTTGCCGGCCTGGTCCGCCGCGCGCACCGCGTTCTCGATCTCGCGCTGCGAGGTGACGCCGACGAGCTTGAGGAATTTGCGGATTTCGATGTTCAGGCGCTCTTCGTTCATCGTTCTCTCCTGGGCTCTCTCCGGGACCTTCTCCCTGCCTAAAATTCCAGCAGGCCAAGTCTACCCCCGATTTTGCGTCGCGGCGCGAAATTCGCTATGACTGCGCGTTCCATGCCGCATTCGCCCCGCACCTCCCTGCACCATCCCGAGGCCCTGGCCCTCGTCGCCGGCCCCGCGGCGCTTTATCGCGCGCGGCTCGATGCGTGCGCGCTGATGCAGGATGAAGCGCAAGCGGCGGCGGCGGACAGGCTCCAGGCGCTGTGGCAGGATTTCCGGCAGTATAAGAAGCCCAACGGCGCGCGCTTCTGGTGGAGCCGGCTCGGGACCGAGGCGCCCCGCGGGCTTTACATCCACGGCGCCGTCGGCCGCGGCAAATCCATGCTGATGGACATGTTCTTCGCCTCGGTGGCGATGGCGCGCAAGCGGCGCGTCCATTTCTACGCCTTCATGCTCGAGGTGCACGACCGCATCCACGAGCGCCGCTCCGAGAAAGGCGATCCGATCCGGCCGGTGGCGGCGGAGATCGCGCAAGAGGCGGCGCTGTTGTGCTTCGACGAATTCCACGTCAGCGACATCGCCGACGCCATGATCCTGGGCCGCCTGTTCGAGGCGTTGTTCGACGAGGGCGTGGTGGTGGTGGCGACCTCGAACCGCGCGCCCGACACGCTTTACGAGAAGGGCTTGCAGCGCGAGCGCTTTCTGCCCTTCATCGATCTCTTCAAGCGCCGGCTCGACGTCCTCGAATTGGCGGGCCCGCGCGATTACCGCTTGGTCCGGCTTTCCGGCCGCCAGGTCTATTTCACCCCGCCCGACAACAACGCCTACCGCGCGCTCGAGCACATCTTCGCCGATCTCACCGGCAACGCCTCGGCCGGGCCGCAGCAGCTCGATCTGCGCGGGCGTTCCCTCACCGTGCCGCGCGCGGCGGGCGGCGTCGCCTGGTTCGATTTCGAGCAGCTGTGCGGCGCCCCGCTCGGCCCGGCCGATTACCTGGCCTTGGCCAAGCGTTACCGCACCTTCATCGTCGAGAACATTCCGCGTTTGGGGCCCGAGAACCGCGACCGCGCCCGGCGGTTCAACATCTTCATCGACACACTCTACGAGGCGCACGGGCGGCTGGTGGCATCGGCCGAGGCGCCGCCCTCGGAGCTTTACACCGCAGGCGACGGCTCGTTCGAATTCCAGCGCACGGTTTCCCGCCTCAATGAAATGCAAAGCGCCGACTACATCGCCGGCTGAGCGCGGCTTTCCGCAATAAATCTGAAATCGAAACGTCACATTACGCGGAATTTTTCCGGATTTATTTCAGGACTTTGACGATTTCGCCATGCTCGGCGAAGAATTCCCGCGCGCTTTAGAAAGAATTAGTAGGCGAGGCCTTAACTTTCACCGGCCGCGTGACAGGGGTCGGCCCGTTATGGTTCAAGCGCTGCTTCAATCCGCGTCCGGCGCGCCGGACGGTGCGCCGAACGGCCTCGCCGGCGTCATCCTGGCCGTCGAGCCCGTGGCGCCCTCGACGACCAGCGGCGAAGTCTATAACCGGTTCAAGAACGATCCCGCGCTGGTGTCGATCCCGGTCGTCGAATTTTGCCGGCCGGTCGGGCTGGTCTACCGGCAGGAATTCACCACCCGTCTCGCCTACAAATACGGCAACGCGCTTTACGCGGACAAGCCGGTGACCAACCTGATGGACAAGGAACCGCTCGTCGTCGACCACTTGATGAACGTCGACGACATCGAATGGATCATCGCGAACGAGAAGCCCTCGGCGCTGTCGCACGGCTTCATCGTGACGCGCGACGGCAACTATGCCGGGGTGGCGAGCGCCTTGTCCCTGCTGCGCATCAGCATGATCCGCACCGAGCGCCGCAACCAGGAGCTCGAAGAGGCGTGGCGCCGCGCCGAAGCCGCCAGCGACGCGAAGTCCCAGTTCCTCACCGTCATGTCGCACGAGCTGCGCACGCCGCTCAACGCCATCATCGGCTTCAGCGAATTGATGCAAAGCCGGGTTTTCGGCGCGGTCGAGCCGCCCCGTTACCGCGGCTACATCAAGGACATCAACGCCGCCGCGCGCCAGCTGCTCGCCAACATCAACGACGTGCTCGACATGGCCAAGATCGAGCAGGGCAAGATGGTGCTGTCCGAGGAACCGTTGGACCTCAAGGAAACCGTGTCGGCGGTGACGCGTCTCTTCGCCGAGCGCGCCCGCGACGGCCGCGTTTCGCTCCATGCCGAGCTGCCGCCCGATCCCGTCGTCATCCGCGCGGACCATCGCGCCATCCGGCATATCCTGTTCAATCTGCTTTCGAACGCGGTCAAGTTCACGCCGCCGGAAGGCGTCATCGTGGTGCGGATCGCGGCGGCGCCGGAAGGCGGCGTCGAGCTGGCCGTTTCCGACACCGGCATCGGCATGGCGCCCGAGCATATCGCGATCGCGCTAACGCCTTTCGCCCAGGTCGAGAACGCCTATACGCGCAAATACGAGGGCACCGGAATAGGATTGCCCCTGGTGAAATCCCTGGTCGAACTGCACGGGGCGAGGCTCCAAATCGACAGCCGCCTCGGCGCCGGCACCACCGTGCGGATCGTTTTCACCGGCGACCGCGTGGCCGGGATCGCACAACAGCACCCGGCCGGCGAAGGCAAGGTCTGCGCCTAGAAGCGCCGCCGCTGTCGCGGGGCAGGCGAGGCCGGGCAATGTGCGCCTTGTGCCGGAAGGAGACATTGCGGACGCGGCCCGGTGAAGCCGCCTCCTGCACAAGCCACCCGAGGCGTGATACTTGATGCTTGGGCGAAGCTTGAAAGGCGTCTTTTTGATCCCTATCAAGGTCCGGTTGCGCCTGCGGTCCGGTTCCGGCTTCGCAACCGGACCACAAGGCGGGGCCCGGGCTGCCGGCGTTGGTGCCGGTCCACGAATTGAGCAAGGGTGATTTTTGCGGGTTGAACCGAAGCCGGCCCATTTCGACGCGGCAGCCCGTTCCTACGCGGCGCGCAGCGAAGCCTGGCCGTGGTCGTGGCTGCGGCGAAGGGAAGCAGCGGCCGTCTTCGATTGTCTCGGTCCCGTACGAGGATGCGACATTCTCGAATTGGGATGCGGCGCCGGCTATTACACCAGCCGTCTGATATCGAGGGGAGGCGCGCGTCACGTCGTTGCGGTCGACATCGCGCCCGCCATGGTGCGGCAACTGCCCGCCGAGGGCGTTACCGGGATCGCCGGCGACGCTTGCGCGGTCGAGCTCAACCGGAAATTTTCCCATATTCTGTCGGCGGGTCTTCTGGAATTCCTGGAAGATCCTGCCGCGCTCCTCCAAAACGCGCACCGTCACGCCATGCCAGGGGCCCGATTGGTGGTCCTGGCGCCCAGCATGGGTTTTTTCGGCGCCCTCTACCGGCTCTACCATCGCTCGCACCGGGTCGAGGCGGCGCTGTTCACGGAAAGCGATATCCGGCGCCTCGCCGGGTTAGCGGGATGGCGGATCGAGCGAGTCCGGAAAGTCTGGCCTTTCGCGCTCGTAGTCGAGGCGCGGACTCTGCCATGAAAACGCTGTTCCTGATCAGCGGCCTCGGTCTCGGCAACTCGACGCGTTGCCATGCCATCATTCAATGCCTGAAAGACGCCGGGACGCGGAATTTCGTCGCCACCTCGGAAAACGGACTCTGGTATTTCGCCGGTCAACCCGAGGTGGAACGGAGCTTCGAGCTGGAGTCGCTCTATTACGGCAAGAACCAGGGCCGGATCAGCATCGCGGCGACTATCGCGTCTTCGTTCGATTTTATCGGCATTCAACGCCGCAACGAGGCCCGGGTGGAGCGGCTGCTCGAAACGCTTCGTCCCGACGTGGTCGTGACCGACTCGGTCTATATCTCGAAGCCGATGCATCGACGCAAAATTCCGCTGGTGGCGCTCAACAACGCCGATGCGGTGGTTCGCGGGTATCGCAAGTTCCGAAACCGCCCCGCGGAAATTCGCGCGCAATTCTACGCCATGGAGTTGATGGACTATCTCTACCACGCCTGGCGCCCGGACCTGGTCATCAGCCCGGTCTTATTGGCGGAGTTGGGGCGGTCGCGCGGAAAATTCCACGCGGTCGGCGCCATCGTGCGGAAAGGCTATCAGCCGACGCCTTACCGCGAACGCGCGCAAAACGCGGTGATCATGCTGAGCGGCTCGGCCTTCGGCACCGAGATCCGCCTTTCCCGCGCCGGATATCCGGTGCGAATCGACGTCCTCGGGCGAAGCGCTCCGCCGGGCTGGAACGGGATTGCGGGCGTGACCTACCACGGACGGGTCCGGGACCCGCGCCCCTTTCTCCAAGCCGCCGACCTGGTGGTGGTCAATGGCGGCTTCAGCGCCGTCAGCGAGATGATCGGCATGGCCAAACCCATGATCGTCGTGCCGGTGCCGGGGCATGCCGAACAATGGGTCAACGGCCAGGTCGTCGACTATCTCGGGATCGGCATGGTCGCCAAGGAGGATGAGATCGAAGACAAGATCCTGACCGCGGCGCGATGCCTGCCCCGGCTCCAGGCGGCTTATGCAAAGCGTCCGCTGCGCGCCGACGGGGCGCGCGAAGCCGCTTCCCTCATCCTCGGCGCCGTCAAGCGCGATTGAAGCGCGCCGGCACGATTCCGGCTGCCGCGAAATCCTTCGGACAATCGGCCCCCGAAAAATAGGCGAACTCGTCTTCGCGCCGCTCGGTCAAACTGTCGGCGGCGCGCAATTCGGCGTCGACCAGTCCGGGATGGCACATGAGCAATCCGTTGTCCTCCAAGCCGATCAGAAACCGTTTCAGCAAATCGCGATAAGGTCGGCGGCCGGAGAAGTCGTAAACGCCGCTGAAGCCCGAATTCGCCGGAATGCGGTTCCGCGCCGCCATCGCCCTGAGGCGGGCGCCGGCCAAACCGAGAAGAAACGCTTGTCCCACGGCAACGCGCCGGGCCAGCAGCACCGCCAAGGGCGCGTGGCAGATCCGCAAATACGGAACCGGCCTTCCACGGTAACAGGTCAATTCCTCGATCACGACCGAGCGGATGACGGGAAGCTGGTGAATATGCTGATGCCCGTCGATGAAATCGGGCGGCCGCCCCGCGCCGCGCTCGAATGCCGCCCATTGGCGGCGGAACTCGCCGCGGATCTCGTCCGCGTCGAGGCGGCGGAGCAAAGCGGCCCGGACCAGCGACGGCAGCGGCGGCAAGCGCCCGCCGGGCGCCGTCTTCGGCATCGCGCCCAGCGGGCGCTGGTCGGTCAAGGTGAAATGCAGGCCGAGATCGGCCGATTTCTCCAGGGGACGGAGCAGCTTGGCGTCCGCCTGCCATGACGGCATCACGGTCATGCAGCTCGCGGCGGTTATCCGCCCTTGTTCGATCAGTTGGGCGATGGCGCGGTCGACTCCCGGCGCGATGCCGAAATCATCCGCGCAGACGATCACGCGCCGCTCGCGCATGTTAGACCGGGCGCGCATCGGCCACCGGGAGCGTCGTCACCAACGCGCCGAAGCGCAGCTTCTTGTGGCGGTAGACATAGACCGGCTTGCCGCCGTAACGCCGGTAAATTCCCGCCACATGCTCGACGCCGAGGTAGCGCGGAACGTAACCCTTGGTCCGGAACCCGTAGGCGAGCAGGCAATAAGCGCGATGCGCGAGCTGGCTCAAAGACCGCCGCTTTTCCGAGATCGCGTGCAGAAAATCGCTTTCAGGGTTGCGCGCGAATATGCCGGTGATCGCTTCGTCGCCGAGCCAATCGAACAGACCGAGCGAGAATACGATGTCGGCCGCTTCGATGCCCGGTCCATCGGCCGCGCCTTGCTGGAAGCGCACCGCGCCGGAAAGCCCTGAAGCCGCCGCAAGCTGCCGCGCATTGTCGATCGCCGCTCCGGCGAAATCGACGCCCAGATAGGACGCGGCTCCCGCCGCCATGATCCGCGCGGCGAGCAGCCCCGAACCGCAGCCCAGTTCAAGGACGGTCTTGCCTACGACGAAGGGCGCCAGCAATTCGCCGGTTATGAACAGGCGGAACCGGAGCGAACCGCTCAACCGGTTCGCCGCCTTTTCAAGGAGAGGCTGGTTGCCGGAAACACTTCCATAGCGCCCTTCCTCCCATTGCAGGATTTTCCTTTCCCAGAAACCCGCCGCCGTGAATTCCTTGCCGGGGGCGGCCGGCGATTTTGTCTCATGGGACATGAAAATCATCTCCCCCGCGAGTAGCGGGTTGGCCGTCGCCGAGGCATTCCGCCGGCGGCTGCTCCGCGCCGCTTGGCGGCGGCGCCGCCGCCATTGACGGAACCGGCAGCTCGCCGAGGAGGTCGCGGATCGCGACCGGCTGCCGCCCATCGGCGCCGATCAGCCACACCAGGTAGCGCCCGTCCGGCAGCGGGAATGTGGGCGAGCGCCAGGGAGCGAGCGTCGCCCGCTGCGGCGATCCGACGGTGACGGCGCCGAAGCGGACCGGATAAACCCGCCCTTCGCCGGCGAAGCACAGCACCGGGGCGACGATGGTGCGGAAATAGAGCCCGGTATAGCCGCGCAGCAGACTTCCGTGCAGGACCGCGACATAGCCCGGACCCTCGCGGCGGATTTCGACGCCGATGGGATCGCGCCGGTCCGGCTGGGACAGGGCGAACACCGCGTCGCCATCCGAAATTTTCGCCGCTTCGGGGGCGTCCGCCGCCAGGTGCGCCGCCTCGAATTCGGTGGGAATGTAGCCGTTGGGAAAGGTCTTCAGGCAGTTGCCGTCGCGCGTGGCGTAGGGAAAGTAGAGGAAATGCGCGCTCTCGGCCGCCTGCTCGCCGACCGTCACGCCGAGCCCGGCGAAGGAAGGCGACGCAGCCAGCCCTGGGCGCGGATCGCTTGCGGCGTCCGTCTTGGCGACGACCGCCAGGCAATCCTCGCGGTTCACGCTCGCCTTCGCCGCCGGGAAGGTCTGATAGAGGAAACTCATGTGGTTGATGATGCCGTTGGAGGTCACCAGCCACTCGCGCCGGTCGACCAGGCGGAACTCGGCGACACGGGCTTCGAAGGCGTCGCGGTCGGCGTAGAAAGCCGGCTTGATCGTGGCGGCGATCTCGCTCTGTGCCGCCGCCGATTCCACTTGAAAGGGAACCGGGGCAAATCCGGCGATGCCGGCCAGCAGCGGCCGCAGCGCGAACAAGAGGCAGAGGAGCGCGGCGCCGGCCTGGGCGGCCGCTCCCCGGCGCCGGTTCAGTCCGGCCACCAGCCGCTCCGCGGCCAAGCCGACCAAGGCGGCGGCGGCGGGGGTTGCCGCCACCAGATGGCGGGGCAGCAGATCGGAAACCAAAATGGTCATGGCGGTGACCAGGAGGATGAGCGGAAACAGACCAACCGGCGCGCCGCCGAAGATTTTGCGCCCCGGCCAAACCGTCGCGAGCGAAGCTCCCGCCGCCAACAGCAGCGCCGCCAGGTCGCTGGCCAGCAGCGGCCCCCAGACCCACGGGCCGCGGTTGGCGAATGTGGCCGCCGCGCCGCCGAATAGATCGCCGAACAGCGCCGCCTTCGGCCACAGCAGCGCGGCATCCCAGAACACGTAATTGCCGACCGCGCTGCCCGGCAGCGCCGCCGCATTCCGAAGCAGGCCGGCGCCGCCCGACACGATATTGGGCAGATAGGGAATAACGACTCCGAGGAACAGGGCGACGGCGTGGCGCCAGTTCAGCCGGGGGCGATAGATCACGGTGGCCAGGATCAATCCCAGCGCCACCTCGATGATTTGCAAATGTATCTGCGCGCCGATCGCCAAAGCGGCGGCGGCCAGGCCCAAAGGCAGCGCCCGCCCGCCGGCGAGGAAGGCATAACCGCACAAAGTCGCCGCCGTAGCGAAGAACAGGATGAAACCGGGATTCCACACCCCCAGGGTCCAGTCCAGGATGGCCGAACCGGCCAGGGCGGCGGCGGCCAAGGCGCCGGCCAGCGCCGATACGTTGCGGGCGAAGAAAACCCCGATCAGCAGGACGGACGCCGCGAACAGCAAGATGACGCCGAGATTGACCGTCGCCACGTCTCGGCCTGCTGCCAGGATCGCCGCCAGCAGCAGATAATAGGCGCCCCCGGGACTGCGCAGGCCGCCATTGCTTTCCGGCCCGAACAGCGGCCAGTGCCCGGGGACGGACAAGGCCCGCCACAAATCGCGGTCCCCCCAGACGGTCAGGACGACATCGCCCGACGCCGCCAATCGCGCCAGCACCAGCACGGCGATTGCGGTCACGAGCGCCGCCACCAAGAGCTTGTCGGAGAATTGCCGGGGGGTTCCGCGCATGGCCGGCATTATCGCAGATTCGGCATCCGCCTTTCAGCCTCGTCCTTGCCAAGGGGGTGATCCTGGAAGCGCCCGCCCGCTCCCGGCATTGCCGCCGGTGGTCCGTTGCCATAGGTTCTTCGATCGAGGGCATGGGAACCGATACCGAGGATCCGTACGATCTGCAGCGCTTCGTCGACGCGCAGGATCCGGTTTTCGCGCAAGTCTGCGCGGAGCTGCGGCAGGGCCGCAAAACCGGGCATTGGATGTGGTTCATCTTCCCCCAGATCGCGGGGCTGGGGCACAGCGAGACGGCGCGCAAATTCGCCATATCCTCGCGGGAAGAAGCCGAGGCCTATTTGAAGCACCCGGTCCTTGGATCCCGGCTCAGGGAGTGCAGCCGGCTGGCCGCTCTGGTGGAAGGACGGTCGGCGCATCAGATTTTCGGCTCCCCGGATGATCTGAAGTTCCGCTCTTCCATGACGTTGTTCGCCGGCGTCACTTCGGATAACGAGGTCTTCACGCAGGCCTTGCGGAAGTACTTCGCGGGCGAACCCGACGGCTTGACGCTGCAAAAGCTGTGAGGGTTGAAGCTCCGCTCCGGCTCGAACCGGGACCCGAATTCCCGCCGTGGGCGGTTGGTTTCGGCCCCGGTGATCCGTTGGGGGAATTGGAGGATTATATAACCCCTTGGCGCGGCCGAAAGTGGTGTACATACCCGTCGGGCGAAATCATGGCTGTTCACCGGCATTCCGATAGTCTTGGAACAACGCCAATGCCAAACCGGCGCGGCGCTATCCCCAATCCTCTGGAAAAATGAACCATGGCGCTGCAAGCCGAGCTTGAGAAAGGTTTCGCGTTGCATCGGCAAGGAAAACTTGCCGAGGCGGAACGCATCTACACTCAAGTTTTGCAGCGGCAACCTGAAAACTTCGATGCGCTGCATCTCCTGGGGTTGTTGGCCCTGCAGACGCGCCGGACCCGGCGCGGCGTCGACTTGATCAGAAAAGCGATAGCCATCAACGCCGATTTCGCGCCGGCGCATGTCAACCTTGGCAACGGATTTCGCGATCTAAATCTCTCCCGGGAAGCCATCGCCAGCTACGACAATGCCATCGCGCTGAAGCCCGACGACGCGGGGGCTTATTACAACCGCGGGCTGGCGCTGCAGGATTTGAAGCGATTCGAGGAGGCGCTCGCCAGCTACGACCGGGCCATCGCGCTGAAGCCCGACGACGCAACGGCATACTATAATCGCGGGATTACGCTGGTTGATCTGAATCGGCCCGAGGAGGCGCTGGCCAGCTACGACAATGCTATCGCGCTGAAGCCCGATTACATCGAGGCCTACATCAACCGCGGGAATGCGCTGCGGAATCTGAGGCGATCCGAGGAAGCGCTGGCCAGCTACGACAAGGCGATCGCGTTGAAGCCCGGCTACGCGGAGATTTATTACAACCGCGGGCTTGCGCTGCATGATCTGATGCGGCCCGGGGAGGCGCTGGCAAGCTACGACAAGGCTATCGCGCTGAAGCCGGATTATACCGAGGCTTATAACAGCCGCGGCAATGCGCTGATGGATCTGAAGCGGCTCGAGGAAGCGCTGGCCAGCTACGACAAGGCGTTCGCCCTGAAACCCGATCTCGCCGAATTTGAAGGCAGCCGCCTTCATGTCAAGATGCAGCTTTGCGATTGGAGCGATTTCGACGCCGAGTGCGCGCATCTGATTTCGTCCGTCAGGAACGGACATCTCACTACGTCGCCCTTCACCTTGCTCGCCATTCCCTCATCGTCCGAGGATCAACTCCGATGCGCCAAGCTGTGGATGGCCAGTAAATATCCTGCTGCGGAAACGCCGGTCTGGCGGGGCGGGCGGTACGGTCACGATCGCCTTCGCGTCGCCTATCTCTCCGCCGATTTTTTCGACCACCCGGTGACGCATGCGATAATCGAGCTGTTCGAGCGGCACGACCGTTCCCGATTCGAGATCATCGGATTCTCATTCGGCGCCGACGACCGCAGCGAGATGCGAAAGCGGCTGGTCGCGGCCTTCGGCGCGTTTCACGAGGTTCGCAACCGGAGCGACAAGGAAATCGCCGGATTGTTGCACGGTCTTCAGGTCGACATCGCGGTTGACCTGATGGGACATACCCGGAATTCGCGGCCCGGCATATTTGCCTATCGCCCGGCGCCGGTTCAGGCGACCTATCTCGGCTACCCCGGCACGACGGGGGCGTCCTTCATCGATTACATCGTCGCCGACGGGATCGTGGCCCCCTTCGAGCACCGGCAATTCTATGCCGAAAAGATCGTCCATCTGCCCGGCTGCTTTTTGGTCAGCGACACCACGCGCCGGATCGCCGGGCAGGCGCCGGCGCGGCGGGACATGGGACTGCCGGAGCAAGGCTTCGTGTTCTGCTGCTTCAACAACAGCTGGAAGATCACGCCGGCGATATTCGACCTCTGGATGCGTCTCCTGGCCCGGGTCGAAGGCAGCGTGCTGTGGCTGTCGTGGCCCGACGCGGGCGCCGAGCGCAATCTGCGCCGGGAAACGCAACGGCGCGGGATCGATCCGTCGCGGCTGGTGTTTGCGGAGCGGATTCCCCTCGATCGGCACCTGGCGCGTCACCGCCTGGCGGATCTGTTTCTGGACACGCTTCCCTACAACGCCCATGCGACCGCGAGCACTGCGCTATGGGCGGGATTGCCCGTGCTGACCTGCCGGGGAGAGACCTTCGCGGGCCGCGTCGCCGCCAGCTTGTTGACCGCGATCGATTTGCCCGAACTCATAACCGCGAGCCTGGAAGACTACGAGCGTCTGGCGATCGAGCTGGCGGCGAATCCGAAGAAACTGGCGGGCCTGAAGCGCAAGCTCGCCGGCAATCGCCGGTCGGCGCCTTTGTTCAATACCAAACTTTCCGCCCAGCATCTCGAAGCGGCTTACGCCGCGATGGTCGAACGGCATCGGGCCGGTTTGGCGCCGGATCATATTGTCGTGCAAAACTCATAAGCGCGGGCGGCGATCGCTTTCGCCGGCGGCCGCGTGGCCGGGATCGCGGGGCTTCAGAATACGATCACCTTGTCGGCCTTCAGCGTGGCGGCGGCAAGCTCATCCATGGTGCTGCGCCGGGCGCCTTCGACGATCTCGCCGGGTGCGATGCCGCGCGCGTCCATGCACGTGCCGCACAGCAGGACTTCGCCCTTGCCGGAAGTCACGCGATGCAGCATCCGTTCGATGTTGTAGTAGCCTTCCGGCGTCTTTTGCCCCTTTTTCGCGCAGTGCACGGCATCGCCCAGCAGGAACACGGTGACGGCCGCGTCGGCGCCCGGTTTCAACAGCGCGCCGGCGAGGCGCAGTCCGTTATAGCTCCGTTCGGTGCCGTAGGGCGGGTCGTTCAGGATCATGAGCGTGTTCATCGCGGCCACCTGTGATGTGACGCACCGGAACCGGTATGGTTTTCGGAAGCAAAGCATTGCTTCCGCCGCCGCCTGCCGCCTTGATTCAGATCAAGGAAGCGCGCCTCTTCTCGGATCGGAGGCGCTAGGCGCCGGACCGTCCCGTGATTTTGTAACGCGCGATCAGGGCGGACTTCATGAGGTCGTTCACGCCGAGGCAGCACAGCATGGCATAGCCGATGACGAATGCCGTTTGCGCCGGAGGCAGCGGTCGCAGATCGGCCAGACCGTATGCGCCGATCACTATCCCCAGGCAGCCATCGGCAAACAGCGCCGTTGCGAGCGTGGCGCTGGGCCGCGATGCCCAGAATGACCGGCGCTCGCGAAACGACACGATGGAGAACAGCGCGAAGAAAAGCAGCGTCTGATAGGTGAAGGTATGCAACTGGCCGTCATTGCCGCCGAGGCCGAAACGGCGCCATCCGATGGCGAGCAGGCCCAGCGCCTCGGCCAGCATGACCAGCCCGAGGAAGACGGCGATTCTCACCAGCGGACCGATATTCCAGCTCTCCGGCTGTTGCGACGGGCGCACGCGGTCGGTCGACAGCGCGATTTTGACGAAATCGGTCATGAACATGAGCAAAACGATCCCCAACGCGGAAATAATCAACTTGCCGGTGACCAGCAAGGCGATCACCACCAGGCCGGACTTCAGGATGGTTCGGCTTATCTTGTTGACGATCCAGGTGAGAACACGCTGATAGATCGACCGGCCGCTCTTCACCAGATCGACGATGCTCGCCAGGCCCTCGGCGGTCAGCACGACGCTCGCCGCTCCCTTGGCGACGTCGGTGGCGCCGCTCACGGCGATGCCGATCTCCGCCTGACGCAGGGCCGGCGCGTCGTTCACGCCGTCGCCGGTCATCCCGACGACGCGGTTGGCCGCTTGCAGGCTCTTCACCACCAGAAGCTTGTCTTCCGGGAATATCTCGGCGAAGCCGCTGGCGCCCTGGACGAGGCCGCCGGTGCCGGCTGCGGACGCGCTTAGAGCCGTGCGCAGGTCGGGCGCGCGCACGATCTCGCCCAGACCAAGCTCATGGGCGACTTCACGGGCGACGGGCAGCGCGTCGCCCGTCAGCATCTTCACGGTGATGCCGAGCGAGCGCAGTTCGTCGATCAATTGACGCGAATCGGGGCGCGGCGCGTCGTAGAGCAGCGCGATGCCGACGAAGCGAAGCGGTCCGTCATCCTCGGCGCGCGCGACGGCGAGAGCGCGATATCCTTTCTGCGCCTCCGTGTTGACGCGGGTTTCGAGCGCGGCCAGCGCCGAATCTTCGAGACCGGCGGCCTGGGCGACAACACGCAGCGCGCCCTTCACGACGCGAAGTTTGCGGCCGTCGCGCTCAATCACCGCTTCGGTTTTGCGGTTCTGCGGAGAAAACGGCGCGAAGGACAGCGTCCGTCCCGGGTCTTGCAGCAAACCGCGCTCCCGGCCCGCCCGCAGGAACGCGAGGTCGATCGGGTCCTGGTTCGATTCGTTCGAAGCCAAGGCGCCGTCGCGCACGACGTCGTCCTCGATAAATCCGGGCTGCGGCAACGCGCCGGCCAGAGACAGCCGGTTCATCGTCAGCGTGCCGGTCTTGTCCGCGCACAGGATATCCATGTTGGCCGCGTCTTCGGCGGCGCTGAGCCGCGTGACCAGGACGCCGCGGCGGGCGAGCTCGATCGAGCCGACCGCCATGCTCACGGTGAACATCACGGGCAAGGCCACCGGCACCGCGCCCATCAGCAGCACCAGGGAGAGCGGCAGGATGTCGAGAAGCGGCAATCCCTCGCCGATGGAGACGGCGATGGTGATCGACACCAGAATGCCGACGATGAGGAACAGCCACTTCACGAGGCGGGTGACCACCTCCTCGACGTGGAGCTTCGGGCGGGCGCTTTCGACGAGCTCGGTCGTGCGGCCGAAATAGGTCCGCGCCCCGGTTGCAACCACCACGGCGGTCGCTTCGCCTTCGCGCACGATCGAGCCGGAATAGAGGGCGTCGTCGGCGGTCTTGGGCAGTTCGCGCAATTCGCCGGTCAGCGCGGATTGGTCGATTTTCAGCGCGCCATCGATGATCTGCCCGTCGGCCGGGACGAAATCGCCGGAGCGGACCCGGACGATGTCGCCGCGAACGAGGTTCCGCGCCGGAATACCCTGCCAAACGCCGTCGCGGAGCACGCGCGATGTCACCTGCAACCGGGACCGCAGCGCCGTCACCGCGGCCGAGGCGCGCTGTTCCAGGAGAAAACTGAGGACGGCATTCAAGACAAGAAGGGAGAGCGCGACCCCGAGGTCGACGGTCTTGTGCAGCATCAGCGACAGGATAACGACCAGCTCGATCATCCATGCCGACAGGCCCCAGAACTTCCCGGCGAAACGCAGCAGGGGATGGGACCGCTTCTCCGGAACTTCGTTGGGGCCCTCCCGGGCGAGGCGCGCCGTCACGTCGGCGCCCGCCAGACCGGCGTCACGGTTTGAGCCGAGAGACGAAAGCGTCAGAGCCGCGCGTGGCAAGGCGGATTGTTCCAAAGCCGGGCCCGATCGTTGAGGCGTCCCATGATATCGTATTCGGGTTGCGGACTGAATCGTCCTCTTTGGACCAGAAGCGGAAATTGAACGGAACCATATCGGGCGCGTGGCGAGACGCCGCAAACCGGCTTATCGCGCGAATTTGAATTTATGGCGGCGGCCCGCCGGGGCGCCGGTCTTGGCCTTGGTGTCCGGAATCAAACCGGCGGGTTCGAAGCCGACGAAACTCGTCAAAGAGTTCGATCCGGATGGATCGTTTCAATTTGATCTAGATCAAGGAATTGGCTGGGTAGAAGACGGATCAATCACCGGCAATGAAAAACGAGACGAATCTCGATAGATTCGATCGGCGTGACCGGCTCGTATCAGGCGGCGCCGGCAATTTCATGAAGTCCGCGTCGGCGCCCTTGAGGACGATTTGACGGATCGGCGCCCGACGCCCGCCGCCCCGATCGGCCAGGCCGGCGCGACATCACTGTGGGGAAACGAATGACCGTGAAATACATGACGCGGCTCACCGGGGCGGTCGCCGCTTGTCTCGTGGTGTCGAGCGTTCCGGCCTTTGCCACGGAAGGCGGGAAAACGGAATATCCGTTTGGCGTCGATACGATTGACATGGCGCTCGAGCCGGCGCCCGGCGAGACGCAGTTCTACGATTATTTCCAATTTTACACGGCGAGCAAGTTCGCCGGCGGGAACGGCCAGAGCATGTGGACCGGCTTCAAAGCCAATCTCGTGGTCAACTCGTTCCGCATCGATCACACCTTCGCGGCGTGGGGCCCGTTGACTTGGGGGATCAGCGCCATCCAGCCGGTCGGCCAGATCGGCTTGACGTCGCAGGGCACGGCTCCCGGCGGTCCCAAACCGGTGGGGCATGGTACGAGCTTCAATAACGGCGGATTGTTCGATTCGGACTTCCGGCCGTTGCAGTTGAGCTACGCCCTTACGCCCGCCATGTTCATCGAATACTCGCAGCAGATTTGGCTGCCGGACGGCAATTACAACCCCGCCAATCCGGCCAGTCCCAGCTTGAATCATTGGAGTTTCGGCGAGCAGGTGCTGTTCACTTGGTTCCTGACGAAGGCGTGGGAGTTCGATGGGAGCGGAATGTTCTCCGAATACCTGAAAAATCCGACCGACGGCTACCAGTCCGGAAATGATTTCACCTTCGATTACATGATCGGCGACCGCCCGATCCCGTCGCTGCCGAAGCTCCAGTTCGGTTTGGTCGGCTATTTCTACAAGCAGTACCAACCCGATACGGTCAATGGCGCCGAAGTGACGAGCTCCAACATCAATATTCCGGTGTTGCCGGGAGCCATCAGCAACGGCTTCGAGGGGCAGGCGATCGCCGTGGGCCTGCAGCTGCGGTACGACCTCTTCGAGCAAGGCGGTATCGTGGCCAAGTGGGATCACGAGATGGACGTGCGAAACCGTCCCGAGGGTGACCGCTTCTGGGCCCAGTTCTCTCACCCCTTCTAAACCGCCGGCCGAGCCAAGAACGCGGCCCCGTGCCGGCCCCCTGGCGCTTTCATGTTAACGGCTCACGGCTGCGACGCGGAGGGAAAGGCGGCATAACGCGCCATTCGCGGCAAGGCCATCGCCCGGGACACGATCCGGTCGAGACGGCGGGCGTGTCATATTTCTGAAGCCGATCTCGGCGAACTTCATGACATGACCGCGCTTTCCCTCGACCTGGTTTCCGCCGGCTCGTGGGACAATTTCGTCGCCTATCGCGGACTGCATCTCGTCGCGGTCTGCGTCTGCTTGTCGGCGGCAGCCGGAATCGCGGCAGCCGGCCGCGCCCAACGCTTGACCCATGAAGCGGCCTTCCGGCGCGTGCTCGGCATTTTCGCGATCGTCTATTGGGTTTGTTACAATATCTGGTGGAACCGCCATGGGGTCGATTTCGCCGGCGGTTTGCCGCTGCAAATCTGCGACCTCAACGGCTTGATCGCGCCGCTCGCTCTGCTGACCCTGAATCGCTGGCTGCGGGGGACGCTTTATTTCTGGACCTTCGCGCTCACGACCCAGGCTTTTATCCAACCGTCCCTGATTTTCGGTCCGGCCTTCGCCATGTTCTGGTGGTTTTGGGCGCAGCACACGATCATCCTCGCCTGCGCGGTTTATGACCTGGCGGTGCTCGGCTTTCGGCCCGATTGGCGCGACCTCGGGCGCGTCTATGGCGTGAGCGCGATCTATCTCGCGTTGGTGGTTCCGCTGAATATCCGGCTCGGCTCCAATTACGGCTATATCGGCAATCCGCCGCCCCCGGCGCGAATACCTCCCTTTGTCGACGCGCTCGGGCCCTGGCCAACGCGCGCGCTCATCGTCGTGGCGCTCGCAGCCGCGGCCTTTGCGCTCGCGGAACTGCCGTGGCGGATGTCGAAACCGCGCAAGACGGCGTGATCCGCCGGCGTCTTACGGCAACCGTCGTCGAGCCGTGGGCGCCTTCGGGTCACGGGCGGAATTAAGAGCGCTTCGCGGCGCGGCCGCGGCTGAAGACGCCGTCGAGCAGCGCCGGCAGATCGAAGATCGCGGTGTTGGGATGGGCCGCGATCGCCTGGCGCATCGCCGCGCGGCAGGCCGGATCGGAAATCCGGGCGATGGCCGCCGCCAGCTCGCTCTCCTTGCGGAACGAGAGCGCGGCGCCGATCGCCGTCGTCCAGGTCGCGTTGTAGCGCTCCTGGGCCAGGAGCCGGGCGCCCACCTCGAGGATCATCGGCAGGTCCATGACCATAGCCTCCGAGATCGCGCCCGGTCCGGGCTTGCCGACGAAGAAATCGCTCGCCGCCATGTAGCGTTCGATCTCGCCGGTGAAGCCCAGGATGTGCCGCGGACGCGAAGCCGGCAACGCGCCGATCTTGTCCAGCATCGTCTCGTTGGTGCCGCAGGCGTAGATCATCTGCACCGGAAGATCGCTGGTCTCTATGGCGCGCGCGTAGTCGAGCATGCGGTCGGCGCCGCGTCCGCCGAACATCATCAGCCCGACGAGGCCGTCCGGCGGCAATCCCAGCGCCGCGCGCGTCTCCGCCCGCAGCGAAGGCGTCATGGCGCGCTTCAACGCGGCGAAGTTGGGCGACAGCACGAGACCGCCGATCGGCAGAATCTGCGCTTCGGGCAAGCCGAAACGGCGCGCCTGATCGCAGCATTTGCGCGTGCCGGCGATGACATATTGGTCGCGGCTCTGGATCCACGCGGCATGGATCGGCTCGCAGAAATCGGTGACGATGGTGACGAACGGGATGCCGCCGCCGATGCGGCGCAGGCTCGCCGCAACCGTGGCGTTGATGAGCGGCATGACCGAGATGACCATGTCGTAGGAGCGCTGGCGCAGGAAAGCCGCGAGCTGGCGCACGACGAAGGGCGATCCCAAGCAAATCGCCACCGACGAGCCGGCGGCGATCATCGGCCACAGCATGCGGGTATGGCCGCGGCGCAGCGTGTATTCGTTGTAGAAGTCGGGCCCCGACATGCCGGTCAGCACGCGGAACGGGTCGAGCGTGGTCAGGACTTCGCGATAGACGTCGACCGCGTCGATGCGCCAGGGCCGTTCGCGCGGCAGATGGGCCTGGAGGGCGCGGGCGGTGGCGATGTGCCCGTACCCGCTGTCGGTATAGAGCACGAGGATGCGTTTTTCGCGGTCCGGCGCGAGAAGTTCGGACGCCACTGACACGGCTGGTGAATCAGGCACGGCGAGACTGTGCCGCGGTCCGGTTGCAGAATGAAGACGGATTTGATTCAAAAGAATGACGCCGCTCCACGGGTGGGGCGATTGTGCTATAGCGTCGCGCAGCGGCAGCTGATCGGAGTCCCATGGGGTTCTTCGCCAATCGCGGCATCAACCGTCTCACGCTTCACGTCGGCCTGCATCAATTCGCCTGGTGCGTCTCGGGCGTGTTTTTCGGCGTTTTCCTGCTGCGCGCCGGGTTGCCGCCTTCCATGATCTTTCTCACCGGCGGCGCGACCCTGCTGCTGCAATTCCTGAGCCGCCCGGTGATCCTGGTCGTGGTGCCGCAACTCGGCCTGCGGGGGACGCTCGTCATCGGCACGCTGTTTTCGGCGCTGCAATACCCGGCGATCGGCTTCGTGCACGGCACGGGTTTGGCGCTGGGGGTCTTCGCGGCCATCGGCGCGCTCGCCGGGGTTTTCTATTGGCCCTGCTATCACGCGTTTTTCGCCGCCATCGGCGACGCGCGCTCCCGCGGCAGCCAGATCGGCATAAGGCAGCTCGTCGTGGGCTTCGCCGCGGTGCTGGGCCCGGCGCTCGGCGGCCTGATGCTGACGAGCTTCGGCCCGTGGATCGCCTTCGGCGCCGCGGCGGCGATCGAAATCGTGGCGATCCTGCCGCTGCTGGGCGTGCGCGCGCCGCCGGTGCCGCGTCTGTCGCCGCGCGGCGCCTATGCCGCGGCCCGGACCGGCGTGCTGCTCTTCGCCGTGGACGGCTGGATCATCTGCTGCGCGGTGGTGGCCTGGGACATCATCGTCTTCCGCGCGCTGCAATCGCGGTTCGACGCCTTCGGCGGGACGCTCGCCTTGGCGGCGCTCGCCGGGGCGCTCGGCGGCGTCCTGCTCGGCCGGTTCATCGACCGGGGCCACGCGCGCCGCGCCATCAGGATCAATGCCGCGGTCTTCGCCTTGGCGCTGCTCGCCCGGGTCTTGTGCGGATCGTCGCCGGCCGAAATCGTCGCCGTCGCGGTCCTGACCACGATGGCGGGCGGGCTCTACACGCCGACGCTGATGACCGCCTTCTACAACGCCGCGAAATCCTCGCCCTGTCCGTTCCGCTTTCTGTTCGCGGCCGAGGGCGGCTGGGATCTGGGCGGCGTTGCCGTGAGCCTCGCCGCCGCGGCGATCTGCGCCGCCGGAGGGACGCTCCAGACCGTGATTCTCCTGGCCTTGCCCGCGTTGCTGATCCAGGCGCGCCTGCTCGCCCAGGTCTATCGGGCGCACCAGTCCGCGCCGCCGGATGCGCCGTGGCAGGCCGCGCTCGATCCGGCCCAGCGGCCGGCGGCCTAGCCGCTTGAATGGCGGCTTGCGGGTCGATCTGGATTTATGGAAGGGACTGGAAGCGGCCTTGGGAGGCCACTCATTTAACGGATAACCAATGTCCGCTTCGGGTCAGAAGCGGACATCCCGCGATCTCCGCGTCATGTCCGCCTTGCCCCCCGCTGGCGGACATTGCGTGCCGATCGCCGCACGTCCGCTTTGTGCCAAAAGCGGACATCTGACATTACCTGCGGAACGCAGGATGTCGCTCGGTGGCCTTTCGGGTTCGCTCGTCATGCAATGACCCCCGCTCGTTTTCATGGGCGGGGGTCGATTTGCGAAGATTCCTTCGCGCCCGGGGATAATCCCGAGCTAAATCTTGGGCTTTATAAGCGGTCGCCGATGCCAAGCAGGTCGGCAACTCCGGCTATACCCGGTGGAGTCATGCGCGGCGACATCCTCCTTCCTGGTTGCGACATCTTAAATGTTAGACCGTGCAGCCCGGACGTCAAGGGCATTCGCCCGAAATTAGTCAGCCTCGCTACCGCATCGCCGTGAATTTTTCCGGCAATTCAACCTAACCGGCATTCTCCCGATGACCAGGGATCGGCTTGAATGGCAGCGTTCTGCTGGGGTAGCTGATCGCCAGATAAGCGCCTTAGATCTAAATCAGCAATATTTTCTGGAAACGCGTCTAAGTCGCGTTCGCTGCCGAATGCCGAATTTCAGATCCGACAACCGGATCTCGTCTTATAATGATTTCGTTCTGTACATAGTCAGCATTCCAGGAACGTGATCTTCACGTTCCTGTCATTCCTGAACCGTCTAGACGGTTCGAGGAGGTCACATGGCATTAGAATTCACTCCACCAAAGCAGTGGGAGGATTGGATCAGCCTGGCGCTCGGCGTCTGGTTGGGCGCCTCGCCCTGGCTGCTCCAGTTTGTCGGCGGGGAGATGATCGTGACGCAGAACGCCTTCCTTGTCGGCCTGCTGCTGGTCTTGACCGAGATCGTGACCTTGACCGCCTTCCGCGACTGGGAGGAATGGATCAATGTCGTTCTCGGAGCGTGGCTGGTCGTCTCGCCCTGGGTTCTGGGCATCACGGCTCCGGTGCCGATGGCGAATTTCGTCGTCGTCGGCTTGCTGGTGCTCGTGCTGGCCCTCTACGAAATCTGGGATGTGCGCCATCATCTGGGCCATCCCGCCTAGGTAGGTCTTAGCCGCGAGGGCGTCTCTTTCCGAGCGGCGCCCCCGCGGCTATTTCGTGCTGCGGCATGGGTGCGGCGCCGCAAAGGATAGAAGGGCGCCGTTCCGCTTGCTGACCACTCTGGGCATAGGTCCATGACAACGTACAGTGCACCGTTACGCGATGTCGATTTCGTTTTGCATGAGTTGCTCGACATCGGGCAGCTCAACCGAATTGCGAGGTTTGGGGCCGCGACACGTGATGTTGTCAACGCCTCGCTCAAAGAAGCCGCGAAGCTGTGTGAGCGGGTTCTTTTTCCTCTCAACCAGTCGGGTGATGAGGAAGGCTGCCATTTCGAAAATGGGGTCGTGCGAACCCCGTCGGGATTCAAGGACGCATATCGAACGTTCACCGCAGGAGGCTGGACTTCGTTGGCCTGTGATCCCGCCCATGGCGGCCAGGGCTTGCCGGAAGTTATCAACTGCGCGCTGACCGAGATGGCGTGCTCAAGCAACCTTGCATTCGAGACCTATGTGGTGCTGTCACATGCCGCTTATATCCTCATAAACGTACACGGATCGGATGAGATTAAGCGCATGTTTTTGCCCGGGCTGGCGGACGGCAGTTGGAGCGGCACGATGTGCCTGACCGAGCCCCACTGCGGCAGTGACCTCGGCTTAATCCGGACGAAGGCACAACCGCAACCCGATGGCAGCTACAGAGTGAGCGGAACAAAGATTTTCATCTCGGCTGGCGAGCATGATCTGACTGAAAACATCATCCATGTGGTGCTTGCCCGGTTGCCCGAATCTCCTCCGGGCATGAAAGGTCTCGGTCTCTTCCTGGTTCCCAAATTTCTCGTGGGTTTCGACGGCTCATTAGGGGCACGCAACGGAGTGAGTTGCAGGTCGCTTGAAAAAAAGATGGGCATCAATGCGTCCGCAACCTGCACGATGAGCTTCGACGATGCTACAGGCTACTTGATCGGCGAACGGCGTGATGGGCTCCGCGCCTTGCGCACAATGATGGATGCTGCGCGGCTCGCCGTCGGTTTGCAGGGTTTAGGACTTGTCGAGACTGCCTATCAAAGTGCCCGTACTTATGCGAGGGAACGGTTTCAAGGCCGCGCCATAAACGGCGCTCGATGCCCCGATCGACCGGCCGATCCAATTATCGTTCATCCCGATGTCCGGCGCATGCTGCTCACGATGAAGGCTTACAACGAAGGCGCACGTGCCCTCGCCTACAGGGTCGGCATGAATGTCGATTTGTCCCGCCATCATCCCGATCCCGCGGCCCGCGAGACAGCGGAGGATCTGGTTCAGCTTTTGATTCCCGTCGTCAAGGCGTTCATTACGGACCATAGCTTTGAGGCCACCAATCTTGGCCTCCAAGTCTTCGGCGGGCATGGATACATTCGCGAGCACGGGATGGAACAGCTGGTGCGTGACGCCCGTATCGGCCAACTCTACGAAGGGACGAACGGGATCCAGGCGCTAGACCTTGTGGGTCACAAGATTGCCATGAAGTCTGGACGTTTGTTACGACGTTTTTTCGATCCTATTCACCAGTTCATCAACGAGCATAGGAATAACGCTCAAATGCAGGAATTCATCCTGCCACTCGCTACGGCTTTTCGTGAGCTTCAACAGGTGACGACATGGATCAGGGATCAGAGCACGAAAAACCGTCAGAAGTTAGCTGCGGTGGCGAACGACTATCTCCATCTTTTCGGACGCGTTGCGTTGGGCAGCGAGTGGGCAAAAATCGTAAAAATCGCGTACACGGCCTTGCCGAATACCGACGAGAAGCAATTTTACGAAGCGAAAATCGCTACCGCGCGATTTTTCATGCAGTACCTATTGCCACAAAGCTCGTCCTTGGTTGCCGCCATCTTGTCCGGCAGCAGATCGATCATGGAACTTGATGCGGAGGCCTTTTGATAGATTCCAGTTTGGCGTGTGCCCAAACGAGAAAGGGTGGCGTTGCCAAATCTGACAACTGCTGCCCCCAGCGATTCAATCACGGTGTTCTACGGCTTTGGGTTTGGTGACGACTTAGTGGAGCGCCTTCTTCGCCCTTCGTTCGGCGCAGGCGCGCCGGATCTAATCCACGATACTATTTTTGACGCCATATAAATCCGATCTCATTCAGCCGCCGCTTTCGTTCAACGGGAATCTTGTCTTTGGTATAGCGTTGGTTTGAGACCCAGTGTCCGAGCTTAAAGCCTGTCTCATCGATATACTCTTGTGGCACTCGACAATCGCCTTCTCGTTCTCTGTATCTTTTCAGCGCTTGAAATTCATCTTCCCACAATGCCGAAACAGCATCCCATTGAAACTCGATCTCATCCAGCCGCCGCCTGCGTTCGACGGACATCGCATCTTTGTGAAGGCGTTGCGTATGGACCCAGTTTCCGAGCTTAAAGCCTGCTTCGTCAATATGCCTTAAAGGCACTCGACAATTACCTTCGCGCACTCTGTATCTTTTCAGCGCTTGAAATCCATCTTCCCACAGTGCCGACCTGATCCCCATCTCAGCCCCAAGAGGCAGATTATTCGGGTTTGTCGCTATCCTTCTTGTTCTTAGCCAGCGCCGCCTCCTCACGTGCTATCATTGTCAGCTCCGCTTCCGCTTTTGCTATCTCACTCAGATATTCGCGCGCAAACACGGTAGGGATGCCTTCAGCAAGGTAGAGCCGACAAGTGGCGATGCGGCGGCGAAGGGCTTCGGCGCGGTCATCCATAGCGATCACTTCAGAAAACGAACCATTTCACGGGCGCCAGTAACACAACCGAAAAGACGAGCAGGAACATCAGCCCGTTGCGCCGTGGCTTAAAAGATTTGAGCACGACCCCAATCACCCATAAGAGCGTGAAGGTCGCGATTCCGATGATCAAACCAGAGATGATGCCATCGCCCGACATGGCTACCCCCTGCTTCGGGAATCAGCATTGGCGACTGGCGTTGTAACGGCATTGATCTGAATCAATGCCGCCGATTGGCTCCTTCCCCATTGTAAACAAAGGCCACGGTGTGGATGAGGACTGAAAGCCGCCGATGGAGGAAACGTCCCCAAGGGAGGCGCGGCTCATCTGGCGAATGTCCAGTCCTTGATGATGCGCCGTGACGGACCCGTAAGTGGTCTGCTTCGAGCGCCCCGGCGAAAGCTAAAGGGGTGGAGATACAGATCGCTGCGGGTCTTTATCTCGCATTGATAAAATATGTAAAATATGAGCTGGGCATCGTCACATGTTTCACTATTCTGACTATCTACGGGAACAAGCGGACAAATACCGAGAGCTTGCTGAGAAGGTGGAAGAACCGTTCATCAAGCAAGAGTCTCTCGAGTTGGCAGAGGTTTGTGAAGAGGTGGCCAATAAAATCGACGATCGGCGGGCAAGCGGATAATCACAATCATTACTGGAGACCCGCGCGGCCGTTTGCCATGCTTGCGAACGACGTGACCGAGTAAGCAGTATGTCGCATGTCCGCTATGGGTCAAAAGCGGAGATTCCGCGATGTCCGCGTCATGTCCGCTTTGCCCCGATGGCGGACATTCGACCGCAGCCGCGGAATGTCCGCTTAGTGCCATAACCGGACATGCCCTTGCTCGAACTCATTGCAACCGATTAAACACCAGGATCGAGTTCTCGGCCCGGTGACTTATTGAATCTAAAATCCCCGTGCTGTATTTTTCCGACGGTCGATGCAATTCGATAATTAGGGGGAATACATGGCCAGCTTTGTCCGCCCGTCAAACTTGATCGCTTTGTCTTTGCTTGTGTTAGGCGCCATGCTCAGTGCGCCATGCGGCGCCGCGAATGCTGCCGACTCGCAAGTTGAGCGCGGTAAATATCTCGTCAGCGTTATTTCATGCACGGATTGCCATACGCCCGGGACTTTTCTCGGTAAGCCGGATATGACGCGCTATCTCGGCGGCTCCGATGTCGGTTTTGAAGTCCCCGGACTTGGCATTTTCTACGGGGCCAATCTAACCCCGGACAAAGAGACCGGGATTGGCAGCTGGACCAAAGAGCAGATTGCGACCGCGATCCGTACCGGTAAAACACCGGATGGTCGCATCCTCGCCCCGCCGATGCCCGTGGAGTCATTCAAACGCCTTACACAATCGGACGCGCTGGCCATCGCCGCCTATCTCAAAACCTTGCCGCCGATCAAGAACAAGGTTCCGGGACCCTTTGGCACGAGCGAAAAGCCAAGTTCATTCGTCTATCAGGTGCTTCCGCCGGACAAGTACGTACCCACTCCACCGCCGCCCGCGCCCACGCCGGGAAAGTGACCTGAGCGTCTCTTCGACCCCGCCTGCGGCGCTTCGTCTTGAACGCGCTGGGATTCCACTCACGCCGATTCCAAGAGCGGGAGGGTCTCGTTCAAGCGGCCAAAATCCATGCTGAACCGGCCCTCCGGGGTTCGAGCAAAAATGTCGGCGAAGCGACGGTCCCACATGATCTGTTCGGCCTCATAGCAATGATAGGCTTGGACCGATTGCGCCAGCGTTTCATCGGTGCCGGTGACGGCAAGGATGATCTCCGCCTCCTGAGCGAGAAGGTCATCGCGCGTAAGACCCCAAAGCGGACTCGTCTCATCGACCCTATGCGTCAACGTCCAGGTCAAAAGCCATGTCGTGACGTGGTTACGTTCGAGTTTCAGGTCGACAAAACGGCGCATCACCGTGCCCTCCTTCGTACGCACGGTGTGGGCGAGCATCAAATTGGCCTGTGCGTTGATCATGACGTTTCTGCGCTGACTGATTACGCGGAACATCAGCTTTGGCACGCCATCTTGCGGCCCTACGACCGCTACGTTGCTGAACAGCACCCCCGAAACGGGCCGTGAAAAGCGCGCAATGATGAGAGCAACCACGACCGGGATGAAGCCAAGGCGGAGCATGACTTCGCCTGTCTGGATCACGTTCCCGTAGAGCGTCGCCGTATGCATATTGCCGGAGCTGATTCCGGCGACCGTCGCCGTACTGAAGAAGAAGGCGTCCGCGATGGAGCCAGGCTGCATGTTGGCAATGCTTTCCGGCTGGGCAAAATAGAGCAGCCCGAAGATCAAGTTCATGATGAGATAAGCCGCCGCCAATAACGCAAAGAACGGAACCCAGCCAATCCGCCGCAGATGATGATAGATGTCATATCGGGCGACCTGGCGATGGGCGATGCGCTGGATCGCGGCAAGTTCACGGAGCGAAATATACCGTTTCCCCGATCGCGGTTGAATCTCGATGGTTGACATATTCGTCTCCATTTTGGTGGGTCGTTTTGATCCTATAACACCGGCATAATTAGGAAACGACGGAATCGCGCAGTCCAGGCTCATAATCTAGCGGCAGACGGTTGGCGGGGAGATCGCCGGGATTCATGCGATCAATGTCCGCTCCGGCTCGAACCGAGACTCATTCTCAAATCGCCGGGGGCTTGTAGGCGGCGTGGAATCGCGCTAAGACGCGCGCGCGATATCCCGGACAAATTCCAGACAAGAGGTTCCGAATGGCACGCAAGAAGATCGCCCTGGTGGGGGCCGGCCAAGTCGGCGGCACGCTCGCGCTGCTCGCCGGGTTGAAGCAATTGGGCGATATCGTGATGTGCGACATCGTCGAAGGCGTGCCGCAGGGCAAATCGCTCGACCTGGCCGAGGCGACGCCGGTCGAGGGGTTCGACGCCCGTTACACCGGCAGCAACGATTACGCCGCGATCGCGGGAGCCGACGTGGTGATCGTCACCGCCGGCGTGCCGCGCAAGCCGGGCATGAGCCGCGACGATTTGATCGGCATCAACGCCAAGGTGATGGCGCAGGTCGGCGCCGCGATCAAGGCCAACGCTCCCAACGCCTTCGTCATCTGCATCACCAATCCCTTGGACGTGATGGTGTGGGTGCTGCGCGAGGCCTGCGGCCTGCCCCATGCCCGCGTCGTCGGCATGGCCGGCGTCCTGGACAGCGCGCGCTTCCGCTATTTCCTCGCCGAGGAGCTCAAGGTCTCGGTCGAGGACGTCACCGCCTTCGTCTTGGGCGGCCACGGCGACAGCATGGTGCCGCTGGCCCGCTATTCGGCCGTGGCCGGGATTCCGCTGCCCGACCTGGTCAAGATGGGCTGGACCACCCAGGAGCGGCTCGACAAGATCGTGCAACGCACCCGCGACGGCGGCGTCGAGATCGTCAATCTGCTCAAGACCGGCTCGGCCTTCTACGCGCCCGCCTCGGCGGCCATCGCCATGGCGGAAGCGTATCTGCGCGACAAGAAGCGCGTGCTGCCCTGCGCCGCCTGGCTCACCGGCCAATACGGCGTCAAGGACCTCTATGTCGGCGTGCCGGCGGTGATCGGCGAAAAGGGCGTCGAGCGCGTGGTCGAGATCGCGCTCGATCCCGGCGAGAAGGCCGCCTTCGACAAATCGGTCGTGGCCGTGCGCGGCCTGCTCGAGGCCACCAGGAAACTCCTGGCCGGAGCCAAGGCCTAGACCTGGTCCTTACTCGGGATTACTCGGCTCGGCCGGTCCAACCGGCCCCGGCTTGCACGGCTTTTGCATGGCTGGGTAACAGTCATGACACGATCCAGGCCTAGCTTTAAGCCGATTCGCGCCCAATCTATGGGACAGGCCCACGCTCTAGGCCAGGACCCTGCTGGGGGCCGGGCCTGTGCCCCGTTTTTTCTTAGGATTCCTTAAATCATGGGCCGAGAAAACCGCTATGCCGCGCCGCGATAAAAATACCTTCCTCACCGGCCAGAACGCCGCCTTCATCGCCGAGCTTTACGCCCGCTATCTCGACGACCCGCAATCGGTCGATGCGAGTTGGCGGGGATTTTTCGCCGATCTGGGCGAGGAACCCAAGGCCTTTCTCCGCGAAATCGGGAAGGGCCCGGCTGGGGCGACAAGCGCGGCCGGATCATCGATCACGGAAACGGCGCCGCGGTTCCGTCCCTGGCCGCGGCCAACGGCCACGCCGGCGCTGGCCGAGCTGCCGCAGGATGTGCGCCAGGCGACGCTCGATTCCATCCGCGCCATGGCGCTGATCCGCGCCTATCGCGTGCGCGGCCATCTGATCGCCGATCTCGATCCCTTGGGGATCGAGCGGCGCACCTCTCATCCCGATCTCGATCCCGCGACCTACGGATTCACCGAGGCCGATTACGACCGGCCGATCTTCGTCAACGACACGCTGGGCTTCGTCGCGGCGACGCTCAAGGAGATTCTCGGCGCGCTCAAGGCGACCTATTGCGGCCATGTCGGCGTCGAATACATGCACATCCAGGAGCTCGAGCAGCGCCAATGGATTCAGGCGCGCATCGAGGTCCCGCGCAACCAGACCGAGTTCACCGAGCGCGGCAAGCGCGCCATCCTGGAGCGCCTGACCGCGGCCGAGCTGCTCGAACGTTTCCTGGACAAACGCTACACCGGCACCAAGCGCTTCGGCCTCGAAGGCGGCGAGTCGCTGATCCCGGCGCTGGAGCAGGTCTTGAAGCGCGGCAGCCAGCTCGGCATGAAGGAGCTGGTGATCGGCATGCCCCATCGCGGCCGTCTCAACGTGTTCACCAACATGATGGGCAAGCCGTTCAGGGCGCTGTTCTCTGAATTCCAGGGTAACGCCGCCAATCCCGAGGACGTGCAAGGATCGGGCGACGTGAAATACCATCTCGGCACCTCGTCCGATCGCGACTTCGACGGCACCGAGGTGCATTTGTCGCTCACCGCCAATCCGTCGCATTTGGAGGCGGTCGATCCCGTGGCGCTCGGCAAGGTGCGCGCCAAGCAGCATCGGCGCGGCGACTTCGAGCACGACCAGGTGGTCGGACTGCTGATGCATGGCGACGCCGCCTTCGCCGGCCAGGGCCTGGTGGCCGAGACGCTCGAGCTTTGCGAGCTCAAGGGCTATCGCACCGGCGGCACCATCCATTTCATCGTGAACAACCAGATCGGGTTCACGACGATGCCGGCCCATGCCCGCTCCGGCCCTTATCCTTCCGACGTCGCCAAGGTCATCCAGGCGCCGATCTTCCACGTGAACGGCGACGATCCCGAGGCGGTGGTGCATGTCGCGCGCATCGCCACCGAATTCCGCCACCGCTTCAAGAAGGACGCGGTGGTCGACATCTTCTGCTACCGCCGCCACGGCCACAACGAGACCGACGAACCGGCCTTCACCCAGCCGCTGATGTACAAGGCGATCGCTTCGCATCCGACGACGCGCGAGCTCTATGCAAGGCGTCTCGCCGCCGAAGGACTGGTCAGCGCCGCGGAGTCCGAGAAGATCGCGCAGGACTTCTTGAAGCGGCTCGAGGATGAATTCGAGGCGGCCAAGAGCTACCACCCCAACGAGGCCGATTGGCTCGAAGGCGTATGGAAGGGCCTTTCCGTCGCCTCGGGCGAGGATCGGCGCGGCGCCACCGCGGTGGAATTGCCGCTGCTGAAAGAGGTTGGGGCGGCGCTGACCCGCGCGCCCCAGGGTTTCAAGGTCAATCGCAAGATCGTCCGGCAGCTGGAAGCCAAGCGCGCGGCCATCGAAAAGGGCGAAGGCATCGACTGGGCGACGGCGGAGGCGCTGGCCTTCGGCACGCTTCTGGCCGAGGGCGCTTGCGTGCGCCTTTCGGGCCAGGATTCCGGCCGCGGCACCTTCTCGCAGCGCCACGCCGTGCTGTTCGACCAGGAAACCGGGCAACGCTATGTCCCCTTGAACCACATCCGCGACGGCCAGAAGCATTTCGAGGTGATCGACAGCCCCCTGTCCGAGGCCGCGGTGCTGGGATTCGAATACGGCTACAGCCTGGCCGATCCGCGCACGCTGGTCTTGTGGGAGGCGCAGTTCGGCGATTTCGCCAACGGCGCCCAGGTCATCATCGACCAGTTCATCGCCGCGGGCGAGGCCAAGTGGCTGCGCATGTCGGGCCTGGTGCTGTTGCTGCCGCACGGCCATGAAGGCCAGGGGCCGGAGCACTCCTCGGCGCGGCTCGAGCGGTTCCTCCAGCTCTGCGGCGAGGACAATCTCCAGGTCTGCAACCTGACCTCGGCGGCGAATTATTTCCACGCCCTGCGCCGCCAGCTGCGGCGTAATTTCCGCAAGCCGCTGGTGATCATGACCCCGAAGTCGCTTCTGAGGAGTCCCGAGGTCGCATCCTCCCTGGCCGAGATGGGGCCGGGAACTTCCTTCCATCGCCTCATCAGCGAAGTGGACAGGCTCGACGACGCCAAGATCCGCCGCGTTCTCCTGTGCAGCGGCAAGGTCTATTTCGACCTGCTGCATGCGCGGCGCGAGCGGAAAATCGACGACATCGCCATCCTGCGCGTCGAGCAGCTCTATCCCTTCCCGGCCAAGACCTTCGCCGAGCAAGCCTTGCGCTACAAGAACGCCGAGTTCGTCTGGGTGCAGGAGGAGCCGGAGAACATGGGCGCCTGGTCCTTCATCGACCGCCGCCTGGAAAAGGCGCTGGGCGCGATCGATCTCAAGGCCAAGCGCGCGCGCTATGTCGGCCGCATCGAGGCGGCGGCCACCGCCACCGGCCTGGCCAAGCGCCATGCCGTGGAACAGGCGCGGCTGGTGGACGAAGCCCTGGCTTCGGCTTAAACAGGGGCGGGAAGGACCATGGCTACCGACATCATCGTTCCGCCCTTGGGCGAATCCGTCACCGAGGCCACCGTCGCGCGCTGGCTCAAGAGCCAGGGCGATGCGGTGGCTGTCGACGATCCGCTGGTCGAGCTCGAGACCGACAAGGTGACGCTCGAAGTGAACGCTCCGGCGGCGGGCACGCTCGCGGAAATCCTGGTGCCCAAGGACGCCAATGTCTCGGTCGGCGGCGTGCTGGGCCGCATAGCCGACGGCGCGGCCGCCAAGGCCGCCCCCGCGGCGAAAGCCGTGAACTACAAAGAATCCAAACGCCGCCGCCGCACCCGCGCCCAAACCGGCTCCGGCAGCGGCACCCGCGTTGAAGGCGGTTGTGCCATCGCCCGACGCCGTGGCGCGTTCCGGCCCGGCGGTGCGGCGCTTGGTCGAAGAGAACAAGCTCGATACCGCGCGCCTCGCGCCCTCGGGCAAGGACGGGCGGCTGACCAAGGGCGACGTGCTGAATGCGCTCGAAAAGCCGCTCGCTCCCGCCGCGCAAGGCGCGGCAGACTTAAGACTCCCGTGCCGTCCGTTCCGCGCGAGGTTGGGCCGCTCGAGCAACGCGTGCGCATGACCCGGCTCCGCCGCCGCATCGCCGAGCGCCTCAAGGAGGCGCAGAACACGGCGGCCATGCTCACCACCTTCAACGAAGCGGATATGACCGAGGTGATGGCGTTGCGCGAGCGCTACCGCGCCGAATTCGAGAAGAAGCACGGCGTGCGGCTGGGCTTCATGTCGTTCTTCGTCAAGGCCTGCATCGTCGCGTTGAAGGAGATTCCCTCGGCCAATGGCGAGATCGACGGCGACGACATCATCTACAAGAACCATTACGACATCGGCGTGGCGGTCGGCACCGAGCAGGGGCTGGTGGTGCCGGTGCTGCGCGACGCCGATCATCTCGACTTCGCCGAGATCGAGAAGAGCGTCGCCGATCTGGGCCGCCGCGCGCGCGACGGAAAATTGAAACTGGAAGAGCTGTCGGGCGGCACCTTCACCATCACCAATGGCGGCGTCTATGGCTCGCTGATGTCGACGCCGATCCTCAACCCGCCGCAATCCGCCATCCTCGGCATGCACAAGATCCAGAAGCGGCCGGTGGTCGTGGGCGATCAGATCGTCGCCCGGCCGATGATGTATCTGGCGCTTAGCTACGATCACCGCCTGGTCGACGGGCGCGAGGCGGTGACCTTCCTGGTGCGCGTCAAGGAGTGCATCGAGGACCCCGAACGCCTGCTGTTCAGCGTCTGAGCCATGGCCGACGGCTTCGACGTCATCGTCATCGGCGCCGGACCGGGCGGCTATGTAGCATCCATCCGCGCGGCGCAGCTCGGCATGAGCGTCGCTTGCGTCGATAAACGCGACGCGCCGGGCGGCACTTGCCTCAATATCGGCTGCATTCCTTCGAAGGCGCTGCTGCAATCCTCGGAGAAATACGAAGAGACGCTGCATGCGCTGGGACAGCACGGCGTCAAGGTTTCGGGCGTGGCGCTCGACCTGCCTGCCATGCTGGCGCGCAAGGACAAGGTGGTGGCGGAGAACACCAAAGGCGTCGAATTCCTGTTTCGCAAGAACAAGATTGAATACGTCAAGGGCGCGGCCAGACTGACCGCGCGCGACCAAGTTTCGGTTGCGCTCAACGCCGGCGGCAACCGCGCGCTCTCGGCCAAGAAGGCGATCATCCTCGCCACCGGCTCGGAAAGCTCCGATCTGCCGGGCATCAAGATCGACGAGAAGCACATCGTCTCCTCGACCGGCGCGCTGGCGCTCTCCGCCGTGCCGGAAAGCCTGGTGGTGGTGGGCGGCGGCTATATCGGCCTCGAAATGGGTTCGGTGTGGCGTCGCTTGGGATCGAAGGTCACGGTGGTCGAGTTCCTCGACCACATCACTCCCGGCATGGACGGTGAGCTCTCATCCGCCTTGCGGCGTTCTCTGGAAAAACAGGGCTTCGTCTTCCGCCTCGGCACCAAGGTGGTCGAGGCCAAGCCCGGCAATGACGGCGTCAAGCTGGCGCTCGAGCCGGCCAAGGGCGGCAAGCGCGAGGAATTGAAGGCCGACGTGGTTCTGATTTCGGTCGGGCGCCGGCCCTTCACCGGCGGCCTCGGCCTCGACGCGCTGAAAGTACAGCTCGATGAGAAAGGCCGCATCAAGACCGATGCGAACTTTGCGACCAATGTCCCCGGCATCTATGCCATCGGCGACGCCATCTCCGGCCCGATGCTGGCGCACAAGGCGTCGGAGGAAGGCGTGGTGCTGGTCGAACGGCTTGCCGGCGGCAAGCCCGTTCTCGATTACGACTGCATCCCGGCGGTGATCTATACCTGGCCCGAAGTGGCTTCGGTGGGCAAAACCGAGGAGCAGCTCAAACAGGCGGGCATCGAATACAAGACCGGCAAATTCCCGTTCTCGGCCAACGCCCGCGCCCGCGCCAACGCCTTCACCGAGGGTTTCGTCAAGATTCTGGCCGAGGCCAAGAGCGACCGGGTCTTGGGCGTTCACATCATCGGCGGCGACGCCGGCACCATCATCGCCGAAGCCGCGGTGGCGATGGAATTCGGCGCCAGCGCCGAGGACATCGCCCGCACCGTCCACGCCCATCCCACCTTGAACGAGTCGGTGAAAGAAGCGGCGCTGGCGGTCGAAGGCCATCCCATTCATATTTAGCTCCATGTTCAAGACCGGGCGCGAGCCGTCGCCGGGCGCGCTCATTGCCATACTGAGCGCGACCTCGGTGCTGGGCATGCTCAGCATTTCGAGCTTTGCCGCGCTGCTGCCGGAGTTCCAGAGGCTTTGGAGCCTCGACAACACCGAGGCCGGCTGGATCAGCAGCCTGTACCTGGCGGGATATGTCGCGGCCGTGCCGGTGCTGGTGGGGGCCACCGATCATACCGATCCGCGCAAGATCTATCTGTTTTCGCTCGTCATCGGCGGGCTCGCCTCGGTCGCTTATGCGCTGTTCGCGCAGGGCTTCTGGTCCGCGGCCGCCTTCCGCTTCGTCGCCGGACTCGGCCTTGCCGGCACCTACATGCCCGGCCTCAAGCTGCTGACGGATCGCGTGCACGGGCCGCGCCTGAACCGCTACGTCGCCTATTACACTTCCGGATTCAGCCTGGGTACCGCCGCCTCCTATGCCTTTACCGGCGAGGTAGCGGATATGTTGGGCTGGGGCGCCGTGTTCTGGAGTGCGGCGGCGGGTTCGGCGGTGGCCTTCGCGGCGATTTATTTCCTGGTGCCGCCCATGGCGCCGGGCGCGGTTCACGTGGAAGGGAGGGGACGCCGCTTCGATTTCCGCCCGGTGTTCAAGAACCGCGCCGCCATGGCCTTCATCCTGGGTTATGCCGGCCACACCTTCGAGCTGTTCGCCTTGCGCGGTTGGATGGTGGCCTATCTGATCTACGCCGACCGCCTGAGCGGCGGTTCGGGCGGCGGCACGCTGGCGAACTGGGTTGCCACCGCCGCGTCTCTGATCAGCACCCTCGCCAGTATCTACGGCGCCGAGGTGGCGGTGCGCGCCGACCGGCGCCGGATGATCGGCCGGGTGATGGTGCTTTCTTTTCTGGCCTCGATCGTCGCCGGCTTCAGCGCCGGCTTGCCGGTCTGGATGGTGGCGGCGCTGTGCTGCCTCTACAACATGTTCATCATGGGCGATTCGGCGGCGCTCACCAACGGCGCGGTGGTCAGTTCGCCTTCCGGCCAGCGCGGCGTGACCTTGGCGGTCCATTCGCTGATCGGTTTCGCCGGCGGCGTGGCCGGGCCTTTGGCCGTGGGCATGGTGCTGGACGCCGCCGGAGGCGGGGCCAGTCATCTCGCTTGGGGCTTGGGCTTCGTCACCATGGGGCTGGGCTCAGGCCTGGCGCTGATCGCCATCCGCAAGCTCTAACCCTTGGCGCGCGGATGCGCCTTGTCGTACACGGCCAAGAGCCGGTTGGCGTCGAGCGCGGTGTAGCGCTGTGTGGTCGAAAGACTCGCATGGCCGAGCAATTCCTGGATGGCGCGCAGATCGGCGCCGCCCGCCAGGAGATGGGTGGCGAAGCTGTGGCGCAGCGCATGGGGCGAGGCATGCTCGGGCAAACCCAGCCCGGCGCGGAGCTTGGCCATGGCTCCTTGCACCAAACGCGGGTTGAGTCTCGAGCCCCTGGCGCCGACGAACAGCGGATCGTCCGGCCCGAGCTCGATCGGGCAGGATGCCAGATAATCCTTCACCGCGAGGGATACCGCCGGCAGCACCGGCACGAGGCGCGTCTTGGCCCCCTTGCCGGTGATGCGCAGCATGCCGCCCGGCTCCGGCGCTTCGGTGCGCGTCAGCGCCAGCGCCTCGGCAAGCCGCAGCCCGCAACCGTAAAGCAACATCATGATGGCGAGATCGCGCTTGCCCATCCACGGCTTGGCTTCGAGCGAGGATATTTGCGCCAGCGCCTCATCGGCTTCGCGCTCGGTCAAGGCCTTGGGCACCGGCTTGTCGAGCTTGGGGCTTCTGACCGCGGTGAGCGCCGCGTTGGATAAAATCTTGCGCTTGGCGAGGAAGCGGAAGAATCCGCGCAGCACCGACAGCTTGCGCGCGGCGGTGCTGTGCTTACGGCCGGCGCGCGCGCCTTGCGCGAGATAGGCCCTGAAATCGGCCGGCGCCAGCGCTTCCAGTTTTTCCAAACCCGCCACGCCGCCCAGATGACCGGTGAGGAATTCGAGGAAACCGGCGAGATCGCGGCCATAAGCGGCGACGGTATGGGGCGAGGCGCGTTTCTCGTGCGCGAGCCAGGCTTGCCAGGAAGCGATCGCTTCGACCAGTTCCTGCGTTGCCGCGAAACGGTTGAGCGGCGTCGGATCGGGACGGAAAGACTGGGCGGGTTTGCGGCCGGGCTTCACGCCGGCAAGTCGAGCCATGCGGCGATGGTGATGCCGAGCGAGCGGGCGAGGAAGCCCAACAGCTCGGTGCCTTGGCCGGGGTGGAAGCGGCCCGGCTTGCGCGTGCCGATGCACAACAGCCCAGCCGGGGCGGAGCGACTGACCGAGAGGCGCAGCAAGGCCGCCGAGCGCACCAGATCGGCGCCGCCGCCGAACAGCGCGGGGTCGCCCGGCGCGTCGGAAAACAGCACCACGTCGCGCTCCGGCCCCAGCACCCGGTCGACCGTGCCGTTGGCCAGGATCTGCACGCCTTGATGCGACAGGCGGTGCTTGGCGCCGTTGCCCTCGACGCCGATCGTGACGACGTCCGCATCCAAAAGCATGGCGAGGTCGGTGGTGACGATCTGGATCAACTGCTCGAAGCTCGATGCCGAAAGCAGGGTCAAGACCGCAGTGTGGACGCGGGTCTGGCTGGCGAGATTGGCCCGCGTCGTGCCGATCAGAGAACGCTGCTGGCCCTTGAGCTTGGCGATGTCGTCTCGCTGGCGCTTCAGCATGAATTGCTGCATGTCGACCACGCCTTCGCCGCGCGTCGCCGCCGGCGGCGTCAGCAGATCGAGTATCTCGGGATGCTGGACGAAGAAATCCGGATTGCGGCGCAGGAAGGCGATCACCTCGGCGGCGGCGGCGGAACGCTCGACCGTCACCGGCGGGGGCGGCGCTGCGGCGGTTACCTTGTCCTTGGTGCGGTCCAATGTCCGGCCCTTGCCTATTCGGCCGCCGCGGCGGGCTTTTTATTCTCGCCCAGGATCGACTGGCCGGTCTTGGCCCAATCGGCGAGGAAAGCCGCCAGCCCCTTGTCGGTCAGCGGGTGGAGGAAAAGCTGGCGCAGCACCGCGGGCGGAATGGTGCCGACATGCGCGCCGAGCTTCGCCGCCTGGACCACGTGCATCGGCTGGCGGATCGAAGCCACCAGCACCTGGGTCTTGAATTCGGGATAGTTGCGGTAGATCTGGACGATGTCGGCGATCAACGCCATGCCGTCCTCGCCGATATCGTCGAGCCGGCCGACGAAGGGCGAGACGAAGGTCGCCCCGGCCTTGGCGGCGAGAATCGCCTGGGCCGCCGAGAAGCACAGCGTGACGTTGACCATGGTGCCTTCGGCGGCGAGCGCCTTGCAGGTCTTGAGTCCGTCCTTGGTCAACGGCACTTTCACGGTTACGTTCTTGGCGAGCTTGGCCAGCTTGCGGCCCTCGGCCAGCATGGTGGGGTGATCGGTCGCGGCCACCTCGGCGCTCACGGGGCCGGGCACCACCGCGCAGATCTCGCGCACCACGTCGAGGAAATTGCGCCCCGATTTGGCGATCAGCGACGGGTTGGTGGTGACGCCGTCGACCAGCCCGGTCGCGGCCAAGTCGCGAATCTCGGCGATATCGGCGGTGTCGATGAAGAACTTCATGCAAGTCGCCCTTTGGTCCAGAGTGTAGCCCATGCCCGACCGTGATTCCAGTTCCGAAGCCCTGTCTTTGGGGCGCGTGAGCGTGCTGTTGCCGCTGCCGCTCGCCGGAGCCTATGATTACCGTACGCCCGATGGCGTTGCGCTCGCGCCCGGCGATTTCGTGCGCGTGCCATTGGGGCGGCGCACGCTTGCCGGCGTGGTCTGGGGCAGGGATTCGGGCGAGGTCGCCGAGGCCAAGCTCAAAGCGGTGGCCGAGCGTCTGCCCGCGCCGCCTTTGCGCCCGGAGCTGCGCCGATTCGTCGATTGGGTGGCGCAATACAATCTTGCCCCGCAAGGCGCCGTGCTCAAGATGGCGATGAGCGTGCCCAAGGCGTTGCATCCGCCGCGCGCCATTCCCGCCTATGCCCTGAGCCGGACGGGCGCGCGCGCCCTGGCCGAAGCAGACGAATCGCTCACCCCGGCGCGGCGCCGCGTGCTGGAGGCGCTGGAAGGCGGTCCTGCCGCCACATCCGCCGAGCTCGCCCGGCGCGCTTCCTGCGGCGCCAGCGTGGTGAAGGGCTTGGCCAAGCTGGGATTTCTCGACGCCGTCGATCTGCCGCCGTTGCTCCCGCCCCAGCCCGATTGGGAACTGCCCGGCCCGGCGCTCTCCTCGGCGCAGGCGCTGGCGGCCAAGGATCTGTCCGCCAAGGCGGAACTTGGCGGATTTTCCGTGACGCTCTTGGACGGCGTCACCGGCTCGGGCAAGACCGAGGTCTATTTCGACGCCATCTCTGCGGCGCTCAAGGCGGGCAAACAGGCGCTGGTGCTGCTGCCCGAGATTTCGCTTTCGGCGCAGCTGCTGGCGCGCTTTGCCGAGCGCTTCGGCGCGCCGCCGGCCGAATGGCACTCCGATCTGGGCGAGGCGACGCGCCGCGCGACCTGGCGCCAGGTCGCCGAGGGCAAGGCCCGGGTGGTGGTGGGCGCGCGCTCGGCGCTGTTCCTGCCCTTCCAAGAGCTGGGCCTGATCGTGGTGGACGAGGAGCACGAAACCTCCTTCAAGCAGGAGGAAGGCGTGATCTATCACGCCCGCGACATGGCGGTGGTGCGCGCTTCGCTCGCCCGGATCCCGATCGTCTTGGTCTCGGCCACGCCCTCGCTCGAAACCACGGTCAATGTCGAACAAGGGCGCTATGCGCGGCTCCATTTGCCGGCGCGGCACGGCATGGCGCAATTGCCCGAGATTCGCGTGGTCGATTTGCGCCAAGACAAGCCCGAGCGCCAGCGCTTTCTGTCGCCGCCGCTGGTGCGCGCGCTTGAGGATACGCTCAAGGCGGGCGAGCAGGCGATGCTGTTCCTGAACCGGCGCGGCTATGCGCCGCTGACGCTCTGCCGCGAATGCGGCTTTCGTCTGCAATGCCCCAATTGCACCGCCTGGCTGATCGAGCACCGCTTGCATGGAAGGCTGCTGTGCCATCATTGCGGCTATACCGCGCCGCCGCCGCCATTATGTCCGCAATGCAACGCCGCCGGCAGCTTTGCCCCCTGCGGTCCGGGGGTGGAGCGCCTGGCCGAGGAAGTGGCTTTGCGTTTCCCCGCCGCCAGGTTGCAGGTGATGGCGAGCGACACGCTCGCCGGCCCGCGCGCCATGGAAGACTTGCTCGAACGCGTCGAGAGCCTGGACATCGACGTGCTGATCGGCACGCAGGTGATGGCCAAGGGCCACCATTTCCCGATGCTCACGTTGGTTGGCGTGGTCGACGCCGATCTCGGCCTCGCCGGCGGCGATCTGCGCGCGACCGAGCGAACCTATCAGCTTCTCCACCAGGTGGCGGGGCGGGCGGGCCGCGCCGAACGGCCTGGTCTGGTCTATCTCCAGACCTTCATGCCAGAGCATCCGGTGATGAAGGCGCTGGTGAGCGACGACCGCGACCGTTTTCTCGCCGCCGAGGCCCGCTCGCGCCGCGCGGGCGGCTGGCCGCCCTTCGGCCGCTTGGCCGCGATCATCCTGTCGGGTCCCGATGGCTCTACCGCCAACCGCGCCGCGCGCGATTTCGCGAAGACAGCACCCCATCTCGAAGGCGTCGAGGTGCTGGGACCGGCGCCCGCGCCCTTGGAAAGGCTGCGCGGCCGGCACCGGCGGCGCTTTCTGGTCAAGGCGCCGCGCAACGCCAATCTCCAGATGGTGTTGCGCGACTGGCTGACGCGGGCCAAGCCGCCCTCCGCCATCCGCGTCCAGGTGGACATCGATCCCTACAGCTTCGTGTGAACTAAGCGACTGTATTGTTGCGGCATTTTGCCCAGCCAGGCCGGGTTGCGCGGGTCATATCCCTATGTTAGAACCGGCCCGCTTTCCGGGCGGGGCCGCGTGCGGGGGTTTCGGGCGGCGATAACGCGCCGGGAAGCGCATCGCGGGTTGAGGCTGTCCAGGGCGGTCTCGCCCCTGGCCAATAGGGAACTAAGTTCAAGTGGCATCTGAATCGGCAGGCGTTTCCGGACTGGCGGAGCGTTACGCGGCGGCGCTGTTCGATCTCGCCGATGAGCGCAAGGCGCTCGACGGCGTGGCGGACGACCTCAAGGCGCTGCGCGGGCTCATCGCCGAGAGCGTGGATCTGCGGCGCATGATCCGCAGCCCGGTGCTGGCGCGTAGCGAGCAGGCCAAGGCGACGGCGGCGCTTTCGGAGCGCGCCGGGTTCAAGGAATTGACGCGCAATTTTCTGGGTTTGCTCGCGCGCAACCGCCGCCTGTTCGCGCTGCCCGAGATGATCGAAGGCTTTCTCGGCATCCTGGCGGCGCGGCGCGGCGAGGTGACGGCGCAGGTGATCTCGGCGCAGGATTTGTCCGAGACGCAGAGCAAGGCGATCGACGAGCGCTTGCGCAAGGCGGTCGGCGGCAAGGTGGCGATCGATCTCAAGATCGATCCCGGCCTGCTGGGCGGCCTGGTGATCAAGGTGGGCTCGCGCATGGTCGATGCGTCGCTCAAGAGCAAGCTCCGGCGGCTGGAGCTGGCGATGAAAGGGGTTGGTTGATATGGAAATCCGCGCGGCGGAAATCTCCGCCATTCTGAAGAAGCAGATATCCCAGTTCGGCACCGAAGCCGACGTGGCCGAAGTCGGTCAGGTGCTGTCGGTGGGCGACGGCATCGCCCGCGTTTACGGTCTCGACAAGGTGCAGGCGGGAGAGCTGGTCGAGTTCCCGAACGGCGTCAAGGGCATGGCCCTCAACCTCGAGACCGACAATGTCGGCGTCGTCATCTTCGGCGAAGACACGGGCATCGGTGAAGGCGACACGGTCAAGCGCACCGGCTCCATCGTCGACGTGCCGGTGGGCAAGGGTCTTCTGGGCCGCGTGGTCGATGCGTTGGGCAACCCCATCGACGGCAAGGGGCCGCTCAAGGACGTGAAGCGCACCCGCGTCGAGGTCAAGGCGCCGGGCATCATTCCGCGCCGCTCGGTGCACGAGCCGGTGCAGACCGGCCTCAAGGCCATCGATGCGCTGGTGCCGATCGGCCGCGGCCAGCGCGAGTTGATCATCGGCGACCGCCAGACCGGCAAGACCGCGGTCGCGATCGACACGTTCATCAATCAGAAGGGAATCAACGCCGGCAGCGACGAGGGCAAGAAGCTCTATTGCGTCTATGTCGCGGTGGGCCAGAAGCGTTCGACCGTGGCGCAGATCGTCAAGACGCTCGCCGATTACGGCGCGCTCGAATATTCAATCATCGTCGCCGCCACCGCATCCGAGCCCGCGCCGCTGCAGTTCCTGGCGCCTTACGCCGGCTGCGCCATGGGCGAGTATTTCCGCGACAACGGCATGCACGCCGTCATCATCTATGACGATCTCTCCAAGCAGGCGGTGGCCTATCGCCAGATGTCGCTTTTGCTGCGCCGCCCGCCGGGGCGCGAGGCCTATCCCGGCGACGTGTTCTACCTCCATTCACGCCTCCTGGAGCGCGCCGCCAAGATGAACCCGGAGCACGGTTCGGGCTCGCTCACCGCGCTGCCGGTGATCGAGACCCAGGCCGGCGACGTCTCGGCCTATATCCCGACCAACGTCATCTCCATCACCGACGGCCAGATCTTCCTCGAAACCGAACTGTTCTACCGCGGCATCCGGCCGGCGATTAACGTCGGTCTCAGCGTCAGCCGCGTCGGCTCGGCGGCGCAGATCAAGGCGATGAAGCAGGTCGCCGGCAAGATCAAGCTCGAATTGGCCCAGTATCGGGAAATGGCGGCCTTCGCCCAATTCGCCTCGGACCTCGATCCCGCGACCCAGCGTTTATTGGCAAGAGGCGCGCGTCTAACCGAGTTGCTCAAGCAGCCGCAATTCAAGCCCATGCCGGTCGAGGAACAGGTCGTCTCGATCTTCGCCGGCACGCGGGGATATCTCGACAAGGTCGAGATCGCCAATATCACGCGCTTCGAATCCCAGATGCTGGGCGAGATCAAGGCCAAGGCGCCGAAAATTCTCCAGGCCATCCGCGAAAAACGCGAACTGACCGCCGACACCGAAAAGGAATTGTCCGCCTTCCTCGACAATTTCGCCAAGAGCTTCGCCTGAGTCCATGGCGAGCCTCAAGGAACTCCGCGTCCGCATCCGCTCCGTCCGCTCGACGCAGAAAATAACCTCGGCGATGAAGATGGTAGCGGCCTCGCGCTTCAGGCGCGCGCAGGAGGCGGCGATCGCGGCGCGGCCCTATGCCGAGCGCATGGAACGCATGCTGGCCTCGCTCGCGGCCAATCTCAGGAGCATGCCCAACGCGCCGCCCTTGCTGGCCGGTACCGGCAAGGATGCGGTGCATTTGCTGGTGGTCGCGACCTCGGATCGGGGATTGGCCGGCGGCTTCAACGCCACCATACTGCGCGAGGCGCGGCGGATCTTGCGCGAGCTCGAGAGCGCCGGCAAGCAGGTGAAGATTCTCACCATCGGCCGCAAGGGGCGCGATGCCTTGAAACGCGACCGCGCCAAGCAGATCATCGAGAGTCTGACCGAGGTGGGCCGGCCCAGGCTCGCCTTTGCCGCCGCCGAGGACATCGCGACGCGCGTGGTCACCCGCTTCCAGGCGGGCGAGTTCGACGCCTGTACCATCGTCTTCAACCGCTTCAAATCCGCCATCAGCCAGATCGTCACCCGGCAGCAGCTGATCCCCTTCGCCGTTCCCGAAAGCAAAAACAAGCCCGATGCCGCCAAGTCCGGGGTTTATGAATTCGAGCCGGGGGAAGAGGAAATCCTGGCCGCGCTGCTGCCGCGCAATCTGGGCGTGCAGATCTTCACCGCGCTTTTGGAGAACGCGGCCTCCGAGCAGGGCGCACGCATGACGGCGATGGACAATGCCACGCGCAACGCCGGCGAGATGATCGACCGGTTGAACATGACCTACAACCGCCAACGCCAAGCCTACATCACCAAGGAACTGATCGAGATCATTTCGGGCGCCGAGGCGCTTTAGAAGGAATTCCACCATGGCCAAGAACAATGTCGGCTCCATCTCCCAGATCATCGGCGCGGTCGTCGACGTCAAATTCGACACGGACCTGCCATCGATCCTCAGCGCGCTGCTCGTGCAGAACCAGGGCAAGACCCTGGTGCTGGAAGTGGCGCAGCATCTGGGCGAGAACACGGTGCGCGCCGTCGCCATGGACACGACCGACGGGTTGGTGCGCGGCATGGAAGCGGTCGATACCGGCGCGCCCATTCGCGTGCCGGTCGGGCCCGAAACCCTGGGCCGCATCATGAACGTCGTCGGCGAGCCGGTGGATGAGCGTGGACCCATCAAGACCAAGCTCAAGATGCCCATTCACCGGGCGGCACCCGAATTCGTCGACCAATCGACCGAGGCCGAGATCCTGGTCACCGGCATCAAGGTGGTCGATCTGCTGGCGCCTTATGCGCGCGGCGGCAAGATCGGCCTGTTCGGCGGCGCCGGCGTGGGCAAGACCGTCATCATCATGGAGCTCATCAACAACATCGCCAAGGCGCATGGCGGCTATTCGGTCTTCGCCGGCGTCGGCGAGCGCACGCGCGAGGGCAACGATCTCTATCACGAGATGATGGAATCGAAGGTCATCATCCCCGACGGGCCGGGCTCCAAGGCGGCGCTGGTCTATGGCCAGATGAACGAGCCGCCGGGCGCGCGCGCGCGGGTGGGGCTGACCGGCCTGACGGTGGCCGAATATTTCCGCGACGAGGAAGGCCAGGACGTGCTGTTCTTCGTCGACAACATCTTCCGTTTCACCCAGGCGGGCTCCGAGGTCTCGGCGTTGCTGGGGCGCATCCCCTCGGCGGTGGGATACCAACCCACCTTGGCCACGGACATGGGCACGTTGCAGGAGCGCATCACCACCACCAAGAAAGGTTCGATCACCTCGGTCCAGGCGATCTACGTGCCCGCCGACGATCTGACCGATCCGGCGCCGGCCACGTCCTTCGCGCACCTCGATGCGACCACGGTGTTGTCGCGCCAGATCGCCGAGCTGGGGATCTATCCGGCGGTCGATCCGCTCGATTCGACGTCGCGCATGCTCGATCCGCGCGTGGTCGGCGAGGAGCATTACCAGGTGGCGCGCGACGTGCAGCGCGTGTTGCAGACCTACAAATCGCTCCAGGACATCATCGCCATCCTGGGCATGGACGAGCTCTCCGAAGAGGACCGGCTCACCGTCGCGCGCGCGCGCAAGATCCAGCGTTTCTTGAGCCAGCCCTTCCACGTCGCCGAGGTTTTCACCGGCACGCCGGGCGTGTTCGTCAAGCTCGAGGACACCATCAAGGCCTTCAAGGCGATCGTCGCCGGCCAATACGACGAGTTGCCGGAAAGCGCCTTCTACATGGTCGGCACCATCGAGGAGGCGGTGGAGAAGGCGAAAAAGATGGCGGCGGAGGCGGCGTAAGGCCAATGGCCGACAAGGTCAAATTCGAGCTGGTCTCGCCGGAAAAGCTGTTGCTTTCCGAGGAGGTCGCCATGGTGGTGGTGCCGGGGACCGAGGGCAATTTCGGCGTGTTGCCGGGCCATGCGCTGTTCATCTCCACGGTGCGGCCGGGCATCATCGACGTCTACGGCCCGGACCAGCGCGCGGTGACGCAACGTCTGTTCGTCTCGGGCGGCTTCGCCGAGGTTTCGCCCGAGCGCTGCACCGTGCTGGCCGACGAAGCCATGCCGGTGAAGGATATCGATCGCGCCGCGGTCGAGGGCGAGGCCAAAACCCTCGAAAGCGAGGTGGCGGGGCTGAAGGACGAAGTTGCCCGGGCAACGGCCGAGGAAAAGCCCGAGCTGCTCGACCATCTCCGGGTATCCGAGCGGCGCCTGGCCACGTCCCGTGCCAAGCTCGAAGCCCTCAAATCCGCGCAGCACTAGGCCTGTTTTCGTTTCAAGGCCGGTCTATCCCTGCGGCGCCTGGTTAATTTATACTGCCGCCGCGATGGACCACTGGAAACTCGCCGACATTCCCTGGAAGAAATTCGAGCCCGGCAAGGTCGACCCCGAGCTCCTGCGACTCGTCAAGGCGGCGAGCCTGGTCGAGCAGAATGGCGGCGACTACGCCCAATATCTCTGCCGCGTCTTCGCGGGCGACCCGGAATTCAAGGAAGCCGCCAGGATTTGGGGCGCGGAAGAGGTCCAGCACGGCCAGGCGCTCGGCCGCTGGGCCGAGCTGGCCGATCCCGGCTTCGACCACAAGGCGGCTTGCGCGCGTTTCAGCGAGGGCTATCACGTGCCTTTGGACCCGCAGGGCTCGGTGCGCGGCTCGCTTGCGGGCGAGCTGATCGCGCGCTGCATGGTCGAGGTCGGCACCAGCTCTTATTACACCGCGCTTGCCGAGGTGGCGCAGGAGCCGGTGCTGAAGGATATTTGCCGGCACATCGCCGCCGACGAGCTGCGCCATTACAAGCTGTTCTATACCCACTTGAAACGCTACCTCGGGATCGAGAAGCCCAAGCTGTGGCGCCGTTTGCTGGTCGCGCTCCTCCGCATCATCGAATCCGAGGATGACGAGTTGGCTTTCGCCTATCACGTCGCCAACGAGCGCGAGGACGCGATCTACTACCGCAGCCGCGCGGTTCATGCCTATCTGCGGCGCGCCTATGCGGTCTATCGCCGTCATCATGTCGAGCGCGGCATGGCGATGATCTTCAAGGCGGTGGGATTAAAGCCCAATGGCCGGCTCGAAAGCGCCTTTGCGCGCTTTGCCTGGTGGATGATGCGGCTTCGCGCCTTCGCGATCGAACAGGGCGGGCTTATTCCGCCGCGCGGCTACCGGACAGAAAAGGCGCGAATTCCGCCAACAGGTCGCGATAGAGCGATCGCTTGAAATCGACCGCGAGGGCGGGAAGATCCGAAGCCTTGACCCATTTCCAGGCGTCGAATTCCGGCGTATGCGTGGTGAGGTCGATGTCCCGCTCGCTGCCGGTGAAGCGCATGGCGAACCATTTCTGCGCCTGGCCCTTGAAGCGTCCGCCCCACAGGCTCTTCTGCAATTCCGGCGGGAAATCATAGACGTGCCAATTGGGGCTCTCGGCCAGAAGCAGCGCCTGGTTGGTGCCGATTTCCTCTTTCAATTCCCGCCTCGCCGCCTCGAGCGGGTTTTCGCCCTTGTCGATCCCGCCTTGCGGCATCTGCCAGGCATTTCTTGTGCCGATGCGCCGGGCGACCAAGACCAGCCCGTTTCGGTCGAGCAGCATCACCCCGGTGCCGGGCCGGTAACCGGCCGGCGGGCCGTCCTTCACTCCGCCGCCTTGGAAGGGCCGAACAGCGTCACGCCGCGCAGCATGTCGACCGCACGGGCGAGCTGATAGTCGTCGGCCGAGCCGAAGCTGCTGGGGTTGGAGCTGTCGGCGGGCGCGGCGTTGTCGTCCGAGGGCTTGGCCGGGAACGGCTGCGAATTCGCCGCGCCCGGATCGGTGTTCTTGAGCGCCCCCTTCAGATCGGCCTCGTGAGGGGTCTGGCCGGTGGATATCTTCTCGATCTTGGCCGGCTCGACCGTGATGTCGGGCTCGATGCCCTTGGCCTGGATCGAACGTCCCGAGGGCGTGTAATAGCGCGCCGTGGTGAGGCGGATGGCGCCGTGGCCGGGCAACTGGATGATGGTCTGCACCGAGCCCTTGCCGAAGGAATTGGTGCCTAGCAGCACGGCGCGGTGATGATCCTGCAAGGCGCCGGCCACGATCTCCGAGGCCGATGCGGATCCCCCGTTAATGAGAACGACCATGGGCAGGCCCTTGGTGAGGTCGCCGCCGGCCTTGGCGTCGAAGCGTTGCGCATCCTCGGGATGACGGCCGCGAGTGGAAACGATCTCGCCCTCATCGAGGAAGTCGTTCGACACCGCGATCGCCTGGTCGAGCAACCCGCCCGGGTTGTTCCTGAGGTCGAGCACGATGCCGGCGAGCTTGTCGCCCGCCTTGGCCTTGAGCGATTTCATCGCCGCACGGACGCCGCTGTCGGCCTGCTCGTTGAAGCTGGTGATGCGGATATAGCCGATGTCGTTGCCGATGAGCTGCGACTTGACCGATGCGACCTTGATGATCGCCCGCTTGAGCGTGAGGGTGAAGGGCTGCGTGCTGCCGCGCCGGATTACCAGCTTGATGTCGCTGTTCACCGGCCCGCGCATCTTCTCGACCGCGTCGTTGAGGCTCATGCCGGCAACCGGCTCGCCGTCGATGGCGACGATCAAATCGCCGGGCTTGATTCCCGGCCTTGGCGGCGGGCGTGTCGTCGATGGGCGAGACCACCTTCACCAACCCGTTTTCCATCGTCACCTCGATGCCCAGGCCGCCGAATTCGCCCTGCACCTGCACCTGCATGTCGCTGTAGTTCTTGGGGTTCATGTAGCTCGAATGGGGATCGAGCGAACTCAGCATGCCGTTGATCGCCGCTTCGATCAGTTGCTGGTCGGTCACCGGCTCGACGTAATCGGCGCGCACACGCTCGAACACCTCACCGAACAGATCGAGCTGCCGGTAGGTTTCGGAATTGGCGGCGGGAACCTGGTTCTGCGGCTGGTCGGCGGCGCCGGCCTGGAGCGGGAGTAACCAGAGGAGGGTGGCGGCCAAGGCCGCTGCAACTCGGGAACGCATTATCCATTTACCTTTTCATCGCGGATTGCCAGCCACGGCAACGGGTTGATTGGTTGGCCGTCGTGTCGAAGTTCGAGATAGAGGCGGGGCTTTTGATTGCCTTGTGACATGACACCCACCGGCTCGCCGGCTACCAGCCATTGACCGACGCTTTCATCGACCCGGTCGAGGCCCGCCAGAAGCGAATGATACCCGTCGCCATGACCTATGATCAATATTTGCCCGTAGCCCTTGAACGGTCCGGCGAACAGCACCTTGCCGTCGAACGGGGCCACCACCTGCGCGCCGGGGCGGGTTTCGAAGGTCAGGCCCTTGCTAGGGGCGGCGCCCGCTTGCATGACATCGCCGAAATGTACGACCAGGGTGCCGGTCGCCGGCACCGCCATATGCCCCATGGCCTGGGAAATGGGCCTTATGTCGCGCGGCCGCGTCGGGTCCGGGGTCACGGGCGGCGGCGCATACATCGCCGCGGTTTCGTGGGCCTGCGGGCGTGAAGCCGTGCGGGCGGCCTGCGCGTCCCGCGCCGCGCGTTCGTCTTCGAGGCGGGATATCAAATCTTTGAGATCGCTGGCCTTGGCGGCCAAGGCGGCCTGGCGCTTGCCGCTTTCCGCCGCACCCTGACGGGTTTGGGCCAGCAGCGCCTGCTTCTGGGCGATCAGGCCGGAGATCTGGTTCTGCTCGCGCGCCAGTCCCGCGCGCTCGGCGCGCGCGCGCTCCTCGGTGGACGAGATCTCGGCGCGCAACGCCCGGAGCGAGGATATCTGGGAGCCCAGGTCGCGGGCGCGCTGCTCCAAGGGCGGCAAGGCGCGGCCCATCAGGATTCCGCCCCGGACCGAATTGACCGGCGTGTCGGGCGAGAAAGCTAGCGCCTCGGGCGGATCGCGGGCCAGCAATGCCAGCGCCATCAGCAGCTTTGCCTCGTCGGCGCGGCGTTGCTCGAATTCGCGCGCCTTGCGCTTTTCTTCCGTTCCGAGCAAGGCCAGCCGCGCGTCGAGCTCGTCGAGCATGGCCTCGTGCGCCTGCGCCGCCGCCGCCGCCTTGACCTCGCTGTCGCGCAGCGCCTGCAACTCGGAGGCCAGCGCGTCGGCCTGTTTGGCCAATTCCTGCTGCTTCTGGCGGCTCTGTTCGAGCTGCTTTTCGACGTCCTGCAGCTCCTTCTGCGGCGAATCCTGGGCAAAGGCGGGCGGCAGGCAGAACAGCCCCGCCAAGAGCAGGACGGGGAATGTCAGGCGAAGTTCAGGCCGAGGCACGCGCTGCGGCGCGGAGCAAGGCCTGCCCGGTCATGGCCTGGGGCTGCGGCAATCCCAGCAACGCCAAGAGCGTCGGCGCGATGTCGGCGAGCTTGCCGTCGCGCAAGCCGGTTATGCCGGCGGGCGGGTTGACCAGCAGCAGCGGTACCGGATTGGTGGTGTGCGCGGTGTGCGGCTGGCCGGTTTTGGGGTCGCGCATCATCTCGGCATTGCCGTGATCGGCGGTGATGAGCAGGCAGCCGCCGGCGCTTGTCACCGCCTCGGCCAGCCGCCCCAGACAGGCATCGACCGCCTCCACCGCCTTGACCGTGGCGGCGAGGTCGCCGGTATGCCCGACCATGTCGGCATTGGCGTAATTGACCACGATGACGTCGAAGCGTCCTTGGCCGATCGCCTCGACCAGCCGATCGGTCACCTCGGGGGCCGACATTTCGGGCTTCAAATCGTAAGTGGCCACCTTGGGCGACGGGACGAGAATCCGGCTTTCGCCCGGAAATTCAGCCTCGCGCCCGCCGTTGAAGAAGAAGGTGACGTGCGCGTATTTCTCGGTCTCGGCGATGCGCAACTGTTTCAATCCCGCCCGCGCCACCACCTCGCCGAAAGTGTCGGTGAGATTCTCGGGCGGGAACAGCGTCTTGAGGAAGGGATTGAGCGCATCCGAATACTCGGTCAATCCCAGCGATGCTGCGAATTTCACCGCGCGCGGGCGCTGGAAGCCCGCGAATTTCGGGTCCAGCAACGAGGCCAGGAGCTGGCGCACGCGGTCGGCGCGGAAATTGGCGCAGACCAGGCCGTCGCCGTCCTTCATCCCGGCATAGTTTCCGATGATGGTGGGCAGGACGAATTCGTCGCTCTTGCCTTGGGCATAGGATTGCTCGATCGCGCCCTTGGCGCTGGCCGCCTTCTCGCCTTCGGCCGCGACCAGGCAGCGATAGGCTTTTTCCAGGCGATCCCAGCGTTTGTCGCGGTCCATGGCGTAATAACGGCCGCTGACGGAGGCGATTTCGACGCCCTTGACGCCTTTGATCGCGGCCTCGAACGCGGCGAGGCACGACATCGCGCTCTTGGGCGGGGTGTCGCGGCCGTCGAGGAAGGCATGGACCTTGACCGTGATCCCGGCTTCCGCCAGCAGCCTGGCCAGCGCCGCAATATGCGCCTGGTGGGAATGGACGCCGCCCGGCGACAGCAGGCCCATGAGATGGGCAGCGCCGCCGCTCTTCTTCAGGCTGGCGGTGAAATCCTTGAGCGCGGGGTTCTTGGCCAAGTCGCCGGATTGGATCGCCGCGTCGATGCGCGGCAGATCCTGCATCACCACGCGGCCGGCGCTGATATTGGTGTGGCCGACCTCGGAATTGCCCATCTGCTTGTCCGGCAAGCCGACGAAATGCTCGCTCGCCTGCATGTGCGCATGCGGCGACTGGGCCAAAAACCGGTCCCAGTTCGGCGTCTTGGCGGCGAGGATGGCGTTGTCGGCGGCATTTTCTTGCTCGCCCCAGCCGTCGAGAATGCAGAGCACGACCGGGCGCGGGCGATTCGGCTTTACCATGGGGTTTATATAAAGGATGGGCCGCGCGAAGGGTAGGGGGCGCCGCCCCGTTATTCCCTGTGATAGGGGTGGCCTGCGAGCAGGGTTTCGGCGCGGTAGATCTGCTCCAGCAGCATGCCGCGCGCCAGGAAATGCGGCCAGGTCGCGGGCCCCAGGGACAGCACCAGCGCGGCGCGGCGCTTGACCCTTTCGCTCAAGCCCTCGGCGCCGCCGATGAGGAAGGCCAGATCGCGCGCGCCGCCGTCGCGCCATTGGCCGAGGCGCCGGGCGAATTCCATGCTCGAAAGCGCATTGCCGCGCTCGTCCAGCGCCACCACGACCGCATCCTTCGGTGATGCCTCGAGCAGCAATTCGCCTTCGCGGTCCTTCAGCTCGGCGGGGGGCAGCTTGCGTTTCTCGACCACCTCGAAAATCCTCAACTTCCAGGAGATGCGCCCGGCGTAATGCCGTTCGAGGTCTTTGAGCGGGCCCGCCTTGAGCTTGCCCACGGCGACGATGGCGATGCGCAAGCGCGTTCAGCCTCCCGCCGCGGCGGGATCTCCGAATTCCTCGCCCCACATCTTCTCGAGGTTGTATCGAGTACGGCTCTCGGGGCGGAAGAGGTGAACGACGATATCGCCGGCGTTGATCAGCACCCAATCGCTGTGCGGCAGCCCTTCGGCCGAGGCGCGGCGGTGCTGCGCCCGGAGCGCCTCGAGCAGCCTTTCGGCCAGCGCCGCCAAGTGGCGCTGCGAGCGCCCGCTGGCGATCAGCATGTAGTCGGCGATGCTCGACTTGCCGCGCAGATCGATCACCACCGGCGTTTCGGCCTGGCCGTCCGCGAGCGTGGTTTCGATCAGCTTCAACAGCGCCTGGACGGGGGCGGCGGCCGGTTTTTTCCGGGCGGCGGGCGGGCTTGATTTTCTTGGCTTGGCTTTGGCAGTTTTGAGACTCGGTATGGCGGTTACCCTTTCTTTTTCCTGGACTGTTTACGCATGGATTTGGTCGTTTTCTTTGCCTTTTCTTGACGCTTTGGCTTTGGCGGCCCGTTCTTTGACGACTGGGGCGCCGGCTGCTTGCGCTCGGCGCGCAGCTCGGTGGCCGAGCTCGAATCGTATTTGGCCCAGAGGAAAACCCAGGCCGGCGGCTTCATCCGCGCCAGGCCGCGCGCGGCGCTCGCGTGGAGCCGCGCACGGGCGAAACGCTTGGCGGCGAGTTCGGCCAGCGCCGCGCGGCAAAAGCCCGGCCGCGCCAGGACGGCGATCGGCACCGTGGCGTAGATATCGCGCCAACGCTTCCAATGCCTGATCTGCGCCAGATTGTCGGCGCCCATCAGCCAGACGAAACGCGTGCGCGGGAAAACGGATGAGAGCGCCTCGACCGTATTGATGGTGTAATGCGTGCCCAGCCGGGTTTCGAGGTCGAGCACGCGGATGCGCGGGTGGCGAGCGAACGAAGCGGCGTTCTTAAGCCGCGCCTCAAAGGGCGCCATGCCCTTGACCGGCTTCAGCGGGTTCTGCATGGCCACCAGCCACCACACCTCGTCGAGCTTGAGGCGTTTCAGCGCCTCGATGCTGACATGGCGGTGGCCGTCATGGGCGGGGTTGAAGGAGCCGCCCAACAGGCCGACATAGCGCGGCGGCGGCTTGCCGATGCCAAGCGCGCGAGGGTTCAGGGGCGCACCTGGCCGTCGCCGCGCACGACATATTTGAAGCTGGTGAGCTGTTCGGCGCCGACCGGCCCGCGCGGGGGCAGCCTTCCGGTGGAAATGCCGATCTCGGCGCCCATGCCGAACTCGCCGCCGTCGGCGAACTGGGTCGAGGCGTTCAAGAGCACGATGGCGCTGTCGACCCGGTCGAGGAAACGCTCGGCCGCTGCCTTGTCCTCGGTCACGATCGCGTCGGTGTGGTGCGAGCCGTAATGGTTGATATGGCGGATGGCGTCGTCCAGCCCGTCCACCACCTTCACCGCCAGGATGGCGTCGAGATATTCGGTGAACCAGTCCTTCTCGGTGGCGGGCTTGGCCCGTTTATCGAGCGCGCGCACGGCCTCGTCGCCCCTGATCTCGCAGCCCGCTTGGTGCAAATCGGCCAGGATGGGCGGCAGCATCTGCTTGGCGACGGCGCGGTCGACCAGCAAGGTCTCGGCGGCGCCGCATACGCCGGTGCGCCGCATCTTGGCGTTCAGCACGATCCTGCGCGCCTTCTCCGGGTCGGCCTTGGCGTCGACATAGACGTGGCACACGCCTTCGAGATGCGCGATCACCGGCAAGCGGCTTTCGCGCTGCACCCGCTCGATCAGCGAGCGCCCGCCGCGCGGCACGATGACGTCGATCAAATCGCTGGTCAGCATCATGCCGACGGCGGCGCGGTCGGTGGTAGGCACCAGCTGCACCGCCGCCTTGGGCAGTCCGGCTTCTTCGAGCCCGGCTTCGAGGCAAGCCACGATCGCCTGCGAGGAATGGAAGCTTTCCGAGCCGCCGCGCAGGATTGCGGCGTTGCCGGCGCGGATGCACAGGCCCCCGGCGTCCGCCGTCACGTTGGGGCGCGATTCATAGATGATGCCGATGACGCCCAGCGGCACGCGCACGCGCGAAATGAGGAGCCCGTTGGGCCGTTTCCATTCGGCCAGCACCGTGCCGACCGGGTCGGGCAAGGCCGCCACGTCCTCGAGACCCTTGGCCATGGAATCGACGCGTTGCTCGTCCAGCATCAGCCGGTCGGTCAGAGCGGGGGAAAGCTTGGCGCTTTTGGATGCTTCGAGATCCTGCCGGTTGGCGGCAAGGATGGTTTTGCTCTGACGGCGGATCGCGGCGCCCGCGTGTTTCAAGGCCGCGCTGCGCTCATCGGGCTTGGCGCGGGCGAGTGCCTCCGCCGCCGCGCGCGCGGCTTGGCAGAGGCCGCGCATCTGGGCTTCGAGCCCGGCTTCCGCCTTCCTCTCCGCCACGGTCATGTCAGCACCAGATCGTCGCGATGAATCATCTCGTCGCGGCCACGGTAGCCGAGGATGGCCTCGATTTCACCGCTTTTATGGCCGGCGATGGCGCGGGCGTCCTCGCTCGAATAGGCCGACAGGCCGCGCGCCAGCTCCTTGCCGTCCTTGGAACGCACCACCACCGCGTCGCCGCGCTCGAAGCTGCCCTCGACATGCGAGACGCCGGCCGGCAGCAGGCTGGTGCCGCGCTTCAAGGCCGCCGCCGCGCCGTCATCCACCACCAGCGCGCCCGAAAGCTTGACCGCGCCCGCGATCCAGCGCTTGCGCGCGGTCAAAGGCTCGGCCGAGGGGATGAACCAGGTGACGCGCGCGCCCTTATCGATGGCGGCGAGGGGATGGAGGTCCTGGCCCTTGGCGATCGCCATGCGGCAGCCGGCGGCGAGCGCGATGCGCGCCGCGGCGAGCTTGGTCACCATGCCGCCCGAGCTCGACCCCGGCGGCGCCCGTTCCGCCATGGCGTCGATCTCGGGCGTGATCTCGTGCAGTTCCGCGATGTGCTTGGCCTTGGGATCGCGGCGCGGATCGGAGGTATAAAGCCCGTCGATGTCGGAAAGCAGCACCAGCGTGTCGGCGCTGATCATCTGCGCGACGCGCGCGGCCAATCTGTCGTTATCACCAAAACGTATTTCGGCGGTGGCCACGGTGTCGTTCTCGTTGATGACCGGCAGCGCCTTCAACGCCAGCAATTGCTCGATGGTCGCGCGCGCGTTCAGGTGGCGGCGGCGCGCTTCGGTGTCGTCGGGGGTGAGCAGGATCTGCGCCACGGTTACGCCGTGCCGCGCGGCCGCGTCCTGATAGGCGTGCGCCAGGCGGAGCTGCCCGGCCGAGGCCGCGGCCTGCTTCTCCTCCAGCCGGAGGGCGCCTTGCGCCAATCCCAGCGGACGCCGCCCCACCGCCACCGCTCCCGAGGTGACGATCAGCACCTGCTGGCCGCGTGACCGGCACTGGACGACATCTTCGATGAGCGCATCGAGCCAGGGGCGCCTGATTTCGCCGGTCGCTTCGTCGACCAGCAGGGACGAGCCGATCTTGACGATCAGGCGGCGGGACGAGGCGACGGTTTGGCTCATAACGCCGCTTCCTTGGCGCGGTGGACAAGCGCCTCCGCCTTGCGCGCCTTGCGGATGATCTTCAAAAGCGCGGCCATGGCCTCGGGCACGCCGTCGCCCGATACGCCCGACATCACCACGATAGTGCCGGCACCGGCGCGTTTCAGCGCGGCGCGCTTGCGCGATATCTCCTTGGGATCGACCGCGTCGGATTTGTTGAGCGCGACGATCTCGGGTTTGCGGGTGAGACCGGCGCCGTAGGCCTTGAGTTCGCCGCGGATGGTCTTCCAGGCGCCCGCCACGTCGTCGAGGGTCGCGTCGACCAGATGCAGGATCACGGCGCAGCGTTCGACATGGCCGAGGAAGCGGTGGCCCAGCCCCACGCCCTCGCTCGCGCCTTCGATCAGCCCGGGCAGATCGGCGAGCACGAATTCCTCGTCGTGGGACCGCACCACGCCCAATTGCGGCTTCAAGGTGGTGAAGGGATAGTCGGCGATCTTGGGCTTGGCCTTCGACACCGCGGCCAAGAGCGTCGATTTCCCGGCGTTGGGCAGGCCCACCAGCCCGGCATCGGCGATCAGCTTGAGGTGCAGCCAGACCCAGCGCTCTTCGCCGGGCCAGCCCTTGTCGGCGCGGCGCGGCGCGCGGTTGGTGGCGCTCTTGTAATGGGTGTTGCCGAAACCGCCGTCGCCGCCCTTCAACAGCACGTGGCGCTCGCCGGGTTTGCGCAAATCCAGCAGCACGGTTTCGTTGTCCGCGTCGAGGATTTCGGTTCCCGCCGGCACGCGCAGCACGAGGCTCTCGCCGTCGGCGCCGGAGCGGTTGGCGCCTCCGCCGGGGCGGCCGCTTTGCGCCTTGAAATGCTGCTGGTAGCGGTAATCGATCAGGGTGTTGAGATTGGCGACGCATTCGACCACCACGTCGCCGCCGCGCCCGCCATTGCCGCCGTCCGGCCCGCCGAACTCGATGAATTTCTCGCGGCGGAAGCTCGCGGCGCCGGGGCCGCCGTTGCCGCTCTTGAGGAAGATCTTGGCTTGATCGAGGAATTTCATGACCGGATGCCTTGGCCGGGACCGGGGACACGAAAAAGGGGGAATGCAGACATTCCCCCTTCGCGTGTCACGCCTTGGTCTCGCGCGATTTGGGGTTAATCCGCGGCCTCCGGCAGGCCGGGGGTGACGGAGATATATGTCCGGCCGCCGCTGGTGGTGTGGAACTGCACCGCGCCCTCGGTCAGGGCGAAGAGGGTATGGTCGCGGCCGATGCCGACATTGCGGCCGGCATGGAACTTGGTGCCGCGCTGGCGGACCAGGATGTTGCCCGGGACCACGATCTCGCCGCCGGTGGCCTTCAATCCGAGACGGCGGCCCTGGGAATCGCGCCCGTTGCGCGAGGAACCGCCTGCTTTCTTATGCGCCATCGCTTGTCTCCTTGGCTCAGCCGGCGCGGATGCCGGTGATGCGCAGCACGGTCAGCGCCTGGCGGTGGCCGCGCTTGCGGCGGTAATTGTGGCGGCGCTTCTTCTTGAAGACCAGCACCTTGTCGTCGAGCTTCTGCTCCAGCACCTGGGCGGTGACCGAGGCGCCCGAGACCAGCGGCGCGCCCGCCTGGGCCTCTTTGCCCTCGTCGCCGACCATCAGCACCTCGTCCAAGGTCACGGACGAGCCCGGCTCGGCCGCGAGCTTCTCGACGAAGATCACGTCGTCCTTGGCGACTCGATATTGTTTTCCGCCGGTGCGGATGACAGCGTACATGGGTTCCGTCTTGCGCTCTGGAAAATCGAACGGACGGCCTTTGCCGTCCGTGCGCGCGATAATAGCCGCAAAGCGCTTCCTGTCAACGGTTTTGCGCCCCATTCGGCGGGTTTATCCAGGGATTGCCGGGGGTTAGGCGGGTTGCGGGCGGGCTGGCGCTTGGGCTAGGCTCCGCGCCCCTGACTGAGGGCCAAGCACGGAGAGGTGCCAGAGCGGTCGATCGGGGCGGTCTCGAAAACCGTTGTGCCCTTTACTGGGTACCGTGGGTTCGAATCCCACCCTCTCCGCCATTTCCATATCCGAGGTGATCCAGCTCGGTCCGCTAATGTCCAATAAGCCACTATAAAATAAAGCATTTTGTCCTATTTTCTCTCTAGACAGGTTTGACCAAGCCCGGCACTATCCACACATGAAACGTGGGTAGAGACGTGGGTAGACTATGCCGCGGCAAATCGGGCGTCTGACATCTATTGGGTTATCTAAGATGAAGTCGGCCGGCATGTATGCCGACGGGGGAGGGCTTTATCTGCAGGTAAGTGACGCTAGAGCTCGGTCGTGGATTTTCCGGTTCTCACTTTACGGGCGTTCCCGCGAGATGGGTTTGGGTCCATTGCATGATGTGTCTCTCGCTGACGCACGCGAGAAGGCCGCTGAGTGCCGGAAGCTCAAGCGCGAAGGCATGGACCCAATTGAGGCACGTGAAGCCGAGCGCAGACGAGCGCTCCTTGAAGCTGCGAAGGCCATCACGTTTAAGGACGCAGCCAACAGCTATATCAAAGCACATGGGGTTAGTTGGCAGAATGCCAAGCATGCCGATCAGTGGCAAAATACCCTGACGACCTATGCCTATCCTGTGATTGGCTCGTTGCCGGTACAGAGTGTGGACGTAGGCTTGATTTTGAAAGTGATTGAGCCGATTTGGGCAACCAAACCAGAGACCGCTAGTCGCGTCCGTGGGCGCATTGAAGCCGTATTGGATTGGGCGTCAGCACGAGGCTATCGACAGGGGGAAAATCCGGCCCGTTGGCGTGGCCATTTGGAGAACCTTCTCCCAAGGCCATCGAAGGTGCGTCGGGTCGAGCACCATGCGGCACTGCCTTATTCCGAAATTGGGGCATTCATTGCCGAGCTACAAAAACAAAATGGTACAGCAGCACGTGCCTTGGAGTTTCTTATCCTAACCGCCGCGCGCACGGGGGAAGTGATAGGCGCGCAGTGGGGGGAGATAGATCTAGCCCAAAAGCTTTGGACGATCCCAGCAGATCGTATGAAAAGCCGCAAAGCACATCGGGTGCCCATCTCGGCAAGAGCTCTAGCAATCATCGAATCCATGGAGGACCTTCGCGACGGTAATTCCCTCTTCCCTGGGGGCAAACCCGAAGAACCATTGTCCAACATGGCAATTCTTTCCTTACTCAAGCGCATGGGGCGTGATGATCTGACGGTACATGGCTTCCGCTCAAGCTTTCGAGATTGGGTCGCAGAACGTACTTCCTATCCTTCCGAGCTTGCGGAGATGGCGCTTGCGCATACTGTCGCTAATAAGGTCGAGGCCGCATACCGTCGGGGCGATATGTTCGAAAAGCGCCGCAGGCTCATGAATGAATGGGCCCGCTATTGCGCGAGCCCACAGAAAATAGGCAAAGTCGTGAATATTCGGGGCGATGGCGCGTAAAACCTAGTACGCTCCCATGTGAATTGGGGTGATCATGGCCGTTGCGAAAATCACGAGAGAAGATTTGCGCTCCTATCTTGAGGGCGAACGCAGCAAGATCACTGAGAATTTACAAAATTGGCGATATGATCGCGGAAAAGATATCCGCATTTTGAATGAAGCGATCGATGGTTTGCGAGCACTCGATGGCGGTGAAGTGCCCCCCATTTTCTTGAAGACTAATAAGAAGTCATGGGGAGATTGGCCCGTCCAAGCTCTCGTGCTCGAATTGAAAGCGCTTCAGCACATTGCAAAATTACGTGAAATCGGTTATTCAGCGTCCAAGGCATACACCAGAGTGGCCAAACGTTATCAAGTTGAAGTCGATCAAATCAAACAGTGGCGGCGGAGGCTTATAAAGCTCGGCGAGATCGATGGCCTCACAGTGGTCGAGCATGAACACGATGCGGTATTGATCCACCGAACCGCACCGAAGCTGGCAAAACAGCCACTAAGCCCCAAAGTGCTGTTGAAGCATACGTTTAAACAGATAAAACGAGATGGCGAAGCGTTCAGGCTCGCGCGTAAAAAGAAAAAATCGCCAACATAATCGTACTCAGTTTGTCGCCGACAAAATCGACGCCCATTTGTCCTGGTGAGAAGCAATCGCTTTTGTACGAAAGTCCGAGTTCGTGAACGTAGACGAACTCAGCAAAACAGGGGCGACTCATGTTGGATTCAAATTCTCTACCTCAAGATGGACTCATTCGGCTCTCTTCGATCTTAGCGCCTGCGGGACCGATCCCAGTCGGCAAGTCCACGTGGTGGGCGGGTGTCAAATCGGGACGATTCCCTAAACCTGTAAAGCTCGGGCCCAGAATCACCGCTTGGCGCGTCGAGGCCATCCGCACTCTGATTGAGGAGACACTAACTGAACCAATTGGTAGGCAAAA
>CAWEME010000008.1:172500-199765 GCA_963810055.1 uncultured Alphaproteobacteria bacterium | reverse complement strand
GATCCCGCTATTGCACACTATCCGGGGAGCCGGCTACAGGCTCGGCATGGATGACTAAACTGCTGCGCTCGACCTCGGTTCGGCTGGCACTGGGCTATGCCGGGCTTTTTATTGTCTCTTCGCTACTGCTGGTCGGATTTCTCTGGTGGAGTACGACTGGATATCTCGATCGCGAAATTGATGCCGTAATCGTTGCTGACACCGGCGCTATTGGAGACCGGCTACACGATTTTGGCTTATCCGGTGCGATTGAGACGATTAATAGCCGCATCGGCGAGACCGCTGATGAACATGCGATCTTCCTGCTGGCTGATCCGACGCTGACGCGGATCGCAGGCAATCTGGATGCGTGGCCGGCAGAGGTCGGCAGTTCACCGGGCTGGTACCAGGTGCCATTGGTGCAAAATGGCAAATTACATGAGACCCGAATACTCCATGTCGTGCTTTCCGACGATTATCATTTGCTGGTTGGACGTGATGTACAGGACCGTGCAGTAATCCACGCATTGATAGTGGATGGGCTTTATTGGGCGGTTGGCACTGCGATCATATTGGCTGTGGCAGGAGGCCTGCTTGTGCGCCGGGCGGTACTCCGGCGGGTAGAGGCAATCAATCGCACAGCCAACGCGATTGTTCAGGGCGACTTGACGCGGCGATTACTGACGCACGACACGTCAGACGAGTTCGACCAACTTGCACAAACGATTAACGGCATGCTGCAGCAGATCCAGTTGCTCGTCGATAGCATCCGGAACACGTCAAATGCCGTCGCGCATGACTTGCGCACACCGCTTGCGGAACTGCGCTCTCGTCTTGAGGAAATTCTACGCATCCGCCCTCCGGTAGACGCAACGTTTGACGCCGTTCAAGAGGCGGTTGCCGACATCGATCATATCATCGGCATATTCAACGCGCTCTTACGCTTGGCCGAAATCGACTCGGGTGTTCGCCGCTCGGGGTTTCGCATTATTGAATTGGCTGACGTAGTGGCCGAAGTTGCGGAACTGTATGATCCGGTGGCGGAAGAAAAGGGGATTTCCCTTGCCGTGACTGCGCCGCGAGGCCTGGAGGTAAACGGCGATCCCTTTCTGCTCGCCCAGGCCGTTGGCAACCTGATGGACAATGCCGTCAAATATGCACCGCTTGGCGGTACCGTCACGCTAACGCTGGCGCGGCGTTCCGATGGACAAATCGAGATTGCGGTGGCGGATAACGGCCCGGGTATTCCGGATCTCGAAAAGTCGCAGGTTACGGAGCGGTTCTACCGGGGTGACGCAAGTCGCGGAACGCCGGGCATAGGGCTGGGTCTTAGTGTGGTAGCCGCCGTCGCACGTTTGCATGGCGGCGCGCTATCTCTGATGGATAATCGTCCGGGATTAAACGCCTCGCTGATCTTGCCCGCTGCCGAGCAAAAGACACCAAGCACCCCAACATAATAGAGAGACCAACGAAGCTGCGCGGCTTGAGACGCGTCGTGCTGCCCTGAGGTCGTGGCCCTGAGCATCATGAAGATACGCAGAAATTCCAGCAGATCGATCCGTCGCCGGCCATTTTCGTAAAATTATACAATCGATTGAGATCAAGTGTTAGAATAGGCATAATATCTATTCTGGCGATGAGGATGCGATGCCGCTGGGACGAGAGTTGACGCATGTCAAAAGAATACGGTGTCTGGCGTGCGCCGGGTGCTGTCTCTTCGTATTCGCGTGCGCACCGAGCCAACCTCTCTCGCCTCCCTCGCTTTCAATCGATTATGTTTACACGACCGAAGGCCAGCCACTTTTTTATCCATCGCAGTCTCAGCCCCCACGCGCTTTGGTCGTTCGTTGGGATCCGCGTGGAATTCCCGATTCTCAAGCAGAAGCCATAGCGGAACGACAGTGTCTCGCTTGGAACAGGGACGCGAAACCGGAGGGTGCCAAATCCCAAATAGGCAATATGCTAACCCAGCGCTACGTCTGCGTAGCCTCCCCCGGGAAAAGCCCTGCTGATGAGCAGCTCGAAAAGCCCCAGCCTTAACTGGGAAAGACTTTGATGCTGCTCGCAAAGTTTAACGCGGCTTGCGCGTTCGTCTCGCCGCGAGTTTGGTACCAAATTACGAACGCCGCCTAGCCGGTACAGGGCGCCGCGCGGTGTTCCGATTACGATTTCGCGGGGGCGGAGCCAGACCATGGGCCCGAAGATGAGCTTGGCGCGCGCTCGCCGGCGCGTTCCTGGATCGTCTCCTTGGCCAGTGCGGTCAAGCCCGCGAGGTTGCCGAGCTGCATGGTTTCAACGGCAGTGCTCGGAACGATGACGATCGATGCGTTCGCCTTCAGGCCCTCATACAGCATATTCATGGCGCGCAGATGGAATGCGGTCGAATTATTGGCGTAAATCCTCGCCGCCTCCACGAATTTCTCGGCTACCTGGCGCTCCGAATCGCCGAGGATGACGCGCGCCTGGCGTTCGCGCTCCGCCTGCGCCTGCATCGACATCGCGTCTTCCAAGGCCGAAGGGATCAGCACATCCTTGACCTCGACCGAAATGACGTTGATGCCCCAGGGCTCGGTCCGCACGTCGATGATCTTCTGCAACTCGTTGCTGATCTTATCCCGGCCTTCCAGCATGTCCGAAAGCATGGTCTTGCCGATGACATCGCGCAGCGCTGTCTGCGCGGCCCAATTGATGGCGCTGCCATAGTCGGCAACGTCGAGCGCCGCCTTCTTTGGGTCGACGACCTTCCAGAACAGCACCGCATCGACATCCACCGGCACCGTGTCCTTGGTGAGGGTCTTTTCCGCCTTGAACGCGCTCGTGATCACGCGGGTGTCGATCCAATAGGCGACGGTTTCGATGATCGGAATGATGAAAAACAAGCCTGGGCCCCTGAGCGCGCGGAAGCGGCCAAGCCGTAGCACCACGACCCGTTCCCATTGATCCGCAACCTTGACGGAGTAGGACACAATAAAAGCAAAGATTACGGAACCAACGGCGATCATCAGGCTTTCACCGTAATCGAAAAGGTCAAAGGTTGCATAGGCGAAGGCCAAACCGATGCCGAGAATGACGACAAAGATCAATGCTGGCAGAGAGCTGGGTTTACTCATTTCGGTTCTCCTTTTTCATATCGGTGTTAGTTGCAAGATTGGCCCGACAGATTTTTGAACCAGCGAGATAGAGAGATTGGATCTCCCGTTCAGGGTGGGTCGAAAAACCCTCTGACGAGGAATATTGCAGACACGACCTTATGCCCATGTTTCCCAGCGATGAAACATTGTTCATCTGAGAATTAGGTCAATGTATTAAACTGGCTTATTGTGTTCCCTGCGCCTGATAACCGGGAAAAATGCTAAGATTAATAGAGATCAACGTTCATTCCGCCACCGCGCCTAAATTCCAACGCATTCATAATATTAGGGGGAGATCATGAAATGAGGCTTTGCTGACCCGTTGTTTTCAAAATTAAAAAGAAGCCCTCGCAGTGTTCCCGGCGCAAAGACAATATGAAAGGTGCTCCATGACGCAGCCACCCATGCAATCTCCGCAACCTCCGCAGAGGATGCCCCCGGTCAATCGCATCTGGCTGGCCGGCTTTATCGCCGTGATGTTGATGGCGGGATTTTTCGGCGGCAAATATATAGAACGAAGTCGGCCGCCGACGCCACAGGATAAACTGCAGATGGCCTTGCAGGCTTTCCGGTCGAACTACGATCAGACTGCGGTGTCCCTGCTCACGCCGCTGGCCGACGAGGGAAATCCGAAAGCGCAATACTGGCTCGCCGACATCGACGAGAACGGTTTGGGCGTGAAGCGGGATATGCCAGCGGCGATCGGCCTGCTGGAGAAATCCGCGGCACAAGGATTCGTGCCTGCGGAGAGTCATCTCGGCCAACTCTACTTGCAGGGCGATGAAACATTGCAAGACTTCGGCAAGGCGCAAACCTGGCTGCGTAAGGCCGCAGTTGCCGGGAACAGCGCCGCGCAACGGCAGCTCGGATACATTTTTGCCTTGGGACTGGGCGTGCCGCGCGACCTGCCCGAGGCTTATGGCTGGTACGAGAACGCCGCGCTCAACGGCGACGGCATGGCCAAGCATTTACGCGACGATCTCGTGACGCGGATGTCTCCGGCAGAGATTGCCAAGGGCGAACAAACCGCCAAGGACATCGCTACGGACATCAACCCCGCCAAGCCATGAACCGTAGCCGGCGCGCGGCGACAGCCAGCGCCGGATGACGCTGCTACCGACCCTAGCGGGCGGCCGATCGCAGTGGAATATGTGAGCAGCCCAGATAGCGGTCTCGACCAATGTGTGACCCGGATTAAACCCAGACGGGCACGCAGTTCGGATGCCGTCGGTGGTTGTAGGCGCGCGCGGCCATCAAATCGAGATTTCGAGGGAGTTATAACAAAAGTGGTTGCGGGGGCTCGCAACCACCGAGAGTCAAACTCGCTTATTGTGGTCATCTGACTAGGCTTCGCCGGCAAGCATTGACCGAGACCGGCGAATGAATTGATCCATTGGGTGACAGCCTGATCCATTTATATTATTTGTTTTCCATGTGTTAGTATTAAGATAGTGCATTGGTGGTGACGTTGCCCCCGCCGTTTAATCCGGGTTGAACTGGAGTCTGGCCCTTGAAGGAGGACCAGACTATGAAGCATTCGCGATTTACCGAAGAGCAGATCATCGGGGTGCTGAAGGAGCACGAGCTGGGTGCCAAGACGGCGGACCTCTGCCGTAAGCACGGGGTCAGCGAGGCGACCTTCTACAATTGGAAGAGCAAGTTCGGCGGCATGGACGTGTCCGAAGCCAAGCGGCTGAAGGCGCTGGAGACGGAGAACTCGAAGCTGAAGCGGCTGTTGGCCGACGCCATGCTCGACAACGCGGGCTTGAAGGATTTACTGTCAAAAAAATGGTAACGCCCGCCGTGAAGCGAGAAGCTGTCGCCCATCTCAAGGCGGCCCATGAGATGAGCGAGCGGCGGGCGTGCCAAGTGATCGGCTGCGTGCGGATGACGATCCGCTACCACTCCCGGCGGCCCGACGATCCCAGGCTGCGCGAGCGGCTTGTGACCTTGGCCCGGGAACGCCGCCGCTTCGGCTACCGCCGCTTGCTCATCTTCCTTCGCCGGGAGGGCTTTGTCGTGAACCACAAACGGCTATTCCGCATCTATCGCGAGGAACGGCTCATGGTGCGCAAACGGGGCGGTCGCAAAAGGGCTTTGGGAACAAGAACGCCCATGCCGGTCCCGGCGCTGCCGCACGACTTGTGGGTGCTCGACTTCGTGTCCGATCAACTTGACTCCGGTCGCCGCTTCCGCATTCTGGCGATCTATGACGTTTGCACCCGGCAATGCCTGGTCGCGATCGCAGACTTCTCGCTCTCGGGCAAGCGGGTGGCCCGCGAACTCGATCTTCTCATCGCGGCCCACGGCAAACCCAAGACGGTCGGCAGCGACAACGGCACGGAACTGACCAGCAATGCCATTCTGACCTGGACGGCGCAAACGGGCGTCGATTGGCACTACATCGATCCGGGCAAGCCGATCCAGAACGCCTTCATCGAGAGCTTCAATGGCCGGCTGCGCGACGAGTTCTTGAACGAGACCCTGTTCACCTCGCTCGCCCAGGCGCGTGCCGCCCTCGAAGAATGGCGGCGCGACTATAACACCGTTCGGCCTCATTCTCGCATCGGCTGGCTGACGCCAGCCGCTTATGCCGCCAAATTCTCACCGCAACAAGGTCAAGGCGCTGCGCTGATCGAGGGCTCCGCGCCTTGGCCCGTCGCTCCGAATATGCAGGTTGAAAACCGCCAGACTCCAGTCGCTACTGGATAAAACATGGGGGCAACGTCAGTGCTGGTATTTCGGCCAAAATGGGTCCGGGATATTGAGGCTCTTGTGCCGAAAGACACGCACCGAGCGATCGGCCGTCCATCCTCAAAACATGCGATTACAGAAGCGATCCGGTCATTGATCAATGAACAAGCGATACCGACCCAATCGCGCAAGCGCGATTATGAATTGATAAGGGTGCGGGTAAATATCCTGTTCCCAGGTCAATTCCCGGGAAATAAGAACCTGTCGGACAAAGTGATCGCCAAATATCTCGCACCTGAGCTTGCGCGACTGAAATCGGCCAAAAAGCCTCCCCACAAACTATAAAGGTTTGTGGATTTATGGGTTTCGATCCCCGCCCCTAAAAAAGCGAACCTCGCCTTGAACATGATTTCGACTGCGGCCTAGGGCGCGCCACAAGGCGCAAGGCCATAGTCGGGATTGGTCTGCGAGGTTCGTAATGGCGGATAACCGGGAGAGCTCGTCCGCCGGCCAGGAGCCGGCGACGGCGCCCAACGGGACTGACGGAGATACGGAAGCTCCGCTCGATCCCCGTATCCTGGCCCTTGCCGGCTTGATCGGCCGTTTGATTGCGCGCGAGCGATTCAAGGAACTCCTGGCGGCAGAAACCCAGTCTAATCAGCAGCCTAAATCGGAGACGTGACTCCTGTTGTATTTGCGGACGATACTGACTATAGTGACTATATTGAGTCATAAGAGGTGAACCATGAACACAGGTACCTGGACCGTCGCGGAAGCCAAGGCGAAATTCAGCGAAGTCATTGACCAGGCCAAATCCCGAGGGCCGCAGACCATCACCAAGCACGGCCGCAGCGCCGTGGTGGTTGTGGCGGCCGAGGAATGGCAGCGGAAGACCAAGCGAGTCGGCAATCTGGCCGAGTTCTTCGCCAGTTCCCCGCTTCGCGGCTCCGGGCTGAAAATCAAGCGCATCAAAGGCCGTCTGCGTAAGGTCGAGTTGTGACCTTCCTGCTCGATACCAACGCGGTTTCAGAGTGGGTCAAGCCGCAACCCAATCCAGGCCTAATCACCTGGACGGAGGGGGTAGATGAAGACCGCGTGTTCATTAGCGCCGTGACATTGGCGGAGCTTCGCTACGGGATCGAGCGGCTGCCCGCTGGCGTAAAGCGGAAACAACTCGATGAATGGTTGCGGGAGGAGCTACCGTTGCGTTTCGAAGATCGAATCTTACCGGTTGACGGCACAGTTGCGGATGCTTGTGGGAAGATTTTCGCACGGTGTGAGGCCGCCGGCAGGCCTATTGAAGCGATGGACGCCTTCATTGCCGCGACTGCCGAAGTCCATGATCTGACGCTCGTGACCCATAACGTCTCGGATTTCAAGACCTCGCTGAAATCCATTCTGGACCCCTGGACAAAAGAGTAAGCTGGTTTGTTGGAGGCTAAATCCATGATCCGTGTTGCGCTCTATGCCCGTTATTCCTCGGACAATCAGCGGGACGCCTCAATCGAGGACCAGCTTCGGCTTTGCCGCGAATACGCCAAAAAGCAGGGATGGCACGTGGTTGAAGGCTACAATGACCGCGCCAAATCCGGAGCTAGCCTTATCCGGCCAGGAATCCAGGCGCTCCTTACGGACGCCTCGCGGGGCCTGTTTGACATGGTGCTTGCCGAGGCCCTGGACCGCATCAGCCGCGACCAGGAGGACGTGGCCGGGGTTTTCAAGCGGCTGAGCTTCGCCGGCATCAAGATTGTCACCCTGTCCGAAGGCGAAATTACCCACCTTCATGTTGGATTGAAGGGCACCATGAACGCCCTTTTCCTCAAGGATTTGGCCGACAAGACGCGGCGCGGGATTCGAGGGCGGGTCGAACAAGGAAAATCCGGCGGCGGGCTTTGCTACGGCTATCGCCCCGTCACGAAACTGGACGCCAAGGGCGAGCCGATCCGGGGTGACCGCACCATCAACGAAGACGAAGCCAAAATCGTCCGCCGCATTTTCCGCGAATTCGCCGTTGGCAAATCGCCGCGCGCCATTGCCCGCGACTTAAACACCCAACATGTTCCCGGCCCGCATGGCGGAGCCTGGATGGATACCACCATTCGCGGCCACGCCTCGCGCGGCACGGGCATCCTCAATAACGAGCTCTATATCGGCAAGCTGGTCTGGAACCGGCTGCGCTACGTCAAGAATCCGGATACCGGCAAGCGAATCTCCCGAATCAACGCGAAATCTGAGTGGATCATTCAGGACGTGTCGGAGTTGCGGATTGTCCAGGATTCGGCTTGGGAAGCCGCAAAGAGCCGCCAGGCCGCGCTTGCCATAGAGTTCCAAGAGAGCATCCAGGCAGTGCGGGAGAGCTTCGCGAACCGCCTCAATGGGCAACATCGCAAGCGCTTCCTGTTCTCTGGGCTGCTCAGTTGCGGCATGTGCGGCGGCAATTACGTGGTCATTCAAAACGACCGCTATGGCTGCGCCAATCATTTCCGGCGTGGGGCCTGCAAGAACGGGCACACGGTCAAACGTGACGTAATCGAAAAACGCATATTCGACGGCTTGAAGGCTATTCTTGTCACGCCGCAAGCCGCCGAGAAAGCAGTCCGCGACTTCCAAGAGGAAACCAATCGGCTCAATCACGAGCGGCGGGCAGCCGCCGAAGCCGATAAACGAACATTGGAGCGGGTAGAAAGGCAAATCGAGAAGGCCGTTGATATCATCGTAGACGGGGGTAAATCCCCTGCCCTGCTCGATCGCCTCGGCAAATTGGAACGGGAAAAGGCCGAAGCCAGTTTCAGGCTGGCCAATGCCCCACAGGACTTCCCGGATGTTCACCCGAACATGGCCGAGGTCTACCGTGCCAAGATCGAGCACCTCTCGGCGGCACTGGAAGACCCGGAGGCGGCCCGCGAGGCGGCTGAGCTCATACGCTCACTGGTGAGCAAAGTGAGCCTCCTGCCAGGCCCCAAACGCGGCGAGATCCCGGCCACGCTGCACGGTGACCTGGCAGGTATCCTGATGCTGGTAGGGAAGAAGAACAAAGACCTAACCGGAGTTAGACTCTCGGTGGTTGCGGGGGGAGGATTTGAACCTCCGACCTTCAGGTTATGAGAAAAATAAATTCATTACGCTGGTTTCCCTCTACAACCACTCACCACACAAAAACGCTTTAGTAAGAATGATTTGGCTGGACGCGCTCTGCGCCTGACGCTCATACTTTTACGTGTAATCCGCCGTCGTATGCTTCCTATGTGCTTCCGTTTTTATTTCGCAGGCACCGATGAAACTTACCAAGCGTAGCGTCGAAGCCATATCACCAGAGACACGCGAGCTTATCATATTCGATGATGAAGTGAAGGGCTTCGGCTTGCGTGTCTGGCCGAGCGGCAAGAAGACCTATCTCGTCCAATATCGCAGCGGCGGACGCACGCGCCGGGTCAAGATCGGCCGGCACGGCATTCTAACCGCCGAGCAAGCGCGGAAGCGCGCTAAAGAACTTCTCGGCGCTGTTGCTCACGGCCAAAATCCGGCCCAGGAGATTCACGATCACCGTAGGTCAGTCACTGTCGCCACGATGTGCGAGCGCTTCTACCGCGATCATGTGCTCGAACATTGCAAGCCGAACACGCAACGCGAATATCGCCGGTCTATCGACCTGTTCATCAATCCGGCGATTGGGCCATTTAAGGTGGTTGACGTGACCCGCGCCGATATGGCGCAGCTCCATCACCAAATGCGCCTAAAACCTTATCAGGCCAACCGGACCTTGGGTGTGCTTTCCAAGCTGTTCAACCTGTGCGAGGTGTGGGGCTTACGGCCGGACGGCTCCAATCCCTGCCGACACATCAAAAAATTTCCCGAACGCAAGCGCGAGACCTTCCTAAGCACGGAAGAGCTAACACGATTGGGGCAGGCACTCAATGAAGCGGGCGCCGATGGTTCCGAATCTCCTTATGCGATTGCGGCAATTCAACTTCTCATTTTGACCGGCTGCCGCCTGAGGGAAATCCAAACCCTGAAATGGTCCTATATCAGCGACGGCTACATAAAGCTGCCCGATTCGAAGACCGGACCGCGCCGTATTCCCCTGCCCGAGGAGGCCGCCAAGGTACTCGCTGCCCTGCCCCGCCTGCCGGACAATGAATATGTCATCGCGGGCCATGTGCCTGGCCAGCATGCGACCGATATTCAGCCGCCTTGGCAACGCATCCGCAAGAAGGCCAGCCTCGAACACGTTAGAATTCATGATCTACGCCATACCTACGCTTCGAATGCGGTCATGCAGGGCGTGAATATCGTGGTTGTCGGCCGGCTTCTCGGCCATACCCAGATACAGACGACAATGCGCTATGCGCATTTGGCGGATAAGCCTGTTAGGGACGCCGCTGCGCAAGTGGCCGGAAGCCTGGGAAAAGCTCTCGGGTCCTAGTAGTGTCCTAATTTGGGGATTTATACCTTTAACTCCCTTAACTCCCTCGCGGGAACGTCTCGCGGCAATCTAGGTAGCTTTATTTGCAAACGTATACGGGAGGGATCGGGATCGGCACAGGTTCGCCAAAAAGATGATCCGAGGGTACGGGAAGGCCGTAGCCCGATGGTGGCACCTCAGGATCGCACCTCACGCCGGTTCCAGTCCAATTGTCGAACCGAACGATGATCGCTCGGTCGTGCACATAATCATACCGATAGACAAAGGCGAGCGTCCCGGCAGCAACCAGGACTGCGGCAGCAACAACCAGTAGCGCGACGGGTAGAGAGACGGATATTCGCATCTAACCTCCTACGTCTCGGGGCCTGCGGCAAGAGCGCATCCAATAAAGTGCGTCACCCCAACGGCTCGCTATGAAAACCGCGAAGCGCGTGGCGATGGAGCGCAAGCACCGTGCCAAGATTGCGCTGCTGGGTAGTTAAACGGGCGTCACCGGCACTCGCCACTCTCTATACACTGCTGCTCGGCCCTACTGTCCTGACCCTCTGATCCGTCACTGTCGTACTGTGGAAACGGCATAGGCTCGTAATGGCTATGCCATTCCGGCCCGCTCAACTCCTGATCTAGGCGCAGGTCATCTATCTCCCGCTGCTGTTCCATCTGCTGGTCTTGTTGGATCATGCAGTTAACCGTCCTCATGGTATCGCCATTGGTGCAGTCCTGCGCGAGTGCCGGCGCGAAACCGATAAACAGAAATAGGCCGAAGGCGGCAACCAGCGCCGCTATAATCCTGAACAGCTCTTGCATGAAACAATTTTACCACAGTAAGGGAGCCAAAGGGATAATTCCCCTAATTTGAATTTGCCCATTCGATACTGGCTGATCCGCCGGATTTTCTGCCACCCTTCACGCGCCCGACCGACTTCCCGCACCCCGGACATTTGCGGTAGCCTTTTGTCCCGTCAGGCCCCACATGCATTCTGGTGTCACTGACAATGAATACCTTCTTGCAGGCCGGACATGACAATGCCACATTATTGCCCTCCCAGTCCTCACTGTGCCCGAGATTGTTAGGATCGAGATTTCGTATCGGCATGGCGCGATCTCCTCTCGGTTATCGTGGCGGAACATAAAGCACGAGGAGAGGAATCCTGAAAGCGTTGCTTTTGAAGGCTGCGATACTCTGCGGGATCGGATTCGGATCAATGGTCCTTCCTGTCAGCGCGCAGGGGGGTTCCTGGCACGTTGTATGGAGCCGGCACCGCGTCATGTGGAAAATTTCTGGAAGCTGTTGATGCCTATCGGCCCTACGTAAGCGGAGAAAATGGGAGCGCTCAAGCGTGGGAGGCAACAGCGAACTATTGGCGGTACGAAGAGTGGATTGAGGGCTATGTCAATGGCATCAACAGCTTCAACGCCGATCAGATACGGCATTATGACAGGGCAGGAATGAGGGCGTGGGTTTACCAATGGTGCCAGCAACATCCCCTTGAGGAAGTTGTTAACGCGGCTTGGGCATTCTGGCACGAACTGGGTGGCAAACCGCCTAAACCGTCAAATTAGGGCGATGATCCCGCACTTGACGGACGATGCTCTCACATTTTCCTGCCAATCATTATATGGATCGCATTCTCGTTCGTGTTTCTGCCGCCAGAGCCTTGTTGGGCGTCGGCGGCGATCCCCTCAGCGTTTAGGGCCGCTGCGACAGCTCTTGCAATCGGCCAGAGGCGCGTCGCCTGCCCTGGGTGTATATCCACAATCACATTTGTGACTGCTGCAAAGCCAAAAGTTGGTTTGCCCGGTTTCTCAAGCGTTAGTTGGGCATCCGATGTTTTCCAGGCAATTTGGAGCCATCCGGCGTTTGTGAGAGCAGAGGTAATAGCGGTTGCCAAAAGTTCTGGCTCAGGATCGCCCATTGGACCAACGGCAACATCAAATTCTGTTTTGGCAAACGGTGACAGCGCTGCGGTTATGCGAGCTAGGCCACCTGGTTTGATTACCCGTGCCGCTTTGTATTTCTCTAATGCTAAAGCCGCTTCAGCGGCTTTCCGATTGGCCTCGGCGGCGCGCTCATTTGCGTCGGCTATTTTGCTATTTAGTCCAGAAAGTTCCAACGCATTTAATTGGGCTTGCCGTTCACGAAGTGGTTGTAACTTATGGGCGTTAATCAAGTGGGCAACGCCAAATACTGCCTCTCCAACCACGCCGACCGCCACAATGAATGTGAAGATCAGAAGCCATGTGTCGATGGTGGCCGAGGCGCCCTCAAGAACACCAATCGCTGACTCTACTGCTTCTTTTCCTAGCATAGCGGACTCCTTTTCCGATTTATTGGCCATTATAATCATTCTCGTAGGCGTCTTTCCGAGAAATTCGAAAAGGGAATGATCGAAATACGGCGATGACACCAAATTACCGTGCCAATTTGAAATGCTACCCGCCAGCCATGGTTCGGGAATTGGCACGATATTTTGATATTCAAGACCCGGGCCACGTCCGATCGCTGCGAAAATTTCTGCACCTCGGAGCCATACACTACCGAGATTTCAAGAACGATATTGCTGGCAAAAAGTCATCCCGTAAAATTCGCAATGAGATTCGCAGCATTCAAAAAGCGGCTGATAAATTGGATACGAAACTCGCGTCCCTAAGCGATTCAGCGTCAGAGTTTCTTTGGTGGGAACAACGGCATCTTCGAATACGGCCGTTCGAAAATGAATTCGTTGATTTAGATGATGATAAAAATGAAAAAACTCCTATTGGTCACACCATTATCCGATATCGAAATGAACCCAACACGGAAACGGTCAGTTTCCTGAAAGAGCGCCAGATTCTTGAGGCCGTCAAAATCCTGCGGAATTTGGCGCAGTATGCTCTCAAGCAACGAAAGAAGAGCGGCCATCCGCTCGATTTAGGCCTTTGGACATGGGTGTTCAATGCACAGCATTTTTGGGAAGTGACTTTAGGCAGGCCGTTCACGTACTCCGCCTATGGCAATATTAAGAAATCGCGAGCCTATGAATTTTGCTGGGCCGCGCTGACGCCCCTGGACCCGACTTTACGGGCCGCTGAGCTCGTCACCGCCATGCGGAAGGTGATCGGGTCTAGCCATTTCGATGCACAGGGACGCCGTAACCGCTCCCCTCGCAACAACCGTGCACAAAACTGAGGCGGGTTCTTGCCGATTGCCATATGGGACTATTGATCCGATTAGGATTATTTAAGAGACCATCGCAAGTGACGAGGTTTGAGCGATGGACATGTCTCCACCTTCTCCAAAGCCTGGTTTCGATCCCGAGCTAGATCGGCTTGTCGATGAACGCCAAGCGGCTGCGTTTCTGGGTTACACCGTTCGCGCTCTTCAAAATTGGCGCATTCGGGGTGGCGGTCCACGCTTCGTGAAAGTCTCATCTCGTTCCATCCGATATCGTCGCAGAGACCTCCTCGCATGGATTGAGGAGCATCTCAGGTCGAGCACCTCTGAGTCAGGGCCTTCTGGTGGTCAGCCGGGCTCCGACAGGACGCCTAACATAAAGGAGCGGCAATGAATATCAAGCGGCCTTCTGCATCAATTCACAACCGTCCACGACGCAGACGATCTCGGAAATCTTCCGTCAATTCGCCGCGCAAGCCAAGGCCCGGGATAGACCCGCAAAAGGCCGCTATTTTCTTTGAGAAAAAAAGAAAGTCGCAATCGAGGAAACAGGCAAGGCCATTTCGAAATCACATATACAAATGGATTTGATACCGAAAAGAAGTACGCATTCGTAATCATGGAAGACGATTCCCTCCCCAACTTTATACTTTTTAATTCAGATATAGATTCTGAAATCCTTTCTCGAAATTTGGCCGGAAATCGCTCGTTTTCGATCGTCCAAAAGCAGAATCAAGATTCCGGGTAAGGAGGGGTAAATGGGGCAATTTTCCGGGGTCTTTCCGGCGAAGCGCCGGGTGAAGAGGACGAAGGTGGAGACAACGGTCGAAGATCGCAAGAAGGCGGCGAGGAAGGCAATATTCAAACTTCGCATGGAGGAGAGGAAGCACAACCCCGGTGCGCCAGCATGGCGGGGAAAGCGGCACCGGGAACAGCGTGTGACGGGTCATGGCGGCAGGCACGGTCTGACCATGATCTTCTTCAATTTCGCCGTCCAGCGGCTCGCCTGGGAGGATTTCAAGAAAGTCTCGGTCGCGATGATCTGCCGGGATTCCGGCAGTACGCCCGATACATTTTATCGAAGGTTCCCGAGCAAACGGGCCTTCGAATATGCCCTGGTGCTTGTGGCCTTTCGGGAGATGACCAGGGCTTTCAACCGGGCGATGGACCCCGAATCCTGGAAAGATGCGACTCCTCAAGCGATTGTCCACCGGCTGGTGGATGAGGTTATCGCCAGTACCATGAGCGGCTCCACCCTAGGCGTGACCGAATTGGCCATTCGAATTGCGATGAGCAAGCCCGCCGGGGCGAAACCCTATTTTGAATTCAGGGAAACGGTTATTCAGCGGGCCGTCGAATTGCTTTCCCCCAGGCTCGAAATCCCAAATGCCAGGGAAACCGTCCGAAATGCCATTCAAATGCTTTTGGCGACGGCGGCGGACGAGGCCTGGCGGCATGGAATACCGTTCAAAACCGCGCGAAAACAGGAACTCGCCGGAATATACGACAATTTGGTGCTCCAATGCCTCGGCCTTCCCCCCAATCGGCGCGAAACCAAAGAAAGCAGTGCCATCGATACCCCGCTAACAGAATTCCCCGAACATCTGCGAGACTTTTACGGGCTCTCAAAGCGATGGCTCTGGATATACGAAAAGACCGTGAATGCCTCCCGAAAGCCTGAATTCGAATTGGATTCCCCGGTGGAACCGAGAGACGCGGCAATTCTGTTACAGTGGCCAAGGAATTTCAAAACCGGGAAGCCGGAGAAACCGCGAAAACACGTATCCAAAATGATATGATGCCGAATAAATGGGGTTCAAATTTTTATATCATGGAAACCGGCCCATGAAATCTTTGGTGATAATATCGACCGTCGCGTTTTTGATGTGAGAAAAACGGAGGCCATAAATGAGAACCGTTGATTACGCCCTTCATCTCATCTGGCGCATCGGATTCTTCCCGTTCGCCATGCTGGGGCTTTTTATTGTGGTCGGATTCCAGGGCGCTTTGTCGATCTTTGGTGTCGGCTTACTCCTAACCGGCGGGCGTGTAGAGTCTGGCCGCGCCGAAACGCGGCGCGCCAAGATCATGCTTTAGAAAAGGGTTTCCTCTCGATGGGATAAGGCTGCGCCCGCCCAGCGCGGTACGCTCCGGGCACTCGATCAAGGGGGCGCGACCGAGTTAGACCTTATTCTTGCGATACGCCTTTAGGTCTTTGCCGGTGATGTCCTTGGATTCCGTGAGCCTGTAATGGCGCTCTTGAATGATCGAAACGTCGTCGCCGTCGAAATGCAATTCGAACAGGGCAATAGTATCGTTCTCCATGAATTGAGCGGACACGGGACGCGGGATAGAGTTAGCGTAACGGGTTTCGGCCTCGCAAAAAACGGTATCTTGGATCGTTTGGATAACGCCGATCACATCTTTACCGCCCTTGGCCTGAACCGGCACAACGTACTGAGCGGCGCGTGCGTCTACCCCGACATAAAGTTCGTCAATCTCGATTTGTCCGTAATTGGCGATGTTGGTGCGAAGATGGTTTTGGAGAGAATACGCCGTGATCCCAAGAAAAATGTCGATCAGGCGATTGTAACGAATCTTTGCTAGCAACGCCTGTTCGTCCGTGAAGGCGTAACGCTCGATGATTTCCGGCGTTGAGTCCGGAATTTTGCGAACGATCAGCCCTTGCGTCGGGTGAATATAGGCGAGGTTGCTGAGACGGAATCGGTAGCGCGCATCGCCGGCGCCGAGAATGAGCCAGTGCTTGTTTTCCGGTTGAGTGGCAAGAATCTTGTCGGGAAGACTTTTCCGATAACGAAAGGTGTAGATCACATCGCCGACATTCTTGACGGTATCGAAGCCCAATGCAGCAGCGGCGGCGATCAGCTCCTCTCGATCGAATTCGAATTGGGTGGCGCCTTTCTTGTAATGGTCGAAAAATATCTTCTCGATAAGAGACTCGTAGCGATTGAGGGCGTGTGGTTTCTTAGGCATAGACGATCCTCAAGCGGCGGCGCGTTTCCTCGATCTCGTGCTGTTTGCGCTTGCGCGCACCGCTTTTGCGATCACGGCGGCCGTTCGGAGGTTCGACGCCGAAGTGCTCTGCCGCCGCTGACATTTCCATATACAGCAAGGCCACATCCCCAAGATCGACGACACGAGAGGGACGCGACGGGCGGATTCGCAGCGCCTTTGCGACGGCGCCGGCGATCGCTCTTGCGAGTGGCGGCGGAACGGCATTGCCGATCTGTCGCGCGCCGTGCCATTTGGTCGCGTGGAATCTGAACCAATCGGGAAAGCCATGGAGCCGGGCCATTTCGCGCACGGTGATGCAACGGGGGTATTTGTAATGGATGGGGCGCGGGCTGGTGAACGCGCCGCGCGCTCCGTCGGTTCCAGCGCGTAAAGTGTTCGACAAGCCGCCGGGCGAAAGTTTGAAAAAGCGGCTGATAGGCTCGACCTTGCCGGGCGTCGTTTCTTCGAATCGACGGCGCGAAATGGCGGTGTGGCTCGTGCGGGCGCTGGAAGTCAAAACGGCTGGATTCCAATTTCTAACGTAACCACGGTGCCACGCATCGTTCGTAAGGCACCTAAATTCGGCGGCGTAGGGTGACGGCGTGCGGAATGAAGTCGTGCGAACGGCGTCCGTTTCGATAAGCGTGTCGAAGCGATCGGCGTCGGGAAGATCGGCTAGCGCCGCAATGCAACTCGGACCGATCGGCAAGCCGGGGATAGATTTCCGATCGTCAATCGGATTCACGAGAGGAACGGGGTAGTTCGGAATATTCTCGCCCTTTTTTGCGCCGAACAGGATCAATCGCTCGCGGTGCTGCGGAACGGCGTAGCGATCGGCATTCAAAACGTGCCACGGCAACCGCACTGTGTAACCGGCTCGATGGAAGGCGGCGACCAGCTCGTCTAAGAACGGTTTGTGTTTCCCTAAGGTAAGTCCTTTGACATTCTCGAATACGAAGGTGCGGGCGTCGAGTTCAGCTACCAGGCGCACGAATTCGAGCACAAGGCTGTTGCGCGGGTCTTCGAGCGCGCGATGGCCGATCAACGAGAATCCTTGACAGGGGGGCCCGCCGAATACGCAATCGATCGGGCTTCGACCGATGCCAGCCGCAATGCGGATGTCGGCGGCTTTCAGGCCGACTACCGATCGGGGCAGCACGGCCGTTTTGGGAAAATTGAATTTGTGGACAGCGCAATGCACGGGATCGATCTCGACGGCGGCAACCACGTCGAAACCCGCCTGCTCGAAGCCGAGGCTCATTCCTCCCGCTCCGGCAAAAAGATCGATCCCGATCGGTCGCTTGGTCATCCAGCCCATCCTCACTGATTCGGGAATCCTAACGGATAGCTAGGCGGATGTAGATCGGGATTGTGGGGAAACGGACAAGAATTTTGCGAGTTGTTGCCGTAAAGGTCCGAGTTGATCGAGTTGCCGCGTCTTGCATTGCCAGACGATGAGGACGGCCCAGCCTTGTTTTTTGAGGGCGGTTACAAGGGTGCGGTCGCGGCGCCGATTGCGCCCGATTTTGGCCGTCCAGAAGTTAAGCCTGGACTTGGGGAGCTGTCCATAGCGGCATCCGTGGCCGTGCCAAAAGCACCCATGCACGAATACCACTTTGCGGCGACTCGGGAACACGAGGTCGGGTCGGCCAGGCAAGCCAGCAACGTGAAGGCGATAGCGGTAACCCATACCGTGGACGAGTCGCCGCACGATCATCTCGGGGCCGGTGTCTTTCCCTCGCACTGCCTGCATGATGGCACGGCGCTGCTCGGGGGTGCGCGTATCGGTCATGACTCAAGCCTGGGGCCGACGTTGTAGCAGTCGGCGATCTCCCGCACCGGCTATGCGACCCCCCTCAGTTGAAAAGCCCTCCGGGTTGGGTCGCGATAACGCGCTCTCCGGTGATCGCTTCTAGGAATTCCTGAGGAAGGATGCGCTCGAACACCCCGATCGTCGTTTTGACAAGCGCAAGATGTTGATCGAGGTCTCCGCCCTCCACACGCCTCCATGTGCGCGGCATATAACGAACCAAGATCGACAAAGCATAGAGTACGGCCATGGCGACGACACGGTATTCGTACAAATCACTCAAGGGAGGCAATATCAATGCACCGCTATTTTCAAATGGGCTACGATGAATCGGTAGAGCTTCAGACCAGTGATTGCTTTCCGGATGATCTACACGTGCGCGGAATATTTGGCCATTTCGCCTATCACTGTCCTGTGAAATCTCGGCAATGGGCCATCCAGCGCTTTCAAGTCTTGTCTGTGCGATCTGACCCGACCGATCTATGAGCTTGATGTAAGTACTGTTCAGCACCGGTTGGCGGATAAACGAGCGTGGACTGTTTGCTTCCACGTCCAGCACCGGCATGATCCAAGATGGCTCACTATCAAATGCTTCTGAGAATAGGTCGGAAATCTCCGGAACTGCGGATAGCAGCTTCCGGAGCGTGCAGAATGTATCGCGCGGAAGCTTTGACACCCCTTCTTCGGATTTTGCCTTCTCTTTTGGATAGCTACGTACGTCATGTTCGAGAAAGTCCGCCCAACGCGGTAGGAATCCCGTTGCCAAGACACCCACGACGAGTTCGCTGAAACCTCTTGACTCGGTGCCGAACGTATAAAATCCATGCCCAACCTTGGTGTACCCTTCAATCTCATCCAGATCGGCGGGACCAGTTGGAGAGGCAAGCATTTCTGCGAAGGACAGTACAAGCCCGCCGTAATAGATGCTAATAATTCTCTTATTCAGGCTCTCGAACGGAACTGAGCGGAAATAATCTGATGCACTCCTAAGTGCAAACGCGACGCCAGCCCCCTTACTGGTGACTTTTTCGTCAGAAATATCGATTGATTGTTCTTTGGCGCGACGTCTAATGAGCTTCTCTGCTAAGTGCGTGCTTGCGAATTGGTCGAGACGACTCCAAATGCTGAGAAGCGGATTTTCGGCTTTGATTGAATGGATGCTTGATGGGCGCGGCTTCACGGGAGGCCGCCTGGTCTGAGGATGTAATTCTTTATTCCATGCGACGAGGACGGGGAAAAATTGATCTACAGGGACAACTGGCTTCTTCAACCCGTGAGCGAAGCTTTCAATCATATACAATTCACCGTTAGTGAATATACGATCAACTTCTGAATCAAGTTTCTTGTAATATTTGTTATCGGTGGCAGAGGAATACAGTAGCGCAACACATCGCGTAACGTCGGCCTTTACGGCCTTAATAACGAGATATTCGCCGTCCTGTTTAGCTTCAGTAATCTCTGCCGCCCACCCATGAGTGCGAAAGGGCTTGACGATCTGCTGATCGGCCGCGCTCCGGAGAATGGCCATTCTCTGTTCGATGCCCGTGCCGCCCATTTCCACCCCGTAGCCTGCTTACTTTCTTGGCCATAATACAAAATAAAGACCAATAATGCTGGCGACGCTCGCCGCGAGTGCAATCCACCTGTTTTCAGCAATCCAGACGGATACAGATCGAACCCTGCCGCCGTGCATTTCCCACCAGGTCGTGTTGGTCTTGAGATGTCGGTTGTGGGCACGATCGGCGATATTCGCCAGCACGTCCACCTTGCGCAGCGTCGATTGATGCAAGCCGACGAAATTCCTCTGGTCGAACGCTGCGGCCTCCTGAGCGCCAGTCAGGAAGTCGAGAGGCCGGATAGAATTCTTAGTCAACAGGCTCTCAAGGCGAGGGTGGCCGATATAGCCAACCCCGAATATGTCGATCAGCAAGCGGGAGAGGTCGATCTTCCTTTCGTCCTCGATGACAGCCGGATCGCCGCCCAGCACGCGGTAGCGGTGCTCGATGGCGGCGAATCCGAAATTGATGTCTCGCATATTCCAGTGGAGATATTTCATTCCCTGGAAGCTGCGGACATGATCGTAGAAGGCGTCCAGCATCTCTCGCTCAAGACTGTCGTAGTGCGCCTCGATCTCGTCGGATGGAACATTACGGCGTTCAGCGACCTGATGAATTGAGAAGGAGCGCGTCTGCGCGGAGTTGAGCTTGCGCACTGCAATTGACGTAATTCTCGGCGACCGGCCGTTAGGCCGGTCGTAGAAACTTTCGCACGAGTAGTGGATGACCCAGACATTCGCAGCCTCGGCGAACAGCCTGTCGAGGGTCTCCCAACCGGCCCTCTGCTTTTTGGCATTGGGGCCGCTCATGCGGCGTTGCCCTTGGCGATCAAGGCCCCCCGAACTGACGGCGGATAGACGTAAATCATGCGGCGATTCTGCACCGGATTTCTGCACCAGAAAAGCCCCGTTCTTTCAACGGCCTAAAATTGGTGCAAAATTCTTAAATTATGCAACAGTATTGAGCCGCCTCAATTTCCAGTCTTGCCCCTCAGCATCAGTACCAACCAATTCCGCTGTCCATTCTTCGGCGGACTGACCAAAGCAGCCTGGCTTTAGGGAAACATCTGCGAGCGGATTATAAGCAACTTGGATCGGCAGGATGGACTCACAAAACATGGGCGGCACACAACCAATAACAGCACTGACGTTGGAATAGTTGCGATTGAAAAAGGGTTCCGTTCGGACTGGAGAATTATTTCTATTCGCAGTGGAGAAACTTACCGTGGGGGAAGTCCCGACAAATGCACCAGTCGTTGTGTTAATCTCGAATGCCAGCGGTCCCATGGCAAACGTAGCCTCAACGAGGTATGGCATTCGAGAATGGCCGTGCGCAAGGGGAAACCAGCCTAGCTGGCTTCCATCAATTGCTATCACATATGCATCTTGCGGCTTGACGACACCATCGCGTCGATAAGCGGAACCCTTCTTCCATTTTGCGTCTAAAGCGGTGGTCCAACGAAGAAGCGTTTCTCTATGCGGAACGTTCCTTCCAGTCGTAGGAGGGTTGCGAGAAAGATCGGGACCAGGCTCGGGCGAAACGGCTTCCACCCATACGACGACGCCCGCGTGTTCGAAGCAGAAGTCAGGCTCGCCCTCTGGACTGGAAGTGATGTCGTGACCGCAGGCGGTCAAATGACGGGCTAAGAGCATCTCCCACACTCGTTGAAAAAACTTGGGGTCAGAGCCGCTTGTGAGCTCGGACACAAAATGATTGTTCACCAATCCGGCAGCCATATGCCCGTCCCAAAGACTGGTGTAATAGGCCAAGGCACGGGGATTGGAAGCCTGACGCTTTGCAAGAAAGGCCTTCACACGTTGATCCACGCTGCTGTCTCCTCAATAAGAGCATGGTTGCGCCGATCCTCTATAGGTTTTCGCACCAACAAAATCTGTAAAAGCGAGGCCCGCTCTACGGCGAACTGGAGCGGGCCTCGGAATAGGGGAGGGATTCGAACCCTCGGAACTCTTTCGAGTTCACTTCCTTTTCAGGGAAGCGCAATCGACCGCTCTGCAACCCTGCCATTCTACTTAATGGCGGCGTCGATAACATGGGAAGGAGACGCCTACAATGCAAGGCTTTTAGGGAGGAGCGACCACGGTCGCATATATGCATCATGTTTCAGACGGCCATTCACGTTTGATTTCTTGCATGTTCACAGTCAGATCGGAGTAACGCTTCTTTTCGTAAACCCCCTTTTGTCCCCATGCGTAAACCGTTTCGGGATTTGTATGGGGATAGCCGACGCCGTAGCATCGCTCATCAGTCGCCATCGCGCCGATCAATGAAACCCTCCAATATTCCGGCGGGATGTCGGAACTAACGTCGCTGAATTTTTGAGGGCCGTCGGTATTAATCTCTGGGCGTCCCCGCAATTTTATTTTGCCATCGAGCGCCGCTTGCCGGATGGCTTTGAGAGTTTCGGGGTAACACTCGCCGTGGCTCGTGTCGTTAATAGCGTCCCGTATATGTGCGACCGCTTTCCATATAGGGGTTTGGCGCACGGGTTTTAAATGCTGCCGTACTTGCCACGACAGGAAGCGCCTGTATAACAAATCGCCCCCCGATAGAACGACGAGGGCCGCGGCAAGTGCCATGCCGATCCACCAAGCTAATGACCAAGGCTGGAGCGCGAGGGAAGCCAAGGCTATAAGCGCTGCCGTGCCAAATCCGAAAAGATCGCGCATAGACCAAACTCTGCCCCCATCTTATCGAGTCGCGGAAGGATAAAGCGATTTAGCCCCAATCCGTCTGATAAGCGATAATCACCGGTTTTTGCTATGCTGCATATGGGGCGGCATTACGTCACCACTTGAGGCGGTACTATGTTGGAAGCTTCTCCTTATTGGCACTTGCATAATGAAAACGGGCCGTCTGGATATAAATCTTGTGCGCCTGACTTGTTAATTCCAAAAACCGGCTCGTAAACATCCCAATTTCGGCAGACGAATAGACATGGGTCGGCACTTGGGCGCCTGTTTCACCCAGCGGGAAGCTGCCGATTTTGTTTTTATTGCTCGCGTATCGCGCCGGGAAAAGTGCGCTCCCTTGTTTCTGTGTCCCGGCCCAATGAGTTGTCCAAACAATTCCGTGAGCGATCTCATTTCTCCGTGCCGCATAATTGCGGGCAATGTCCATGAAGTCGCTTATGCGCTTCTCTAAATCACTGTTTTTGTAAATTAGGAAGAACACCTCAGCGGCGCCCTCAATCATATCGGCGCGACCGCGGAACGTTTGGATTGTTCCATAGGCCCGAGCTGCGGTTAGAAGTGCCGTCGGACCGGAGCCGACAAAAACCACGAACAACTGTAATAAGTTTGATTCAAACAACTCCCACTGAGAAAGCGCACGTCCTACAGCGGCATATGTAATCTCACGATCAGAATCCCCGATTTTTGGTTGAGGTGGCACGTCCCAAGGCTTTGGCGTTTTTGGCGTGGGCGGTGGAGGTGGCTTTTTGATCCTCGGCTTCTTACCAGGCGACATGGTATAGTCCCTTCATGAGCAAGTTAAAAAAACACGCGCCGAGCTACAAGAAATTGAACTTCTTCCCAATGCGTGGCCGCGCTTCGAGCGATTCATCAAGGACGTGGCGAAGGCGGGGCCGCAGCATCGCGTGACGGAGAAACCGAAGCGGACGCAGCAACTAAAAAAGGCGCGCTAGGAACTATTCCATGGATTGGTCGAAAACCAAGCCCGATGTGGTCAACCGTGTGGTCACGGAAGGAGAGACTTAACCACCCGCTGCTTACCGATCTTGCTTTATGAGCTTTATGATAATACGGCCTGGTCGATCAAAGGCGCTACGGCGAAGGCACATGTCTCAAGGCGAATAGGATCAGGCCGACGCAAAAAATCGATAATGCGCCCTGGAATCCGACCACGATAAAAAGCCCCAGCATGGCAAACGGGAAGAAACCGATGCGCCAAATGAGATGAAGGACATAATCAAGGGTTCTCATTTTCTAGCCTCCATTTTTCAACGTCAAAAATGCGATAGCCAAAACTGGCATGACGGATTTCACGGCTCGTTTTTCTGCACTGCATTTTCGGTGCCTCAAATCATTCTGCTTATACGTTTTGGCTTCTCTAATCGCTTCTCCACTTTAGACTTACGATCTCTTGCATAGAGAGTATAAGCGTCGTCCGGATCGATCCCGCGCCCCGTTGGTAGCTTAGCCCCTCATCCTAGGAAGATGTGACTTCCGTATGAACTCTGGTGAGTACTCGCAGTCATTGTCAAAAAGCCGCATCACTGGACCGCCCAAGACGCTAACTATCTCAGGCCACGACCGGCGCAGCTCGATAATCGGCCATTCTCCTACCGTTATACGATGGTCGATCCGAGCAACTTTCCCGGATTCAAAACCCATCTGGTCCGGGTCGGAAATTTTCCGTTCCCGCAGCCCAGACCATTCGCATCGAAATTCGACGTTCTCAGCCGAAGAGAATTTCTGGCTAAATTCGCTGGCGTGCAATACCAATTCCGCGAGATTACACGTAAGGCGGTACGGCCAGAACCATTTGCCGGGATGTAGACCGTACTGAGAAAATGCTGGTACCTCTTTGTCTTCAAGATGCGACCCTATTTGGGTCGCCATTCCAACCGGAGAAACTCGCCAAAAACCGATCCGGTCTCTTGTGTCTATCGATAGAAATTCCAAGAGCTCGTCCATGCTTTTCCGGAATATCTTATCATCAGAGGTAAAGTACGGAATTAGGTCAGGATTATTGTGATACACATAGAACAGGTCGCCGCGAGGCACCACTTGGCCTAGGGAATCATAGACGGCGCGCAAATTTCTGGCCAATTGAGCAGGCTCGATGCGGTCTCCATCTTTGGTGTTTATGGCGTAAGAGCGCGCGAAAATTCCGAGCTTGGCTTCCTGAGACTTTTTTTCCGCGACCCCCGCGGAGAATCGGGCCAGCGCCCGCTCATGCCACTCCTCAAGCGTTGGTCGCGTCCGGAGATGATCGGCGAGCAGTTTCTCGATCAGCGAGGCTAGTGACCGATGATCCTGAGCGGCGGCCTTTTCTGCCCCTTCTTTTAACGACGGCGGCAATCGAAGATTGACCTGAACCGACCGATTTTCCTGAGCCATAGCAAACTCCTATACACTATCGTAATCAATGTATAGCATGTAGCTTGGATGTCAATCAAGGACTTGGCGACCGCTTCCACAGTGCTTCCACAAAAACGCCAGTAGAACAAAAAGCCCACCAATTTGGTGGGCTAATTGCTTGTTGCTTGATTTAATTCGGTCCAGGTGCTTCCGGTATGCTTCCTGCAAATGGGAAAACGAACATATCCGGTACACAAATTATTATCTAACTTATTGATATATATTTGAAAAAGGTGGTTGCGGGGGGAGGATTTGAACCTCCGACCTTCAGGTTATGAGCCTGACGAGCTACCGGGCTGCTCCACCCCGCGTCACCATCGATGCGCAAAGCTAGGCGGCGCAAAACACGAACTGACAAGGCTGAAAAGGGAGTATGCGGAAACGTCGTAGAGGAAAACGCGGCGCTTGATAGGCTTGGCGGCGACCTACTCTCCCGTGTCTTAGGACACAGTACCATCGGCGCTGAGGGCTTTCACGGCCGAGTTCGGGATGGGATCGGGTGCTTACTCCCCCGCCATAACCACCAAGCCAATCAAGCGTCGCGCTTGCAACCGCGCCGGCCTGGCCGGCGTCTTTGCGCATGGAATGAAGAGTGCCTTCAAGCGGGATCCTCGATCGCGGGGCTTGGCTCTGCAAGCGAAAGGCTCTCTTGCTCTGCAAGGCAATGCAGCCAAGAGACGATGCGATCAAGCATTCGAGCTATTAGTACCGGTTGGCTTCATGCGTTGCCGCACTTCCACTCCCGGCCTATCAACGTGGTGGTCTTCCACGGCTCTCAACGAGACCTGGTTTTGAGGGGAGCTTCCCGCTTAGATGCCTTCAGCGGTTATCTCGTCCGCACATAGCTACCCGACGATGCGGCTGGCGCCACAATCGGTACACCAGAGGTGCGTCCATCCCGGTCCTCTCGTACTAGGGACAGGTCCTCTCAAGTCTCAGACACCCATGGCAGATAGGGACCGAACTGTCTCACGACGTTCTGAACCCAGCTCACGTACCACTTTAAATGGCGAACAGCCATACCCTTGGGACCTGCTCCAGCCCCAGGATGTGATGAGCCGACATCGAGGTGCCAAACGACTCCGTCGATATGGACTCTTGGGAGTCATCAGCCTGTTATCCCCGGCGTACCTTTTATCCGTTGAGCGATGGCCCTCCACACTCGGGACCACCGGATCACTATGACCGACTTTCGTCTCTGCTCGAGCTGTCGCTCTCGCAGTCAGGCAGGCTTATGCCATTGCACTCATCAGCTGATTTCCGACCAGCTTGAGCCCACCATCGCGCGCCTCCGTTACTCTTTGGGAGGCGACCGCCCCAGTCAAACTACCCACCATGCAGGGTCCCGCCCCGAGATCATCGGGGCCGGTTAGATATCAGGAAGCGGACAAGTGGTATTTCACTGGCGACTCCACCCGAGCTGGCGCCCGGGCTTCAAAGTCTCCCACCTATGCTACGTATCCCCTGCCTAATACCACTGCAAAGTTGTAGTAAAGGTGCACGGGGTCTTTCCGTCTAACCACGGGTACTCCGCATCTTCACGGAGAATTCAATTTCGCTGAGCCGATGTTGGAGACAGCGGGGAAGTCGTTACGCCATTCGTGCAGGTCGGAACTTACCCGACAAGGAATTTCGCTACCTTAGGACCGTTATAGTTACGGCCGCCGTTTACTGGGGCTTCGGTTCAAGGCGTGAACCTCTCTCCTTAACCTTCCAGCACCGGGCAGGCGTCAGACCCTATACGTCGTCTTGCGACTTCGCAGAGCCCTGTGTTTTTGGTAAACAGTCGCTACCCCCTGGCATGTGCCCCTCCATCCCACTTGCGTGGAAAGGAGGCCCTCTTCTTCCGAAGTTACGAGGGCAATTTGCCGAGTTCCTTCAACATCGTTCTCTCAAGCGCCTTGGTATACTCTACCAGTCCACCTGTGTCGGTTTAGGGTACGGTCTTATCGCTGAGGTTGTTTCCTGGAAGTCCCAGGCCGCCCTCCCAATCCAATAAGGGAAAACGGCTTTCGGCCTTCGTCACCTTCAGCAGGCTGGGGAATATTGACCCCATTCCCATCGACTACGGCTTTCGCCCTCGCCTTAGGGATCCGGCTCACCCTGCGCGGATTAACCTTGCGCAGGAACCCTTGGACTTTCGGCGACAGGGTCTCTCACCCTGTTTGTCGCTACTCATGTCAGCATTCTCACTTCCGATACCTCCAGCATGCCTGACGGCACACCTTCACAGGCTTACGGAACGCTCCGCTACCACGTGCACTTGCGTGCACATCCGCAGCTTCGGTATGTGGCTTAAGCCCCGATACATTTTCGGCGCAGGACGACTTATTTAGACCAGTGAGCTATTACGCTTTCTTTAAAGGATGGCTGCTTCTAA
>CAWEME010000008.1:0-167500 GCA_963810055.1 uncultured Alphaproteobacteria bacterium | reverse complement strand
AGGAGATATATCGTGAAGAGACAGATCGCCGTCATTTCCATGCTCGCGTTGCTTGCCGGACTTGGCGGCGCGGGTTTTTCGACCCAAGGCGCTTTCGCGCAATCTGCGCTGCCTGCTTCCACCGCCCCGGCCCAAGCGCAGATGGCCAAGCCCGATCATCCGCATTGGAGCGCCAGCCGTCATATCGAAGGCCGCATCGCCTTTCTCAAGGCCGAGCTCGGCATCACACCCCAACAGCAGGCGCAATGGGACAAGCTCGCCCAGGTGATGCGCGACAATGCCAAGGAGTTGGACGCCAATTTAGCCCAGATGCGCGCCAAGGCGGGCACCGAGACGCATAATGCGGTGCAGAGTCTCGAGGCACGAGGCCGCTTCGCCGCGCTCAAAGCGCAGCAATCGACCCGCTTCCTCGCCGCCTTCCGCCCGCTTTATGACAGCTTGTCGGACCAGCAAAAGAAGGCGGCCGACGAACTGATGGCGCCGCACCGGCATCATCGCCACGGCTTCCACTGATTCTCAACTGAACGTGGCTAACCCCTGATCGGCCGCCGCACCTCCAGGCGGCCGATCACCTTTTCTTTTTCTTGTTCCGCCTGGTCCGCTTTTGGGGCCGCTTTTTGGTCCGCCGCTTGGTCTTCTTCGCCTTGCTCGCGGATTTCTTGGCGGCTCTTTTCGCAGGCGTCAGCGCGCCGGCGAAATAGAGTTTCATCGGCTCGAAATAGCTGCGCTGCCAGCCGCCGTCACGATAGCTGGTGTGGCCATCGGGCACGTTGCTGTGATGCACGGAGACGCGCGTGCCGCTTGGCACCGGCTCCAAGACGACTTCAATCCGTGAATTGGGATCTGGGGCGGTGAATTTGGTGGTGCGCCAGGATTGTACGATCCGCCAGTAAGGCTCAAGCTCCAAGTTCCGGCCGGTGATATAGCCGTCCCAGGCGGTGAAGGTACTGCCGGGCTCGGCCGAGCATTGCGCCGCCTTGCCGCCGGTCATGGCCGTATGGCCCTTGGCGTCGAGCCAGGCTTTGTAAATTGACTGGGGCGAGGCCGGAATGACGTCGGAAACCGTGAATTCGAAACTCATGGCGACCCCCGATCATTTGTGGGCGGCACCTATGAATATCAGCCAAATAAGACACAAATGGTGCGGTCGAGAAGACTCGAACTTCCAAGGGGTTTCCCCCACTAGCACCTCAAGCTAGCGCGTCTACCAATTCCGCCACGACCGCGATGCAACGGCGATACTATATATTAGATAGCGATTGCCGCCGATGGCGCGGCTGATTACCAAATCCTCATGCCCATAGCAAGCAAGACCGGCCCAAAGACTGAAATCGAATGGCAGACCAGCGCAAGGCCCGTGGCCTATGACCGGGCGGTGGAGGCGATGGAGGCCCGCGTCCATGCCATCCGCGAAGGCAGTGCCGCAGAGCTGGTCTGGCTGTTGGAGCATCCGCCGCTCTATACCGCCGGAACCAGCGCCAAGGAGGAGGATCTGGTCGATGCCATCCTGCCGGTTTTCCGTACCGGCCGCGGCGGGCAATGGACCTATCACGGGCCGGGACAGCGCGTGGCCTATGTCATGCTCGATCTCAAGGCGCGCGGCGGCGATCTACGCGCCTATGTGACCGGGCTCGAGGAATGGCTGATCCGCACCCTGGGCGTGTTCGGCCTCAAGGGCGAGCGGCGGCCCGGCAGGGTGGGCATTTGGATCGACCAGGGTGGGGGGCGTGAAAGCAAGATCGCCGCCATCGGCGTGCGCGTGCGCCAGGGCGTGAGCTATCACGGCGTCTCAATCAATCTCAATCCCGATCTCGGCCATTACCGCGGCATCGTGCCCTGCGGCATCAGCCAGCACGGCGTCACTTCGCTCGCGGAACTCGGGATCAAGATTCCGATGACGCAGCTTGATGCCGCCCTAAGGCAAAATTTCTGCGCTATCTTCTCCGCTGCCCGGGATGGAGGCGATGGGCTAGGATCGGCTTCAATCAAGACGAAGGACCCGGGAGCATGAGATTGTCACTGCGATGGATTCCGGTGGCGCTGGCAGCTTTGTTGCTGGTGGTGGGTTCGGCCATAGCGCAAAACGCCGCGCCGACGCTGGCACCACCGCCGACCCGCGAGGCCGTTCACCAGTCCTTTGCCCCGATCGTGAAAAAGGCAGCACCCGCGGTGGTGAACGTCTATTCGCGCCGGGTGGTGAAGAACCAGTCACCGCTGCTCAATGATCCAATCTTCCGCCGCCTGTTCGGCCCCGAGCTCCAGCGCCTCGGCATTCCGCGCGAACGCGTGCTCAATTCTCTTGGCTCAGGCGTCATCGTCGATCCCAACGGGCTTATCATCACCAATTACCACGTCATCAAGGAAGCGCAGGACGTGACCGTGGTACTGTCTGACCGGCGCGAATTCGACGCCAAGATTCTGTTGACCGACGAACGAGTCGACCTCGCCGTGCTCAAGATCAACGTGCCGAACGAACACCTGCCGGTGCTGGAACTGGGCGACAGCGATCAGCTGCAAGTGGGCGACATGGTGCTGGCGATCGGCAATCCCTTTGGCGTCGGCCAGACCGTGACCAGCGGCATCGTCTCCGGCCTGGCGCGCACCGGCATAGGCCTCAGCGATTTCGGCTCCTACATCCAGACCGACGCCGCGATCAATCCGGGCAATTCGGGCGGCGCACTGGTCGATGTCGACGGCAAGCTGATGGGCATCAACACAGCCATCTTCTCGGAATCGGGCGGCTCGATCGGCATCGGCTTCGCCATTCCGTCGGTGCTGGTGCGGCCGATGGTCGACGCTGCGGAAAAAGGAAAACACGTGGTACATCCCTGGCTCGGCGTCATGGGCGAGGACATGACATCCGAAAACGCGGTCAAGCTAGGGCTGCCACATCCGACCGGCGTGCTGGTGAAAGACGTGTCGCCTGAGTGGGCCGGCCGCCAAGGCCGGCGTCAAGAACGGCGACGTCATTCTCGCGATCGGAGGGCACGACATTGAGGATTCCGAAAGCTTGCGTTTCCGTCTCGCGACCTTGGGCACCGACGTGCCGGTGAAATTGACGCTGTGGCGCGACGGCAAGTCGCGCGACGCCACGGCGATGTTGGTCGTGCCGCCCGAGACTCCGGCGCGAGAGGTTGCCGAGATCGAAGGAACCTCGCCGCTGGCCGGCGTAACCGTGGGTAACCTCAATCCCGCCTTTAATGAAGAGCTCAATTTCAAGTCCGACCAGACCGGCGTGGTCGTGATCAGGGTTAAGCCGGGATCGCCGGCCGAGCGACTGGGCGTCCGTGCCAACGATTTGGTGACCAGCGTCAACCACAAGAAGGTCGAGAACGTGACGCAGCTGAGGAACGTGCTGGGCACGGGCGCCCCGCCCTGGACCATCGTTATCCGCCGCGGCGACAAGACCTTTACGGCCGTGGTCCGATGATCGGCCTATTCGAGCAACAGGCGCCGCGCCCGCTCGCCGACCGGCTACGGCCCAAGAATCTGGCCGAGGTGGTGGGCCAGGACCACCTCCTCAAGCCCGAGGCGCCGCTCGGGCGCATGGTGGCGGCGCGGCGGCTGGCTTCGATGATCCTGTGGGGGCCGCCGGGCTGCGGCAAGACCACCATCGCGCGGCTTCTGGCCGAAGCGACGGAAATGCATTTCGAACCTCTCTCCGCCGTGTTCTCGGGCGTGGCCGATCTCAGGAAGCTGTTCGACGCCGCCAAGAAGCGCCGCCTCGGTGGCCAGGGCACGCTGCTGTTTGTCGATGAAATTCACCGCTTCAACCGCGCCCAGCAGGACGGGTTCCTGCCCTATGTCGAGGACGGCACCGTGACGCTGATCGGCGCGACGACGGAAAATCCGTCCTTCGAGCTGATCGGGGCGTTGCTGTCGCGTTGCCAGGTTTTCGTACTGCATCGGCTGGACGAAGCGGCGCTCGAAACGCTACTCGCGCGCGCCGAGGCGGCCTTGAAACTCACTCTGCCGCTCGATGAAGGCGCCCGGCAGGCACTGAAAGCGATGGCCGATGGCGACGGCCGTTTCATCCTCAACCTCGCCGAGGAGCTGGCGGAATTGCCCAAGGGCACCAAGCTCGACACGGCGGGCCTGATGGCGGCGGTGCAGAAACGCGCGCCGCTTTATGACAAGGCGCAAGAGGGCCATTACAACCTCATCAGCGCGCTGCATAAATCCGTTCGCGGCTCGGACGTGGACGCGGCGCTTTACTGGCTCGCGCGCATGCTGGCCGGAGGCGAGCATCCGATCTATATCGCCCGGCGCCTGGTGCGCATGGCGATCGAGGATGTCGGCATGGCCGACCCCGCCGCGCTGCCGCAGGCGATCGCCGCGTGGGAAACCTATGACCGCCTGGGATCTCCCGAGGGCGAATTGGCGCTGGCGCAAGCCGTGATCTATCTTGCGACATCGCCAAAATCCGTGGCCGGCTACATGGCCTTCGGCCAGGCGATGCGCGCGGCCAAGGAAAGCGGATCGTTGATGCCGCCGATGCACGCCGTCAACGCGCCGACCAAACTCATGCGCAAGCTGGGCTATAGCGAGGGCTATGTCTATGATCCGGACACGGAAGAAGGTTTTTCCGGCCTCAATTATTTTCCTGAGGGCATGGAACGGATGAATTTCTACCGCCCGATCGAGCGCGGCTTTGAGCGCGAGATCAAGAAACGGCTGGATTATTGGGAAAAGCTCCGCGGCCAAGTGCGCGAGGCCGCGCCAAAAAACAAAAATAAGCCATAATTCTTAAGTTCTAATCTTATGTATCCGCCACTGATAGGCGGGCACGACGTCCGTTCCGGCGCCCTATAAACCGGTTACCTGCCCCCTGGAGTGACCCCCAATGAACAAGTCTTTTCTCGCAACCTGCCGAATTGGCGCTGCCGCCCTGGCGCTGATCACGGGCATTTCCCTGGCCCAAGCCGCACAAGTCTACGTCAATATCGCGCCGCCCGCGCCTCAGGCCGAGGTCATGCCGCCACCGCCGCCCGGCCCGCCGATGGAATGGCGCCCCGGCTTTTGGCGCTGGAACGGCACCCAATATGTCTGGGTGCGCGGCCGTTACGTGCACCCGCCCCGCATGGGCGCGCATTGGGTGCCTGGCCATTGGGTGCAAGGCCCGCGCGGCTGGCTTTGGGTGCGCGGCCACTGGGCCTGAGCGCCTAAACCAGGTCTGATCCCCGGGGCCGAGACTTAAAGTCCCGGGGTGGTGTCCGGCCTCCGCCGCGGTTAAATTCGCGGCATGGGACAGGTCCAATCCATCGCGGTCTCGGCCGATGATTCCGAGATCCGCCTCGACCGCTGGTTCAAGCGGCATTTCCCCGGGCTCGGCCACGGCAAGCTGGAGAAGCTGCTGCGCACCGGCCAGATCAGGCTCGACGGCAAGCGCGCGAAAGCCCGCGACCATGTGACCACAGGCCAGATCGTGCGTGTGCCGCCTTTGGGCGATCTCAACCCGGCATCGGCGCCGCCGCGCCAGTCAACGCCGCCCAGCGCGCGCGAGGCGCGGCTGATCCAGGCCACCGTGCTGCACCGCGACGACGACGTGATCGTGATCGACAAGCCGCACGGCCTGGCGGTGCAGGGTGGCACCAACACCGCGCGCCATCTCGACGGCATGTTGGATGCGCTGAGATTCGACGCCGCCGAGCGCCCGCGCCTGGTTCATCGCCTCGACAAGGACACCAGCGGCGTGCTGGTGCTGGCGCGCAATGCCCGCGCGGCGGCGAAGCTCGCCCAGGCCTTCCGCGAGAAATCGACGCGCAAGATCTATTGGGCCGCAGTCGTCGGAACGCCGGAAAAGCGCCAAGGCCGCATCGACCAGAAACTCGCCAAGCTGCCGGGCAAACTGGGCGAGCGCGTCGTGCCCGACGAGGAGGGCAAGCGCGCCGTGACATATTACAGGACCGTCGCCCATGCCGGTGACCGGGTCGCCTGGCTCGCGCTCGAGCCGGTGACCGGCCGCACCCATCAGCTGCGCGTGCACTGCGCGGCGCTGGGCACGCCAATCCTGGGCGACGGAAAATATGGCGGCGCAGGCGCGCAAGTGAAAGGCGTGCCGGGAACACGGCTGTTGCATCTCCATGCCAGGGCTCTTTCGATTCCGCATCCACAGGGGGGTACCCTCATTGTCATGGCGCCGCTGCCGCCGCACATGAAGGAGACCTGGGCTTTTTTCGGTTTCGAGGAAAGCCAGGAACGCGACCCTTTCGCCGGTCTCGCCCCGCAATAGATGAAGCGCTTCTACAAACAGGCCACGGTCGCGCCGGCGGAGGGCGGCTATGCCGTGCTGCTCGACGGCAAGCCGATCCGCACCCCGGCCAAGGCCGGGCTGGTGGTCAAGAGCCGAAAGCTCGCGGAAGCGATGGCGGAGGAATGGCAGACGCAAGGCGAGGAGATCGACCCGGCCGATCTTCCCCTCACCCGCCTCGCCGGCACGGTCATCGATCTGATCGAGCCGCGCCGCGCGCAGATCATCGCCGAGATCGCTAAATACGCCGCCACCGACCTGCTGTGTTACCGCGCGGATAATCAACCCGAGCTGGCTGCGCGCCAACACGCTTCCTGGCAAGGACATCTCGATTGGGCAGGATCGCGTTACGCGCCCTTGGCCGTGACCCGGGGCATTGCGCCGCTGGAACAAGCCCCGGAAGCGCTCCAAGCCTATGCGGCGGCGGTCGCCGCTTATGACTCGATGATTCTGGCGGCGCTTTATATCGCCACCTCGGCCTTAGGCTCGCTGGTGCTGGCGCTGGCCTTGATCGAGGGACGTATCGACGCCGAACAGGCTTTTTTCGCTGCCCAACTTGACGAGAGTTTCCAGATCGAGCGTTGGGGCGAGGATGATGAGGCCGCCAGGCGCCGCGCGGGCATCAAGGACGATATCGCATTGGCCGCGCGTTTTGCCTATCTCCACCGCGCCGGATAGGCCGGGCTGGCGCGGATTTGCCGTTGGTGGGATAGTTCGCTAGCCCGAGGGGAGGCACTATGCGCGAGATATTGCGGCGGTTGGAGGAAAAGCGCGAAGCGGCGCGCCTGGGCGGCGGCGAGCAGCGCATCAAGCAGCAACACGAGAAGGGCAAGCTCACCGCGCGCGAGCGGCTGGAGTTGCTGTTCGATCCCGGCTCCTTCGAGGAGTGGGACATGTTCGTCGAGCACCGCAGCCACGATTTCGGCATGGAGAAGCAGAAGATTCCGGGCGACGGCGTGGTCACCGGCCACGGCCTGGTCAATGGCCGCCGCGTCTTCGCCTTCAGTCAGGATTTCACCGTGTTCGGCGGCTCGCTCAGCGAGGCCCATGCCGAGAAGATCTGCAAGATCATGGATCAGGCGCTGAAGGTGGGCGCGCCGGTGGTGGGATTGAACGATTCCGGCGGCGCGCGGATTCAGGAAGGCGTGGCCTCGCTGGCGGGATATGCCGAGGTGTTCCAGCGCAACGTGCTGGCCTCGGGCGTGGTGCCGCAGCTGTCGCTGGTGATGGGGCCGTGCGCCGGCGGCGCGGTCTATTCCCCGGCCATGACCGATTTCATCTTCATGGTGAAGGATTCCTCCTACATGTTCGTCACCGGCCCCGAGGTGGTGAAGACGGTGACGCATGAGAGCGTGACCCAGGAGGAATTGGGCGGCGCGGTGACGCACACCACGCGCTCGGGGGTGGCGGATCTGGCCTGCGCAAACGACGCCGAGGCGCTGCTGCAAGCCGCGGCGTTTCCTCGATTTCCTGCCGCTCTCCAACCGCGAGCCGCCGCCGGCGCGGAAGACCGACGACCCCGCCGACCGGCTGGAGAATTCGCTCGACACGCTGGTGCCGGGGAATCCCAACAAGCCCTATGACATGAAGGAGCTGATCGAGAAGGTGGCGGACGAGGGCGACTTCTTCGAGTTGCAACCCGATTTCGCCAAGAACATCGTCGTGGGATTTGCACGGCTGGAGGGTCATCCGATCGGCATCGTCGCCAACCAGCCGATGGTGCTGGCCGGCTGCCTCGATATCGATTCCTCGCGCAAGGCCGCGCGCTTCGTGCGCTTTTGCGATTGCTTCAACATCCCCATCGTCACCTTCGTCGACGTGCCCGGGTTCCTGCCCGGCACGGCGCAGGAATATGGCGGCATCATCAAACACGGCGCCAAGCTGCTTTATGCCTTCGCCGAGGCCACCGTGCCCAAGGTGACGGTGATCACCCGCAAGGCCTATGGCGGAGCCTATGACGTCATGAGCTCGAAACATCTGCGCGGCGACGTGAATTATGCCTGGCCCAGCGCCGAGATCGCGGTGATGGGGCCCAAGGGCGCGGTCGAGATCATCTTCCGCGGCGACGCCAAGAACGCGGCCAAGACCGAGGAGCGTGCCGAGGAATACCGTGGAAAATTCGCCAATCCTTTCGTCGCCGGATCCCGGGGCTTCATCGACGACGTCATCATGCCGCATTCGACGCGCAGACGGCTGTGCCGCGCGCTGTCCATGCTGCGCACCAAGCGTCTCGAAAACCCATGGAAGAAGCACGACAACATTCCGCTGTGATCTGGCCCGTGTTCAGCAAAATCCTCATTGCCAATCGGGGCGAGATCGCCTGCCGTGTCATGCGCACGGCGCGGCTTCTCGGGATCAAGACGGTCGCGGTCTATAGCGAGGCCGACGATGAGGCGCTGCATGTGCGCGAAGCCGACGAAGCGGTGCTGATCGGCCCCGCGCCTTCGTCCCAGAGCTATCTCGACATCGAGAAGATCGTCGCAGCCTGCCGCCAAACCGGCGCCGAGGCGGTGCATCCGGGCTATGGATTCCTGTCGGAGAACGAGGATTTGCCCGTCGCCTTGGAGCGGGCCGGCATCGTCTTCATCGGCCCGCCCGCAAAGGCCATCGCTTCCATGGGCGACAAGATCGAGGCCAAGAAGCTCGCAACCGCCGCCGGGGTGGCGACCGTGCCGGGCCATGACGGCGTGGTGGAAAGCGCCGAGGATGCCGTCAAGATCGCGCGCCGGATCAAATATCCGGTGATGCTCAAGGCGGCGGCGGGCGGCGGCGGCAAGGGCATGCGTGTGGCGGCCAGCGACGCCCAGCTCAAAGAAGGCTTCCGGCTCGCCTCGGGCGAAGCCAAATCCGCCTTCGGCGATGCGCGGCTGTTCCTGGAAAAATACATCGAGGAGCCGCGTCATATCGAAATCCAGGTTCTGGCCGATGCGTTCGGCAATGCCGTTCTATCTGTTCGAACGCGAATGCTCGATCCAGCGCCGCCACCAGAAGGTGATCGAGGAGGCGCCCAGCCCTTTGCTCGACGCCAAGACCAGGGCCGCCATGGGCGATGCTGCGGTGAAGCTCGCCAAGGCGGTAGGCTACCGCTCGGCCGGCACGGTCGAGTTCATCGTCGATGCCAGAAAGAATTTCTATTTCCTCGAGATGAACACGCGGCTCCAGGTGGAGCACCCGGTGACCGAGATGGTGACCGGGATCGACCTGGTCGAACTGATGATCCGCGTGGCGGCAGGCGAGCGCCTCCCCTTCGCCCAAGACGACATCAAGCTCAAGGGCGCGGCGATCGAGGCGCGGCTTTATGCCGAAGACCCAAGGCGCGATTTCCTGCCCTCTCCGGGGCGGCTTAAACGCTATGCCGAGCCCGTCAGGCGAAGGCATCCGCGTCGATAGCGGCGTCTATGAAGGCGCCGAGATTTCGGTCCATTACGACCCGATGATCGCCAAGTTGGCGGCATTCGGGGAGAATCGGGAATTGGCCACGACACGGCTTAGCGCCGCGCTCGACGGCTTTGTCATCGGCGGCGTCTCGAACAATCTCGATTTCCTGGCCGCGATTTTGCGCCGTGACGCCTTCCGCAAGGGAAAGCTTTCGACCGCATTCATCGCCCAGGAATTTCCCGGCGGGTTTTCGGGCGTCGATCCTTCGCCGCGCGAGATCGAGGAAGCAGTGGTGGCATCCGCCGCGATGCACCGCATAGCCCTCGAAAATTTCGCGCGCGGCGCCATTCCGCCGCCTGGGTGGTCTTGCTGGACGGCAAGCCCCATGCGGTCGAGATCGCGCGCAAGGGATCATGCTTGATCGTAAAACACGGCAAAAAGCACCATGAGGTGATTGCGTCCTGGCGGCCGGGCGCGGGTCTCTTCCAGGCCGAGATCGATGGATCGCCCGCGTGTTTCCGCGTCGAGCGCAGGGGCCTGGGATACCGGCTTGCGCGCGGCGGCGTGAATTATACGGCGCAAATCCTGTTGCCGCGCGCGGCCGAGTTGCTGGGGCGCATGCGGCCGAAGCCGGCGGCCGATCTGTCGCGCCACTTGCTGTCGCCCATGCCGGGGCTGCTGGTGTCGCTGGCGGTGCGCGAAGGCCAAACGGTGAAAGCCGGCGAAGAACTGGCCATAGTCGAGGCGATGAAGATGGAGAACGTGCTCCGGGCCGAACGCGACGGCAAGGTGACAAAGCTGCGCGCCAAGCCGGGCGACAGCTTGGCGGCCGACCAGGTGATCTTGGAATTCGCATGACCAAAGCGGTGCGATTGTCGGTCACGGGCCGGGTGCAGGGCGTGGGCTATCGCGCCTGGGCGGCGCGCGAGGCGCGCAAGCGGAGTTTGCGCGGCTGGGTACGCAACCGTCTCGATGGCAGCGTCGAGGTGCTGGCCATCGGCGAAGAACCAAAAATCGCCGATATGGCCGTGGTTTGCCGCAAGGGCCCGATGTTGGCGGAAGTCGAGGATGTCGCGATCAGTCCGGCACTCGACGATGGCTCATTGGATTTCACCGAGAGACCGACGGGATGAAGAAGACGGCCGGACACCCCGCTCGCCTATTGCTCGACCGGAGGTTTTGGCCGCTGTTCTGGGCGCAATTCACCGGCGCGGTGAACGACAATCTGCTCAAGAACGCCTATGTCATCCTGATCGCCTACCGCGAAACCCAATCCGCCGGCGCTACCGAGATGATCGTGACGCTGGCGGCCGCCATTTTCATCCTGCCTTATTTCCTGCTTTCGGCCACAGCCGGCGATCTTTCCGACAAATACGCCAAATCCTGGCTGCTGAAACGGGTCAAGCTGACCGAAATCGGCGTGGTTGCGCTCGGCGCGCTGTCCTTCGCGCTCGACAATATCGCTTTCCAGCTCTTCGTGCTGTTCCTGTTGGGCGTGCAGGCCACGTTCTTCGGCCCGATCAAATACGCGATGCTGCCGGAGCTGTTGAAACGCGACGAATTGGTCGACGGCAACGCGCTGATCGAAGCCGGGACCTTTCTTGGCATTCTTTCGGGCACCATCGCCGGCGGATTGCTGATTCTTTTGCCGGAGGGCGCTGCCTGGACCTCGGCGACGTTGCTGGCGCTGTCGTTGGGCGGATTTGGCGCGAGCTTGATGCTGCCGGCGAGCAGACCCGCCGTGCCACATTTGCGGGTGCGATGGAACATCGCCGCCCTCACCTGGGAAATCATCGGCGAGGCTCGGCGCAAACGCAAAGTCTGGCTCGCCGTGCTCGGCATATCTTGGTTCTGGCTGGTGGGCGCGGCGCTGTTGTCGCAATTCCCCAATTTTGCCAAGGAGTACCTGCAAGCCGGCAATCAGGTAGTGACCTTGTTCCTGACGCTCAATTCGATCGGCATCGGGCTGGGATCGCTGCTGGTGAGCCGGATGCTCAAGGGACGGATCAGCGCCGATCTCGTACCCTGGAGCGCGCTCGGCATGGCCGTCTTCGCCGCCGATCTGTGGTGGAACTGCGGCAGCGTTGCTGCGCCGGGACATTTCATGGAGGCGGTGGAATTTCTTTCCTATCCAGCGCATTGGCGGATCTTGGCCGATCTCTTCGCGTTGGCGGTCTGCGCCGGGTGTATATGCGGTGCCGCTTTACGTCATCATGCAGGCGGAGAGCGACAAGAACAGCCGTTCGCGCGTGGTGGCCGCCAACAACATCGTCAATGCGCTGTTCATCGTCATCGCCGGCGCTGGCTCGGCGCTGATGCTCAAGCTCGGGAGCGGCGTCCCGGCGATCTTCCTGGGCGTTGGACTGTTGAACGCGGCGCTGGCGGCCACGATCCTGATCAGGACGCGGCGCTGAGCCGCGCGGCTTAGGACGCGGCGGCCTCGGCCTCTTCCTTGGCCATGACGGGGCCTGAATCCTTGCCCTTGGCCTCGACGTCGCGGTCGACCAACTCGATCACCGCCATCGCCGCGGCGTCGCCGCGGCGGAAGCCCGCCTTGAGGATGCGGCAATAGCCGCCCGGGCGCTTGGCATAGCGTTCGGCGAGGGTCGTCATTACCTTGTCGACGATCTTGGCGTCTTGCAGCGCCGCCATCGCCTGGCGGCGGGCATGCAGCCCGCCTTTCTTGCCGAGGGTGATCAGGCGCTCGACCACGGGCCGGAGATCCTTGGCCTTGGGCAAGGTCGTCCTGATCTGCTCGTGCTTCAACAGCGCATGGGCCATGTTATCGAACATGGCCTTGCGGTGAGCGGATTTGCGGCTGAAGCTGCGGCCGCGGATACTATGACGCATGTCTAGTACGGCTCCTCGAGGCGCTTGGCCAGTTCCTCGATGTTTTCGGGCGGCCAGTTGGCGATCTCCATGCCGAGATGGAGCCCCATCTGCGCCAACACCTCCTTGATCTCGTTCAAGGACTTGCGGCCGAAATTTGGCGTCCTCAGCATGTCGGCTTCGGTCTTCTGCACCAGGTCGCCGATATAGACGATGTTGTCGTTCTTGAGGCAGTTGGCCGAACGCACCGAAAGCTCGAGTTCGTCCACCTTGCGGAGCAGGTTCTTGTTGAAGGGCAACTCGGATGGACGCTCCTCCTCGCTGGCGGCGCGCGGCTCTTCGAAATTGATGAAGAGCTGAAGCTGGTCCTGCAAGATGCGGGCGGCCAAGGCCACCGCATCCTCCGGCGTCACTGCGCCGTTGGTCTCGATCCGCATCGAGAGTTTGTCGTAATCGGTGACCTGGCCAACGCGGGTGTTCTCCACCCGGTAGCTGACCTTACGCACCGGGCTGAACAGCGCGTCGACCGGAATCAATCCGATTGGCGCATCCTCGGGCCGGTTCTGCGTGCCGGCGACGTAGCCCTTCCCGCTCTCGACCGTCATTTCCATGGCGATCTTGGCGCCGCTGTCGAGGGTGCAGATGAGATGATCGGGATTCATGATCTCGATGTCGTGCGGCAGTTCGATCATCTGGGCGCGGACCTCGCCGGGACCGCTGGCCCTGAGCCGCATGCGCTTGGGGCCTTCGCCGTGCATGCGCAACCCGATGCCCTTGATGTTCAAGACGATATCGGTGATGTCCTCGAGCACACCGGGCAGCGAGGAGAATTCGTGCAGCACGCCCTCGATCTGCACCGAGGTCACCGCGGCGCCTTGCAGCGAAGACAGCAGCACGCGCCGCAGGGCGTTGCCGAGGGTGAGGCCGAAGCCGCGTTCCAGCGGTTCGGCGACCACGGTCGCGGAGCGCGCCGGATCATCGCCGGATTCGACGGAGAGCTGTTTCGGTTTGATAAGCGCTTGCCAGTTTTTCTGAATCACGTGTGGTTCCTTATGCCGTTTGACGGATCAACCGTCTTGGCCGTTTCCTAATGACGCGCCCGAACGACCCACCACGGGCCGAGGCTGCGTCTTGTCGTTAACCCCTCTTCTCTAAACCCGCCGCCGCTTGGGCGGACGGCAACCATTATGCGGGATCGTCGTCACGTCGCGGATGGACGTGACGGTGAACCCCACGGCCTGGAGCGCGCGCAAAGCGGACTCCCGGCCGGAACCTGGACCCTTGACCTCGACCTCGATGGTGCGCATGCCGTGGTCCATTGCCTTCCGGCCGGCGTCCTCAGCGGCAACCTGCGCCGCGTAGGGGGTCGATTTGCGCGATCCCTTGAAGCCCATCGTACCCGATGACGACCAGGCGATGGTGTTGCCCTGCGCGTCGGTGATCGTGATCATGGTGTTATTGAAGGTGGCATTCACATGCGCCACCCCTGCGGTGATGTTCTTGCGCTCGCGGCGCCTGAGGCGCGGCGCGCCGGCGGCGGGCGTGGCTGCGGCGGGCGCGCTTTGCGCGGGCGATGCTGCTGGTTTCTCGGCAGGCGGCTTCTGCGCCATGGTCAATCCTTCATCCTTGCTTTCGAGCGCCTTAGCCTTTGGACGGCGCTATCTTCTTGCCGGCGATCGCCTTGGCCGGTCCCTTGCGGGTGCGCGCATTGGTGTGGGTGCGCTGGCCACGGACGGGCAAGCCCTTGCGGTGACGCAAGCCGCGATAGCAGCCGAGATCCATCAGCCGCTTGATATTCTGCGCCACGTTGCGCCGCAGATCGCCCTCGACCGTGTAATCGCGATCGATCAACTCGCGGATGCGCAGCACTTCGGCGTCGGTCAGCTCATGTACCCGGCGCGCCGGCGGGATGGCGAGCTCCTGGCAGATTTTCTCGGCCGAAGTGCGGCCGATGCCATGGATATAGGTCAATCCAATCGGCACGCGTTTCTGACTCGGGATGTTAACGCCGGCTATACGCGCCAACTGCGCTCTCCATGGTTTATCGGCAATAGGGGACTGCAGCCCAACGCCGCTTTGGGCCGAGGGCGCGGATTATAGAATCAAGAGGCCGAAAGTCAACCATTCGACGGGCTCCCAGGATTTCTTAGAACCTCTTCAATTTCCTCGGTAACCCGGTCGATGGAGGCCATGCCGTCGACTGTACGCAGCACGCCCTTGGCCCGGTAATAGGGCAGAATCGGCGCGGTTTGCTCGCGGTAAGCCTTGAGCCGCGCCTTCACCGTCTCGGGCCGGTCGTCGGCGCGGCGGATGAATTCGCGGCCGCCGCAGACGTCGCAGACGCCGTTCTGCTTGGGGCGCTGAAAACGATCGTGATAGCCCGCGCCGCACTTGGCGCAGGCATAGCGACCGGTGATGCGGTCGACCAGCGCTGCCTCGTCCACCCGCATTTCGATCACCAGGTCGAGCTTCAGCCCCTTCCCGGTCAGCATGGTATCGAGCGCCTCGGCTTGCGGAACGGTGCGCGGAAAGCCGTCGAGGATGAAACCCTTACGGCTTCCCGGCCCCTTGTCGAGCCGGGTGATCGCCGCGGAAATCAGGTCGATCATGATGTCGTCGGAAACTAACTGGCCCGCATCCATGATCGCCTGGACCCTTTGCCCGAGCGGACTTTTCGAGGCGCGCTCGGCGCGCAAAATGTCGCCGGTAGATAATTGGGCCAGGCCAAATCGCTCCTCGATGCGCTTCGCCTGGGTGCCCTTGCCGGCTCCCGGAGGTCCCAGAAGAATCAGGTTCAACCAAATCTCCCGCGCAGCCGGGACTTGCGGATCAAGCCTTCATACTGGTGCGCCAAGAGATGCGAATGGACTTGGGCCACCGTATCCATGGTGACGCTGACGACGATCAGCAGGCTGGTGCCGCCGAAATAGAACGGCACGGCGTATTGAGAGACCAGAATCTCGGGCAGCACGCAGACCCCAGCCAGATAGGCGGCGCCGACCACGGTGAGGCGCGTCAGCACATAGTCGAGATATTCTGCCGTGCTGATGCCCGGCCGGATGCCCAGTACGAAGCCGCCGTATTTGCGCAGATTGTCGGCGGTCTCGGTCGGGTTGAAGACGATCGCGGTGTAGAAAAAGCAGAAGAACACGATCAGCAACACATAGAGCCCGATATAGAGCGGCTGGCCGTGACTGAGGAAGGCAGAGATTTCGCCCAGGATTCCGGTCTGGTTGACGTTGAAGCTGGCCAGCGTCGCCGGCAGCAGCAGCAGCGAGGAAGCGAAGATCGGCGGGATCACGCCCGAGGTATTGAGCTTCAAGGGCAGATGGGAGGCCTCGCCCCCGAACATCTTGTTGCCGACCTGGCGTTTCGGATACTGGACCAATATCCGGCGCTGTGCGCGCTCCATGAACACGATGAAGGTCACGACCCCGACCGCCAGCACCAGGAATATGATGATGAAGAAGGTCGAAATCGCGCCAGTGCGGCCGAGTTCCAAGAGCGCGGCTAGGGCCGACGGCATGCGCGCGACGATGCCGGAGAAGATTATGAGCGAAATGCCGTTGCCGACGCCGCGTGCGGTGATCTGTTCGCCGAGCCACATCAGGAACACGGTGCCGGCGGTGAGCGTCACCACCGTGGTCAGGCGGAAGAACAGACCGGGGTCCAGCACCACCGGGCCGCTGAAGCCGCGCAGTCCCTCGATGCCCACGGCGATGCCATAGGCCTGTACCGCCGCCAGGAACACCGTGCCGTAACGGGTGTATTGGTTGAGTTTCTTGCGCCCGACCTCGCCCTCTTTCTTCAGCGCCTCAAGCTGTGGCGACACCGCGGTCATCAGCTGCACGATGATTGAGGAGGAGATGTAGGGCATGATGTTGAGCGCGAAGATGGTCATGCGCCCGAGCGCGCCGCCCGAGAACATGTCGACCATTCCGAGGAGGCCGCCGGAATTGCGCTGGAACACCTCGGCGAGCACCTGCGGGTCGATCCCGGGCAGCGGGATATAAGTGCCGAGCCGGTATATCACCAGCGCGCCGAGCGTGAACCAGATACGGTTCTTGAGATCGGTCGCCTTGCCGAAGGCGGAAAAATTGATGCTGGCTGCCAGTTGCTCGGCGGCGGAGGCCATTTAATTACTCCTGCGACGGCGCCGGCTTTGCTTCCGGCTTAAGATCGGATTTAGCGGCCGGCTTCTCCGATTTGGCCGGTGATTCCGGCTTCGCCACCGGGGCCGGCGGCAGGATCACCTTGCCGCCGAGCTTTTCCACCGCCGCGACCGCTGCTTTGGAGGCGCCGACCACTTCGATAGTAAGGGCCGATTTCAATTCGCCCTTGGCCAAGAGCCGTACCCCGTCGCCGACGCGGCGCAGCACACCCGCCTTGACCAGCGTTTCACCATCGATCTTGGCGTCGGATTTGAGCATGCCCGCATCGAGCGCCTGCTGCAGCCGGCCGAGATTGATGATGTGAAAATGCTCGCGGAAATCCTCGCGCGTGAAGCCGCGCTTGGGCAGCCGCCGGTGCAGCGGCGTTTGGCCGCCCTCGAAACCGTTCAAGGCGACACCGGTGCGCGCAGTCTGGCCTTTGCCCCCGCGCGCGCTGGTCTTGCCCTTGCCCGAGCCGATGCCCCGGCCGCGGCGCTTGGCGCGGTAATGAGCGCCCCGATTGTCCTTGATCTCGTTCAGTTTCATGGCTTCCACCGATTATTCGCCGATACCGCCGTGCCGCCTCAATCAGCGGATCTCTTCGACCCGTATCAGATGTTTCACACGCGTAATCATGCCGCGCACCGCAGGCGTGTCTTCGAGCACGCGGGTGCGGCGCATCTTGTTGAGACCCAATCCCTTGAGGGTGGCGAGTTGCCTCTCTCCCCTGCCGGCCGGGCTGGCGATCTGCGTCAGCTTGAGGCCCTTGGTCTGGGGCGCGGATGTCGCAGCCGGTTTCTTGATCGGCTTGTCCTTGTCCTGCGCCATTTCCTACTCCCGCGCCTCGGCGGTCGCGCCCTTGCCCAGAATTTCGCTTACCTTCTTGCCGCGGCGCTGCGCCACCGAGCGTGGGCTGACCGAGCGGTCAAGTGCCTCGAAGGTCGCCTTGATCATGTTATGCGGATTGGAGGTGCCGATCGACTTCGCCACCACATCCTGGACGCCGAGCGCCTCGAAGATGGCGCGCATCGGGCCGCCGGCGATGATGCCGGTGCCCGGCTTCGCAGCGCGCAGCACCACCTCGCCGGCGCCGTAATGGCCGACGATATCGTGATGGAGCGTGCGGCCATCGCGCAGCGGAATGCGCACCAAGCTGCGGCGCGCCTGTTCAGTGGCCTTGCGGATCGCTTCCGGCACTTCGCGCGCCTTGCCGGAACCGTAACCGACGCGTCCCTTGCGGTCGCCGACCACGACAATGGCGGCGAAGCCGAAGCGCCGGCCGCCCTTCACCACCTTGGCGACGCGGTTGATGCCTACGAGTTTTTCTACGAATTCGCTGTCGGATCCGTCACGGTCGCCATCGCGCGGCCGGCGCTCGCGCGGCGGACGGTCGCCGCCCTCGCCGCCTTCGCGTCCCCGCGACGGAGCGCCTGTCCGCGGCGGACCCCCTGCCCGTGGTGGGCCTCCAGCCGTGCGTGATCCCGGTGTGCGTGCCATGGACTTCCTTCCTAGAACTTCAGGCCGCCCTCACGGGCGGCGTCGGCCAGGGCCTTGACCCGGCCATGAAACAGGTAGCCGCCGCGGTCAAACACCACGGCTGTTACACCGGCAGCCTTGGCGCGCTCGGCGATGAGCTTGCCCACCGCCACGGCCGCAGCCTTGTCGGCGCCGGTCTTGATGTTGCCCTTGAGGCTCTTGTCCAGGCTCGAAGCGGCGGCGAGCGTGCTGCCTTTGAGGTCGTCGATCACCTGAGCGTAGATGTGCTTCGATGAGCGGAACACGGAAAGCCGCGGCTTGCCATGCGCCGTCCGGGAGAGGTGATAGCGCACGCGCGCCCGGCGCCGGGAAAAGAGATTTTTGATTTTTCCGCTCATCGCCGCATTCCTACTTCTTCTTGCCTTCTTTACGCCGGACCGTCTCGTTGTCGTAGTGGATGCCCTTGCCCTTATAGGGTTCGGGCTTGCGGTAGGCGCGGATCACCGCCGCGACCTGGCCCACACGCTGTTTATCCGGACCGGTAATCGTGATCGAGGTCGGTTTTTCGGCGGAGATCTTGACGTCATCCGGGATCGGGAAGGCGACTTCGTGGCTGAAGCCCAATTGCAGAACGAGATTCTTGCCCTGCACCGCCGCGCGGTAGCCCACGCCCTCGATCTCGAGGTTCTTGGTGAAACCCTTGGAGACGCCGGCCACCATGTTGTTGACCAGCGCGCGCGCCGTGCCCCATTGAGTGCGGGCGCGCTTGGAATCGGACTTGGCTTTGAGCACGACCTTGCCATCGGCGACCGAAGCCGCGACATCGCTGCCCATGGCGCGCTTCAATGTGCCGAGCTTGCCCTTGGCGGTCAGCATGTCTCCCGCCACCTCGATGGTGACGCCCTGGGGAATGGGTACCGGATTGCGGCCGATGCGCGACATGATTTCCTCTTAGAACACGCGACAGAGGATCTCGCCGCCGATATTGGCGGCGCGAGCCTCATTGTCCGACATGACGCCGCGCGGCGTCGACAGAATGGCGATGCCGAGACCATTATAAATCCGCGGCAAATCGGCGACGCGCGAATAGATGCGGCGACCGGGCTTGGAAACGCGGGTGATCTCGCGGATCACGGGCTCACCATCGACGTATTTCAGCTCGATCTTGAGCTCGGCGACGCCCGGGCGAATCTCCTCGCGGGAGAAACCGCGGATATAACCCTCGCGTTGCAGCACCTCGAGCACATTGGCGCGGATCTTCGAGGCCGGCGATTGAATCGATTCCTTGCGCGCCTGCTGCCCGTTGCGGATGCGGGTCAACATATCGGCGATCGGGTCGGTCATCATGCTCTGACTCTCCCTACCAACTCGACTTGACCATGCCGGGAATCTGTCCCGCCGAGGCCAGTTGACGGAGCGCAATGCGCGAAAGCTTGAACTTGCGGTAATAGCCGCGCGGCCGCCCGGTGAGTTCGCAGCGGTTATGGATGCGCACCGCCGAGGAATTGCGCGGCATCTCGGAAAGCTTAAGGCGCGCGGCGAAGCGCTCCTCCGGCGCAAGCGCGCGATCGCTGGCGATCGCCTTCAGCTTTGCGCGCTTCGCGGCAAAACGCTTCACCATTTTCTCGCGTTTGCGGTTTCGTTCGACGGCACTGGTTTTGGCCATGTCGTTCCTCTTTTCGCCTTAGTTCATGAACGGCAATTGGAAGCCGCGCAGGAGTGCCTTGGCCTCCTTGTCGGTCTTTGCCGTGGTGACGATGATGATATCCATACCGCGGACCTCGTCGATCTTGTCGTAATCGATTTCGGGAAACACCAATTGCTCCTTGAGCCCGAGCGCGTAATTGCCGCGCCCATCGAAGCTCTTGCCCGAAAGCCCGCGGAAGTCGCGCACGCGCGGCAACGCGATATTGACGAGCCGGTCGAGGAACTCGTACATGCGGTCGTGCCGGAGCGTGACCTTGCAGCCGATAGCCAGGTTTTCCCGCAGCTTCCAGGTGGCGATCGACTTCTTGGAGAGCGTCATGACCGGCTTCTGGCCGGTGATGGATGCAAGATCCTTGGCCGCGGCCTCGGTCTTTTTCGCGTCCACGGTCGCCTCGCCAACCCCCATGTTGATGACGATCTTGTCGAGCCGGGGGACAGCAAAGGCGTTCTTGTAGCTGAACTCCTTCATCAGTTCCGGTCGGATCACCTTCTCGTAATGCTCGTGAAGACGGGTCATGGTGCGTGCTTCAGGCATCGAGCACCTCGCCCGAGCGCTTGGCGACGCGCACCTTTTTGCCGTCGGACATAACCTTGAATCCAACGCGGGTCGGCTTGCTGGATTTGGGATCGATCAGCGCCACATTCGATATATGGATGGTGCCTTCTTTGTCGACGATGCCGCCGGGTTGGCCCGCCCCTGGGCGGGTATGGCGCTTCACCATGGATACCCCCTGCACGACGACGCGCTCCTGGTCGATCAGGACACGCAGCACTTCGCCTTCCTTGCCCTTGTCGCGGCCGGTCAGCACCACCACCTTGTCGCCTTTCTTGATCTTGGCCATGGCCTAGAGCACCTCGGGCGCGAGCGAGATGATTTTCATGAATTTTCGCGCGCGCAGCTCGCGCGTCACCGGCCCGAAGATGCGCGTGCCGATCGGCTCGTTCTGATTGTCGATCAACACGGCGGCGTTGCGGTCGAAGCGGATGGCGCTGCCGTCGGGGCGGCGAATGGCCTTGGCGGTGCGCACGATCACCGCCTTGTGCACGTCGCCCTTCTTCACGCGGCCGCGCGGAATGGCCTCCTTCACCGAGACCACGATGATATCGCCCACGGTGGCCCAGCGGCGCATCGAGCCGCCCAGCACCTTGATGCATTGCACGCGGCGGGCGCCGGAATTGTCGGCGACGTCGAGATTGGTTTGCATCTGGATCATGGCGGATCAGCCCTGAGCCTGGGGCGCGGGCGCCTTGGCACGCTTGGCCCGCGGTTTCTTCTCGGCCGGCGCAGGCGCGGTAGCAGCCTGATCCTTGGCCGGAGCGTGATGCGCTTCCGGCGCGCGCGTCACCGCCTCGATCACCTTCCAGCTCTTGCGCTTGGAGATCGGCCGGGTTTCCTCGATGCGCACCACATCACCCACCCTGTAGGCGTTCTCTTCGTCATGCGCGGCGTATTTCTTGGAGCGCGTGATGAATTTCTTGTAGACCGGATGCATGAAGCGGCGGTCGACGCGGACGGTCACTGTCTTGTCCATCGCGTCGCTCGTCACCATTCCCTGCAGGACTCTTTTCGGCATTTTCTTCTCTTTCCCTAGGAAGCCTTGCGCGCGCGTTCGCCGAGAATGGTCCGGATGCGCGCTATGTCGCGGCGCACCTGCCGCACCCGCGAGGTGTTCTCAAGCTGACCCGAGGCCCGCTGGAAGCGCAGATTGAACGCCTCCTTGCCGAGGGTTTCGATCTCGGTCTTCAATTCGTCGTCGGTCTTGACCCGGACGTCGGCGGCTTTCATGCCTGTGGCTCCTCGATGCCGAGACGGGCGACGAAGCGCGTGCTGATCGGCAGCTTCGCGGCCGCCAAGTCGAATGCTTCCAAAGCCAGTTGCCGCGGCACGCCGTCCAGCTCGAACAGGATGCGGCCCGGCTTGACGCGGCAGATGTAGAATTCGGGATTGCCCTTGCCGCTGCCCATGCGCACCTCGGCCGGCTTCACCGACACCGGCACGTCCGGGAAGATGTTGATCCAGACGCGGCCGATGCGGCGGATGTGGCGGGTAATGGCGCGGCGCGCGGCTTCGATCTGGCGCGCGGTGACGCGGCCGGGCTCGGTCGCCTTGAGGCCATAGGAGCCGTAGGCCAGGGTGTTGCCGCTGGTGGCAAGCCCATGGATGCGCCCCTTGTGCGCCTTGCGGTATTTGCTGCGTGCCGGTTGAAGCATGATCGTCGAGCCTTAAACCTGTTCCTTTATGCGCGCGCGGGTTGCGCCTCGGCGGCGCGCTTGTCCTGGGCCATCGGGTCGTGCGCCAGCACCTCGCCCTTGAACACCCATACCTTGACGCCGCATGTGCCATAGGTGGTCTTGGCCGTGCCGTAGCCGAAATCGACATCGGCGCGGAGCGTGTGCAGCGGCACGCGCCCCTCGCGATACCATTCCATGCGCGCGATTTCGGCGCCGCCCAGGCGGCCCGAGCAGTTGATGCGGATGCCCAGAGCGCCCAGCCGCATGGCCGATTGCACGGCACGCTTCATGGCGCGGCGGAAAGCGACGCGGCGCTCCAGCTGCTGCGCGATACCGTCGGCGATCAGCTTGGCGTCGATCTCGGGCTTGCGGATCTCGAGGATGTTGAGGCTGACATCGCTGTTGGTCATCTTGGCGATGTCGGCGCGTAGTTTCTCGATGTCGGCGCCCTTCTTGCCGATCACGACGCCGGGGCGGGCCGAATGCAGGGTGATGCGGGTCTTCTTGGCGGCGCGCTCGATGACGATGCGCGAGATGCCGGCCTGTTGCAGCCGCTGATTGAGGAAATCGCGCAGCTTCAGATCCTCATGCAGCAGAGCGCTGTAATCCTTGCGCGCGAACCAACGCGAATCCCAGGTGCGGTTGATGCCGAGACGAAGCCCAATCGGATTGACCTTCTGACCCATTACTTCTTCCCCTTCGCCTTGGCCACCGGTTTGGCCTTGGACTTGGATTTCGTCTCGCTCTTGGATTCGCGCTTGGTTTCGGCCTTGGCCTCGGTCGCGACCGCCTCATCGGCGCGCAGTTCCACGTTCTGCTCTTCGGGCCGCTCGCGCACCACGACCAGGAGATTGGCGTAGTATTTTTCGATCGGCGACATCCGGCCACGACCGCGCGCATGGAAGCGCTGCATGGTGAAGGCGCGGCCGACCGTGGCCTCTTTCACGTAGAGCCGGTCGACATCGAGCTGATGGTTGTTCTCGGCGTTGGCGATGGCCGATTGCAAAACCTTGCGCACTTCGGTGGCGATGCGGCGCTTGGAGAAAGTGAGCTCGGATAGCGCGGCGTTGGCGGTCTTGCCGCGGATGGTCTGCGCCACGAGGTTGAGCTTGCGCGCGCTGCCCTTGAGCGCGCGGGCATAGGCCGAAGCCTCGGTTTCGTGCAGACGGCGCGGTGCGGCTTGTTTGCCCATGATCAGGCTTTCTCCGCACTTTCTTCGCGCTTCACCTTCTTATCCACGGCGGAATGGCCGTGGAAGATGCGAGTGGGCGCGAACTCGCCGAATTTGTGGCCGATCATGTGCTCGGTCACCAGCACGGGAACGAATTTCTGGCCGTTATAGACGCCGAAGGTCAGCCCGACGAATTGCGGGAAGATGGTCGAGCGGCGCGACCACGTCTTGATGATCTCGTTGCGCCCGGAGGCGCGCGACTTCTCCGCCTTCTTCATCAGAAAGCCGTCGACGAACGGACCCTTCCATACTGAACGTGCCACGCTCCGGCCTCCGTTACTTGTCGCGCTTCCGCCGCAGGATATAGCGGTCGGTAGCCTTGTTATGACGCGTCTTGTCGCCCTTGGCGCCCTGGCCCCAGGGCGAAACCGGATGACGGTTGCCGCGGGTGCGGCCGCCGAGCGGGTGATCGACGGGGTTCATCGCCTCGCCGCGTACATTGCCGAGCCGGCCAAGCCAGCGCGAACGCCCCGCCTTGCCGATGAAGATGTTCTGTTGGTCGGGGTTGGACACCGCGCCGATGGTCGCCATGCATTCGGCGCGCACCATGCGCACCTCGCCCGAGGCGAGACGCAGCAGCGCATAACCCGCGTCGCGGCCCACCAGCTGGACGAAGGTGCCGGCGGCGCGGGCCAATTGGCCGCCCTTGCCGGGCTTCATCTCGACATTGTGGATGATGGTGCCGACCGGGATGCTGCTCATCGGCATGGCGTTGCCGGGCTTGACGTCGACCTGTTTGCCCGAAACCACCTTGTCGCCCGCCTTGAGGCGTTGCGGCGCCAGGATGTAGCTGAGCGTGCCGTCCTCGTATTTGATGAGCGCGATGAAGGCCGAGCGGTTCGGATCGAATTCAAGGTGAACGACTTCAGCCGATTGACCGTGCTTCTGCCGCTTGAAATCGATCAGACGGTAACGCTTTTTGTGGCCGCCACCGCGCCAGCGCATCGTGATGCGGCCCGTATTGTTGCGCCCGCCCTGCTTGCGCTTGCCCACGGTGAGCGCCTTGACCGGGCGGCCCTTCCATAGCTCGCTGTGGTCGACCAGCACAGTGTGGCGCATCGACGGGGTAACGGGCCTGAATGTCTTGAGTGCCATGGATCAGAGCCCCGTGGTGATATCAATTTTGGACCCTTCGGCGAGGGTCACGATCGCTTTCTTGTAGTCGGAACGCGTGCCGGGCCGGCCGCGCACGCGCTTCTCCTTGCCCTTGACGCGGATGGTGTTGACCGCGGTCACCTTGACCTTGAACAGGCCCTCGACCGCCGCCTTGACCGAACGTTTGTCCGCATCCAAGGGCACGCGGAAGCTCACCTGGTTGTGCTCGGAGATCATGGTCGCCTTCTCGGTGATGAGCGGCAAGCGCACCAGAGCGTACATCTGTTCGCGCGTGAGCACCGGCGTTTCGCGCTTGATGAAACGGAAGCGGCTCATTTGAGGCGCGCCTCCAGGCCCTGGACCGCTTCGCGCGTCAGCACCAGCGTATCGCGGCGCATGATGTCGTAGACATTAGCGCCGGCGAGCGGCAGCACATCGACATCGGGCAGGTTGCGCGCGGCCTTGGCGAAGCTCTCGTCGAGCTGCGGCCCGCCGATGATCAGCACCGAATGCCAGCCGAGCTTCTCGAAACGCTGGGCGAGATTCTTGGTCTTGGCGTCCTTGGCCTGCGCCTGGTCAAGCACAACCAGCTTGCCTTCGGCCTGCTTGGCCGAAAGCGCGGTCTTGAGTGCGAGGCGGCGCACCTTTTTCTGGACAGAGTACTCGTGGCTTCTGACCACCGGGCCGAAGATAACGGCGCCGCCCCGAAATTGAGGTGAACGCAACGAGCCCTGGCGCGCGCGGCCGGTGCCCTTTTGCTTCCATGGCTTCTTGGTGGTGCCCTGGATGTCGCTGATGCCTTTGGTCTTGTGCGTGCCGGCGCGGCGCTTGGCGAGCTGCCACTGCACCACGCGCGCCAGGATGTCCTTGCGCATCGGCAGGCCGAAGACTTCGTCGGCGAGCTCGATATCGCCGACTTCCTTATTATCGAGGCTTTTGACCGCGAGCTTCATTTCTTGTCGCCTCCGGCGGCCGGCTTGGCCGGCGCCTTGCCCTTGTCGGCGGCCCGGTCGGGCGCTTTGGCTTGGGGCCTGGCGGCCTTTTCCGGCATCTTCGGCTTGAAGCGCGGCACGATCTTGCGCCGGATCGCGTCCCGGACCAGCACATAGCCGCCGGGAGAGCCGGGCACCGCGCCCTCGACCATGATCAGGCCGCGCGCCTCATCCGCCGAGACGACGCGGAGATTCTGCGTGGTCGCGCGCACATCGCCCATATGGCCCGCCATTTTCTTGTTCTTGAACACCTTGCCGGGATCCTGGCGTTGACCCGTTGAACCATGACTTCTATGCGAGACCGAAACGCCGTGGCTGGCGCGCAAGCCGCCGAAATTATGCCGCTTCATGACACCGGCAAAACCCTTACCGATGGTGGTGCCGGTGACGTCGACCAACTGGCCGGCAGCGAAATGCGTGGCCTTGACCTCGGCACCCACCTCGAGCAATGCCTCGGGCGAAACGCGAAATTCGACCAGCTTCGCCTTGGGCTCGATCTTGGCCTTGGCGTAATGGCCGCGTTGTGCCTGCGACACGTTCTTGACCTTGGCCTTGCCGGTGCCGAGCTGGAGCGCGGTATAGCCGTCCTTCTCCGCCGTGCGCACGGATATTACGCGGCAATCGTCCACCTTCAGCACCGTAACCGGCAGATGATTGCCGTCCTCAGTGAATAGGCGGGTCATGCCCATTTTCTTCGCGATCAGGCCCGTGCGCATGATTTTCCCTAGAGCTTGATCTCGACATCGACGCCGGCGGCGAGGTCGAGCTTCATCAGCGCGTCCACGGTCTGCGGCGTCGGATCGACGATGTCGAGCACCCGCTTATGGGTGCGAATCTCGAATTGCTCGCGCGACTTCTTGTCGATGTGTGGCGAGCGGTTGACGGTGAACTTCTCGATCTTGGTCGGCAACGGGATCGGCCCGCGCACCCGCGCCCCGGTCCGCTTGGCGGTATTGACGATCTCGCTCGTCGACTGATCGAGGATGCGATGATCGTAAGCGCGCAAGCGGATGCGGATATTCTGGTTGTCGAGGGCCATGGGTGTTTCCCGTTCTTTCCGTCTCTTCGCCGCCCTTATTTAATGATCTTGGCGACGACGCCGGCGCCGACGGTGTGGCCGCCCTCGCGGATGGCGAAGCGCAGGCCCTCGTCCATGGCGATGGGGGCGATGAGCTCGACCTCCATGCTGATGTTGTCGCCCGGCATCACCATCTCGGTGCCCTCGGGCAGCTTGACCGTGCCCGTGACGTCGGTGGTGCGGAAGTAGAATTGCGGCCGGTAATTGCTGAAAAACGGCGTGTGCCGGCCCCCTTCCTCCTTGGTCAGGATATAGGCCTCGGCCTTGAAGTTGGTGTGCGGCGTGATCGAACCCGGCGCCGCCAGAACCTGGCCGCGCTCGACCTCTTCCCGCTTGGTGCCCCGCAACAAGCGCGCCGATGTTGTCGCCCGCCTCGCCCTGGTCGAGGAGCTTCCGGAACATCTCGACCCCGGTCACCACCGTCTTGGTGGTCGGCCTCAGGCCCACGATCTCGACCTCTTCGCCCACCTTGATGATCCCGCGCTCGACCCGCCCCGTCACCACCGTGCCCCGCCCCGAGATCGAGAACACGTCCTCAATCGGCATCAGGAAGGGCTTGTCGCGGTCCCGCTTGGGCTGCGGGATAAAGGCATCGACCGCGTCCATCAGCTTCAGGATGGCGTCATGCCCCAGCTCCGGCTTCTTGTCTTCCAGCGCGCACAGCGCCGAGCCCCGTATGATCGGGGTCTTGTCGCCCGGGAACTTGTAGGAGGAAAGCAGCTCTCTCACCTCCAGTTCGACCAGGTCCAACAGCTCCGGGTCGTCCACCATGTCCACCTTGTTCAAGAACACGACAATCGCCGGAACCCCGACCTGGCGCGCCAACAGGATATGCTCCCGCGTCTGCGGCATCGGTCCGTCCGCCGCCGACACCACCAGGATCGCACCGTCCATCTGCGCCGCGCCCGGTGATCATGTTCTTCACGTAATCCGCGTGCCCCGGGCAATCCACATGCGCGTAGTGCCGCTTGGCCGTCTCGTATTCGACATGCGCCGTCGAGATCGTGATCCCGCGAGCCCGCTCCTCCGGCGCCTTGTCGATCTGGTCGTAGGCCGTGTAGACCGCCCCGCCCTTCTCCGCCAATACCTTCGTGATCGCCGCCGTCAGCGACGTCTTCCCGTGGTCAACGTGGCCGATCGTCCCCACATTGCAATGCGGCTTCGTCCGCTCAAACTTCGCTTTCGACATGGGTTTATTCTCCGTTCAATTCCGTTGGTCTCAAGCCATCTTGGCGCGGACTTCGTCCGCAACCGCCTGGGGTACTTGCTCGTAATGATCGAAATGCATGGTGTACTGCGCGCGGCCCTGACTCATCGAGCGCAGGGTGTTGACGTAACCGAACATGTTGGCAAGTGGTACCATGGCGTTGATGACTTCCGCGTTGCCGCGCTGGTCCTGGCCGGTGATGCGCCCGCGCCGGCTGTTCAGGTCGCCGATGACGTCGCCCATGTAGTCCCGGGGCGTCACCACCTCGACGCGCATGATCGGCTCCAAGAGCTTGGGACCGGCCTTCGAGATGCCTTCCTTGAAGGCGGCGCGTGACGCGATTTCGAAGGCGAGCGCGCTGGAATCAACATCGTGATAGGCGCCGTCATAGAGCGTCGCCTTGAAGTCAATCACCGGGAAGCCCGCCAACACGCCGTTGTCGATCGAGCCTTTCAGGCCCTTTTCCACGCCGGGGATGTATTCCTTGGGCACGGTGCCGCCGACGACGTCGTTCTCGAACTGATAGCCGGAACCCGGCGGCAGCGGCTCGAAACGGATCTTGACGCGGGCGAACTGGCCCGAGCCGCCGGTCTGCTTCTTGTGGGTGTAATCGACCTCAGAAGCGCGAGTAATGGTCTCGCGATAGGCCACCTGCGGCGCGCCGACATTGGCCTCGACCTTGAACTCGCGCTTCATGCGGTCGACGATGATCTCGAGGTGCAGTTCGCCCATGCCCTTGATGACGGTCTGGCCGCTTTCCTTGTCGACCGCGACGCGGAACGAGGGATCCTCGGTGGCAAGTCGCGCCAGCGCCGCGCCCATCTTTTCCTGATCGGCCTTGGTCTTGGGTTCAACCGCGATCTCGATGACGGGCTCGGGAAATTCCATGCGCTCCAACACCACGGGGTTGTCGGGATCGCACAACGTGTCGCCGGTGGTGGTGTTTTTGAGTCCAGCCAGCGCGACGATATCGCCGGCGCGAGCCTCCTTGATGTCTTCGCGGTGGTTGGCGTGCATCAACAGCATACGGCCGATGCGCTCCCGGTTGTCCTTGACCGAATTCAGCACCATCGAGCTCGTGGTCAGGATGCCGGAATATATCCGTGCGAAGGTCAGCGAACCGACAAAGGGATCAGTCATGATCTTGAAGGCGAGAGCGGCGAAGGGCTCGTCATCCGAAGCATGGCGCTCGATAGGTTCGTCGGTGTCCATCTTCGTGCCCTTGATGGCGGCGATGTCGGTCGGCGCCGGAAGATAATCCACCACCGCGTCAAGCAACGGCTGGACGCCCTTGTTCTTGAAGGCCGAGCCGCAAATCACCGGTACGAAGGCAAAGGCGACGGTGCCCTTTCGGATGCATTTGATGAGTGTGACTTCGTCCGGCTCCTTGCCGGCGAGATAAGCTTCGAGCGCAGCGTCGTCCTGCTCGATCGCCATCTCGAGCAGCTTGTGGCGGTATTCGGCCGCCTGCTTCGCCATGTCGGCGGGAATGTCGATGACGTCGAACTTGGCGCCCAGGGTTTCGTCCTGCCACTTGATCGCCTTCATGCGTACCAGATCGATGACGCCGGAGAATTCGCTCTCGACACCCATCGGCAGTTGCAGCACCAGCGGCTTGGCGCCGAGCCGGTCGACGATCATGTCGACGGTACGGAAGAAATTGGTGCCGACGCGGTCCATCTTGTTGACGAAACAGATGCGCGGTACGCCGTATTTGTCGGCCTGGCGCCACACCGTCTCAGATTGCGGCTCGACGCCTGCCACGGAATCGAACACGGTCACCGCGCCGTCGAGCACGCGCAAGCTACGCTCAACCTCGATGGTGAAGTCGACATGGCCCGGCGTATCGATGATATTGATGCGGTGATCGCGCCAGAAACAGGTGGTCGCAGCCGAGGTGATGGTGATGCCGCGTTCCTGCTCCTGCTCCATCCAGTCCATGGTGGCGGTGCCCTCATGAACCTCGCCGATCTTGTAGGAGCGGCCGGTGTAATAAAGGATGCGCTCGGTCGTGGTCGTCTTGCCGGCATCGATGTGAGCCATGATGCCGATATTGCGGTAACGATCGAGGGGCGTGACGCGAGGCATGAGTTACTCCGGGAACCGCTGGCTTACCAGCGGTAATGCGAGAAAGCTTTATTCGCATCGGCCATGCGATGCGTATCTTCCCGCTTCTTCACCGCGTTGCCGCGGTTGTTGGCGGCGTCCATCAATTCGCCCGAAAGACGTTCTTCCATGGTGTGTTCGTTGCGCTCGCGCGCAGACCCGATGATCCAGCGGATGGCCAGCGCCTGGCCGCGCTCCAGCCGCACTTCGACCGGGACTTGATATGTGGCACCGCCGACGCGGCGCGAGCGCACCTCGACCGAGGGCTTGACGTTGCCAAGCGCGTCGAGAAAGGTCTTGAGAGGATCCTGGCCCGAACGCTTAGCGACGCGGTCGAGCGCGCCGTAGACGATGCTTTCGGCGACCGACTTCTTGCCCTGATACATCAGGCAATTCATGAATTTGGTGAGAACGTCGTTGCCGAATTTGGCGTCCGGCAGGACTTCGCGTTTGACGGCGGCGCGGCGGCGTGACATGGGCTTCTCTACTTCGGACGCTTGGCGCCGTATTTGGAGCGGCGCTGCTTGCGGTCCTTGACGCCCTGGGTGTCGAGCGTGCCGCGAATGATGTGATAGCGCACGCCGGGCAGATCCTTGACGCGGCCGCCGCGGATCAGCACCACCGAATGCTCTTGCAGGTTATGACCTTCGCCAGGGATGTAGCTGGTGACCTCGAAGGCGTTGGTGAGGCGCACGCGCGCAACCTTGCGCAACGCGGAATTGGGCTTCTTCGGCGTCGTGGTATAGACGCGCGTACAGACGCCGCGCTTCTGCGGGCTTTGCGCCAACGCCGGCACCTTATTGCGCGCGGCAAGTGGCCGGCGCGGTTGGTTGACCAGCTGATTTATCGTCGGCATCTCTCGTCCATTCCTTACAAGCGAAACAGCCGCGCCAGGGCGCCTTACGTCGCGCCGCCGTCACGGCTAAAACAAAACCCCAGAATAGGCGCGCCGTCTTTCACGGCGCAAAGCCAGTTGGAAGCTTAGGCGACCAAGCTGCGTCTAGGATGGCTACCTACGGCCAGCCCCCTTCAAGGGTGCGCGGATACTATTGATCGGACCCCACCCCGTCAAGCCGGATCAGGGCCGGGGAGCGAGGTTTTCCCCAGGCCCGAGGCGGGTTTAGCCGGGGGCAAGGGGGAGCAAAAAATCGCCGATACCGGCCCGAAAAGGCGACGAAAAAGGGGCCGGTGGAGAGTCCCTTGTCCGTTGTCCCGAATTCGGCGGCTTATCAGGCGATCTTCTTGCCTTCCTCGGCGGGAACGGCCTCTTCGGCCGGGGCCGGCGGGGCATTAGCCGCCAATTCGCGGTCGCGGTCGGTGGCGATCTGGCGCCAACGCGCCATGACGCTGCCGGTGCCGGCCGGGATCAGCCGGCCGACGATGACGTTCTCCTTGAGGCCGGAGAGCACGTCGATGCGGCCCGAAACCGCGGCTTCGGTGAGGACGCGCGTCGTTTCCTGGAACGAGGCGGCCGAGATGAAGGAGTTGGTCTGCAGGCTCGCCTTGGTGATGCCTTGCAGCACCGGCCGGGCCGTGGCGAGTTTCAGCTTTTCCGCCTTGGCCTTGACGTTCTCCTCGTCGAACTCGGCGCGGTCGATCTGCTCGCCGGCGAGCAACGTGGTCTCGCCCGGATCGACGATTTCGACTTTTTGCAGCATCTGGCGGACGATCACCTCGATGTGCTTGTCGTTGATGCGCACGCCCTGGAGACGATAGACCTCCTGGATTTCGTTGATGAGATAGCTCGCCAGCGCCTCGACGCCCATCACGCGCAGGATGTCGTGCGGCACGGGATTGCCGTCCATCAGCAAATCGCCCTTCTGGACGAAATCGCCCTCCTGCACGCTGATGTGCTTGCCCTTGGGGATAAGGTATTCGACCGGCTCTTGCTCGGTCTTCTTGTCCTCGGGCGGCACCACCAGGATGCGGCGTTTGGTCTTGTAGTCCTTGCCGAATTCGACGCGGCCCTCGATCTCGCTGATGATGGCGAAATCCTTGGGTTTGCGCGCCTCGAACAGTTCGGCGACTCGCGGCAGACCGCCGGTGATATCGCGCGTCTTGGAGGATTCACGCGGGATGCGCGCCAGCACGTCGCCCGCGCGCACTTCGGCCCCGTTTTCCACCGACAACACGGAATCGACCGACAGGAAATAGACCGCCTCGCGGCCGTTGGAGAGGGTCAAGACCTTGCCCTTGGCATTCTTGATCAGCAGGCGCGGCTTCAGATCGCCACCCTTGGACTGCTGCTTCCAGTCGATGACCACCTTGGCGGAGATGCCGGTGGCCTCGTCGACCACTTCGCGTATCGACACGCTTTCGGCGAGGTCGGTGTAATGAACGAAACCGTCCTTCTCGGTGATGATCGGGATGGTGTAGGGATCCCATTCCACCAGCCGTTCGCCCTTCTTCACCATCTTGCCTTCATCGGCCAAGATCTTGGCGCCGTAGGGGATGCGGTGCTTCGCCTTTTCGCGGCCCGCCTCGTCGAGCAGAACGAGCTCGGCATTGCGGCCCATGATCACGGGCACGCCATCGGAATTGATGACCACGGCGCGGTTCTTGATCCGCACCTTGGCATCGAACGCCGCTTCGACCGAGGATTGCTCGGCGCCGCGCTGCACCGCGCCCCCGATATGGAAGGTGCGCATGGTGAGCTGGGTTCCCGGCTCGCCGATCGACTGGGCGGCGATGACGCCGACCGCCTCGCCGATATTGACCACGGTGCCGCGCGCCAGATCGCGGCCATAGCACTTGCCGCACAACCCGACCGGGGCTTCGCAGGTCAGCACCGAGCGGATAACGACCGCGTCGAGGCCGGAGCGATCGATCAGCTCGACCGCTTCCTCGTCGACCAGGCCGCCGGCCTTGACCAGCACCTTGCCGTTCAAAGGATCGAGCACATCAACCGCAGCGGTCCGTCCCAGGATGCGGTCGGCCAGGGGAGCGATCACCTCGCCGCCTTCGACCACGGCGCGCATGGTGAGGCCCTTGGTGGTGCCGCAATCGACCTGGGTGATAATGGCGTCCTGCGCCACGTCGACCAGGCGGCGGGTCAGATAGCCCGAATTCGCCGTCTTCAAGGCGGTATCGGCCAGGCCCTTGCGCGCGCCATGCGTCGAATTGAAGTATTCGAGCACGGTCAGGCCTTCCTTGAAGTTCGAGATGATCGGCGTCTCGATGATCTCGCCCGAGGGCTTGGCCATCAGGCCGCGCATGCCGGCCAATTGCTTGATCTGCGCCGCCGAGCCGCGAGCGCCGGAATCGGCCATCATCCAGACCGCATTGATCGGCACGCCGGGTTCAGCCGAACGGATGACCTTCATCATCTCCTCGGCCACCTTCTCGGTGCAGCTCGACCACACGTCGACCACCTTGTTGTATTTCTCACCCTGGGTGATGAGGCCGTCGAGATATTGCTGCTCGTATTCCTTCACCTTGGCACGGGCGCCATCGACCAGCTTGTGCTTGGCCTCCGGCACGATCAAATCGTCCTTGCCGAAGGAGATGCCGGCCTTGCAAGCTTGGTGGAATCCCAAAGCCATCAGCCGGTCACAGAAGATCACCGTCTCCTTCTGGCCGCAGTGGCGGTAGACCTGATCGATGACGTTGGTGATCTCCTTCTTGGTGAGGAGGCGATTCACCAGATCGAAGCTGATGTTAGGATTTTCGGGCAGGATTTCCGACAGCATCATGCGGCCCGGCGTGGTCAACACCGTTTGATAGGTCCAGTCGCCGTTGGCGTCGCGCGTCGGACGGCGCGCGCGGATGCGGGCCGAGAGTGCAACCGACTTGGAATCGAGCGCGCGCTCGATCTCCGCTATGTCGCTGAAATACGGTATGCGGTGGAAGGTGACGCCGTCCTTCTTCCGGATCTGCTCGAAATTGGGGAGCTTGCCCGATTTCAGCGGCTCATGCGCGTCGCTGCGGTCGAAGGCCAAGACGTGATTCGCCTCGACCGCCGTCCGCAGTTCCTCGATGGTGCGGAACTTGACCTCGGGCCCGACCCAATCGGGGCGCTCGAGCGTGATGTAATAAAGCCCCAGGACGATGTCCTGCGAGGGCACGATGATCGGCTTGCCGTTGGCGGGCGAGAGGATGTTGTTGGTCGACATCATCAGCACGCGGGCTTCAAGCTGCGCTTCGAGCGACAGCGGCACGTGGACCGCCATTTGGTCGCCGTCGAAATCGGCGTTGAAGGCGGTGCAGACCAGCGGATGGAGCTGGATCGCCTTGCCCTCGATCAGCATCGGCTCGAAGGCCTGGATGCCGAGGCGATGGAGCGTCGGCGCGCGATTCAGCAGCACCGGATGTTCGCGGATGACTTCCTCGAGGATGTCCCAAACTTCGGGACGTTCCTTTTCGACCATGCGCTTGGCCGCCTTGATCGTGCTGGCGAGGCCATAGAGCTCGAGCTTGGAATAGATGAAGGGCTTGAACAGCTCCAAGGCCATCTTCTTCGGCAGGCCGCATTGATGGAGCTTGAGTTCGGGGCCCACCACGATGACCGAGCGGCCGGAATAATCGACGCGCTTGCCCAACAGGTTCTGGCGGAACCGGCCCTGCTTGCCCTTGAGCATGTCGGAGAGCGACTTCAGCGGCCGCTTGTTGGCGCCGGTGATGATGCGGCCACGGCGGCCATTGTCGAACAACGCGTCCACCGCTTCCTGCAGCATGCGCTTCTCGTTGCGCACGATGATGTCGGGCGCACGCAGCTCGATCAGGCGCTTCAGCCGGTTGTTGCGATTGATGACGCGGCGGTAAAGGTCGTTCAAATCGGATGTGGCGAAACGGCCTCCATCCAAGGGGACCAGCGGCCGCAGCTCCGGGGGGATCACCGGCACGACTTCGAGAATCATCCATTCCGGCCGGCTGTTCGACTGGACGAAGGCCTCGATGATCTTGAGGCGTTTTACCAGCTTCTTGCGCTTGGCCTCGGACGCGGTGTCGCGCAGCTCCTCGCGGAGCCGCGTTTGATCCTCTTCGAGATTGATGGCGGAGAGCATCTTCTGCAACGCCTCGGCGCCGATCGACGCCTGGAAGGATTCGTCGCCGTGCTCCTCCTGCGCCTTCATGAAATCCTCTTCGTTGAGGATCTGATGCAGTTTGAGGGGCGTCAGGCCCGGCTCGGTGACGACATAGCTCTCGAAATAGAGCACCTTCTCGAGGTCCTTGAGCGTCATGTCGAGCAGCAGGCCGATGCGCGAGGGCAGCGACTTGAGGAACCAGATATGCGCGACCGGAGACGCCAGCTCGATATGCCCCATGCGCTCGCGCCGCACCTTCGACAGCGTCACCTCGACGCCGCATTTCTCGCAGACGATGCCGCGATACTTCATCCGCTTGTACTTGCCGCACAGGCACTCGTAATCCTTGATCGGCCCGAAGATGCGCGCGCAGAACAAGCCGTCGCGCTCGGGCTTGAAGGTCCGGTAGTTGATCGTCTCCGGCTTCTTGATCTCGCCGAAGGACCAGGAGCGGATGCGCTCCGGGCTGGCGATCGAGATGCGGATCTGATCGAAGTTCTGCGGGGCGCTGACTTGCCCGAAGACGTTCATCAACTCGTTCATTGAACGGTCCTTATCCTGGGTCGCGGACGGTGGCTTAGTAGCTGCGGTTCTCGAGCTCGACATTGAGCCCGAGCGAACGCAACTCCTTGACCAGCACGTTGAAGGATTCCGGAATACCGGCCTCGAAGTTGTCGTCGCCGCGGACGATCGCCTCGTAGACCTTGGTGCGGCCCGACACGTCGTCGGACTTCACCGTAAGCATCTCCTGGAGGGTATAGGCGGCGCCATAGGCCTCGAGCGCCCACACTTCCATTTCGCCGAAGCGCTGGCCGCCGAACTGCGCCTTGCCGCCCAGCGGCTGCTGGGTAACGAGGCTGTAGGGGCCGATGGAACGCGCGTGGATCTTGTCGTCGACCAGGTGATGGAGCTTGAGCATGTAGATGTAGCCCACCGTCACCTTGCGGTCGAACTGCTCGCCGGTACGGCCATCGACCAGCGTCACCTGTCCGGAGGAGTCCAGTCCCGCCTCCTGCAGCATGTTGACGATGTCGTCCTCGCGCGCGCCGTCGAACACGGGGCTCGATACCGGCACGCCGAGGCGCAAATTCTCGCCCAGTTCCATGACCTGCTGATCGTCCATGTCCTTGACGTCGTCGCGGTCGACCTTGTCGGTGTAGATGCCGTTCAAGACCCGCCGCAATTCGCGCGTCTGGTTGCCCGAACGCCGCGCCTTGTCGACGATATCGCCGATCTGGCGTCCCAGTCCGGCCGAGGCCCAGCCGAGATGAGTCTCGAGAATCTGGCCCACATTCATGCGGCTCGGAACGCCCAGCGGATTGAGCACGATGTCGACCGGCTGGCCATCCTGAAGATAAGGCATGTCCTCCACCGGCATGATGCGCGAGATCACGCCCTTGTTGCCGTGGCGGCCGGCCATCTTGTCGCCGGGTTGCAGCTTGCGCTTCACCGCGACGAAGACCTTGACCATCTTCATCACGCCGGGCGGCAGTTCATCGCCGCGTTGCAGCTTCTCGACCTTGCTCTCGAAGCGCGACTGAAGAGCGCCGATGGAATCCTCCATCAGCTTCTTCAGCACCTCGATATCGGCCATGCGCTTGTCGCTCTTGACCGTGACCTGCTTCCACTGCCCCTGCGTCAACTCGGACAGCACGGTCTCGCTGAGGCGCGTGCCCGATTTCAGCCCCTTGGGCCCGCCGGTCGCTTCCTGGCCGATCAGCAACTGCTTCAGGCGCGTAAAGAAGCTGCGCTCCAGGATGGTGCGCTCGTCGTCGCGGTCCTTGGCCAGGCGTTCGATTTCCGCGCGCTCGATGGCCAGCGCGCGCTCGTCCTTGTCGACGCCGCGGCGGGAGAAGACGCGAACCTCGACGATGGTGCCCGACACGCCCGGCGGCAGCCGGAGCGAAGTGTCGCGCACATCGGAGGCCTTCTCGCCGAAGATGGCGCGCAGCAGCTTTTCCTCGGGCGTCATCGGCGATTCGCCCTTGGGGGTCACCTTGCCGACGAGAATATCGCCGGGTTTCACTTCCGCGCCGATGTAGACGATCCCGGCCTCGTCGAGGTTCTTCAGCGCTTCTTCGCCGACGTTCGGGATATCGCGGGTGATTTCCTCCTGGCCGAGCTTGGTGTCCCGGGCCATGACCTCGAATTCCTCGATGTGGATCGAGGTGAACACGTCATCGGAGACGATGCGCTCGGAGATCAGGATCGAATCCTCGAAATTGTAGCCGTTCCACGGCATGAAGGCGCAGAGCACGTTGCGTCCCAAGGCCAGTTCACCAAGTTGGGTCGAAGGCCCGTCGCCGATCACGTCGCCGGCCTTGACCTCGTCGCCCACGCGCACCAGCGGCCGCTGGGTGATGCAGGTGTTCTGATTCGAGCGCTGGAACTTGAGAAGATTGTAGATGTCGACGCCTGGTGCTGCGGCCGAGGTTTCCTCGGTCGCGCGGATGACGATGCGCATGCCGTCGACCTGGTCCACCACGCCCGAGCGCCGGGCGATGATGGTGACGCCGCTATCGCGCGCCACCGTCTCTTCCATGCCGGTTCCGACCAGCGGCGCCTCGGCGCGGATCAAGGGCACCGCCTGCCGTTGCATGTTGGAGCCCATGAGGGCGCGGTTGGCGTCGTCGTTCTCGAGGAACGGGATCAGCGCCGCCGCAACCGAGACCAATTGCTTGGGCGAAACGTCGATGAAGTCGATATCCTGCGGCCGCGCCATGACGAAATCGCCGCCCTTGCGGCAATTGGTCAGGTCGGCCTTGATGCGGTTATGGCCGTCGACCTCGACATTGGCTTGGGCGATGGCGTAGCGGCCCTCTTCCATGGCGGAGAGATAGACCACCTCGTCGGTCACCTTGCCGCCCACCACCTTGCGGTAGGGGCTCTCGATGAAGCCGTAGGGGTTGACCCGCGCATAGGTCGCCAGGCTGTTGATGAGGCCGATGTTCGGGCCTTCCGGCGTCTCGATCGGGCAGATGCGGCCGTAATGGGTCGGATGCACGTCGCGCACCTCGAAGCCGGCGCGTTCGCGCGTCAAGCCACCCGGCCCGAGCGCCGAAAGCCGGCGCTTGTGGGTGATTTCGGACAGCGGATTGGTCTGATCCATGAACTGCGAGAGCTGCGAGGAGCCGAAAAACTCGCGCACCGCCGCCGCCGCCGGCTTGGCGTTGATGAGGTCGTGCGGCATCACCGTGTCGATCTCGACCGAGCTCATGCGTTCGCGGATGGCGCGTTCCATGCGCAACAGGCCGATGCGGTATTGGTTCTCCATCAACTCGCCGACCGAGCGCACCCGGCGGTTGCCGAGATGATCGATGTCGTCGATCTCGCCGCGGCCGTCCTTGAGGTCGACCAGCACCTTGAGAATGGCGAGGATGTCCTCTTTGCGCAGCGTGCGAACCGTGTCCTCGGTTTTCTGGTTCAAGCGCGAGTTCATCTTGACGCGGCCGACCGCCGAGAGATCGTAACGCTCGCCGTCGAAGAACAGGCTGTTGAACAACGCCTCGGCGGTCTCCAGCGTCGGCGGCTCGCCCGGGCGCATGACGCGATAGATGTCGATCAGCGCCTCTTCCCGCATCGTGTTCTTGTCGATCAGCAGTGTGTTGCGGATATAGGGCCCGCCGGTGGCGGGATCGAGCGCGATCGCCAGCACCTCGGGCAGATTCGCGGCCTCGATCGTCTTTAAGAGCGCCTCGGTGATCTCGTCGCCCGCCTCGGCATAGATCTCGCCGGTCTGCTCGTTGACGAGATCGGTGGCGAGGAAGCGACCGATCATCTCTTCGGGGCTGACCTGGATTTCCTTCAATCCGTCGTCATAGAGCTTCTTGGCCTTGATCGGCGGCAGCTTCTCGCCGGCTTCGAGCCTCACCCGCCCGGTGCGCGCGTCGATCAGATCATGGGTGATCTTGTGGCCGCGGTAGCGGCTCGGGTCGAACGGCGTCTTCCAACCCTTGTTGTTCTTGGTGCGCGAGAACGGTGTCGGATTGTAGAAATAGGCGAGGATTTCCTCTTTCCCCATGCCCTGCGCCTCGGCGGGGGCGAGCGTCTTGCCATCGGCCACGCGCATGCGGCGCAGCTTCTCGGTAGCCGCGCCGTCGAGCGCCATCAGGAGCGTCGTCACCGGCAGCTTGCGGCGCCGGTCGATGCGGACATACATGTGATCCTTGGCGTCGAACTCGAAATCGAGCCAGGAGCCGCGATAGGGGATGACGCGGGCGGCGAACAGGTATTTGCCCGAGGAATGGGTCTTGCCCTTGTCGTGGTCGAAGAACACGCCCGGGCTGCGGTGCATCTGCGAGACGATGACGCGCTCGGTGCCGTTGATGATGAAGGTGCCGTTCTTGGTCATGAGCGGCATATCGCCCATGTAGACGTCCTGCTCCTTGATGTCGCGGATCGAGCGCGACTTGGTTTCCTCGTCCACGTCCCAGACCACCAGGCGGAGCGTGACGCGCAGGGGCGCGGCGAAGGTGATGCCGCGCTGCTGGCATTCCTCGACGTCGTATTTCGGCTGCTCGAGATCGTAACGCACGAATTCGAGCCGGGCGCGGTCGGAGAAGTCGCGGATCGGGAAGACCGAGCGGAACACTTCCTGCAAACCGACGCTGGTGCGGTTCTCGGGCAGGACACCCATCTGCAGGAAATGATCGTAGGAGCTTTTCTGGACTTCGATCAGGTTGGGCATGGGCGCGACTTCCGGAATGCGCCCAAAATTCTTGCGGATGCGCTTTCTGCCCGTGAACGACTTCGTCATGGATGCTCCTTAACCGATGCCGCGCTCAGCCACGTTGGCTAGCGATGCGGCAAAACTCCCAACCAGACCTCTAGAGACGGCGATTCGTCAAAACCCGGACCTTGAAGTTGCGGTTCTTAAAACGGCAAAAACCCGCGAGCGCGAGTTGCCCCGCGCCCCGGTTTGGTAACCGGCAGGATGAATCGGCATGTAGCAATATATATCGCCCGCTTCGCCCCGCCGGTCAAGCCCTAATGGCTTATTTAACCTCGACCGTCGCCCCCGCCTCCTCAAGCTGCTTCTTGATTTTAGCGGCTTCGTCCTTGTTGACGCCTTCCTTGACCGGCTTGGGGGCGCCCTCGACCAGATCCTTGGCTTCCTTGAGGCCGAGACTCGTGATCGCGCGCACCTCCTTGATGACATTGATCTTCTTTTCGCCCGCCGCCGTCAGGATGACGGTGAATTCGGTCTTTTCCGCCGCCGCGGCACCCGCCGCCGCGCCGCCGGCAGGCGCGGCCGCCACGGCCACCGGGGCCGCCGCCGAGACGCCCCATTTCTCCTCGAGCTTCTTGGCCAGATCGGCCGCCTCCAACACGGAGAGCTTCGAGAGTTCTTCGACAATCGCGTTCAAATCAGCCATCGGTCACTCCTGGGTATGAAAGTCGTTACGAGGTTTGAGGTTAGGCGGCCTTACCAGCCTTGCTTGCATGGGCACCGAGCAAACGGGCCAGTTGTCCGGCCGGGGCCTGGAGCACGCCCGCGATCTTGGTCGCTGGCGCCTGCAGGAGGCCGATCATCTTGCCACGCAGCTGATCGAGCGACGGCAATGTCGCCAGCGCCTTGATGCCCGCGAGATCGAGCGGACGGTCGTTCAAGGAACCGGCGATGACCGTCAGCTTCTGGTTCTTTTCGGCATAGGCGACAGCCACCTTGGCTGCCGCCACCGGATCGCGCGAAAAGGCGATCGCGGTCGGGCCCTTGAACAGCGGCTTCAGTTGCTCAAATTTGGTGCCGGCGAGGGCGCGCTGGGCGAGCCGGTTCTTGGTCACGCGGAAATTGGCGCCCGCCGCACGCATCTGCCGCCGCAGTTCGGTCACTTCCTGGACCGTCATGCCGGTCTGGTGGGTGACCACGACAACCGTAGTATCGGCGAGCGCATCGTGCAGCGTATCGACCAGCTTCTTCTTGTGATCCCGGTCCACTCTGTCGTCTCCGGCCGTTGACCCGCCACGGCTTTCCGCCCCGACGGATCGGTTGCACAAGGGCGCTGGCGAGATTCCCCGAAGGGAAAATCCCCGGCACCCGGTTGACCTGTCCCAGAAGTCCGGCCGGACGCGGAAACCGCGTCTTGGCCTAAAACCCCTGTCTCATGCCGGCGGGCCCAATCTAGCCCCTTAAGCCGGTCGCCCGGCACCCGCAGTCTCGGACAGAAGAGAAAGAGATTTAGCACCTCTTTCCCGGTTGCGCCACGGCCGATTGACCGCGGCGTTTCAAGAAGGCCCCCGCGTTTTAAGCGGTCAGGCCCGAAATCTCCAATTTGACGCCCGGCCCCATGGTCGAGCTCAAGGACACCTTCTTGATGAAGGAACCCTTGATGCCCTGGGGCTTGGCGCGGCTGACCGCGCCGACGAAGGCCTTGAGATTGCCCAAAAGCGCCTCTTCCGTGAAACTCGCCTTGCCGAGGCCGACCTGGATGATGCTGGCCTTGGCGGTGTTGAACTCGACCTGGCCGCCCTTAGCCGCCTTGACGGCTTCGGTGACATTGGCGGTGACGGTGCCGAGCTTCGGATTGGGCATCAGGCCGCGCGGCCCCAGAACCTTGCCGAGCCGGCCCACGATGCCCATCATATCGGGCGTGGCGATGCAGCGGTCGAACGCGATTTTGCCGGCTTGCACCTGTTCGGCCAGATCCTCGGCGCCGACGATATCGGCGCCGGCGGACTTGGCCTCCTCGGCGCGGGCGCCCTTGGCGAACACGGCCACCTTCAGCGTCTTGCCGGTGCCGTGCGGCAGCACCACCGAGCCACGCACGTTCTGCTCCGACTTCTTGGGGTCGATGTTGAGGTTCATCGCCACTTCGATGGTTTCGTCGAATTTGGCGCTGGCGTGCGACTTGATGAGCTTCACCGCCTCGGCCGGCGGATAGAACGCGGTGCGGTCGATGCCCTCATAAGCCTTTTTCAGGCGCTTGCCGACATGTGCCATTTGCTACTCCACCACTTCGAGGCCCATGGACCGGGCCGATCCCACCAGCATGCGGCAGGCGCCCTCTTCGTCCTTGGCGTTCAAATCGTTCATCTTCTTTTTCGCGATCTCGCGAATCTGCTTCATCGTCACCTTGCCGACGAAACCCTTGCCGGTCGTACCCGAGCCCTTTTCGATCCCCGCCGCCTTCAGCAGGAAATAGGAATTGGGCGGCGATTTGGTGATGAAGGTGAAGCTGCGGTCGGCATAGGCGGTGATGATCACCGGCACCGGCATGCCGGGCTCGAGGCCCTGGGTCTGGGCGTTGAAGGCCTTGCAGAACTCCATGATGTTCAAGCCGCGCTGGCCCAAGGCGGGGCCGATCGGCGGCGAGGGATTGGCCTTGCCGGCCGGCACTTGCAGCTTGATGAATCCGACGACCTTCTTGGCCATGTTGGTCTCTTTTCTTGTCCCTTATAGAAGCTAAAGTTTTTCGACCTGCGAATATTCCAGCTCGACCGGCGTGGCGCGGCCGAAGATCGACACCGCCACCTTGAGCCGCGCCTTCTCTTCATCCACCTCTTCGACCAAGCCGTTGAAGGAGGTGAAGGGGCCGTCGCAGACGCGGACCTGCTCGCCGATCTCGTAGGTGATGGACGGCTTCGGCCGCTCGATGCCTTCCTGGACCTGGCGGATGATGCGCGTCGCCTCGGTCTCGGTGATCGGAACCGGCCGGCCCTTGCCGCCCAGGAAGCCCGTCACCTTGGGCGTGTTCTTGACCAGATGCCAACTCTCGTCGGTCAGGTCCATCTTCACCAGCACGTAGCCGGGGAAAAACTTGCGCTCGGCGCTGACCTTGGCGCCGCGCTTGACCTCGACCACTTCCTCGGTGGGCACCAGCACTTCTTCGAATTTATCGCCCAGGCCCTTCTGCTTCGCCTGTTCCTTGATCGATTCGGCGACCTTCTTCTCGAAACCCGAATAGACATGGACCACGTACCAGCGGGACGTCATGACATCAAGCTCCGAGCCCGAGAAAGAAACGCACGCCGGTGGCGAGCACTTGGTCGACCAGAAAAAAGAACACTGCGGCCAGCACCACCATGGCGAAAACCATGGCGGTGGTGACGCCAGTCTCCTTGCGCGAGGGCCAGGTGACTTTGCTCACTTCCTGGCGGACTTGCCGCAGAAACTCGAGCGGGGAGATGCTTGCCATGATTACGCCGTTTGGGGATTGCCTTATATAACGTCAGACTTCGGATTTAGCCAGCCTTTATATGCTTATAACGAACGGGCTGGCAGGAGCGGAGGGGCTCGAACCCCCAACCCCCGGTTTTGGAGACCGGTGCTCTACCAGTTGAGCTACGCTCCTATGAGGGCGCCAACCCTGGCCGTCTCTTGTATAGGCAGCGAGCCGCCACGCCAACCCTCGCCGTGAACCCGCGCAAAATACTCCTTTATCCGCCTTTATTTAATGATCTTCGCGACGACGCCGGCGCCGACGGTGTGGCCGCCCTCGCGGATGGCGAAGCGCAGGCCCTCATCCATGGCGATGGGGGCGATGAGCTCGACCTCCATGCTGATGTTGTCGCCCGGCATCACCATCTCGGTGCCCTCGGGCAGCTTGACCGTGCCCGTGACGTCGGTGGTGCGGAAGTAGAATTGCGGCCGGTAATTGCTGAAGAACGGCGTGTGCCGGCCCCCTTCCTCCTTGGTCAGGATATAGGCCTCGGCCTTGAAGTTGGTGTGCGGCGTGATCGAACCCGGCGCCGCCAGAACCTGGCCGCGTTCGACCTCTTCGCGCTTGGTGCCGCGCAGAAGCGCGCCGATGTTGTCGCCCGCCTCGCCCTGGTCGAGCAGCTTGCGGAACATCTCGACCCCGGTCACCACCGTCTTGGTGGTCGGCCTCAGGCCCACGATCTCGACCTCTTCGCCCACCTTGATGATCCCGCGCTCGACCCGCCCCGTGACCACCGTGCCCCGCCCCGAGATCGAGAACACGTCCTCAATCGGCATCAGGAAGGGCTTGTCGCGGTCCCGCTTGGGCTGCGGGATAAAGGCATCGACCGCGTCCATCAGCTTCAGGATGGCGTCATGCCCCAGCTCCGGCTTCTTGTCTTCCAGCGCGCACAGCGCCGAGCCCCGTATGATCGGGGTCTTGTCGCCCGGGAACTTGTAGGAGGAAAGCAACTCTCTCACCTCCAGTTCGACCAGGTCCAACAGCTCCGGGTCGTCCACCATGTCCACCTTGTTCAAGAACACGACAATCGCCGGAACCCCGACCTGGCGCGCCAGCAGGATATGCTCCCGCGTCTGCGGCATCGGTCCGTCCGCCGCCGACACCACCAGGATCGCACCATCCATCTGCGCCGCGCCCGTGATCATGTTCTTCACGTAATCCGCGTGCCCCGGGCAATCCACATGCGCGTAGTGCCGCTTGGCCGTCTCGTATTCGACATGGGCCGTCGAGATCGTGATCCCGCGCGCCCGCTCCTCGGGCGCCTTGTCGATCTGGTCGTAGGCCGTGTAGACCGCCCCGCCCTTCTCCGCCAATACCTTCGTGATCGCCGCCGTCAGCGACGTCTTCCCGTGGTCAACGTGGCCGATCGTCCCCACATTGCAATGCGGCTTCGTCCGCTCAAACTTCGCTTTCGACATGTTGGGCGTCCTATCGTTCCGTTTGAAACCCGTTTCGATTCCCGTGTCCGTCGGGCGGCGCTGGAGCGGGTGATGGGAATCGAACCCACGTAACCAGCTTGGAAGGCTGGAGCTCTACCATTGAGCTACACCCGCCCAAATCGCCGTCCGCTCTTCGATCCGCCGGTACCCGAACCAACGGTGCGATGGTGGAGGGGGGTGGATTCGAACCACCGAACTCCGAAGAGGGCAGATTTACAGTCTGCTGCCTTTGACCGCTCGGCAACCCCTCCAGGCCACAGGGCAGCGCGAAGGGGATAGGTGGTTTATCAGTGGTTTGTCAACAATCCCGGGCCCCCGGCTTTGCTAGTGGCGGGTCCGGAGTTTATGCTGTGCGCCAAGCAAACCCGCATGAACCGCGACAATCGCAATAACCGCAACAATCGGCACCAGCCCCGGAACGCGCGGGACCGGAAGCCCTCGAACCGGCCCCCGAGCCAAGCGCCAAGCCGGTCGCAGAACCGGCCCTCGAACCGTCCGCCAAGCCGGCCGCCGGCTACGCCCGCGCGCCAGCTCCCGCGCCAGCCCGCGCGTCAGCCAGGATTTCCCTGGCTCTATGGCCGCCATGCGGTCGAGGCCGCGCTCGCCAATCCGGCGAGGATCTGCCGGCGCTTCATCGCGCTCAATGAGACCGCCGCCGAGGCGCGAGCGCTGCTGGCGGCGGCGCGCGCCCAAACGCCGGCGGCCGGGCTTGAAGTGCTTGATCGCCGCGAATTCGAGCGGCTGCTGCCGCCGGGCGCGGTGCATCAGGGCCTGGCGCTGGCCGCCGAGAAACTGGCCGAACGCGATCTCAATGCGTTTTTGTCATCGCTGCCCCAGGACGATGCGCCGCAGATCATCGTCGTGCTCGACCAGGTGACCGACCCGCACAATGTCGGCGCCATCCTGCGCTCGGCCGCCGCCTTCGGCGCGCTGGCCGTGCTGGTGACGGAGCACGGCGCGCCGGCGGTGACCGGCGTGCTGGCCAAGGCCGCCTCGGGCGCGCTCGAAGAGATGCCGCTCCTGCGCGTCGCCAATCTTGCCCGGGCACTGGAGCAGATCAAACAGGCCGGCTTCTGGAGCCTCGGGCTGGAGGAGAAGGCGGAGCGTACTCTGGCCGAGCTCGACCTGCCGGCGCGCATCGCTCTGGTGTTGGGCGCCGAGGGCAGCGGTCTTAGGCGGCTGACCCGCGAGCATTGCGACTTCCTCGGCCGCCTGCCGACGCGCGGCAGCATGGCCTCGCTCAATGTCTCGAACGCCGCCACGGTTGCACTGTACGCCTTGTCGCAGCGGACATCTCAACGCTGAGAATCCCGCCGGATTTTGTTTCGCCGATTCGCGGCGGGAGTCGTTTTACGCGCCGGAAAAAATCCGACACGGCCTCGCCGGAACCGCATTGGCCTAGATCAAAGCACGCCGGATAGGAGTATGATTGTCCGGCTAGAAGAGCCGAACTATCCCGATCAGGAGGATCACATGAAAGAGCTTCGTTGCAAGGACTTGAAGAAGCGCTGCTCCTTCGTGGCGCGCGGGCGGACGATCAGTTCCGTCATGACCAAGGCCGTAAAACACGCCAAGACGAAGCATAAGATCGAGAAAATAACCGCCGCCATGAAACGGAAAGTGCGAGCCGCCATCCACACCGTCTGACGCGACGCCATTCAGAGGCGTTCGGATTCCTGATCGCCCGCTGAGTAGCCGAGCGTGGCCATGCCTTCTTCGAGATAATCGCCGAGGGCCGGCATGCCGATGAGATAGTCGGCCGAGTGCGGGCGGTGGCGTTCGCGCGCCAGCTTGCGGGCGGCGGACCATTCATTGCGCTCGAAATCGCCGCGCCCGACCCAGGCCAAGGCGATCAGGTCGACGATCTCGTCGTCGTTGAGGTCGTCGATGGCGCAGCGCAACTCTTCCAGCGTTGGATCGTCGGCATAATCCTCGAGAACGGCGCGATCGTCGTCATCGGAAGGGTTCGAGCCTTCCTCGGCCTCCGCCTCATCCTCCGGCTCGACTTTGACGTCGAATTCGCGCGCCTTGAGGATGATGAAACCGACCTTGTCCGGGCCGATATTGAGCGGGATCGGATTCTTGGTTTCGTCGATCGTCGGCATCGCCCTTCTCCTTGCCTGCGGCTTTCCTGCCGCGAAAGCCGGCCAATGCTAGGGCAGCGCGGCAGCGGCGCCTTGATTCAAATCAAGGCTGCGTCCGCAGGCTTTCGATGTATGTCACCACGTCGTCAATGTCCTGGCGCGAAAGCTGAAGATCCGGCATCGCCGGATGCGGCGCCTGCAGCCAGGCATAAAGCCTGGCTTGGTTTTGGCCGGGATGGCGGGCGATATCGCCGAACGAGGGCGGGGCATCCTGCACCCGCGAACCCCCCGGATCGACCGCATGGCAGCCCGCGCACCAGCGCCGAGCGAGCGCATGGCCCGCATCGGCGTCGCCAGCCCAGGCCGGCGACGCGAGCAATAGAAGGATCAAACTGGCCTGCCAAATGCGCATGCGCGTACCTGCTTTCGAACTGCCCGCAATCTGCGGCCGCGCCCGGCCGGCGCGCCTTGATTCAGGTCAAGGCGGCCGGGAACGATTCGACGCTGTAAATCTTGCCGCTTCCCCAGGGGGGCAGTATGACGGCTGCTGATAGACGCCTTGCCCCAGGCTTGCCGGGTTAGCTCAGCGGTAGAGCAGCGGTTTTGTAAACCGAAGGTCGGGAGTTCAATCCTCTCACCCGGCACCAGCCCTGGACCTATAGAGCTTTTCGATTGCCGCTCCGCGGCGGTGCCTCTCACCCGGCACCAGCCCTGGACCTACAGAGCTTTTCGATTGCCGCTCCGCGGCGGGGGATTGTTCTTTTGCTGCTCCGCAGCGGGCACCCGGCACCAGCCTTGTAAGTTTGTGTCTTTTTCGCGGCATCTTTTATCCATGGGGATAAGTGAAACCGCAGCCTCATATTACTTTTAGGACTTGCCGGAATGACGCAGCGCGTCTGCGCGTTGTTTGGTTAGGCAGGAGAAGACGAAGGCCATGAAACGGATGTCTCTGCGGTCCCTGAAATTGGGCGGCCTGGGCGCCTTGGCGGTGCTTGCCCTATTGACCGCGTTCGGTCCGACCCCGGCCGATGCGCGGGTATTTGTGCGCTTAGGATTCGGCGGTCCGTATTATGGCTATCCCGCCTATGCGGCCTATCCCTATTACTACCCGCCCTATCCTTATTATTACGCGCCGCCGCCGGTAGCATATGCGCCGCCACCCGCCACTTATCCTCCGCCCTCGGGCCCGGCCTATGCGCCTTACGCGACCCCGCCCGGCTATGCCGCGCCTCCCCCGCAGTAACGAGGACAGCACCATGACCAGCCCCATGACGAGCCAAAAAAGTAAAATCAAAATCCTGTTGCGCGGTGTCGTGCTCACATCATTGGCGTTGGGATTGAGCGGCTGCTATGTCGCGCCCTACCCCGGCTATTACGGATACCCCTATTACGGAAGCCCCTATTACGGTTATTACGGCGGCTATTACGCGCCCTACTCCGCTTACCCCTATTATTACCCGGCGCCCTTTTACTACGGACCATCGGTGGGATTCGTTTATCGCGGCGGCGGCCGCTGGCGTTAAGCGCCGTTTCGTTTTTCTGCTTGTAGGCGCCTTGAGCGGCGCGTGATCGCCACCACGTCCTTAACTTAACCATCCCGATCATCCGCGAAACCGTCGCGCGTTTTTACAAACGCCGCGCCGCGTAACGCCGTTGCCGCGGAAATCCTCGGTTGGCACGGCGCTTGCGGTGTGAAGGGTGGACGCATGGTGCGTCCCAAATGGACGAGAAGCCATGGACACATGGCCCGTTCGGATGATCTTGCGCCCGCGCCGGTTTCGCCGCCGAACCCGGTCTTGCACACGCACCTCACGCGCGTGGCGACGCAAATCAGCCGCGGATGGGCCAGGCTCGCAGGCGTGACAAACGCCGCGGGTTTTCAACGACGAGGAACAAGCCATGCGACTTCCCTTGTATGGGCTCCTGCTGGCGGCGATTCCGATCCTGATCGGACACGGCATTTCGCAGGCCGCGAGCGAACAGAACACGCCGGCGCCGGGTCTTTCCCCGCAGGCGATTGCCCAATATCAGTCGATGTTGAAGGGGCTCTCACCCGAGACGGTGAATTCCCTCATGACCGAGGCCCTGACGCTGATCCAAACCTATACCGGAGCATCGCCTGGTTCGGCCGAGTGGCAGGAATTGAAGCGCCACAAGGCCGAGTTCGAGGAGATGAAGAGCCGTCTGTGTCAGGTCCTGATCAAGTGCTGAATCCCCGGGATCGGATCTAGGTTCGATCCCGGTTGCGCCGCGGGAATTTGCGGCCTATCACACCCTCCGGTTCTGGCCGATCCGATGGAGGGCGGAAGGCATTCGCATGGACAAGACCTGGATGCTGGCGGTGGCCGTTCCCCTGGCCGTGCTGGGCGGCAGCTTCGCGTTGACGGCGCTGGCGCTTGAATGGCTGCGGCGCCGCAACGTACTCGACCAGCCGGTCCAGCGTTCGTCGCATCAAACGCCGGTGCCGCGCGGTGGCGGCCTAGCGGTGGTGCCGCTCCTGGCGGCGGGCTGGATCGCGCTCGCGGCCCTGGGCGATTCGCCGGCGGAGGCCGTGCCGGTCGCGCTGGCGGCATGCGCGCTGGCCGCATTCTCTTTCGTCGACGACCTGAAGGGCCTGCCGGTCGCCTCGCGGCTCATTGGCCATTTCATGGCAGCCGCGCTGGGCGTGTGGCTGCTGCCCCACGGCGTGACCGTATTCCAGGGTCTGTTGCCCCTGGCTCTCGACCGCGTGGCGGCGACGCTGCTCCTGGTCTGGTTCATCAATCTCTACAATTTCATGGACGGGATCGACGGCATCACCGGCATTGAAACCGCCTGTATCGGCCTCGGCGCGGCTTGGGTGCTGACGCAGGAAAACGGTTTCGGCGACGGCTCGGCCTATCTCGCCTTGACCGCGCTGGCGGCGGCGGTGGGGTTTTTGCCGTGGAACTGGCACCAGGCGAGAATATTCCTCGGCGACGTCGGCAGCGTGCCTCTGGGCTATATCATGGGTTGGTTGCTGCTGCTGCTTGCGTCCAAGGGCTATTGGGCGCCTGCGCTGATCCTGCCGCTTTATTATCTCGCCGATGCCACCATCACCCTCGTCCGCCGCGTGGCGCGCGGCGAACGTTTCTGGCAGGCGCATCGATCGCATTTCTATCAGCGTGCGGCGGCGCGCGACGGCGACCATGCCGCGGTAGTAACGCTGATCCTCGCCGGGGATCTGACGCTGCTGGCCGTGGCGCTGCTTGCCGTGATCCATCCCCTGACGGCCTTGGCGCTGGCCGCCGCGGTGACCGGCGCCTTGCTGGTCGTGCTCGCGCGCCGCGCGCAAGGCGCGGACTGATGCACTACTCGGTCGCGCCCAGACGGAAATATTGCGGCCGCACGAAATGCCCCGCCCAGGCGCCGCGCCGCGCCGCCTTGGCCTCGGCTTCCAACGGCAGATACTGATCGCCCCGGCCATAGGCGAAGGCGAGCCCTTCGGTCACCAGCAGCGCGCCGACATCGCGCCCGTTGGTGGTGCAGAACGAGAATTCGCGGGCGTGACGGTCGAAGAATTCGGGATCGACATGGCAGGAGAAATCGGTGGTGCCGACCAGTTGCTTGAGCCGCGCCGTGGCCACGGCGCCGCAAGGCCAGATTTTGTCGGCGGCGTCGCGGCAGGTCTGCGCGCTTTCAAAAGCATCGACGCCGTAGAGCCGGAGCAGCTCGGGCCGGCAGCCAAGGCCCAGGATGTTTTGCCGGCAATGGCCCTTCACCAGCTCCAGCGTATCGCCTTCGATCACCACATAGTGGTCGGCCTTGACCGGGGGGCCGAGCCAGGCATAGGCCACGCCATAGGCCGCCATCAGGCCGGCGGCGGCGATCAGCACCCATTTCAGGCTGCGCGTCATGGCGTCTCCCACTCGCATTCATTCATTTACGGCGAAGCGCTGCGCCAACCCTCGCCGTGCCCATTATAGCAAGGACCGATCCCTTGCGCGCAGGGAACGCACGGCAATGGCGAGGATGGCGGTTCTCGCCTATAAAACGCGGCGATGACGCGGAATTTCCCGACCACGATGCCGGTTCCCGGCAGGCGGTTCAGCGCCGGAACGGCGCTGGCGGCGGCATGGCTGACGGGCGCGCTCATCGACGGGTCATCATCCGATGAGCGTTGAGACCGGGGACAAGAAGAAGCTTATCTTCCTGGTTACCGAAGACTGGTATTTCTGGTCTCACCGTCTGCCCATGGCGCGCGCCGCACGCCGCGCCGGCTTCGATGTCGCGGTGGCGACGCGGGTGACGGCGCATGGCGAACGCATCCGCGCCTTGGGCTACGCGCTCCATCCGCTGCGCTGGCGACGCGGCCGGATCGGGCCGCTCGCGAGCGTGCTGGCGGTGGTCGAAATCTGGCGGCTTTACCGCCGCGAGCGCCCGCTGGCCGTCCATCATGTATCGCTGAAGCCCTCCTTGCTGGGCGGCATCGCCGCGCGTCTCGCCGGCGTGCCCGTGGTGGTGAGCATGATCACCGGCATGGGATATCTCGGCGGCTCGCCGCGGCTCTCGGCCAAGGCAATCGCATCCTTGGCGCGATGGCTGTGGCCCGCGATCCTGTTGCGCAAGAACAGCCGGGTGATCGTCCAGAATGAGGAGGACAAGCTGGATTTGGTTGCCATCTGCCCGGGTGCCGCGCCGCGCATTACCGTCATTCCCGGCTCGGGCGTGGACACGATTCATTTTGCGCCCGCGCCCGAGCCGCCGGCGCCGCCGGTCGTCGCCGCTTATGCCGGACGCATGATCGCCATCAAGGGCGTGGCCAACCTCGTCGAGGCCCAGCAAATCCTGCAGCGCCGCGGCATGGATTTGCGCCTGGTGCTGGCGGGCGAGGCCGATGCGGAAAATCCCAGCGCCATCGGCCGGGACACGCTTGAGGCTTGGAGCCGCCTGCCGGGCGTGACCTGGCGCGGGCGCGTAGAGGACATCCGGGAGATCTGGCGCAACGCGCATATTGCCGTGCTGGCCTCCTTGGGCGGCGAAGGCCTGTCCAAAAGTCTGCTGGAAGCGGCGGCGATGGGCCGGCCGATCATCGCCACCGACATTGCCGGCAGCCGCGACATCGCCCGCAATGGCGTCAACGCCATACTGGTGCCGCCAGGCGATGCCGGCGCATTGGCCGATGCCCTCGCTAGCTTGGCCGGAGATGCCGGGCGCCGCCGGCGTTACGGCGCGGCCGGACGCAAATTGGTCGAGAGCGGCCTGTCCGACCATGCCATCGAGACCGCGACCGAAACGCTTTATCGCGCCCTGCTTGCCGAAATCGGCTAGGAGCCGAGGGCGCGCCGCCCCGCCGGAACCGCGCCGCTGTTAACATATCCCGGCAAAACCGGCGCCGATGGCCTTGCCAGCGTTGCCTTTTCCCTTGCTGCGCCGGTTGGGCTTCACGTAACGTGGCCGGCATCCGGGATCGCGAGACATGAGAATCGTCAGCCGCCGCGCCGCAACCGCCTTCGGCCATGACATTGTCATGGCGGCGGTGGCGTTCGCGCTGTCGCTCTATCTGCGCGTCGGCGACGATTTCATCGATTTCTCTCAGGGCTTGTTCTGGTTCTACGAGGCCGCTTTCACGGTCACATCCGCCGCCGTGTTTTTCTGGGCGGGACTTTACCGGGGCATCTGGCGCTATGCCTCGCTGAACGACCTGCTGGCGCTGGCGCGCGCGGTGACCCTGGTCATCCTGATCTATTTCCCGCTGATGTTCCTGGTGACGCGGCTCGAGGGATTGCCGCGTTCGTTGGTCGCGATCGACTGGCTGGTGCTGATGGCGCTGCTCGGTGGCCCGCGTTTCATCTATCGCCTGTTGAAGGACGGAAGCCTTTCCCAGTTCCTGAGCAGCAATGCCGGCCGCGGCGGCGTTCCGGTTCTGCTGATCGGCGCCGGCGAGGATGCCGATTTGTTCATCCGCGCCGTCTCACGCGGGGCCGAGCCGCTTTATCGCGTGGTCGGCATCGTCACCGACGACGCGCAGCGCGTCGGACGCGACATCGGCGGCGTGCCGATTCTGGGAACGATCGACCAGACCGCCGAGATCATCCGGCAGCTCGACCGCGGCGGCCGCAAGCCGCAGCGGCTCATCTTGAGCGGCAGGACGCTCGACGGCACCGTGGTGAGGCGATTGCTCGACCTGGCCGACGCATTGGGGATCCCCCTGGCGCGGCTGCCGAGGCTGACCGAGTTCCGCGAGCCGGCTAAGAATACGGCGCAGCCGATCGAACCGGTGGCGATCGAGGACCTGCTCGGCCGTCCGCAGACGGTGCTGGACCGTGCCGCCATGCGCGATCTGGTCAAGGGCAAGCGCGTGCTGGTGACCGGCGCCGGCGGCACCATCGGCTCCGAACTGTCGCGCCAGATCGCCGCCTTCGCGCCGGCGCGGCTTTGCCTGCTCGATAACGGCGAATTCGCGCTTTACGCCATCGAACGCGAAATCCTGGAGCTTTTCCCCGATTTGCCCCGGAAAGCGGTGATCGCCGATATACGCGACCGCGGCCGCATCGACGCGATCATGGCCGATGAACGGCCGGAGCTGGTGTTCCACGCCGCCGCGCTGAAACATGTGCCCATCGTCGAAGCCAATCCCGCCGAAGGGGTGATGACCAACGTGCTGGGCACGCGCCACGTGGCCGAATCTTGCCGCGCCCACGGCGTCAAGGCGATGGTTTTGATCTCGACCGACAAGGCGGTCAACCCGGCCAATGTGATGGGCGCGTCCAAACGCCTGGCCGAAGGCATTTGCCAGGCGCTCGACCTCGTCGAATCGCGGCGATCGGGGGGCACGCGCTTCGTCACCGTGCGCTTCGGCAACGTGCTGGGCTCGACCGGATCGGTGGTGCCGCTGTTCCAGCGGCAATTGGCCGCCGGCGGCCCGTTGACCGTTACCCATCCCGAGATTTCGCGCTATTTCATGACCACGCGCGAGGCCGTCGAACTTGTCCTGCAATCCTCGGCGCTGGCGGCGGCGGATGGCGAGGAGCGCGGCAAGATCTTCGTGCTCGACATGGGCGAACCGGTGAAGATCGCCGAGCTCGCGCGCCAGATGATCCGTCTCGCCGGGCTCAAGCCCGGCAAGGACATCGGCATCGAATTCATCGGCCTCAGGCCCGGCGAAAAGCTGCACGAGGAACTGTTCCACGCGGGGGAATCGCTGATGCCGACCAAGATCTCGGGCATCCGCCTGGCCGCGCCCCGCACCATCGACTACGCCATGCTGTCGCGCGCGCTCGACGAACTGGCCGAGCATGCGCGCGAAGGACGGATCGACCGGCTGCTGGTGGTGCTCAAGAATATGGTGCCGGAATACGCCGCCAATGCGGCAACGCCGCGCAGTATTCCGCGCGGAGCCTAGGCGTTCTTTTTTATGGGGCGGTTTTCGCTGCCGGCTTGATCTGGCCGAGACGCTCGCCTCGATAGACGCCGCCGCGGATCGGCTCCCACCATGCGCGGTTGTCGAGATACCAGCGCACGGTTTTCTTCAGGCCGGTGGCCAGGCTCTCGGCGGGCTTCCAGCCGAGTTCGCTCCTGAGCTTGCGGTCGTCGATAGCATAACGCAGATCGTGGCCCGGCCGGTCGGCAACGAAGGAGATCAGCTTTTCGTGCGGGCGGTTCGGCGATTGCGGCAATTCATCGTCGAGGATGGCGCAGAGCATGCGAATGAGATCGATGTTCCGCCGTTCCTCGCCGCCGCCGACATTGTAGGTCTCGCCGACTCTGCCCCTCTGCAACACCGCGGACAGCGCGGCGGCGTGATCGCCGACATAAAGCCAGTCGCGCACATTCTCGCCCTTGCCATAGACCGGGAGCGGCTTTCCCTCGATCGCGTTCAGGATCAGCAGCGGGATGAGCTTTTCCGGAAACTGCCAGGGGCCGTAATTATTGGAGCAGTTGGTGGCGATCGCCGGCAGGCCGTAAGTCTGGTGCCAGGCGCGCACGAGATGATCGGCGCCGGCCTTGGAGGCGGCATAGGGGCTGTTGGGCCGGTAGAGCGCATCCTCGGCGGCGCGCTCCCCGGGACCGAGCGAACCGAAGACCTCGTCGGTCGAGATGTGGTGAAAGCGAAAGTGCGCGCGCGCTTCGCCAGCAAGGCCCTGCCAGTATTCGCGAGCGCATTCCAGCATGACGAAAGTGCCGGTGAGATTGGTGGCGATGAAATCATCGGGCCGGTCGATCGATCGGTCGACATGCGTTTCCGCCGCCAGATGCATGACGGCATCGGGGCGATGCCGGGCGAAAATGCGCGCAACCGCGGGACGATCGGCGACATCGGCCACTTCCAGCGCGTAATTCGAAGGCTGGGCGAGCGAACCCAAGGGCGGATTCGAGCCGGCATAAGTCAGCTTGTCGAGATTGACGACGCCATGGCCCGCCGCCAGCAGGTGGCGCACGACCGAGGTGCCGATGAATCCGGCTCCGCCGGTGACGAGGATTTTCAAGGCCTTGGTTCTCCGCTACGCCGAGGCGCCTACTATGGCGGGTCGAGCGGCAGATTGTCTATGAGCCGGGTCTTGCCGAGCCAGGCGGCGGCCAGGACGCGCGCCTTGCGGTCGAGGCGTTCGAGCGGCTCGAGCGTTTCGGCGTCACGGATATAGCAGTAATCGACCTTTTCGAAACCCGCCCCGATCAGCGCATGGGTGCCCCAGGCGGCGGCGGCAGGATCGCCCTTGCGCGCGCGCCGGACGACCTCGGTCAAGGCATGATGCAGCATGGGCGCGCGGCGGCGCTGATCGGGCGTGAGATAGGCGTTGCGCGAGGACAGCGCCAGGCCGTCGGCTTCGCGCACGGTTTCCACCGCCTCGATCCGCACCGGAATGTCGAGATCGCGCACCAGGCGGCGGATGATCTGAAGCTGCTGGTAATCCTTCTCGCCGAAGCAGGCGACGTCGGGCGCCGCCTGCAGCAACAGCTTGGTCACCACGGTCGCGACGCCGGAAAAATGCCCCGGCCGGAAACGCCCCTCCAGCATGTCACCGAGCGGACCGGGGCTGATCGTGGTCGAGAAGCCCGCGGGATACATTTCCGCGGCCGCAGGCAAATACGCCAGATCGCAGCCCGCCGGACCGAGCTTTCGCCGGTCGCCCTCCTCGTCGCGCGGATAGCGCGACAGATCCTCACCGGAGCCGAATTGCGCCGGATTAACGAAGATGCTGGCTACCACCCGGCCGCACAGCGCCTTGCCGCGCGCGACCAGCGCCAGATGCCCGGCATGAAGCGCGCCCATGGTGGGAATGAGCGCCACGCTTTGCCCCGCCTCGCGCCAGGCGGCCAATGCTTGGCGCAGTTCGACGACGCTGCGTACGGCGGCGATCAGGTCCGTCTCGGTATCCCTCATGCCGCCATCCTGCGTGTTTTCACGAACCGAGGCAATCTGTCAGCGCGCGGGCGATTCCGCGCATCAGGCGGAAATACAATTCGGGCCCGTCTGGGATGTCGGCGCCGAGATCGTCGAGCGTGGCGGCGCGGACGCCGGTACCCGCAGTCACCGTGTTCAGCAGCGCGGGCGTGAATTGCGGCTCGCCGAAAACACAACCGGCATGGCTGGCTACGATCTTGGCGCGGATTTCCTCGATTTGCCTGGCGCCGGGCTGGCGGCCGGAATCGACCGAGATCGCCCCCACCGTATCCAGCGCATAACGGCGCGCGAGATATTGATAGGCGTCGTGAAAGACGACAAAGGGCTTGCCGCCGAGCGGAAAGAAGTCGGCGCGCAATTCCTGGTCGAGCGCGCCGAGCCGGGATTCGAGATCGCGGGCATTCGCGTCATAACGCGCGGCGTTGCCGGGATCGAACGTGGCAAGCCGTTCGGCCGCGAGATTCACGATCGCCTTGGCATTGTCGATGTCGAGCCAAAGATGGCCGTCGACCGTGCCGGGACCGGCGGGTGCGTCGAGATCGGGTTCCCACATGCCGCCGATGCGCGCCGGCAATGTGGTAATGCCGGGCGCGCGATCGAGTTCGACGATTTCTGTCCGGCCGGAAAGCGCCTGGAGCGGCTTGACGAGGAAGCTTTCCATGCTGGGCCCCACCCAGAACACCAGCCGCGCGGCATCGAGCGCGCGTGCATCTTCGGCTCGCAAGGAATAGGTGTGCGGCGAGGCCGCGCCGTGGACGATGAGCACGGGCGTGCCCATTCCCGCCATGACTCCGGCGACCAGCGAATAGACCGGCTTGATGCTCGCCACCACGGCGGGCGGATCGGCCGAGGCCGCTTGGGGGATGGCCCCGGACAAGGCCGCCAGGGCGAGGGCCAGGCATTTGAGACGCATGGGGACGAGGATGTTATCAAGCCCGCCTGAGCGAAGATAAGCCTTGCCGCGCGGCCCCGGCGAATATCAGTGGAACGCGCCCATCAGATGATCTGGCAGCCAAGTCGCGATCTCGGGGAAAACGCACAGGACGATGATCGCCAGGAACATGCAGACAACATAAGGCAAGGTGCCCCACATCACCGTAGTGAGCGGCACGTCCGGCGCGATCGCGCTGACGATATAGATGTTGAGCCCGACCGGCGGGTGGATGAGGCCGATCTCCATGTTGATGGTGAGGATGACGCCGAACCAGATCGGATCGAATCCGGCCGCGGTGATGATCGGCAGCAGGATCGGGCTGGTCATCAGGATCACCGCCGCCGGCGGAATGAAGAAGCCGCAGACCAGAAGGAAGACGTTGATCATGAACATCAACACCCAGCGGTTGGCGTGCATGTCGGCGATGCCGTGCGCCAGCGTCTGCGTCAGATAGAGCGAAGTCAGCATGTAGCCGAAGACCACCGCGGCGGCGATGATGGTCAGGATCATGATCGATTCGCGCGCGGTATCGCGCAGAATCTTCCACCATTCCAGCGGGCTCCACATCCGGTAGATCGAGATCGCGAGCAGGAAACAGAGCGCGGCGCCCACGCCCGCCGCCTCCGACGGCGTGGCGAGCCCGCCATAAAGCGCATACATCACGCCGACGATGATGGCGATGAAGGGGGCGATCTTGGGAATGGAGATGAATTTCTCCTTCCAGCTGTAGCGGAAATCCGCGGCATAGGCGCGGAAACCGCTGCGCCAGATGGTGAACAGGGTCCAGATCATGAAAAAGCCGGTCAGCATCAGCCCCGGCACCACGCCGGCAAGGAACAGCCGGCCGATCGAGTTTTCGGTGGCGATGCCGTAGAGGATGAAAGTGATCGAGGGCGGGATAAGGATGCCGAGCGTGCCGCCGGCGCAAATCGAGCCGGTGGCGACGCCGTCGGGATAGCCGCGCCGGCGCATCTCGGGAATGCCCATCTTGCCGATGGCGGCGCAGCAGGCGGGCGATGAACCGGTGAGCGCGGCGAAAATCGCGCAGGCGCCGAGATTGGAGATCACCAGCCCGCCCGGCAGGCGATAGAGCCAGCGATCGAGCGCCTCGTAGAGGTCCTTGCCGGCCGGCGAGGAGCCGATCGCCGCGCCCATCATCACGAACATCGGGATCGAGACCAGGGTGAAATCGTCGAGGCCCGAATAAAGCGTTTCGGCCACGACATGCAGGCTGCCCAGTCCCTGGAATATCGCAATGAAGATCAGCGAAACCGCGCCGATGCCGAACGCCACCGGCACGCCCGATACGAGTACGATGAGCGTGACCACCAGCACCAGCGTTCCGGCAACGCCCGGGGTCATGGAACGACCTCGGGATTGACCGGCTTGTTACCCTTGATGCCGAAAGGCGGCTCGCGTCCGGTTACGAGGCAGATCAGTTCGACGACATACTGGACGCCCAGCAGGATGAGCCCGACCGGCAAGGCGGCATAAGGGATCCACAACCGCTCGCGCCACACTGTGTTCGAACGCCAATTATGAGCCCAGGCTTCGTGCCAATAGTTGTAGGCGAGCACCGCCATGACGATGACAAACCCCATGGCCAGCAGGGTCGAAACCAGCGCCAACCACCAGCGCAGGCGGGGACCGGAATGGAGCGGCAGCACGTCCACATTGACGTGACCGCGCGTCATCAGCACGTAGGGACTGCCGATGAAAGTCGCCGCGACCAGGCAGTTGGTGGTGAAATCGCCCTGCCAGATGGTGTTGGTTCCGAGCACCGAACGCTCGAACACCATCTCGCAGACGACGAAAACGCCGATGGCGATCAGGCCTGCGGCGAATATGCCGCAGGCCTGCGAAATTGTCCTGACCGCCTTGATGAACAAATCCAGGCGACCGGAGCGGCGGATTTTGCCGCGCCGCCTTTTATTGCTCGCCACGCTATTCCGCGTCCCAGCTACTTAACCGCCAATGCCTCGTCGAGCAGTTTCTGACCGTCCGGCACGTCCTTGGCGTATTCGGCATAGGATGTCTTCTTGGCCAGCGCGAGCCAAGTGTCGAACTGCGCGTTGGTCAGAGTGACGACCTTGACCTTGTTGTCCTTGAACGCCTTGATCGCCGCTTCATCGACCGAAGCGGCCTTGCTTTCGTAATAGGCCTGGGCGTCATTGCCGGCCTTGATGATGGCCGCCTGCTGCGGCTTGGTGAGCCCGTCGAACACCTTCTTCGACATCAGCACCGGCTCATACATCATCCACAGCGCATTGTTGCCGGGCGCGGTCAGGCACTTGGTCTGCTCGTAGAGACGCATGGACTGGAAGGTGCCGAGGCTGGTGTCGGTCGCCTGCACGACGCCGGTCTGGAAGGCATTGTAGATCTCGTTCGAAGGCGGCGTCACGATGTTGGCGCCTGCCGCCTGCCACATCGCGGCGAAAGTCGGCCCCGCGGCGCGGAATTTGACGCCCTTGAGGTCGGACGGCTTCTCGATGCAGCCCGTATTGGACGCCATGCCGCCCGCGAACCACGCGTCGGACAGCACGATGACGCCGTTATCGGCGATGATCTTGCGCATGTCGGTCATGAATTGGGACTGGTCGATCCGCTTGGCGCGAGCGGGGCTGCGGATCAGGCCGGGCATCAGCGTCGCGCTGAACGCCGGCACCTTGCCGCTGGCGTAATCGAGCGGGAACAGCGACATATCAAGCTGCCCGTTGACCATCGCATCCCACTGGTCGTTGGGCTTGAACAGGGAAGCGCCCGGATAGACCTGGATTTCGAGGCCGACATTGGCGGCTTTCACCTCTTTGGCGATCAACAGCAGCATGTCGTCGCGCACGTCGCCCTTGCCGCCCGGAAACTGGTGCGAGGCGCGCAAGATTGTCTGCGCCGAGGCCGGACCGCACATCACCATGGCTACGGCGGCCAGCAGCACGGCTAGAAACTGGATTCGGATTGATGCCACGTTTCCCTCCCAGGAAAATTTCGATATGAACCTTGCCGCTTCATTGGCCCGCATTCCGGGCAACGGCGGCATTTAGTTAGTTACTAATACCATATCGCGGAATTGACCCGCCACAGTTGATTTAACGCACCGTCCTTCAGCGCCGCCGCGCGCCGAGAACGATCAGCCCGGCCCCGGCGACGATGGCGATGATGCCGACATAATTCGGGATGACGTAATCGGTATCCCTGCGGGCATTGATCGTCAGCGAGCCGATCTTCGCCTCTTGCTCCTGGTGATGGACGGGGATGACGTTGAACACCAGCCCGGCGATGCCGAGCCCGACCAGCACGATTCCCGCCATCATCAGCTTGTTCATGCTTCTCATCTTAATTCCCCCGCTTTGCGATTTCAGTGACTGGACAGCGCCAGCCGCATCACTGGCACGGCATCGGGGAAGGTGTCTAGCGCCTCGGCCTCGGCCGGGGTGAGCCATCTTACCTGCCGCGCGTCTTCGAGCGGCTCGCCCTCGCCCTGATGCCAATCCAACAGCACGCAGACCAGGGTGAAATGGGTCATGATCTTGCCCTTCTCGTCCTGGCGGATGGACTCGATCGCGGTCAGCACCGAGCGGGGCTCGGCCATGATGCCGGTTTCCTCGATGAGCTCGCGCTGGGCGCACTCGAACAGCGTCTCGCCCAGTTCCTGCATGCCGCCCGGAAAGCCCCATTTGCCGATCCCGGGCGGGAGCGAGCGTTCCGCCAGCAGCACCTTGTTGCCCCGCCGCACCACGGCTAGACAGCCGACGATGGGCCGTTCGGGATAGTGCCGGCCGGGCTTCGGGGCTTTGGGCGCTTTGCTCACGGGTCGGCCCGTTAATGATCGTGGGGCGCGATCTTGCCTTCGAGCACCTTGTAGATCCCGCCGCCTTCCTTGCGGAAGGTTTCGGACATTTCGGCCATGCCCTTTTCGGCATAGTCGCGCACTTCCTGCGAAATCTTCATGGAGCAGAATTTCGGCCCGCACATGGAGCAGAAATGCGCCAGCTTAGCGCCTTCGGCGGGAAGCGTCTGGTCATGGAACTTTTCCGCCGTCTCGGGATCGAGCGAGAGATTGAACTGGTCGCGCCAGCGGAATTCGAAACGCGCCTTCGACAACGCGTCGTCGCGCTCGCGTTGCCCGGGATGGCCCTTGGCCATGTCGGCGGCATGGGCCGCGATCTTGTAAGCGATGACCCCGGCCTTGACATCGTCGCGATCGGGCAGGCCCAGATGCTCCTTGGGCGTGACGTAACAGAGCATGGCCGTGCCGAACCAGCCGATCATGGCCGCGCCCACCGCCGAAGTGATGTGGTCGTAGCCGGGAGCGATATCGGTCACCAACGGGCCCAGCGTGTAGAACGGCGCCTCGTGGCAATGCTCGAGCTGAAGCTCCATGTTCTCCTTGATCTTGTGCATCGGCACGTGGCCGGGGCCCTCGATCATCACCTGCACGTCGTGTTTCCAGGCGATCTTGGTGAGTTCTCCCAGGGTCTTCAATTCCGCGAATTGCGCTTCGTCATTGGCGTCGCGGGTCGAGCCCGGACGCAAGCCGTCGCCCAAGGAAAAGCTCACGTCATAGGCCTTCATGATCTCGCAGATTTCCTCGAAACGCGTGTAGAGGAAATTCTCCTGGTGATGCGCCAGGCACCACTTGGCCATGATCGAGCCGCCGCGCGAGACGATGCCGGTGACGCGCTTGGCCGTCATCGGAATGAACGGCAGGCGAACGCCGGCATGGATGGTGAAATAATCCACGCCCTGCTCGGCCTGTTCGATCAGCGTGTCGCGGAAGATTTCCCAGGTCAATTTCTCGGCCGCGCCCTCGACCTTCTCCAGCGCCTGATAGATCGGCACCGTGCCGATCGGCACCGGCGCGTTGCGGATGATCCATTCGCGGATAGTGTGGATGTTCTTGCCGGTGGACAAATCCATCACGGTGTCGGCGCCCCAGCGGATCGCCCAGACCAGCTTGTCCACCTCCTCCGCCACGGAGGAAGTGACGATGGAATTGCCGATATTGGCGTTGATCTTCACCAGGAAATTGCGGCCGATGATCATCGGCTCGGATTCCGGGTGATTGACATTGGCGGGGATGATGGCGCGGCCCTTCGCCACCTCGTCACGCACGAATTCGGGCGTGACGTAATCCGGAATGGCGGCGCCGAAGGATTCGCCGTCCCGGGATTCGGCCAAGGCGCGCGCGCGGCCCAGATTTTCCCGGATGGCGATGTATTCCATCTCCGGCGTGATGAGGCCGGCGCGGGCATAGGCGAGCTGCGTCGCCGCTCGGCCTTGCTTCGCTCGCAAAGGTTTGCGGCCGGCGCGGTCGAACAGCGGCACGGCGCTGGTCTCGCCGGATTTCAGGCCGTTATCCTCGGGACGCACGGCGCGGCCCCGGCTCTCCTCGACATCGCCGCGCGCCCGGATCCATTTGTCGCGCAGCGACGGCAAGCCAGCGCGGATGTCGATGGCATGGGCGGGATCGGTATAGGGGCCGGACGGGTCGTAGACCCGCACCGCCGGCTCCTTGCCGCCAGCGACCTCGATCTCGCGCATGGCGACGCGGATGTCCTTGTGCCGCTCACCCGCGACAAACACCTTGCGCGAGGCCGGCAGCGGGCCGGTCGAGACCTTGAAGTTCTGGCTCAGCGTGCCTTCGGGCATGACAGCCTCCTTATGCGACAGCGACAAATGCGCTCCGGACGGGTGACGCGGGGATGACGGAGAAGCGTTCCTGTCCCTACGCCGGCACAATCCGGATCAGGTTCAAAGGGTTCCCGCGCCGCCCCGAAATTGCCGGGCTTTTAGCGGTGTCTCAGCCCCTCGGCGGGGCTCCCCTTGGAATCGTTCTTAGTATCCGGACAGAAGGGCGGTGCCGTCAAGCAAGGATTGCGCCGCACCGCCGCTTGCGGCAGCTTAGCCGCCATGTTGGGATTTTGCCGCACCGCCAGCGTATGGGCCTTGCTGCTCGGCCTCGCCGGTTGCGGCATGATCGATCCGTTCGAGACGGGAACGCCCGATTCTGTCGTCCGTAAGATTTCACAAAGCCCATCGCCTCCAGCCGGAGGAACTTCCGCATCCACCGGGACGGCTGCCAATCCCACCGGCATGACTTCCGCGCAGGTTGCCGCCGCGACCGCCGGCGCCATCGATCCGTCGAGCGTGCCGGTCTCGATTTGTTATAGCCGGTTGAGTTCGACGCCCCAGAAGGTGATCGCCATCGCGGCGCAGGAATGCGGGCCCAATAAGCCGCCTAGCCTAGTCGAGCAGAAATGGGATTTGCATTTCTGCCCGCTGATGACGCCCATTCGCGCCACTTTTGTGTGCGGCGCACACTAACGCCCCATTGACGTCGAAGTGATCGTATACCCGCCGCGGAGCAATGCTATGCTTGGCGGAGAAGGTCCATAAAAACCATACGTAACGTGGCAAATGGGAGGGAAGTCATAAACGGCAATACCAAACTCATCATCCCCGGCTTGAGCGGGGTTTATGAATTGCTGTCGCCGCTCGGTTATTCTCTGATGCGCGCGGGACTGGGTCTGGTCCTGTTTGCGCACGGCGTCAACAAGCTGTTCTTCGGCGACGCCCAGCATTCGCTGCCTAATTTCGCCAAGCTCGGCCTGCCCGATCCGCTCGCCTGGGCCTATTTCGTCGGCTGTATCGAATTCTTCGGCGGCGCGATGCTGATCCTGGGCCTGTTCACGCGCGTCGCCGCGGCGGCGTTCGCCATCGAGATGGCGGTCATCGGCTTCGGCCTGTTGCTGCCGGCCTGGTGGTGGGGCCAGCACGGCGCCGAATACGTGACCTTGATGGAGCTTTCCGCGTTGGGAATTCTGTTACAGGGCGGCGGGCGCTATTCGCTCGACCGGCTCATCGGCCTTGAGCTTTAGGCCTTCGCTTATGATTCAAACGAAACTGCAAATCTGAAAGGGGAAACATGACAACAGGCATCATCGACAAGAAGCGGTTGATTTTTCCGGGCCTCGGCGGACTCTACGAGGCCTTTTCGCCCGCGAGTTATTCCTTCATGCGCTTCGCCGCCGGCGCGGTGCTGGTGCCGCACGGCATCCAGAAAATCATCCTCGGCAGCGCCGTGAATCTAGCTCCTTATATCGACAAGCAGACGAGCCTGCCTTATCCGTTGATGTGGGCCTATTTGGCGGTCTTCGCCGAATCCGTAGTAGCGGCCTGTCTCGCGATCGGGCTTTTCACCCGCCTGGCGGCGTTGATTCTCCTGATCCACATGGGAGTCATCATCGTCTTCTTCCAATGGCAATACGGTTATTTCTGGACCGGCAAGGGCATCGAATACGCGTTGCTGTGGTGGCTGCTGTATCTCGCGATCTTCTTCCGCGGCGGCGGCCGGTATTCGGTCGACCGGCTGATCGGCAAGGAGTTCTAATCGTTATTCCCGCGGCGGGCGGCCTTCATGGCCGTTCGCCGCGGAACCGTTTCCCGTTATTTGTGGAATTACCATGGCCGAAAACACCCTGCCGACGCCGAAACCGATCCTGCCGGTCTGCGCTGCGATCTACCGGCCCTTTGCGCCCCTGTCCTACGCCTTCATGCGCTTTTGCGCCGGCGCGATTTTCATCCCGCATGGCATGCAGAAACTGCTGGGCGGCGCGGCGGCCGATAAATTCGTAGCCGCGCTCGGCTTGGCCGATCCCGCGCCATGGGCCGACGCCATGGGCGCTCTCGAGCTGGTGGGCGGGATCATGCTGGCTCTCGGCCTGCTGACAAGGCCGGTGGCGCTGCTGCTCGCCGCCGAGTTGCTGGCGATGATCTTCGCGGTGCACATTCACAACGGCTTTGCCTGGTCCAATGGCGGCGTTCAATACCCGCTGTTGCTGCTGGCGCTGTGTTTGGCCGCTCTCTTCCGCGGCGGCGGGCGCTATTCGCTCGATCGGCTCATCGGCAAGGAATTCTGAGATGACCGCGATTATCGATGAAACCTGCCCCAGCGATGGGGCCAAGCCGATCATCCCGGGCCTGGCGGGATTCTACCGCTGCGCCGGGCCTTTCAGTTATGCCTTCGTGCGGATCGTTACCGCCGCGATGATTCTGCCGGGCGGCATCGACAAGCTGTTTTACGGCGGGGTCTACCGTATCGCCGCCAGCAATATCGTTAAGGCAGGCTTCTCGCCGCCGCTGGCTTGGGCCTGGGCGGTGTGCCTGCTCGAATTCTTCGGCTCGCTGATGCTGGCCGCCGGGCTTCTCACCCGCCCGGTCGCATTCGCTCTGGGGATTGAGATGGCGGTGATCACCTTCCGCATTCATTTCGCCGCCGGTTTTTTCTGGGCCGATCGCGGTTATGAAGTCGCGCTCATGCTCATGCTGATGTGTATCGCTTTTGCCGCCGGCGGCGGCGGACGCTATTCGCTCGACCGGCTCATCGGCAAGGAATTCTAGCGGCCGCCGGAAGGCAGAAACGGAAAAGGCCCCCCGGAGATTTCCTGGGGGCCTTTGGATTCCTGGATACCGCGTACCGCGCTTACTGGTTGGTGGACGTGGTTGGCTTTTTCGTCGTCGTTTTCTTCGTCGTGGTCGACTTCTTTTTCTTGGTGGTGGTGGACTTCTTGGTCTTGGTGGTTTTCGTCTTGGTGGATTTCGTCTTCGCCGTCGGCTGGCCGGTCTGCGACGACTGGGCCTGCGCCGGAACGGCGAAGGGAACGGTCGAGGCGGCGACGAAAGAAAGCAAGGCAAACGCGGCAATTAGCGCCTTCATAAACATGCTCCTGGAAGCTGGCTGGGTACGGATGACCCGGGATGGATGGCACACCCACATCGTCGAATAAAGGGTTCGGCGACGGGCATGGACGGATACTAACATGGTTTACCGGATGAAACAGATGGTTTTGGGGGCGAAAAATGCGGCGGCAGATCCGGTCCCGAATGATTTTCCGGCTCTCAACTTCCCCCGGCCGACGATGAATTGCATTTGATGTAAATTGTCTCCATGTCCTTGCATTTTTTTTAGACAAAAATCCCCGAAAAATTCGATTTTCTTTCCCGGTATACGGCATTTCTGTCAGCCACTTTAATCTCGGCTTAACGGATCGGGCGGAAAATGCGCGGGTTACAACGAACGCGTTCCAATCACCGCTCTCCAGGAGAAATGAACTATGAAGACCCTTTCGAAGCTTTTCCATGACGAGTCCGGCGCGACCGCCATCGAGTATGGCCTGATCGCCGCTCTCGTCGCCGTGGTTATCGTCACCGCTCTGACGACCGTCGGCGGCAACCTGAAGAACACCTTCAACACGGTTGCGACCAACCTGTAATCGGCATCGGCGCCCAAGGCGCTGAAATGAAACCCCCGGCGCAGACCGGGGGTTTTCGTTTGGGCCGGGTTCCGGCTCCGGTTTCCGGGGAGTCTTCAGGCGCGGCGGATGGTTTCCGCCGATTGACCAAACAGCACCTTGCGCGCCTCGGGACTGGTGTTCGGGATGGCATCCCGGCGATAGACCTCGCCCTTCTCATAGGCGCGCTGCACCGCCGGCCGCGCCTTGATCGCCTCGAACCAGCGCTTCAGATGGGGATAGTCCTCGAGCTTCTGGCCTTGGCGCTGATAAGGAACGATCCAGGGATAAGACGCCATATCGGCGATCGAATATGCCCCGGCCACGAATTCGCGATCCTTGAGGCGCTTGTCGAGAACGGCATAGAGCCGGCTGGTCTCATTGACGTAGCGCTCGATCGCGTAGGGTATCTTCTCCGGCGCATACAGGGCGAAATGATGGTTCTGACCCGCCATCGGACCGAGGCCGCCCATCTGCCAGAACAGCCATTGCAGCACCTCGTAGCGGCCGCGCAGATCCTTGGGCAGGAACTTTCCGGTCTTTTCCGCCAGATACATGAGGATCGCGCCGGATTCGAAAACGCTGACCGGCGGCCCTTTCTCCGGCGGCTCGTGATCGACGATCGCCGGCATCCGGTTATTGGGCGAAATCTTGAGAAATTCGGGACGGAACTGTTCGCCCTTGGAGATGTTCACCGGGAAAATCTTGTAAGGCAGCCCAGTCTCTTCGAGGAAGATGGTGATCTTGTGGCCGTTGGGCGTGGGCCAGTAATGGAGGTCGATCACGCGGAACTCCTGATCTGGGAAGGGAGGATGGCCGGTACTATGGTCGCGGCCACAAGGCGCGACAAGAGATTCAGGACGATCCCAGCCCTGCAACAAGCGCAGAGGTGGCCTGGGCCGGATCTGCCGCCGCCATCACCGCGCTGACCACCGCTACGCCGGATGCCCCCGCCTCGAGGCAGAGACCGGCCTCGGCCGGACCGATGCCGCCCAGCGCGATCACCGGAATGATCGCCTTGGTGGCGCAATCCGCCAGCTCGTCGAGCGCCAGGGGCAGCGCTCCGGGCTTGCTCGGCGTGGCGAAGATGGGACTGAGGGTGGCGTAATCGGCGCCTTCCTCTTCGGCGCGCGCGATATCGTCGATGTCGTGGCAGGAAATGCCGATCAGCGCGCCTGCGCCCAAAATCCGCCGCGCTTGCGCGGGCGAGCCCGTGCCGGGCAGATGCAATCCCGCGGCGCCGGATTGGCGGGCGGCCTCGATATCCTCATGCACGGTGACGGTGGCGTTCCATTTCCGACCGAGTGCGACAAGGGCCCGCAGCAAGGCAAGACGCTCGGCCTGCGGCAGATCCTTTTCGCGCAGGCTGAGCCAACGGCAACCACCCTTGAAAACTTCTTGCGCCATGTCTTCGAGGGGCAGCCGCGCCTGCTTCCGGTCGGTGATGACCAACAGCGGCGGCGAGGGAATTTTCACCCGCCAACCAATCCCAGTTGCGGGCTCGAGGGTTCGGCCAAGGTGCGCTTCGGGATCCGGCCGGCGAGCAGCGCGTCGCGCCCCGCCGCCACCGCCGCGCGCATCGCCGCCGCCATGCGTTTCGGATCGTTCGCCTTGGCGACGGCGGTGTTGAGCAGCACGCCGCCGCAGCCGAGTTCCATCGCCAAGGCCGCGTCCGAGGCCGTACCGATGCCGGCGTCGAGAATCACCGGCACCGGCGAAGTCGCGACGATGCGTTCGATGGCGTGGGGATTGACGATGCCGAGGCCGCTGCCGATGGGCGAGCCAAGCGGCATCACCGCCGCGGCGCCGAGATCGGCGAGCTTGCGGCAGGTGACCGGGTCGTCGTTGCAATAGGGCAGCACGGTGAAACCCTTGCGCACCAGTTCCTCGGTGCCGCGCAACAATTGCTCGACATCGGGATAAAGGGTTTCGCGGTCGCCGATGATTTCGAGCTTGATCCAGTCGGTATCGAGCGCCTCGCGCGCCAGCTCCGCCGTCAGCACCGCATCCTGCACGGTGGCGCAGCCCGCGGTATTGGGCAAAAGCGCGTAACGCCCGCCGAGCAGATCGACCAGACTTTCGGCATAGGCTTTCAGGCTGATGCGGCGGATGGCGAGCGTGACCAGCGCCGGCTGACCCGCTTCGAGGGAATCGAGCAAGGCCTGCTGATTGGGATATCCCCCGGTGCCCATGAACAGGCGCGAGGCGAAGGACTTGCCGGCGATGACAAGATTATCCGCGGACATGACCTGCCTCACCCGCCGCCGAAGGGGCGGACGATCTCGACCTGGTCGCCCGAGGACAGCGTTTTCTCGGCCCAGGCGCGCGACGGCACCACCGCGCCATTGACCGCCACCGCCACGCCGCGCGGCTTTTCGATGCCGCGCGCGCTCAGCAACTCGGCGACATTGGCCGCCGCCAGTTTCTCGTCCTTGCCGTTGATGCGGATAGTCCCGCTCATGCCTTTTGCCTGGTCTTGTCCTTGGGTGCCGCGTCCTTTTGCGCCTTGGCGGCAAAGCGCGAAACCGCGAAGGGTTTGATCGATTCCGCCACCTCGCCGGTGAGGATATAGCGCGACACCGTGTCCGCCGTCAGCGGTGTCAGCAGGATGCCGTTGCGGTAATGCCCGGTCGCCAGCACCAGCCCTTCGACCGCGCCCGGCCCCAGCATCGGCGCATCGTCGCGCGAGCCCGGTCGGAAACCCATCCACATCTCGTCGATCGGCAGATCCTCGACGCCCGGCAGCGCCCGCCACGCGCCCTCGAGCAGCGCGAAGATGCCGCCGGCGGTGAGATCGCCGTTGAAGCCCTTTTCCTCCACCGTGCCGCCGACGATCAGCCGCCCATCGCGGCGCGGCACCAGATAGACCTGCGGGCTCCAGATCACATGGAGGATCAGCGGCGCGGCCTGATCCATCTTGAGCGCCAGGATCTGGCCCTTGACCGGACGCACCGGCACCCGCGCCTCTTGCGGCAAGCCTGCAATCTCGCCCGACCAGGCGCCGGCGGCCAGCACCGCAACGGCACATTCATGGCGCTTGTCGCCAAGTCGCAACGCCACGACGCGGCCGGAGGCGACCTCCACCGCCGTGACGGGAGTATGCTCGTGCAGCTTGCCGCCGGATGCCAGGAAGGCTCGCTTCAGCGCGCGCACCAGGAATCGGTTGTCGGCCTGGCAGTCGCCCGGAAAGAACACCGAGGCGGAAAGCGCAGGATTGAGGCGCGGCTCGCGTTCGAGCGTCTGCTTGGCCGACAGCCATTCCAAGGTCACGCCCTGGGCGCGCTGGAAGTCGTACATGAATCGCAGCTGCGCCGCGTCGTCGCGGTTGAGCGCAACCTTCAGCGTGCCTTCGCGGCGCAATTCGACCGACACACCCGATTCCCGTTCGAGCTCGGCGGCGAAATCGGGCCACAACGCCAAGCTGGCGCGGTTGAACGTGGAGAGATCGGCCTCACTCGGTTCGGTCTCCACCCCCGCCGCCAGCATGCCGCCCGCGGCCCAGCTCGCGCCGTGCCCGGCCTCGCCGCGTTCGAATACATCGACCGTCACGCCCGCCTGGGCCAGACGCCAGCCGATGCCGAGCCCGATTGCCCCGCCGCCGATGATGGCGACGGGCGGGTGAGCGGATCGTTTCAGGGTCTTCGGGTCGGTCATGGCAGGCTCCCTTCGCTGGCATTATCCAGACAGGTTCCGTGGGTGTGTTCTCAGCCGGACTTAAAACCGGCACCCCAGCCATCCGGGAATCTGTGCCTCGGCCGGACTTCTGGCAAGAGATATTTGCATTGGAAACGCGCGGCGGGCCTGCGGGCGCGGCTATCGATGCGCGCCGGTCATGGCTTCCGCGAACTCAGTTTGATCATCTTGCCGTCCACCGCGAAGTGGCCATATCCGTGATGGTGAATGGTCTTGGGATTCTTTTGCGCCGGATCGGTCCAGGCCTTGACCACCTCGAGGATGAAGAGATTGTACTTGTTGACGAAACCGGCATCGGCAATTTTGCACTCGAGATTGGCTAAACACTCGGCCACCAGCGGCGGCGCCACGCGCGCGGCCGGCAGCGGCGTCAGGCCGAATTCGCCGAACTTCTCCACGTCGCGGCCCGAACAGTTTCCGATCTTCACGACCGTGGGCGCCAGTTTCAGCGCCGGAATGGCGATCACGCACTCTTTCGTCGACCGCAAGGCGGCAAAGCTGTAATTGGCGCCGCTGACGACACAGGCAACCAGTGGCGGTTCGAACTCAACCATCATGTGCCAGGACATGGTCATGACGTTGGCGCGGCCCTTCCGGGCGGTGGTGAGCAGAACCACCGGGCCCGGTTCGAGCAACTGGTAGACTTTCGATAGCGGCAGATCTTTCATCGGATCATGCTCCGCTCTGCTCTTCGTGCATCATGCCGCGGGATAGTCGGCGCCCAAACTGGTCGTTTTCCAGAGATCGACCTCTTGCAACATCGACCGCAGCTGGCTTTCGACATTGTCGAAGCCCGCATGGCCGAGCACCAGGTGTCGCGGCGGCGCGGGTGACTGTACCGCCTTGATGACGGCCTCGGCGGCTCGGGCCGGATCGCCCGCTTGCTTGCCACTATGTTCCACGATTTCCCGGCGGTGCTTGCCGGCCGTTTGCTCATAGTCAGCGATGACGTTGGGCGATTGTTTCAAGGATCGCCCAAAATTCGTGCGGAACGGACCGGGCTCGACCAATAGCACGCGAATCCCCAACGGCTCGACCTCCTGCGCGAGGGATTCCGACAGGCCTTCAACCGCGAATTTTGTGGCCGCATAGTAGCCCGAGCCGGCAAAGCCGACGATTCCACCGACGGATGCGATATTGACGATATAGCCGTGCCGCCGTGCCCGCATTCCCGGTAGAACCGCCCGGATCAGGGCGGCCAAGCCGAAGAAATTGGTTTCGAACATGGCGTGGACGCCTTTCTCCTCGCCTTCCTCCACCGCGGCCAAATAACCATGGCCGGCGTTGTTGACGAGCACGTCGATGCGGCCGAATGCGCGCTCGGCTTCGCTGACGGCGCGTTTGATCTGATCCGCATTCGTCACATCCAAGGCGAGCGCCCTCGCCTTGTCTTCATGCCCGGCGATAAGATCGTCGAGCTTCTTGGGATCGCGCGCTGTTGCCACCACGCGAAACCCGTGCGCCAGCGCCGCGCGGACGAACTCCCGGCCGAAGCCGGTCGAACAGCCGGTGACGAACCAAACAGGGGAATCAATTGTACTCTTTGCCATGGATCGCTCTCCTCTGATCGAATGTAACGACGCCGGCAGGCCCTCTCCGGCTCCCATAAAGTTGCTCTAGCCCGCGGGAAAATGCCGCCCCGCGCAGGACCGGACGCGCGCCATGTGTTGCTCGGCAATGGCACCCAGAAGGTGCGGCGCGACCTCGTCGAAATGCAGATGCTCGAGCAACTCGAACCCGGCCGAACGGAAGATGTGTGTGTCCTGCAGGACCTCCACGGCATTCCATTTGCCGCTCTTGACCAGCAGCGGCAACGGCGCTCCCGAGACGGTGATCAAAACGGATTTCTTCCCGGCAAGAAGCCCATGCACGATGCCGTTGCGGGCTTCATAAGCGAAGCCGCGCGCGAAAACTCGATCGATATACCCTTTCATCATCGCCGGCATCGACAGCCACCACAGCGGATAGATGACGGTAAGGGCATCGGCGGCGCGAATATCATCCTGCGCCTGCGCCACATCGGCGCTGACGGGACGATCGGCCGCGACCGGCATAAGCTCGGACGCGGCCAAGACAGGGTTGAACCCCATGCGGTACAGATCGTATGTCCGCTGGCTATGCCCGAGCTTTTCCAATTCAGCGGCGTAGGCGCGGGTCAACCCTATCGTGAAGCTGTCTTCGGTGGGATGAGCGACGACGACGAGGTGATGCATGCGACCCCACATGCCCAAGGGATCGAAGTTTCGGCCTTTGCCGGCCGGTTGCATTGATTTGCATCAAGCCTGGCGAAAAAAGGTATTCAGATCGCGCTGGCGATGAAGTTGACCGCCAGGGCCAAAATCCCGGCGTTGAAAAAGAACGACAATACGCCGTGGCCCAGGGTCAGCCGGCGCATGTGACGCCCGGTGATCTGCACGTCGGAGACCTGACAGGTCATGCCGACGACGAAGGAGAAATAGAGGAAGTCCCAGAAATCCGGCGCCCCCTCGTCGGGGAATTTGAGGCCGCCGCGGTCCTGTCTGCCCCGCTTGCGGGGATCGTCGCCATAATAGAGATGCGCGTAATGCAGCGCATACATGGTGTGGGTCAGGGTCCAGGAGCAAATCACCGCCAGCCCGGCGAGCAGGATGCGCCATCCAGTTCCCAGCGCGCCGCCCGTGTGCTGCAACATGAAACCAAGCGCGATTAGGCTCACCGCGGCCGCAGCCACTACCACGGTCAGGATCACCCAGCGATAAGGATCCTGGCGCCGCGCCCGCTGCCGCATCAGCCGGGGCGTGATGTCGTTCATCACCAGCGCGGTGCCGCCGAGGAAGAACGCCACCCCGGCGATCCAACCCAGGGCGAGCGGGAAGGGAAACGGCAGCGTCGGCCAAGCCAGCCACGTGATGGCGGCGCCGATGATCGCCGCCAGCGCGAGCCGCCGGTCGGGACCCAAGGCGAGGATGAGTCGGATCAAAGGATTGCTGGGCAAGGCGCGTCCCCGGAGCTTCGGGCTAGAGATGCCCGAACCCTGACCGCCAATGCCAGAAGTTTCTGCGCGGCCCTCTGAGACCGCCGGCTATTTGGGGCCCTTGACCGCGGTCAGATAATCGACGATCGCCGGAACGTCTTTGTCGTCGACCTGCGCCTTATAGACGTTGCGCATCTTGCTGACTTCGGCTTCCCACGCCGCTTTCGGCATCGCCGGCTGGTTCATGATCATGCCCGCGGAGTGACAGGCAAGGCAGTTGTCATGCACGACCGTCACCCCGGGTCCAGCCGGCAGTGCCCGGGTGCTTTCCGGCAGCTTTACATCGACCGATTTAAGACTGGTCGGGACCGCCGCTTGCACGGCCAGCGAGGCCAGAGCGACTCCGGCAAGAAGCGCGAAAGGCAGAATTTTGCGGTTCATGTGCGAAGCCCCCTCACGCCACGGAAACAGACGTTGATTCGATCACGTTGCGCATGAACCCGGCCGGATTCCAGTTGGGCTGGGCCGGCTGAACATCACCGCTGCTGTTCGCGCACCGGACCATGAGCGTGTAATCCCCCTTCGCCGTGGGCGTGAAATGCGTCTCCCACCGCCGGAAGCTGTATTTGCCTTCGTCCTTGCCGAGATGCGCCGCATGCCAGGTCTTGCCGCCATCGGCCGAGAAGTCCACCCGCTTCACACCGGTATCGCCACCGAATGCGATGCCGCGGACCGGCGCCGGCTTGCCCGCCGGAAAAGTCGCGCCTGATTTGATGTTGGTGATGAAAGAACGCGAGTTCATCCGGTTGATCGGCACCATCGGGACTCCGGTCTGGCCCGGTTTCATGTCGGCGTGCGGTGTATCCGGGATCGTATAGGCCGTCTTCATCCAGAAATTGGTATCCGGGCTGTCCAGAACCTCGATGTCGTTGAGCATCTTGACCCAGTAGGTCGCATACCACCCGGGCACGACGAGCCGCAGCGGGAAGCCGTTCAGGAGCGGAAGCTGTGCTCCGTTCATGGCGTAGGCGATCATCACCTCGCCGTCGCGCGCGTGATCGACGGCAAGCGACTTCATGAAATCCGGCCCGTCCGCGACGACCGGCGTATCCATTCCGTTGAACCGGACCTGTACCGCGCCCGGTTTCACCCCGGCCTTGTCGAGTACATCCTTGAGGCGCACACCTGTCCAGCGCGCATTGCCCATCGCACCATTGCCCCATTCACCGCCGGCGACACGCGGCTGAAAGAGCCCGCGTGAATTGCCCGAACATTGATTCACCGCGGCGATCTCGACCTTCGGCAAAGCCAGCACGTCCTTCAGCGTGAGCGACAGCGTCTGGTTCACATGGCCGTGGACGTTCAGCCGGAAGCTGTCAACGTCGACGCTCGTCGGGATGACCGCCCAGTGCCAACGCACGAAGAAACGGTCGTTCGGCGTGAACACGCCCTTGTCGTAGACTTCGAACGGCGTCTCCAGCAGCGGCGGACGTGTGCGCTGCAGAACCATCGCGCCTTTCTGCGGAAAGTCGGTGGTGATGGGCCGTTCGCCGACTCCGCCGGGAAACGGCAGAGTCACCATCGTCTGCGCCCAAGCGGGAGCGGCGATGGTCGTCAATCCCGCAATACCCGCCTGACGCAGCAAGCGCAGGCGGGTCAGCGCTTCGGAAATAAGCGTTTTGTTTTGCATCGGCGTTCCCCTTTTCTCATTCCTCACGGCGTCGGTTTCCGATCGGTGCGCGCGAGAAAATCTTAAATCCCTTTTTCTGCGGTCTTGGCGCCGCTCTTGTGAACCTACGCTAACAGCGGCGAGTGCTGCCGAAAATCTCTAAAATAGTCCGGGAATTACGCATAAACGCCACTGCAATAAATGAGAAGCATGCCACATTCACATTTGATTACTGTGATTTTAAATTGCCCCACCAAATGGCATCTGGGCGCAATCCGGATTTGCATGCGGCGGTTGACGGCGATGCCCTTGACCACGCGGCCGATGCGCAATTTCAGCCTCGCCCATTCGTGTCCATTCTGCGATCTTCGCAAGGGGGGTCGCCTATGAAAGAGCTGACGGTGGCGATCGGCGGGCTGGGCGCCATCGGCCTGGAACTGGCCAAGCGGCTTAACGCCGGAATCCCCGGCTTGAAGCTGGTTGCCGTGTCGGCCCGCGACCGCCAAGCCGCCGCGAAAAGACTCGAATCCTCCGGCATCGCGGCGCCGGTGGTGGATCTGGCCGAGCTCGCGAATCTCGCCGCGATCGTGATCGAATGCCTGCCGGCGGCGCAATTCCGCGCCATCGCCGAACCCGCGATCGAACGCGGGCGCATCTTCATGCCCTTGAGCGCCGGCGCGCTGATCGAGAATTTCGATCTGGTCGAGCGCGCGAAGAAAACCGGCGCGCGCATCATCGTGCCGACCGGCGCACTTTTGGGATTGGACGCGGTGCGCGCGGCAGCCGAAGGCAAAATCCATTCGGTGACTATGGTGTCGCGCAAGCCGCCCCGGGGGCTCGAAGGCGCGCCCTATCTGGCCGAGCACAAGATTTCGCTCGCCGGCTTGAAGGCGCCGCTGAAGGTTTTCGAGGGCAGCGCGCGCGATGGCGCCAAGGGCTTTCCTGCCAATGTCAACGTGGCGGCGGCGCTGTCGCTCGCCGGCATCGGCCCCGACCGCACGCATCTGGAGATCTGGGCCGACCCGGCGATCGACCGCAACATTCATCGCATCGAGGTCGAAGCCGACAGCGCGCGCTTTTCCATGACCATCGAGAACGTGCCGTCGGAGAATCCCAAGACCGGGCGCATCACCGCCCTGAGCGCCGTCGCTTGTCTCAGGGGCCTGGTCGCGCCGCTCAAGATCGGCAGCTGAGCCTTACTTCTTGGGCTGGTGCGCCAGCGCGGCCGAATTGATGCAATAGCGCAGGCCGGTCGGCTTCGGCCCGTCGGGAAAGACGTGGCCCAGATGCGCGTCGCAGCGCGAACACATCACCTCGGTGCGGCGCATGAACAGGCTGCGGTCTTCCTCGGTCGTCACGTTGCCCTTCGCCACTGGCTGCCAGAAGCTCGGCCAGCCGGTGCCGGAATCGAATTTGGCTTCGGAGGAAAACAACTCCTGGCCGCAGCAGACGCAGACATAGCTGCCGGGCGCATGGTTGTCCCAATATTGCCCGGAAAAGGCGCGTTCGGTGCCTTTCTGGCGGGCGATGTGGAATTGCTCGGGCGTCAGCTGCGTCCGCCATTCGGCGTCGGATTTGACGATCTTGCTGCTCATTGCCGGTTCAACGGCATACGGGGCGCGCCGCAATTGCGCCCGCCGCCGGTGGCGCAGGATTGCTGCCGGTTCCAATCGTAGAAATCATAGAGCAATTGGGACAATACGATCACGGCGATGACGGCGGCGATGATGGCGAGCAGGGAACGGGTATTCATGCGGGCGGCAGTATGCGGCTTGCGGCGGGCTCCGGGCAAGGGGACGCCTTCCCGTCATCCTGGTTTGCGCTATCATGGCGATCACGATTGGGAGAGCGTCATGGCGGCGCCCAGCATGGCGGCGGAAGAGCGGCCGGGCCTCATCCGCTGGGGTTATCTGTGCTATGTCGCGGCGGGTTTCGCCGTGCTGGCGGCGGCGATCCTGCTCGGCAACATCTTTTTCCTGAACTTCATCCATGTCATGTGCGGCGTGATGTGGACCGGAATCGACGTATTCGTGGGATTCGTGCTGGGTCCAACGCTACGCCAGGTCGATCTGCCCGCGCGCCGCGCCCTTTCCACGAGGCTCTTGCCGCGCATGTTGTTCCTGATGCCGTCGCTCGCCATCATCACCGGCACGGCGGGCTATTTCCTCGCCAAGACCCTGGGCTTTTTCGATCTGCCCTATCCCGACAAGCTGTGGGTCGACGCCGCGCTGGTCATCATCGCCATCCTCACCGTGCAGGGGCTGTGCATCCTGCTGCCGGTCAACCTGCTCACCTGCCTCGAATTGCAGAAGGAGAGGCCCGATCTCGACAAACTCGGCCGCCGCATGAGGATATATGTTCGCCAAACCGCGCTGCAGGCCTCGTTGCAGATCGCCATCATCGTGGTGATGGCGCGTTTCGCCACCGGCCTGTGACGCCTTTCGATCCCGGGAAATACGCCGGCGCATTGCCGGTCGCCGAGACCCTGCCCGCGCTCAAGGCCGCGCTCGCCGAAAAAGGTGCGGCGGTGCTCGAGGCGCCGCCCGGCGCGGGCAAGACGACTCTTGTTCCCCTTGCCCTGCTGGACGAACCTTGGCTCGCGGGAAAGCGGATTCTGATGCTGGAGCCGCGCCGGCTGGCGACGCGCGCGGCGGCGCGGCGCATGGCGCAGATGTTGGGCGAAAGCGCGGGCGAGACCGTGGGTTTCCGCACCCGGCTCGAAACCCGCGTTGGGCCCAAGACGCGCATCGAGGTGATGACCGAAGGGATATTGCCGCGGCTGATCGAGGACGATCCCGGGCTCGATGGCGTGGGATTGGTGATCTTCGACGAATTCCACGAACGCAGTCTCGAAGCCGATCTGGGATTGGCGCTGGCGCTGGATTCGCGTCGGCATCTGCGCGGCGAACTGCGCCTGCTGGTGATGTCAGCGACCATCGAGGGCGACAAGGTGGCGAAGCTGCTGGGGGACGCGCCGGTGGTGGCAAGCCAAGGGCGGAGCTTCCCGGTCGAAATCCGGCACCTATCTCGACCGATGCCTGACCGTTTCGAAGCCGGCGTGGCTTCGGCGGTAACCCGCGTGCTCAATGAGGAGAGCGGCAGCGTGCTGGTGTTCCTGCCCGGCGGCGCGGAAATCCGTCGCGTGGCTCGGTTGCTGGAAGAATCGGGGCTGGGCCCGGATGTTTCGCTCGCGCCGCTTTATGGCGATCTCGCGCCGGAGGCGCAGGACGAAGCCTTGCTGCCATCCCCTCCGGGCCGGCGGAAAGTGGTGCTGGCGACTTCGATCGCCGAGACCAGCCTGACCATCGAGGGCATCCGCATCGTCATCGATGGCGGCTTGATGCGCGTGCCGCGTTACGAGCCCGGCAGCGGCATGACGCGGCTGGCGACGATCCGAGTATCGCAGGCCTCGGCCCGGCAGCGCAGCGGCCGCGCCGGACGGCTCGAACCCGGCATCGCCTACCGCTTATGGCCCGAAGCCGAAGAGGCGCAGCTCCGCCCCTTCAACGCGCCGGAAATCCTCGAAGCCGATCTGGCGCCCTTGGCCTTGGCGCTGGCGCAATGGGGCGCTTCCGATCCCGCCGCCCTTGCCTTGCTCGATCCGCCGCCCGCCGCCGCCTATGCCGAAGCCAAGGCGCTGCTGACACGCCTCGGCGCGCTCGACGCCAAGGGCCGGATCACCCGCCACGGCAAGGCTATGGCGGCGCTGGGGTTGCACCCGCGCTTGGCGCATATGGTCCTGCTGGGAAAAGAAAGGGGGATGGGTGCAACAGCCGCCGCGATCGCCGCGCTGCTGATGGAGCGCGACATCCTGCGCGCGAAGCCGGGCACGCGCGACGCCGATCTGCGCTTGCGGGTGGAGATGATGGGGGAGCGAGGCGCCGCGCGAAATCTGCCGGCGGGAATGACGCTCGATCGCGGTGCGGCCGAGCGCGCGCGCCAGGCGGCGCGGCAGATCGGGCAAAATCTCAGGATCGGCGGGGGAGAGATCGACGCGCGCGAAGCCGGGCGGCTTTTGGCCCTGGCCTATCCCGACCGCATCGCGCAGCAGCGGCCGGGCGCGCGGGGACAGTTCCTGCTCGCCAACGGCAAGGGCGCGGAACTGCAACAAGCCGACGCGCTGGCGGGCGAGGATTTTCTGGCGGTGGCGGATCTGGACGGGGACAAGCGGGTGGCGCGGATTTTCCTCGCCGCACCATTGAGCCGCGCGGAGATCGAGGAGGATTTCGCCGGCGATATCGCGGCGGAGGAGATCGTCGAATGGGATTCACGCGCAGCGGCGGTGATGGCGCGAAGCCGCTTGCGGCTGGGCGCGCTGGCGCTCGAGGACAAGCCGCTTGCCGCGCCCGATCCCGCGCGCGTGACGGCGGCGCTCATCCAGGGCATCCGCGAATTGGGCCTGAAGGCGCTGCCCTGGAGCCGCGAGGCGGAATCCTTGCGCGCGCGGATTTCGTTCCTGCGGCGCATCGAAGGCGATAATCTGGCCCGATCTTATCCGACGAAGCTTTGATGGGAATCTTGGAGGATTGGCTCGCGCCTTATCTGGCGGGAATATCGCGGCGCGCGCAGCTGCAGGGCCTGGACTTGGCCGCGGCGCTGGCGGCGCGGCTTTCGCACGCCCAGCGCCAGGCGCTCGACAGGCTCGCGCCCTCGCATGTGGCGGTGCCGAGCGGCTCGCGCATCGCCATCGATTATTCGGGCGAAATCCCGCGCTGGCGGTCAAGCTGCAGGAGATGTTCGGCGCGCGCGAAACGCCTGCGATCGCCGGCGGGCGCGTGGCCCTGGTCATCCACCTGCTCTCCCCCGCCGGCAGGCCTTTGCAAGTGACCAGCGACCTGGCGGGATTTTGGCGCAACAGCTATCCGCAAGTGCGCTCCGAGATGCGCGGCCGCTATCCCCGGCATCCCTGGCCCGAAAACCCGCTTGCAGCATCGCCGACCAAGAGGACGAAGAGGCGCTAATCAGGCCCGAATCCGGCCCCGCCGCATCCCTGCCATGCGGCAGATTCCTTGGCCTTTGCCGCGCCGGTTTGCCAAAATGGCGCGATTTCGGGCGCCGAGAGTCGAGGATAATGGCCGTAGCCAAGGGGAAGACCGGGCAGATCAAGTTCCACTACGGCTGGGTGGTGGTGGGCATCACCTTCGTCACGCTGCTGGTCGCGGCGGGCCTGCGCTCGGGCCCGGCGGTGCTGATCGTGCCGTTGGAGCAGGAATTCGGCTGGAGCCGCGCCACCATTTCCTTCGCCATCGCGGTGCAGCTTTTGATCTACGGCGTGATCGCCCCGTTCTCGGCCGGATTCATCGACCGTTTCGGGCTGCGCGTCACCATGATCGGCGCGCTGCTGCTGATCCTGGTAGGATTCGGCCTCACGCCTTTCATCACCGCGCCGTGGAACTTGCTGCCGATCTGGGGCCTGGCGCTCGGTTCCGGCACGGGTGCCGCGGCGATGGTGATCGCGGCGGTGGTGGCCAATCGCTGGTTCGTGGCGCATCGCGGGCTCGTCATGGGCTTGCTCACCGGCAGCACCGCGGCGGGACAACTGGTCTTCCTGCCGCTGCTCGCCACCATGGTGGTGCATCACGGCTGGCGCTCGGCGGTGGTCGTCGCCTGCGCCGTGGTGGTCGCCACCATTCCCCTGGTCTGGCTCCTGATGCGCGACCAGCCGGGCGATATCGGCCTCAAGCCCTATGGTCAGCCCGCCGACGCGGCCGAAACGCCGGCGGTCGAGCGCGTCAGTCCCTTCGCTGCGGCCTTCGCCGGACTGGGACGCGGCCTGGGGCACCGCGATTTCTGGCTGCTCTCGGGAAGCTTCTTCGTCTGCGGCGCCAGCACCATCGGCCTGATCGGCACGCATTTCATCCCCGCCTGCGTCGATCACGGCATTCCCGAAGCCACCGCGGCCGGCATCCTGGCGGCGACGGGGGTGTGCAGTTTCATCGGCACCACCGCCTCGGGCTGGATGACCGACCGTTTCGACAGCCGCTATCTGCTGTTCTGGTACTACGCGCTTCGGGGCCTCTCGCTCCTGTTCCTGCCCTATGCCTTCGATCTGTCGATCTGGGGGTTGTCGCTGTTCGGCCTGTTCTACGGCCTCGACTGGGTCGCCACCGTGCCGCCGACGGTGCGCTTGACCGCCAACGCCTTCGGCATGCGCCATGTCGGCATGATGTATGGCTGGATCATGGTGATGCACCAGGTCGGCTCGGCGGTGGCGGCCTACGGCAGCGGCCTGTTGCGCACCGAGGTCGGCGATTACTATGCCGCCTTCGTCAGCGCCGGCGCGCTATGCATGATCGCGGCGGTCATGGTGCTGGGCGTCGGCAAGAGGCGCAAAGGCCCGTCGGCGGCGCGGCCCGTGCTGGTCGGCGCCAGAACCTGATCTTCCGTTAGATTTCGCCCGCGGGCTCGACGCGTGACGGCGTGGTGCGCAACGGGATTTCCTTCAGGACCAATGCGAGCCCGACACTCGCCGCCATGATCGCGGCACCGCCGATAAAGGTCCAACTGAAGGCCTGCGCCAGCGCGCCGCGCGCCTCCGGGGTGAGCGCGGCAGCCGCGCCCCCGGCGCCTTGCAGCGCCACCCCTGCGAAACCCGGCACCCCCAACGCCGCCAGGTTCTGGCCGAAGAAATAAAGCAGCGCCGACCACAGCGCCGCCGCGCCGAAGGATCCGCCCAAGGAACGGAAGAAGGCGACGCTCGCGGTGGCGCGCTCCGATATCGCGCGCCTGTGCCGCGTTTTGCGCCGCGACCAGCATCACCGGCATGGAGCCGCCCATGCCGACGCCGAGCAGGCCGATATAGAGCGCGACCAGGAGAGCGGGCGTCGACGGGCCGCAGGTCGCGAGCAGGAGAAACGCCGCCACCGCGCCCGACAGCGTCACGACCGGCACCTTCTTATAGCGCCCAGTGTGCCGCATCCATTGGCCGGCCGGATAGGCCCCCAGCACCGTGCCGCCCATCAGCGGGATCAGCAACACGCCGGTACGGCCCGCGCCGGCGCCGAGCACGAGCTGCAAAAACACCGGCAGCAGCACGATGGCGCCGAACATGCCGGCGGAGACGACGAAGCTGTTGAAACTGGCGATTCGGATGATCGGGTCGATGAACAGCCGCGGCGGCAGCAGCGGCTCGGGCGCGCGCAGCTCTTGCAGCGCGAAGGCGGCGGCGAGCAGAATCCCGGCTCCGATGAGCCCGAGGATTTCGGGCGAAGCCCAGGGGAATTCGGAGCCGCCCCAACTCGCCACCAGCAATAGCGATACCACCGCCGGGACTAGGATCGAGGCGCCGAGATAATCGATGCGCGGCTGCTGGCGCCGCACCACCAGCTTCTTCAGCGGATTGTTGCACAACATCAAACCGAGAACGCCGAGCGGCAAGTTGATCCAGAACACCCAGCGCCAGCTGAGATATTCGACGAACAATCCGCCCATCACCGGGCCGCCGAGGCTGGCTAGCGCCCAAACGCCGCTCATATAGACCTGATAACGGCCGCGTTCGCGCGGCGAGATGACGTCGGCGATGATCGCCTGCGACATGCTGATGAGCGCGCCGCCGCCGACCCCTTGCAAGGCGCGCGCGGCGATGAGTTGCCCCATGCTCTGGGCCAGCGCGCAGAGCGCCGATGCCGCGACGAAAATGCCGATGCCGATCAGCAGCATCACGCGGCGGCCGTAAAGGTCGCTGAGCTTGCCGTAGATCGGTGTCGAGGCGGTGGAGGTGAGGAGATAGGCGGTGACGATCCAGGAGAGATGCTGCAGCCCGTTCAGATCGCCGGCGATGGCGGGCAGCGCCGTCACCACCACGGTCTGGTCGAGCGCGGCCAGCAGCAGGCCCAAAAGGGCGCCGCTCAATATCTCGAGGATCTCGCGATGGCTGAATTGCGGCGAAGGTTGTGCCGCTGCTTCGGCCGGCATGGCCCGTTTCTCCCGCGCGTCGATTGCGCGGGGAACGGTCTATCCTGCTGGCAGCCTCAAGTCATCAGCGAATCGGCGATGGCTGGAATGCGGCGAGCGCCGTGCGGTAGGCTTCGATGAAATGGTCGGCGAGCGGGTTGAAGGTCGGACGTGGCTCGCCGAGTTGAGTTAACGGTCTCGGATGAAAAAATCGGGCATGGAATACGGCAGCTCCTACCAGCACTACGAGGACCGCTTCAAGAAACCGCTGCTGCCGCTGGAGTTGGTGTTGAAGCTGGTGCCGATCTTCGCCCCCGCCGGCATCGATCCGGCCGAGCTTTACGCGCTCGCCGGGGTCGACGGCTCGGGCGAACGGCCGGCCGGCGCCGCGGCCGCGCTCGAAGCCTCATCGCGCGAGGGCGATGGCGGCCGCATGCTCAAGATCGGCGAGCTCGACGTGCGCGCCAGCGCGGGGAGCGGCGGGCTCTCCGCCGAAACCGAGAAGATCGTGGCCGAATGGCAGATCCCGACCGGCATGGTGCGCCAGTATTCCACCGCCCCCGCCCATGAGCTGCGCATCATCACGGTGATGGGCGACAGCATGGAGCCGACGCTGCTGCCGGGCCAGCGTATCCTGGTCGATACCGGCGACCGCATGCCCAGCCCGCCCGGCATTTTCGTGGTGTGGGACGGGCTCGGCCTGGTGGTGAAACGCCTCCAGGTGGTGCCGCATAGCGACCCGCCGCGGGTGCGCATCGGCTCGGATAACGCGAAATACGAGCCTTATGAGCGTACGCTGAACGAGGCCTATATCCAGGGCCGCGTCATCGGCCAATGGCGCTGGCTATAAGACCTGTACGCATCACTCTTGCAATTTATACGTAACTAGCGTACACCATCCGGCCCTGTTGCCGGAAGGTGCGCTTGCCCGACCGCTACGGCCCGATGGAAGCGCTCGACGCGCTCGAACACCGCTGCGATTTCCCTCTTTCCGGCGAGGCGCGGCGCATCGCGCGCTGCGGCTCGGAGACGCGGCTGCGTTTGATCGAGGCAACCGGGCAGGCCGAATTCTTCCGCGGTTTGGCGCGCGGGCAGACGGATATCATCCGCCGGCGAAGGATCGACGGCAGCTTCTACCCCGATCTGATCGAAGACCTGGAGCTCTACCGGCGCGAATCGGCCCGCTGGGCCAGGCGCGCGCGAGACTTGCGCGCCGAATTGGGGCTTTGAGCCGCCTCACACCGCCTTCAGCGCCTGGTCGAGATCGTCGATGATGTCAGCCGCGTCTTCCAGCCCCACCGAAATCCGCACCAGCGCATCGGAAATGCCGAGCGCGGCGCGCTGATCTTTCGTCAGCTTGGAATGGGTGGTGGTCGCCGGATGGGTGGCGAGGCTTTTGCTGTCGCCGAGGTTGTTCGAGATCTCGACGATCTTGAGCCGGTTCATGAAGCGGAAGGCGGATTCCTTGGTCTTGCCGGCCTCGACCGCGAGCACGGTGCCGAAGCCGCTCATCTGCCGCCTGGCGAGGGCGTATTGAGGATGGCTCTTCAAGCCGGGGTAAAGCACGCGGCCGGTCTTGCGGTGCTTTTCCAGGAACTTGGCCGCTTCCAGCGTGTTCGCGCACTGGCGCTCGATGCGCAATTCCAAGGTCTCGAGCCCCTTGAGCAAGAGCCAGGCGTTGAAGGGCGACAGCGCCGGGCCGGTGTGGCGCAGGAACAAGGCCAGATGGTCGGCCACGTATTTCTGGGTCCCGAGCACGGCGCCGCCCAGGCTGCGGCCCTGGCCGTCGATATGCTTGGTCGCCGAATAGACCACGATGTCGGCGCCGAGCTGCAACGGCTTCTGCAACAGTGGCGAGGCGAAGACGTTGTCGACGATCAGCAAGCCCCCCGCCTGGTGGGTGAGATCGGCCACCGCCTTCAGATCGATGATCTCGAGCCCGGGATTGGACGGGCTTTCGACGAACACCGCCTTGACGCCGGGCTTGAGCGCCTGTTTCCAGGCGGCGAGATCCCGGCCGTCGACCACTTCGGTCGTAACGCCGTAACGCGGCAGGATCTGCTGGATGATGTGCAGGCACGAGCCGAACAGCGCGCGCGAGGCGACGACGCGGTCGCCCGCCCTGACCAAGCAGGCGAGCGAGGCGAAGACCGCCGCCATGCCGCTCGCCGTGGCGCGGCAGGCCTCGGCGCCCTCGATCAGCCTCAGTCTTTCCTCGAACATCGATACGGTCGGATTGGCGTAGCGCGAATAGACGAAGCGCACACCCTCGCCGGCGAAGGCGGCTTCGGCCTCCTCGGCGGTTCCGTAGACGAAGCCGGAGGTCATGAAAATGGCCTCGTCGGTCTCCTGGAACTGGCTGCGCAGAATTCCGCCGCGCGTCGAAACCGTGCGCGGGCGCCAGGATTTGGGCGGCGGGGGCGGCGTCAAGGCCATGTTCATCTCTCCTTCGGCCGCCGGTTTGCGCTCACGAAAAAGCCCTGTCCCGCGAAGGGTCAGGGCTTTATGAGCCTCCGACCTTTTTAGCGGTTGGTTTAACGTGGCCGCAAGCCGGTCGGCTCAAATCACCACGATTCGTCCGCATCAGTACCCCTTCCCCCCGAAACGGTCAAGTGGGATGCTGACAGCGTATGCGCCACTTTGCTTCGATTGCCGAGCTGGCCAAGGCCGCCGGCGAAGAGCTCGGCCAAAGCGAATGGGTCGAGGTCAGCCAGGAGATGATCGACCGCTTCGCCGAAGCGACCGGCGATTTCCAATGGATTCACGTCGACCGCGAACGCGCCAAGGCCTCGCCTTTCGGCGGGACCGTGGCGCACGGCTATCTGACGTTGGCGCTGGCGCCGCGGCTGATGAACCAGATCTACCAGGTCGACAACGTCCGTCTCCGGATCAATTACGGCTCCAACAAGGTGCGCTTTCCCTCGCCGGTGAAAAGCGGCAGCCGGGTGCGGCTCCACCTGAAACTCGTGAGCGTCGATCCGACGCCTAAGGGCGCGCGGGTCGTGACATCGGCCACCATCGAAATCGAAGGCGCCAAGCGCCCGGCCTGCCTGGCCGAGCTGGTGGCCGTGCTGGTGCCGGCCTGAAATTCAATCCTCGGCGGGCATCGCGCTTTCGTGCCAATGCGCCAGCAGGCGGCGCGAAATCCAGCTCAGAACCGCGAAAATCGCGATGCCGGTGAGCGACAGGAGCAGCAGCGCGGCGAACAGCCGCGCGATCTCCAGCCGGTAGCCGGCCTCGAGAATGCGCGAAGCAAGCCCGGTCTCGGCGCCGCCGGTGCCGGCGACGAACTCGGCCACCACTGCGCCGATCAGCGCCAGCCCGCCGCTGATGCGCACCCCAGCGAGAAAATACGGCAGCGCCGACGGCAGCCGCAGATAACGCAGCGATTGCCAACGCGAGGCGCGGTAGAGCCGGAACAGATCCACCAGATTGCGGTCGGCGCTGTTGAGGCCCAGCGTCGTATTCGCAACGATGGGGAAAAACGCGACGAGCCAGGCGCAAACCAGCAGGGACAGGAAGACATCGTTGACCCAGATGATGATCAGCGGCGCGATCGCGACGATCGGCGTCACTTGCAGGATCACGGCATAGGGGAAAAGGCTCAGCTCGAGGAGCCGCGACTGGGCGAACAGGATCGCCAGCAAGCCGCCGACGATGATCGCCGCCGCCAGCGCCGCCAGCGTTATCCGCAAGGTAACCAAGAGCGAGCCCAGCAGGCTCGGTCCGTCGCGCCACAGCGTTTCTGCAACCAACCACGGTCCGGGCAGGATATAGGGCGGTATATCGTAATACCGCACCACCGCCTCCCACAGCGCGACGAACAGCAGGCCCACGATCACGGGCGCGGATAACCGCATGAGACGCGAAGAGCCCTTCATGCAATCGCCTTGGTCAAATGCGCGGAAACCACCCGGCAAACCTCGGTATAAGGCGCCGACAAACGCAGGCCCGCGTCACGGGGCGCCGCGAAATCCACCTTCACCTCGGATGTCACGCGGCCGGGGCGCTTGGCCATCACCACGATGCGGCTCGACAGGAACACGGATTCGAATACGCTGTGCGTGACGAACACCACGGTGCAGCGGTGGCGCCGCCACAGCGCCAACAGATCCTCGTTGAGCTTGCTGCGCGTGATCTCGTCGAGCGCGGCGAAAGGCTCGTCGAGCAGCAAAAGCCGCGGTTCGGTCACCAGCGCCCGCGCGATCGAGACGCGCATGCGCATGCCGCCGGAAAGTTCGCGCGGATAGGATTGCTCGAATCCCTGCAATCCCACCGCGGCCAGTATCTCGGCGATGCGCGCCCGGGCTTCTTCTCGCGCCACGCCCGCGAGCCGCAAGGGCAGATAAACATTGTCCCAGACCCTGGCCCAGGGCATCAAGGTCGGATCCTGAAAGACGAAGCCGATGCGGCCGGCCATGTCGCCCGCGCGCCAATCGAGCCTTCCCGCCGAAGGCGGCGTCAGCCCGGCGATGATGCGCAAGAGCGTGCTCTTGCCGCAGCCCGAGGGACCGAGCACGCTCAGAAACTCGCCTTCGGCCACGCCGAGATCGACGCCTTGGAGCGCGGTCACGCCGTTGCGGAAGGATTTGCCGAGGCCGGCGATGGTGACCAGGTCCGCCATCTATTTGCGCAAATCCAACCCAAAGCCCTGATCGACGAAATGCGCGGTATAGGCCCGCTTGTAATCCATGTCCTTGGGATAAAGGCCTTGCTGCGCCATGACCTCGAAAAAGCCGCGCCAGCGCGCATCGGTCATGGCGCCAATGCCGAGCCGCGACGCGTCGCCGCTGTCGACGATGCCGTGTTCCTTCATCTGGGCGATGGCATAGGCCAATAGATCGTCGGTTTCCTCTGGATTATCCTGCTTTATCAAAGCGTTGGCCGGGCGTGGGTCGCCATAGAGATAACCGTACCAGCCTTCGATGCTGGCCTTGACGAAGCGTTGCACCAGATCGGGATTCTGCGCCACCAGCCTGGCCGAGGTTTCGAGCACCGAGCCATAGCTGGCATAGCCGGAATCCGCGAGCAGAAAAACCTTGGGCTTGCCGCCGGCCCGCTCGATCAGGAACGGCTCGCTGGTGAGATAGCCCTGTTGCACCGCCTGCGGATTGGCGAGAAACGGCGCAATGTTGAAATTGTAGGGCCGGATCTGGTCGTCGCTGTAGCCGAACCTGGCCTTGAGAAACAGCCACCAGCCGACGCGGCTGTCGGCGCTCAGCATCATCGGCCTGCCTTTGAGGGACGCCAGGCTGTCGCCCGCGCCCTGATGCGCAATCAGCACCGTCGGATCTTTTTGGAAGAAGGCGGCGACTGCCACCATCGGGATCTGTTCCTTGACGAAGTTCATCGGCAGGAACGAGTTGGACATGATCCCGAAATCGATGCGGCCGGCGGCAAGCAGCTGGGCGTGATTCACCTGCGGGCCGCCCGGGCGCAACGTCACCTCGATGCCGTATTTGCGGTAGATGCCGGCGGCGACCGCTTGATAATAGCCGCCATGTTCGGCCTCGGCCCGCCAATCGGTGCCCAGGATCACTTGGTCGAGCGCCGCGGCGCCATCCGCGTTTGCCATCGCGGCCAACGCCAGCGCGATGACGGCCGGTATCAGCATCCTTCGCATATCGCAATCCCCTGGGCCGGTCCTGCGGCCACCAGGCTTTTTACCGCAACCGACGCCTGAGCCGCGACAGCTAACTCTGGCGCAGGGCTTTCTTCAACTTTCCAGATTGTCTCGAGGCCCAGAATCGTTTCCGGGCGATTCGCGCAGCTTCAGCCAAATCCGCTGGAGGCTATAACCGATGCGGGTTGAGACAGCATCTCGGCGCGCGCCGCGAAAGCGCCGAGGCTGGTGAAGGTTTCGGAGCTGTGGCGGCCATCATCCCCGTATATGGTGAGAAGAATACGGGTCGGCCTGTAGTCGGTGATGGCGAACAGCGCGCCGATGAGCGTCACCAGGCTGAAGGCGGCGGCGCGCAATTCCACCATCATGCCGTCGGAACGCATGGCGGCGCGGATATAGCCGAGTTCGCAGACCGCATGCTGGATCAAAGCGTCATCGGTCTTGCGGCGGCCAAGCCGGCGGGCAAGCTCCGCCACCGGCAAGAGTTCGCCCCGATCATCGATGAGGAAGTCTTCGGCAGAACCCATCCTCCGCCTCGCCGCCCAACTTTTCCGGCGGCGAGCATAACACTCATCAGTTTTATAAGTTAATCAGAATACACGTATTTATAGCATATCCTGGTATGTCGCCGGCAGCCGGGAAACAGAAAACAACCGACAGGAAACGGAGAATTAGGATGAGTTCAGGGTGCCGCGACCGGGCATGGCAGAAGCGCCGGCATCGGCGATGCCCTTGGCCACTTGGAGCAGGTGATCGCGCACGGTCTCGCTGGTGATGCGGCGGAAATCGCGCAGCAGATTGATTTCATCGCGCGACAGCTCTACCCCATCCATATCCGACGCGGTTGTCTGCAAGTTATCGAAGAAGAACGACACCGAACGGCCGAGCAGCTTGGCGGCGCGGAACAGACGGCTGGCCGATAACCGATTCTCGCCATGCTCGTATTTCTGCACCGCCTGGAACGAGACGCCGATACCCAGGCCGAGCTCTACCTGGCTCATGCCCGCCATCTTCCGGGCTTGCTTCAGGCGTCCGCCGACATGCACATCGATCGGGTTGGAGCCGTCTTCGCGCCCTGTGCGCCGGTTGCGGTTCGATTGACCAGGCGTCGGGCGCGTTCGCGCCTTGGCGTCGGCCATTATTCATTCCCCCCAGCAATGATCCCCGCATCATCGCGTGGAGAAAGAATATCCGCGCCGCCAGACGATTGCCAGCACTCGATCACGAATCCGTGATCGTCGATTCGTCTTCAACGAGAACGCGATTTTCTTCCCGGCGGTTTTCTATCCGGCGGTGCACCCGCCGCGTCGTCATAGCCATGGCGGTTGCTGTAAAACACCAGCGTCATAAGCCCGGCGCCCAAGGCGAAGGTGGCGAGCCCTCCCAGCACCAGAGAGATCATGCCTTCGACGGAGATGGTGACCGCGCCCAAGGCCATCCAGGCATAGACCGCGATCGAAATGGTCGCGAGCGACAAAAGGCCGGCGACCACGATACCGAGCTTGCTCATATCGGGTATCTAGTCCTTACCGTCGCCGCCAGCAATACCGGTTCGAAACCATTTATTTCATGGCGGCGAATGACCCGGGCGGACCGCGGGGCCCCAGCTAACCGTGCGGGTGACCGGCCAGAACACGGCGTCGAACTCGGCCAGATCTTCATAGGAAGACGTGCTCGAGATCACGAACACCGCCTTCGGCATGCCGCTGAGCGTGGTCTGCAGATAGCAGAAAATGTTGTGGCTGACGATCGGGACACCGCCTGGCGTGGTTTCGCGTGATTCCGTGAAAAGACAGGGTACGCCGGCAATGGTAATAGGGGGTTTCGATCATGAAATGCGCCGCATCGCCAACCGTGGCGACGGCCTCGCCCAGCAACGACGAGGATTGGGGCGGCACGGCGCCGATCGTCAACCCGCCGCGGCTGCGGTCGCCGTCCGGCGCAAAAGCGTAGAGGCCGCCAAAATCCTTCACCATCCGCCAGTGCGGATCGATAACGGCGGTGAAGACGCCTTTGGGATCGGAAAAGCCGCACAGCAGGAGCCACAATCCCAAGGCGCCGAGCGACGGCAGAACCCTCCGCATCGCGGAAACTCCATGCCAGGGCGTGGCGCGGAAAATGGTGGGTGCAGCAGGACTCGAACCTGCGACCCGCTGATTAAGAGTCAGCTGCTCTACCAACTGAGCTATGCACCCGTACGGGAAGGCCGCGGTATATAACAAAGCAAGACCGGCTTGTCGAGGAGCGTGGCACCCCCGAACGCCAAACGCCAGGGTTCAATGCTCGACGTCGCCGTGGCGGCCGATGCGCGTATCGCGGTGGACATAGACGCTCATCAACAGGCCGAAGCCGAACATCACCGTCAGCATCGAGGTGCCGCCATAGGAGATGAGCGGCAACGGCACGCCCACCACCGGGATCAAACCGATCACCATCGCCGTGTTGATGAAGACGTAGAGGAATATGTTGGTGGTGATGCCGAAAGCGAGCAGCTTGCCGAAATGGCTGCGGCTGCGGAAGGCGATGGCATAGCCATAGACGAAGACCAGCGAATAGAGCGCGAGCAGTCCAAGCCCTCCCGCCAGGCCGAACTCCTCGGCCAACATGGTGAAGATGAAATCGGTCTGCCGTTCCGGCAGGAAATTGAGATGCGACTGGGTTCCCGCCAGAAAGCCCTTGCCGAAAGTGCCGCCCGAGCCGATGGCGATCTTCGATTGCAGGCTGTGATAGCCCGCGCCCAGCGGATCGTTCTCGGGATCGAGGAAGGTGTAGATGCGGTTCTTCTGATAATCGCGCAAAAACCGCCAGGCGATCGGCCCGGCCGCGGCCGCGGCCGCCGCGATCACGGCGAATTTCCACCACCGCACGCCGGCAAGGAAGAACATCGCGCCGCCGCCGAGAATCAGCATCATCGCCGTGCCGAGATCGGGCTGCTTCAGCACCAATATGGCGGGCACCAGCACCAGCAGCGCCGGCACGATCAGCTTCGTGGGTTGGCCGACCTCCTCGGGCGTCAGCCGGTTGAAATAACGCGCCAACGCCATGATGAGGGCGATCTTCATGAATTCCGAGGGTTGCAGCTGAATCAATCCAAAATCGATCCAGCGCTGCGCGCCCATGCCGATGGCGCCGCGCACTTGCACGGCGATGAGCAGCAGCAGGGTCAACGCATAGAAGGTATAGGCCGCGCGCAGCCACAGCCGGATATCCACCACCGCCACCGCCAGCATCAGCAGCGCGGCCACGGCATAGCGCAGCAGCTGCCGCTCCGCCCAGGGTTGCCAACTGCCGTTGGCGGCGGAATAGAGCATGGCGAAACCGACACAGGCGATCCCCGTCACCAGCGCCACCAGAGTCCAATTGATATTGACGAGCTTGATGGCGAGACTTCGTTCCGGCCGGGTGACGTCGTAGAACCAGCGCATCTGCGGCAACTCTCAGTTCTGCGCCAGGGTGGCGCCGCCGAACGGCTCGGCCGGTACGCGCCGCGCCGGATCGCGCTTTTGCGCCATTATCAGCAGGTCGCGGCAAATCGGCGCCGCCACCGCCGAACCGCCGCTGGCTTCGGCGCCGCCATGCTCGACCACCACGGCGCAGACATAGCGCGGATTGGCGACGGGCGCGAAAGAGATGAACAAGGCGTGATCGCGGTCTTTCCAAGGAACCTGCTTCCCCTTGGGCAGGCCGTGCTCGCGCTCGGCTTCGCTGATGTGGCGGATCTGCGAGGTGCCCGACTTGCCGGCCATGGCCAGCCCCGGATCGAGGATGCGCGCGCCATAGGCGGTGCCGCCGGGCTCGTTCACCACCGCCGCCATGCCGTCGGTCACCAGCTTCAAATCCTTGAGCGATATCGTCGAGCTCCGGGAAATCGACCTGGTCGACCGCGGCCTCGGGGGTGAAGATTCCGGCTTCGCGGGTGATCCGCGGCATCACGGTGCGGCCGGTTGCGAGCCGCGCGGCGTAGGTCGCGAGCTGCAAGGGGGTCGTCAGCACGTAGCTTTGACCGATTCCGGCGCTGAGCGTCTCGCCCTGCTGCCAAGGCACCCCGAAGGTCGCTTTCTTCCAGGCCGAATTCGGAATCAGCCCCGGGCGTTCGCCGGGAATGTCGATGCCGAGCGCGCTGCCCATGCCGAAGCGATTGGCCATCGCCGCGATGCGGTCGATGCCGGTGCGGCGCGACACCTCGAAGAAATAGACGTCGCAGGAATGCTTGATGCCGTCGCGCAGGTTCATGCTGCCATGGCCGTTCTTCTGCCAGCAGTGGAACCGGATATTGCCGAAATCGTAATAGCCGGGGCAGAAAAAATGGGTATCGGGCGTAATGACTGCGGCCTCGAGCGCGGCCATTGCCACCACGGGCTTGAAGGTCGAACCCGGCGGGTACGTGCCGCTGATCGCCTTGTTGCTGAGCGGATTGAGCGGATTTTCGACCAGCGCCTGCCATTGCGCCGGCGTCAACCCGGTGGAGAAGGCGCTGGGATCGAACCCCGGCGAAGAGGCCATCGCCAGCACATCGCCGGTCCAGGCGTCGAGCATCACGGCGGCGGCCGAGCCCTCGGCGGAGCAACGCCGCGCCGCCAGATCCTGCAGGGCCATGTCGATCGTCAGGACGACCTCCTGGCCCGACATGCCGTCCTCATGCGCGAGTTCGCGCACCACGCGGCCGAAGGCGTTGACCTCGACTTGGCTGGTGCCAGCCGTGCCGCGCAGCTCGAGATCGTAAGATTTCTCGACCCCGCTCTTGCCGATGCGGAAATCCGGCAGCTCGACCAGCGGATCGTCGCTGTCCAACTCGTCTTCCGAGACCGCCGCGACATAGCCCACGACATGCGCGACGGTGTCGGAGAAGGGATAATTCCGGATCAAGCCCTGCTCGATCGACACGCCCGGAAGATCGAGCGAGTTGACGTCGATGCGGGTCATCTCGTCCCAATTCATGTCCTCGCGGATCGCCACCGGGACAAAGCTGTGCTTGTTGCGGATGTCGCGCAGCACGCGGCGGCGGTCGCTGTCGCTCAGCGGCACCAGCGTGGCAACGGCGTCGAGCGTCGAAGGGATATCGCCGGCCTGTTCGGCCACCAGCACGGCCCGGTAGGTGGGCCGGTTCACCGCCAGGGGCACGCCGAAACGGTCGACGATGCGCCCGCGCGGCGGCGCCAGTAGGCGGATGTTGATGCGGTTTTCATCCGCCAGCATGGCATAGCGGCTGGATTGGGCCACCTGCAGGTAGTAGAGCCGTCCGGCGATGCTGGCCAACAAGGCGAGCTTGCCGCCCGCAAGGATCAACGCCCGGCGGGTCAAAACCTTGCTGCGGCTGGATTCGCGCTTCATCGGCTCAAGTTCCGTTCGCCGGCACCGCGCGATGCGCCAGAGCCAGGAAATAGCTGCCGATGGGGAAACAGGCGACGGTGATCACCGCCTGAAAGATGAACAGGCGCGGCCTGAGCGGCATTAATTGCATCATGCTGACGAACGCCCATTCGAACAGGAAACACGCCGACGCCAGCACCAGAAAGCCGCCCCACAGCACCAGAAACGGACGCTCGAAAAACAGGCGCCGCTGGCTCAGCACCGCGGTCCGCGCCAGCAAGAAGATCAGCGCGGACAATCCGACAAAGGGCGTGCCGTTGAGGAGATCGAGGAACAGGCCGATGCCGAACACCGCGCTCAAGGGCAGAAGATCGGGGCGATAGATCGTCCAATGGAACACGGCCATCAGCGCGAAGCTGGGCGCGATCAAGCCGAAACCCGGAATGTGGAAGGGCAGCATCGAGACGATCACGAACAAGAGCGTGCTGAGAACCGGAACCAGCTTGGTCACCGTGCCGAATTCGCGCTGCCACAGGCTGTACGCCATGCCGCCCTCACCGGCCCGCGTCGGCGTTGGACCTGGCGCCTCGTGCCGGCTTGGGCGCGGGCATGGCGCCTTGCGGCAGGACGCCGTCGAGGCCGAAATCGATGATGCGCAGGATTTCGAGCCGCGACAGATCGGCATAGGGCTGGACCCGCATCCCGCCGGTGGAAGAGACCACGCCCACCGGCAATCCCGGCGGGAATATGCCGCCGCTGCCGCTGGTCACGATGCGCGAGCCGGCCATCACCTCCGACTTGGCCTGGAGGTAGGCGAGGCGCGGCTGGTCGGCGTTGTCGCCGTCCAGAACCGCGCGATCATGCGTGCTCTCGATCGTCACCGGGATGTGCGAGTTGATGTCGGTGAGAAGGAGTATCCGCGACGTGCGGTTTCCCACTTCGACGACGCGGCCGACCAGTCCCTCGCCGGTCATCGCGATCTGGCCGCGCTGCACGCCGTCGTTGCTGCCGACATTGACCATCACGTTGCGCAAAAAGGCGCCGCCCAAATCGGCGATGACCTGGGCGGCGATGGAGGAAACCGCGCCTTGCGGCGTGAAGCGGATGAGGCCGCGCAGATCGGCGTTTTCGGCGGCCAGGCGCCGCGCCGCTTCCTGCCAGCGCAGCAGCCGGTCGTTCTCTTCGCGCAATTCCTGGTTCTGGCGATAGACCGAGAACACGTCCTCGACCGTGGCGACGGCGTCGGAGACGGTGGCGATCGGCTTGCTCGCCACGCTGAAAACCGGCGACAGGGTGTCGGCCAGGATCACGCGCGCATGATCGAACAGCAGGATGTCGGCCTTGCCGAGCACCGCGAACAGCGCCGAGACGAAAATAAGGAAGGGCAACGTCAGCCGTTGCGCCGCCGCCTTGACCGGGGCCGAAAGTCGCATGGGTCCCAACCGCTCCCTGAACCCGTCCTTCTCGCCCGCACCCGGCTTGCCCTCGCCGGATACCGGGATTTCCCCTCTTTTTTACACGGCCCGGAGGGTTTCGTACATGGCCTGATCGGCCTTCGACCGCCTTTTAGGCGCCTTAATACATGCTAATCAGCACATGCCTTAAGGTTTTCATCTCCTCGAGCGCCCGTCCCGTGCCCAAAGCCACGCAGGACAGGGGGTCGTCGGCGATCGAAACCGGCAAGCCGGTCGAGTGGCGCAGCATGTAATCGAGATTGCCCAAGAGCGCCCCGCCCCCCGTCAGCACGATGCCCTTGTCGACGATGTCCGCGGCCAGTTCGGGCGCGGTGTGCTCCAAGGCCACCTTGACCGCCTCGACGATGGCGCCGACCGGCTCGGACAGGCTTTCGGCGATCTGGCGCTCGGAAATCACGATCTCCTTGGGCACGCCGTTCATCAGGTCGCGGCCCTTGATCTCCATGATGCGGCCCTCGCCTTCCTCGGGCATGCAGGCCGAGCCGATTTCCTTCTTGATGCGCTCGGCGGAGGATTCGCCGACCAGCAGATTATGGTTGCGGCGGATATAGGCGATGATCGCCTCGTCCATCTTGTCGCCGCCGACGCGCACCGAGCGCGAATAGACGATGCCGCCGAGCGAGAGCACGGCCACCTCGGTGGTGCCGCCGCCGATATCCACCACCATCGAGCCGGTGGGCTCGGTGACGGGAAGACCGGCGCCGATGGCGGCCGCCATCGGCTCCTCGATCAGGAAGACTCGGCGCGCGCCCGCGCTTTCCGCCAATTCCTGGATGGCGCGGCGTTCGACTGCGGTGGAGCCCGACGGCACGCAGACGATGATCTGCGGGCTGGCGAAGCTGCGCCGGTTGTGCACCTTGCGGATGAAGTGCTTGATCATCTCCTCCGCCACCTCGAAATCGGCGATGACGCCGTCGCGCAAGGGACGGATCGCCTGGATGTTGCCCGGGGTGCGGCCGAGCATCATCTTGGCTTCGTCGCCGACCGCCAGCACCTGCCTGCGGCCCTTGACGGTAGCGATGGCGACGACCGAGGGCTCGTTCAACACGATCCCCCGGCCTTTGACGTAGACGAGCGTATTTGCCGTGCCGAGGTCGATCGCCATATCGGCGGACAGCATTCCCAACAGATTGCCGAACATCTTGGTGATTTGATCCGAGGTTTGGTGTTTGAACCGCTTTCCTTACGCCGTGAGCGCAGCGGGCGCGGTCTTGGCCCGCTTGGTGAGCAACTTGTTCAGAGCATGGATATAGGCGCGGGCCGAAGCGACCAGCGTGTCAGGATCGGCGCCTTGGCCGACCACGGTCTTGCCGCCCTCTTCGAGCCGCACCGTGACTTCGGCCTGGGCGTCGGTGCCTTCGGTGACCGCATGCACCTGGTAGAGCAGCAGCCGGGCCATGTTGGGCACGATCGCCCGCACCGCGTTGAAGGTGGCGTCGACCGGCCCGTTGCCCTGGGTCTTGGCGGTCTTGCGCACGCCGTCGAATTCGAGCTCGATCTCGGCGCTTTGCGGGCCCTTGGAGCCGGCGATGACCTGCAACGACAGGAATTTGATGCGCTCGTCAATGCGCTGGATCTCGTCATCGACCAGCGCGACGATGTCCTCGTCGAACACGTCCTTCTTGCGGTCGGCGACCTCCTTGAAGCGGCGGAAGGCGTCGTTCAAGGCGTTGTCGCCCAGCTCGAAGCCCAATTCCTTGAGCTTCATCTTGAAGGCGTGGCGGCCGGAATGCTTGCCCATCACCAGGGTCGACTTGCCGAGGCCGACCGATTCCGGCGTCATGATCTCGTAGGTGCCGGCGTGCTTGAGCATGCCGTCCTGGTGGATGCCGCTCTCATGGGCGAAGGCGTTGGCGCCGACGATCGCCTTGTTGGGCTGCACCACGAAGCCGGTGACGGCCGAGACCAGCCGCGAGGCGCGGGTGATGTATTCGCTCTTGATGCCCGTCGTATACGGCATGGAGTCCTGGCGCGTCCGGAGCGCCATGACGATCTCCTCCATCGCCGCATTGCCGGCGCGCTCGCCCAGCCCGTTGATCGTGCATTCGATCTGCCGCGCGCCGGCGGCGACGGCGGCCAAGGAATTCGCCACCGCCAATCCCAGATCGTTGTGGCAATGGACCGAGATCACGGCCTTGTCGATATTGGGCACGCGGTTCGAGAGCATGAGGATGAGCGCGGCGTATTCCTCGGGCACGGCATAGCCGACCGTGTCGGGGATGTTGACGGTGGAGGCGCCGGCCTTGATCGCGCTTTCGACGACGCGGCAGAGGAAATCGTGCTCGGTGCGCGAGCCGTCCTCGGCCGACCATTCGACGTCGGAGCAGAGATTGCGGGCATGCGACACGCTGTCGATCACCGCCTGATGCACCTGCGTCGGCTCCATCTGCAGCTTGTATTTCATGTGCAGCGGCGAGGTCGACAGGAAGCTGTGGATGCGCGGGCGCTTGGCGTGCTGCACCGCCTCCCAGCAGCGGTCGATATCGGCGCGCGCCGCGCGGGCCAAGCCGGCAAACGGAAGAGTTCTTGACCAGCTTGGCGATCTCGCGCACCGCCTCGAAATCGCCGTTCGAAGCGATCGGGAATCCCGCTTCGATGACGTCGACGCCCATCTCCTCGAGCAGCAGCGCGATCTTGATCTTCTCCTCGAGATTCATCGACGCGCCCGGCGATTGCTCGCCGTCGCGCAAGGTGGTGTCGAAAATGACGACGCGGTTCTTGTCCCGGCCCTGGCCGGGAGTGGATTTCTTCGGAGTACTGGTTGCGCCCATGGCGCGGATCCTCATGTCTCGGAGAAACGATTAGAGCCGTGGCGGATGACCCCTCAAACGCGAGCGGGCCCTTCTGCGCCCGCGCTCAGGGGCAGCTAAGTCGCAGCTGCCCGTCGTTCCTCCGCGTCAGGCCGATGGCGAAGGCATGGGGAAACCGGCGTTGAAACGCCCGGCTGCCTTCCCCTGCTTTCGCCCTATCGGCCATTTGTCTCTAATCCCTTGAGCATCCGAGCGCCGAACCGACCGGCCAGGGCGCCTGGAGAGGCCGCCCGCCGGTCCAAATCCCAATAGCCGGAAATATTAAGACCTGGGACTATGTCTATCGCGTTTCCCCTTGGAATCGCAAGGCTTCTGTGGCCCGCGTCCCGGGCACGCTCAGTTCTTGGCCTTGTCGACCAGGGCGTTTTGCGCGATCCACGGCATCATCGCGCGCAGCTTGGCGCCGACTTTCTCGACGTCGTGCTCGGCGCCGCGCTTGCGCATCGCCTTGAAACTGGCCTGGCCGGCCGCGTTCTCGAGCACCCAGTCGCGCGCGAAGCGGCCCGATTGGATGTCGTCGAGGATGCGCTTCATCTCGGCCTTCACCGCCGGGGTGATGACGCGCGGGCCGCGGGTGTAGTCGCCGTACTCCGCCGTGTTGGAGATCGAATAGCGCATATTGGCGATGCCGCCCTCGTACATCAGATCGACGATCAGCTTCACTTCGTGCAGGCACTCGAAATACGCCATCTCCGGCGCATAGCCCGCCTCGACCAGGGTTTCGTAGCCCGCCATGATGAGCGCGGTGAGGCCGCCGCAGAGCACGCATTGCTCGCCGAACAAGTCGGTTTCGCATTCCTCCTTGAAGGTGGTTTCGATCACCCCGGCGCGGCCGCCGCCGATCGCCGAGGCGTAGCTGAGCGCGATCTCGAGCGCGTTGGCCGAGGGATTCTGTTCGACCGCGACCAGGCAAGGCACGCCGCCGCCGCGCACATATTCCGAGCGCACGGTGTGGCCCGGCCCCTTGGGCGCGATCATGAAGACGTCCATGTCGGGGCGCGGCGCGATCAGCTGGAAGTGGATGTTGAAGCCGTGCGCGAACGCCAAGGCGGTATCGGGCCGCATGTTGGCGATGAGATCGTCGGCGTAGAGCTTCGCCTGCAATTCGTCGGGCGTCAGCACCATCACCACGTCGGCCCATTTGGCGCCCTCGGCGGGCGACATCACCTGGAACTTTGCGGCCTCCGCCTTCTTGGCCGAGGCCGAGCCGGGCCGGAGCGCCACGCGCACGTCCTTGACGCCGCTGTCGCGCAGATTCATCGCATGGGCGTGGCCCTGGCTGCCGTAGCCCACGACCAGCACCTTCTTGCCCTTGATCAGATTGACGTCGGCATCACGATCGTAATAAACGCGCATGGTACTTTCCTCCGGAAACGGTAATCAGAATTTTCCGGCGCCGCGCGAGATCGCGACGACGCCGGTGCGGGAAACATCGACCAGCCCGAGTGGCCCCATCCTGCTGATGAAGTCGTTCAGCTTCTCGGTTGAGTCGGTCATCTCGAAGACGAAGCTCTCGGCCGTGGAATCGATGACGCGGGCGCCGTACGCATCGGCCAGGCGCCGGCTCTCGGCGCGCTTGTCGCCCTGGCCGGTCACCTTGATGAGCGCCATTTCGCGTCCGATGTGGGGCCCTTCGTCGGTCAAATCGCGCACCCCGTGGATCGGCACCAGGCGATTGAGCTGATTCTTGATCTGCTCGATGATCATCCGCGTGCCCGAAGTGACGATGGTGATGCGCGACAAGGCGTTGGCGGGGTCCACCTCGGCCACGGTCAGGCTCTCGATGTTGTAGCCGCGGCCCGAGAACAATCCGATGACGCGCGCCAGCACGCCCGGCTCGTTGTCCACGAGCACGGCGATGGTGTGCTTTTCGACGGTTTCGCCGGCGGTCATGGCATGTCCAGGGCGCTCAGACGAGCACCATGCCCTCTTCGGAAACCGGGCCGGAAGACTGCCTGTCCCCGGGCCCCAGCAGCATCTCGTTATGCGCCGCGCCCGAGGGGATCATCGGGAAGCAGTTTTCCGCCGGATCGACCGCGATATCGGCGATCACCGCCTTGTCGGCGGCCAGCATCTCCTTGATGACGCGATCGACGTCGCCGGGCTTCTCGGCGCGCAATCCCACCGCGCCGAAGGATTCGGCCAGCTTGACGAAATCGGGCAGCGCCGCGGTATAGCTCTCGCTATAGCGGCCGCCATGCAGCAGCTCCTGCCACTGGCGCACCATGCCCATGTACTGGTTGTTGAGGATGAACACCTTCACCGGGAGCTTGTATTGGCAGATGGTGGACATCTCCTGGATGTTCATCAGGATCGATGCCTCGCCGGCGATGTCGATCACCAGCGCGTCGGGATGCGCGATCTGCACGCCCATGGCGGCGGGCAGGCCATAGCCCATGGTGCCGAGCCCGCCCGAAGTCATCCAGTGGAAAGGCTGCTCGAACTTGAAAAGCTGCGCCGCCCACATCTGGTGCTGGCCGACCTCGGTGGTGATGTAGGTGTCCTTGCCGCGCGTCAGCGCATAGAGACGCTCGATCGCGTATTGCGGCTTGATCACCTTGTCGTCCTTGGCATAGGCGAGGCTGTGGCGCGCCTGCCAGTGGGATATCTGCTGCCACCACGGCGCGATTTTTTCGGGATCGGGCTTGAAGCGCTTGGCCTTCAAGGACGCGATGAGCGCCGCCAGGGTTTCGGCGGCGTCGCCCACCAGCGCCACGTCGACGCGCACGTTCTTGTTGATCGAACTCGGATCGATGTCGACATGGATCTTCTTCGAGCCGGGCGAGAACGCCGCCACCTTGCCGGTGACGCGGTCGTCGAAACGCGCGCCGACATTGATCATCACGTCGCAATCATGCATGGCGTTGTTCGACTCGAAGGTGCCGTGCATGCCCACCAGGCCGAGATATTGCTTGTCCGAGGCCGGGAAGGATCCCAGCCCCATCAGCGTCAGCGTGCAGGGAAAGCCCGTCAGCTTGACCAGTTCGGCGAAGAGCTGGCAGGCGCGCGGGCCGGAATTGATGATGCCGCCGCCGCCGTAGAACAGCGGCCGCTTGGCTTCCATGATCAGCGCAACCGCCTGCTCGATGCGCGCGGGATCGGGCTTGGTCTGCGGCTTGTAGGATTTGCGCGGCGGAACATCCTCGGGCGGCCGATACGTGCCGCTGGCGAACAGCATGTCCTTCGGCAGATCGACCACCACCGGGCCGGGCCGGCCGGTGCGCGCGACGAAGAACGCCTCGTGCATCACCTGCGCGAGTTTGTTCACGTCCTTGACCAGGTAATTGTGCTTGGTGCATGGCCGCGTGATGCCGGTGGTGTCCGCCTCCTGGAACGCGTCGTTGCCGATCAGATGCGTCGGCACCTGGCCGGTGAGGCACACCAGCGGCACGGAATCCATCAGCGCGTCGGTCAGGCCGGTGACCGCGTTGGTCGCGCCCGGCCCGCTGGTCACCAGCACCACGCCGACCTTGCCGGTGGAGCGCGCATAGCCTTCGGCCGCGTGCACCGCGCCCTGCTCGTGGCGCACCAGGATGTGGCGCAGCCGGTTCTGCTTGAACAACGCGTCGTAGATCGGCAGCACGGCGCCGCCGGGATAGCCGAAAACGACTTCGACGCCCTGATCGACCAGGGCGCGGATGACCATCTCCGCTCCCGACATCTGCTGCGCCGCCGAATCGGCCGCCATGAAGCTCTCCAAAAGCCCATCACAAGGCGAAACCGCCCCGTTCTGCCCACGCCCCCACCAAAACCGGGGCCGGGAAGCCACAGAAACCGCTTCTGCCAAGCGAAAAGCCGAAATTAGTGGCCTATATCCGAGTGGTCAACAAAAACTGACGAATAAACGAAAATATTTCAGGTAACAATCTTTCTGAATATTGCGTTTCCAGCGTTAACTTTTGCAATTTCTTTCCTGATCGCAGGCGATGGCGCAGCCAGGTGTATTGGCGCTTGGCGAAGCGGCGGGTCGCCTGTTGCGCCGCGGCAAGCGCCTGTTCACGGGTGAGATCGCCGGCCAGGAACCCGGATATCTCGCGCACGCCCACCGCCTTCATCGCCGGAAGATCGGGCGAAAGCTTGCGCGCCAGCAATGCCCGCACCTCCTCGACCGCGCCCTCTTCGAACATGGAGGCGAGCCGCGCATCGATCGCGGCGTAAAGCTGCTCGCGCGGCGGCAACAAGACGATGGCAGCGGCATCGGGCCGGGCGCCTGCCTTCTGCCGCCGCTGCCATTCGGACAGCGCGACGCCGGTGGCGCGCGCCACCGCATAAGCGCGGATCAGGCGCTGCGTATCGCCGGCGTGGAGACGCCGGGCGGCCTCGGGATCGAGCTCGGCCAGCGCGGCGCGGAACCGCTCCCCGCCTTGCTGCGCGTGCAAGGCGCGGGTTTCGGCAATGACCGCCGCCGGCACCGGCGGCACCGCGGCCAAGCCCTCGAGCAACGCGGAAAGATAAAGCCCCGTGCCGCCGACGATCACCGGCAAACGCCCGGCTTCGCGCGCGCGCCCGATCCCGGCCAGCGCCAGACTGCGCCACCGCCCGGCCGAACAGCTTTCGCCGGCATCGATTTCGCCGTAGAGAAAATGAGGGGCTTGCGCCAGCTCGGCTTCGCCCGGCCGCGCCGTCAGAACGCGCAGATCGCGATAGACCTGCATGCTGTCGGCATTGATGATCGCGCCGCCGAATTCCCGCGCCACCGCCATGGCGAGCTGGGATTTCCCGCTGGCGGTGGGACCGGCGATGACGATGACGGGCGCCTCCGATTCACTGATGGGCGATTCGCTCATGGGCCGATTCTTAGCCCGCTTCTTGCCTTTCAGTCACGTTCCGCCGATAAGGTCGCGCAGATGGATGGCAATGTCCTCACCCTGATCGCGGCCAAGCCAGGCCCTGCCGTGGAATCCTGGGCCGATGCCGCATCCCGCGCGCTGGAAAAGCTGGGCGCGCATCTCGGCGTCACGGTCTGGCTCGCGCCCAGGCTTGCCTGCGATATCGCCTTCGACGGGCTCGACCCGGACCAGGCCGAGGCCGCCGCGCGCGTCGCCCTGGCGCAGGAACCGGTCGATTTCATCGCGCAAAGCCTGGCGGGGCGGAAGAAACGCCTGCTCCTGGCCGACATGGAATCGACCATCATCGCCAATGAGATGCTGGACGAGATCGCCGATCTCGTCGGCATCAAAGCCAAGGTCGCCGCGATCACGCGCCGCGCCATGAACGGCGAAATCGATTTCGTCGGCGCATTGCAGGAACGCGTGGCGCTGCTTAAGGGCAAGCCCGCCAGCCTGCTGGCGAAGGCGGGCAAGCGCATCCGCGTCAATCCCGGCGCCGCGGCGCTGGTCGCCACCATGCGCGCCCATGGCGCGATCACCGCGCTGGTTTCGGGCGGGTTCCGCATCTATACCGCGCAAATCCGCAAGCAACTGGGTTTCGATCGCGACTTCGCCAACGAATTGACGATAGCGGGCGGCAAGATCGCCGGCACGGTCAAGGAGCCGATCCGGGCCGGGAACAGCAAGCTCGAGACCCTGACCGGCCTCGCCGCCGAATACGGCTGCCCGCTGGCGCTGACGCTGGCCGTGGGCGACGGCGCCAACGACCTGCCGATGCTCGGGGCCGCGGGCCTGGGCATCGCCTTTCACGGCCGGCCCCATGTCGCGCCGCAGGCGCGCCACCGCGTCGACCATGCCGACCTGACTGCCTTGCTTTACGCACAAGGCTACCGCCGCGACGAATTCGCCGCGGACCGCCGGCGCAGGAGAACGCGATGATGGATTGGCACAAGCTGCTCCAGGATTTCGTCCTGTTGCTGGTGGCGGTGAACCCGTTGCTGGTGGTGTCGGAATTCCTGGCGACGACGCGCCGGCTCGCCGGGCGCAGGACCCGGATCGCGGTCGAGGCGGTGCTGATCGCCGGCGGGGTGTTGTTCGCCTTCATCGCCGCGGGGCAGATCGTGCTCGACGAGCTGGAGGTCGAGCTGGATGCGTTCCGGGTCGCGGCCGGGCTCATCCTGTTGCTGATGTCGCTCAAAATGGTGCTGCACGAGGGGGCAGAGCCGCATCCCGGGGACGGCCATGGCCGCAACGTCGCGGTATTCCCGCTCGCCATGCCATTCATCGCCGGCCCCAAATCCGTCATGACGGCCGTGCTGCTGACCGACAACAATATCTACAGCGTCGCCGAGCAGCTCCAGGTGGCCGGGCTTCTGGCCGTCGTTCTGGCTTTGACGCTCGCCTGCCTGCTCGCCGCGCAATGGGTGCACAAGGTGCTGCGCGATACCGGCATCGACATCGTCACCCGCGTCATGGGCATCATCCTGGCGGCGCTGGCCGTGCAATACATCCTGACGGGCCTGAAGGCGGCGTTCGGCTTCGCCGCCTAGACGATTAAATTCTTAGACGCTTAAACGCTCAGCTCTTGCCGAGCTTCAGCGCGTAAAAGCGCAAATCGCCCTGCCGGTCGACCAGCAGCAGCACGGATTTCAGCCCGGCCTTCTTCGCGGCGGCGATCTTGTCGGCGACGTCGGGGGGCGATTTCACCTCTTCCTGCGCCACCTCGACGATGACGTCGCCGGCGCGCATGCCCTTTTCCGCCGCCGGGCCGTCGGCGTCGATGGAGGTTACGACCACGCCGGTCGAGTCCTCGGCTACGCCGAAACGCTCGCGCAATTCCGGCGTCAAATTGGCGACCGCCAATCCCAGCGGCTTCATCGCCGTGCCGGCGGGCGCCGGCGGCGTCTGCTTGGTCGAGGCGGATGCCTGCTGGCCGGTTTCCTTGAGTTCGCCGACCTTGACGTCGAGCAGCAATTCCTTGCGCTTGCGCCACACTTTCACTTTCACCGTCTTGTCGATCGGCGTTTCGGCGACGATGCGCGGCAGGCGGCGCATGTCGGTCACGTCCTTGCCGTCGAAGCTCAGCACCACGTCGCCCGGCTGGATGCCGGCGAGCTGGGCCGGGCCGCCCTCCTGCACGCTGGCGATGAGCGCGCCCCGGGGCTTGTCGAGGCCGAGGCTTTCGGCGATCTCGTCGGTCACGCTCTGGATGTTGACGCCGAGCCAGCCGCGCCGCGGATGGCCGAATTGCCTGATCTGATCGATCACCGGCTTGGCCAGGTTCGACGGGATGGCGAAGCCGATGCCGACCGAGCCGCCCGAGGGCGAGAAGATCGCGGTGTTGATGCCGATCACGTCGCCGTTCATGTCGAACATCGGCCCGCCCGAATTGCCGCGGTTGATCGCGGCATCGGTCTGGAGGAAATCGTCATAGGGGCCGGAATTGATCTCGCGCGCGCGCGCGGACAGGATTCCCGCCGTCACCGTGCCGCCCAGCCCGAAGGGATTGCCGATCGCCAGCACCCAGTCGCCCACCCGGATCTGATCGCTGTCGCCGAACTTGACCGCGGCGAACGGCTTGGACGATTTGATGCGCAGCAGCGCCAGATCGGACTTGGTGTCCTTGCCCACGACCTCGGCCTTGAAGTTGGTGTCGTCCTGGAGCGTCACGGTGATCTCGTCCGCGTCGGCGATGACGTGGTTGTTGGTCACCACCAGGCCCGAGGGATCGATGATGAAGCCCGAGCCGAGCGAGGTCGCGTGGCGCGGCAGGGCTTCCTGCTGGCCGTTATGCGGCCGGTTCTTGTTGAGGAAGTCCTTGAAAAAATCCTCGAACGGCGAGCCCGGCGGGAATTGCGGAAAATCCTCGTCCCCCGGCTGGTCGCCTTTGCCGCCCTTGTCGTCCTTGATGGTCTGGGTGGTCGAGATGTTGACCACCGCCGGCAGCAGCCTGGCGGCGAGGTCGGCGAAACTGTCGGGCGCGGGCGCGGCGTTGACCGCGGGCGCCGCCACGAGCAACAGGACCAGCAGGCAGACCAGCGCATAGCGGGTCCGGTCGGCAAGACGAAAAACCACGTTCACGAAAACGCTCCTGGGAACAGCCGGGCGGGAAGGCGCGATCTTAGGAGGAAACCGCGCGGCAAGCCAGTCCTCACCTGCCGGTTTGACGCCGGATCAGCCAGATTGCGGCAACACCAAGGCAGGCCGCGACCAGCCCGCCCACGCGCAAAGCGCCCGCCGGCAGCAACGCCGTCTCCGCCATCATCTTCTGCATCGGCCGGGTGAACAGGGCGCACAACACGCCCTCGATGACGACCGCCAGCGCCAGCGCCGTGGCAAGATCTTTCATGGGGACAGGCTCAGCGCGACGGCGATGGCGCGCCCAGGCCTTGCGGCCCGTTTTCGAGATAGCGGAAGAATTCGCTGGTGGGCGAGATCACGAAGGTCGTGTTCGAGCCCGACAGGCCCTGGCGATAGGCCTCGAGCGAGCGGTAGAAGGCGAAGAAATTGCGGTCCTTGTTGTAGGCGTCGGCGTAGATCTTGATGCTCTGGGAATCGCCATCGCCGCGCAGAATCTGCGACTGCTTTTGCGCGCCGGCCAGGATCTCGATGCGCTGGCGGTCGGCGTCGGCGCGAATCGCCTGCGCCTGGCGCGCGCCGTCGCCGCGGAACGAGGCGGCCTCGCGCTGGCGCTCGGATATCATCCGTTCGTAGACCGCCTGACTGTTCTCCTCGGGCAGGTCGGCGCGGCGGATGCGCACGTCGATGACGTCGATGCCGAAGGCCTTGGCCTGGCCGTTTACCTCGTCGCGCACCTGCTGCATGATCGCGGCGCGCTTGTCGGAAACCACCGCCTGCAATTCGACGTTGCCGATGATGCGGCGCAGGCTGCCGCTGATGAGCGTGCCGAGCCGCGCGCGCACCACCGCCTCGGTGCCGACGCTCTGATAGAATTGCAGCGGATCGGTTATCCGGAAGCGGGCATAGGCGTCGACCACCATCCGCTTCTGGTCCGACGCGATCACTTCCTCGGCCGACGGTTCGAAATCCAGGATGCGGCGGTCGTAGAGCACCACGTCCTGATAGGGCAGCTTGAAATGGAGCCCCGGCTCGTTGATCGGCTGCACCGGCTTGCCGAATTGCAGGACCAGGGCTTCCTCGGTCTGCTGCACCGTGAAGAACATGGACCAGGCGAGCCCGAGGACGACGATGGCGACGCCGGCGATGGCGGCGAGCACGTGGGGTTTCATGTTGAAATCGAGCTTCATGGGTTGCCGCCCTTGGGTGGATTCGCCGCCGGCTGTTGCAGCGCGGGCAGCGGCAGATAGGGCAGCACGCCCGAGGTCGAGGCGCCCTTGTCGATCATCACCTTGTTGGTGTTCTTGAGGATCGATTCCATGGTCTCGATGTAGAGCCGGCGCGCCGTGACATCGGGCGCGGCCGCGTAGGAGCTGTAGACCGAGATGAAGCGCGCGGCGTCGCCCTGGGCCTGAAGCACGATCTGCGCCTTGTAGGCTTGCGCCTCCTGCACCACGCGCGCGGCGTCGCCTTGCGCCACCGGCACCAGGTTGTTGGCGTAAGTCTGCGCCTCGTTGATGAGGCGCTGCTGGTCGATCTTGGCGCTTTGCACGTCGCGGAAGGCATTGATCACCGGCTGCGGCGGATCGACCTTTTGCAGCTGCACCTGGGTGATCTCGATGCCGCTGTGATAGTTGTCGAGGATCTGCTGCAACAGGGTCTGGGTGTCGGCCTCGATCTTGGCGCGGCCCTCGGCCAGCGCGCTGGCGATCTCGGTGTGGCCGATCACCTCGCGCATCGCGCTTTCCGCCGCCACCTTCACCGTGCCGTCGGGATCGCGGATGCTGAAGAGATAATCCTGCGCGTTCTTGATCAGGTAGAACACGGTGAAGTTGATGTCGACGATGTTCTCGTCGCCGGTCAGCATCAGCGATTCCTGCGGGATGTCGTTGCCCGTGTCCGAGCGGTAGCCGATCTCGATGCGGTTGACGCGCGTCACCTTGGGGGTCAGGGCCTCTTCGAGGGGCACCGGCAGGTGATAGTTGAGGCCCGGGCTGGTGGTGCGGCTGAAGGCGCCGAAGCGCAGCACGATGCCTTCCTCGTCGGGCTCGACGCGGTAGAAGCCGCTGGCGAGCCAGATCATCACCACCGCCGCCAGCACCAGGATGAAGCCGCGGTTGCGCCCCATGCCGCCGGGCAGGAGACTGCGCAGGCGTTCCTGCGCCTTGCGCAGGAATTCCTCGAAATCGGGCGGGGTAAGGCCGCCCAGGGGATTCTTACCCCCGCCGCCGCCCCACGGGCCACCGCCGCCGCCCGGATTGTTCCAAGACATAACGCTTCCTCAACCTTGCTTTGCAGACCGCCCGTCTTAGGTCTTATATGTCGGAAAGCCGGTTCGCGCCATAACGGGCGGAGCGGCCGGAATTGTCAAGGAATAGCAGGTTACCGTTGAGCGACATTAACGAGAAAGCAATCTTGGCCGCGCTGGCCAAGGTGCCCGATCCCGACCGCGGCAAGGACATCGTCACCCTCGGCATGGTGACGGGCTTGCAACTGCGCGAGGGTCATGTCGGCTTCGCCATCGAGGTCGACCGCGCGCGCGGGCCCAAGCTCGAGCCCTTGCGCAAGGCGGCGGAGAAGGCGGTCGAGGCCCTGCCGGGGGTGCTGTCGGTGACCGCCGTCTTGACCGCCGAAAAGGCGGCGGCGCGGCCGCCAGCGGCCGCCCACGCGCATGACCATGACCACGCCCATCCCCATGCCCACCCCCATGGCCCGCAGAAGCTGCTGGTGCCGAGCATCAAGTCGATCGTCGCCGTGGCCTCGGGCAAGGGCGGCGTGGGGAAATCGACCACCGCCGCTAATCTGGCGCTGGCGCTCTCCGCCATCGGCCGCAAGGTGGGGGTGCTCGACGCCGACATCTACGGCCCTTCCATGCCGCGCATGCTGGGCATTTCGGGCCGGCCCCATTCGCGCGACGGCAAGACGCTGGAGCCGATGAGCAATTACGGCGTCGAATGCATGTCGATGGGCTTCCTGGTGGCCGAGGACACGCCGATGATCTGGCGCGGGCCGATGGTGCAAAGCGCGTTGACGCAGATGCTCCGGGACGTCACCTGGGGCGAGCTCGACGTGCTGGTGGTGGACATGCCGCCCGGCACCGGCGACGCGCAGCTCACCATGGCGCAGCAGGTGCCGCTCGCCGGCGCGGTGATCGTTTCCACGCCCCAGGACATTGCGCTGTTGGACGCGCGCAAGGGCCTCGCCATGTTCCGCAAGGTGGACGTGCCGGTTTTGGGCTTCATCGAGAATATGAGCTATTTCCTGTGCCCGCATTGCGGCCAGCGCAGCGACATTTTCAGCCATGGCGGCGCGCGCAAGGAGGCCGAGAAGCTGGGCGTCGAGTTCCTGGGCGAGATCCCGCTCGATATATCCATCCGCGAGACCTCCGACGGCGGCAAGCCGATCGTGCTCTCGCAGCCCGACAGCCCGAATGCCAAGGTCTACAAGCAGATCGCAACGCGGCTGTGGGAGAAGCTCAGCGGCGGCGATCAGCAGCGCCCGGCGCCGCGAATCGTGGTGCAGTAAAGATACAAAACTTTATTTATTTCACTAGATGCCGAACGGCTTTGTAATGTTCGAGCAATTCTGGTGGTACAGGCACATCACGACTTGCCAGAAACTTATCAGAGCAAATTGTCAGAGAACACCTTACGACGCCAACATCAGCGTAATGTGGGCCTGAAGATGGAGGATGTTTGGATTCGTACTCACGAAAAGCTTTTGCGGATCTTTTAATATCATCGTCGATTTCCGCAATCGTTGTGTATCCGGTAGCCTTAATTTCCTTAACGAGGCTGGAAACTGCATTTTCATCCATATGCTCACGATCAGGAAATTTTGTCTTTAGATAAACTGAAAGCGTATCCAGATTAATTTCCCCCGTGTTTGGCACGAGCGCAGCAGATTCTTCATTAAGATGCTTGCGACCGCGCTCTCTCTCAAAATAAATTTGTTCGAATTCGCTATCTGCAACATAAAATAGTCCGCTAAGAGCATTCAGCGATTTGCGAAGCCTGGCGGGCACGTCCCATTCTCCCTTGTAGTCGAGATAATGCGATATAGCTGCCCATGCATGCATCGAAAGGGTGCGTACTTGGATTTCGAATTTTATGTTCTTTATTTTCTGATACCTTGGCCCAGTGAAGACTCCTTTAATCCTACAAATATAATGTATCGACATATACCCAAATGAGTCAGTGCTTTCATTGATTTTATCGTCGCGGGCAATCACCTCAAATGAGTTATCGATCAATGCACCGATTTTCTCAAGATCGGATCTAAAGAGACAGATGACTCGTGCGCCGGCGATATCAACTAAATCATTGAGAGGGTCTTTGTAATTTTTTTCCCGGCATTTCTTAATGATCGAATCATAGCTCTTAATCCGACACTCCACTCCGTGCGTCTTTATGTCCTTGTCCGATATCCCATCTTGAAGAATAAATATCACCTCATCGAGCAATGCTTGATAGACATTGCGACGATTTTCAAACGTCCGTTGAAAACCAGCAGCATCAAATAAAGGTTGGTTCGCGTTAGAGTCACTCGAATCAGGCATGAATTAATTCCCCAGTAAGAGCGCCCTAGCAGGCGCAAGCCCTCACACCGACACCACGAGATAGAAAATCTACATAGGGTCTAAATCATTACTAGCAAGAATAACAAATTAATCCGTTTTGCCCAACTTCTCCATCAGCTCCGCCCATTCACGCTTGGAAAGGCCGCTCTCTTCCTGGGACAATTTCTTGCCGGCGATGAGCTGCTTCACCACCGCGAGCGCGGCGGCCGAGAGATGCGCGCCGCCCCGGCGGTACTGGTGGAAGGCCTCGGCGGTCAAGGGAACCCATTTCTCCAAGGTCCCGATCATCGCTTCGGCATAGGCCCTGATCTCGTATTGCGCGTGGTCGTCGGCGCGCAAACTGAGGAAATTCAGAAGATTGTGCAGGTCGGTCTTCCAGTACCACTGAGTGAAAAAATTCAACGACAGGTTCATGCGTGCGAGCTCGCGCGCCAGGCCCTTCCGGCTTGAATCGATCGGCTTGCCGTCCTCGCTTTCGTTCAGCATCTCGACATAGCCGCGATAGCTGCGCTCGGCATCCTCGCGCAGCAGGTCAAGCACGCGCTTGGCCTCTGTCCCGGTCAGCACCTCGCCCCTGCCCTGGCGGTTCGAAACCGATTGCGCCGCCAGATGTTCGGGCGCGGGCAGGTAGAACTCGTTGTCGAGAATCGAATAGCGCGCGGAATATTCGTTCACGTTGGCGGTGCGGTGGCGGATCCATTGGCGCGCGACGAAGATCGGCAGTTTCACGTGAAACTTGATCTCGCACATTTCGAACGGCGTGGTGTGCCGGTGCCGCATCAGATAGTGGATGAGGCCCTTGTCCTCGCTCACCTTCTTGGTGCCCTTGCCGTAGGAGACGCGCGCCGCCTGCACCACCGCCGCGTCGTCGCCCATGTAGTCGATGACGCGGATGAAGCCGTGATCCAGCACCGGGATCGCCTGGTAGAGAACGGCTTCGAGCGCCGGCACGGTGGCGCGGCGCGTCTGCGCGGTTTCGCCGCGCTGCTTTTCGATCTCCGCTTTCTGTTCGGGCGTCAAAGGCATGGGAGGCGCACTTTAGCCGCCGTCCCGCCCGCCTCCAAGAAGGACTCGGGGCTCCTAGTTGTACGTTAACGGAAAAGGCTTATATTAAAGGTGCCGGGCAACCGGCTATGGCGATAAACGGCGCATGGAATATGCGTTGCGGACCCGGGGGCAGTACCCGGCGCCTCCACCAGTTTCGCGGGACCTGAAAATCCCGCACCTTACGGGGGCGAACTAGGATCGACGCGCGTAGTAAAGATGCAACTTTCGCCCGGCATGGTACCGCCGTTATCGGGCCAACAACCAAGTGCGAACGATAACACTATCGCACTCGCTGCTTAGTCTCTAAGCAAGCGCGGTCCGGGGGGCACCGGGCAACAGAAGCCCCCCACTGATTTCGGTCTTGAAACCACCGCCGAAGGTGACGGCACCGTGAAAGACCTGTTGCGATACGACAAGATGGTCGAGGCGGCCTTGCGCGGCGTGGTGCGCGAGGCGCTGGCGCGCGCCGCCGCCGACGGTTTGCCCGGCGCGCATCACTTCTACATCACCTTCAAGACCGGCTTCGACGGCGTCGAGCTGCCCGCGCATTTGCGCGCCAAGCATCCCGAGGAGATGACCGTGGTGCTGGAGCACCAGTTCTGGGACCTCGAGGTCGAGGAAGACCGTTTCGCGGTGACGCTGACCTTCCAGAACAAGCCCGAACGGCTGGTGATTCCGTTCGAGGCGGTCCTGTCCTTCGCCGATCCGGCGGTGAAATTCGGCCTGCAATTCCAGCAAGCCGCCGCCGCCAACCAGGAGGACCACGCGCAAGGCGCGGCCGAAACCGCGCCCGAATCCGGAACCCCCGCCAAGCCGCCCGCCCAACCGGGCGACAAGGGCGCCGACGTGGTCAACATCGACAAGTTCAGGAAGAAATAGCGCGCAGCGGAATCGGCAAGGGCCGCGGAAAAAACGGCCCGGCTTGACGTTCAGGCGGAATAGGGCTTCTCTCGGCCCGCTTTCCCGATCCGAAGGGCGAAAGACCATGGCCGAGAGCGATTTTCACGAGCTGTTTCCGCTGGGCGAGGACGACGCGCCCTACCGCAAGCTCACCTCGGATTATGTCGGCACCGGCGATTTCGCCGGCCAGACCATGCTCACGGTCGATCCCAAGGCGCTGACCGAGCTGGCGCACCAGGCCTTCATCGATTGCGCCCATCTGCTGCGCCCCGGCCATCTGAAGCAGCTGCGCGCCATCCTCGACGACCCCGAGGCCTCGGCCAACGACAAGTTCGTGGCCTTCGATCTCCTGAAGAACGCCAATATCGCCGCCGGCAAGGTGCTGCCGATGTGCCAGGACACCGGCACTGCCATCGTCATGGGCAAGAAGGGCCAGCGCGTCTGGACCGGCGGCAATGACGCCGCCGCGCTTTCGGCCGGCATCCGCCGCACTTTCGTCGAGACCAATCTGCGCTACAGCCAGGTGGCGCCGCTTTCCATGTATGACGAGGTCAACACCGGCGACAATCTGCCGGCGCAGATCGATCTCTATGCCGACGAGGGCGACGAATACCATTTCCTGTTCGTCGCCAAGGGCGGCGGCTCGGCCAATAAAAGCTTCCTCTATCAGCAGACCCGGGCGGTGCTGAGCCCGGAACCGCTGATCAAGTTCCTGGACGAGAAGATCAAGACCCTCGGCACCGCCGCCTGCCCGCCCTATCACCTGGCGATCGTCATCGGCGGCACCTCGGCCGAGCTGAACCTCAAGACCGTGAAGCTCGCCTCCTGCCGCTATCTCGACACCCTGCCGGCCAAGGGCAACAAGTTCGGCCAGGCCTATCGCGACCGCGATCTCGAGCAGGAGGTGTTGAATCTCACGCGCGGCATGGGCATCGGCGCGCAATTCGGCGGCAAGTATTTCTGCCACGACGTGCGCGTGATCCGGCTTCCCCGGCACGGGGCGAGCGTGCCCATCGGCCTCGGCGTCTCCTGTTCCGCCGACCGGCAGGTCCTGGGCAAGATTTCGCGCGACGGCGTGTTCCTGGAGCAGCTCGAGACCAACCCGGCGCAGTACCTGCCCGAGATCGACGAGGAGAAACTGGGCGGCGACGTCGTCCGCATCGACCTCAAGCAGCCGATGCCGGAAATCCGCAAGCTTTTGTCGCGATACCCGATCAAGACGCGGCTTGCGCTCAACGGCACGCTCATCGTCGCGCGCGATATCGCCCATGCCAAGCTCAAGGACCGGCTCGACAGCGGCCAAGGCCTGCCGCAATACGTCAAGGACCACCCGATCTATTATGCCGGCCCGGCCAAGACCCCGAAGGGCTACGCCTCGGGCTCCTTCGGCCCGACCACGGCGGGACGCATGGACGCCTATGTCGATCAGTTCATGGCGGCGGGCGGCAGCTTCGTGACCCTGGCCAAGGGCAATCGCGGCGCGGAGGTGCGCGAGGCCTGCAAGAAATACGGCGGCTTCTACCTGGGCTCGGTCGGCGGCCCGGCGGCGCGCTTGGCGCGGGATTGCATCAAACGGGTCGAGGTGGTGGAATATCCCGAACTCGGCATGGAAGCGGTGTGGCGGATCGAGGTGGTGGATTTCCCCGCCTTCATCGTCATCGACGACAAGGGCAACGACTTCTTCGCCAAGCTCGTTTGAAGCGCGGATATTGCGACCGGCACCAAGGACAAGAACAAGGAAGCGCGTGGCAGAGACCATCGACCTCGCGGCCCTGATCCGGGGCGAAAAGGCGCCGTGGGACGCCTTCGCGCGGCGCTATGCCGGGCTGATTCTCTCCGCCGTGCGCAGCCAGGCGCGCGACGGCGCCGATATCGACGATCTGGTGCAGGAGGTCTTCCTGCGCCTGTGCAAGGACGGCTTCCGGCTGTTGAAGACCTATGACGCGACGCGCGCCGGGCTTTCGACCTGGCTCACAATCGTGGCGCGTTCGACCGCGCGCGACGTGCTGCGCCGCCGCCTGCCCCAGACCACGCCCTATGAGGCGGTGCCCGAATTGGCGCTGGCGGTCAGCCCGCCGACGCATGAGCACATCAAGCTGCCGGACGAGCTGCTGTCGCCGCGCCAGAAGCTGGTGCTGACCATGCTGTACGAGCGCGACATGGACGTGACCGAAGTGGCCAAGTCCCTGGGGGTCGATCCCCAGACGGTGCGCAGCACCCACCACAAGGCCATGCTCAAGCTCAGGAGCCATTTCGCCATCGACGACACCGGCAAGGCGGTGGGAGATAAAACCGGCTGAAACGGGGATGGATAAGGGGTTTTATGCCTAAATTAGGGAAGCGGAGATGACCTATGACTGAATCGGGGGATGATAACCGTGCCGAGGAAGCCGCGCTGTGGCGGCGATTCCGCGCGCTCGAACGGAAATCCGGATTGAAGGTCAGGGATTTAGGCGATCCCTTGACCATGGCCGCCTATGCCGAGGGCCGGCTGGGGACAAAGGCCGCGGAAGCGGTCGAAAGCTTCCTCGCCGCCAAGCCCGAGATCATCGGCGACATCCTGGCGGCGCGGGCCGCGGTGCAGGCGACGGCGCCGGTGGCGTCCGAGGCCATGATCGCCCGGGCCGCCGCTCTCGTGGCTCCCCGGGCGGCGCAGGCCTTCGATCGGCGCGTCGTGCCCTTCCGTCCCGCTCCGGCGCCAACGGCGGGCTGGCGCATGACCGTGTCGCGCTTCGCCATTGCGGCGAGCCTGGTCGTCACCGGCCTGGTCGGCTTCGCGCTCGGCAGCGACACCTACGGCAATTTCGCGCAGTCGGGCGTCGAATCCTCCGCCCCCGACCTGTTCGACCAGCCCGCGGGCTTCCTTAGCAGCGAGGATTCGAACTCGTGACCGGCATCGATCCTTCTGGCCGTCCCGCCGGCGGGCGCGGACGGGCCGGCCTCGTGGTATTGGCGCTGTCGCTCACGCTCAACGTCTTCTTCGTCGCCGGGCTGATCTGGACCCGGACCATGCATCATCCGCACCCGCCGCTGCCGGTGGTCGAACGCTTCGAGCGGATCGCCAAGGACACCAACCTGACCGGCGACCAGCTCGCCGCCTTCGATCAATTCGACCATGCCTTCCGCGACCGTCTGCGCCAGTTGCGCGACCAGAACCGGCCGGTCGTCGAAGCGATATGGAACGAGCTGGCGAAACCGCAACCCGACCAGGACAAGATATCCAGCCTGATCGAGCAGGCCGGCGAGAACCGCCGCGCCGCGCAAAAGGACACTACCGCGGCGCTGATGACCTTCCTGGCGGCGCTGTCGCCCGAACAACGCACCCGGTTCGCCGATCTCGCCCAGCAGCGCCACCACTAGGCGCCGGCGAAGAATTTCGGCTTGGCGAGTCCCGCGGCTTTCGACGAAGGGGTGGATTCCGCGACGATGACCGAACCGCGCAAGCGCTCGATCCGGATATCCGGCCACGCCACCAGCCTGACGCTGGAGGAGCCATTCTGGCGCGATCTGCGGACCCTGGCGAAAAAGCGCGGGCTTTCGCTCAACGCGCTGGTGAGCGGGATCGACGCCGGCCGCGGCGGCAATCTGTCGAGCGCGCTCCGCCTCTTCATCCGCGATTGCTACCGCAGCGGCGAGCTGGGATCGCATGGCTGAGCCGGTCAATCTCAACCGTTTCCGCAAGGCGCGAAAGCGCGCGGAAGAGCGTAAACAGGCGGCGGAAAACCGCGTCGCCTTCGGCCGCCCCAAGGCCGAACGCGACAAGGATCGCGGCGAAGCCCGGAAAACCGGCCGGGATCTCGACGGCAAGAAACTCGACTAGCTGCGCAGGATCTTGCCCGGGTTCATGATGCCGTCGGGGTCGAGCGCGCGCTTCACCGCCCGCATCACCGACAGCGCCTCGCCGTGTTCGGCGATCAGGAATTCGGTCTTGCCGTAGCCGACCCCGTGCTCGCCGGTGCAGGTGCCGTCCATGGCGATGGCGCGCGCCACCATGCGGGCATTGACCTGCTTCGCCTGCTCGAATTCCGCCGGGTTCTTGGGATCGAGCAGGAAGACGAGGTGGAAATTGCCGTCGCCGGCGTGGCCGACGATCGGCGCCAGCAGACCGGATTGGGCCACATCCCGCTCGGTCTCGGCTATGCATTGCGGCAGCTTCGAGATCGGCACGCACACGTCGGTGGCCCAGCCCTCGCAGCCGGGCCGCAGGGCGAGCATGGCGAAATAGGCGTCGTGACGCGCCTGCCACATCCGGTTGCGCTCCTCGTGACCGGCGGTCCAGCGAAACTCGCTGCCGCCATGCTCGGAGGCGAAGTCGCGCACTTGTCCGACCTGCTCCTCGACGCCGCGCTCGGTGCCGTGGAATTCGAACATCAGGGTCGGCGCCACCTTGTGGTCGAGCTTGGAATAGCGGTTGACCGCGTCCATGGTCAGCGCGTCGATCAATTCGATGCGCGCCACCGGCACGCCGGCCTGGATGGTCGCCACCACCGTCTCGACCGCGGCATCGACGTCGGGAAAGGCGCAACTGGCGGCGCGGATCGCCTCGGGTATGCCGTAGAGCCTGAGGGTCACTTCGGTGATCACGCCCAGCGTCCCCTCGGAGCCGACGAACAGCCGGGTCAGGTCATAGCCCGCGGCCGATTTCCGCGCGCGGCGCGATGTCCGGATGATCCGGCCGTCGGCCAGCACCACGGTCAGCGACAGCACGTTCTCGCGCATGGTGCCGTAGCGCACGGCGTTGGTGCCCGAGGCGCGCGTCGCCGCCATGCCGCCGAGCGAGGCGTCCGCGCCCGGATCGATCGGGAAGAACAGCCCGGTGTCGCGCAGATGCTGGTTCAATTGCTTGCGGGTGACGCCGGCCTCGACCGTGCAGTCGAGATCCTCGGCCGAAACCCGCAGGATCCGGTTCATGCGCGAGAGATCGATGGTGACGCCGCCTTCAAGCGCGGCGATGTTGCCCTCGAGCCCGGTTCCGGTGCCGAAGGGGATGACCGGCACCTTGGCGGCGGCGCAGAGCTTCACCGCCTCGGCCACCTCCGCGGTGGTCTCGGCGAACACCACCGCATCGGGCGGCATGTTGGGATGATAGGAGGCGTCCTTGCCGTGATGCTCGCGCACCGCCAGCGATGTGGAGAATCGCTCGCCGAAGCGCGCCTTCAACGCCGCGTTCAAATCACTCGGTAGCGCCTTGCGGCGATGCTGTGCCAAGGCCATGAACTTCCCCGGGCCTGAATTTCGCCGGCGCTGCTTCCGCCCGGCATCCCAAGTCTGCCACGGAACCCGGCGCCAAAGAAAGCGGCCCGGGCTTGCGCCCGGGCCGTATGGTCGAAGCCTATGCGAAACGCCGGTTTACTGGATGGCGATCGTGGCGCGCCGGTTGCGCGGCTCTTTCACGCCATCGGGCGTCGGCACGGCGAGGTTGGTCTTGCCGTACCAAGCGGTGCTGATCTTGGCGGCCGGTACGCCGCCCTTGATCAACGCGGCGCGCACGGTGTCGGCGCGGCGATGCGACAGGCCCATGTTGTAGGCCGCCGTGCCGGAGGTGTCGGTGTAGCCGGCGACCGCGACCCTGAGCGCGCCGGTCTTCTTGTAATAGGCGACGGCGTTGCTCGATCACCTTCTGCCCGTCCGCGGTCAGGTCCGACTTATTGAAGTTGAAATAGACGACGAAGGTCTGCGCCATCGCCGCCGGCATCGGGCCAGCATTGGTCAATTGCAGATAGGCGAGGCCGGCGGTCGCGCCGAGGCCGACCTCCTGCACGCCGAGACCCACCGGAACCAACTCGATGCCGTTGCCGACGCCGGCCAGACCGGCTTGAACCGCCGGACCGGCGAGCAAGGTCGCCGAGCCTTTGACGCCGACATAGTTGCCGATCAGGGCAGGCGACGCGCTGGCGCCGCCGATCACCCAGTAAGCCATGGCCCTCTTCTGGGCATATTCGAGGTCAACACCGAGCAGGATGCCCATGGTGCCGCTGTAGGTCTGCGGGGTGCCGACGCCGGCAAAGCTGCAGCTGACCGGCATACGGGAGAACAGGACATAGGTCACGCCGGGACCGGTTTGGTTGCAGGTCAGCACGCCGTCGAGATAGCTAGCCTTGGCCTGCCCGCCGGCGGCGAACAACATGGTGATCGCTACCGCGAGTGACATCAGAATTTTTTTCATCGCCTGGGACTCCCCCGCTATTTGTGAATATCGCGCAAAACCGGTCCAAGGGTGCGATCCCTCGCCCCTATTTGAGCCAAAATTATATCCCCGTCGCCCTGCTTTGGAAGAGGCCAATATGCAGCGAATCCAAAGCCAGTTTTCCATTGTGGTGAATGGGCAACAGGTATGACGGGGAATTTATCCACAGGCTAAATCTAGCCGGTAGCTCGTTTTCGCCCCGATTCCCGCATGTCCAACGCAGTCATATAGGTGTCAAGAAGCGCCTGTTTCTCGTCCCGGTCGTCCTGGTCCATTTTGCGGATGCGAATGATCTGCCGCATGGTCGGCAGGTCGAATCCGGCGCTTTTGGCCTCGGAATAGACCTCCTTGATATCCTCGCCGAGGGCGCGTTTTTCCTCTTCCAACCGCTCGATTCGCTCGATGAAAGACCGCAGGCGGTCTCCGGCGATGCCGCCGACATCCGGCATGAATTCCCCCTTCTTCGACGTTGTTTCTAGTGCTTGTGGGCCGTGGCCGACTTGGCCTTCTGCCCGGGCGTCGCCTCTTTCTGGTACTTCGCCTTCCATTCCTCATAGGGCATGCCATAGACGATCTGGCGCGCCTCGGGATCGGAGAGCTTCACGCCCTTTTTCTCGGCCGCTTCGCGATACCAGCGCGACAGGCAATTGCGGCAAAAACCGGCCAAATTCATCATGTCGATGTTCTGCACGTCGGTTCTTTCCCGCAGGTGTGCAACCAGCGTGCGGAAAGCGGCGGCTTCGAGTTCGATGCGCGTGCGGTCGTCCATCGGGACATCTCCCTTCGAGGGCAGGTTTCCATTGTGGGGCGGCGGCGTCATTTTTGCCAGGGGCGATAAATCGAATCGTCTTCCAGGATCGGCCGCAAGACCCTGGCCAGAAGCCCGGCCCATTCCCGCGCGCCCGCATCCTCGGCGATCAGATCCTGACGGATCTCGAGGGCGACATGAGGCAGGCCGCGATTCGAGGCGTGGTGCCGCATGGTGTATCCCGCCGGCTGCCGCGCCGAATAGGGCTGGTTGTCGCCGACGTTCAGCCCCGCCTCACCGCCGAGCGCGGCCAGCAGCGGCAAGGCGATCCGCCCGTCGGTATCCCACAACACGCCGACATGCCAGGGCCGGGCATTGCCGTTCATGCTCGGCGTGAAACTGTGCACGCCGATCAGCGCGGGGAAAACCCCGCTTCCGAGCGACGCCGCGATCCAGGCGGCGATCGCCGCGTGATAAGGCTCGAAGAGATGCCGGCGCCGCGCCAGGCGCGCGGCGGCGTCGAGATCGCGATTGCCGGGAACGGCGACGCCGTCGCTTTTTTGCGGGATCGAGGTCGGATCGTCCGGATCGCGGTTGCAATCGATCACCAGCCGCGAATAGCCGCACAACAGCGCCGGCAGGCGGAGGGCTTGCGCGAGATTTCGGGTGACGGCGCCGGCGCCGATATCCCAGCCGATATGCTGCGACAGATCCTTGTCGTCGAGACCGAGCCGGTTCAAGCTCCGCGGCACCTGCTTGCTGGCGTGATCGCAAACCAGCAGAACGCGGGCGCCGTTCCGGCCCGGCGATTGCTCGAAAGCGGGTTTCTCGCCGCGGGCGAGGAAAGGAGCGGTTTCGGGCATGGAAGGGCGCTGATCGAGCGGAGTTGAGACCAAACGAGTCTCCATCCTATCCCGTCGCGCGAGAGGTTAAAGACCCAAGGTGAAGTCCCGCCCTATCCGGCCCCGCGAGTTGCTGCGCGGTCTCCTCGACGCCGCGCTCGAGGCGGCCGATGCCGGGCGCGTCTTGGAGCATTTCCTGCCCAAGCCGCCCCGGGGCCGCACCCTGGTGGTGGGCGCGGGCAAGGCGGCGGCGGCGATGGCGCGGGCGGTCGAGGCGAATTGGCGCGCCCCGCTTTCGGGCCTCGTGGTGACGCGTTACGGCCACGGCTTGCCGCTGAAGCGCATCGAGGTGGTGGAGGCGAGCCATCCGGTGCCCGACGCGGCCGGACAAAAAGCGGCTGCGCGCATCCTGGACAGCGTCCGGAACCTTTCGCCGGACGATCTGGTGCTGTGCCTGATGTCGGGCGGGGCGTCCGCGCTGCTCGCCTTGCCGGCCGACGGCGTCTCGCTCGACGATAAACGCGCGGTCACCCGCGCGCTGTTGACCTGCGGCGCCACCATCGCCGAGATCAATTGCGTCCGGAAACATCTCTCCGCCATCAAGGGCGGGCGCTTGGCCGCGGCAGCGTTCCCGGCGCGCGTGGAAACGCTCGCCATCTCCGACGTGCCGGGCGACGATCCCGCCGTGATCGGCTCGGGCCCGACCGTTCCCGATCCTTCCACATTTGCCGAGGCCCGCGCCATCCTGGCCAAATACGCGATCGCGCCGCCGCCAAGGGTGGCCGCGCGGCTCGGCCAATCCGAAGATGAAACCCCGAAGCCGGGCGATCCGCGCCTGGCGCGCGCGCGTTACCGCCTCATCGCCACGCCGCAGCTATCGCTCGAAGCCGCGGCAAAATTCGCAAGCCAACGCGGCATAACGCCGATCATCCTCGGCGACGCCATCGAGGGCGAGGCGCGCGAGGTGGCGTTGGTCCATGCCGGCATGGCCCGGGCCTTGGCCCAGGGACATTTCCGCGTCGGCGGCAAGGCGCCCAATCTCCCCGCCGTGCTGCTGTCGGGCGGCGAGACCACGGTGACGGTCAAGGGCAACGGGCGCGGCGGACGAAACGCCGAATTCCTGCTGGCGCTCGTGCTCGACCTCAAGGCGCATCCGCAAATCCACGCCATCGCCTGCGACACCGACGGCATCGACGGCAGCGAGGACAATGCCGGCGCGATCTGCGGCCCCGGAAGCCTGGCGCGCGCGGCCAAGCTGGGGGTCGATCTCAAGGCCAAGCTGGCCGCAAACGACGCCTGGGGCGCGTTCGATGCGCTCGATGACCTTATCGTGACAGGCCCGACCCGCACGAATGTGAACGACTTCCGCGCCATCCTGGTGCTAAAACCCATCGCTACAGGATCAAAAAAAGATGCGACGCCAAAGAAGCGCCAAGATCGTCGCCACGCTCGGGCCGGCCAGCGCCACGCCCGATAAGATCGCCGCCCTGTTCGAGGCCGGGGTCGACGTTTTCCGTCTCAATTTCAGCCACGGCGAGCAGGCGGACCACCGCGCCCGGCTCGACATCATCCGCGCGCTGGAAAAGAAGACCGGCCGGCCCATCGGCGTGATGGCCGATCTGCAAGGCCCGAAGCTGCGCGTCGGGACCTTCGCCGGCGGCAAGGTGAAGCTCGTCCCGGGCGCGGGGTTCCGCCTCGATCTCGACAAGGCGCCGGGCAACGCGTCCCGCGCCAACCTGCCGCATCCCGAAATCTTCGCGGCGATCGCCCCCGGCACCGAGCTGCTGCTCGACGACGGCAACATCCGCCTCAAGGTCGAGAAATCCGGCAAGGATTTCGCCGAAACCAAGGTGCTGGCCGGCGGCGAACTTTCCGACCGCAAGGGCGTCAACGTGCCGAACGCGATGCTGGCGGTGTCGGCGCTGACGCCCAAGGACCGCTCCGATCTCGACTTCGCGCTAAAGATCGGCGTCGATTGGGTGGCGCTGTCCTTCGTGCAGCGGCCCGAGGACGTGGCCGAAGCGCGCAAGCTCATCGCCGGCCGCGCCGGCATTCTGGTGAAGCTGGAAAAGCCCGCCGCCATCGGCAAGCTCGACGAAATCATCGAGATGTCCGAAGCGGTGATGGTGGCGCGCGGCGATCTCGGCGTCGAGATGCCCCCTGAAGATGTACCGCCGCTGCAACGCCGCATCGTCCACGCCTGCCGCATCGCCGGCAAGCCGGTGGTGGTGGCGACGCAGATGCTGGAATCGATGCTGCGCGCGCCGGTGCCGACCCGCGCCGAGGCTTCCGACGTCGCCACCGCGGTTTACGAAGGGGCGGACGCGGTGATGCTCTCGGCCGAAACCGCGGCGGGTTCCTATCCGGTCGAGGCCGTGGCCATGATGGACCGCATCATCCGCCGGGTGCAGGTCGATCCGGTGTATTTCGGCATGTTGCACTCGGAAGCGGCGATGCCGGAGCACACCTCGTCCGACGCCATCAGCGCCGCCGCCTGCCAGGTGGCGCACACCATCGGCGCCGTCGCGATCGCCTCTTACACCACTTCGGGCGCGACCGCCTTGCGCGCCGCGCGCGAGCGCCCGGAGGTGCCGATCATCACTCTCACCTCCAATTTGCACACGGCGCGCAAGCTCGCGCTCGCCTGGGGGCTGCATTGCGTCCACACCGCGGATGTCAGCGACTTCACCGGCATGGTGCAGAAAGCGACGCAGACCGCGCGTCAGGAAGGCTTCGCGCAAAAAGGCGATTGCGTGGTGATCACCGCCGGCGTGCCCTTCGGCACGCCCGGCGCCACCAACGTGCTGCGCATCGCCTGGGTGGAGAACTAGGACGCGGGACTTAAGGCGCCGCCGCCTGGACCTTGTAGCCGTAATCGGTGAGACAGCGGTCGAGCGCCGCCTTCGGGTCGGAAGGCGGCGGCGGGGCGGTGTTCGGCGCTTGGCCCGGCGAGACCCCGGTGGCGGCGCCCGCCGCGCCGCCGGCCACCGCGCCCGACATCGCGCCGGTGCTTTCCGCCAAGCCGACATTCGTCGCGGCGCCGGTATAGAGAAATGAGGCCATGGGTGCGGCGGCCACGCCCGCGCTGGCGACGATCACGGTATCCGCGAATATCGGGCCGCCGGCAAAGCCCTGCCCCATCATAAAGCCCTGCCCCGTCTTGGTGCGGCAGGCGGCGAGATCGTCGTGATAGACATCAGGATTGACGCCGGTCATGTCGACGACCGGCTGATATTCCAGGGCGCAGCCGGAAACCGCGAAGCAAAGCGCAAACAGGGCAAGGCGGCGCATGAGGTCCCTCTCCTCCCATTATAGGGCGGGTCGCTGCGCGTCCGATAGGCCGCGCGGCCTTAAGACATCCCTCTTTCCTTGGGCTTGCGCCGCGACCTGTGCTACATCCCGCGCGCATCCGCGATTAGCCGAACTTCGTGAAACCCCGTTCGCCTGAGCCTGCCCGAGCCTGCCCAGAACCTCATGGACCTCTCGATTGTCATCCCCGTCCGCAACGAAGCGGCGAACATCGCGCCCCTGGTGGCCGAGATTCGCTCCGCGCTCGGCGCCAAGCTCGATTACGAGATCGTCTATGTCGACGACGGCAGCACCGATGCGACGGCAGCGGAGATCAAGGCGCTGAAACGGGGATTTCCCCGCCTGCGCCTGCTGCGCCATGCCCGGCGCGCCGGGCAAAGCGCCGCCATCCGGAGCGGCGTCAAGGCGGCGCGCGCGGCCTGGATCGCCACGCTCGACGGCGACGGCCAGAACGATCCCGCCGACATTCCGCGGCTGTGGGAGATCGCGCGGCAAACGGATGCTTCGGAAAAGCTGCTGATCGCCGGCTTCCGGCAGAAGCGCCGCGACAGCATCGTCAAGCGTCTCGCCTCGCGCATCGCCAACGCCGTGCGCGCCTCGCTTTTGGGCGACGGGACGCCGGACACCGGCTGCGGGCTGAAACTGTTCCGGCGCGATCTGTACCTGGATTTGCCGTTCTTCGATCACAATCACCGCTTTCTGCCGACGCTGGTGTTGCGCCAAGGCGGCCGCGTCAAGTCGGTCGAGGTCCATCACCGGCCGCGCGAACGCGGCGTATCCAATTACCGCGTGTTCGACCGGCTGTGGGTCGGCATCACCGACCTTGCCGGCGTCCTGTGGCTGAAGCGCCGCGCCAGCAATCCCGAGATCGCCGAGGAATGAAAAAGCGCACCCTGCTAGCGGCCGAGGCGTCGCTCGACCGGCTGCGTATCGCCGGCCGCGCCGTCGTGGTGTTGCTGATCGCGGGCGGCCTGGCCTGGGCCTGGAGCGCGCGCGGCGCGCTCGATCCCAACTCGATCAAGGAAACCATCGCGAATTATCCGGCGGCGCCGCTGGTTTTCCTGTTCGCGCAACTGCTGGCGAGCCTGCTGTTCATCCCGCGCACCGTGCTGGCGGTGGCGGCGGGGCTGCTGTTCGGCGTGTGGCTCGGGACGCTGTGGGCGGCGCTGGGCAGCGTGCTGGGCGCGGTCGCCGGCTTCTGGATCGCGCGCTACGTCAATGGCGGTTTCATCGAGCTCGAAAAACTGCCCCGGTTAGGCCCGGTGCTGCTCAAGGCGGAACGCGGCGGCTGGCGCGCGGTGGCGGCGTTGCGGCTCATCCCGGTGGTGCCGCACAGCCTCGCCAATTACGCGCTGGGCCTGACCAAGCTGCCGGTCGGGTCCTATGCCCTGGGCTCGTTCCTGGGCCAATTGCCCATGACCGTAGCCTATGTCGAATTCGGCGCCGCCGGCGGCAGGCTGATGGCGGGACAGGCGAACTGGATCGGGCCGATCGCGGTGGGGGTATTGGCGCTGGCGCTGTCGATCCTGCTGCCGCGGCTGTGGAAGCGCTAGCCTAACGCCGCGGGCTTCGGGCCGCCGGTGGCCCAGTCGAGCAGCTCGACCGTGTGCACCACCGGAAGCGCGGATCCCGCCGCGAGCTGCATGATGCAGCCGATATTGCCGGCGGCCACGATCTCCGGGTTCAGGCTCTCGATGTTGCGGATTTTGCGGCCGAGCAGAGCGTTGGCGATCTCCGGCTGCAGCATGTTGTAAGTGCCGGCCGAGCCGCAGCAGATATGGCCTTCGGGCACGTCGAGCACCTTGAACCCGGCCTTGGCGAGAAGATCCTTGGGCTGGGCGGTGATGCGCTGGCCGTGTTGCAAGGAGCAGGCCGCGTGATAAGCGACGCGCTGGCCGGTGGCGAGCGTCGCGGGCTTGAGGCCGAGCGCGGTCAAAAACTCGCTCACATCCAGGGTCAACGCGCCGATCTTCGCCGCCTTGGCGGCGTAATCCCGGTCCTCACGCAGCATATAGCCGTAATCCTTGACCGTGGTGCCGCAGCCCGAGGCGTTGATGACGATGGCGTCGAGCCCATCGCGTTCGAGTTCGCGGGTCCAGGCATCGACATTGGCCCGGACGAAGTCCAGCGAGTCGCGCCCCATGTGATGGACGATCCCGCCGCAGCAGCCCGAGCCCTCGGCCACCACCACCTCGCAGCCATGGCGAGTCAGCAGCCGCATGGTGGCGTCGTCGATCGCCGGCGACAGCACCTTCTGCACGCAGCCGGCGAGCAGCGCCACGCGCTTGACGCGCTTGCCTTCGGCGGGGAAGACGCGGGGCTGATCGACAATTCCGCGCGGCGGCAGGCGGCGGGGCGCGAGCCTGGCCATGGCCTTGAGCTTCCGCGGCAGCAGGAACGTCAGCGGCCGCGCCAGCTTTTCCGCCAACAGCGCCCGGCGGAAGCGTTCGGGGCTGGGCATCACCCGGGCCAGGGCCTCGCGCAACACGCGCCCGAACAGCGGACGCTTATAGGTCAGCGCGACATGGCGGCGGCCCTGATCGATCAGGTGCATGTAATGCACGCCCGAGGGGCAGGTGGTCATGCAAGAGAGGCAGGACAGGCAGCGGTCGATATGCTTCGCCACCAGGGATGTGGCCGGCTTGTTGTGCTCCAGCATGTCCTTGATGAGATAGATGCGGCCGCGCGGGCCGTCGAGTTCGTCGCCCAGCAGCAGATAAGTCGGGCAGGTGGCGTTGCAGAAGCCGCAATGGACGCAGTTGCGCAGAATCTTGTTCGCCACTTCGAGGTCGGGATCGGCGAGCTGGGCGAGCGTGAATTGCGTGCGCATCGGCCTAGAGCTCCGGATACATCCGGCCGCGATTGAGCACGCGCTTCGGGTCGAAGCCGTCCTTGATGCGCGCCGTCAAGGCAGCGACGGCGGGCGCGAGCGGCTGGAACACCGGCACCGATGCCCGCAACGCGGCGCTGCCGCGGACCAGGGTCGCATGGCCCTGGTCTGGCGTCAGGCAAGCGCGGATGAGCTGAGCGCCGCCATCCTCGCCACTCTTGACCGCAAGCCAGATCAGCCCGCCGCCCCAATCGAGGAAATACTCGAAGTCGAGCGCGCGACCGAGTTGCTCGAGGAATCCGGGCGCGGCGGCGGGCGCCACCGAAACCCGCCACACCGCACTTTCCTTGTCCCCGGCCAGCGGATTCCCGTTGCCGAGCCCGGTCCACAATTTCAAGCTATCCGCGTCGCCCAGGATTTCGGCGCCGCCGAAGGTCTTGAGCTCCGCGCGCAAGGCGGCCGAGCGCGCCTCGACCGAGGGCACCGGCCCCTCGACGCGCAATACCGTGAGCGCGCCCCCGGATGCGTCGGGCAGATGCGCCGCGCCCGACACCTCATGCGAGGAATTGAGGCCGTGGATCATGGCGGCCACCGCGCGAACATAGTCGAGGTTTTTGAGCGCAACGGTGCGGGTCGCCTCGGGTAGCGGCAGCACCTTGACCGTGATCTCGGTCAGCACCGCGAGCGTGCCGTAGGAGCCGGCGATGAGCTTGCACAGATCGTAGCCGGTGACGTTCTTGACCACCCTGCCGCCGGCCTTGAACGCCTCGCCCCGCCCGCTCACCGCTTGGAAGCCCAGGAAATGGTCGCGCGCCGCGCCCTGGCGGATGCGGCGCGGGCCGGCCAGGTTGCAGGCGATGATGCCGCCCAGGGTCTGGCCTTGGCCGCCCGAGCCCAAAAGTTCGCGCCAATCACCCGGCTCGAAGGCCAGCATCTGTCTCTTGGCCGCGAGCGCCCGCTCGATCTCGTCCATCGGCGTCGCCGCGCCCGCGCGCAACACCAGCTCCTCGGGCTCGTATTGGCGGATGCCGGAAAAACCGGAAACGTCGAGCGTGTGCGGCGCCTGCAACGGACGGCCGATTCCCCGCTTGCTGCCGCCGGCCAGGATTTCGAGCGGCTCCTCGCTGTCGAGCGCGGCCGAGACGATCTCGGCCAGCTGCTTCTCGTCGGTGGGACGGAACCGGCTCAAGCGCCCGTCTCAGAAACGCGGCAGGTCGGGGAAGCGGACCTTGCCGTGATGGACATGCAGCCGGCCGAGCTCGGCGCAGCGGTGGAGCTCGGGGAACATCTTGCCCGGATTGAGCAGCCCCTGGGGATCGAAGGCGCATTTGAGCCGCTGCTGCTGGTCGAGATCGGCCGCGTTGAACATGACGCCCATGAGATCGCGCTTTTCCACGCCGACGCCGTGCTCGCCGGTGAGGACGCCGCCCACCTCGACGCAGTATTTCATGATGTCGGCGCCGAAACGCTCGGTGCGCTCCAGCTCGTCCGGCTTGTTGGCGTCGTACAGGATGAGCGGGTGGAGATTGCCGTCGCCGGCGTGGAACACGTTGGCGACGCGCAGCCCGTATTTCTTCGACAGCTCGGCCATGTAGTTGAGGATGTCGGGCAGCCGGGCGCGCGGGATGGTGGGATCGACGCAATAATAGTCGGGCGAAATGCGCCCCACCGCCGGGAAGGCCGCCTTGCGCCCGGCCCAGAACAGCACCCGCTCCGCCTCGGTGGTCGAGGCCCGGCAATTGACCGAGCCGCATTGCTTGGCGATCTGCTCGACCCGTCCGATCAGGTGATCGACCTCGGCCGGCGGCCCGTCGAGCTCGACGATCAGGAGCGCTTCCACGTCCAGCGGGTAGCCGGCATGGACGAAATCCTCGACCGCGTGGATCGCGGGCTTGTCCATCATCTCCATGCCGCCGGGGATGATGCCGGCGCCGATGATCGAGGCGACGCATTGGCCGGCGCTTTCGTTCGAGGGGAATCCCACCAGCACCGCCCGCGCCGTGGTCGGCTTGCGCAACAGGCGCACCGTGACCTCGGTGACGACGCCCAGCATGCCCTCCGAGCCCACCGTCACGCCCAGGAGATCGTAGCCGCCGGCATCGAGATGCTTGCCGCCCAGGCGGATCACCGTGCCGTCGATCAGCACCATCTCGACGCCGAGGACGTTGTTGGTGGTGAGGCCGTATTTCAGGCAATGCACGCCGCCCGAATTCTCGGCGACGTTGCCGCCGATCGAACAGGCGATCTGGCTCGAGGGATCGGGCGCGTAATAGAAGCCTTTGTCCTGCACCGCGTTGGTGATGCCGAGATTGGTCACGCCCGGCTGCACCACCGCGCAGCGGTTGTCGAAATCCACTTCGAGGATGCGGTTGAACTTGCTCAGGCCGAGGATGATGCCGTCCTCGAGTGGTAACGCACCTCCCGACAAAGAGGTGCCGGCGCCGCGCGGCACCAGCTTGAGGTTCTCGCGGTGGCAATAGGCCAAAACGCGCGACACCTCCGCCGTGGTCGCGGGCAGCACGACCAGAAGCGGCAAAGCGTGATAGGCCGTGAGCGCGTCGCTTTCATAGGCGCGGCGCTCGTCCTCGGATTCGATCACCGCCGCGTCGCCGACGATGGCACGCAACTGGGCGGCGATATCGGCGCGCCGCACGATGGTGGCGGCGTCCGGCGTGGGCATCCTCATGGCGTTTCCCTGCCCCCTACGTCCCTATGTTGGTCGCGGCAGAGCCTTAAGCCAACAAAAAACCGCGCCCGTCGGGGGCGCGGTTTATTAGCGGCGGCACCAGCGGCTGCTAGCCCTGACGGGCCTTGAAGCGAGGATTGACCTTGTTGATGACGTAGACGCGGCCCTTGCGGCGCACAATGCGGCAGTTCTTGTCGCGCTTTTTGAGGGATTTAAGCGAATTGGCGATCTTCATGACAACCACAGGCAACCGGGACCAAGCGAGAGGCGCGAAGGTAAGGGAGAAGGCGTGACAGAGTCAACCGCCTAGGGCGCCGCAGGGGTATTTTTCATCCGATTATTAACCGATCGGCCGGCCGCCGCTCATTCCTTGGCCGGAGCGGCCATCGCCTTTTCGCGCTTGCCGCCGCCGGGCGAATTGCGGCCGGACATGAATAGCTTGATGTTGCGAGTCGCCTGCCGCAGGCGCTGGACGTTCTCCACCAGGGCGATGCGCACATAGCCTTCGCCGTGCTCGCCGAATCCCACGCCCGGCGAAACCGCGACATTGGCCTTTTCCAAAAGCAGCTTGGAAAAGGCCAGGCTGCCGATCGCGCGATAGGCTTCGGGCAACGGCGCCCAGGCGAACATCGAGGCGGGCGGCGCCGGCACCTCCCAGCCCGCCTGGTTCAATCCCTCGATCAGCACGTCGCGGCGCTGCTGGTAGCGCTCGCGGATCTGCCGGATGCAATCCTGCGGGCCGTTCAAGGCCGCCGTGGCCGCGACCTGGATGGGCGTGAAGGCGCCGTAATCGAGATAGGATTTGATGCGCGCCAGCGCGGCGATGAGCCGGGCGTTGCCGACGGCGAAGCCGATGCGCCAGCCGGCCATGTTGTAGGTCTTGCTCAGCGAGGTGAACTCGACCGCGATGTCGCGCGCGCCCGGGATTTGCAGCACCGAAGGCGGCTTCTTGCCGTCGAAATAGATCTCGGCATAGGCCAGGTCTGACAGCAGGTAGATGCCGCGGCTTTTGCAGAACGAAACCATTTCGCCGTAGAAGTCGAGATCGACCACTTGCGCCGTCGGATTGGCCGGGAAATTGAGCACCAGGGCGACCGGACTCGGCGAGGTCTGCTCCACCGCCTGCTTCAGCTCCTTGAGGAAATCGATGCCCGGGCCGATTGGCACGCTGCGGACCGAGGCGCCGGCGATGATGAAGCCGAAGGCGTGAATCGGATAGCAGGGACTCGGCACCAGCACGATGTCGCCCGGCGCGGTGATCGCCTGCGCCAGATTGGCGAGGCCTTCCTTGGAGCCGAGCGTGACGATGATTTCCTTGTCGGGATCGAGCGTGACGCCGAAACGCCGCGCGTAATAGGCGGCCTGGGCGCGGCGCAAGCCCATGATGCCGCGCGACACCGAATAGCCGTGGCTCCTCGGGTTGTCGATCGCCTCGTGCAGCTTCTTGACGATGTGCTCGGGCGTCGGACCGTCGGGATTGCCCATGCCGAGATCGATGACGTCGCGGCCGAGGGATCGCGCCTTCGCCTTCAAGGCGTTCACCTCGCTGAAGACGTAGGGCGGCAATCTCTTGATGCGGTAAAATTCGTCGGGATGAGCGGTCATGGGGAGGGTTTAAGGGTCGGGCAGCGGTTATTCTAGGACCTTGGCGGGCGCGAGGCGAGATTGGCCGGTTTTGGCGCCACCGACCGCATCCCGGCCAGACCCTGGATAGGCTAAATAGTATATCAGGAATATCCATTTATATTGGTGTGCAACAATCTCAAAATGACCCCCTAGGACCTTGGGGGTGCGGCATTTTATGCAAAGTTGAAGGGATATATTGCTGCGTCGCGGCATAAAAATTGTATGGTGAGGGGCATGACCCGGCGGAAGGCGCTGGGTTGCTTGCACGGGAGGGGTCCCCATGCACGTTAAATGGTCAAGTGGTCGCGATATCGCCGTTTCTTTGTTCATCTTGCTCGGGCTGGCGGTTCCGTTCGTGCCGGTTCCCGGCGACCGCGAAACCCAGATGGAAGTCCGCTTCCACACCCGCGGCATGGCCGCGCCGCATGTCTTCAGCGCGCAAACCCAACACAGCATCTGCACGGTGATGTCGACGGCGCTGGCCTATGAGGATCCGCGCACCGGGGAATACACCCGCATCCGCTGCGGGGATTGAGGCGTAGCACAGGCCGCGCCGCGGCCGTCGTGCGAAGCTAGGAAAGACCACCGCGTAGCACAGGCCGCGCCGCGGCCGTCGTGCGAAGCGAAATCAAAGAATCGTAGCACAGCCGAGGGCCGATACTTCAGGCCCGAGTCGTCGTGCGAAGCCAGGAAAGACCACCGCGTAGCACAGCCGATACGCGAATCGAGCGTATCGGCGTCGTGCGAAGCCAAGATAAAGTCAGCTTGCCGGTTTGAGTTGTTCGGCGAATTGCTGGGCGCAAGCGGCCCAGGTGAATTTCAAGGCATGGCTGCGGCAATGCGCGCTCGGAATTGAGAGCGCGGCGAGCGCGGCCGCGCGCAAATCATCGTCCAGAACGCCGGCGCCGCTGCGGGCGATCACGTCCAGCGGCCCCGGCACCGGATAGGCCGCCACCGGCAGGCCCGAGGCGAGCGCCTCGAGCATCACCAGGCCGAAGGTGTCGGTGCGGCTGGGGAAAACGAACACGTCGGCCGAGGCGAAAAGCCGCGCCAGCACGCCGTTTTCGCGGTGGCCGAGAAAATGCACGCCAGGATAACGGCGCTTCAGCTCGGCCAGCTGCGGCCCCGTGCCCACCACCACCTTGGAGCCCGGCAAATCGAGATCGAGGAAGGCGGGCAGGTTCTTCTCCACCGCGACCCGGCCCACGGTCAGGAAGATCGGCCGTTTGATGTCGTAGGCGTCGATGGAGCGGTGCGCCGGATTGAACAGCTTGACGTCGACACCCCGCCCCCAGGGCTTCAGATTGGCGAAGCCGTGCTCGGCCAGCGCGCGCCGCACCGATTCGGTCGCCACCATCACGCCCTGCGACGGCGCATGAAAGCGGCGCAGCAGGGCATAGACCAGGCGCCGTGGCGCCACCATCCGCGCCGCCAGATATTCCGGAAACCGCGTGTGATAGGCGGTGGTGAAGGGGCGGTTGTTCCTGAGGCACCAGCGCCGCGCCGCCAGCCCGAGCGGCCCTTCGGTCACGATATGGATGGCGTCGGGCTTGGCCTCGGTGATGAACTTGCCGATCCGCCCGCCCGCCCCCACCGCCAGGCGGATTTCCGGATAGAACGGGCAAGGCAGCGTGCGGAACAGATCGGGCGTGATCATGATCACCCGATGCTTCATCTTCTCGAGTTCGCGCAGCAGCTCCGTCAGCGTGCGCACGACGCCGTTGACTTGCGGCGTCCAGGCGTCGCTGACGATCAGGATTTTCACGCGTCCACCATCTCCGCCGGCGCGGGTTCGGGGCGCAAAACCGGGTTGAGCGGATCGAGCGCGTGAAGTTCCGCCCAGCGGATGATTTCGAGCTTGCCGTCGAAATGCTCGACCAGCGCCGAGCAGCTTTCGACCCAATCGCCGTCGTTGCAATAGAGCACGCCGTTGATGTGGCGGATCTCGGGGTGGTGGATATGCCCGCAGACGACGCCGTCGACGCCGCGTTCCTGGGCCGCGGCGGCGATCAGATTGGCGTAATCGCTGATGAACTGGACCGCGTTCTTGACCTTGAACTTGAGATAGGCCGACAGCGACCAGTAGGGATAGCCCAGCCACCGCCGCGCCCGGTTCAGCACGTTGTTGAGGCGGAGCGTCAGTTCATAGGCCCAGTCGCCCAGCAGCGCCAGCCACTTGGCGTAGCGCATCACGCCGTCGAAGGCGTCGCCGTGCAGCACCAGCAGGCGCTTGCCGTCGGAGGTCTCGTGGATCGCCTCCGGCAGCAGCATCACCCCGCCCATCTGCAGGTCGGTGTAGTCGCGCAGCCACTCGTCGTGATTGCCGGGAATATAGAAGACCTTGGTGCCCTTGCGCGCCTTGCGCAGGATTTTCTGGATGACGTCGTTGTGGCTTTGCGCCCAGTACCAGGACCGCCGCAGGCGCCAGCCGTCGACGATGTCGCCGACCAGATAGAGGAATTCGGATTCGTTATGGCGCAGGAAGTCGAGCAGGAAGTCGCCCTTGCAGCCGCGCGTGCCGAGATGGAAATCGGAAATCCAGATGGTGCGGAAATGGCTGGTGCGTCCGACGTGACTCATTGTCCCCCCGAAAAATCTTGTCCCCCCGAAAAATCGCGATCTTCCGCGCGCCAATAACGCCAGATCTGCACCGGCGGGAGATGCGTCCATACCCGCGCGAACTGCCTGCCGCCGAGACCGAGGCGCGCCATCGGCAACGGCGAAACCAGCGCATTGGTGAGTTGCAGGAATGAGCAGTCCTCGCCCAGGCGATCGAAACAGGCATCGACCACCGCGCGCTGCGCGGCGAAGGGAAACCACTTGATCGGCAGCGAGGACACCACGCCGGCAAGCCGCGTTGCGCCGCAAGACGCCAGCAGATCGCCCAGCGCCGCGACGTCGCCCTCGATCACGCGGATCGCCGGAAAGCGCCGGCGCAGCAACGCCGCCAGTCCCGGTTCGCGCTCGATGCAAACCAACCGCTCGGGCGGGCAGCCGGATGCCAGCAGGCCGTGGGTCAGGCTGCCGGTGCCGCCGCCGAGTTCGAGCACGATGCCCGGGCGCGAAAGATTCAACGCGCCGGCCATCGCCGTTGCCACCGCGGCGCTCGACGGCAGTACCGCGCCGATGCCGAGCGGGCGGCGCAGCCAATGGCGGAAAAACAGCGCCTTCTCGCCGCTCCAGGCGGTCGAAGTCGCGCGCCGATGCCGCCGCGGCTTCTCTCACGCGCTGCCCGCCCCGCTGATTCGCCGGGCGGCAACGAATTCGATTCGTGAGGCAATTTTCATGATTTACCAGGCGTCGTTACGACTCCTAGTTAACATGCAGGTAATGACGGAATTGTTCCGCTTCCGAGTCAGGCGCGTGACGGTTAGAGGCCGATTCGCAGCTTGGGATTACTGCGGGGCGGAGGAATGGTGGGCGTGGCAGGGATTGAACCTACGACCCCTTCCATGTCAAGGAAGTGCTCTCCCACTGAGCTACACGCCCGAAATCAGTCCGCGCGATTTAGACCAATTCCCACCCCGGCGCAAGTTCGGCCGAGTCGAGGCATGGAGAAAGCCGCCAAAAAAAGAGGCCGCCGATCAAGGCGGCCGCTTTGCTTTGGCCGGGTTTAACGCCGGACGATGTCTACTCCGCGGCCTGCGTTACCCGAGCAATCCGACAAATGCCGAGTGGGCACTGGTCGAGCCCGCGATCCCGCCGCCAAGCGCGGCTGCCGGCGGTTCTGGAAGTCCGGACAGCACGCTTTTGACGCCGCTCGGCGCATGGTCCCGGTCAAGCCGCATGGCTGGAGCGTCTTGGCCTTAAAAGTCTTCGAAAACCCTTCAGCAGAAATCAGGCAAGATCGAAGCGATCGGCGTTCATCACCTTGGTCCACGCCGCCACGAAATCGGCCACGAACTTCGCTTGCGCGTCGGCGGAGCCGTAGACTTCGGCAAGGGCGCGCAGCTCGGAGTTCGAACCGAAGACGAGGTCGACGCGGGTGCCGGTCCATTTCAGTTTGCCGCTCTTGCGGTCGTGTCCCTCGAACACATTTTCATCCGAGGTCGCTTTCCACTCGGTGCCCATGTCCAAGAGGTTCACGAAGAAGTCGTTGGTCAGCGTCTCTGGCCGTTTCGTGAAGACGCCGTGCTGCGACTTGCCGTGGTTCGCGCCCAAGACGCGCAGGCCGCCAACGAGAACCGTCGTCTCCGGCGCGGTCAGCGTCAGGAGTTGCGCCTTGTCGATCAGAAGCTCCTCTGCCGACACGGCATATTCGGCCTTGAGGTAGTTGCGGAAGCCATCCGCAACCGGCTCGAGATAGGCAAAGGATTCCACGTCGGTTTGCTCCTGCGACGCGTCCGTGCGGCCGGGCGCGAATGGAACGGTCACGTGATGCCCGGCCTTTTTCGCGGCCTGCTCGACGGCGGCCGAGCCGCCGAGAACGATCAGATCGGCGAGCGACACTTTCTTGCCGCCTTTTGCCGCGCCATTGAACGTTTTCTGGATGCCCGCAAGAGTTTGGAGAACCTTTGCCAATTGGGCGGGCTGGTTGACGTCCCAATCCTTCTGGGGGCTGAGACGGATGCGCGCCCCGTTCGCCCCGCCGCGTTTGTCGGAGCCGCGGAAGGTTGCCGCCGAGGCCCAAGCGGCCCCGACCAGCTCGGAGATGGAAAGTCCCGAGGCGAGGATCTTAGCCTTGAGACCTGCAATATCCTTGGCGTCGATCAGCTTGTGACCGGCCTTGGGTACCGAGTCCTGCCAGATCAGCTCCTCCGACGGGACCTCCGGACCGAGATAGCGCGAACGCGGGCCCATATCGCGGTGCGTGAGCTTGAACCACGCCCGCGCGAACGCGTCGGCGAATTGGTCCGGATGCTCGTAGAAGCGCCGCGAAATCTTTTCGTAGACCGGGTCGAACCGTAAGGCGAGGTCCGTGACCAGCATGGTCGGCGCGTGACGCTTCGACGGGTCGAAGGCATCCGGAATCGTGGCGGCGTCGCCTTTCGCCTTAAACTGATACGCACCGGCCGGGCTCTTGGTCAGTTCCCATTCGTAGCCGAACAGGTTCTCGAAGAAGTTGTTACTCCACCTCGTCGGCGTCGTGGTCCAGGTGACTTCAGGGCCGCCAGTGATCGCGTCTTTGCCTTTGCCCGTGCCGAACTTGCTCTTCCAGCCGAGACCCATCTCCTCGATGGGCGCGGCTTCCGGCTCAGGGCCGACGAGCTTCGGATCGCCGGCGCCATGGGTCTTGCCGAAACTATGTCCGCCGGCGATGAGCGCAACCGTCTCCTCGTCGTTCATGGCCATCCGCGCGAAGGTCTCGCGGATGTCGATGGCGGCCGCAAGCGGATCCGGCTTGCCGTTCGGCCCTTCCGGATTGACATAGATGAGACCCATCTGCACGGCGGCGAGCGGATTCTCGAGCTCGCGGTTGTCCGTGTAGCGTTTGTCGCCGAGCCAGGTCTCCTCCTTGCCCCAGTAGACGGCTTCGTCAGGTTCCCACACATCGGCGCGACCGCCGCCGAAGCCGAATGTCTTGAAACCCATCGACTCGAGGGCGACGTTGCCGGCGAGGATCATCAGGTCGCCCCAGGAAATCCTCCGGCCGTATTTCTGCTTGATCGGCCACAAGAGCCGTCGTGCCTTGTCGAGGTTCGCATTGTCCGGCCAAGAGTTCGAGCGGCGCGAAGCGCTGCTGCGCGGAGCCGGCGCCGCCGCGGCCGTCGCCGATGCGGTACGTGCCCGCGGCGTGCCATGCCATGCGAACGAAGAGCCCGCCATAGTGGCCGAAATCCGCCGGCCACCAGTCTTGGTTGTCCGTCATCAGCGCGGCGAGGTCTTTCTTCAGAGCCTTGAAGTCGAGCTTCTTGAATTCTTCAGCATAATCGAACGCCTCGCCCATCGGATTGGACAGGGACGAGTTCTGCCGGAGAATCCCGAGGTTCAGCTGGTTCGGCCACCAGTCGCTGTTCGACCTCATTCCAACAGTTGTGGTCCCGTGCATGACCGGGCATTTGCCCGCTTTCTTGTCAGTCTTTGCGTCCATGTTTCTCTCCAATCGTGCTGTTCGTATGGAACCGTTTAGGCTTCTGGGAGTCGTTGCCGACAAGATCGCAATTGCCTAGGTATTGGACTTTGCCGCGAAACCGCGCAGGTCGCGTTCGGCATCGGCCGCGCCCAGCTCGCCGGCGACGGTGGAAAAGCGCGCCAGCATCTCGGTCTTCTTGCCAACCTTGGCGAAGACCTTGGCCTTGGTGTACCGGGTGATGTCCTTGGTGACGGTTAGGGTGCCGAAGGCGCCCCAGCCCTTGGCGTGCACGGTGCGCTCGGGAATGCGCTCGCGGTTCCGATGGGCGAGCTTCTCGAGCAATTGGCAATCCTGCATCCGGACCGGGCCGCGCGGGCCGGCAGTCAGCGAATTCTGGTTGTCGGCCAGCGGAGCGCCGGCGGTGGTGGTGAGAACGGGTTTATCGGCCATGTCGAACTTCCTGAAGGCTTCGCGGGTTTAGTTTAGAATAGTTCTAATCTATACCCGCGTCAATTCGGTTCCAGAAAAACTTGCCGCGTCAGGGGGTATCCCGGCTCGGCCGGCTGGTTGCCGGCGGCGGTCGTGGGCATGGGCTTGTCGGCTTGATCGGCCATGCCGAGCTCCCTCGGAGCACGGCGCCGCACGCTCAGAAACGCCTCAAACGGGGATCGCGCATTGATATGAATCAGAGCGCCGCGCCGCCATCGGCGCTAAAGACATTTTTGGGAGAATCAGCGCGGGCGTGCCCGGCGCGCGGCGGCCGGAACGCGGCCCCTTAATGCCCGCCCTGGCAAGCGGGCGCGGCCGCTATTTTCCAGCGGAATCGATCGAGCCTCGACCCCGGCGCCGCTATTGCGCGGCGATCTCGACCGTGACCGAAAAGCTTTTCGCCGGAGGCGTGTCTTTTTCCCACCAGCGGCGGAAGACGAGCTTCAAGTTTCCCTCTCCGGCCGCGCGCGCAACGAAGGTGAGGCTTTGTGTTTTCACGCCTCCCACCATGCCGGGAGGCGTGCCGGCTCCACTCCGGGTGGTGCCCGAAAAGGAGAGCAAGGGGGTCGAAGCGGCGTCGGGCTCCCACTGGAAGCCCGTGCTGGCCGTTTGGGCATCCAGCTTCACGATCAGGCTTTGGCCGACGGCCAGCGACACGGTCTTTCCCGCGTCGGCCGCGGTGACCACGACGGCGTCGGATGAGGCGCCCATCGCGCCGGATCCCCAGGCGAAAAGCATCAGCACGGCGAAGGCCAATGCCAATCCTCTGCCCGGTCCGGTGACAGCGAGGCTATGCCGCATTCTTGGATTGCCGGCGGTGGTGGTGGTGAGAACGGGGTTATCGGCCATGTCGATCTCCCTGTGGGCATCGGGCCGATTGTTGAGAGTAGCCTCAAGCGGCGGTCGCGCATTGATTTGGATCAGGACGCCGCGTCGCCCTCGGCGCTGGAATTCTATTGACGGGGAAATCCGCAGCTTCTTGACCGGCGTGAACTCGCCGCGTCACGCGGCGAGGAAGCACTCGATCTCGGTGACCAGTTGGCGCAGGTGGAAGGCGGGGGGTAATATAGGTTTATGACGGTTGCAGATCGCTTGATTGAACTGACGACGTTCTATCATCGCGAAGCGCACAAATGTGCGCGGGGGCGAGCGTACCTGGGCGCCACGGTAATGCAAGTATCTGCATTAGAGGCCGCGTTGCAGGCAATGTGTTTCATATTTCCCAAAGACGTAAAAAAGACCGCCGTATACCGTCGCAAGCAATTCCGCGGCAAGAGAAACAGGGCTTTGGAATTTTCACTAAAGCAACTTATCGACATTGCCGCTGAGCTTTCGTGGTTCCCGACGAAAAAAACGACCTGGGCCGGAAAGAGAGCAACTCTTGCAGGCTTCTCGCATGAAATCCGCGAGGTAAGAAACCTAGTGCATCCGGGCAAATCCGCCCGCGAGCGCGCTGGCATGATGAAATTCACTAAGGGAGTATATGAGGTCGTATACGAGGTCTTTGATGTTGCCACGTCATGGCTTAGACACCGGGTAGAGCAAAACCTTTTGAAGGCGATGGAGCGCGAAAAGCGCTGATATGAATGATCGGCTGATTGTTGAAAGTAATCTATGAAATCTCCGCGCCCACCAGATTTCGAAATGATGGCATTGGATGGCTGGATCAGGCTGGAGCCGGGTGAATCCTGCTCCTTAGCAGTCGATACTCCTACACGGCCGTCAGTCCAGGAATTGCGCAACAAAATGCAAAGTGTTCGCGGGATGGTTTTGGCGGCCGGATTCACAATTGAGAATAATTTGGTGCTGGTACAGTTAGCCGACGCATTTGGGACGACCGATCGAAAAAAGGGGGGGGCAGCCTTCGCGGAAAAAGAGGATTATCTTCGAGACGAATCTACGGGCGTGAAACGCCGACTTGAAGGCGCGAAAGCAATTGTCAGACGCGTCTTGGGTTCGATTGAAGGAGACGCAGTGGTCCAAGATATCGCGGAATACCGCAGGCTGCGCCATCTATGCGCACATCAAACGTGTTGGCTTAAAGGCATTTGGGACCCAGATGCGGGCACCGCCGAAGGCATGCCAAAAGGCCGCACGGTCGGTTTTAGGCTATTCATCGCCGATACAAATTATATCTGGGAGGTAGATGATGCGCAGATTACCGAATGGGCGGCGCTTTTGAATAGAACAGCCGCCGTTGGCGACAAAGTTTTGCGGTCAATCCTTCAAATTGACGAATTCGGTAAATCGACAAAAGCCGTAGATGCAGCGAGCCAATAACACCTAGCAAACTAAGCCGGTGCTTTTCCCACTAATCCTCTCTCAAAACATAGGGCTCAATTTCACCACATCCCGTCGCGGCATCGAGGGCATGAACTTGTAAACACGCCCTGGGGCGGCTTGCCGATGTTCGCTTCGGGTCAAACCGGGACGCTATCCGAATCGTCCCTGCGTCACGCCGCGAGGAAGCGCTCGATCTCGGTGACCAACTGGCGCAGGTGGAAGGGCTTGGCCAGCACGGTCGCCTCGCGCGGCAGCACGTCGGCCTCGTTCAAGGCGACGGCGGCGAAGCCGGTGATGAATATCACCCGCAAGGCGGGATGCAGGTCGCTGGCGCGGCGCGCCAGTTCGATGCCGTCGATCCCGGGCATGACCACGTCGGCCAGGAGCAGGTCGACCTTGTGGCCGGCGGCCCAGCTCAACGCCGAATCGCCGTCGCCCAAGGCGCACACCTCGTGCCCGGCGCGGCGCAGCGCGCGGGCGAGGAATATCCTGATGCTGTCGTCGTCTTCGGCGAGAAGGATGCGCGCCATGAGGCCCGGATTCCGGTGTCCTGAAGTTCCCGGTTTGAAACCTAAAGGGCAGGTTTTAAGGAAGGATTTACCGGTCCCTTGACGAGCGATTATCCGCATGATTCGAGGGGGTTTTACCCCAGGGAATGGCGGCGTTCCGGGCGTGACAGGACCGGATATCCCTCTTAATCTTCTCTTCATGGATGGGATTGCGCAGCCGGGCGCGGGTTTGGCCCCGGTCGAGGTTCTGGCCACCGGCTTGGAAGCGGTGCCGCTGGTGCTGGCTTCGCCGCATAGCGGCAAGGACTATCCGGCCGAGTTTTTGGCCGCCTCGCGGCTCGATCCCCTGACGCTCAGGCGCTCGGAAGACAGCTATGTCGACGAGATTTTCGCGGGCGCGCTCGAGCTGGGCGCGCCGCTGTTGCGCGCGCGTTTCCCCAGGGCCTTTCTCGATCCCAACCGCGAGCCTTTCGAGCTCGACCCGGCGATGTTCGAGGATCTGCTGCCCAATTTCGTCAACAGCCATTCGCCGCGGGTGCGCGTGGGCCTCGGCACCATCGCGCGCGTGGTCGCCTCGGGCGAGGAGATCTATGCTAGCAAGCTCAAATTCAGCGAAGCGGAAAGCCGCATCGATCGGCTTTACCGGCCCTATCACCGCGCCTTGAACCAGCTCCTGAACGCGGCGCGGGAGCGCTTCGGCTTCGCCATCCTGATCGATTGCCATTCCATGCCTTCCGCCGCCGGCGACCGGGAACGCGGCGCCAGGACCGGCCGCGCCGACATCGTGCTGGGCGATTGCCACGGCACCTCGTGCCATCCCGCCATCACCGAGACGGCGCAACGCCGCTTGAACGACAAGGGCTATGCGGTGGCGCGCAACGCGCCCTATGCCGGCGGCTACACCACCGCGCATTACGGCAGGCCGGACGAAGGCAGCCACTGCCTCCAGATCGAGATCAACCGCGGGCTCTACATGGACGAGCGCAGCTTCGCCCGCAAACCCTTCCTCGCCCGCCTGGTCAAGGACATGCGCGAGGTCGCGGGCGATCTCGCGGCGATCGAACCGGGGTTGCTCAGGCCTTCATGAGCGGCCCGGAATGACCTGGGTGCTGCGCGAATCGGCGGCGGCGGATGTCGCCGCCATCACCTCGATCTATGCCCATCACGTGCGCGAGGGATTGGGCTCCTTCGAGGAGACGCCGCCCGCCGCCGAGGAGGTGGCGCGGCGCCGCGATTCGGTGCTGGCGCTGGGCCTGCCCTTCACGGTCGCGGAGGAAGGCGGGCGCGTGGTCGGTTACGCCTATGCCCAGCCCTACCGTCCGCGTTCGGCCTACCGCTTCAGCCTGGAGGATTCGATCTATGTCGCGCCCGATTGCGCGCGGCGCGGCATCGGCCAGGCGCTGCTCGCCGATCTGGTCGAGCGTTGCGCCAGGCTGGGCTACCGCCAGATGGTGGCGGTGATCGGCGACAGCGCCAATCTCGCTTCGATTCGCCTGCATGAGAAACTGGGGTTTGTCCGGATCGGCGTGCAGCCCGCCATCGGCTTCAAGCTCGGCCGCTGGGTCGACAGCGTGCTGATGCAGCGCGCGCTCGGTCCGGGATCGCACAGCCTGCCGGAAGCCAAGAAGGCAACGCCAAACGCCTCTGGCTGATTCGGGGGCGGCCTCGGGCCGGATCGGGCCGCCTCGATCCCGCTTCGAAAAGAAAAAGGGCCGTGCCCGAAGGCACGGCCCAAGTTTAGGGAGGAAACGCCTAGAAGACGTACGGCATACCGTCGGGCGACGGCGATGCCGCACTGCAATATATGACTCTTCGCGCTGCACAAATCAACCTAAAAACGCGGTTTTGCTGAGGCATCCCCTCACGGTTTACGGCCTGTTAGGACCGTTTCAGGGCCGCGTTTTTCGCAATGCACAAATGCCGATTTGGAGGATCAGGCGGCGAATTCGCGGCGGATATCCGCGCCGTGCTGGTCGAGTTCAGGCACGGCGTGTTCCGCCAGAGTCGCCGCATCCCGTCCGGGCGGGGCCGGAAGCGAGACTTTCCCGCCCGGCACCGACGTGACGAGGAAACTTAAGGCCGGGTGGCGGGCGAAATCCGCGACCGAATTGAGGTAACCATAGGCGATCCCGGATTCCTTGAGCCGGCGCCCGAGTTGCTCGCGCGTCGCCTGCCGGAAAATCGACGCGATCAGCCCGTCCAGCTCCCGGCGGTTGGCGACCCGGCTGGGATTGTCGGCGAAGCGCCTGTCCTTCGCCAATTCGGGATCGCCGAGGATTTCGGCGCAGAAGCGCGCCCATTCGCGCTCGTTCTGGATGCAGATCACGATCTCCTTGCCGTCGGATGCGGCGAAGGCGCCGTAAGGCGCGATCGAGGGATGGCGCAAGCCCTCGCGTTGCGGTGCATGACCGGCGTTGAAATGGATGAGCGGCACCGCCATCCATTCCGCGGTGGCGGCGAACAGCGAGATTTCGATCAACGCGCCTCGGCCGCTAATCTGGCGGGCGTAAAGCGCCTCGAGGATCGCGGCATGGGCGTTCAAGCCCGCGGCGATATCGGAAACCGAGACGCCGACCCGCCCCGGCGCCTCGGGCGGGCCGGTCAGGGAAACCAAGCCGGTTTCCGCCTGGATCAGCAAGTCATAGGCCTTCATGTCGCGGTACGGGCCGCTTTCGCCATAGCCCGAAATCGAGCAGACGATCAGGCGTTTATGTTTGGCTCGCAGCTCGGCCGGATCGAAGCCCGCGCGCGATGCCGCTCCCGGCGCGAAGTTTTGTATGAAGATGTCGGCGCGCGCGATCATGCGGTGGAGCAGCGCTTTGTCCTCATCCTGCTTGATATCGAGCGCGATCGATTGCTTGCCGCGGTTGAGCCAGACGAAATAGCTCGAAAGCCCCTGCCCGGCGCGATCGTAGAAGCGGGCGAAATCGCCCTCCGGCCGCTCGATCTTGATCACCCGCGCCCCGGCATCGGCCAGCCGGCAGGAACACAACGGCGCCGCCACCGCCTGTTCCAGCGCCACCACCAGCAACCCGTCGAGAGGCCCTTTGGCCATGGTCTTCCCCGCCATCGTCATAGCTTTGGCCGCCGCGGCGGTTCCCTGTCAACCACCGGAATGCTAAAGGGGTGATCCGGGAGGAAACGAGCGATGATGCAGGTGGCGATCCTCGACGATTATCAGCGCGCGGCGCTCAGCCTGGCCGATTGGAAGGGCCTCGAACCCGGGGTGTTGGTCCAGTCCTTTCCCGAGCACATCGCCGACCAGGCCGAACTCGCCAAGCGCCTCCATGTCTTCGAATGCGTGGTGCTGATGCGCGAGCGTACGCTTTTCCCCAAGTCGCTGATCGACAAGCTGCCCAATCTGCGCCTTATCGTCACCGCCGGCATGCGCAACGCTGCGATCGACGTCGAAGCGGCCACAGCGCGCGGCATTCAGGTCTGCGGCACCGAGACTCTGGGCTATCCCACCGCCGAATTGACCTGGGGCCTGATCATCGCGCTCGTGCGCAAAATCCCCGAGGAATGGGCATCCTTGCGCGAGGGCAAATGGCAATCGCGCCTCGGCACCGGGCTCAAAAGCAAGGTGCTGGGCGTGGTCGGCCTCGGCCGGCTGGGCTCCCAGGTTGCATCCATCGGCAAGGCTTTCGGCATGACCGTCATCGCCTGGAGCCCGAACCTGACCGAGGCCAAGGCCGAAACCGCTGGCGTTAAGCGTGTCGAAAAGGACGATCTCTTCGCCCGCGCCGATGTCGTAACCATCCATCTGGTACTGGGTGACCGCTCGCGCGGATTGGTGGGGGCGGCCGAACTCGCCCGCATGAAGCCCTCGGCCTATCTCGTCAACACGTCACGCGGCCCCATCGTCCAGGAAAAGGCGTTGATCGAAGCCCTCAAATCACGCCGCATCGCCGGCGCGGCGGTGGACGTGTTCGACCGCGAGCCGGTGGCCAAGGACCATCCCTATCTGGCGCTCGACAATCTGCTGGCGACGCCGCATCTGGGATACGTCACCGAGGAAAATTATCGCCAAATCTACGGCGAGGCGGTGGAGGATATCCGCGCCTTCCTTCAGGCCAAGCCCATCCGCGCCATCAATAACCCGGCCTGACCGGCCGGTGTATGACGATGACCGGTGTCGATCGCAGGCGCGCGGCAGAAGATGCCGATGGCCAGCTCAAGCAACTGCTCGTCTTCCTGCAATCGCTCGGAGTCAGCGACGCGAGATTGGTGTCCAAGCCGCGCCAGGTCGAAATTAACAATTCTTAACGCGGCATACGTCAGCATGGGATTCGCACGCGCCGGCATGCAAAGCACGTGAATTTCGCTTCATTTTAGGAAAACGAAGCGGCAACGCGGGGCCTGCGCGCCTACAATAAGTCATGCGCCGGTTGCTGTTCGCATCGCTGCTGGTCGTGTTGTCGCTGCCGGTTCAGGCGGCGGATCCGGGCGCGGTCTATTCCGTGCCGCAAGCCGGGCCGGCCACGGTCTGCTTCACCTCGGGCAATCACTCGGCGCCGGGCGGCGATTGCGTAGCGCTGGTGGTGAACGAGATCGGGCAGGCGCAGCGCACGCTACTGGTCCAGGCTTATAATTTCAGCGAGCCGAGCATCATCGCCGCCATCATCGATGCGCGCCGCCGCGGCGTCGATGTGAGGGTGATTCTCGACAAGACCAGTCCGCGCGCGCGTGGCGAAGGCGCCGACGATGTTGCCGCCGCTGGCATTCCGGTGTTCGTCGACAACAAGCCCAAGATCGCGCACAACAAGGTCATGGTCATCGACGGCGCGACCGTGATCACCGGCTCCTTCAATTTCACCATCTCGGCGCAATGCTGTAACGCCGAGAATCTGCTGGTGCTGCGTTCGCCCGAACTGGCCTCGGCCTATGCCGCCAATTTCATGCGCCGCCAGGCGGTGAGCGTGGCTTATCGTCCCGCCGGATCGGGCTGAACCCTACCCGCTTCTTGACGCCACGGCGGGGCTTCCATACCCTTGATTTGATAGAGGGATAATCGGGCGCGCGCCACGCGGCGGAACGCCCCGGGAAGCAACGGATGAAGGCGGTCGATTTCGATTACGCACGCGCCGCCAGCATCGATGAAACCTGTCGGTTGCTCGCCGGCGCCAAGGGCGAGGCCAAGATCATCGCCGGGGGACAGACGCTGGTGCCGCTGCTTGCCATGCGGCTGACGCGTCCCGCCCTGCTCGTCGACATCAATGGCATCGCATCCCTGCAGGGCATCGAGACGCGCGATGGCGTGGTTTCGATCAGCGCCTGCACGCGCCAAGCCGACGCGCTGGCCCATGCCGAAATCCGCGCACGTCTGCCGCTCCTCGCCAAGGCGTTGGGCTTCGTCGGCCATGTGCAGACGCGCAACCGCGGCACCGTCGGCGGCAGCCTGGCCCATGCCGATCCGTCGGCCGAGATCGGGCTGGCTTGCCTGGCGCTCGACTGCCAGATCGTCGCCCGTTCGACGGCCGGGGAACGAGCGATACCCACCAGCGATTTCTTTCAAGGGCCGATGACGACGGCGCTCAAGCCCGAAGAGTGCTTGACCGAAATCCGCTTGTCCCCTTGGCGCGAACGCGGCCGTATCGGCACCGGGTTCAAGGAAATCAGCATAAGGCGCAGCGATTTCGCGCTGGTCGCCGTCGCATGCCAGCTCGTGCTCGGCGAGGACGGCGTCTGCCGCCGCCTGAGCCTGGCTCTCGGCGGTGTCGGACCGGCGCCGTTCCGCGCCGATGACGTGGAAAAGCGATTGACCGGGACCAGGCTCGAAACGCGCGACATCGAGAACGCCATTTCCACACTCCAGGAGACGATCGAGCCGCAATCCGATCTTCACGTCTCGGCCGATTACCGCCGCCGCGTCACCGGCGCTTTGGCCGCGCGCGCCATTGCCGAGGCGCATGACGAGGCGATGGCGGGCGGCGGCTGATCCCATGTCGCGGCACCTGATTTCGCTCACCGTCAATGGCCGAAAACTCAGCGCCGAAGCGCCGGCGCGGATGACCTTGGTCGACTTCCTGCGCGACGTGCTGCATTTGACCGGCACGCACACGGGTTGCGAGCACGGCGTCTGCGGCGCCTGCTCGGTGCTGCTCGACGGGCGGCCAGTGCGTTCCTGCCTGATCTTCGCCGTCCAGGCCGAAGGGGCTGTGGTCGAGACGGTCGAGGGTTTCGCCCCCGATCCCGAAACCTTGAGCATCCTGCAAGACGCCTTCTGGGAAACCCATGCGCTGCAATGCGGCTTCTGCACGCCCGGCATGCTGATCGCGGCGCGCGCGCTCTTGGCCCAGACCCTATCGCCTTCGGATGAGGAAATCCGCGAGGCCATCGGCGGCAATCTCTGCCGCTGCACCGGCTACAAGCAGATCGTCGAGGCCGTGCTGCTCGCCGCCGAGCGCATGCGGCAATCGAACGAGGCGGAGCGCGGCCGTGGCTGAACCCGTTGGCAATCCCCAATTCCGCTATATCGCGCGCAAGCGGCGCACCAAGGAAGACCGCCGCTTCGTTGCCGGAGCCGGGCGCTTTGCCGCCGACATCGATCTACCGGGCATGCTGCACGTGGCGCTGGTGGCGAGCCCCCATGTCTTCGCGCGCATCCGTTCCATCGATGCCAAGTCCGCGCTGGCTTTGCCCGGCGTTTTTGCCGTGCTCACCGGCGACGAGCTTGCGCGCGGCATCGAGCCGGTGATGAGCGGCCTCGATCTGCCGAAAGCTCAAACGCTATCCGCTGGCATTGGGGCTCGCGCGCTATGTCGGCGAATGGGTCGCGGCGGTGGTGGCCGAAAGCCGCGCCGTCGCCGAGGACGCGGCCGAGCTGGTCGAGGTCGAGTACGAATCGCTCCCGGCGGTGGTCGATCCCGAGGAGGCTCTCAAGCCCGAGGCGCCGGTGGTGCATCCCGATCACGGCTCGAACGTGCTGTTCCGGCGCAAATTCGTCTGGGGTCCGGTCGAGCAAGATTTCGCCGCAGCCGAGCACAAGCTTGCCTTCCGCGCGCGCTGGCACCGCAGCTCGACCGTGCCGATCGAAACCTTCGGCGTGGTGGCGAACTGGAACCATGCCGCGCAATTGCTGGAAATCTGGGCCTCGATCCAGATGCCGAAATATCCCGATCAGCTCGCCCGCGCGCTACGGCTTCCCGGCAACGCGGTCCGCGTCCATTTCGATGTCGATGTCGGCGGCAGCTATGGCGTCAAGCGCGGCCTGAAGCACAGCATTCTGACGGGATACCTCGCCAAGATGCTGGGGCGTCCGGTGCGCCTGATCGAGGACCGGCTCGAGAACATGCGCGGCGGCGACGCCCAAGGGCCCCGACCGCATCTTCGACATGCAGGTGGCATTCGACCGCGGCGGCGTTATCCGCTCGCTCAAAATCCGCGCACTGGACGATGTCGGCGCCCATGCCGGCCGCGCACCGCTGCAACTGGGCAAGCCGGTCGGCGCCATCGTCGGCCCTTATCGCATCGGCAGCGTCGAATACGAGGCGATCAGCGTCACCACCAACAAGACGCCGCAGGAGGCGGTGCGCGGCTTCGGCCAGGCACCGACCAATTTCGCGATCGAGACCGCGGTCGACCGCGTGGCGCGGCATTTGGGCATGGACCGCATCGAACTGCGCCGCCGCAACCTCATCCGCCGCGAGGAATTCCCCTACACCATCCCGAGCGGCAGCACCTATGACAGCGGCGATTACCATGCCGTGCTCGACAAGGCGCTGAAGGCGGCGGGTTACGAAGAGCTGGTGATGCTAACGCGACAAGGCCCGCGCGGCGGGGAATCTCGCCGGCATCGGCATCGCCTGCTGTCTCGAGCCGAGCGGCGGCAACGCCGCCTTCGAGCCGCTGTTCAACCCCAAGAACGAGACCACCACCTGGATGGAATCCTGCAGCCTCAAGGTCGATCTCAACGGCGCGGTGATTGCATCCATGGGCACCTCCTCCGCGGGCCAGGGGCACGAGACGCTGCTCGCCACCGTAGTCGGCGAGGTGCTGGAGCGCGACCCTGACAGCATCCGCGTCGTGCATTCCGATTCGCTGACGGCGGGACCTAGCAACTCTCCGGTCGGCAGTCGCATGGCGATCATGCTCGGAGGCGCTGCGGCGGGCGCGGCCAAGAAGCTCAAGATGCAGCTCGCAACTATCGCCGCGCATAATCTTGGCGCGGCGCCTGAGGATGTCGAATATCGCGGCGGCGATGTCGTCTTGCGCGCGGACCCGGGGAAGCGGCTCACCTGGGACCAACTGGCCGAGATCGCGCACCGCAAATTCCACCTGCTGCCGCCGGGCATGGAGCCGGGGCTACAGATCACCCATGTCATGGAGGTGCCGGGCGGCGGCGCCTTGCCGAGCCCGGATGGGCGGGTGCAGATGTATCCCTGCTATGCCTTCGAAGCGCATGTGGTCTATGCCGAGATCGACCGCGTCACCGGCCAGGTCAGAATCGGCAAATACGCCGTCGGCCACGACTGCGGCACCATGATCAACCCCGACATCGTCCACGGCATGACCTATGGGGGGATCGCGCACGGCATCGGCGCCGCGCTTTATGAGCGCTTTGCCTATGATGAAAACGGCCAGCTTTTGAGCGGTTCGTTCATGGATTATCTTATTCCCTCGTCGCACGAAGTGCCGGATATTGTCATCGTCGATCACTGCACGCCCTCGCCCTTGACCTCATTCGGCCAGAAGGGTTCGGGCGAGGCGGGTTATCTTGGCGCTCCGGCGGCGGTGTCCTGCGCGGTCAACGACGCGCTCGCTCCGCTCGGACTGTCGATCGCCAGCCTGCCGATGTCGGTCGCGGTGCTGGAGGAATTGCTCGGAGCATGCTCCGGGCGGTAAACGATAAGGAAAACGTGGGAGGGGTAGCATGATCTGTCATCGTTTCCATCGCGGCACCTGGGCGCTATTTGCCGCGCTGTGCCTGCTGTTGGCAGGATTGCCCATGGCTGGCGCGCAGCCCCTCACGCCGATCACCATCGTGGTGTTCAGCGCGCCCTCGCTCGGCGCCTTCCTGCCGCCGGTCATCAAGGCCAAGAGCTTCGACAAGCAGAACGGTCTCGATATCAGCTTCCCCGAACGCACGCCTGACGCCTACGCCACCGAATTCAATACCGGCGAATTCGATCTCGGCGGCAGCGCCGCGGTCCTTACCGTCGGGCTGGCCGATACGCGCGGCGTCAAAGCGGCCTATCTCTTCAACCTGTTCGATTACTGGGGCGCGGTGGTGACGCAGCGGCCCGACATCAAGACGCTGGCGGACCTCAAGGGTAAACAGATCGCCGCGGCGCGCGGCACGACCAATTATTCGATGTTTGCCTGGTTTGCGCAGCAGCAGGGCTTGGCGCCGGACTCCTTCACCGTGGTCAATACCGCGACGCCCGGCCTGGTCGGTTACGCGCTGGCCGACCGGGCCGACGCCGTGCAGTTGTGGGAGCCGGCCTATTCCGTGCTGCTCGCCAAGAAACCCAGCATCCGCACGCTCGATCTCAACATCGCGCCGACTTGGCGTGGCTTCGCGCATACCGACTCGATCCCCTATCTCGGCGTTGCCGCGCAGCAATCCTGGATCGACAAGCATCCCGAGCTGATCGCGCCGCTCTATCGCAGCTATAAGGCCGCCGCCGCCTGGGTTTTGGCTAATCCGGTGGAGGCCGCTTCGATCATCGGCGGCGCCAATGCCGACGACGACCAACGCAAGGCCCTGGTCGACCTGATCCGGCACAACACGCGGCTCGGCATGAAGGTCGCGCCCGCCGGCAAGCTCAAGGACGGCATCCTGGCGGTCTATCGCGCAGGGGTCGCGGTCGGCACATTGCCCGCCATGCCGTCGGCGGCCTCGATCTATTCCGGGCCGATGGAATGACCGAGACGGCGCCGCGCCAAGCGGGCCGGCCCCATGGCGGCGCCGTGGCGCCGCGTTCCAGGATCAAGTTCGAGGGCGTGGCGGCGCTGGCCGGGCTGGCCGTGGTCTGGCAGATCGTCTCCTATTTCGTGCCGCCCTTTCTGTTTCCCTCGATCCCCGCCATCGCTCTGCGCCTGATCGCGATTTTCACCGTCTGGGATACGATTTACGACGCGCTCATGACCTCCGGCCGGATTCTGGCGGGGTTGGCCGGCGCCTTCCTGCTGGGGAGCGTGCTCGCCGTGCTGATGGGGCGGTCGGAACGCCTGGCGCGCTACGTCTATCCGCTGTTGAATTTCAATCAGGGCATTCCGGCCCTGTCCTGGGTGGTGATCGCGATCATCTGGTTCCGGGGCATCGAATTCCGCATCTTCTTCATCATGGTGATGACCACCCTGCCGGCCTTCAGCTTCCAGATCCTCGATTCCTATCGCGCCATGTCCAAGGATCTGTTCGAGATGACGCTGTCCTTCCGGCCGTCGCGCTACAATCTGTTGCGCACGCTGGTGTGGCCCTCGGTGCTGCCGGGGATTCTGACCGCCTGGAAGGTCAATCTCGGCAACGCGTCGCGCGTCGTGGTGGTGGCGGAGCTGGTGGGCGCAACCGGCGGCGTCGGCTATGAACTGTTGCAGCAGCAACAGCTTTTCGACATGGCGGGCGCGGTGGCATGGACCCTGGTGCTGGTGTTCTTCGTGCTGATCGTGCAATGGATCATCACGGCGATCGAGAATTCCGTCCTGCGTTACCGTCCAGCGACGGAGCGTTCGCTGTGACCGCGGCCGAGATTGCATTCGAGCATGTGAGCAAGACCTTCGGGCGCGACGACGGCAACTATGCGGTGCGCGATTTGAGTTTTTCGGTCGATCGCGGCGAATTGGTCGCGATCCTGGGCAAGACCGGCTGCGGAAATCGACCACCTTCAATCTCGTCGCCGGCCTGATCGAGCCCTCATCCGGCAAGGTGACGGTGCAGGGCCGCGACCCGTTCCGCGATTTCCCCTGGTTCCGCGGCAAGATCGGCATCGTGTTCCAGAACGACCGGCTGATGCCCTGGCGCAGCGCGATCGAGAACGTGGCCTTGGGCCTGGAATTGAACCACGCGCCCTTGGCCGAGCGCATGGAGATCGCAGCGAAGTGGCTCGACCGGCTGGGGCTTTCCGCGCACGCCCAGGACTATCCCCATGCGCTGTCGGGCGGCATGCGCCAACGCGTCAGCATCGCCCGCGCTTTCGCCGTCAAACCCGATATCCTGCTCTGCGACGAGCCATTCTCGGCGCTCGACGAGGTCACCGCCAACGGCTTGCGCGCGGAGTTCCTTGATCTCGTCCGCGAAACCGGCGCCACCGGCATCTTCATCACCCATTCGATCAACGAGGCATTGCAATTGGGGCGGCGCATCCTGGTCTTCCACCGGCCGGCCGCCATCGCCTATGAGGCATCGTTCGACAAGGCCACCAGCGAATCCCAGCGCAACGATATCCGCTCCGCTATCCTGCGCGCGCTGGCGACCGAACAGGAGGCTTGAGGAGGCGGAATGATCGTCGATACCCATGCCCATTACGTTCCGGCGAGTCTGCTCGATGCGCTTTGCGCCGAGCGGAGGATGTTTCCCTCGGTCGAGGTGCTGGGTGAGCGCGGCGCGATGCGCCTGGCCTTCGTCAAGCAGCCGCCGACCAGGCCGGTGATGCCGCGCCTCAGCGACCTGGCGCAGCGCAAGGAATGGCTCGAGCGCCAGCGCATCGACCGCCAGGTGGTGGGTGGATGGCTCGACATGTTCGGCTATGAATTGCCGGCCGAGGAAGGCGCCGCCTGGTGCCGGTTCCTGAACGAGCACATGCGCAAGGGCGCCGCCGGATTCGAAGCTTTCGTGCCGCTCGCTTGCGTCCCGCTGCAAAGCGGCAAGCTTGCCGCCGCTATCCTCGACGAGGCGCTGGGCCAGGGCTTCCCCGGCGCCATGATCGGGACCCAGCCCAAGGGCGTCGGCGGCGCGCTCGACGGACCCGATCTTGAGCCGTTCTGGCAGGTCGCTTCGGCGCGCCAGGCGACGCTGTTCCTCCACCCCATGTTCGCCTGCGGCGACGACCGCTTGAACGATTACGACCTGGTCAACGCCGCCGGGCGGCTGACCGATACGACCATCGCCGTCGCGCGGCTGCTGTTCTCGGGGCATTTGACGCGCTATCCGGGGGTCAAGCTGGTGGTTTCGCATGGCGGCGCGGCGCTGCCTTTCGCCCTCGGCCGGTTGAAGCGCAATTTCGACATCCATCCCAAGGATTACGCCGATCCGGTCGCATCCTTCCGCCGACTCTATTTCGACACCGTGCTGTTCGAGCCGCGCGCGCTCGAATTCCTGTGCGAAGTCGCCGGAGCGGAGAAGGTGATGCTCGGCTCCGATCACCCCTTCCCGATCGGCGACCCCGAACCCGCGAAAGTAGTGGAGAATTCGTCTCTCGACAATGCGGCGAAGAAAAAGATTCTCGGCGAAACCGCCATCCAGCTGTTCCATATCGATTGCGGCTGCGGCCATGGCGCGGCCTGAAGCCAGGGCGCGACATCGCGAGGCCGTGGCGCCGCTGATCGTCGCCGAGGATGTCGCCAAGACCTACCGCACCACCTCGGGCGACGCGATCAAGGCGCTGGCGGGGATCAGCCTCGCCATCGGCGACGGCGACTTCGTCTGCGTCGTCGGTCCTTCGGGCTGCGGCAAGAGCACCTTTCTCCGGCTGATCGCCGGACTCGACCAGGCCAGCGCCGGGAGTCTGACGCTGGCCGGATCCCCTATTCGCGGCCCGTCGCGCGAAATCGGCGTCATCTTCCAGAACGCGACACTGCTGCCCTGGCTCACCATCCTGGAGAATGCGCTACTGCCGCTGCGCGTCGGATGGCGGCAAGCGGATCGCGACGGCGAGGTGCGCGAATTGTTGGCCAAGACCGGGCTTGGCGGGTTCGAGGACAAATATCCTTACGAGCTTTCGGGCGGCATGCAGCAGCGCGCCGCGATCTGCCGCGCACTGGCGCGCGACCCCAAGGTGCTGCTGATGGACGAGCCCTTCGGCGCGCTCGACGCGCTGACGCGCGAGCGCATGAATGTCGAGCTCCAGGACATCTGGCAGGCCACCCGCAAGACCATCCTGCTCATCACCCACAGCATCGCCGAATCCGTGTTCCTGGGGGACCGCGTGGTGGTGATGTCGCCGCGCCCGGGCCGCGTGCTGGGCGACTTCCCGATCAATCTGCCGCGGCCGCGACGCTTCGACACTACGCCGGGTGATCCGGAATATTTGCGCCTGACGCGCGAGATCCGCAGTTTGCTCGATCGCGGCACGGGCGAGACACCATGAGCGCCGGCGGTTCCGATCTGTTGCCGGTCAAGCCCGAAACCGATCTGGCACTCGACACCGGTTTCGGCCGCAGCGCCGGCAAGATTTTTCTGACCCTTGGCGGCGTCGTGGTGCTGATAGCGCTGTGGCAAGCGGCGGTGACCTGGCTCGACGTGCCACCCTATATCCTGCCGCCGCCTGGACGGGTGCTGATGGCGCTTTGGGCCGGGCTCGACGTGCCGCTGACCAGCAAGGTCGGGTTCTACCTGCCGCTCGCCAGCACAATCCTCAACGCCGTCATCGGTTTCCTGATCGGGGTCGTGTTGGGCATCGCCTTCGGCTCGCTGATGGCCGAATTCCGCCCCATCGAGACCGTGCTCATGCCCTACGCCTTCGCCTTCCAGGTGCTGCCCAAGGTGGCGATCGCGCCGCTGATCGTGATCTGGTGCGGATTCGGCGACGGCTCGAAAATCACCATGGCGGCGCTGCTCGCCTTTTTCCCGATGATGGTCAACACCTTCACCGGCCTGCGCGGCACCGAGCGCGAGCGGCTCGACTTGATGCACGCGCTTTCGGCCTCGCGGCTCGAAACCTATCGGATCGTCAAGCTGCCCTCGGCCGCGCCCTATATATTCGCCGGCCTGGACATGGCCATGGTCTACGCGCTGCTCGGCACCATCGTCGCGGAATTCCTTGGTGCGCAGCAGGGCATCGGCGTTACCATCGTCATGGCTCAGACCGCGACCAACGTGTCGACGGTGTTCGCCGCGCTAATTTTGCTGGGCGTCGTTGGCATTGTCTTTCACCTGACCATCCGCGTGTTCGAGCGCCGCACCATCCACTGGGCGAACCGGAAAAAAGACTGACGGCAATAGGGAGGAGCCTTATGAATTTGAACCGCCGTGATCTGATCCTGTCGGGCTTGGCTGGAGGCGCGCTGGCCGCACTGGGTCAATCTCGCGCACTGGCGGCCGATTTGCGCCAGGTCCGTTTCGGCGTCGGCCTCAAGCTGCTCAACATCACCTTCATGAACGTGATGATCGGCGAGCCGCTGGGCTTCACTCACCAGCAAGGCTTCCAGCTCCAGGGCCTGTCCTTGGGCTCCTTGAGCGCGACCTTCATCGCGCTCGACCGCGGCGACATCGAGTTCGGCGTGATCAGCCCGTCGGTGGCGTTGCCGCTTTTTGCCAAGGGCGAATTGCCGCCGATCCGCTGCATGTATGAATACAGCTATCCCTATAAATGGGACGTGGCGGTGAAGCCGAACTCGCCGATCCAGAGCTATCAGGATTTGCGCGGCAAGAAAATCGGCGTCTCCAATTTGGGCGCGACCGATTACCCGGTGACGCGCGAGGTGCTCAATAATCTCGGCATCAATCCCGACAACGACGTGTCCTGGGTCGTGGTGGGCGAAGGCGTGACCGCGGGCGTGGCGCTCGATCGCGGCGATATCGACGCGCTGGCGTATTTCGACACCGGCTTCGGCCTGATCGAGAACGCCGGCATCGCCATGCGCTATCTGCCGCGCCCGCCCAAGATACCGTTCATCGGCGGCTTCTTCATCGGCGCGCGCCGGGATTTCATCGAAAAAAACCATGCGCTGTGCGCCGCCTTCGCGCGCACCATCGCCATGTCCTCGGAATACATCCTCGCCAACCCACCGGCCGGAGCCAAGGCGTTCCTCGAGCTCTATCCCGGCCAGGCGCCGGAAGGCTTGAGTCCCACCGAAGCCGCGATTAAGACCGCCAACGCCATGAAACGGCGCATCCTGCTCTACCGGCCGCCCTATCCCGGCCTTAAGATGGGCGCGATCCAGGAGGCCGAATTGCGGCGCGAGGCCGATTTCATCAATCTCAAGATTCCCGACCTCAAGCCGCTTTACACCAACGCGCTGATCGACGAGGCCAACAACTTCGACCGCGCCAGGGTGATAGCCATGGCCAAGGCGCAGACCATCTGACCGCCATGCCGGATTCAGGCCGCTCCTATCCCGATCTGCATGAGCATCTGGAGGCGCTCAAGCAGCGCAACCTGCTGCTCACCATCGACCGGCCGATCGATAAGGATTCGGAGTTGCATCCGCTGGTGCGCTGGCAATTCGTCGGCGGGATCGACGAATCCGAGCGCAAGGCCTTCCTGTTCACCAACATCGTCGACGCCAAGGGCCGGAAATACGGCATGCCGGTGGTGGTCGGCGCCATCGCCGCCAACCCGGCGATCTACAGCGTCGGCATGGGCGCGCCGGTCGAACAGATCCAGGCCAAGTGGGATAACGCCATCGCCAACCCGATCCCGCCGCGCATCGTCAACAAGGCGGTGTGCCAGGAAGTGGTGATCGAGGGCAAGGATCTGCAAGGCGAGGGCAAGGGTCTCGACGCTCTTCCGATCCCGGTCTCGACCCCCGGCTTCGACAGCGCGCCGACGCTGACCGCGACCAACGTCATCACCAAGGACCCCGAAACCGGCGTGCAGAACATGGGGACATACCGCGCCGCGCTGAAAGCGTCGGACCGGCTGGTGGTGCGCATGGCGACGCGGGTCGGCGGCGCCGAAGGCTATCTCCATTACGTCAAGCACCAGAAGCGCGGCGATGAGACCATGCCCTGCGCGATCGTGCTCGGCTGCCCGCCTTATGTCGCCTTCATGGGGCCGCAGAAGCTGCCGATCGGCGTCGATGAATTCACGGTCGCGGGAGGCCTGGCCGGGGCGCCGATCAACGTGGTGCGCGCGAGCAGCGTCGATTTGCTGGTGCCGGCCGAGGCCGAGCTGGTGATCGAGGGTGTGATCGACACCGAATATGTCGAGCCCGAGGCGCCGTTCGGCGAATTGCACGGCCATGTCGCGCTCGAGGAATACAACATGCCGATGCGGGTGACCGCGATCACGCACCGCAAGCACCCGGTCATTCCTTCCTACATCAGCCAAGTGGCGCCGAGCGAATTGAGCGTCATCAAGCGCATCGCCTATGAGCCGCTATTCCTCGCGCATCTGCGCAATGCGCTCGGCATCCGCGGTGTCAAGCGCGTCAGCCTGCATGAGCCACTGACCGGATTGCTGCGCGTGCTGATCCTGACGCTGGAGAAGGGCATGCCGCGCACCGAAATTTGGCGTGCGCTTTATGGCGCGGCCTTCTTCAAGGGCGACACCGGCAAGATCTGCATCGCCGTCAATGACGACATCGAGCCCGGCAACGCCGATGCGCTGCTCTGGGCGATGGCCTATCGCATGAATCCGGTCGCAGACGTCCAGGTGGTGCCGCATCGCGGACAGGGCCATGGACCCAAACGCGAACATGATGGCGAAGAAGACTCGACGCTGCTGATGGACGCGACCATGAAGGGCGACATGCCGCCTTTGGCATTGCCCAAACGCGAATACATGGAACGCGCCAAGAAAATATGGGAGGAACTCGGACTTCAGCCCCTCCATCCGCAACCGCCCTGGTTCGGCTATTCGCTCGGCGACTGGCTGCCGGTGTGGGACGAGGCGGCGAAGCGCGCCGCCGAGGGCCGTTATCTCGATAATGGCAAGATCAGCGCGCAGTTGAGGCGCAAGGGCATCAAGCCCGAGACCAAGTTCCACCCCGACCAGCTCGATAAAAAAGACGGCAACGGCCGCAACTAAAGTTTAGCGAAAGCGCCGAGCAAGATTTTGACTGGCTCAGCCGGCAGGAATCCCAGGAATTTCCCGTAAGCATCGAGGCTCGCTTGCGCCGCCGCCTGCGGCGAAGGGGCATCGGCGCGGAAGCTCAAGGGCGGCGCTTCGCGCGCCAACGTGTCATGGGTGATGCGCTCGGCTTCGAGCTCAAGACCCTTCAACTTGTCACGGAACGCCTCGCCGATCTTGCCATCCACGCCGCTTATGCCGCTCTTGAGATGCCGGCGCAGCGCGCGCAACGGCTTAATGACTTCCTCGCGCCAAACCGAGATCGCCTTATCAAGCGATACGATGTCGTCGCGGCCAAGCGCACGTTTCTGCGTGGCAAGGAAGAGAAGATAAAGCATCAGATTGACGTCGGCCTTGGCTTCGTCCTGCATGACGAGGCAGGCGGGCGCCACGCCGGGCAGCGCGTAGAAGCGCAAGGAGAAGCGCCAGAACGGCGATTTATTTTTGCCGGGGCCAGCTTCGGAAATCGCCATGAACCTTTATAGCACAAGGGGTTAGCTGATTTACCGGAATCACGGCCTAGCGGATTTGGCGGCTTGGATCGCCTGCCACACCGCGAAGGGCGTGGCCGGCAGCTTGATGTCGCGCACGCCCAGCGGCCGCAGCGCGTCGAGGACGGCGCTGATGATGACCGCCGAGCGCCGGCGTGGTGCCGCCCTCGCCGCCCGCCTTGATGCCGAGCGGATTGGTCGGCGACAGCACTTCGACGATCTCGGTGCGGAAGGACGGCAGATCGTCGGCGCGCGGCATGCCGTAATCCATGAACGAGCCGGCGAGCGGCTGGCCCGAGCGCGGGTCGAGCATAGCAATGCTCCCACATCGCCTCGCCCACGCCCTTGCGCGATGCGCGCCATGCGTCTGGCCGTGGACGATCAGCGGATTGATGCAGCGCCCGACATCGTCGACCGCGGCGTAGCGGGCGAGCGTCGAGCCCGCCGGTCTCGGGATCGATCTCGACCTCGCACACCGCGGCAGCCGTTGGGGAAGACCGGATCGTGCATTTCGTTGTCCGCGGCGACGGCGAGGCCGCCCGCCAGATCCTCCGGAAGCGTCAGCCGCGCCGCCTCGCGCGCCAGTTCGAGAAAATCGAAGCTGCGGTTGCTGGCGGGCGCGGCGAAGCGCCCGTCGGCGAAGACGATCTCGCTCCAGCGGCGCGTCGAGCACGAGCGCCGCGATGCGCCTTGCCCTTGCTCGATCAGCTCCTCGGCTGCCATCGCGATGACGGTCGCGGCGTGGCGCATCGAGCGGCCGGAATGCGAGCCGCCGCCGACGCTGACGATGTCGGTGTCGCCGATGACGATCTCCACCTGCTCGACCGGCACCGACGAGCAGATCGGCGACGACCTGCGCGAAGCTCGTCTCGTGGCCCTGGCCGCTCGGCTGCGTGCCGATGACCACTTCGATGCGTGCCCTCCGGCAGCGACCGTGATCTCGGCGCGCTCGCGCGGCGAGCCGATCGAGGATTCGACGTAATTGGCGAGGCCGAGGCCCAAGAGCTTGCCGCGCGCTTCGCGCTCCGCGCGGCGCGCCTCGAACCCGTCCCATTCGGCGATGCGCAGCGCCAGATCCATGTTGGCTCTCGTAAGTGCCGCTGTCGTAGCGCGCGCCGACGGCGTTGGTGTAGGGCATCGCCTCGGGCGCGACCAGATTCGTGCGGCGCAGCGCGACGCGGTCGATGCCGAGCGCGTCCGCCGCGCTTGTCGACCAGCCGCTCGATCGCGAAATTGACCTCGGGCCGGCCCGAGCTGCGATAGGCCTGCGTCGGCATGGTGTTGGTGAAGACGGCGCGCGAGCGCAGAGCGCGCCGCCGGAATGTCGTAGGAGCCGGTGATGAGCGCCGAGCCTTTGCCGAGCGGCGAGAGCGAGACGCAGCGCGCGCCGACATTGCTGATATTGTCGGCGCGCATGCGCGAGGAATCGCCCGTCCTGCGTCGAGCGCGAGCGCGACCTTGGTGACGAGATCGCGGCCCTGATAGTCGCTCAGGAACGCCTCGGAGCGCGTCGCGCGTGAACTTGACCGGCCGGCCGAGCTTCCGCGCCGCCCACAACACCAGCGCCGAACTCGACATAGGGCCGGTTGCTTGCGAGCCGAAATTGCCGCCGACATCGGCGGAGACGACGCGCAGGTTCGTCGGGCGCGATGCCGAGCACCTGCGCGAGTTCGCGCTTCTGCCGCACCGCGCCGCCGGTGCCGGCATAGAGCGTCTAGCGCCCGGTCGCGGCGTCGATGTCGGCCAGCGCCGCGCGCGGCTCGAGCGCGCACGCGCGGTCACGCGGCCGACGTGGAATCGATGCGTGACGACATGGTCGCGCGCCGGCGAAGGCCGCGTCGGTCGCCGCCTCGTCGCCGAACCAGCGTCTCGACCAGGACGATTGTCCGGCATCTCGTCCCATACGGCCGGCGCGCCCGGCGCGAGCGCCGCTGCGGCATCGAGCGACGAAGGGCAGCTCCTCGTAATCGACCTCGACCGCCTCGGCCGCGTCGAGCGCCTGGGCCTCGGTCTCGGCCACGACCATCGCCACCGCCTCGCCGACATGGCGCGCCTTGTCGGCCGGCAGAAGCGCATGCGGACCGATGAACACCTTGCCGCCGCCCGGCGCCGTGAGCTTCATGTCGTATTTGGTCGCGGGCACCGGCTCGTGCGGAATGGGCCCGAGCCCGTCGGCGACGAGATCGGCGCCGGTCGAAGACGCCGAGCACGCCCGGCATCGCGCGCGCGGCGCCGTGTCGATCGCCGCGGATCCGCGCATGCGGATGGGGCGAGCGCACCATCACGGCATAGGCCTGGCCGGCGCGCTGTGAAATCGTCGGTGAACCGGCCCTCGCCGGTGAGCAGCCGCCGATCCTCCTTGCGCCGAATCGGCTGGCCGATGGCGTGAAACTTCGCCGCGTCTCCTTCCGCCATTACCGGCCGCTATCCTCCATGATTTATGCCGCTATTTTTCCGCCGGCACGCCGCAGAGCAGCGAGTGCAGGATCACCAGCGTGAGGCCGCCGGAAATCACCGGCTGTTGATGAGCAGCTTCACCAAGAGCGGCATGGCTCGCAGCACCTCGGGCGCGACGAACATGCCCGCCGAGCGCCACCAGCATGGCCAGCCCGGCCACGATGAACTTGCGATCATCCCATTCGACCTTGGCCAGCATGTGCACGCCGTGCATGAAGACGATGCCGAACAGCAGCGTCGCCGCCGCCGACAGACACCGGCTGCGGCACCACCACCAGCAGCATGTCGAACTTGACGAAGCCGCCCAGCACGATCAGCAGCACGCCCGCCGCCAGCGTGGCGTAGCGCGAGCCAACGCGCGTCGTGCGCAGCATGCCAATATTGTCGGGATAGGCGATGGTGCTGAAGCCCCCGACCATGCCCGGCCAGCACGCGCCCCAAGCCGATGGCGAAGATGCCCTGCGACATGCGCTGCGGACGGTGACGTTCTCGCTCGCCCCAGTCAGCCACCATCTGATACATGCGCCATCGAGCCCATGCCCGGCGGCATCAGCACCAACAGAAAGACGACGACCAAATCGGCCTGCACCGCCGAAGCCGAAGGGAAACCATTGCGGCGTGACCAGCAGCGGCGCGTTGGCGACCGCGGCAAGCGACACGGCCGGAAGATCGCATAGCAGACGGTGCCGGCGGCCAGCCCGATCAAGATCGCGGCGCGGCGCAACGCGGCCGCCCCACAGCGTGACGGCGATCAGCACCGCGACGGCGACCGCTCCGGCGCCAAAATTTTACCAGCGGGAAGCCGGGGCTGTGCCGGCCGCGCCGATCCAGTTTGGCAGCGCTACATTGGGACTTGGATGATGACGAGCATGACGATCATGCCCGAGATGATCGGCGCGCGCAGAAAGCGCGCGAACAGTCCGATGAAGCTGAAGCCCGCACCGGCACAGTCAGCGCGCACCAGATCAGCGACGCGACGAAGAAAGAGCCGTACGCCGCGCCGAGTCCGCCGCCTGAGATGGCCGACCGCGAGCAGGCGGCGAAGCTGCCGGCATAAGGCCCCTGGATGATCGGCAGGCGCAGCAGCAACACCGATTGCAGGATGGTGATGATGCCGCAAACGGCGAAGGTCATGCCGTAGAGATAGGCGATCTGCTCCGGCGGCAAATTGAAAGAGCGGCCGAGCAGCCGGGAAACACGAACATGCCGGTCATTCCGAAGACGTTTTGCAGGCCCAGGACGAGAAGCTGGCCGGGCGGCAAAGTATCGTTGATGCCAACGTCGAATATCTTCCCGGCGTTCTTTGCGATGCGTTAGCGGCCATGGCGTTTCCCCGTTGATGATCTTGTTTGTGATTGGAATGATCCATTGTGGCATGCTACGGGTTTTAGTGCCCCGATCAATCCTCGGATTTCTGCACGGTCTTTCTGCGGCGCTCACCGGAGTTTCCGGCTTGAGGCCGCCGCGCCGGCGGCGAAGGTATTGGCGCCGTTCTTCTCCCACTCGCCGGCCGCCGCGTTTCGCGCGAAAACATCCCAGCTCTCGTTCCAATCGCCCAGCGAATAGCCGTGCCAGGGCGGACGAACGGTGAGCGCCGGCAGGCCCAGTTCTTTCCAGATGTCGCGCGCGCTTCTCATGAATGGTTCGCGCCGGCAAGCGCCAGCGGCGGCATGGGATGCTTCTAGCGTCGCGTCGATCAGCATCGTCGAGTCCAAGGCCTGCGCGCCGGATTTCGGCGCGTGGCCCCGCGACGGTAAGGCTCGATGTGCACGTCCTCGGCCGGATTGGAGCGATAGGCGAGCGACCACAACACGGCGTCCGTGTTCGTCGGGTCGATATCTTCGCTGACGGCGATCACGATCTTTCCGCAGTCGGCTTGCTGCGCGCCGCGCCCTGCAGGCCGCGCCATACCTCTGTGCGCGGCGCGCCGTTGGCGAATTGCAGGAAAATCACCGGGCGAACGATTGCTCAGCGGCTCGTGCATCACCACGCGGCGAATTCCCTTGATCGACAATCTGATCGCGCAGATGGGCAAGAAACACCGGCTCGTACGCCACTTTCTTGATGACGCTCGATTCGCTGGGCGTGACCTGGCTGATGATCGACGCGAAAACCGGCTTGCGCCGGTGCGTGATCGCCGTCACCTGCATGATCATGTTGTAGTCTTCGAGCGCGACGTAGCCGTTGCTTTCGCCAAACGGCCCTTCCGGCTCGAGCAGTTCGGAATCGATCAGCCCTTCGATGACGATTTCGGAATCGGCCGGAACTTCCAGATCGATCGTGACGCACTTGGCCGTGCGAATCGGCTCGCCCGCCAAGCCCCGCCGGCGACGGTCATTTCATCCACGATCGTGGCGAATTTCTGCGGCCCCGTGTAGATCGACGACCGGCGCGCAGCCGATGACGATCGCGCAGGGCATCGGCTCTCGCCGCTCGCGATATTTCAGCCAGTGCAGGTAGCCGCCGGCGCCGCCGATGCGCGAGGACATGCGCACGCCCAGCCGGTCGGTCGCTTTCAGCGCGCCGCGATAGGTTCCCATGTTGCGAATGCCGGTCTCGGGATCGCGCGTGATGCACAGCGTGGCGGTGAGATAAGGCGCGGAGTCGAAGCCGGGCGTGGAAATCGGCACCGGCAGGCTCGCCAGACCGCCGCCGGGCCGGCGCAACTCGTCGCCTGGTCATGACCACTTCCTGGCACGGCGGCGAATTCACCACGACCGGAGCAATCGGATTGGCGATCGCGTCGCGTCCAAGCAGCGCCGATCTCTTCGACCGGCGCAGCCCATGCCCATGGCATAAATTTTCGCGCGAAGCGGCGAGCGCTCCGACCACCACCGGAATGTCGTAGCGGCGTCCGCTGCAGTCGACGACATTCGTGAACAGAAAGGCGCGGCGCTCGTCTTCCGGAATGCCGCCCAGAAACTGGCAGCGCACCAGCGGATGCAATTCCGTATCCTTATTGATCGGCCGGTCGATGCGAATCAGCAGCCCTGGGCTTCGAGCTGGGCCAGATGCGTCTGGAAATCGAGGCGCGCCGCCTTAACTGCCGCCTTCTTCAGCCCGCGCCGCTCGCCGGAGGATTCCGTCATCGCAGACCCTTTGCTTCCTGGATGATTGAGTGAACAATATATCGGCACGCGGGGCAACCCTGCGATGGACATGGGCGGCTCGACCGGTCATCTTTGGCGGGTCGAAAAACGCTTAATCTGAAGCGGCAACTGAGCGGCCAACCCGACGCCCCATGACCCCGAAAGTGAAAAGCCAAGCGACGCCGGAAGAGGAAACCATAGAGGTTTCCTGTTCCGGTTACGATCTGTTGAATACGCCGCTGCTTAACAAAGGTACGGCCTTTACCGAGGCCGAGCGCGACGCCTTCGGCCTGTATGGGCTGCTGCCGCCCACCGTCGCCACGCTCGAGGAGCAGGTCGCAAGGCGCCTGGCGGAATACCGCGCGATCCAGGACGATCTCGACCGCTACATCTTCCTGCGCGGCCTGCAGGATGCCAACGAGACCCTGTTCTACGCCCTGCTCTTGGCCAATCTCGAGGATATGATGCCCATCGTCTACACGCCGACGGTGGGGCGCGGCTGCCAGCAATTCAGCCGCATCTTTCACAAGCCGCGCGGCCTGTTCCTCAGTATTCCCTACAAGGATCGCATCCGCCGCATCCTGGCGCGTCCGCAATTCGACAGTATCGAAACCATCGTCGTCACCGACGGCGAACGCATCCTCGGCCTGGGCGATCAGGGCGCCGGCGGCATGGGCATATCGATCGGCAAGCTGTCGCTCTACACCGCCTGTGCCGGGCTCCACCCGGCCAGGACATTGCCCGTGTTGCTCGATGTCGGCACCGACAATTCCGAACGGCTCGCCGACCCGATCTATGTCGGCTGGCGCCACGGCCGGGTACGCGGCGCCGAGTATGACGCGTTCGTCGAAGAGTTCATTGTGGCCGTGGCGGAACGCTGGCCGCATGTTTTGCTCCATTGGGAGGATTTCGCGACAGCCAATGCCAACAGCCTGCTGGCCCGCTATCGTGGCCGTCTGTGCACCTTCAACGATGACATCCAAGGCACTGCCGCGGTCGCGGTCGGCACGCTGCTCTCGGCCATCAACGTCACCGGCGTGCCCCTGTCGCAGCAGCGCGTCGCCGTGTTCGGCGCGGGCTCGGCCGGTTCGGGCATCAGCGATCTCATGCTGCGAGCGATGGTGGAAGACGGCTTGTCCGAGGCCGAGGCACGCAAGCGCTTCTTCCTGGTCGATCAGGAAGGCTTGCTGGTCGAAGGCATGAATAACATCCGGCCTTTCCAACGGCATTTTTTGCGGAAGCCGGCGGAACTCGCGAATTGGAAGCTTCCGAACGCGAAGCGCATCGGTCTTGCCGAGGTTGTCGACAATGCCCGCCCTACCGTGCTGATCGGCTGCTCGGGACAGTCGGGCACTTTCACCCGTGATATCGTCACCGCCATGGCGGTCCATGCCAAGCGGCCGGTGATCTTCCCGCTGTCGAACCCGACGCTGCTGAGCGAGGCGACGCCGCTCGATCTCCTCGCCTGGACCGATGGCCGCGCCGTGATTGGCACCGGCAGTCCGTTCCCGCCGGTGATGCGCGAAGGTAAGCCGTTCCGCATCGACCAGACCAACAACGCCTATGTCTATCCGGGCATTGGCTTAGGCGCGCTCGCCGTGCAGGCGCGTCATATCAGTGACGGCATGTTCATGGCCGCGGCCTACTCCCTTGCCGCCGTCTCGCCGGCGCGCCGCGATCCGCGCGCCAATCTACTGCCGCCCCTTGGGGATTTGCGCGCGATCTCGCTCGGCGTGGCACGCGCCGTCGCCAAGCAGGCTCAGACCGAGGGGCTCGCGGCACCCTGCGATGAAGTCACGCTTGAACTCCGCCTTCGCGCAAAGATCTGGAACCCGGTCTATCGCCCCTACCGGCACGTGCAGCCGGCGCACTGAGGGCATGGGAGGTCACTAATGAAGACGACAATCGATGTCATCATCGCGCTACTGCCGATTACGGCGCTGTTTATAGGCTTTCTGGTTTTTAGGCTGACTGCGTTCAAAGCGAGCTTTTACGCCTGGATACTCGAACTCGTGGTGGTGCTCGCTTACTACCAACAGCCACCGTTGAAAGTTATCGAGGCATCGCTTTGGGGCATCGTGACGATATGGTCCGGCTTCCTCGTTCTCTATACGGGACAGATCTTTGGACAGGCCTATCGCAGCACGGGATTGCTGGCAGTGCTGCTCGAATTGGTCGGATCAATCCTCCCGGCGCACGATAAGCAAGCCCAGGCGCTCTCTCTCGTCGTTGTCATCGGCGGCTTCATCGGCGCGTTCAATGGTTTCGCAGTCTATCCCGTGGCCATTCCCGGCCTCGTGGCGCTGGGCTTCGACAGCGTCGAGGCGATCACGAGCTTCCTCGTTTATTTCGCTTGGCCCCAGCCTTTCGTCAGTCTGCTCATCGTACCCAACATCTCGAATGTGGCGACGCATGTGCCAATCCCCGACATCGTCCGCGCCGCCGGATGGGTGGCGATCCCGCTCGTCTTCGTCTCGCTGTTGGGATTCTTGAAGCTGCTCGGATTTCGCTTCTTCACCACGCGAACGCAGTTCCTGTTCTGGAGCCTGGGCCTGAGCAATACCGCGCTCTCCTCCTGTTCACTCAAGTCTGGCCCGAATACGGCATCTCTGATTCTGGTCGCGGGGGCGACGATTTCGCTGGGGGTGCTTTATGTCTATGGACGCATCGCCAAGAATCTTTGTGCCCGTCGGCGTTTCCGCTGCCGCAAAACCGGCCGTGGAGCCGCCGACTTATTCCGGCACGACCTATTTCAGAGCTTACGCGCCGCTTCTTCTCGGCGTCGTCATCGTGCTCTTGACCAAGATCCCCTTCGTCAGAGAGGTAGTCGAACACCTCAGTTTCAAGGTTGGGGCTTGGGGATATCACGCCATTTCGATCAATATCTTCACCTCCGCCGGATTCTTCGTCTTCCTCACGGCGGCGGCCTGCTATCTCTTCCGAATCAAGAAAACCAACGTGGCGAAGGACTTCTATGCCTGCACCTTGCGAGCCCGCACCAGCCTGTCGACGCTCGCCGTCGGCAGCGCCTTGGTCTATCTGCTGGTTGACACCGGCCAAATCCAACTCCTCGGCCGGGTTCTTTCCAACGGCGGCAAGTCCGTCTACGCTTGGCTCTCTCCGCTCATGGAGACCCTGGGCGGCATGGCTTTTGGGCAAGGCCTGCCGGCCGATTTTCTTCTCTGCGCCATGCAAGTTCCCATCGCGCCACAGCTCGGAATTCCGCTTGCGGTGCTCGTCGGCATCGTGACCGTCATGTCGGAGGCGCCGCCCAATCCCCTGAAGCCGACGCAGATCGCTTACGCTCAGTCGCTGGCGAATGTGAAGGGGAAAGACGGCGAAATCTTCCGTAATTGCCTGAAATGGCAATTCTTGGCGATCGTGGTTTCGACGATTGCCGCGGTCATGCTCGTGTTTCTCTCGGAATAGGCCGTCAGCCGGCCGCGTTGAGCGTCTTGCCGCCGGCCGTAACCGGTTTTGCGTCGATCAGGACGAAGGCGATGACGCAGGGTTGCGTACCCCGATTGATCCAGTTGTGGATCGTACCACGCTGGACCAGGACGTCACCCGCCTTGAGATGAACCTCGGTATCGTCGAGCGGCATATCGATTTCGCCGGACAGGACGATCGCGTAATCGATCGAATCCGTCCGATGGTTGCGCGGCGCGGCGCCCGGAGCGAATTCGATGATCCGGAAGACCGACCCGTTCTTAATCGTCGTTCCGAGCTTCCTCAACGATCCGTCGAAATCGCCGGAATTATCCGCTGGGCTCGTATCGGTCGACCAGATGACGCAAGCCGATACGCCGGGTCGACTCGCGGTGATATTCTTCGCCACCTCATCGATCTTGACGACGGCGCGTCCGTTTTCGACATGGCCGGTCACGACCCGGCGAAACTTGAGTGTCATTGATCTCTCCCGATTATTCCCGCTCCGTAGTGACAGACATCGATCGTTCCATCGCATAGCGGATGAGTGCCGCGAAGCGATAGATCCCATGCACGAACTTGCTGTAAGGCAGCACGATGAACAGCGCAAGGACGGTGCCTAGGTGGATGGCGAGAAGAATTCCCATGGCCCCGGTCTCGCGCAAGGCGAGCAACGCCAGCCCGGTGAGGGACGCCAATCCGAGCAGGACCAGCAAGCCGGTTCCGGCGCCGTGCAGCTCATCCGTGGACGGCGCGGGATCTGCGCTCGATTTTACCCACAGGAACCCGGCCGCGCCCACGAGCAGCGCGGCACCGCCGGCAGTTCCCAGGATGACCGGCGCGCTGAGCAGCGGATAAGGCGCAACCCAGCTCAAATAGCGGTCGATAGTCGCGATACAGGTCGCCGCGAAGCAGGCGAAAAAGCCATAGAACATCGCGTGATGCAGCCACCGCCGCGTCCGGGAGAATGCTTCGTCGCGATCGTTGCAGCCCTCGCCGCCCCCGCCGAGATTCCGCAACGTGAGGACGTCGCCCAGCGCCCGTACAACGTCACGCAGTCCGGCAGGCCGGCTCGTGGCGCCCGCCTCGCGCCAGAACCCGGCGAAGCTCATCGCCAGCGCGAGCGGCGCATAGAAGAAGGTCGCGGCGCCGATGAGCGCCATCGCCGCGTGGGGAATCACGGCATAAAACGCGCCGGGACCCGTGTGCGGGCGATAGAGCGTTTCCGGCGCCTGCAATACCATGGTCAAGGCGAGAACGGATGCTGTTGCAGCCGCCGCGATCAACGAGAGAACGAGCCCGTTGCGCCGGAACAGCCGGGCCAACGGCCGCGGCCAGACGTACTCTTCGTAGGTCTCGGCGCGGATCTGGGCGAAGGTTTTGGGCAAATTGACGCCGAATTCGTGCGGCGGAGCAAACTGGCAGGCGTAATAACAGGCGCGGCAGTCGTGGCAGAGATTGGCGAGATAATCGATCTCGGCAACGGAAAACGCGCGGCGCAATTCCATCGCCGGAAAGACCGCGCAATACCCCTCGCAGTAGCGGCAGGCATTGCAGATCTCGAGAACGCGTCGCGCTTCGGCGACGGCATCACTGGCGTGCATGATGCGCGGCCTCCCGTCCGGCGATGCGGCCGAATACCGCTCCAATCGTCATGCCGAACCCCGCCAAATAGCCCTTGCCGAGTATATTGCCGGCCATGACTTCGCCGGCGGCGAAGAGATTGCGCGCCGGG
>CAWEME010000007.1:0-148839 GCA_963810055.1 uncultured Alphaproteobacteria bacterium | reverse complement strand
GTCTTCCGGCATCTGCTTGTCGCGCAGGATGGCGAGCGCCTGCTGGATCATGCCGTCGACGAAGGCCGCCGGGTCGGTGGCGGAGGTCGCCTTAGCGGACGTCGCTTTGGCCTGGGCAAAGCCGGGGGTTGTCGAAAAAACGGCCAGCCAAACACCCAAAGCGGCCGGCGCCAGAAACGAGCGTCGTGTCAGCATGAAAATCCCGTGGCCTCTGCGTTTTAACGGTTTCGGGGGGTGACGAGAGCGGGCGAGAATAGGGCGGCCGTCATGTCATCGACAAGTCTCGGCTGCGTTAGCATCGCCTCCGGGCTTGCGAGCCCCGCAGTTATCCCCAGTCGCGATCATGAGCCATGAAATAACCATGTGGGCCTTTGCCCATTTTCTCATATCTTAGAAGGGCATAAAGCGATATTTTGTCACGTTAGCGTGAAAGTATGCGAGCAGGAGAGGCGGCGATGGTCGGGAGGGTTGCGGCGTTGGGCGGCGCGGCGGGAGCGTTGTCGCCGTGAAATCCTTGGCCCTGCTGGCATCCGATCCGCTCGGCGAATCGGGATCCCGAGCGCCCCGGGTCTCTTTCGAATTCTTCCCGCCCAAGACGCCGGAGATGGAGACCAGGCTGTGGCAGACGATCAAGCGCATCGAGCCCCTGGCGCCGCGCTTCGTCTCCGTCACCTACGGCGCCGGCGGCTCGACCCGCACACGCACTCACGCCACCGTGCTGCGCATCCGCAGCGATACCAGCCTCGAGCCGGCCGCGCATCTCACCTGCGTGGGCGCGCCGCGCGAGGAGATCGACAATGTCGCGCGGCTTTACTGGGATTCCGGCATCCGGCATGTGGTGGCGCTCCGGGGCGACGCGCCCGGAGGCCAGGGGCGCTATACGCCGCATGAGCACGGCTACGCCTATGCCGCCGATCTGGTGGCGGGCCTCCGGCGCATCGCCGATTTCGAGATCAGCGTCGCGGCATATCCCGAAACCCATCCCGAGGCCAAGAGCCCCGAAGCCGATCTCGACAATCTGAAGCGCAAGATCGACGCCGGCGCCGGCCGCGCCATCACCCAGTTCTTCTTCGAGGCCGATACCTATCTGCGCTTCATCGACCGCGCGCGCGCCAAGGGCATCACGGTGCCCATCGTTCCCGGCATTCTGCCGGTCACGAATTTCGCGCAGGTGACGAAATTCGCCAAGGCCTGCGGCGCCAAGGTGCCGCCCTGGATGGGCAGCATGTTCGACGGGCTGGACGACGATCCCGACACCCGCCGCCTGGTGGCGGCCTCGATCGCCGCCGAGCTATGCCGGCTGCTGCAGGCGCACGGCATCGAGGATTTCCATTTCTACACCCTCAACCGCGCCGATTTGATCGTCGCCATCTGCCACATGATCGGCGTGCGCGGCCCCGTCCCGGCGCAGGCTTCCAAGACGGCGGAGTAGGCGGTGGCGCATATCCTCGATGTTTTGCGCGAACGGGTCCTGTTGTGCGACGGCGCCATGGGCACCGCGGTGCACAGCCACGCGCTCGACCTCGAACGCGATTACCGCGGCCGCGAGAACTGCATCGAGGTGCTGAACCAGACCCGCCCCGATATCATCCGCAGCATCCATCTGGGCCATTTCCGCGCCGGCGCCGACGCGGTGCAGACCAACAGCTTCGGCGGCTCGCCCATCACGCTCGCCGAATTCAACCTGGCCGGCGAGGCCCATGACATCAACCGCCGCGCCGGCGAAATCGCGCGCGAGGCGGCGATCGAGGCCGCCAAATCCTCCGGCCGGCCGCGTTTCGTCATCGGCTCGGTCGGGCCGGGAACGCGGCTCCCGTCGCTCGGCCATATCGAATACCAGACGCTCGAGGATGCGCTCGGCGTCCAATGCGCGGGCTTGGCGGCGGGCGGCGTCGACGCCATCCTGATCGAAACCTGCCAGGACCCGTTGCAGATCAAGGCGGCGGTCAACGCCGCCAAGCGCGCGGCCTCCGGCTCCGGCCGCGAGATTCCGATCTTCGTGCAGGTGACGGTCGAGACCACCGGCACGCTGCTGGTGGGATCGGACATCGCCGCCGCCGCCACCGTGGTGCAGGCGCTGGACGTTCCGCTGCTCGGCCTCAATTGCGGCACCGGCCCGCGCGAGATGGCGGAGCACATCAAATACCTGTCCGAGAACTGGCCCGGCCTGATCTCGGTTCAGCCCAATGCCGGCCTGCCCGAGCTGCTCGACGGCCACACCCATTATCCGCTGTCGGCCGCCGAGATGGCGCCGTGGATCGAGCGCTTCGTGCGCGAGGACGGGGTCAATCTGGTGGGCGGCTGCTGCGGCACCGAGGTGGGCCACATCGCCGCGATCGACGCCATGCTGAAGCGCCTGGCCGAAGACGGCTACCGGCCCCGGCCCAAAGAGCGCCGGCGCGTGTGGGTCCCGTCGCTCGCCTCGCTCTACGGCCAGGTCAGCCTCCGCCAGGAAAACGCCTATCTCTCGATCGGCGAGCGCTGCAACGCCAACGGCTCGCGCCGCTTCCGCGAATTCCAGGAACGCGAGGATTGGAATGGCGCGGTGGAAATGGCGCGCGACCAGGTGAAGGAAGGCTCGCACGCGCTCGATCTGTGCACCGCCTTCGTCGGCCGCGACGAGGTGAAGGACATGAGCGCGGCGATCACCCGGATCGCCGGGGCGGTGACCGTGCCGCTGGTGATCGATTCGACCGAGTTGCGCGTGCTCGAAGCCGCGCTGAAGCTTTATGGCGGCAAGCCGGTGATCAATTCGATCAACCTGGAGGACGGCGAGGGTGCCTTGGAAAAGCGCGTGGCCTTGGCCAAGCGCTTCGGCGCCGCCTGCATCGCCCTCACCATCGACGAACAGGGCATGGCCAAGGAATCCGCGCGCAAGCTCGCTTTGGCCCAACGCATCTTCGCTCTCGCCTGCGGCAAGCTCGGCCTGGCCCCTTCGGATCTGTTGTTCGATCCGCTGACCTTCACCATCTGCACCGGCAACGACGATGACCGCCGGCTCGGCCTCGAAACCCTCGATGCGATATCGGCGATAGCCAAGGCCCTGCCGGAATGCCAGATCATCCTCGGGCTTTCCAACATCTCCTTCGGCTTGGCGCCGGCGGCGCGCAGCGTGCTGAATTCGGTCTTCCTCGACGAAGCCCTGAAGCGCGGCATGACCGGCGCCATCCTGCACGTCTCCAAGATAGTGCCGCTGCACAAGATTCCCGAGGCCGAGGTCAAGGCGGCGCTCGATCTGATCTACGACCGCCGCCGTCCGGGCTTCGATCCGCTCCAGGCCTATATCGCGCTGTTCCAGGACCGGCTCGAGCACAAGCCGGCGAAGCGCGTCCGCCCGGAAACGGTCGAGGAACGCCTCAAGCTGCGCATCGTCGACGGCGACCGCAACGGCCTCGAGGAGGATCTCAAGACCGCGCTCGGCGTCCACAAGCCGCTCGCCATCATCAACGACATCCTGCTCGACGGCATGCGGGTGGTGGGCGATCTGTTCGGGGCGGGGAAACTGCAGCTGCCCTTCGTGCTGCAATCGGCCGAAACCATGAAGGCGGCGGTGGCCTATCTCGAGCCCTTCATGGAGCGCACGGCCGACAACCACCAGAAGGGCACCATCGTGCTCGCCACGGTGAAGGGCGACGTGCACGACATCGGCAAGAACCTGGTCGACATCCTGCTGACCAACAACGGCTACCGGGTGGTCAATCTCGGCATCAAGCAGCCGCTGTCCTCGATCCTCGACGCCGCCGCCTCGGCCAACGCCCACGCCGTCGGCATGTCGGGATTGCTGGTCAAATCCACCGTGGTGATGCGCGAGAACCTCGAGGAGATGAGCCGGCGCGGCATCGGCTTGCCGGTGATCCTGGGCGGCGCCGCGCTGACGCGCCGTTATGTCGACGAGGATTGCAGCAAGGCCTATGCCACCGGCAGCGTCGCCTATGCGCGCGACGCCTTCGAAGGCCTGGCGCTGATGGAGAAGGTGGTCGACGGCTCCTTCGCGGGGCACATCGCGGCCGCGCGCGCGCAGACCAAGAACCGGCCGGTCAACCGCCGGCGCGAACTGGGCAAGGCCGCCGATGCGCGCCCGCTCCGGCCGGTCGATGTCGAGGAAATCCGCCTGCGCCGCGCCGAGCTGACGCGCGGCGTGCCGGTGCCCGAACCGCCCTTCTGGGGGCCGCGCGTCATCGCCCGCGTGCCGGCGAAGACCATCGCGCCCTATCTCAACGAGCGCATGCTCTATCAATTCCACTGGGGCTTCCGCAAGGAAGGCCGTTCGCTCGACGAGTTCAAGGCCTGGGCGAAACGGGAATTGCGCCCGACCATGCTGAAGCTGCTGGCCGAGGCCGTTAAGGAGGACATATTCCTGCCGCAGGCGGCCTATGGCTATTGGCGCTGCGCCGCCAACGGCAACGACGTGATCCTGTTCGCCGAGGACGGCAAGCGGGAGGTGGCGCGCTTCTCCTTCCCGCGCCAGGCCAAGGAAGAGGGCCTGTGCATCGCCGATTTCTTCCGCGACGTGAGCGACAACACGCGCGACGTGATCGCGCTCCAGGTGGTGACGGTCGGTCCGCGCGCCTCCGAGGTGGCGCGGCAATGGTTCGCCGACAACCGCTACAAGGATTACCTCTATCTGCACGGGCTTTCGGTCGAGATGGCCGAGGCCTTCGCCGAATATCTGCACCAGCGCATCCGGGCCGAGCTGGGCTTCACCGCTTTCGAGCCGCGCGACCTCGAAGGCCTGCTGCATCAGCAATATCGCGGCAGCCGCTATTCCTTCGGCTATCCCGCCTGCCCCGATCTGTCGCAGCAGCGCCAATTGCTCGAGCTGCTCCGGGCCAAGGAGATCGGCGTGACCCTGACCGAGGAGGACCAGCTCGATCCGGAGCAATCGACCTCGGCCATCGTCGTCACCCACCCGCAGGCCAAATACTTCTCGGTTTGAGGCGCGCCCGGCCTTCGGCCCTGATATTTACCGGGCCGGATATTTGGCCGATAGTGCCGGCATGCCGCCGGCCGCGAACTCCCGCCCCGTTCCACCGTCGCGGTCGTCGGCCTCGGCCAGATCGGCGCCGCCGCGGCATCCGTGCTGCGCCTGGCCGACCGTCACGAAATCGTCGGCTGCGCGCGGCGCCCGCTCGACCGCCTGATCTTCGAGCGGCCGGAAGGGGCGGTGGATGTCCCGCTCCGGGTCCTGACCGATCCCCGCGACGCCGCGCCCGTCGATTGGGTCCTGCTGTGCACCAAGGCGCAGGATACGCCCTCCGCCGCCCCTTGGTTCGCCAAGCTGTGCGGCCCGTCGACCAAGATCGCGGTGCTGCAAAACGGCATCGATCACGCCGGCCGGGTCGCGCCCTATGCCAAGGGTGCCGCCGTGGTCCCGGTCCTGGTCTATTACAACGGCGAGCGGCTCGCCGCCGATCGTTTCCGGCTCACCCCCGTCGGCGATTACGACGTCATCGTGCCCGACGACGCGGCGGGCCACGCCTTCGCCCAACTCCTCGACGGCACGTCGTTGCGCATCGTCGCGCGCGCCGATTTCACCACCTTCGCCTGGCGCAAGCTCCTGCTCAATGTGAGCGCGAACCCGATCACCGCCCTCACGCTTCAACGCCAGGGGGTGCTGCGGCGCGACGACATCCGGGCGCTCTGCCTGGCGATTCTCGACGAGGCCGCCACGGTCGGCCGCGCCGACGGCGCCCAATTCGCGCCGGACGAATCCGCCCGGGCCTATGCGACGCTGATGAGCTTTTCGCCCGAATTGGGGACCTCGATGTATTTCGACCGCCTGGCCGGGCGGAAGCTCGAAATCGAAGCCCTGACCGGCGCGGTGGTCGCGGCCGGCGAGCGGTTCGGCATCCCGACGCCGCTCAACCGCGCGCTGCTCGCCCTGCTGCGCGCGGTCAGCGACGCGGCCGGAAGCGGCTAGGACAAAACCCCGGTCGAGGCCAGCCAGATCACGGCGAACAGCAGCGACAAGAGCGTGAAGGGCACGCCGGCGCGGGCATATTCGGCATAGCTCAGATTGACGCCCATCGCCCGGGCGCGCTCGGCCACGATCAGATTGGCGACCGAGCCCCACAGCAGCAAACCGCCCGACAGCGAGGACAGCAGCGCCAGCGCATAAAGCGCGCCCGCCGGCGGGTCCGGCCAGATCTGCAACAGGAAGATCACCCAGGGCACGTTGCCGATGAGGTTGCTCATCAGCAGCGTCAGCGGCGTCAGCACCAGCAGCCGGTCGGGCGTGCCCAGCGCGGTGAGCACCGAGTAGGGCAGCCCGGTATCCGCCAGCGCGCCGGTGACCGCGAACAGGCACACGAACAGCAGCAGCAGCGGCCAATCCACCGAGGAGATCATGGCGCGGCTGGTGAATTTGCGGTTGGACAGCAGCACCGCCGCGATCACCAGCGCGCCGACCTCGCGCGGCAGCGGCGTCAGGAACAGCACCAGCAGCAGCCCCAACGCGATCAGGCCCTTGATGGTCTGGTTGCGGTCATGCGCGTGGCGCGGCACTTCGGCGCCGCCGGATCCTGCCAGGCTCGAAGCAACCTCGATGCGGTCGCGCCACAGATACCACACCACGCCGAACACCGAGGCCAGCCCCACCAGCGCCGGCACCAGACAGACGCCGAGGAAGCTGTAAAAATTGAGGTTGCCGGTCTGGCCGATCAGGATGTTCTGCGGGTTGCCGATCAGCGTGGCCGACGAGCCGGCGTTGCTCGCCCCCACCAGCGCGATCAGGAAGGGCCTAGGGTCGAGCCCGCGGGTTTGCGCCCCCGCGATCAGCAGCGGCGCCATGGCGAAGACCACGATGTCGTTGGCGAGCAGCGCCGACAGCGCGCCGCACACCGCCACGGTCAGCGCCAGCAGCGCCATTGGGCTTTCGGATTTCTCCAGCATCCAGTCGCAGCAGATCTCGAAGAATCCGCATGCGACGAACTGGGCGGAAATGATCATCAGCCCGAACAGCAGCGCGATGGTCGTCATGTCGATACTGGCGCCGAGATCGTCGATCGTCGCCTGGCCGCTGGCGAGCAGCGCGATCACGCCCAACAGCGCGATGCCGGTGCGGTCGACCTGGAGCCACGGCAGCCGCCCCATCGCCATGCCGACATAGACGGCGAGACAGACGGCGGTGATGATCGCGGCGTGCATGGCGGGTTAGCGCGGCGCCTTGAGCTTGAAATAGGCGAACGCCACCATGCGCAGCAGCAGCAGCCCGTGGCGGAAGCGCGAGATCTGGGTCATGCCGTAGCTGCGCGCGGCATAGCGGATCGGCACCTCGATGATCTTGAGCGAGAGCTTGCTCGCGCCGAAGATCAGGTCGAAATCGCCGAACGGGTCGAATTCGCCGAAATAGGCGCGCCCCTCCGCGATGCGCCGGTAATGCCGCTGGCTGAGCGCCTTGGTGCCGCACAGCGTGTCGGTGAAGCGCTGGTTCAAGAGCCAGGAAAACAGGAAGGAGAAAATATGGTTGGCGATGTGGTTCAAAAGCCGCATCGCGTCGCGTTCGAGCGGATAGACCAGCCGCGTGCCGTTGATGAACTCGCCCTTGCCCGACAGGAGCGCCAAGTAGAATTTCGGCAGTTCCTCGGGCGGCATGGTCATGTCGGCGTCGAGGATGAGCAGCGCGTCGCCGCGGGCTTCGGCAAAGCCCTTCCTGACCGCGTCGCCCTTGCCCTTGCCGTCCTGGCGCAAAAGCTTGATGTCGCGATGCGGATTCGCCGCCTTGACGCGCTCGATCTCCTCCCAGGTCCCGTCCTTGCTGCCGCCCTCGACGAACAGGATTTCGAGCTCGCGGCAGAATTGCGGAATGCGCGCGACGATGTCGGCGATGTTTCCGCGCTCGTTGCGGCACGGCACCACCACCGAAGCCGAAAGATCGCTTTCGGCGGCAAAGCGCATCGGTCGCGCCACCAGGTAGTTGCGCAAACACAGCCGGCGGATGATCGGCAATGTCGCGATGAAGCGGTTGACCAGCGGCCCGATGCCGAAGAGGCGCTTGGGCAAAAGCTGGCGCCATTCCTCGCGCACCGGCTGGTAATCGGCCAGCATGAGCAGATTGGCGATGTCGGCGGGGCGCAGCCAGTTCATCAGCGGCTCGGGCATGCGCGCCTCCAGCCGCTCGGCCAGGCGCAAACCCGGCTCCCACAGATAATTGTGATAGGCCACGACCAGCCTGGTGTCGCGGTGGCACAGGCGATGGAGGCTCGCCAGCGTCGCCTGGCAATCGTCCAGCATGCCGATGGTGTCGGCCATGACGATGACGTCGAACGGCCCGCCGAGCGTGCTCACGAAGGCCTCGTCCTCGATGTCGCCCTCGGCGAATTCGAGCCCGGGGTGGGAGGCGCGCGCGACCTCGACCATGCGCGGCGACAGATCGACGCCCAGGCCGAAGGCGGGCTTCAACGCGGCCAGCAGCGCGCCGCTGCCGCAGCCGATCTCCAATACCTTCAGGCCCTCGGGAATGAGGAAACGCAGGAAGCGCTGGTCGTCCTCGTGGAAGTAGCGGTTTTTGGCGATGAACTCGTCGCGCCGCGGCGCCCAGCGGTCATAAAGCGAGCGCAGCTTGGTCTTGCGGGCGGAAAGCGGCCGCGCTGCTGCTGTGGGATTGGAGGATTCGGGCATCGGAGTTATGGGCGAGATATACGCGGAATCGCACTTCCTTGGCCAGATGGCACTGTCCCCATGCTATAGAGGCGCGATCATGTCCGAGGCCGAATCCAAGGCGCTTTCGCCCGCCCCACCCCCTTATCTCGCCCAATTGAACGAGGCGCAGCGCCGCGCGGTCGATGCCATCGACGGCCCGGTGCTGGTTTTGGCCGGCGCCGGCACCGGCAAGACCCGCGTCCTGACCACGCGACTCGCGCATATCTTGGCGAGTCGCAAGGCCTGGCCGTCGCAGATCCTGGCCGTCACCTTCACCAACAAGGCGGCGTTCGAGATGCGCGAACGGCTCGAACGCATGATCGGCCAGGCCGCCGAAGGCCTCTGGCTGGGCACCTTCCATTCCGTCGCCGCGCGCATCCTGCGCCGCCACGCCGAGGCGGTGGGCCTGAAGCCCAATTTCACCATCCTCGACGCCGACGACCAGCTGCGCCTGGTGAAGCAGATCGCCGCGGCGGAAGGCGTCGACGACAAGCGCTGGCCGGCGCGCGCGATTTTGGCGGTGATCGAGCGCTGGAAGGATCGCGGCCTGACGCCCGACAAGGTCTCGGGCGCCGAAGCGGGCGAGCTCGCCGAAGGCCGCATGGAAAAGCTCTACCGGCTCTATCAGGAACGGCTCCAGACCGTGAACGCCGCCGATTTCGGCGATCTCTTGCTGCACAATCTCACCATTTTCCAGACCCGGCCCGAAATCCTGGCCGATTACCAGGAGCGTTTCCGCTACATCCTGGTCGACGAATACCAGGACACCAACGTCGCGCAATATCTCTGGCTGCGCCTCCTGGCCCAGAAACACAAGAACCTGTGCTGCGTCGGCGACGACGACCAGTCGATCTATTCCTGGCGCGGCGCCGAGATCGGCAACATCCTGCGCTTCGAGAAGGATTTCCCCGGCGCGCAGATCGTCCGGCTGGAGCAGAATTACCGCTCGACGCCGCACATCCTCGCCGCCGCCTCGGCGCTGATCGCGCGCAACGAGGGAAGGCTGGGCAAGACGCTGTGGACCGAAGCCAATGAGGGCGAGCGCGTGGTGCTGCGCGGCGTCTGGGACGGCGAAGAAGAGGCGCGCTGGGTCGGCGAGGAGATCGAGGCGCAGCAGCGCAAGGGCGAAAGCCTGTCGCAAATGGCGATCCTGGTCCGCGCCGGCTTCCAGACCCGCGAATTCGAGGAGCGCTTCATCAAGCTGGGCTTGCCTTACCGCGTCATCGGCGGCCCGCGTTTCTACGAGCGCCAGGAAATCCGCGACGCGCTGGCCTATCTGCGCATCATCCACCAGCCGGGCGACGATCTCGCCTTCGAGCGCATCATCAACACGCCGCGCCGCGGCATCGGCACCCAAAGCCTGCAATCGATCCACCAACTGGCGCGGGCCGAGCGCCTGCCGCTCGCCGAAGCGGCGCACAAGCTGGTCGAGACCGACGAGCTGAAGCCGGCCGCGCGCAAGGCGATCGGCGGGTTCCTCCAGGACATAACGCGCTGGCGCGGCCAGGCACAAACCGCCTCGCATGTCGAACTGGCGCAGACCGTGCTCGACGAATCCGGATATACCGCGATGTGGCAGGCCGACAAATCGGCCGACGCGCCGGGACGGCTCGAGAACCTCAAGGAGCTGATCGCGGCCTTGGCCGAGTTCGAAACCCTCGAGGGGTTCCTCGACCATGTCAGCCTGGTGATGGAGAACACCGCCCAGACCGGCGGCGAGATGGCGAATCTGATGACGCTGCACGGCGCCAAGGGGCTGGAATTCGACATCGTGTTCCTGCCGGGCTGGGAGGAAGGGCTGTTCCCCAACCAGCGTTCGCTCGACGAGCACGGCCAGAAAGGGCTGGAGGAAGAGCGGCGCCTGGCCTATGTCGGGCTCACCCGCGCGCGCCGCCGCGCCTACATCTCCTTCGCCGTCAACCGCCGCATCCACGGCCAGTGGCAGACCACCATGCCTTCGCGCTTCATCGCCGAACTGCCCGAGGCCCATGTCGAAAGCCGGGCCGAGCCGGGCCTATACCCGCGCGCCCCGGGCGTCAAAAGCTCCGGGCTCGACGAGGAGCCGGATGACGGCGATTGGAAGCCCACGCCGCTGCTGCGCCGCCGGCCCGAAGCGGCGCGCCTCGCGCTGGCCGAGCGCGGTGCGCCCGCCCATTCCGTCGCGCGCTCGCCCGGCGGCCTCGGCCCGGGCGACCGCATCTTCCACCGCAAATTCGGCTACGGCGTGGTGCGCGCCGCCGACGGCGGCAAGCTGTCGATCGCCTTCGACAAGGCGGGCGACAAGATGGTGATGGAAAGCTTCGTGGAGAAGGCGTGACGGTCCCCGCCCCCGCCGCGGAGCGGCAAAAGAAAGATACGGAGCGGCAATCGAAAGGCCCCGCCGCGGAGCGGCAATCGAAGGGCTTGTGGCGGATCGCCGTCGAGGCGCCCGACGCCGATTCGGCCCAGGCCGTGATCGCCGCGCTCGACAATTCGGGCGGCGCGGTCAGCGTCTTCAAATCCTCGCCCGGCGGCTCCTGGCAAATCGACGCGCTCAGCCTCGGCGCGCCCGACCGGGGGCTGATCGAAGCCCGGCTGGCGCTGGCCTGGAGCGGGCTGGCGGGATCGCCGCCGGAACCGGCCTTCGCGCGCGTCGAACAACAGGACTGGCTCAAGGCCAACCAGGCGGGCTTCCCGCCGATCACGGCGGGCCGGTTTTTCATTCACGGCTCGCATGTCAAGGGACCGGTCCCGGCCGGGAGATTGGCGCTGAAAATCGACGCCGCCACCGCCTTCGGCACCGGCGAGCACGGCTCGACCCAGGGCTGCCTGTTGGCGCTCGATCTCCTGGCGCAGCGCTTCCGGCCGCGGCGCGTGCTCGATATGGGCACCGGCACCGGCGTGCTGGCGCTGGCCTCGGCCAGGCTGTGGCGGCGCCCGGTTGCGGCTTTCGACATCGACGCCGAAGCCGTTCGCGTCGCTGCCTTGAACGCCCGGGCCAATGGCGTGGCGAATCTAGTCAAGGCGCGGCGCGCCCAAGGCTATCGCCACCGCGATCTCTGGCGAGCGGCGCCTTACGATCTGGTTTTGGCCAATATCCTGGCGCGGCCCTTGGCGAAAATGGCGCGCGATCTGGCGCGCGCGCTCTCGCCCCGCGGCGTCGCCGTGCTGGCCGGGCTTTTGCCCTGGCAGGAATCCCTGGTGCTGTCGGCTCATCGCGCGCACGGGCTTCATCTGGCCGCGCGTTGCGACGTGGCCGGCTGGCGTTGCCTGGTGCTGGCGCGTGCGCCCTTGCGGAGCTTCAACCGTCCGATCAACCTCAACAGCGGAAAGCCATGACCCTCATCCAAGCGCTTATTATGGCCGTGCTCCAGGGCATCACCGAGCTTTTTCCGGTGTCGAGCCTGGGCCACGCCGTCGTGCTGCCCAGCCTGTTCGGCTGGACCGTCGACCAGCATTCGCCCCAATTCCTGCCTTTCCTGGTGGTGCTGCATCTGGGCACGGCGGCGGCGCTGCTGCTTTATTTCTGGCGCGACTGGATCGGGCTGGCGCTGGCGCTGCTGTTCATCGGCCCGCGCGCGCAGAGCCGGGCGCGCCAGCTTTTGCTGGTCCAGATCGTCGTCGCCACCATCCCGGCGGTGATTTTGGGCTTCGCGCTGGAGAAATTCTTCAGGAATCTGTTCGGCGCGCCGGTGGCGGCGGCGGCGTTCCTGATCCTGAACGGTTGCCTACTGTTCTTCGGCGAGCGCATGCGGCAACAGAGCGGCTACCGCCGGCTCGACACCATGCGCTGGCTCGACGCGCTGGTGATCGGCGTCTGGCAATCGACCGCGCTCATCCCCGGCATCTCGCGTTCGGGCGCGACCATGGTGGGCGGGCTGCTGCGCGGATTCCACCACGAGGATGCGGCGCATTTCTCGTTCCTGATCGCGACGCCGGTAATCCTGGGCGCCACCGTGCTGGAAGTGCCGCATCTCCTGCATGAAGGGGGCAGCTTCGGCCCGGTGGCCTGGCTCGCGGGATTGGCGGCCGGAATCACTGCCTGGCTCAGCGTCGCCTTCCTGATGCACTACTTCAAACGCCACGATTTCGAGGCGCTCGATCCTTTCGCCTGGTATTGCTGGACCTTCGGCGCGATCGCGCTCGGGCTGCTGCTGTTCGTGCTCTAGATCACGTGGTCGGGCTCGAGCGGGCAATTCTGCTCGCCGGTCTCGACCTGGAAGGTGGCGTGGCCGATGGCGAAGCGCTCGTCGAGCTCGGCCGAAATCCGCGCCAGGGCGGCGTCGCCGGGATGGCCTTGGGGCATGACCAGATGCGCGGTGAGCGCGGTCTCGGTCGTGCTCATCGGCCAGATGTGCAGATCGTGCACCGCCGTCACGCCGTGCATGCGCTTCAGATGATCGCGCACCGCGCGCGGGTCGATGCCGTGCGGCACGGCGTCGAGCGCCATGTCGAGCGCGCGGCGCAACAGGCTCCAGGTGCCGACGACGATGACGATGGAGACCGCCAGGCTCACCGCCGGGTCGAGCCACAGCCAGCCGGTGGCGAGGATCAACGCGCCCGAAACCGCCACGCCCAAACTCACCCCGGCATCGCCCAGGGCGTGGGCCATGGCGCTGGCCACGTTGAGGTCCTTGTGCTCGCCGCGGAACAGGACGAGCGCGGTCAGCCCGTTGAGCGCGACGCCCAGCGACGCCACCCAGATCATGGTCATGCCGGACACCGGCTGCGGCACGAACAGCCGCTCGATCGCCTCGACCGAGATCGCGCCCACCGCGATCAGCAGGATGATGGAATTGAGCAAGGCCGCGAGGATGGAGGAGCCGCCGAGGCCGTAGGTGAAACGGTGGGTCGGCTCGCGCCGGCCGAGCATGTGCGCGCTCCAGGCGGCCGCCAGCCCCATCATGTCGCCGAAATTGTGCCCGGCATCGGCCAACAGCGCCATGGAATGGCCGATCAGGCCGTAGGCCAGCTCGACCAGCACGAAGATGAAATTGAGCGCGAGGGCGAAGAGGAAAATCAGGCCCCGGTCCGCATGGCCATGCGCCGTCTGGGCGTGGCGGTGATGCGGATGGTGGTGGGCGTGATCGTGATCGCTCGGCATCGCCCCGAGTTTGCGCCAAAAACGGGCGCAAATCGAGGGCGTGCCGATTACGGAACTATTGATCGACTCCGGCTAAGCCGGAGATCGAAAACGCTTAGTGCGCGTGAGAGTGACGGTTCGCCTTGGTCCAGCTCGGCACGCGCGAGGCGCGCGGCTGGCTCAGGATGTAAGGGATTTCCGCCCGGGTGATGCCGATATCGGCGAGCGAGCGGTCGTCGAGCTGCGCGAGCTCGGCATAGGCCTGTTGCCGGCGGCGCCACGCGGCGAAGATCTCGCCGAGGCGGTTGAACGCGCGGAGCAGAAGGGTCGTCATGGCCGTTTTTCCTTGTATTCGAATGTTATAGTGCACTGCACAAAAGGTAATACTTATTGCCTGATATTGCAGTGGCGAATAAATCAAGCCTGGCATACCAGAGACGCATGTCCACGGGCATGCAGCTGTAACACTGTCAAATCAATGTCTTAATCAGAACGTATTAACATTATTTAAGTGTTGATCTGAATCGAAGCGCCGCAAGCCCATGTTGAAAGCAAAGCCGGTGCGGGCGGAAGCGGGCGCCGCCAAGCTTTGCTATTCTGCCGCGCATGGAAGGACATTCGGGCGGCGGCGCGGAAAAGCTGGCGCGGCTGCGCGCCGAGCTGGCGCGGCAGGGCGTGCAGGGTTTCATCGTGCCGCGCTCCGACGAGCATCAAGGCGAATACGTGCCGCCTTCGGCCGACCGCCTCGCCTGGCTCACCGGCTTCACCGGCTCGGCAGGATTGGCCGTGGTGCTGCCTGCAAGCGCCGCTGTGTTCGTCGACGGGCGTTACACGCTCCAGGCCAGGGCGCAGGTCGAAGCCGCGCTCTACACCCAGCGCCATCTGATCGAGGAGCCGGCCGGTGATTACATCGCCAAGACCCTCAAGCCCGGCGAAACCCTGGGCTACGATTCCTGGCTGCTCACGCCGGGCGAGGTCGAGCGTTACCGCGCCGCCTGCGACAAGGCCGGGGGCAAGCTCAAGGCGCTCGCGTCCAATCCGCTCGACGTGGTCTGGCCGGATCGCCCGCCTCCGCCTTTGGCGCCAGCGGTGCCGCACCCCATTGAATTTTCCGGCAAGGCTTCGGATGACAAGCGCCGCGAGCTGGCGCGCAAATTGGCCGAGGACAAGGCCGATTCCGCGGTGCTGACGGCGCCCGATTCGATCTGCTGGCTTTTGAACATGCGCGGCGGCGATTTGACCTATACGCCGGTGGCGCTGTGCTTCGCGATTCTACACGCCGATGCCTCGGTCGATCTGTTCATCGACCGGCGCAAATTCTCGGGCGAGCTGGCACAGCATCTAGGCCCAGAGGTGCGCCATGCCCAGCCCGATGCGCTCGGCGCGGCCTTGGCCCGGCTGGGCGCGGGGAAGAAGCGGGTCTTGGCCGATCCGGCTACTTGCGCCGCGTGGATCTTCGACCGCCTGACCGAATCCGGCGCCACCATCATCCGCGCGCCCGATCCCTGTCTCTTGCCCAAGGCCTGCAAGAATCCCGTGGAGCTGGAAGGAACCCGCAACGCCCACCGGCGCGACGGCGCGGCGCTGACCCGGTTCCTCGCCTGGCTTTCGGCCGCCGCTTCCAAGGGCGGGCTCAAGGAGATCGCGGTTGCCGACACGCTCGAGGAATTCCGCCGCCATGTCGAGCATTTCAAGGGCCTGAGCTTCCCCACCATTTCGGGCGCGGGGCCGAACGGCGCCGTCGTCCATTACCGCGCCTCGCCCGAAACCGAACGCGTCTTGGAGAACGGCAGCCTCTATCTGGTCGATTCCGGCGCGCAATATCTCGACGGCACCACCGACGTCACCCGCACGGTGGCGATCGGCAATCCGACGCGCGGAAATGCGCGACCGCTTCACCCGGGTGTTGAAGGGCCATATCGCGCTCGGCTTCCTGCCGCTTTCCGCAAGGCACCACCGGCTCGCAATTGGACGCGCTGGCGCGCCGTGCCGCTATGGGAAGCCGGGCTCGATTACGACCACGGCACCGGCCACGGCGTCGGCTCCTATCTCGGCGTGCATGAAGGGCCGCAGCGCATCTCCAAGATGGCCAACGCCCAGGCGCTGCTGCCCGGCATGATCGTCTCGGACGAGCCCGGCTATTACAAGACCGGCGCCTATGGCATCCGCATCGAGAATCTGGTGGCGGTGAAGGAGCTGGGCGAAGCGGGCGAGGGCGGCAAGCAGCTCCTGGGCTTCGAGACCCTGACGCTCGCGCCCATCGACCTCGCCTTGGTCGAGCCCGATCTGCTCGACGCGCAGAAGACGGCCTGGCTCGACGCCTATCACGCCAGGCTGCGCAAGGAATTGGGCCCGCTGCTCGACGCCTCGACCCGCGCCTGGCTCGAGCGCGCCACCAGGAAGCTGTCGCGCGGCTGAGGGCTCACCCCCGCGCCAGCTTCAGCCATTCCGCTTCGCTGAGAATTTTCACGCCGAGTTCCTTGGCCTTCTTGGCCTTGGAGCCGGGATCGGCGCCCATCACCACGTAATCGGTCTTGGCCGAGACGCTGGAGGAGACCAGGCCGCCCAGCGCCTCGGCGCGCGCCTTGGCCTCGGACCGGCTCATGCCTTCGAGCGTGCCGGTGAACACGATGCTCTTGCCGGCAAGCGGCGAATGGCCGGCGGCGGGGCACGTGGAAATCATTGACGCGCATCTCGCCTTCGAGCTCGTCCAGCACCTTCTGGTTATGCTTTTCCGCGAAAAACCCGGCGATGTCGGCGGCGGTGTCCTCGCCGATGTTCTGGATGTCGTTGAGCTCGCGCCAGGCCTCGCCGTGCTTGGTCGTGGGAAGCGGTCATCGCCTTGCGCCAGGCCTTGAGCGAGCGGTAATGCCGCGCCAGCAGCTTGGCGGTCGATTCGCCGACCTGGGGAATCCCCAGCGCATAGATGAAGCGGTCGAGCGCCACGTCGCGCCGCGCGTCGATCGCGGCGATGAGCTTCCTCGCGCTCGATCTCGCCCCAGCCTTCGCGCTTTTCGATCTGCTCCGGCTTGAGGCGGAAGATGTCGGCCGGGTTCTTGATCAGCTTGTCCTGCCAGAATTCGGCGATGTGCTTGTCGCCCATGCCCTCGATGTCGAGCGCGTTGCGCGAAACGAAATGCCTGCAGCCGTTCCACCGCCTGGGCCGGGCAGATCAGGCCGCCGGTGCAGCGCCACGCCGCCTCGCCTTCCTCGCGCACCGCCAGGCTGTCGCATACCGGGCATTTGTGCGGGAATTTGAAGGGCGTGCGCGCTCCGGGGCCGGCGTTCCTTCACCACCTCCACCACCTGGGGAATGACGTCGCCGGCGCGCTGGATGACGACGGTGTCGCCTTCGCGCGATGTCCTTGCGCGCGATCTCGTCCTCGTTGTGCAGCGTGGCGTGGCTCACCACCACGCCGCCCACGGTGATCGGCTCCAGATCGGCCACCGGCGTCAGCGTGCCCCGGCGGCCGACCTGGATGCGGATTTTCTTCAGCACGGTCTGCGCCTGCTCGGCCGGGAATTTATGCGCGATCGCCCAGCGCGGCGCGCGGCTGACGAAGCCCAGCCGCTCCTCGAGATCGAGGTCGTTGACCTTGTAGACGACGCCGTCGATGTCATAGGGCAGCTGCGCGCGCCGGGCCGCCATGTCGCGGTGGAATTGCAAGCACCGCCTCGACGCCGTGGCACAGCTTGCGAATGCGGATCGACCGCGAAGCCCCAGGACTTGAGGTGTTGCAAGCGCCTCTTCATGGCTCTTGGCGAAGCGCTGGTCGGTCTCGCCCCAGGCATAGGCGAAGAATTTCAAGGGGCGCTTGGCCGTGATCGCGGGATCGAGCTGGCGCAGGGAACCGGCGGCGGCGTTGCGCGGATTGGCGAAAACCGGCTCGCCTGCCTTCTCCCGCTCCTGGTTGAGCGCGAAGAACCCGGATGCTCCATATAGACCTCGCCGCGCACCTCGATGATGCCGGGCCAGCCATGGCCCTTCAGTTCCTTGGGCACGCTCGCGAGCGTCTTGATGTTGGCGGTGACGTCCTCGCCGGTGACGCCGTCGCCGCGCGTCGCGCCCAGAACCAGCTTGCCCTTCTCGTAGCGGATCGAGGCCGACAGCCCGTCGATCTTGGGCTCGGCCATCACCGCGATGGTCGCGGGCTCGACGCGCTTCACGTCCTCGGGCGCGCGGAAGAAGTTGCGCACGCTTTTGAAGAAATCGCGCACGTCATCCTCCTCGAAGGCGTTGTCGAGCGACAGCATGGCGTGCGGATGCCGGACCTTGGCGAAGCCGGTCGCCGGCGCCGCGCCCACGCGCCGGGAGGGGCTGTCGGCGCGGACGAGGCCGGGGAAACGCTTCTCGATCGTCGTCGTTGCGCCGGCGCAGCGCGTCGTATTCCGCGTCCGAAACCTCGGGCGCGTCCTTCTGGTAATAGAGCCGGTCGTGATGCGCGATTTCCTCGGCCAGGCGTTTCAGTTCCGCCTTCGCCTGGGCTTCGGTCAGTTCCTCGACGGCGCTTCGCCCCGGGCATTCGCGGCTCACGCCTCGGCTCCGGCCATGAGCGAGGCCGCCGCCGCGCGCGCCTCGGCGGTGACGGCGGCGCCCGACAGCATGCGGGCGATTTCCTCGCGCCGCGCCTCGGCCGTAAGCTCCGTCGGCCCGGATCAGGGTCTTCTGCGCCGCCTGGCTCTTTTCCACCCGCCAGTGATGCGCGCCGCGCGCCGCCACCTGGGGCGAATGCGTCACCACCAGCACCTGCAATTCCCGGCCGAGGCGATGGAGCCGCTCGCCCACCGCCGCCGCCGCCGCGCCGCCGATGCCGCTGTCCACCTCGTCGAAGACCAGCGTCGGCACGGGCGAGGTCTTGGCCAGCACCACCTTCAAGGCCAGCATGAAGCGCGACAGCTCGCCGCCCGAGGCGATCTTGGCGAGCGGCCCGGCCGGCGCGCCCGGATTGGTGGCAACTTCGAAATGCAGCGCGCTCGCGGCCGAACGGCCCCCATTCGGCTTCGCCGAGCGACGAAAGCACGGTGGCGAAACGCGCCTTGTCCAGCTTCAAGGGCTTCAATTCCTTGGTCACCGCGGCGTCGAGCGCCGCCGCCGCCTTGCGGCGCTGGGCCGAGACCTTGTCGGCGGCGGCGATGTAAACCTTGCGCGCCTCGGCCGCTTCGCGCGCGAGCTTTTCCACCGCGTCGCCGCCGTCTTCCAGCGCCGCCACCTTGGCCGCGATTTCGGCGCGGAGAGCCGGCGAGGCCGTCGACCGGAACATTGTGCTTGCGGGCCAGCGCCCGGAGCGCGAACAGCCGTTCCTCGATCTTCTCGGCGCTGCGCGGCGCATTGCCCAGATCGCGCAAGGCGGCTTCGATCTCGGATATGGCCTCGCGCGCCTCCACCGCTTGCCCGTTCCAGCGCGCCGAGCGCCAAGTCGAGCCGCCCGCCCGCCTTGTCCTTGAGCCGTTCGAGCGACCGGGCGGCCGCATTGAGCGCGCGCTCGCCGCCGCGCTCGCCCGAAAGCTCCCCGAGCGCGCCTTCCAGGGCCTCGGTGAGCCGCTCGCGGTTCATCAACAAGGCGCGTTCCTCGGCCAGGGTGTTCTCTTCCCCCGGCTTGGGCTCGAGCGCCTCGAGTTCCTTGAGCGCGTGGCGCAGGAATTCCTCCTCGGCGCGGGCGCGCGCGAGCCGTTCGGCGGATTCCGCATGCGCCTTGAGCTTTTCGCGCCAGGCGTTCCAGGCCTCGGCCAAACCCTTCAGGTCGGAGGCATCCACGCCGTAATCGTCGAGCGCCTGGCGGTGGGTGGCGGGATCGAGCAATCCGCGCTGAGCAAACTGCGCCTCGATCTCGACCAGCGCCTCGCCGGCCTGGCGCAACAGGCCGATGCTGACCGGCTGGTCGTCGATGAAGGCGCGGCTGCGGCCGCCGCTGTCGACCACGCGGCGCAGCACCAGGCTGTCGCCCGGCAGGGATAACCCCGCCTGGGACAGCAGATCGCGGGTCGGATGGTTGCGGGGCAGCGCGAATTCGGCGCTGACGACCGCCTGCTCGGCGCCGTGGCGCACCAGCCCCGATTCCGCGCGCACGCCCAAAGCAAGCCCCAAAGCATCAAGGAGAATCGACTTACCCGCGCCGGTCTCGCCGGTGAGCACGCACAGCCCCGCCCGGAACGACAAATCGAGCTTGTCGATCAGCACCACGTCGCGGATGGAAAGTCCGAGCAGCATCGGCGCGATGATAGCCGCGCCGCCCGCCCCAGGCCAGCATCGGGCATCTGGCGGAGTCGGCTGGCTAGAAGATCGAGCCGAAGACCCGGCCGAACCAGCCCGGCTGGCTGGCGCCGGATTGTTTGGCGTCGGGCGCCACCGCCTGCTGCGGCTTCTGCCCGGTCACCAGCACATAGGTCGCCTCGTACCAGGAACTGCCGGGATAGTTGTAGCCCAGCACCGCGGCGGTCCTTTGCGCCTCGTCCTTGAGGCCGAGCGCGAGATAGCACTCGGTCAGCCGCTCCAACGCCTCGGGCACGTGGGTGGTGGTCTGATACTGGTCGACCACGGTCTTGAAGCGGTTGATGGCGGAGAGGTATGTCCCCCGGGCCTCGTACCAGCGGCCGATCGCCATCTCCTTGCCGGCGAGATGGTCGCGCGCCAGGTCGATCTTGAGGTGCGCGTCGCGCGCGTATCGCGAATTCGGGGAAGCGCCGCACCACCTCGCTCAGCGCGGTCAGGGCCTGTTGCGTCGTCTTCTGGTCGCGGCCGACATCCTCGATCTGGATGTAGTAGTCGAGCGCCTTCAGGTAATAGGCATAGGCGACATCGCGGTGGCCGGGATGGAGCTGGATGAAGCGGTCGGCGGCGATGATCGATTCATCGAATTTGTTGCCCTGGTAGAGCGCATAAGCCGACATGAGCTGCGCCTTGGTCGCCCAGACGGAATAGGGGTGCTGGCGCTCGACCTCGTCGAAGTCCTCCGACGCCTTGTTATAATTTCCGCTGTCGAGCTGATCCATGGCGGCGTTGTAGAGCTCCTCGACCGGCCGCTCGACATAGGTGTCCTTGTTCTTGCTGGCGCAGGCGGCGAGCAAGCAGACGGCGCACACCGCCGCGAAACGCAGCGCCGCGGACCGGGGGAGGGGATGGAAACCGGGGAATTTCACGGCTGCCGTTATAGCATGGCGGCGGCCAAGCCAACAACGCGGCGGGAGGCGGAAAAAGCGGGGAATCCCTGGGAATTCAGCCGAGTCGCAGGTTCAGGCGACGGCGGCCTCGGGCGCGGCGTCGTCCCGGGCGCCGGCATAACACCAGGAAGAGGCGTCGGCGAACAAGGCCGCCAAAAGCTGGCGGTTCAGCGCATGGCCGGAGCGCACGCCGCGGAACTGGCCCAACATCGGGCATCCGGCGAGATACAGGTCGCCCAGCGCATCGAGCATCTTGTGGCGGACGAATTCGTCGTCGTAGCGCAGGCCTTCCTGGTTCAGCACGCAGTCGCCGGCGATGACCACGGCGTTGTCGAGCGAGCCGCCGCGCGCCAGGCCGGCATCGCGCATCGCCTTGACCTCGTGCAGGAAGCCGAAGGTGCGCGCCGGGCCGAGATCGTGCTTGAAGCTCTCGGGGCAGGGGGCGAGCGACAGCTCCTGGCGGGTGATGGCGCTGGAGGTGAAATCGATGACGAAACTCACCGAGAAATTGTCGTCCGGCACCAGCGCCGCCGATTTGCCGGGAGATCCGACGCTGACCGGCTTCAGCACCTTGATGACGCGGCGCGGCGCGTTCTGCTCGACCAGCCCGGCGCACTCGATCAGGAAGACGAAAGGCGCGGCGCTGCCGTCCATCGCCGGAACTTCCGGTCCGTCCAGCTCGACCACGACGTTGTCGATTTCGAGCCCGGCGAAAGCCGCCATCAGATGCTCGACGGTGGCGATGGAGACGCCCTTGCCGTTGGCCAGCGTGGTGCACAGCGTGGACTCGACGACATTGCGCCACGACGCCTCGATCTCGCAGTCTCGATCGCTGCGGCGGAAACGGATGCCGGTATTGGGCGCGGCGGGAAGGAGGGTCATCTCGACATGCGCGCCGCTGTGCAGCCCGACGCCACGGCAGTGGATCGGCGCTTTCAAGGTTTTTTGCGCGACGCAAACCAAGATACTACTCATGCCCCCCGAATCCCTTATGAGCCGCACCTTAACCAAGCGCAGTTGCGGCGCACAAATCACTCTTTATTTCAGATTGTTATCGGAATTCCCCAGGAATTTCAGTCGACTAAGGCAATTACGTCACCCCGGAACAAAACCCCATCCGAGTGGACGCTGGTTTTCGATTGTGAAACCAGTGTGGACCGTTTTCAGCGGCTTCGAATTGGCACCTACCGCGTATATCAAGGCAATAAAATATGGGAGGAAGGGCTGTTCTATGAGCCAAACGCCCTCACCGCCGCCGATCTCAGGGTCATTCAGGCATTCTCGAAAAAGCGTGGCCTAAATCTCCGCGAGCGGGAAGACTTCGTCGAAAACGTGTTCTTTCATTTCGGCTATGATTTCCGTGGCACGATTGTTGGCCTCAATTTGTCGTTCGATCTATCTCGATTGGCAATTGGCCATGACACCGCGCGTAGTCCCGATATGCAGGATGCTTTTTCATTTCTCATGTCAAAAAATGGCTTCCGTCCGCGCATTCAAATTGAATACCTCTCTCAGCGCAGTGCCTTTATCAAATTCACGGCACCTCACCTGCAATATAAGGGGCGATCTGCGTATCGGAACAAAAGGCGCAGACCAATCCGGCGGGGATATTTTGTTGACCTAAAAACCATTGGCGCTGCATTGACCAGCAAATCTCACAGCCTCGAATCACTTGCCAAGTTTCTTCGTGTTCGCCACCGCAAGCTGAAAACAACCGAGCATGGAAAGGCCATCACGGAAGAGTACCTCATTTATTCAATGCGCGATGTTGAAACGACCTCGGAATGTTTCATGGCTTTGCGCGACCAATACAAGAAACACGGCCTGACAAAAACAGAACTGCACGAAATTTACAGCGAAGCCTCCCTCGGCAAGTCCTATTTAAGACAAATGAACATCCTGCCGTGGCGGGAATGCCAAAAGGATTTCCCGAATGAGCTGATCGGCGCCATCATGACGACCTATCACGGGGGCCGATCCGAAGTGCATCAGCGCCGCGATGTCGCGCGGGCGATCTATGGTGATTTTCTCGCACAATATCCCACCATGTGTTCGTGGCTGCGATTGTGGGAATTCGTCATCGCCGAGGGTGTGGATTGGCACGACTCGACCGATGAAACACGGCGGTTGCTGGAATCGTTCTCATTCTCCGATCTTCAACGGCTCGATTTCGGGCCGCGTCTTCGAACGATTGTGCAAGTTGCGCCGGATGCCGACGTCTTTCCCGTTCGCGCGTCCTATGACGGCGAATCGCAGTTCACCATCGGCCTCAATTACCTGACTTCTGCCATGCCGAGGTGGTTCACTTTGGCGGATTGCATCGTATCCGCGCTTCATACCGGCAAAGCACCCAAAGTCCTCAAAGCCTATAGCTTTAGCCCTCGAAAGCCTCAGTCACGTCTCTTACCGGTCGCCATATTGGGCAACCCGGACTATCTGGTTGATCCGGCAAAAGATGATTTCTATCGGAGGCTGATTGACCTTCGAACCCAGATAAAACAACAATCAAAGGCCGCGAAGGGCGATGAAAAAGATCGGCTCGAAACCGAGCAGCTGGCACTCAAGATTCTTGCCAATGCGACGAGCTACGGAATTTTCATCGAACTAAATGTTCACCAGCAGCCGAAGCGCGAGAAAATGCTTCGCTACGATGGTGGTGAAAAACCGACTCCAATCCTGTCCGACAAATACGAACAGCCGGGACCATATTATAACCCCTTACTCGCGACATTGAGCACGGGTGCCGCGAGGCTCATGCTATCGATTGCCGAACGCCTCATCCGAGATGCCGGATTGAATTGGAGTTTTTGCGACACCGATTCGATGTGCGTCACGAAGCCGGCCAATATGGCGGACAAGGTTTTCGAAAAGAAAGTCCGCGCGATCTGCGATTGGTTCTTGCCGCTCAATCCCTATTCTAAAAATAAAGAGCCGTTGTTTAAAATCGAAAAAGAAAACCAACGCATTGTCGCTGGCCGTGAGATCGATAAATTAGAACCGCTTTTCTGCTACGCGATTTCAGACAAGAGATATAGTTTGTTCAATCTCGACAGGCACAATCGACCAATTTTGCGCCGGGTGCTCAGTCACGGACTCGGCCATCTGCTTCCGCCCTACAACAACAAAACCGCTCCGCGTGAGTTTCCCAAACCGGTCATCGATTTAAAGAAATCCGGTATCGAACGATGGGTACATGATTTTTGGTACCGCATCGTAAGCGCCGCGCTATCTGGCGCTGATACGGAGATAAACCCTGCCAAACACCGCTGTTTCTACAAACCGGCGGCAAGCCGGTATCACGCGAGCAAGCCAACCATCCTGGCCTGGATTAAGCAGTCAAACCAGGGTCCATACGATGAGCAAGTGCGCCCATTCAATTTTCTATTGGCCTTTCAAGCCGGTCCTGATGCGCCGAAGAGACGCGGCACTAACGGTGAGATGGGTCCATACAGGCCCGTCGCGCCATACGATACAGACATCATGAAAGCGGCGGCACATTGTGTGGACCGGGAGACCGGCGAGCCGATTCCGATGGAGTACCTTGCCAGCTATTACGAGGTTCTTGCCGGGTATCATCTTCATTCGGAGTCAAAGTTTCTCAATGGTCAGCATCGTGATCGTGGCGTAACGCTACGGCGACATATCGGGATCGATGACACGGACATTCATTTTGTCGGCAAGGAAGTGAACGAATTCGAGGTTCAATATTATTTCGGCTTTGATCCTGACGCCCAACCGGATTTTGGATTGGCCGAAGGTGCGCTCGCGAAGCTTCTGAGCAAAGCCCAAGAAATAATCCGGCGTTACAAACTTAATATTGTCAGCAAAGAGACGAGGATTTCAACAAGGTACCTGCGCAAAATCCGCAATGGATCGGCCAACGTCAGCGTTGCAATGCTAAGACGTATTGAAGCTTCGGTTTCTGCCTTAGAAGAGCGTCAACAAAACCAATCCATGCTGGCCAGGAAATTTGTGGAATGGTGCCGCGAGCAATGCGAGACACAGAGCATTCGAGAATTGGCTGGCAAGCTTAAGACCGATCACGCTAATCTTGATAAAATTCTGAAAGGCAAACGATTACCCAGTTCCCGTCTGATCAGCATAATGCCGCATCCGTAGGAGACGAAGAGAACGAGGAGTCAATTTTATTTGATAGAAAATTTCACATGCAGCTCTGTGATCAATTTTGGGTCTTAGTTGGCAAATCAATTGCCCGGACGCCAGTATCTAAGAGCCGAATTCGACGAATGCTACAGATGACCTCATGTGAACATGGAGCGGTAAATGCTCTACGAACGGATAATTGGACAGGGAACAATCAACGAGCCGGACGGCAAACCGAACCCGCAGTTCGCACTTCCCTCAACGGTCAACTGGATGCGGGCTTTGAGCCTGCTGGTGAACAGTCCATGCATTGACTTTGGTTCGGCAAAAACTTTCTACGCCGCCACAGGTAAGCGGACCATGGATACACTTGTCGAGAACACGGTCCTAGAGCAGTTGTTCCTCGGGCTGCACCATCTCTCTGCATTGGAGCAGATCAGTGGAATCAGCCCAACGGCAGATGTTGCACGCATAGGTATTCTCGCTTGGTATTATGGCATTGCTAATGGTGCTAGTGCCATGATCGCCGCGCAGAATGGGTCCTTTCAGGAAGATCATGCTGGCACTGCTAGGATGTGGGACGAAGTTATCGCTGCGCGCGATCTTGCCATGGGACCATTCGGCTGGCGTGTAAGTAGCCTGATAGAAAATATCTTCAAGCCAGAAGTTGCCGCCTATCGCGCCGACAGTAGAGGGCATCTACAGTCGCGGCCGACAACAGTTGCGGACGCCCGAGGCACAGCTGCGGGTTATCTATCCGGTTCGGCCACATGGCATGTGTGGAAGACAACAGAGGACGTTCGAAAATCAAAGGAATTTAAAAATTTAAATGCCAGCAATTTCCGTACGAAGGCTGCTCAGGAGATTCGGGACATACGCCTTGGACAGCGCAGCATGGGATTTGTTCATCAAGCGTCGAGGTATCGCGGTAAGGCGAATTATCGAGAGGCTCTGTTCCTGGCATACGGGAAAAGCACCGCAACCATTCTTGACGGCTTTGTAGCCGATCAAGTCATCGTACTGAGGGCATTTTTAGCAATGGCCGGGGCATTCGCATCCAGGAAACTCGGCAAAACGCTCTGGGACGATTTTGTTGCCGATGTTGATGCCAACCGCGCTTTCTCAATCACGGCAGCAAGTGTATGGAGCTAAACATTTCAGCTCTGAAGATGTGGTGCGTGTATCTAACGTAGCTTAGACTACCTGACGAATGGATCGCGCATAAATTCGAGGCAATTTGTGGTCACAAAGAATAAATGTCTGTCTGATAGTGACCTAGATCGTATTTAGCCGATTGGCAAACCAAGCTGAGCGCGTACGTGATGATTGGGGAGGATGATGGGATTAATAAGACTTACAGAATATCTTCGGAAACGTTTTCCTTTTGCGACAGGATTTTTTTGTGGTTTTGTCATTGGTTGTTTTTCCATCGCAATTTATTACGCACTAAGATTTGGGCCTTGTGGCCATTAAGAACGAAAGGCGATCGATGCCGTTCAGCCAGGCCCTTATCGTCGCAGCCGAGCGGACATCACGTTTCTGGTGGGGACTTTGATGCTTGATCCTGGACGGGTTCAAACAAGAACGCGCCATGATTGATTAACGCAAGGTAGAACTGCTCGTCAGCCTCCGCTCCATAACGCAGGGCATTGCACTGCCCTTCCTTTGCCGCCTTGATCAAGTACCAAGCGAGACCGAAACTCCCAAGTATCCACCAACCACTGATACCGATTAAAAAGTACAGTGCGATTGCGATTGGCAGCGCAAGGAACGCTGCCCATAATGCGGTCGCAAGCATGATTGCAACGAACCTCATTCGATTTCGATGTGCCTTTGGGCCTACCGAAAAGGCCAGCTTATTCGCAAGGTCCTTGTTCACACGAACGCGCCCATGGTTGTTTGCCTTCTTGAACTCTTCCCACGTCGGAAAGCGGCCACCCCAAAGTTTGTGCATATCTTTCACGGCGTTCTCAGCAAACCACAGCCTCAACGGCTGATGCAGGTCAAATTCACGTTGGATAAGCAGCAGGCGGAGAAAATGGACCGCCTAACAGACGCCGGGATTTTCTTCGACTGGAATCCTGAAACTAGCAGCTATGTGGGGCATCTTGAGAGCCGTACTCAAAAGACCCTGGAGGTCTGGGAGCGATTTGGACAGAACTTGCCGCAGTTTGAGCGAGAGGTCTTGAAGCGGTCATAACTCGATGTAGCCGTCCTGCGCCATTTCTTTCAACCGACTCTCCGCCATCACCGGCACCCCTGACCGCCCGACCGCGCCCTTCTTGTGGTCAAAAAGCGGAACTGCGCCCGGCTAAGCAGTACCCCGGGCCGTTTGCCGCGGGACCCGGCGGGGTCCCGCGGCTTACGGATGACATCGCGGCGGTTTGGGGGCCGTTCGCCCGGCCCTCGACACCGCCTTAGTTGGCCTGCCGGCGCAGGAAGGCTGGGATCTCCAGCAGGTCTTCTTCCTTGGCGCGGGCAGGACGTTCCGGCCGCGCCGCCGGCTGCGGCGCCGGCTGTGTCGCCACTGGTTCCACCTGCGGTTCGGACGCCCGGGCGATTTGCGGCTCCACCGGCCTGACCTGATGCGGCTCCGCCGGTCTTACGTTATGCGGCTCCGCCGCGAGGGTCTCGTCCTGCGGATGGATGAGACGGCCCGCATTGGTCACGCGCTCGAACAGGCTCGGCCCCCGCGCCTTCGCCTTTGCCGTGGGCCTGCCGCCATTCTCCATCGCCGCGTCGGCGAAGGGGTTGGGCGCGACCGCCGGCTTGGCCGCCACGGCCGGCCGGACCATCACCGGCTCGACCGCGCGCTTGGCCGCGAAGCCGCCGCGGCCCAGCGCCTGGGCCTCGATCGCCTCGATGCGCGGCGCCGCCGCCATCGCCGAGACCGGGGCCGGCGGCAAGGCCGGCTCGATCTCGGTTTCAGACATCGCCGAAGCGTGCATAGGAGCCGGGGCCGCGACCGGCCTGGCCGCGGCCGCGGGCCTGACCGCGATCGCCGGCGCCGCCTTCTGCATCTGCTCGAGCGGCTTCGGATGCGCCATGGTCTCGATGTCGATGCCGGTGGCGACGACCGAAATCCGCATCTTTCCGGCCAACTGCTCATCGAAGGTCGAGCCGAAGATGATGTTGGCTTCGGGATCGACCTCCTCGCGGATGCGGTTGGCGGCTTCGTCGACCTCGTACAAGGTCATGTCGTTGCCGCCGGTGATGTTGATCAACACCCCGCGCGCGCCCTTGATCGCCACGTCTTCCAACAACGGGTTGGAGATCGCCGCTTCCGCCGCGTCGATCGCGCGGCGTTCGCCTTCGGCCTCGCCCGTGCCCATCATCGCCTTGCCCATCTCGCTCATCACCGCGCGGATATCCGCGAAGTCGAGGTTGATGAGGCCGGGCATGACCATGAGATCGGTCACGCCGCGCACCCCGGCATGCAGCACGTCGTCGGCCATCTTGAAGGCGTCGGCGAAGGTCGTGCGCTCGTTCGCCACCCGGAACAGGTTCTGGTTCGGGATGATGAGCAGCGTATCGACGTATTTCGACAGCTCCTCGATGCCCTTTTCCGCCGTCTTCATGCGGTGGGCGCCCTCGAAGTGGAAGGGCTTGGTGACGACGCCCACCGTCAGGATGCCGCTCTCGCGCGCGGCCCGGGCGATGACCGGCGCAGCGCCGGTGCCGGTGCCGCCGCCCATGCCGGCGGTGATGAACACCATGTTGGAGCCTTCGAGCGCCAGCATGATCTCGTCGAGCGCCTCTTCGGCGGCGATCTGCCCGACATCGGGCCGGGAACCGGCGCCGAGACCCCTTGTCACGGTGATGCCGAGCTGGATCTTGCGTTCGACCTGCGAATGCTTCATCGCCTGCGCGTCGGTGTTGCAGACGATGAACTCGCAACCGGTCAGGTTGGAGCGGATCATGTTGCTGACTGCGTTGCCGCCGGCGCCGCCGACGCCGATGACGGTAAGCCGGGGCTTGAGCTCCAGCTCTTCGTTGGGAATTTTCAGATTGAGAGTCATGCTTTCCCTCCTAGGAAAATCGCCGCTTGAGATGTCAAACCGGCGGCTTCACCGGCCCTGGAACCGCCGCTCCGCCTGGCGAAAGGCGGAAAGACGGGTATGCGCATGCGCTTAGATGTTTTCACGAACCCAACTCCCGATTCGGCCGAACAGGCCGCTTGGCTCCTCCGCGCGCGCGCGGCCCCGCTTGGCGGGCTCGGCGCGTTCGGCGAGAGCGAAATGGATCAATCCCGAGGTGGTGGCGAAGGCCGGTCCGCCGGTCGCCTCGGCCAGCCCCTCGATAGGCGACGGGCGGCCGATGCGGATCTGCTTGTCGAGCACGTGGCCGGCCAATTCGCGCGCGCCCGGCAGCTGGCAGGCGCCGCCGGTCAGCACCACGCGGCGCCCGGCCGCCTGGTCGAAGCCCGCGGCGGCCAGACGGTCGCGCACCAGCTCGAAGGTTTCCTCGATACGCGGCGCGATGATCCCCACCAGGATCGATTTCGGCACGTGGTTGGCGTTGCCTTCGTCCTCCTCGCCCACCAGCGGCACGGTGATGGTCTCGCGCTCGTCGGATGACGACGGGATGGCGTTGCCGTACAGCGCCTTCATGCGCTCGGCATGGGCGATCGGCGTCGACAAGCCCCGGGCGATGTCGTGGGTGACGTGGGAGCCGCCGACCGGCACGCTGTCGGTGAAGACCAGATTGCCGTCGAGGAACACGGCGATGGTGGTGGTGCCGCCGCCCATGTCGATCAAGGTCACGCCCAGCTCGCTTTCGTCCTCGACCAGGCAGGCGAGGCCCGAGGCGTAGGGGCTCGCCACCAGCGCCGCGATTTCGAGCCGGCAGCGCCCCAGCGTGTTGGCGAGGTTCCGGACCGTGCCGGATTCGGCGGAAACCACGTGCATGGCGACCGCCAGCCTGTGGCCGTACATGCCGCGCGGGTCGCGGATCGGGCGGCTGCCGTCGATGGAGAAACCGACCGGCACGGAATGGATCACCGTGCGCTCCGGCGGCTCCTTGACGCGGAAGCCCTGTTCGAGCACGCGGTGCATGTTGCGGTCGCTGATTTCGCGGCCGGTGAGGTTGATCTCGGCCCGGGTCATGCGCGAGGCGCCGAAGCCGCCCGACAGGTTCACCACCACCTCGGCCAGCTGCTCGCCCGCCATCTGCTCGGCGGCGTGGACGGTGGTCAGGATCGCCTGGCTCGCCGCCTCGATCTCGGTGACGATGCCGTGCTTGATGCCGCGCGAGGCGTGGTGGCCGATGCCGATGACGCGCGGCGTCTTGTCCTCGACGCGCGCGATCAGGCAGCACATCTTGGTCGAGCCGATGTCGAGCACGCCGATGATGCCGCCGCGCGGGCTTCTGGCGTGCTTCTTCATGACGTGCCCTTGTCCTTGGGCGCCGGCTTGGCGGCGGCGGGCGCGGGCAAGGCCTTCAGCACGATGCGGTCGGGCAGGCGCAGATCGATCGCGGATATGTCGCGTTCGAGCACGCGGCTGGAGGCTTCGAGCGCGGCTAGGCGGCGCCACGCCGCCGGCGCGCCGGTTTCGGGCAAGGCCGCCTCGACGCCGTTGTCGAAGCGCAGGGTCCAGCGCCGCTGTCCCAGCCGCACGCCGGCCCGCACCCGCGCCGCCAGAGCCGGCTCGGTCTTGAGCATCTCGAAGAGCGGCTCGGCGTTGCCAGGCGCGTCGTCGCCCACCAGCACGATCAGCGGGCCGTAGGGCGCCAGATCGCCGGCCGGGATCACCATGCCGTCGCGGTCGATCAGCATCAGCTTGCCGTCCTTCTGCCAGAAGGCGAGGGGCTGGCGCTCCTCGATCCTGATGAAGAGCGTGTCGGGCATGCGCCGCTCGATCTCGGCCGAACGCACCCAGGTCAAGGCCTCGAGCCGCGCCTGCGCCGCGGCCAGGTCGATGTCCAGCACCGGCATGCCGGGACGCACCGCGAGCGCTTCCAGGATCGATTCCTTGCTTTGGCGGTCGCGGCCCTCGACTTCGACCTTGTCCAGCGCCAGCCCGTTCTCGGCGCCGATGAAGTGCAGCCTGGCGTCAAGGCGCGCCTCGAGCGGCGCCAGCACGCCCGCGTGCCACAGCCAGAAGAGGGCGCCCGCCAGGGCGCAGAACGCCAGGCCCGCCGCGGCCGCCAGCGCCCGGATCAGAACCGCGCCGCCTTGGGTTTGCAGGCGATTCAGAAATCGCATGCGGCGTTCTCCACCATCCATTGCACCAGGGCCGGGAAGGAAATGCCGGCATGGCGCGCGATGTCCGGCACCAGCGAGGTCGGCGTCATGCCCGGCTGGGTGTTCACTTCCAGCAGCACGATCCGCCCCGGCTCGCCCTTGGTGTCGTCGTAGCGCAAATCGGAACGGCTCACGCCGCGGCAGCCCAGCGCCTGGTGCGCGGCCAGCGCAATCGCCAGCGCCTGCGCGTAGGCCGTGGCGTGAATCGGCGCCGGCACCAGATGGTCGGAGCCGCCCGGCGCGTATTTGGCGTCGTAGTCGTAGAAGCCCTTGGTCGGGCGGATCTCGAGCGCGCCCAGCGCGCGCTCGCCCATCACCGCCACGGTGATCTCGCGCCCCGGCACGTAAGCTTCGACCAGCGCGCGCTCGCCGAAGGGCCAGGCCTTGGCCTCATTCGCCCAGGCGGTGTCGCCTTCCTGCACGATGCGCACGCCGACGCTCGAGCCCTCGTTGACCGGCTTCACCACATAGGGCCGCGCCATCACGTCGCCGGCGGCCAGTTCGCGGCGCGACACCACCTTGCCTTCGGCCAGCGGCAACCCGGCGGCGGCGAAAACGCTGCGCGCAATCGGCTTGTCCATGGCCACCGCCGAGGCCAGCACGCCCGAATGGGTATAGGGCACGCGCAGGAATTCGAGCACGCCCTGCACCGTGCCGTCCTCGCCGCCGCGGCCGTGCAGCGCGTTGAACACCACCTCGGGACGCGGCGTCAGCGCCTTGACCAAGGCGCCCAGATCGCGCGTCACGTCGATCTCGCGCGCCTCATAGCCCAGCTCGCGGAGCGCCTTGGCGCATTCGCGCCCGCTCACCAGCGAAACCTCGCGTTCGGCGGTCCAGCCGCCCATCAAGACGGCGACGCGGCGGCTCATGGCGCGTCCTCCGTCTCCGGGGGCAGCTTCACGCCGATGCGCTTGATCTCCCAGTCGAGCTCGATGCCGCTCTTCTCCTTGACGCGCCGGCGCACTTCCTCGCCCAGCGCCTCGATATCGGCGGCGCTCGCCTCGCCGGTGTTGATGAGGAAATTGGTGTGCTTGCTTGAGACCGCCGCGCCGCCATGCTTCAGGCCGCGGCAGCCGGCCTGGTCGATCAGCTCCCAGGCCTTGCGCCCTCCCGGCGGGTTGGCGAAGGTGGAACCGCCGGTGCGGGCGCGGATCGGCTGGCTTTGCTCGCGCTGCGCCTGGATTTCGGCCATGCGCGCGCCGATGGCCTTGGGCTCGTCGCGCTGGCCCTTGAAGCGGGCGGAGACGAAAATCCAATCCTCGGCCACGCCGCAATGGCGGTAGGCGAGGCCCATTTCGGCCGGGGTCAATTCGTGGATCCTGCCTTTGGGGTCCAGCGCCGTGGCCGAAACCAGCACGTCCTTGAACTCGGCTCCGTAGGCGCCGGCATTCATGCGCAACCCGCCGCCGATGGTGCCGGGAATGCCGGAGAGGAATTCGAGCCCCGATATCCCGGCGGCGCAGGCCGAAAGCGCGACGTTCAGATCGAGCGCGCCCGCCCCGGCGGTGATCTCCTCGCCTTGGGCCTTGATCTCGACGAAGCCGCGCCCGAGCCGCACCACCACGCCCTTCACGCCGCCGTCGCGGATCAGAACATTCGACGCCACGCCGATCACCGTCACCTTCACGTCCTTGGGCTTGTGCGCCAGGAACTGCGCCAGATCCTCGACGTCGGCGGGCCGGAACATCACCTCGGCCGGGCCGCCGACCCGGAACCAGGTCAGCTGCGCCAGGGGCGCGTTCTCGGTCAGCCTGCCGCGCACCGGCGGCAGGCGCTCGATCAGGCGTTGGGGGGCGGCTGGGGTGCGCTTGGCCGGCATCATTTGCGCTTCCTCTGCGGCGAGAGAGATGCCAGCTCTCCCGGCAGCGCATTGGCCCAGTTGGTGATCGATCCCGCGCCCAGGCACACCACCAGATCGCCCGGCTTGGCTAGGCCGTGGATCGATTCCGGCGAGGGAGGATTGCGATTCAAGTGGCAGCACGTTGCGGTGCCCGCGCGCCCGCAGGCCCTCGACCAGCGCGTCGCGGCTGACGCCTTCGATCGGCGCTTCGCCGGCGGCATAGATGTCGGCCACCAGCACGGTGTCGGCGTCGTTGAAGCAGGTGCAGAATTCCTCGAACAGCTGCTTGACGCGGCTGTAGCGGTGCGGTTGCACCACGGCGATGACGCTGCCCGATGTCGCCCCACGCGCCGCCTTCAGGACCGCGGCGATTTCGACCGGATGGTGGGCGTAATCGTCGATCACGGTGACGCCGCCGGCTTCGCCGGTCTTGGTGAAGCGCCGCTTCACGCCCTTGAATTCGCCGAGCGCCGCGCGCACCACCTCGTCGCCGAGGCCCATCTCTTCCGCCACCGCCACCACGGCCAGCGAGTTCTGCACGTTGTGAGCCCCGAACATCGGCAGGCTCAGACCCTTGATGGTGCGCGTGGTGTTTTCCCGCCGGTCGGCGATCACCACGTCGTAGCGCGCGCCTTGCGGCCCCAGCTCGATCTCGACCGCGCGGATGTCGGCCTGGGGCGACAGGCCGTAGGTGACGACGCGCTTCTCGCCGAGTTTCGAGATCATGCCCTGCACCACCGGATGGTCGATGCACAGCACGGCCAGGCCGTAGAACGGGATGTTGGCGACGAAGCTCTCGAAGCCCTGATGCAGCGCCTCGACCGAGCCCCAGTAATCCAGATGCTCGGGATCGATGTTGGTCACCACCGCAATCGTCGATGGGAGTTTGACAAAAGTTCCGTCGCTCTCGTCGGCCTCGACCACCATCCAGTCGCCCGCGCCCAGCCGCGCATTGGTGCCGTAGGCGTTGATGATGCCGCCGTTGATGACGGTGGGATCGAGCCCGGCGGTTTCCAGAAGCGCGCCGATCATCGAGGTGGTGGTGGTCTTGCCGTGGGTGCCGGCGACCGCGATCGCCCATTTGAGGCGCATCAGCTCGCCCAGCATCTCGGCCCGGCGCACCACGGGGATGAGCCGCGCCCGCGCCTCGACCACTTCGGGGTTGTCGGGCTTCACCGCCGAGGACACCACCACCACCTTGGCCTTGCCCAGGTTCTCAGGCTTGTGGCCGATCTCCACAGGTATGCCGATAGAGCGCAGCCGGCGCACATTGGCGTTGTCGGCGAGGTCGCTGCCCTGCACCTCGTAGCCGAGATTCTTCAGGATTTCGGCGACGCCGCTCATGCCGATGCCGCCGATGCCGGTGAAATGGATGACTCCGATGTCGTGCGGCAACGCCCTCATGCGTCGCCTCCCCGGGACGAAGCCGCGGTTTCCAGCACCAGATCGGCCAGCCGCCGCGCCGCGTCGGGCCTGCCGTGGCGATAGGCCGAGGCCGCGGCGGCTTCGAGCAGGGCGGGCTGGGTGAACAGATTTTCCAGCCGCTGCGCCAGCGCCGGCGGCGTGAACTCGCGTTCGGCCATGACCCAGGCGGCGCCCGCCTGCTTGAGCGCTTCGGCGTTCGCGGTCTGGTGGTCGTCGGCTGCCAGGCGGAACGGCACCAGCAGCGCGGGCCGCCCGACCGCGCAGATCTCGGCGACCGAGGAGGCGCCGGCGCGCGAGATCACCAGATGCGCGCGCGCGAGCCGCGCCGGAATGTCGGAAAAGAAAGTCGAGACCTCGGCCTTGATGCCGTTGGCGGCATGGGAAGCGCGGACATGGTCCAGATCCTCGGGCCGCGCCTGTTGCGCCAGATTGATCCGGGCGCGCAGCAAGGCCGGGAGTAGCGCCAGCGCCGCCGGCACCACCGCGCTCAGGATATGCGCGCCCTGGCTGCCGCCGATCACCAAGAGCTCGATCGCCCCGCGGTCCGGCGCGGCATAGGGCGTGGACCGGGCGGCCGCGATGGCTGCCCGCACCGGGTTGCCGGTCTCGACGGCGCGCATGCGCTCGGCCGCGTCGAGCCCGTCGACCGCGGCGAAGGAGGTGGCGATGCGCCTGACGCGCGGCGCCAGCCAGCGATTGGCGCGGCCGAGCCGCGCGTTCTGTTCATGAATGAGCGTGGGGAATCCGAGCCGCGCCGCCGCCAGCATGGTCGGCACCGAGGGATATCCCCCGAAACCCACCGCGGCGTCCGGCGCCAGGGCGCGCAGCAGCCTGCGCGCGGCGATGAATCCCAGCGCGATCTCGGCCGCGGCGACGAGCTTGCTCAGGAGCGAGCCGCCCGGACGCCCCGCGCGGATGCGGTGCAGATCGACGCCCGGCAAGCGCCCGCCGAAGGCCTGGCCGCGCCGGTCCGTCACCAGCGCCACTTTCAGGCCGCGTCCGAGCAATTCGCCCGCCAGCGCCTCGGCCGGGAAGATGTGGCCGCCGGTGCCGCCGGCGGCGAGCACGATCAGGCCGCTCATAGGTCTTCTCCGCCGAAACGCCGTCGCGTCAAGGCCAGCGCCATGCCCATGCCGAGGCCCAGGGCCAACAGCGACGAGCCGCCATAGGAGATGAAGGGCAGCGTCATGCCCTTGGTCGGCATCAGGTGGAGCGCCGACGCCATGTTGATGACCGCCTGCAACCCGAACTGCACGAACAGGCCGGTGGCCGCGATGACGATGAACAGGTTGTTCTCCTGCAACAGCCGCGAGATGCCCCGCAGCACGATGAAGGCGAACAACGCGACGATGACCAGGCAGACGATCAGCCCCAGCTCCTCGCCCGCCACGGCGAAGACGAAATCGGCATGCGCGTCGGGCAGCGTGTCCTTGATCGTGCCCTCGCCGGGACCGCGGCCCCACAACCCGCCGTTCATGAACGCGTCCATCGAGCGGTCGATCTGGTAGCTGTCGCCGCTGGCCGGATCGAGGAAGCGGTCGATGCGGCTCTGCACGTGCGGCAGGGTGAAATAGGCCGCGACCAGGCCCAGTCCCCCGGTGCCCAGATACGCCGCCGCCCAGGCCAGCCGCAGCCCCGCCAGGAAGAACTGGGTGAACCACACCGCCGAGACGACGAAGGCCATGCCGAAATCGGGCTGGCGGATGAGCAGGAACAGCACCAGCAGGAAGAGTCCGACGGCGATGAACTGGCCCGGGAAGGCGGGCGTCTCGCGCGACTTGGCGAACAGCCAGGCCGAAAGCACGGCGAAGCACGGCTTGACGAATTCCGAGGGCTGCAGCGAGAACCACGGCAGCTCGATCCAGCGCCGCGCGCCCTTGATCTCGACGCCGATGAACAGCGTCGCTACCATCAGCGCCACCGCGACCGCGAAACCGGCGATGGCGATGCGGCGCACGTTGCGCGGCGTCTGGAGCGAGACCGCGAACATCACCGCCAGCGCCACCGGCAGCACGGCGAAATAGCGCCTCACGAAATGCAGGTGATCGACGCCGATGCGCTCGGCGACCGAGGGGCTGGCCGCCATCACCAGAAGCGAGCCGAACCCCACCAGCCCCGCCAAGGCCAGCAGCGTCCAGCGGTCCACCGACCACCACCATTGCGCCACCGCGCTTTTGTCGGTGCGGGCGAAGTTCACGCGCGCCTCCCGGGCAGTTTCGCCACCAAAGCGCGGAAGCGCTCGCCGCGCTCCTCGAAATCCTTGAACTGGTCGAACGAGGCGCAGGCGGGCGACAGCAGCACGACCGCGCTCCCTTGCGGCGCTCTTCGAGCGCCGCTTGGCGGGCATTGGCGACGGCTTGGTCGAGCGTGCCGGAAATCTCGCACGCGACGCGGCCTGCGAGCGTCTTGGCGAAAGCCTTCGCGGCTTCGCCGATGAGAAATGCCTTGCGGATGCGCGGGAACAGCGGCGCCAGGCCGGCGATGCCCTCTTCCTTCGGCTGTCCGCCGGCGATCCAGTAGATGTCGGCGTAGCAGGCGAGCGCCTTTTCCGCCGCGTCGGCGTTGGTCGCCTTGCTGTCGTTGACGTAACGCACGCCGTCGATCTCGGCGATCAGCTCCTGGCGGTGCGCCAGGCCGGGGAAGCTCTTGATGCCGGCGATCGCGGATGCCTCGTCGAGACCGAGGGCGCGGGATGCGGCGTAGGAGGCGGCCGCGTTCTGTCCGTTATGCCGTCCGGGCAAATGCGGCGTTTGGGCGAGGTCGAGCATCGTCCTGGCCTTGCCGTCGAGATCGTCGATCAGTTTTCCGTTTTGGACATAGACGCCGCCCGGGGCCGGGGCGTTGGCCGAGATCGGCACCGTCTTCTGCCGTCCGGCGGCTTTGAGCGCGGCGAAAATGCCGCGGCAGATCTCGTCGTCGACGCCGATGATGGCGCTGTGCGCGGATCCCTGGTTGCGGAAGACGCGCTTCTTGGCCTCGATATAGCCCGCCATGCCGCCGTGGCGGCCGAGATGGTCGGGCGTGACGTTCAGCAGCACTGCGACGTCGAGCGCCAGGCTGCCGGTGAGTTCGAGCTGATAGGAGCTCAGCTCCAACACGTAAATCCCGTTCTTGCCCAGCGCCTCGAGCAGCAGCGCGGGGAAGCCCAGATTGCCGCCCACCGCGACCTCGCGCCCGGCCTGCTTGAGGATATGGGCGATCAGCGCGGTGGTGGTCGATTTGCCGTTGGTGCCGGTGATGCCGGCGAAGCGCGCTTCCTTGCAGGCGAGCGCCAGCAGCTCGATGTCGCCGATGATCGGCAATCCCGCCTTGCGCGCCAGCTCGGCGACCGGATGCGGCTTGGGATAGGTGTGCGGAATGCCGGGCGACAGCACCAGCGCCTTGGCGTCCGCCAGGCCGTGCCGCAGAAGATCGGTCAAGGCCAGCCCGGAATTCTCCGCGGCCTTGCGCTTGTCGGCCGCGTCGTCCCAGGCCAGCACGCGCGCGCCGCCCAGCTTCAGCGCCTGGGCCGCCGCCAAGCCCGAGCGCGCCAGCCCCAGCACGGCCACGGTCTGATTGCGGAAATTCGCCACCGGGATCATCGCCTCACCTCAGCTTCAGCGTGGTGAGGCCGGCGATCGCCAGGATCGAGGCGATGATCCAGAAGCGGATGACGATGGTCGGCTCCTTCCAGCCCTTCTGCTCGAAGTGGTGGTGGAGCGGCGCCATGCGGAACACGCGCTTGCCGGTGAGCTTGAAACTCGCCACCTGCACGATCACCGACACGGTTTCGAGCACGAACAGCCCGCCGATGATCGCCAGCACCAGCTCGTTCTTGGTGACGACGCTGACGATGCCGAGCGCCGCGCCGATCGACAGCGAGCCGGTGTCGCCCATGAACACCATGGCCGGCGGCGCGTTGAACCACAGGAATCCCAGCGCCGCGCCCACCATCGCCGCGCAGAACACCGCCAGCTCGCCCGCGCCGCTGACGTGCTGGATTTGCAGGTAATTGGCGAACACCAGGTTGCCGACGAGATAGGAGATCAGCATGAAACAGCCGGCCGCGATCATCGCCGGCACGATGGCGAGCCCGTCGAGCCCGTCGGTCAAATTGACCGCGTTGGCGGAACCGGCGATGACGAAGGCCGCGAACACGGCGAAGAACCAGCCGAGATCGGGCAGCACGGTCTTGAGGAACGGCACCGTCAGCGAGGTGCCGAGCGGACGGTGCATCAGCAGAATCACCGCGACCGCGCCCGCGAGCGCGATGGCGAACTCGATCAAAAGCCGCTGGCGGCCCGATATGCCCTTGGACGAGCGCTTGGTGAGCTTGCGGTAATCGTCGAAGAACCCCACCGCGCCGAAACCCGCCGTGACGAACAGCGTCACCCAGACATAGCCGTTCCTGAGATCGGCCCAGAGCAAGGTCGATCCGGTCACCGCCAGCAGGATCAGGAACCCGCCCATGGTGGGCGTTCCGGCCTTGGTGAGCAGGTGGCCCGCCGGCCCTTCGAGGCGGATCGGCTGGCCGCCGCGCTGCTTCACCTTCAGCCAGTTGATGATCCACGGGCCGCAGATGAAGCTGATGACCAGCGCCGTCACCACCGCGCCGCCCGAGCGGAAGGTGATGTAGCGGAACAGGTTGAAGAGCGTGAATTGGTCGGCCAAAGGCGCGAGCAGCTCGTACAGCATGGGCCTACTCCTTCGCCGCCAGGGCCGGCTGGGCGGAAAGCCGCGCCGCCACTTCGAACATGTGGCTGCCGTGCGAGCCCTTGACCAAAATCACGTCGCCCGGCTTGAGCCGCGCCGCCACCAGCTTCGCCGTCTCGCCCGGGGTCGCGGCATGGCCGCCGCGGCGAAGAGCCGGCAACGCCCGGTCGAGGGCGCGCATCTCGGGGCCGGAGGTGAAGACCAGATCGGCGTTCGCGTCGTTCAAGGGCCCCGCCAGCTCGGCGTGGAGCCGCGCCGACTGATCGCCCAGCTCCAGCATGTCGCCCAGCACGGCGATGCGCCTTCCGCCGTTCTTCGGGTTCATCGCCGCGAGCACCGCGATCGCCGCGCGCATCGAGGCCGGGCTGGCGTTGTAGCTTTCGTCGATCAGCACGGCCTCGCCGCCCGGAACCGCGATCTTGAAGCGCCGGCCGCGCCCGGCCAGGGGTTCGAGCGTCGCCATCGCCGCCGCCGCGCCGACGGCATCGCCGCCCGCCGCCTTGACCGCGGCCAGCACGGCGAGGCTGTTCGTCACCCAATGGCGGCCGGGCAGCGCCACGGAATAGTCGAACACCTCCCCCATCACCGAAACGGTCACGGCGCTGGCGCAGCCATGCAGCTCGCATGCGACCAGCCGCACGGAAGCATCCGCATGCGCGCCGAAGGAGACGATGTGCGAAACCCCGGCCGCGGATGCCCGCGCGGCCAGGCGCTCGTAATAGGGATTGTCGCGGTTCAGGACGGCGGATCCGCGTCCGCCCATGCCGTTGAAGATCTCGGCCTTGGCGTCGGCGATCGCCTCGACCGAGGGGAAGAATCCGAGATGCGTCGCCTCGACGGTGGTGATGAGCGCGACGTCGGGCCTGACCAGCCGCGTCAGCGCGTCGATCTCGCCCGCGTGGTTCATGCCCATCTCGAACACGCCGTATTTGGCGTCGCGCGGCAAACGCGCGAGCGAGAGCGGCACGCCCCACTGGTTGTTGAGGCTGCCTTGGGAGGCCGATGTGGGCCCCTGGCGTTCGAGCGCGTGGCGCAACGCCTCCTTGACGCCGGTCTTGCCGACGCTGCCGGTGACGCCGATGACCGTGGCCTGGCAACGCGCCCGCGCGGCGCGGCCCAGATCCTCGAGCGCCCGTTGCGTGTCCGAAACCATCAGCAGCGGCGCGTCGGCGGGAAGCCGTTTCGGGCTGCGGCTGACCGCGGCGGCGGCGGCGCCTTTGCCGAAGGCGTCGGCGACGAAATCGTGGCCGTCCGCCTTGGGCCCCTTGATCGCCACGAACAGATCGCCGCGCGCCAAACTGCGGCTGTCGATCGAGACGCCCGAGGCGCTCCAGTCGCGGCTGTTGCGGCCGGAAGTGGCGGATGCCGCTTCGGCGGAAGTCCACAGCGCGCTCAAGCGCGTCCTCCCGCCAGGTTGGCGATGGCGGCCCGGGCTTCGTCCTTGTCCGAGAAGGGCAGGGTGGTCGATCCCAGGATCTGCCCGGTTTCATGACCCTTGCCGGCGATCAGCAGCAGATCGCCCGGACGCAGCAGCGCGGCCGCCGCGCGGATGGCGTCGCGGCGGTCGCCGATCTCGCGCGCCTTGGGGCAGGCGGCCAGGATGGCGCGGCGGATCTCGGCCGGGTTTTCGCTGCGGGGGTTGTCGTCGGTGACGAACACCAGATCGGCCAAACGCTGGGCGATGGCGCCCATCAAGGGCCGCTTGCCCTTGTCGCGGTCGCCGCCGCAGCCGAACACCAGCACCAGCCGGCCCCGCCCATGCGGGCGCAACGCCTTGAGCACGGTTTCGAGCGCGTCGGGGCTGTGGGCGTAATCGACGATCACCTTGGCGCCCGAGGAATGGGTGGCCACCAGCTCCATCCGCCCCGGCGCGCCTCGAAGATTCCTCAACGCGCCTAGCGCAACCTCGGCCTTGATCCCGGTGGCGAGCGCCAATCCCAGGGCGCACAGCGCGTTCATCGCCTGAAACCCGCCCAGTAGAGGCAGATCGAGTTCATGCCTCTGCCCCGCCAAACTGATCTCGATGCCGATCCCGGCATCCTGGGGTTCGGCCCGGACCAGCCGCAGCCCGGCCCGCTCGGCCCGGCCATAGGTCACGGTCTTGATCCCGCGGCCCCGGCAAAGCTCGGCCAACTCGCCGCCCTCGGTCTGATCGATGTTGACCACGGCGGTGCCGTCCGGGGGCAGCAGCTCGGCGAACAGCCGCGTCTTGGCGGCGAAATAGGCCCCCATGTCCGGGTGATAGTCGAGATGGTCGCGGGTCAGATTGGTGAAGCCGGCGGCCGCCAGCCTGACGCCGTCGAGGCGGAACTGGTCGAGGCCGTGGCTCGAGGCTTCGAGCGCCAGATGGTCGACGCCCATCCGCGCCAATTCCTGCAATTCCTTGTGCAGCTCGACCGGATCGGGGGTGGTGAGGCTGCCGGGTTTTTCGATCCCCGGACCGACGATCCCGGTGGTGCCGAGGCTCGCCGATTTCAGGCCGGCGCTCTGCCAGATCTGGCGCAGGAACGCCGCGACCGAGGTCTTGCCGTTGGTGCCGGTGACGGCGGCGACGGTGGCGGGCTGGGGCGCGTAATAGAGCGCCGCCATCAGCGCGAGGCATCGGCGCGGATTGGCGTCCACCACCACCGGCACCGGCAGCTCGACCGGCCGGTCGGCCAGCACGGCGACGGCGCCCCGCTTCACCGCGTCGTCGAGAAAACGCCGCCCGTCGGCGCTGCGACCGGAGAGGGCGGCGAACAGGTAACCTGGTTTCACCGCGCGCGAGTCAGACGTCAAACCGAGAATATCGGGGTCCCCCCGCGGCGCGATGTGACCCTGGCCCAAGGCGCCGCGCATGAGTTCAATTAGCCGCAAGTGTCCGTCCCTGTGGGGGCAAGCCGACCACCAGAGAACGGCGAATTTCGGGCGAATTTTCGTCGACAGGTTGGATTCCGACGAGCGGCGCCATGCGCTCGACGATGCGCCGCACCGCCGGCGCCGCCGTCAGGCCGCCGGTGGCGCCGCCGGCCTTGGTGCCGATATGCGGCTCGTCCAAGAGCGCCAGCACCAGGTAACGCGGATCGTTGATCGGAAAGACGCCCAGGAAGGACGACACCAGGGCGTGGCGGGCATAGCCGCCGTTTTCCACCTTCTCGGCGGTGCCGGTCTTGCCGCCGACCAGATATCCCGGCGCGTTGGCGAGCTTGCCGGTGCCCTGTTCGACCACCAGGCGCAAAAGCTTGCGCATCTCGAGCGAGGTCGCGGCCGACATCACCCGCCGGCCCTGGGGCGCCGACCCGTCCGGCCGCTTCAGGAGGGTGGCGGGATAGAGGATGCCGCCATTGGCCACCGCGCTCGCCGCGCTCGCCACCTGCAAGGGGCTGACGGAGATGCCGTGGCCGAAGGCGATGGTCATGGTGTTGATCGGCCGCCACGGATGCGGCAGCAGGGGCGTCCCCACCTCCGGCAGCTCGAAGCTGGGCTGGCGCAGCAATCCCAGGCGATCGAGGAAATCGCGCTGGCGATCGGTGCCGGCGTCGGCGGCGATGCGCGCCTCGCCGATGTTCGAGGAATACATGAAGATCTCGGGCACGGTGAGCCAGCGCTTCTGCGGATCGTCGTCGTGAATGGTGTAGCCCGCGACCTCGAGCGGCTTGGTCGCGTCGTAACGGCTGGCGAAGGTGCTGACGCCGTCGTCGAGCGCCATCGCGGTGGTGAAGATCTTGAACAGCGACCCGACCTCGTAGATGCCGAGCGTGGCGCGGTCGAAGAGATCCTCGGGCTTGGCGCTGCCGGGATTGTTGGGGTCGAAATCGGGCAGCGAGACCAGCGCCAGCACCTCGCCCGAACGCACGTCCATGATGATGCCGGTGCCGCCGAGCGCCTTGAAGTCGGCGATCTGGCGGGCGAGCTCGCTCTGGAGGATGTATTGCAGCCGCACGTCGATCGACAACCGCACCGGCCCGTCGCCGGCCTTCAGGCTGCCGTCGAGGCCGCGCTCGATGCCGGCGAGCCCGGTATCGTCGAGCCCGGCGAAGCCCAGCACATGGGCGGCGAGGTTGCCCTTGGGATAGACCCGCTTGCCCTCGGTCTGGAATTCGAGGCCGGGAATGCCGAGCTGGATGACCGCCATCTTCTGCTGCGGGGAAAGCTGGCGCGCCAGCCAGACGAAGCCCTTGTCGGAGGAAAGCCGGGCGTAAAGCTCGTTCGCGCTGGTCTCGGGCAGCACCGATGCCAGCTGCGCCGCGGCATTGCGCTTGTCCGGCACCTGCTTCGGCACGGCGAAGAGCGAGGATGTGGCGAGCGTGGTGGCGAGCAGCACGCCGTTGCGGTCGACGATGTCGGCGCGCGCGACATAGCTCGGGCCTTCCTGGCGGATATGCGCCGTGCGCAAATCGCCGCTCTTGAAGCCCGCCACTTCGATGAGCCGTCCGGCGATCACCGCAAAGGCCAGCAGGAACAGCGCGCCGGTGATCAGCAGCCTGGTGTGGCTGAGTTCGAGCGCGGCTTTCGCCGGGCCTTCGGGCGAGGGATTGACGGCGCGGCCGGGGCGGAAATGGCGCGGCCGGCACGGATTGTCGTGGCCGAGATTGAGCCGGTGGTTCATTGGGCCGCCTTGGCGAGCATCGGCGCGGGCGCAGCGCCCGGCCGGAACGGGATGTGGTCGATGCTGCCGATCTGCGCCGTGCCGACCGGCGTCAGATGAAGGTAGGTCTGGTTGAGGCGATCGAGCCGTTGCGGGTCGGACAGCAGGCTCCACTCCGCGTTGAGGACGCGGTTCTCGTCGCGCGCGGCGGCGATGTCGTGGTTCAGCTGCGCCAGCCGGTCCTCGAGCCGGCCGACCTCGTATTTGACCTGGAACATGGCATAGCCGGCGCTTATCACCGCCAGCGTCCACAGGATAGTGGCGAGCCGGATCATGCCGCCATCTCCCCGGAATCGGGCCAGGCGGGCGCCGCCGTCCGCTCGGCGACGCGCAGCCGGGCCGAGCGCGCCCGCGGATTGGCGGCCATCTCGGCCGCTTGCGGGGTGATGGGCTTGCGCGCGATCAGGCGGAAGCTAGGCTCGCGATACTGCGCGGCGGGCAGGTGGCGCGAGGCGCGCGGGCTTTCGCCCGAGCGCGCCCGCAGGAAGGTTTTGACGCTGCGGTCCTCGAGCGAATGGAAGGAGATGACGGCCAGCCGGCCCGTGGGCGCCAGCAGGCGTTCGGCGGCATGAAGGCCGCGCTCCAGCTCGCCCAGCTCGTCGTTCACGGCGATGCGCAGCGCCTGGAAGGTGCGGGTGGCGGCGTCGATGCCGCCCGCCTCGGGCACGGCGCGGCGCACCAGCTCGGCCAGTTCCAGGGTGCGGGAGATCGGCGCGCGCGAACGCGCGGCCAGGATGGCGCGGGCGACGCGCCGGGCGAAGCGCTCCTCGCCATAGTCGCGGATGATGCGGGTCAGCTCGGCCTCGGGCAGATTGTTCACCAGCTCGGCGGCGCTTTCGCCCCGGCTTTCCATGCGCATGTCGAGCGGCCCGTCGGCGCGGAAGGAAAATCCCCGCGCGGCCTGGTCGATCTGCATCGAGGACACGCCGAGATCGAAGGTCACCCCCATCACCGCGTCGATGCCGAGCGGCTTCAGATGCTGCTCCATCTCGGAAAAGCGCCCCTCGATCAGCGTCAGCCGGTCGCGGTAGCGCCGCGCCAGCTCCGCGCCCTGTCTGACCGCTTCGGGATCGCGGTCGAAGGCGACGACGCGGCAGGATGCCGCTTCCAAGAGCGCCCGGCTGTAACCGCCGGCGCCGAAGGTGCCGTCGAGATAAAGCGCGCCGTCGCGCGGGTTCAGCGCGGCGATCGCCTCGCCCAGCAGCACGGGGATGTGCGGGCCGTCATGGTTCATTTCGTCTCACGCGGCGGCAGGGTCAGGCCGCGCTCGCGGATGCGCGCGCGCATCTCTTCCTGGTGGCGCTTGAAGCTTCCGCCCTCCCAGATCTGGAAGGTCGGGCCGCCGCCGACGAAGGTGGCGTTGTCGCCGATGCCGGCATGCTTGGCGAGATCGGCGGGCAGCATGATGCGGCCCTCGCCGTCGAAGGCGAGCTCCCGCATGTCGGCGAGCAAAGTGGCGAGCGCCTCGCGCTCCTCAGACAGCTCGGGCAGGCTGTCGAGGCGGCGGCTCATCTCCTCGGCGCGGTCGCGACCGGCGGCTTCGATCGCGGGCAGCTTGACGGCGCGGTAGGCGACGATGCCGGCGGGGCTTGCTTGGGCCAGCGCGGCGCGGAAGGCGGCCGGAACCGAGACGCGGCCCTTGCGGTCGACTTTGTTGAGATATGTGGAAAGAAATATCGCCACGGCCTGCTCCCGAAACGCGTCCCCCACGCTGTCGCCAGCGCCGACGTCCCGGAGCTGCGTGCCAAAAGGCGCGTGGCTCCACTTTATGGGACTAAATGGGATAACATGGGATTAAATGGGCAGTCAAACTTTTTCCACAATAAATCCGTGGGTTAGGGGGTATTTTGGGATCGAAATCCTGAAATTTTAGGCAATCGACTTGGCCACGACAGCTGGTGTCTTGGGACATTCAACGAGTACTGTAGCTTGTCTATGGAAACATTTGGAGAACATAGGAAAAGAGTGCCAGACGGCCTGTAAGCCGGGTTCTGTCCCCGCTTGCGCGGGTGATGACCATTCCTCTGGGACGTCCGTTACCGGACGCCTCGCGCGACCGACCCGGACGGCGGCGGCGGAAACTCGCCCGGCCCCGAGGCACCCAAAGGCGCTCGGAACCTGCCGTCCCTACTTGGTCTTGCTCCCGGTGGGGTTTGCCCTGCCGCCGCCGTTACCGGCGGCGCGGTGCGCTCTTACCGCACCATTTCACCCTTGCCGCCCGCCCCTTGCGGGGAAGGTTTGGCGGTATGTTTCTGTGGCACTGTCCCTGGGGTCGCCCCCGCCGGACGTTATCCGGCACCGTGTTTCCGTGGAGCCCGGACTTTCCTCCCCCCGAATGAACGGAGGGCGGCCATCCGGCCGTCTGGCTCAGACATAAGATGGGGATCGGGCGCGTAAGTCAAACCGCGTCTTTTAGGTTTTGCTTCGCACGTCAGGTGCTACGCCCTTTTAATTTAGCTTCGCACGTCAGGTGCTACGCCCTTTTAATTTAGCTTCGCACGTCAGGTGCTACGCGGTGCGGGCGAGGATAGCGGCGCGGCGTTGGGTCTCCTCGTCGGGCGCGCCGTCGCAATGCGCCGGGCGGAAATGGAGCTGGAAGGCGCGCACAACCTCGGCGAAGAAATCATCGGGCACGTCGGGTTCGGGACAGGCATAACCGAAGGCGATCAGGTTGCGGCGCAGTTCGGCAAGGCCGCCCGTCGGCGCCGGCGATCTCGCGCAGAAATCGGGCCACAACCCGACGCCCGCCTTGGCCAGGCGTTGCCAGTCGAACAACTCGCCCGGATCCTCCTTGCGCCCCGGCGCCACGTCGGAATGGCCGAGCACATGGCGCGCCGGGATCTTGTGGCGCTTGAGGATGTCGCAGCCCAGTTCTTCCAGCGCCGCCATCTGCCGCTCCGGGAACGGCCGGTAGCCCCATTCATGGCCGGGATTGACCAGCTCGATGCCGATCGACGCGCCGTTGATGTCGCCGCGCCCGCGCCAGCTCGACACCCCGGCATGCCAGGCGCGCTTGTCCTCTGCCACCAGGCGGAACACCGCGCCGTCCTCATCGATCAGGTAATGGGCGCTGACCCGGGATTCGGGCACGGTCAGCCGCGCCAGCGCTTCCTCGGCGTTCTTCATGCCGGTGTAATGCAGGATCAGCATGTCCACCCCGCCGTTGCGGGCGTCGAAATTGGGCGAAGGGCGGTCGCTGAGTCGCATGGCGAACGGCGCCGAGCCTAGCGGAAAGCCAACCACCGGCCAATCTTGTCGATCCTGCCGATGAAGGGCCGGCCTTGCGCAGCGTCGCGCGGCCTGATTTGATCGGTTTCAGGGAGAGGTGCGCGCCATGTCCTTCACGCTCGGCTGGGTTCTGTTCGTCCTCGGCACCGCCGCCGTCGCGGGCTGCCTGTTCGCGATCACGGTGCGCGGCGATCACGGGCCCGGCGATGCCGGGCATGGCTCGGACGGTCACGGCCACGGCTCGCATTAGGCGGGCATGACCGGCTGGCAGTTCTGGATCGACCGCGGCGGCACCTTCACCGATGTGGTGGCGCGCCGGCCCGATGGCGCTCTCGTCACCAGCAAGCTGCTTTCGGAGAATCCCGGCCGCACCGGCGACGCCGCCATCGCCGGCATCCGCGGCATATTGGGCCTGAAGCCTGATGACCCGCTGCCCGTGCGCGACATCGATGCGGTCAAGATGGGCACCACCGTCGCCACCAACGCGCTGCTGGAGCGCAAGGGCGAGCGCACGGTCCTGGTCATCACAAAGGGCTTCGGCGACGCGCTCCGCATCGGCTACCAGAACCGGCCCAAACTGTTCGAGCGGCATATCATCCTGCCTGATCTGGTCTATGAGCGCGTGATCGAGGTCGACGAACGCGTTTCGGCCGCGGGCGAAGTGCTGCGCGCGCCCGACGACAAGCGCGTCGCCGCCGATCTCAAAGCCGCTTTCGATGCGGGCTGCCGCAGCGCCGCCGTGGTGTTCATGCATGGCTACCGCCATCCGGCGCATGAAAAGCGGGTTGCCGAACTGGCGCGCCAGGCGGGATTCATCCAGGTTTCGGCCAGTCACGTGGCGAGCCCACTGATGAAGCTCGTCAGCCGCGGCGACACCACTGTGGTCGACGCCTACCTGTCTCCCATCCTGCGCCGTTATGTCGACCGCGTGGCGGCGGAATTGGGCGGCGTCGATCTCTATTTCATGCAGTCGAATGGCGGCCTGGTCGACGCCCACCGCTTCCAAGGCAAGGACGCGATCCTCTCCGGCCCGGCGGGCGGCATCGTCGGCGCCGCGCGCTCGGCCGCCATGGGCGGCTTCGGCAAGATCATCGCCTTCGACATGGGCGGCACCTCGACCGACGTGTCGCATTACGCCGGCGAATTCGAGCGCAGCTTCGAGACCAATGTCGCGGGCGTCAGGCTGCGCGCGCCGATGATGCACATCAACACCGTGGCGGCGGGCGGCGGCTCGATCTGCGCCTTCGACGGCGCGCGTTATCGCGTCGGCCCGGCCTCGGCGGGCGCGATGCCCGGCCCGGCCTGTTACCGCCGCGGCGGGCCGCTCACCGTCACCGATTGCAACCTCATGCTCGGCAAGATCGTGCCGCGTTTCTTTCCGCACGTGTTCGGGCCCAAGGGCGACGAGCCGCTCGACCGCGCGGTGGTGGAGAAGAAATTCGCCGAGCTGGCTTCTCGAAATTCAGCAGGCGACCGGCGACAAGCGCTCGCCGCGCGAAGTGGCCGAGGGCTTCGTCCACATCGCGGTCGAGAACATGGCCAATGCCATCAAGCAGATCTCGATCGAGCGCGGCTATGACGTGACCGAATACACGCTGTGTTGCTTCGGCGGCGCCGGCGGCCAGCATGCCTGTCTGATCGCCGACACGCTCGGCATGAAGCGCGTCTATATCCATCCGCTGGCGGGGGTGTTGTCGGCCTATGGCATGGGGCTGGCCGATCTGCGCGCCATCAAGGAGCACGCGGTCGAGGCCCGGCTGGAGCAATCCCTGCTGCCCCGGCTCGACGCCCTCTTCGCCGCTCTCACCGGGGCCGCCGCCGCCGAAATGCACGCCCAGGGCGTCGAATCCCGAGCACATCGCCATGCTCAAGAAGGCGCTCATCAAATACGAGGGCACCGACGTGCCGCTTGCCGTCGATTACGGCAATCTCGACCGCCTTCGGGAAAATTTCGCGGCGGCGCACAGGCAGCGTTACGGTTTCGTCGCGCCGGAGAAAGCGCTCATCGTCGAATCCCTCAGCGTCGAGGCGGTGGGCGCCGCCGGCAGCGCCGAGGATCCGGTCTATCCCGAGGAAAAGAACGCCGCTCCACCCAAGCCGGTCGACCAGGTCGCGCTGTTCGCCGCCGGGATGGAACATCGCGCCCCGGTCTTTGACCGCGCCCGGCTCAAGCCCGGCCAGGCGGTCGAAGGCCCGGCGGTGATCGTCGAGGAAACCGCCACCACGGTGGTCGAGCCGGGCTGGCGCGCCTGCCTCGACCGCCGCCGCTATCTGGTGCTGGAACGCGCGGTGCCGCGACCGCGCCGCCGCGCCGCCGGCACCAATGTCGATCCGGTGATGCTCGAAGTGTTCAACAATCTCTTCATGGCCATCGCCGAGCAGATGGGCGTGGCGCTCCAGAACACCGCCTATTCGGTCAACATCAAGGAGCGGCTCGACTTCTCCTGCGCCTTGTTCGACCGCCGGGGCTCGCTCATCGCCAACGCGCCGCACATCCCGGTGCATCTGGGCTCGATGGGCGAAAGCGTCGAGACCGTGATTCGCGCGCGCGGCCATAAGGCCGACGGGCGCGGCATGAAGCCGGGAGACGTCTATGTGCTGAATGCGCCCTATAACGGCGGCACGCATCTTCCCGATGTCACCGTCATAACGCCGGTCTTCGCCGAGGAGGATCGCGCGGGCACGGGCCCGGTGCTGTTCTACGTCGCCTCGCGCGGCCATCACGCCGATATCGGCGGCGTCACGCCGGGCTCGATGCCGCCTTTCAGCAAGACCATCGAGGAGGAAGGCGTGCTGATCGACGATTTCCTCCTGGTCGATGCCGGGCGCTTCCGCGAGGCCGAAATCGTGGCGTTGCTCCGGAGCGGGAAATATCCGGCGCGCAATCCCGCCCAGAATGTCGCCGACCTCAAGGCGCAGATCGCGGCGAGCGAGAAGGGCGTGCAGGAGCTGCACCGCATGGTGCGGCATTTCGGCCTCGAGACGGTCGAAGCCTATATGCGTCACGTCCAGGACAATGCCGAGGAGGCGGTGCGCCGCGTGCTGGTCAATCTGAAGGGCGGCGAATTTTCCTATGCGATGGACGACGGCGCGGTCGTTCATGTGAAAATCTCGGTCGACCGCAAGGCCAGGCAGGCGACCATCGATTTCGCCGGCACCAGCCCCGTGCTGCCCAATAATTTCAACGCGCCCACCGCGGTGTGCAAGGCGGCGGTGCTCTATGTTTTCCGCACGCTGGTCGAGGACGAAATTCCCATGAATGGCGGCTGTTTGAAGCCGCTCGACATCCGCATCCCCGCGGGTTCGATGCTGAGCCCGCGTTATCCCGCGGCGGTGGTGGCGGGCAATGTCGAAACCTCGCAATGCGTCACCGACGCGCTTTACGGCGCGCTCGGGTCCATGGCGGCGGCCCAGGGCACCATGAACAACTTCACCTTCGGCAATGCGCGCTACCAGTATTACGAGACCATCTGCGGCGGCTCGGGCGCCGGGCCGGGCTTCGACGGAACATCCGCCGTCCACACGCATATGACCAATACCCGTCTCACCGATCCCGAAGTGCTCGAATGGCGCTTTCCGGTGCTGCTCGAAAGCTTCGCCATCAGGCGCGGCTCGGGCGGCAAGGGCCAATGGCATGGCGGCGACGGCGCGGTGCGGCGGATCAAATTCCGCGAAGCCATGACCGCCGCGATCCTGGCCGACCGCCGCCGCGTGCCGCCCTACGGCCTGTTGGGCGGATCGCCGGGCGCGCTCGGGCGCAATTGGGTGGAACGCACCGACGGCAAGATCGTCGAATTCGGCGGGACCCAGGTGATCGAGGTGGGCGCGGGCGACGTGTTCGTGATCGAGACGCCGGGCGGCGGCGGCTACGGCCGGCCTTAAGTCTTAATCGACCGCCACGACCACCGCCTTGTGCCGCGCGCTGGTGGCGAGATAGACGCCGAACAGCACCACGGCTATGCCGGCGACGTGATAGGGGTGCAGTTCCTCGTGGAGGAAAACCACCGCCAGCACGGTGGCGAAGGCGGGCAAGAGGTGGGTGGTGAATCCGGCGCGGTTCGGCCCGACCAGCTCGACGCCGCGATTCCAGCAGATATAGGCCAGGAACGAGGCGAACAGGCCGATATAGAGCACCGCCGCGAGGCTCAACGGGGTCCAGCGCGGCGTTGCGAAGAAGACGGCTTCGACCGCCGCCGCCGGCGCGATCATCGCCAGCCCCGCGATGTTGATGGCGAAGAGCAGTCCCAGCGTGTCCAGCGACTTCGGAACGCGGCGCAGCAGCACGCAATAAAGTCCCCAGGCGGGCATGGCGAAAAAGATGATCAGGTCGCCGATGTTGAAATAGAGGTGCAGCAATTGCTTGGCCTCGCCGCGCGTGATGATGATGACGATGCCGCAGAACGAGATCGCCATGCCGAGAAGCTGGCGCGGGCTGACCCGGTCGCCGTCGATGATCCAGGCGATGGCGATGATGAACATCGGCGCCACCGAATTCACCAGCACCGCGTTGATCGTGCCGGTGTAGCGCAAGCCGGTATAGACCACGGCCTGGAAGAATCCGACGCCGAGGAATCCCAGCGCCGCAATCAGCCAAGCGTGGCGTTTCAGCACCGCTTTCTTGCCCTTGAGCCGCGGGATGGCGAGCGGCGCCAGGCATATCGCCGAAATCGCCCAGCGCCCGAAGGTGAGCGCCACCGGCGGTATGTCGTCGCGCACGGCGCGGCCCAGCACCCAATTGACCGACCAGATCAACATGCACAGGGTCAGCAGCAGATAGGGATATAGCGCCTCGAATCGGCCTGTCTGTTTGGCTGGAATTGGAATCTCCCCCGGAACGGCGAGGCGAGCTTGTCGGCCTCGCGCGGCGGCGTCAATCACGGCATGATCGGCCCCCTGTAAAAGGCGCGCGTAAAGGGCGGGGCAAAAGAGCGGATCATGGCCGATACGGTCGAATGCGTGGTGGTGGGGGCGGGGATCATCGGCCTGGCCGCCGCCCGCTGCCTGGCGCTCCAGGGCCGCGAGGTGCTGATGCTGGAGCAGGAACGCGTCATCGGCGCGCACACCTCCTCGCGCAACAGCGAGGTGATCCATGCCGGGCTCTATTATCCCAAGGGCAGTTTCAAGGCGCGGTTCTGCGTCGCGGGCAACCGGCGGCTTTACGCCTATTGCGCCGAACGCGGCATCACCGCCAAACGCATCGGCAAGCTGGTGGTGGCGGTGGACGAGCGCGAAGCCTCGTCGCTCGCGGGGCTGATGGAAAAGGCCGCCGCCAACGGCGTCGGCGATCTCGAATTATTGAGCGGCCGGGCGGCGCGCGATCTCGAGCCCGATCTTTCCTGCGTTGCCGCATTTCATTCGCCTTCGACCGGGATCATCGACAGCCACGCGCTGATGCTGGGCTATTTGGGCGATGCCGAGAATGCCGGCGCCAGGCTGGTGCTGCGCGCCGAACTGCTAAGCGGGCGCGCGACCTCGTCGGGCTTCGATCTCGAAGTGGGCGGCGACGGCAAGACCGCGATCGCATGCAAGATCCTGGTCAATGCCGCCGGGCTTTTCGCGCCGTCTCTGGCGCGGCGGCTCAAGGGCGTGCCGCCCGAATCGATCCCGCGCGATTATTATTGCCGCGGCGTCTATTTCACGCTGTCGGGCCGCGCGCCTTTCAAGCGCCTGATCTATCCGGTGCCGGAACATGCCGGGCTGGGCGTCCACTACACCGCCGATCTCGGCGGCCAGGGCAAGTTCGGCCCCGACACCGAATGGATCGGCGGCATCGACTACAGCGTCGATCCGAAACGCGGCGATCTGTTCTACGCCGCCATCCGCAAATACTGGCCGGGCTTGAAGGACGGCGCGCTGATGCCGGGCTATGCCGGCATCCGCCCGAAGATCAGCGGCCCCGCCGAGCCCGCCGCCGATTTCCTCGTCCAAGGGCCGAAGGATCACGGCGTGCCCGGCCTGGTCAATCTCTACGGCATCGAATCGCCGGGGCTGACATCCTCGCTGCCGCTGGCGGATTACGCGGCTTCGCTGCTTTAGGAATTCTCCTCCGGCCCTTCCTCGACCAGCACCGAAACGGTGATGCGGCCGGCAGCGGAGAAGATCAGCGTCAACGGGAAAGCATCGTCGATGGCGAGCGGCTTCTTCAACCCGTGCAGCGCGATGTAACGCCCGCCCGGGCGCAGCGCCACAGGCCGTTTCGGGCGCAGGTCGTAATATTCGAGCGCGTCGCCGCCGGCGTCGCGGAAGATCACCTGGGTGGCGATCGGGGTCGTTGCGCCGACCAGCCGGTCGGGCTTGTCGCCGGTGTTATAAAGCGCCATGAACATGGCCGCCGCCTCGGTCACGGTGGGCTTGGCCCAAGGGTGCCCGATCTCGATCGGCCCGAGCGTGAAGGAATGCGCCAGCGCCCGGCGGGGAACAAGGGCCAGGGCGAGCGGCGCAAGCAGAACGAGGCGGCGTTTCATCGCGTGGGGCGCGCGCGGCCCCTTCCAATCCTAATGCAGCGTCTCGGGCATGGCCGCGATCGCCTGGTCGATGAGATCGCTGCGGTTCTTGGCGTCGAGATCCCGGGCCAGGATGCGGCGCACCGCCGCCACCGCCACTTCGACCGCCTGGTTGCGCACTTCGGCCACCGCCTCGGCCTCGTCGAGCGCGATGCGCTCGATCGCCATGCGCTGGCGCCGGTCGAGCGCCGTCGCCAGGTCGAGCCGCGCCTGGGCGGCAAGACGTCCGGCATCGGCGCGGGCCTGGAGGATAATCGCCTCGGATTCCTTGAGCGCGTCGCGCTGTTTCAGCTGGTATTGGGCGAGGCTCTTCTGCGCCTCCTCGGCCAGGCGCTGGGCCTCGTCGAGCTCGGATTTGATCTTGGCCGAACGCTGGTCGAGCGCGCCCAGGGCCGCGCCCTGCACCTTGTAGACCAGGAACGACATCGCGATCACGAAGGCGACCAGCACCCAGAATTCGCCCTCGCGGGCGAGATCGAAAAGCCATTCCATCACGCGTGCTCCTTGAGCACGGCGTCGACCGCTTCCGCCACATGCGAGGCCTCGGCTTCGCGGCCGGAAAGCCTGGCCGAGGCCGCGCGCGCGACATCCACCGCCAGCTCGCGCAATCCGGACAGCGCCTTGGTCTTGGCGGCCTCGATGCGCTTCTCGGCGGCCTCGCCCTCGATCTTAAGCCGCTCGGCGAGCTTCTTTTGCTGCGCCGCCGCCTCGGCGCTCAACTGGTTGGCGGTCTCGCGCAGCACCGCCTGCGCCTTCGCGCGCGCCTCGGCCAGCGTCTTCTCATAGGCGGCGATCACCGCCTCGGCTTCGGCCTTCATGCGTTGCGCCTTGTCGAGATCGGCCGCTATGCGGGCGCGGCGCCGTTCGATGATCCCGCCCAGGCGCGGCAGCCCGGTAAAGGCCATCACCAGGTAGAGCGTGACGAAGGTGATGGCCAGCCAGATCAGCTGCGACGGAAAGGTGGCGAGATCGAGCTGCGGCATCTTGCCTTAGAACACGAACAGGATGAGGAAGGCGATGGCGAGGCCGAACAGCCCGGTCGCCTCGGCCAGCGCGAAGCCCAGGAAGGCGAAGGGCGTCACCTGCGCGGCCGGGTTGCGGGCGAGCGCGGTGATGAGCGCCGAGAACACGTTGCCGATGCCGATACCGGCGCCGACGAGCGCGATGCAGGCAAGGCCGGCGCCGATCATTTTTGCGGAAGCGAGATCCATAATGGTATCCTTTGGATGTGAAAGTTTCAGTGAAGGTGGATGGCGTCACGCAGATAGAGACAGGTGAGGATGGTGAAGACATAGGCTTGCAGCACCGCCACCAGCAATTCGAGGAAGATGAGCAACACGTCGACCCCCAGGGGGATGATCCCCAGAAGGCCGATGGCGGCGACGAAGCCGCCGAAGATCGCCAGCATGGTATGGCCGGCCAGCATGTTGGCGAAGAGCCGGATGGAGAGCGTGAAGGGCCGGATGAAATACGACAGCACCTCGATCGGCACCAGCAGCAGGAGCAGAATCACCGGCACGCCGTGCGGCACGAACAGCGACAGGAAATGGAAGCCGTGGCGCACGATCCCGATGATGGTCACGCCGATGAACACCAGCGCCGCCAGCGCGAAGGTCACGATGATGTGGCTGGTGAAGGTGAAGCCGTAGGGGATCAGCCCCAGCACGTTGCCGAACAGGATGAACATGAACAGCGAAAACACGAAGGGGAAATATTCCTGGCCCTCCTTGCCCACCGTCTCGTCGATCATGTTGGCGATGAATTCGTAGGCCATCTCGCCGAGCGACTGCCAGCGGCCCGGCACCATCTCCGCCTTGCGCGAGCCCAGGATCACCAGCGCCGAGATCAACGCCACCGAGGCCGTCATGAACAGCGCCGAATTGGTGAAGGAGGCGTCGACGCCGCCGATGTGCAGCGGATAGATCGGCTCGATCTTGAACTGGTCCAGCGGGTGAAGCTCTATCGTCACGTCAATCCTCGTCCTCGTCGTCCCACGTCTTGTTCCCCGGCATTCCCCGCCGCACGCCCATCGCCGAGCCCATGCCCTTCACCGCGCGATAGACGTTCCACATCCCGGCGCCGATGCCGAGGAAGAAGAACACCACCATGAACAGCGGCTTGGTGCCGAACCAGTTGTCGAGCGCCCAGCCGATACCAACCGATACCACCACCGCCACCACCAGCTCGACCCCGATGCGCAGGCCCTGGCCGAGCGCGCTCTGGGTGTTGCCGATTCCGGTCCCGCCGGGCGGCGCGGCGTGTTTCATTTCGCCGCGCGCCTTATCGAGCCGGTCGCCCAGTTCCTTGAGGCTTGCGCGCGGATCGTTTTCGCCCATCGGCCAACCACCCGGGAAGCCTGGATAAATCGTCGCCCGCGCGGCCCACGACTCGGCGGATCAGGCGCGCGCAACTTCTAAAAGGCGGGGAGGGGGGTGTCAAGGCGACAGCGTGTCCGTGCGGCGTTTTGCGCGCCGGCGCCTCAGGCGCTCTGGCGCAGCTCTTCGACGCGCTGGAGATCGACCGAGACCAGTTGCGATATGCCGTGCTCGCCCATGGTGACGCCGTAGAGCCGGTCGACCCGCGCCATGGTCAGGCGGTGATGGGTGATGATCAGGAACCGGGTCTCGGCGCTCTCGGCGATCTCGGCCACCAGGCGGCAGAAGCGGTCCACATTGGCGTCGTCCAGGGGCGCGTCCACCTCGTCCAGCACGCAGATCGGGGCCGGGTTCGTCAGAAAGACGGCAAACAGCAACGCCAACGCGGTCAGCGCCTGCTCGCCGCCCGACAACAGCGACAGCGACTGCAATTTCTTGCCGGGCGGGCTCGCCATGATCTCGAGGCCCGCCTCGAGCGGATCCTGCTCGTCGCCCTGATCGAGCGTCAGATGCGCCCGCCCGCCGCCGAACAGGCGCACAAACAGCTTGCTGAAATGATCGTTGACCTTGGCGAAGGCGGCCAGCAGCCGCTCGCGGCCTTCGCGGTTCAGGGCGGCGATGCCCTGGCGCAGCCGCGCGATCGCGCCGGTCAAATCCTCGCGCTCGCGCTTGAGGCTGGTGAGCTTCTCTTCGACCTCTTGCGCCTCCGCCTCGGCGACCAGATTGACCGGCCCCATGTTGTCGCGCTCGCGCATCAGCCGCTCGAGCCGGGCCGTGGCGCTGGCCATGTCGGGCAGTTCCTTGTCCTCGTCGATCTCCGCCGCGGCCAGCGTCTCTTCGGGCTTGATCTGGAGTTTCTCGGATATCGCCTGCGCCACGTTGTCGCGCGCGAGCACCGCCTGGTCGCGTTGCCCCTCGGCGCGCACGCGCGCCTCGCGCGCTTCGCTGGCCAAAGCCTCCGCGGCGCGGGCGGCCTTGTCCGCCTCGGTGAGATTGGTCTCGCCCGCGGCGAGTTCGTCCGCGGTCTGGTTCCGCTTGATCGTGGATCGCTCGATGATCTCGGCGAGTTGCTCGCGCTCATGCGCGATCTCGGCCGGCCGCTTGACCAGCGCCTCGATCTCGGCAAGCAGTTCGTTGCGGCGCGTCTCGAGCGTCTGGCGCTGGCGCGCGGCGGCATCGGCGCGCTGCGACCAGGAGCCGAATTCGACGCCGATGGCCGCCAGTCTTTGCGTCCGGGCCTCGGCCTCGCGCAGCAGCCGGTCGTGCTCGCCCTGTTGCGCCTGCTGCACGGCGCGGCGCTCGGAGAGATTGGAGCGCATCGCCTGCGCCGCCTCGCGCGCCAGCGCCGGATCGGGCAGCTTGGCGAGTTCGGCGCGGCAGGTTTCGATCTCGGTTTCGGTCTCGGCCAGGTCGAGCCTCAAGCGCTGCGCCGCTTCTTCATGCGCGGCGCGGCGCGACACCACGGCGGCGGCGGCGAGCGATTTCTCGGCCTCCTGGGCGCGGGCATTGGCCAGCTCGTCCATGGCCTCGCGCGCGGCCTGGCGCGCGGCGCGATCGCCTTCGGCGCGGTCGCGGGTCTGACGCTGGGCCTCGTCCAGCAGATTCCGGTGCATCGCCGCCTCGGCCTCGGCACCGGACAGCTCGCGCTCGATGGCGGCGAAGCGGTGGCGTTGTTCCAGCCGCTGGGTCGCCGCGGCGGGTGCGCCCGGCACGCGGCGGAAGCCGTCCCAGCGCCACAGCCCGCCGTCGCGGCTAACCAGACGCTGGCCGGGGCGCAAGTCGCCTTGCAGCCGCTGCCCATCGGATGACGTCTCGACCACGCCGATCTGATGCAGGCGGCGGGCGAGCGCGGCGGGCGCGGTGACGAAGCGCGCCAGGGGTTCCACGCCGCCGGGCAATCCGGGCGCGTCGGTGTAATCCGCGAGCGCGAACCAGTAAGAGGGGGCGGTCTCGTCGACGGGCGCGGTCAAATCCTCGCCCAGCGCGGCGCCCAGCGCCGCCTCGTAGCCATGCGAGACCTGCAAGGCGTCGATGATCGGCGGCCAGCGCCCCTCGGCCGGCCCGGCGAGCATCTTCTCCAGCGCCTCGCCCTCGGCCCTGAGCTTGGCGCGGCGCATCTCGGCTTGTTCGAGCGGCGCGCGCGCCTGGTTCTCGGATGCCCTCGCCTCGGCCAAGGCTTGTTCCGCCGCCGCCACCGCCTCGCGGCTCTGGTCGGCGGCGTCCTCGGCGGCGCGCAACGCGGCGGCTATTTCGGGGCTGACGGCCGAAGCGGCCGCCTCGGCCTCGAGCGCTTCGCGCTGGAGGGCGAGTTCGCCCTCGCGTTCCTTGAGCCGGAGCAGGCGTTCGGAGGATTCGTTGATGCGGCCGGTCAACGCGGCGCGCCGCGCCTCGTCGGATGCCACGCGTTCGGTCAGCTGGGTCAATTCGGCGTCGAGCGCGGCGACTTCTCCGGTGACGCGGGCGAGTTCCTCGGCCGCGCGCCGCTGCACCGTCTGCTCCTGTTCCTGCGCCGCGCGCAGAGAAACACGTTCTTCTTCAAGGCGCGCGAGCGCCGTCTTGGCGTCGCCGGCCAGCTCGTCCTCGCGCTTCAAATCCGCCGCCAGCTGTTCGAGCCGCGCCTCGGCCGCCAGGCGCGAGGCGGTAAGGCGGCGTTCCTCTTCTTCCAGTCCCTGGCGCGCGAGAGTGAGCCGCTGCAATTCCGCCGCGGCCACGGCTTCGGCCTGGCGCAGCGCCGGCAGCAAGGCCGAAACCGCCTCGCGGTTCCGCTCGGCCGCCGACGCGGCCGTCGTGCGCTCGGCCACCACGCGTTCGGCGGCGCGCAGGCGTTCCTCGGCGGCGGTCAACTCGGCCGAAGCCGCCAACCAACGCAGATGCTGCACCGCCGCCTCGGCGCGGCGGATATGGTCGCTGAGCCGGCGATAACGCGCGGCTTGGCGCGCTTGCTTCTTCAAGCCTTCCAGCTGGGCTTCGAGCGTCTGCAGCACATCGTCGAGCCGCGCCAGATTGGTTTCGGCGCCGTTCAAGCGCAGCTCGGCCTCGTGACGGCGCGAATGCAATCCCGAGATGCCGGCCGCTTCCTCCAGCAAGCCGCGGCGGTCCGCCGGCCGCGCCGTGATGATGGCGCCGACCCGTCCCTGGCTGATCATGCCGCTCGACTGCGCGCCCGTCGCCACGTCCGCGAACAAGAGCTGCACGTCGCGCGCGCGCCTCTCGTGGCCGTTGATGCGGAAATCCGAGCCGACGCCGCGCTCGATGCGCCGCGCGATCTGGATTTCCTCGAACTCGCCGTAGGGCTGCGGCGCGTCGTGCCTGGTGTTGTCGAGATGGAGCATCACCTCGGCGACGTTGCGCGCGGGGCGCGCCGAGGTGCCGGCGAAGATGACGTCGTCCATCTCGCCGCCGCGCAGGCGCTTGGCCGAGGTCTCGCCCATCACCCAACGCAGCGCCTCGACTAGATTCGATTTGCCGCAGCCATTGGGGCCGACGATTCCGGTAAGCCCGGCCTCGATCACGAGTTCGGTCGGATCGACGAAGGACTTGAAACCGTGGAGACGGAGTTTCGAAAAATGCACGGGTGCCGTGTTTCGCTTAGCTGCGGGACATGAGGACGCCGAACCACTGCCGGACCCGGTCGAGCATCCCCTCATCCGCGGCGGCGGTGGCGACGCCGGTGGCGCCGGCACCGGGGTCGCCGGCAAGGTATTTGACGAAATCCGGATAGGCCAGCTCGCCCACCACTTTCTTGCCGTTGACGAAGAAGGTGGGCGTCGATTCGATGCCGTAACGGTTCTTCGCGTCGAACTCCGCGGCCATGACGGCGTCGCTCATTTTCTGGTTGCCGGTGCAGGCGTCGAAATCCTGCTGGCTCATGCCGGCGATCTTGGCCAGTTTCGCCAGCGCCGCCTTGTAATCGCTGGCCGTGGCCCAGTCGCGCTGGTTCGCGAACACCATGTCGATGAAGCCGGGATAGTGCTGGGGCGGCAGGCAGCGCGCCACCGCCGCTGCGAACAACGCCTCTTGGTCGAGCGGAAAGTCGCGATAGACCAGCTTGGCCTTGCCGGTGTCGATCCAGTTCTTCTTGACCAAGGGCAAGGTCTCCTGGTCGAAAACGGCGCAATGCGGGCAGGTGAGCGAGAAGAATTCGAAGATGACGATGGGCGCATCGGCCTTGCCCAGCACCCGGTCGCCGGGTTGGAGCTGCGGCACATCGGCGGCCCGGGCGCTGCCGAAAGCGAGCGTGGTCCAGGCCAAGGCGGCGGCGATCAACCAGATTTTGCGCATGCGAGACTCTATCCGTTTGAGATTGGGGGGATGCTAGGGCGAGACTTCCGGCAATTCAAGCGGAGCGCCGAACGAGTTGCCGTTCAGGATTTGCCGGAACCGATCACCGCTTCGCCCAGGCGCCGCAACGCGTCGCGCAAGCCGGGATCCTCGATGCCGGCGAGGCGGCGGTCGAGCGCCCGGCGCTCGTTCTCGGCCAACGCCCGCGGCGCGGGCTTGGCCGCCGGGCCGCTCGGCAGCGGCCCCTGGATCAGCGCCAGCCGCGCCACCGCGCGATAGCCGAAAAAGGCGTTGATGCGCTCGAGCAGCTGCGGCTCGCGGTGCTGCGCCTCGAGCGCGAAACCGGGCTCGACCCGGAGCCGCAGGGTGCCGTCGCGCCTTCCGCCGCGCGCGAAGGTAATCCGCTCCGGCGCCATGTGCCGCGCCAGCTCCTCGCCGATCACCGCCGGCCATTGGGCGATGAGCTGGGCCTCGGAAAAGCCACGCTTGCCCAGCACCGGGGATGCGACGCGCGGCAGCGTCGCGGCCAGCGCGCGCATGCCGCCATAGCGCTTGGTTTCCGGCCCGTCTTTCACCGGCTTGTCGTTCATGGGTGGCCGCCTCCTGGCCCCGCGGCTGGGTGTTTGGCATAGGATAGGCCGTGGCCAAGCCCCCGTCGATTCCCCCTTCGCTCCCCAAAGCCGCCAAGCTGCCGGCGCTGCTGCTCGCCTGGTACGACCGCCACCGCCGCGTCCTGCCCTGGCGCGCCAAGGCGGCCGAGACCCCGGACCCCTACCGCGTCTGGCTGTCCGAGATCATGTTACAGCAGACCACCGTTGCAACGGTTGGTCCTTATTTCACGCGCTTCCTTGAACGCTGGCCCGATGTGCATGCTCTGGCGCGGGCGCCCTTGGACGACGTGCTCCATGCCTGGCAGGGGCTGGGCTATTACGCGCGGGCGCGCAATCTCCATGCTTGCGCCCGCCAATTGGCCGCGCGCCTGGGCGGGCGTTTTCCCGCGGACGAGAAGGATCTTCGCGCTCTTCCCGGCATCGGCGCCTATACCGCGGCGGCCATCGCCGCCATCGCCTTCGATCTCCCGGCCTCGGCGCTCGACGGCAATGGCGAGCGCGTCATCGCCCGCCTTTATTTAGTGAAAACACCGCTTCCCGCCGCCAAGCCCGAATTGCGCCGCCTGGCCGCGCGGCTGGTTCCGGCATTTCGGCCGGGCGATTACGCCCAGGCGCTGATGGATCTGGGCGCGGCGATCTGCACGCCGGTGAAACCCAAATGCGGCTTGTGTCCCTGGCGGGGTTCCTGCCGGGCGCGAAGCAAAGGCATCGCCGGAAGCCTGCCGGCCCGGACGGCGAAGAAACCCAAGCCGCGGCGGCATGGCGTGGCCTTTTGGGCGGTCCGGCCCGACGGCGCGGTGCTGCTGCGCCGCCGGCCGGAGCGGGGCCTGCTCGGCGGCATGATGGAGGTGCCTTCGACCTCCTGGCGATCCCGCCCCTGGGGCGAGAAGGAGGCGGTCCGCTCCGCGCCCTGCCGCGCGCGCTGGCGGCGCCTGCCGGGCGCGGTGCGGCACGGCTTCACGCATTTCGATCTTGATCTCACGGTCATGGCGGCCGCGGTGACGGGCCGCGCCAAGCCTGGTGGCCCCAAGATCGATGGCCGATGGGTTTTGCCCGGCCGGATCAAGGATCAGGCGTTGCCCAGCTTGATGAAGAAGGTGATCGCGCATGCCCGCGCCGGCGGGGGCGGGTAACTAGGAGCTCTTGGCGATTCCCGTTTCGGCGCGGAATTTCTGCCGCAGCACGTCGATCGAGACCAGCTTGCCGCCAAAATCGACATGCCAGAAGGCCCAGCCGTTGCAGGCCGGCGCGCCTTGCAGCTCGGCGCCCACCTTGTGGATCGAGCCCTTGGTTTCGGCCGAGATCACGCTGCCGTCGGCGCGCACCTTGGCGGTCCAGCGGCGCGAGGCGTCGCACAGCACCGCGCCCGGCTTCAACAGCCCGGCCTCGACCAGCGCGCCGAAGGGGATGCGCTTTTCCTGGCGCTTTTCCTGGGATGCCGCGAAATCCTCGGGCGAGGCCGGCTCGACCGCTTCGATCCGCGCGCGCGCGATCTTGGCGTAGTCCTTCTCGCGCTCGATGCCGATGAAGCGGCGGCCCAGGCGCTTGGCCACCGCGCCGGTGGTGCCGGTGCCCAAGAACGGGTCGAGCACCAGGTCGTCCGGCTTGGTCGCGGCCAGCAGCACGCGATGCAGCAGCGCCTCGGGCTTCTGCGTCGGATGCGCCTTCTTGCCGTCTTCCTGCTTCAGCCGCTCCGCGCCGGTGCAGAGCGGAAACAGCCAGTCGCTGCGCATCTGCACGTCGTCGTTGAGCGATTTCATCGCTTGGTAGTTGAAGGTGTATTTGCTGTCGCGTGATTTGGCGCACCACAGCAGCGTCTCATGCGCGTTGGTGAAGCGCCGGCCGCGGAAATTCGGCATCGGGTTGCTCTTGCGCCAGACGATGTCGTTGAGGATCCAATATCCCAAATCCTGGAGGATCGCGCCCAGGCGGTAGATGTTGTGATAGGAGCCGATGACCCAGAGCGTGCCGTCGGGCTTGAGGAGCCGCCGCGCGCCGTCGAGCCAAGCGCGGCTGAAGCGGTCGTAAGCGCTGAAATCGGCGAATTTGTCCCAATCGTCGTCGACCGCGTCGACCCGGCTGTGGTCGGGGCGGTGCAGGTCGCCGTTCAATTGCAGGTTATAGGGCGGATCGGCGAACACCAGATCGACCGCGCCCTCCGGCAGCCGCGCCATGGTGGCGATGCAGTCGCCGGTGAGCACCTCGCCCAAAAGCCCGTCCGCCGCTTCCCCCGAATCCCGCATTTCTCCCCGCCCGGTTCCAGCCTCGCGCGCGTTTTCCCCCGCGCCGACTCGAAGCGCGAAGTTATGCGCCCGCGCGACTCGGGAGGTCAATAGCTTTGTGGATTCAGATGGTTAAGCGGATTTCCTGGAGTCGAATCCGAGTATTAGCTGGACCGGCGCGAAGGAGCGGCGGTGATGCGGCGTCGGCCCCAGCGCCGTCAAGGCTTCGCGGTGCTCCGGCGTGGGGTAGCCCATATTGTGTTCCCAGCCATAGCCCGGATAGCGCAGGGCCAAGGCCCGCATCAGCCTGTCGCGCGTCACCTTGGCGATGATCGAGGCGGCGGCGATGGAAAGCGACCGCCCGTCGCCGCCCACCACCGCCCGCGTCGCGCAGGGCAGCTCCGGGGCGCGGTCGCCGTCGATCAGCGCCGAGAGCGGACATTGCGGCAAGGCCGCGAAGGCGCGGCGCATGGCGAGGAGCGAGGCCTGGAGAATGTTGACGCGGTCGATTTCGGCGACGCTGGCCGCGCCCACGCCGATCGCGGCGTTGGCCCATAACAGCGCCGCCAATTCCTCGCGCGTCTCGGGCGACAGTTTCTTGGAATCGTCGATGCCCCGGCGCAAGCAGCGCGGCAGCAGCCGCCGGTCGAGCACCACCGCCGCCGCCACCACCGGCCCGGCCAAGGGCCCGCGCCCGGCCTCGTCGATGCCGCAGACCGGCCCCTGGCATGTGCGCTCGAAGGCGAAATCGGGCATAACGCCAGCAGACACGACGATCTTGAGTCGTGGCAAGCGCCATCGGGCCCGATCAGGCGAAGAGGCGGAGCTGTCTTTCCTCGCGCGCCGGCGGCGAAAACCGGCTGGTGTCGAGCCGCCACAGCCGGCCGCGATTGAGGTTGAGCTTCAAGCGCCGGGTTGCGGTCTCAAAGCGTATGCGCAGCATCTCGGCATAGGGGCCGGTGCCGCGCATGCGCGTGCCCCATTGCGGGTCATAATCCTTGCCGTTGTGGCTCTGGCGCACCAGCGACATGACGTGCTTGGCCTTGGCCGGCGCGTGAATTTCGAGCCACTCCTTGAACAGCGGCGCCACTTCGAGCGGCAGCTTCAACATGGTGTAGCCCGCGCTCTGTGCGCCCGCCGCGGCGGCGCGTTCGAGGATGGCTTCGAGCTCGGCATCGTTCAACGCCGGGATCATCGGCGCCGCCATCACCGCCACCGGAATGCCGGCCTGGCTGAGCGCGGATATCGTTTCGAGGCGCCGTTCGGGCGAAGCGGCGCGGGGCTCCAGGCTGCGCGCGAGTTGGCGATCGAGCGTCGTCACCGACAGCGCCACCGCGGCCAGGCGCTCCTTCGCCATCTCGGCCAGGATGTCGATGTCGCGCTGGACCAGCGCCGATTTTGTGACGATGGTGACGGGATGCCGGGTTTCGCGCAGCACCTCGAGGATGCCGCGCATGATCTGAAACTTGCGCTCGGCCGGCTGGTAGGGGTCGGTGTTGGTGCCGAGCGCGATCGGCGCGCAGACATAGCCCGGCTTGGCGAGCTCGGCCCGGAGCAGCCGCGCCGCCTCGGGCTTGACCAGGATGCGGCTTTCGAAATCGAGCCCGGGCGACAAACCCAGATAGGCGTGGGAGGGCCGCGCGAAGCAATAGATGCAGCCATGCTCGCAGCCGCGATAGGGGTTGATCGAGCGGTCGAAGGGGATGTCGGGGGAATCGTTGCGCGCGATGATGGTCTTGGTGGCGTCGGTGGTGTAGCGCGTCTCGTGCCGTGGCGGCGCCTCGTCGGCCGAGCCCCAGCCGTCGTCGATAGCTGCGCGCTGCTCCGCCTCGAAGCGGCCCGACAGATTACTCGCCGCGCCTCGGCCTTTCTGGGTCAGCTTCCGCGCCAGGTCCTGCACGATCCCGGTGTCGTCGGTTTCCGCAACCATGGCCCGATCATGCGCCGCTTATACGAACAAATCAAGAACATGATTTGCCGTCTTTACCGGGCGGAAGCGGTGAGGTGCTCCTTCAGCCGCGGCATCAGTTCGACCAGGTTGCAGGGCCGTTGGCGGTTGTCGAGCTGGGGCGCGATGATCTCCCAGCCGTCGCGGCAGGCGCCGGGCGAACCCGGCAGCGCGAAGAGATAGGTTCCTCCGGCAACGCCGGCGGTGGCGCGGCTCTGGATGGTCGAGGTGCCGATCTTCTGATAGCTCAGCATCCGGAACAGCTCGCCGAAGCCGGCGATTTCCTTCTCATAGACCGCATGGAAGGCCTCGGGCGTCACGTCGCGGCCAGTGACGCCGGTGCCGCCGGTCGAAATAACGACATCGATGGAGGGGTCGGCGATCCAGGCCTTGAGCTGGGCGATAATCGCGCCTTGGTCGTCCTTGACGATGTGCTTGGCGGCGAGCTTGTGGCCCGCCGCGGTCAGGAGTTCGGCCAGGGTCTTGCCGGACTTGTCGTCGCTTTCGGTCCGGGTGTCGGAAACCGTCAGGACCGCGATGTTGACGGGCAGGAAGGGGCGATCAGTTGTTTTCGGCGAATCAATTTTCGGCGACATGGCGACCGTCCGGCTCGGTTGAGTCGAGAGCGGTATAGGTCGGCCATTGGCCCGCGGCAAGCGCGTCGAGATCGGGGGTCGGCTGGTTCAGCCGTTCGCGGTAGATCCAGTAATTGGTCAGCACCCGTTCGGTGAAAACACGCGACTGGCCGGCGGGAATGCTTTCGAGGAACAGCAGCGGGTCGTCGTGATATCCCGCCTGCATCGATTTCCAATGCTCCAGCGCTCCCGGCCCCGCGTTATAGGCCATGGCGAAGAGCACCAGGTTGTTGCGCTCGTCGTGGAGCAGGCTCTGGATGTATTCCTGCGCCAGGGTGAGATTGATCTCGGGATCGGCCAATTCCTCGTGGCGCATGCGCCGGTCGATGGCGTTGAGCGTCTCGCCGGTCTGCGCCGCCATCAGTTTCGCCGTGGCCGGCATCAGCTGCATCAACCCCAATGCTCCGGCCGAACTCACCACATGCGGCGCGAACAGCGATTCCTGGCGCATGACGCCGAACAGCAGCGCGCGGTCCACGGTGAAGCCGCCATGCGGCGTCCAGCGCGGCACCGGATAGAGCGCCTGGTCGTGGTTCTGGCCGTCGCGGCTGGTCAGGATGGAGGCCAGCTGGAGGCTCAGGCTGGGCAGATTGGCGCGGTCGGACAAGGCCGCCACCGCGCGCAGCAGATTGGTCGAGCCCCCGGCCGCCAGCAGGCGCAACTCCTCGTCGGCGGCGGCATGGTCGCCGACCTCGAGCAATGCCAGCGCGCGCTTTCCGGCCGGCATGCCCTTGATCAGCTGGGCGTCGAGATCGGTGAAGGGCTCGCTGTCGAAGTTGAAATAATTGTCCACGCCCAATAGACGCCGGGCGAGGAGGCCGTAGAAGGTGTGCGGGCGCTGGGCGGCGATGCCGAGCCAATAGGCGACATGCTCTGGCCGCTGGCTTTTGAGCTCGGCGCGGGCCGCCCAGAACGCCGCCGCCGAGATGGTCCAGGCCGATTGGCCCTTGGCCTTGGTCAGATCCTGGAAATGCTTGCTCGCCTCGTCGAACTTGCCGGCGCGCCAAGCGGCGAGCCCGGCCTGCCATTGGCCGGCGGGGGATTCGATCCCGCCCTCGCTGCCACGGGGGGCGAAGTCGCTGTCGCCAGCGGCCTGGGCGACCAGGGAGGCGGTTTCGGGTTTCTTGAGGGGGACGGCTCCGGCAGCATCAGGCCGGCGCTGCAAGGCCAGGCTGTAGATCATCTTGGCCGAGGGCTGGTCGCTATAGAGATTCAGCCAATTGGCTAATTCCAGGTAGCTGGCCCGGTATTTGGGATGCAGGTAGCGCTGGGCCAGGACATGACCCATCAGCAGCGGATCCTTGAGGCCCTTGATCTCGCGGTCAGCCGCCGCCCATTGGCCGCTTTCCTGCAGCAGCAGGATCAACCGGTAGCGTTCCGCATCGGCCGCGCTGAGCACGGTCGGCAGGTCCGCCTCACGGCGGAGGTCGAATCCGGGTATGAGCGCTGCCGTCACGGTCAGGAAATCCGCGGCGGTAGCCTTCAAGGTGCCGAACAAGGATATGGCGAGAAAGGCAATAACGAATACGCTCGCCCAAGTCTTGTTCAGCCGGACCCTGTATATCCAGCCATTCATGGGGACGCCTTAAACTATCTAAGAGTCTCTTGGCAAGATAAAAGTCTATGCCGTGTAACAGTCATTTATGCCCCCTTTATGCGCATTCAAGGGGATGCTGTGGACAGTCACAATGTTACTGCAATTCCGCCATTTTCGACTGAATCGATAGCAGGTCCCGCCACGATTCGACTTTATTGGCTGGGGCGCGCAAAAGAAAAGACGGGTGATAAATGGCGATGGCCGGCACGGCTCTTTCCAGGCCGCTGACCGCCAGATCGAACCAGCGGCCTCTGAGCCGGGTTATGCCCTCGTTCCTTCCCAGCAGGGTGGAGGTCGCCGTTCCTCCGCATAAAACCACGAGTTTTGGCCGTGCCAGGGCGATATGCCGCCAGACGAAAGGCAGGCAAAGGGCGGTTTCCTCGGCGGTCGGCTTGCGGTTCCCGGGCGGGCGCCAGAACAGAATGTTGCTGATATAGGCGTTCTTGCCGCGCTCGACGCCGATGGCCGCGAGCATGCGATCGAGCAACTGGCCGCTCCGGCCGACAAAGGGCTTGCCGATTCGGTCCTCATCCGCCCCGGGCGCCTCGCCGATCAGCATCAATGGCGCGTCCGGATTGCCGTCGGCGAAGACGGTGTGGGTGGCGGTCCGGCGGAGAGAACATCCGTCGAACGATTCCACAATGGCACGAAGTTCGGCCAAATTCCCCGCCGAGTTCGGCAAGCTGCCTGGCCGAGGCCAGAATCGCGCTTTGCGGGGGCGGAGGCGCGACCGGAGCCGCCTTCGCCGCGCGCGCGCCGTTGGTTGCCGGGACGGAAACGGGGGAGGGACGCGGCGGCAGATTCGCTTTTGCCGCCGGCGCGGCCAGGAACCGGTCGCGCGGGACTTCGCCGATCGCCTCGTCGGCGCCCATCGCCATTTGCCACTCAAGCAACCGGGCTGCTGCGGAACGAGTCTGCATCGCGCCAGCCTATCATCCACTATAGTGCCGCGCCATGCAGCGCGAGCGCATGAACTACGACGTCGTCATCGTCGGCGCGGGCCCGTCGGGACTCGCGGCGGCGATCCGCCTGAAGCAACTCGCTTCGCAGGCGTCCAAGGATATCTCCGTCTGCGTGGTCGAAAAAGGCGCGGAGGTGGGCGCGCATATCCTGTCGGGCGCGGTGTTCGAGCCGCGCGCGCTTGAGGAATTGTTTCCCGAGTGGCGCAAGATGGAGACGCCGCTCAATACCCCCTCGACCGCGGACCGGCTTCTCCTGCTCACCGCGCGCGGCGCCTGGCGTCTGCCCTCGCCGCCGCAAATGCGGAACCACGGCAATTACATCATCAGCCTCGGCAATCTCTGCCGCTGGCTCGGGCGCCAGGCCGAGGCGCTCGGTGTCGAGATCTATCCCGGCTTTGCGGCAGCCGAAATTCTTTATGATGAAAGCGGCAAGGTTGCGGGCGTCGCCACCGGCGTCATGGGCCTGGGCAAGGACGGCAAGGAGACGGCGAATTTCCAGCCCGGCACCGAGCTGCGCGCGACGGAGACGCTGTTCGCCGAGGGCTGCCGCGGCTCGCTGACCAAGCTGCTCGAGGCGCGCTTCAATTTGCGCCGGGACTGCGACCCGCAAAGCTACGGCCTCGGCATCAAGGAGCTGTGGGAGATCGATCCCGCCAAGCACCGCGCCGGGCTCGCCATCCACACCATCGGCTGGCCGCTCGACCGCCGTACCTATGGCGGCTCCTTCCTCTATCACTTCGACAGGAATTTGCTCGCCGCCGGTTTCGTGGTTGGGCTCGATTACGCCAATCCCTACCTCTCGCCCTTCGAGGAATTCCAGCGCTTCAAGACGCACCCATCCATTCGCGGCGTGTTCGAGGGTGGAAAGCGTATCGCCTATGGCGCGCGCGCCTTGAACGAGGGCGGGTTTCAATCCATCCCAGCCCTGGATTTCCCGGGCGGGCTGGTCATCGGCGACGCCGCGGGATTTCTCAACGTGCCCAAGATCAAGGGCAGCCACACGGCGATGAAATCGGGCATGGTCGCGGCCGAAACCGTGTTCAAGCGGCTCGCCGGCGACGTCCAGGCCGATTACCGCCGCGCGCTCGCGGAATCCTGGGTCTGGCCCGAGCTTTACGCCGTGCGCAACATCCGCCCCGCTTTCCGGCGGGGCTTGTGGGCGGGCCTGGCCTATGCCGGCATCGACACCTATCTCTTGCGCGGCCGCGCGCCCTGGACGTTTCGCCAGAGCGCCGATTTCGAGCATCTCGACCGCGCCAGCTTCAGCCGGCCGATCGCCTATCCCAAGCCCGACGGCACGATCTCCTTCGACCGCCTGTCCTCGGTGTTTCTCTCCGGTGTCGGCCATGAAGAGAACCAGCCCGCGCATCTCCGGCTCAAAAACCCGGCTGCCGCGATCGCGGTCAATTACGCGCTTTATGCCTCGCCCGAGACGCGCTATTGCCCGGCCGGGGTGTACGAAATTTTAACCGACCAAGCCGGCCAGCCGCGCCTCCAGATCAACGCCGCCAACTGCATCCACTGCAAGACTTGCGACATCAAGGACCCGACCCAGAACATCGACTGGACGGTGCCGGAAGGCGGCGGCGGCCCCAATTATCCGAACATGTGAGCGCCGGGCCGGTGTATGTTTTGGCCTAACATGGCGAAGGCGAAACCGATCAAGGCATGGGTTATCGCGGGCTGCGGCGTCGCATTCATCGGCGCCGGGCTCTTTGCGCTGGTGTCGTGCAAGACCGAGGCGCCGCAATCCTCGACGGCCAATCCCGAGCCGGTCAGCCTCGAAAGCGCGCTCGGCGGTTATCTCGCGGCCCGCCACGCGCAGCAGGAACACGACTACGATAAGGCCGCGTCCTTCATCGAACGCTCGCTTGCCGACGATCCCGACAATTACGACCTGATGCGCCGCGCTTTCGTCCTGCGCCTGTCCGAGGGTCGGGTCGGGGACGCGGTCGATCTCGCCCACCGCATCGTCGCGCATGACGGCGATGGCGGCCTCGCCGGGCTGGTGCTGCTGGAGCAGGCGATCAAGACCGGCGATTTCGACGCGGCAGCGAAAATGACGGCGTCGATTCCGCGCGAAGGCGCGCAACGCTATTCCGTGCCGCTGCTGCTCGCCTGGATCGATGCGGCGCGCGGCCAGAGCGGCAAGGTGGCGAAGGACATCGCCGGCGCCGGCGATACGCGCGGCCTGGGCCCGCTGAAGGAGATTCACGGCGCGCTGATCGCCGACCTCGCCGACCAGGCCGACAAGGCGGATGCCGGCTACAAGAAGATCATCGCCGCGGAAAATCCGCCCAGCCTGCGTGTGGCGCAACTCGCCGGAAATTTCTACGAGCGCCACAACCAGCCGGCGGATGCGCGCGCGCTTTATCAAAGCGTGGCGGCGATCGACGATTCCGACATCGCCGCGTCCGGCCTCGACCGCGTCCGCAAATCGATCATTCCGCCGCGCGTGGTTGCCAATCCGGCCGACGGCGCCGCCGAGGTGCTGTTCGATCTCGCCAGCCTGCTCAATCAGCGCGAAACCATGGATGCCGCGCTGATCTATGCGCGCCTCGCGCTCGATCTCAAACCCGATTTCGCGCTGGCCGAGCTGCTGGTCGGCGAGATCCGCGAACAGCAGGACCGCAATGCCGACGCGTTGGCGATCTACCAAGGCATCGCAAAGAATTCGCCCTTCTACTGGACGGCGCAATTGCGCATGGCGCTGGTGCTCGACGCGCTCGACCGCGATCCCGAGGCCCGATCGCAACTCGAAGCCATGGCGGCGGCCCATCCCGAGCGCGCCGAACCGCTGATCGAGCTGGGCGACATCGAGCGCAGCCACAACAATTTCCTCGCCGCGGCCGCCGCCTATGACCGCGGCCTGGCGCGCATTCCCAACCCGTCGCCGCAGCAATGGCGCATCTTTTACAGCCGCGGCGTCGCCTATGAACGCTCCGACCAGTGGCCGAAGGCCGAAGCCGATTTCAAGCGCGCGCTCGAATTGCAGCCCGACCAGCCTCTGGTGCTCAACTATTTGGGCTATACCTGGATCGACAAGGGCGAAAACCTCGACCAAGGCGTGCGCATGATCCAGCGCGCGGTCGAACTCCGGCCCAGCGACGGCTACATCGTCGACAGCCTGGGCTGGGCCTATTACAAGCTCGGCGATTTTCCGCGCGCGACCCAGATGCTGGAAAAGGCGATCGAGCTTCTGCCCGAGGATCCGACCATCAACGACCATCTCGGCGACGCCTATTGGCAGGGCGGGCGGCACATCGAGGCGCGCTATCAATGGCGCCGCGCGCTGCAATTCAAGCCGGAGGCGGATGAAGCGAAGAAGATCGAGGGCAAGCTCGACCGCGGCCTGAGCAGCACCGGCGGCGGTTGACGCATCCCTTGCTCGCGCCGGCCAAACTCAACCTCTATCTCCACGTCGTCGGGCGCCGAGCCGATGGCTATCACCTGCTCGACAGCCTGGTCGCTTTCGCCGATATCGGCGACCGGCTCGACGTCAGCGCCGCCGCGACCCTCAACGTCGCGATCACCGGGCCGTTCGCCAAGGACCTTGCGGCGCTCGACCCGGCGCAGAATCTCGTCTGGCGCGCGGCGACATTGTTGGCGCGCTCTCTCGGCCGCGAGCCGGGCGCGCTCGTCATGCTCGAGAAGTATCTTCCGGTCGCCTCGGGCATCGGCGGCGGCTCGAGCGATGCGGCGGCGGCGCTCAAGGCGCTGGCGAAGCTGTGGGGGGCATCGTTCGACGCCCCGGCGCTGGCGCGGCTCGGCGCGCAGCTCGGCGCCGACGTGCCGGTCTGTCTCGCGGGCAAGACCTCCTGGTTGGGCGGCATCGGCGAAGAAGTCGCGCCGGCGCCCAAGCTGCCTCCGGCCTGGCTGGTGCTGGTCAATCCGGGCAAGGCCCTGCCCACGGCCGCTGTCTTCAAGGCGCGGCGCGGACCCTATGCGGTTCCGGCGCGTTTCGACCGCGCGCCGGCGAGCGCGGCCGCCTTGGCCGCGCTGCTCAAATCGCGCGGCAACGGCTTGACCGATGCGGCGCAAGAATTGATGCCGGAGATCGGCACGGCGCTCGATCTGCTCGAAGCCTGCCCGGGCGCGCTGATCGCGCGCATGAGCGGCAGCGGCGCCACCTGCTTCGCGCTGTTCGCCGCGCGCGCCGATGCCGTTGCCGCGGCGCGGCGGCTCAAATCCCAAAAACCCGGCTGGTGGGTGGCGAGCGGACGGCTGCTATAGCAGCCTTCGCTCACGGCTTGGCGGCGTTGGCCTTCTGGTCGACCGTGGCCGGGGAGGCGCCGGTCTGGATGGTCTTCTGCAATTCCGCGGCGCGGTCCTGGGCCTTCTGCAACTCGGCGGGCGCCAGGCTGCTCGCCAGATGGTCGCGGCGCTGGGCCGCGCCCTGGTCGCCATGCGCCGCCGCGGCGGCGTACCAGGCATAGGCTTCAGTCGAGGATTGCGGCACGCCTTCGCCGCGTTCATAGAGCAATCCCAGATTGAATTGGGCGTTGACCACGCCGGCCGAAGCGGCGCGGCGGAACCAGCGCGCCGCCTCCTGGATGTCCTGCTGCACGCCGATGCCGTTGGAATAGGCCACGCCGAGATTGAAGGCGGCGTTGGGGTTACCCTGCGCCGCGGCCTTCTGATACCACTTCACCGACTGCGCGGGATCTTTCGGCACGCCCATGCCTTCGCCGTACATCACGGCGACGTTGTATTGCGCCTCGGCGACGCCGCCATTGGCCGCCGCCTGGAACAGTTGCGCGGCGTGGCCGTAATCCTGCTTCACGCCCTGGCCCAGCGCATAAAGCACGCCGAGCCGGTATTCGGCGACCGGGTCGTTGTTGGTCTTGATGCGCTCCTCGAGCCAGGCGGCGAGCTGGGCCGGGTCCTGCGGCGCTTCGCCGGGGGTGGGCTTCTTGGCGGTAATCGCCGTCGGCGGGGCGGGCGGCTTAGCCATCGCCACCTTGCGCTGCGGCAGCGGCTCGGTGACCGAGGGGGGCACCGGAATCGGATGGCTCGCCGTGTCGGCGGCGGATGGCGGCTGCGGCGGCAAAGTCGCGGGCTGATTATAGGCGACCGGCGGGGTCGGCGGCGGCGCAACGCTGGCGGAAGGCGGCGTGGCGGCGGGCGCGGAATAGGCCGTCGGCGGCGGCGTGTAAGTATAAGGAGCCGGGGTGCTGACCGGCGGCATGGGCTGGGCGGCGCTCTGGTTCGGCGGCGGCGTCATCGGCACGGCCGGCGGCAGCGCCGAGGATTGTTCCGCCGGCGGCGATGCCGGCTGCGGCGCCAGCATCGGCGCGGGCGGCGGCGTCACCGTGCTGGAACTGCCGTTGAAGGCGGTCTGGTTCTGCGGTTCGGATGGGCCCGCGATCATCGTCAAGAAACGCTGCGCGCCGAGCGCGCCGAGCGACACGGCCATCGCCACGGCGACGGCGATCATCAGCGGCTTGCGCGAACGCTTGGCGCGCAACGGCCGGGTGAGTTCGAGCGGCTCGTCGAAATCCGGTTCGCTTTCCTCTTCAGGCGCGGCACCATTCTTGAAGGACGGCCAAGGCGCCCTGGCGTCCCTTTTCCGCGTGGGGGAGAATTCGGGCTCGCCGTCGTCCGCGTATGCCGGTTGCTGTTCCGGGGCTTGGCGGCGCGGCTTGTGGCGCGGCGTCTCCTCGCGTTCGTCGCGATAGGGCTCCGCGGCCGGCTCCTCGGGCCAGTCCTGCTTCGGCAAGGCCGCGCCTGCTTCCCGGCGGCGGCGCTGCGACATGTGATCGAGAATGGTGCCGTGCGCTTCCGCCGCGCCGGCTTCAGGCGGCGCGGCGGCCGGATGCCGCTCCGCTTCCGGCCGCGGCGCGGCCGGCTGGCGCGGCGCGCGCGCCACGGCGATCAACTCGGCGAGCGATTGGTCGATGCCGTTGCCGTTCGGTTGCGGCGGCGGATTGAAGTTGTGGCGCGGCGGCGTCAGGGGCGGCGCCGGCGCGGGCTGCGGCGCCCGGAAGGCGGCAGGATAGGCCCGGCGGATGGCGCGTTCGATCCATTGCTCGACCGGTATGCCGGCCCGGTTTGCCGCGTGCTCGGCGAGCTGGCGCGGCCCGGCGTCGATCTCGATGCCTTGCCAGGAGCTCATGAACGGCGCTCCATGCCGGGCAGCGAGGCGATGCGGCGCAACGCCTCGTCGACCCCGGCTTGCTCGGCCAGCATCTGTTCGGCGGCGCGTTCCGGATCCGGCATGTCGAGCAGCGCATAGGCGTGGTTGCGGGTGAGGCGGCCGGACGACACCAGTTCCTTCAGCTTCGGCGGCAGACCCATCAGCCGCAGGGTGCGGACGATATGCGCAATGTCGCAGCCGGTCGCGGCCGAGACGTCGCGCGGATCGAGCGAGAATTCGGTCATCAGCCGCAGATAGGCCCGCGCCTCGTCGATCGGCGACAAATCGCCCGCGGCCAGATTTTCGGTAAGCGAGGCGAGCACCGCTTCGGGGTCGCCGAGATTGGTCACCACCGCGGCGATCTGCGTCAGGCCGAGACGCCGCGCCGCGCGCCAGCGGCGCCGTCCGGCGATGATCTCATAACGGCCTTCCTCGCCCGGCTTGCGCCGCACCAGGATCGGCTGGCGCATGCCCTCGCGGGCGATCGACGCCACCAGCGCCTCGGGCGCATCGTTCTCGCCGTAACGCGTACCGACCATGCCGAGGTCGAACACCGCGGGCGGCAGGATGAGGGTGGCGGCGTCGTCGGACGGCGCGCTTGGCGCGGGCGCATGGGATACGGCTTGCGGCGCCGGCCGCAACGGGATCGGCGCCGCCGCCGGACGCGGGCTCGCGGCGGGAACCGGACGCGGCATTTGTTCGACGCCGCGCGGCGGGGCCATGCGGGTTACCGGCGGGCCTGCGGGAATTGGGCGGGCTGGTTCGATGGGACTGCGCGCGGGGGGTTCGGGCGCGAGCATCACGCCTTCGGCGGCGGCGGTCTCGACGATCACCCGGCCCAACCATTGCGACAGCGGCAGTCCGGCACTGTGCGCGGCGGATTCAGCCGCATCGCGCGCGATGGCAGAAACTCGATCGAGTTGCCACAGCCCCGCCATCAGGTGATCCCTCCGAACCCGCTAACCTCGTATTAGTTCGACTATAAGACATATTAATGGTTAATGCTTCGTTATCAAAACCTCATATAAGTCCCAGCTTGCATTGACGATTCGTTAAGATCGGGCCTAAGCTGATGGCCTCAGCGAAGGGGGGGTGCTCTGGGCAGAATTGAAGAAGCCGCCAAGCGACTCGAACAAGCGGTGGCGCGACTCGAAGCCGTCGCGCGCAGCCTGTCCGACAAGCCTGCCGGCCCGGCGCGGCCGGCCGCGTCGTCCGAGTCGGAGGCCGATGTCGCCGTCCGGCTCGATGCCGTGATCAGCCGGCTCGACCGCGTGCTGGAGGGCTGATGCCGCAAGTCACCGTAGCCATCAACGGGCGTTCCTATGCCATCGCCTGCGATCCGGGCGAGGAGGATCGCATCCGCCAGCTGGCGCGCATGATCGACGCCAAGGTGGTGGGCTTCGCCAAGGACGCTCCCCAGGCCGGCGAGGCGCGCCTCTTGGTGTTGGCCGCGCTGTTGCTGGCGGACGAGCTGGCCGAAACCAAGGAGGCGCTGCGCCGCGGCCGCGAACGCGGACCGGCTCCCAACGGCGACGATGCCGCCCTGGCCTCCGGCATCGACCGGCTGGCCAGCCGCATCGAGACGGTTGCAGCGCGGCTCGAAGCGTCACACATATAAGCGTGCTATAAGAGTAAGAGGATGGGGCTGCGCGGTGCGTTAGGCCGCAAGAACCCCGGGGCCGATATGTAACTCTAGGGGACTGTCCCTACCGGGACCCTGGTCTCGGCATATGGTTCCCACCTGCGTAAGCGGGCCACGAGGGTTAAGCCATGCCGACGGCCGTCGCGGCTCCATCCTTTCTGAATTTCAATTTCTTCCATCACTTGAAGGTTGCGCTCGCGGCATGAACGGGGCTGACGATATCGGCAAGTTGAAGGGCGCGATGCGCGCCGCGGCGCGCGAACGCCGCGCCATGTTCTTCCGCGCCAACGGCGCCGCGGTGGCGAAGAAGCTGTGCGAATTCATGCCCGAACTCTATCTGCCGCATAATGCGGTGATCGCTGGTTATGCCCAGCGCGGCAGCGAGCTCGATCCGCTGCCGGCGCTCACCTATCTCGCCGGCCGCGGCCATGTCTTGGCCTTGCCGGCGGCGGTGGCCAAGGACCAGAAGTTGGTGTTCCGCGCCTGGAAGCCGGGCGATCCGCTCGAGCCGGACGCCATCGGTAATTTCGCGCCCTTGCCGTCTTCGCCCGAACTCGCGCCATCCGTGCTGTTTTTGCCCATGACCGCCTTTGACGGGCAGGGGCGCCGGCTCGGCAGCGGGTTCAATCTCTTCGGCCCCACCATCGCGGATTTGCGCACGCGGGGCCCGGTGCAGGTCATCGGCCTGGGCTTTTCCATCCAGGAGGAGCGCGCCGTGCCGTTCGAGCCCGGCGACGTCATGCTCGACGGCGTCGTCACCGAGCGCGGCGTGGTATGGTTCCGCGACGGGAAATCCTGAGGGAGCGCCGATGCGGTTTCTGTTGCTGGGCGACGTGGTGGGCAAGGCGGGACGCGAGGCGGTGGTGCGCGAATTGCCGCGCCTGCGGCGCGAACTCGCGCTCGATTTCGCCGCCGTCAACGGCGAGAACGCGGCGCATGGCTTCGGCATCACGCCGCAAATCTGCGCCGAGCTTTACGCCGCAGGATCCGACGTCATCACCACCGGCAACCACGTCTGGGACCGCAAGGAAATCATTCCCTATATCGGCGGCGATCCGCGCCTGCTGCGGCCGCTGAATTTTCCGTCCGGCACGCCGGGCAAGGGCGCCGGCGTGTTCGCGCTCGAGGACGGCCGCAAGCTGGTGGTGGCGAACGCCATGGCGCGGCTTTTCATGGATGCGCTGGACGATCCCTTCGCGGCGATGGGTGCGCTTCTGGACGAGCATCCCTTGGGCAACGGGACATCCATCCTGCTCGATTTCCACGGCGAGGCCAGCTCGGAGAAGACGGCGATGGGCTATTTCTGCGACGGCCGCGTCTCCGCCGTGCTCGGCACCCACTGCCACGTGCCCTGCGCCGACCACCGCCTCCTGCCCAAGGGCACGGCCTATGTGACCGATGTCGGCATGTGCGGCGATTACGATTCGGTGATCGGCATGCAGACGGAAACCGCGGTCGCCCGCTTCACCAAGAAGGTGCCGGGCGAGCGGCTGCTGCCGTCCGAGGGCCAGGCCACGCTGTGCGGCATGCTGGTCGAAACCGACGACGCCACCGGCCTGGCGCTGCGAATCGCGCCGCTGCGCTTGGGCGGCAGGCTCGATCCGGCCTGGCCGGGCAAGCGGATTCCGGCCGGAGCGCTGTCCCTGGGGTCAACCGCCGCGCCGTAATGCTGCCATATTGCGCGGCTAGGTAGCCTTATGGTGAGTCGAAGGGCGAATGGCCGTTGATTCAGGCGATATGCTATGGTTTCGGGCCCTAAACACATGGCTTAGCAAACGACCATGGCTGGACATTCCCAATTCAAGAACATCATGCATCGCAAGGGCGCGCAGGACAAAAAGCGCGCCAAGGTCTTCACCAAGATCATCCGCGAGCTCACCACCGCCGCCCGCGCCGGATTGCCCGATCCGGCGGCCAATCCGCGCCTCCGGGCGGCCATCATGATGGCGAAGGAGGCTAACATGCCGCGCGACACCATCGAGCGCGCGATCAAGCGCGGCGCCGGCGGCGCCGACACCGAGAATTACGACGAGGTGCGCTACGAGGGCTATGGGCCGGGCGGAGTCGCGGTCATCGTCGAGGCGCTGACCGACAACCGCAACCGCACCGCCAGCGAGATTCGCGCCGCCTTCGCCAAGGCCGGGGGCAATCTCGGCGAAAGTAACAGCGTCAGCTTCCTTTTCGACCGGGTCGGCCAGGTGGTCTATCCGGCGTCGTCGGTCAAGGCCGATGCGCTGTTCGAGGCTGCGGTCGAGGCCGGCGCCGAGGACATCGAAAGCACGGGCGGCGAACAGGTGGTGAGCTGCACGCCCGAGTCGCTGAACGCGGTGCGCGACGCGCTCGAGGCGCGATTCGGGCCCCCGCAATCCGCCAAGCTGGTATGGAAGCCCAAGGCCCTGTCACCAATCGGCAATGACGACGCCGTATCCCTGTTCAAACTCCTGGAGACCCTGGAAGATAGCGACGACGTGCAAAACATATTCGCCAATTTCGAGGTGGCCGACGACGTCCTGGCGCGGTTGAGCGCTTGAGCCCGCCGGCATCGCCTCATTCGGGAACCGTCATGCGCCTTCTCGGACTCGATCCCGGCCTGATCCGCACCGGCTGGGGCGTCATTGACGCCGATGGCAACCGGCTGCGTTATGTCGCCTGCGGCCTGATCGCGGTGCCGGAAAAGGATTCGCTCAGCGTAAGGCTGGCCGGTCTCTTCCGCGCCTTGAACGGCGTGCTCGACCGCTTCGCGCCCGATCAGGCGGCGGTGGAGGAAAGCTTCGTCAACCGCAACCCGGCCTCGACGCTGAAGCTCGGCCTGGCGCGCGGCGTGGTGCTGCTGGCGCCGGCGGCGCGCGGATTGCCCGTGTTCGAATACGCCGCCAATCTGGTCAAGAAATCGGTCACCGGCGCCGGTCATGCGGAAAAGCGCCAGGTCGAGGCCATGGTGCGCCGGCTGCTGCCGGGCGCCGCGGCGGACTCATCCGACGCCGCCGACGCGCTGGCATGCGCCATCTGCCATGCCCACCACGCAGCATCCAACCGCGCCCTGGAGAGCGTCGCGCGATGATCGCTCTCCTGGCCGGCATCGTCGATCAAACGGGCGCCGACAGCCTGGTGCTGGACGTCAACGGCGTGGGCTATCTCGTCTTCTGCTCCAAGCGCACCCTGTCGCGCATCCCCGGCCATGGCGAGCCGCTCAAGCTCCTGATCGAGACCCATGTGCGCGAGGACCACATCCATCTCTACGGCTTCGTCGAGGAATCCGAGCGTTCCTGGTTCCGGCTGTTGCTGACGGTGCAGGGCGTGGGCGCGCGCACCGCGCTGGCGATCCTCGGCGCGCTGGCGCCCGATCATCTCGCCAACGCCATCCTGGCGCAGGACAAAACGGCGGTCACCCGCGCCGACGGCGTCGGCCCCAAGCTCGCATCCCGCATCCTGGTCGAACTGAAAGACAAGGCGGCGGGCCTGGCGCCGGTGACGGTGCTGGCCGGATTGCCCGGCGGCGCCACCTCCGACGCGGTCTCGGCGCTGGTCAATCTGGGCTATCAGCGCGGCGACGCCTATGGCGTGATCGCCGAGATCGCGCGCAGGCTCGGCCCCGAGGCGCGGCTTGACGCGCTCATCAAGGCCGGGTTGAAGGAGCTCGGGCGATGAACGCGCCGCGCATCCTGTCCGCCGAACGCCGTCCCGAGGACGCCGAGCCCTCGCTGCGCCCGTCCACGCTCAAGGAATTCGTCGGCCAGCAGACCTTGCGCGACAATCTCGGCGTCTTCGTCAAGGCGGCGCGGGCGCGCAACGAGGCGCTCGATCACGTGCTCTTGTCGGGGCCGCCCGGATTGGGCAAGACCACGCTCGCCCAGATCATCGCGCGCGAGATGGGCGCGGGCTTCCGCGCCACCTCGGGCCCGGTGATCCAGCGCGCCGGCGATCTGGCCGCGATCCTCACCAATCTGGAAGCGCGCGACGTCCTGTTCATCGACGAGATCCACCGCCTCGCCCCGGCGGTCGAGGAGATTCTCTATCCGGCGATGGAGGATTTCGAGCTCGATTTGATGATCGGCGAAGGCCCGGCGGCGCGTTCGGTCAAGATCGATCTGCCCGCTTTCACGCTGATTGGCGCCACCACACGGTCGGGCCTCATCACCCGGCCGTTGCGCGAGCGTTTCGGCATCCCCTTGCGGCTCCAGTTCTACGAGACATCCGAGCTGAAGGAGATCGTGGTGCGCGGCGCCCGCATCCTCGGCATGGAGCTCGACGGCGAGGGCGCGGGCGAGATCGCGCGGCGTTCGCGCGGCACGCCGCGGGTGGCCTCGCGGCTGTTGCGCCGGGTGCGCGATTTCGCCGCGGTGGCGGGAACGAAACGGATCGACGCGCGCGCCGCCGACGAGGCCTTGAAGCGTCTCGAGGTCGACGGCCGGGGCCTCGACGCCATGGACCGCCGCTATCTCCTGTGCATCGCCAAGCATTACGGCGGCGGGCCGGTTGGCGCCGAAACCGTCGCCGCCGCCTTGGGCGAAGAACGCGACGTGATCGAGGACGTGATCGAGCCCTATCTCGTGCAGCAAGGCCTGGTCCAGCGCACGCCGCGCGGCCGGATGCTGAGCGATGCCGGATTCCTCTATCTCGGCCTTACGGTGGCGCGGCCCAAGGGCGCGCAGTTCGACCTGCTCGCCGCCAAGGATGACGCGGAGGAGCAAGCATGACGCTTCCGCGCCAAGGCCGCCACGAGGGCGGCGTCCATCTCTATCCGGTTCATGTTTATTACGAGGATACCGATGCCGGCGGCGTGGTCTATTACGCCAATTATCTCAAATTCGCCGAGCGCGGCCGCACCGAGGCGATCCGCGCGCAAGGATTGCCGCATGGCCGGCTGCTCGAAGAATCCGGGGTGGTCCTGGCGGTGCACAAGCTCGCCGCCGAATACTTGTCGCCGGCGCGGCTCGACGACGATCTGGTCGTGCGCACGCGCGTGACATCGATCTCGGGCGCGTCCGTGCATCTCGAACAGGAAATCTGGCGCGGTCCGGATCGCCTCTTCGCCATGACCTGCACCATCGTCTGTATCGGCCGCAACGGGCGGCCGGCGCGCCTGCCGCCCGTCCTCGCGCAAGCGCTTGCCAACGCCGATCCCGCAACCCTTCGGCCCGCTCTGCGGCCGGCGAATTCTTCTCCCAAAACTCCCTCAAAAACCTCGAAAGTGATGAAAGCCCATGCAAGGTAATGCCGCCGACACCGCCGTGAATGCCCTCGCCAGCCCGACGACGCCCGTCGATGCCATGGCGCTGGGCGGTTCCGTGCCCCACGATCTGTCGATCGTCTCGTTGTTCCTCCAGGCGGACACGATCGTCAAGCTCGTGCTCCTGCTGCTGCTGGTCTGCTCGTTCTGGTCCTGGGCGGTGATCTTCGACAAGGTCAGCAAGCTGCGCCGCCTCCACCGCGACGCCGAGCGTTTCGAGGAAAGCTTCTGGTCGGGCGGCTCGCTCGATCAGCTCTACGATCATGTCGGCGAGCGGCCGGCCGATCCGATGTCGGCGGTGTTCGCCGCGGCGATGCGCGAATGGCGCCGCAGCGTGGCCAAGGGCCTGATCGAAAGCACCAGCATGCGCGCCAATCTGAAGGACCGGGTCGAGCGCGTGATGCAGATCACCCTCGGGCGCGAGATGGACCGGCTCGAGCGTTTCATGCCGTTCCTCGCCACCGTCGGCTCGACCGCGCCCTTCGTGGGCCTGTTCGGCACGGTGTGGGGCATCATGGCGAGCTTCCAGTCGATCGCCGCGGTCAAGAACACCAGCCTCGCCGTGGTGGCGCCCGGCATCGCCGAAGCCCTGTTTGCCACCGCGCTCGGGCTGGTGGCGGCCATTCCGGCGGTCGTCGCCTACAATAAGTTCTCCAATGATTTCGGCCGTTATGCCAGCCGGCTCGCGGCCTTCGCCACCGAGTTCAGCGCCATACTTTCGCGACAATTGGATGAGAAATCCTAGGATCTGAGCCATGGCCATCATACAGCCCACTGCCCACGACGCCGGCTTTGCCGGCCGGACCGCCAAGCGCCGCCTCATGAGCGAGATCAACGTCACGCCCATGGTCGACGTGATGCTGGTCCTGCTCGTCATCTTCATGGTGACGGCGCCGCTCTTGACCGTCGGCGTGCCGGTCGATCTGCCGCAGACCAAGGCGCCGGCCATCAACGAGCCCAAGGAGCCGCTGGTCATCACCATCGACGCCAAGGGCGAGGTCTATCTGCAGAACTCCAAGATCGACGCCAAGGATCTGGCCGCGCGCCTCACCGCCATCACCAGCAACAATCCCGACGCCGCGATCTATGTCCGCGGCGACCGCGCCATCGATTACGGCCGCGTCCTCGAGATCATGGGCATCGTCAGCGCGGCGGGATTCACCAAGGTGTCGCTGATCGCCGAGCTGCCGAAAAACGACAAGGTAGCACCGCGTTGACGCCATGCCCGAACGGCGCGATTTCATTTATTCGGCGACGTTGCATCTGTTGGTGATGCTGAGCTTTCTCGTCACGCTGCCCTCGCTGTTTCACCGTCAAATCGACGAGGAGCCGCCGATCGTCGTCCAGCTGGTGAATCTCGGGCCGAAGACGATGGCGACGCAGCGCAACCTTACGCCGCCGGTTGAGAACAAGCCGGTCGATGTGCCCACGCCGGCGCAGAAGCAGCCGACGCCGCCGGCGCCGCCCGCGGCCAAGGTCGAGCCGCCGCCGCCGCCCCCGCCCAAGCCGGCCGAGGTGAAGCTGCCCGAGCCCAAGCCCGCGCTGGTGAAGTCTCAGGACAAGCCGCAGCCGCCCCAGGATCTGCCCAAACAGAAGCAGCAGGATATCGCCTTCGACGCGCTCCTCAAGAATCTCGCCGCCAAGAAGCTGCCGCAACAGACCGCCCAGCAGACCAACGCCAAGCCGCAACAATCCTCGCAGCCCATCGCGCCGCTGGGCTCGCAGCTTTCGGTGAGCGAGCTCGACCTGGTGCGCCAGCAGATCGAGCAATGCTGGAACGTGCCCGCCGGCGCGCTCGCCGCGCAGAATCTGACGCCTGAATTCCGCGTCATCATGAATCCCGACGGCACGGTGCGCACCGCCACGCAGCTCAACCCCGAGCGCAACAGCGATCCCTTCTTCCAGGCCGCCGCCGACAGCGCGCGCCGCGCCCTGTTCAACCCGAGCTGCCAACCCCTGAAGCTGCCGCTCGACAAGTACGACCAGTGGCAGACCTTCACCATCACCTTCGATCCCAAGGACATTACATGATCCGACGAGCGGTCTTATCCCGGGGCCTGTGCGCCTTGCTGCTGCTTTTGGCGCCGGTGGCGATGTCCGCTCCCGCCCGCGCCGAGCTGCATATCGACATCACCCGCGGCAAGGTCGAGCCGATGCCGATCGCCATCCCGGTTTTCGGATCGCAGGACAGCCAGACCGCCCAGAACGCGGCCGATATCGCCCAGGTGCTGTCGGCCGATCTCGAACGCTCGGGCCTGTTCAAGCCGGTCGATCCGAACGCCTATATCGACCGCGATCCGTCGTCCCATATCCCGCCGCGCTACGGCGATTGGCGCACCATCAACGTGCAGGCGCTCATCACCGGCACCGTGTCGCAGGATCCCGACGGCAAGCTGCAGATCGAATTCCGCCTGTGGGACGTCTATGCCGAGCAGCAGCTGACCGGCCTGCGCTACACCACGACGCCGGCGAATTGGCGGCGCATCGCCCACATCATCGCCGACGCCGTCTATAAGCGCATCACCGGCGAGGACGGCTATTTCGACACGCGCATCGTCTACATCGCCGAAAGCGGCCCGCTCGATCACCGCATCAAGCGGCTCGCGATCATGGATCAGGACGGCGCCAATCACAAATACCTGACCGACGGGAAGGCGCTGGTGCTGACGCCGCGCTTTTCGCCCTCGACCCAGGAGATCACCTATCTCTCCTATGCGCGCGGCACGCCGCGCGTCTATCTGTTCAACATCGACACCGGCCAGCAGGAGGTGCTGGGCGATTTCCCGGGCATGACCTTCGCGCCGCGTTTCTCGCCCGACGGCAACAAGGTGGTCATGAGCATCGCCGTCGGCGGCGCGAGCGTGATCTACACCCTCGATCTGCGCACGCATCGCGCGACGCAATTGACCGACACGGCGGCGATCGACACCTCGCCGTGCTATTCGCCCGACGGCTCGCAGATCGTCTTCAATTCCGATCGCGGCGGTTCGCAGCAGATTTACGTCATGAACGCTGACGGCGGCAACATCAAGCGCATCAGCTTCGGTTCGGGACGCTACGGCACGCCGGTGTGGTCGCCGCGCGGCGACCTGATCGCCTTCACCAAGATCGACAACGGACAATTCTACATCGGCGTGATGCACCCCGACGGATCGGGCGAGCGCCTTTTGACCAATGGTTTCTTGGTCGAGGGCCCGACCTGGGCGCCCAATGGCCGCGTGCTGATGTATTTCCGTCAGACGCCGGCCTCGGATCGCGCCGGACGCGGCGCCAGCAGCAAGCTCTATTCCATCGACCTCACCGGCTATAACGAGCGCGAAATCGTCACGCCCGGCGACGCCTCGGACCCGGCCTGGTCCCCCTTGATTCCGTAATTATCCGGAGGCTATAGTCCCGGCGCAGTTCGCTGCGCCATTGCTCGCACGACTTGCGATTTAGGTTATGGTTGCAGCGTTCCAATGGGCACCGCCATCTAAACAGTTGCAACCATCCAGGCCCGGGTTTTAATTCAGAGGGAGTGCAAGATGAATTTGAGATCATTGACGATGGTTGGGGCGATGCTGTTGCTTGCCGCCTGCGCCACCGGTCAAACCTCGTCGACCACGAGCGGCACCGCCGCGCCGGGTTCGCGCGAGGATTTCGTCCAGAACGTCGGCGATCGCGTCTTCTTCGACTTCGACAAGTCGGACATCAAGCCGGAAGGCCAGCAGACGCTTCAGCGCCAGTCCGCCTGGCTCAAGAAATACGCGAACGTGAAAGTCACCGTCGAAGGCCATTGCGACGACCGCGGCACGCGCGAGTACAACCTCGCGCTCGGCAATCGCCGCGCCAACGCGGTGAAGCGCGCGCTGGTCGCGCTCGGCATCCAAGCCGGCCGCATCACCACCATCAGCTACGGCAAGGAACGCCCGGCGGTGGTCGGTGACAACGAAGCGGCCTGGGCGCAGAATCGCCGGGGCGTGACGGTCATCAACTAACGGGCCCTTCGGGGTCCGCGAGGCCAGTTCCGCGAGAGTCGCGGGTCGGGCCCGGGCAAATGGGCGGCGCCTGTCTTCCGCTGGCGGCATTCGTGGTGCCGGCGATAAGGACAGGCGCCCTTATTTTGCCCCAATGCCGCGTTAGGTGACGCGGATGCGGACGGGGGTTGAAGGACATTCGATGCGGCGCGCGGCCATCGCCTTGTCACTCGCGGGGATCTTTCTGGCGTTGCCGGCGGCGCGGGCCCAGGACGGCCGCGGCGGCAATGCCGCCCCCTCGGCGCTCGGCACCGATGTGCGGCTCGATCAGCTCGAGGATCAGCAGCGGCAGCTCATCGGCCAGATCGAGCAGTTGCAAAACGCCATCGATCAGCTCGGCAGCCGGCTCGACAAGCTGTCGAGCGACGTCGATCTGCGCTTGAACGCGCTGGAGCATGCCGCGCCGCCCGCCGCCGCGCCGGCGCCCGCCGCGCCCGCGCCAGCCGCTCCCGCCGGCCCGCCGCCGAAGGGCGCGTCCAACGCCGCTCCGCCGCCCCCGCCGCCCTCCGGTACGATGGGCACCGGCACCGGCGTCCTCGGCACGCTGCCGGCAAGCGAGGCGCCGGGTGGCGCCAATGCCGCGACCACGGCGACCTCCGGCATCGCCAATCCGCCCTCGGCCACGCCCCCTACGCCGCAGGAGCAATACAACCGCGCCTTCGGCCTGTTGCAGCGCGCCGATTATCCCAACGCCGAAACCGCGTTGCGCACCTTCGTGAAGCAATTCCCGAAGGATCCGCTCGCCGGCAATGCGCAATACTGGCTGGGCGAAACCTATTACGTGCGCAAGGATTGGAACGACGCGGCCATCGCCTTCGCCGAGGGCTACCAGAAATATCCCAAGAGCAGCAAGGCGATGGACGATCTCCTCAAGCTCGGTATGTCGCTGGCCAATCTCGGCCAGAAGGCCAATGCCTGCGCCGCCTATGCGCGCCTCGGCCACGATTTCCCGGCCGCGCCCGCCCCCATCAAGGAGCGGACGGCGGAGGAGCAGAAAAAGGCGGGCTGTTAGCGTCATGGACGACGGCACGGGAACGCGCACAGCGGCCCCGCTCGGCCAGGCCGAATTCGCCGCGTTGATGGCGGGTTTTGCGCCGTTCGAATCCCAGCCGCGTCTCGCCATCGCCTGTTCGGGCGGCGCCGACAGCATGGCGCTGACGCTGCTGGCCGATCGCTGGGCGCGCGGACAGGGCGGTGCCGTCACCGCGCTCATCGTCGATCACGCTCTCAGGCCCGATTCCGCGCGCGAGGCGGCCCAGGCCGCGAGCTGGCTGGAAAAAGCGCGGCATCGCTCATCGCATCCTGAAACGCGAAGGCGTGCGCGCCCGACCGGAGATGTCGAGGCCTTCGCGCGCGCAGCGCGCTACCGGCTCTTCGAATCCTGGTGCCGGGAGAACTTCGTGCTCCATCTACTCACGGCGCATCACCGCGACGATCAGGCCGAGACCTTCCTTTTGCGCCTGGCGCGCGGCAGCGGTCTCGACGGGCTCGCCGGCATGGCGCCCGAGAGCGCGAGACGGAATTTCCGCCTGCTGCGCCCGCTGCTCGTCGTGCCGCGGGCCCGGCTCAAGGCAACGCTGGAAGAGACCGGACAGGAATTCGTCGAGGATCCGATGAACCGCGACCCGGCCTATGCGCGCACCCGGATTCGCGCCGCGCGCGACACGCTGGCGGCGGAAGGGCTCACGTCCGAACGCCTCGCCGCCACGGCCGCGCGTCTCGCCCGCGCCCGGGCGGCGCTCGAAACCCTGGTGGCGGATTGCCTCGCCCGCGCGGTGGCGCTCGATCCAAGGGGATTCGCCTGGCTCGACGGCGCAGCCTTGCGCGCCGCTCCCGAGGAGGCGGGCTTGCGCGCGCTGGCCGCGCTCATCGCCTGCATCGGCGGCGGCGAATTCCCGCCTCGGCTCGAACGGCTGGAGCGGCTCTACCGCGAAGTGCCGAACGGTCTCGCGGGCGGCCGCACCCTGGGCGGCTGTTCCCTGGTTCCCTGCAAGCGGGAGGGGGGCGGCCCCGTCCTGGTCTGCCGCGAGGCGGCGGCCATGGCGCCGCAGGAAGATGCGCCCCCGGGCGCCGGCGTCTTTTGGGACGGGCGCTTTCTCCTGACCATGCCCCGGGACGCGCCGGACGGGATGAGGCTCGGAGGCATCGGCGCCGAGGGGGCGGCGGCGCTTGCCAGCCTAGGCTTCGATTCCGGCCTGCCGGCGGTGGTGCGCGCAGGCCTGCCGGCGCTGTTCGACCGCCAGGGGCTGGCAGCGGCGCCGCTGCTCTTATGGCGGCGGGAAAACCTTAACCCGGCGGCGCTGGCGCGCCCTGAAATTGTTGTTTTCCGCCCCTTAAATGCGTTGTCGCGCTCGGGGTTAAGAGTTGTTTAAGCACGAAAGCTTCTTATGTAGTAATGTAGAGCGGCATTGCGGGAGGGGCCTTGGCGTCCCTCACGCCCCTAGAATAGGGTCGTCCGGCTCGGCATGGAAAGGCCAGCACCGTGAATAATTTCGGCAAGAACCTCGCGCTTTGGATCATCATCGGCCTGCTACTGGTCGCGCTCTTCAACCTGTTCCAAAGCTCGACCAGCCACACGCCGCAAAACAGCTTGGCCTATTCCGAATTCGTCGCCGACGTGGCCAAGGGCCAGGTCCGCGAGGTCACCATCCAGGGCGGCGGCCAGGGCGGCACCGTCAACGGCAAGTTCACCGACGGTCGCGCCTTTTCCACCTACGTCCCGAATGACCCGAATCTGGTCGGCCGCCTGCTCGACAAGGGCGTGACCATCCACGCCGCGCCCAATGACGACAGCATGCCCTCGCTGTTCGGCATCTTGATCTCCTGGTTCCCGATGTTGCTGCTGATCGGCGTGTGGATTTTCTTCATGCGCCAGATGCAGGGCGGCGGCGGACGCGCCATGGGCTTCGGCAAGAGCCGCGCGCGGCTGCTCACCGAGAAGGTGGGCCGCATCACCTTCGACGACGTGGCGGGCATCGACGAGGCCAAGAACGAGCTCGAGGAAATCGTCGAGTACCTGAAGGACCCACAGAAATTCCAGCGCCTCGGCGGCAAGATTCCGAAGGGCGTGCTGCTGGTCGGTCCTCCCGGCACCGGCAAGACCCTGCTCGCCCGCGCCATCGCCGGCGAGGCCAATGTGCCGTTCTTCACCATTTCCGGCTCCGATTTCGTCGAGATGTTCGTCGGCGTCGGCGCCTCGCGCGTGCGCGATATGTTCGAGCAGGGCAAGAAGAACGCGCCCTGCATCATCTTCATCGACGAGATCGACGCCGTCGGCCGTCACCGCGGCGCGGGCCTCGGCGGCGGCAATGACGAGCGCGAGCAGACGCTCAATCAGTTGCTGGTCGAGATGGACGGCTTCGAGGCCAATGAAGGCGTTATTTTAATCGCTGCTACAAATCGACCCGACGTGCTCGATCCCGCGCTCCTGCGCCCCGGCCGTTTCGACCGCCAGGTGGTCGTGCCCAATCCCGACGTCGTCGGCCGCGAGAAGATTCTGAAAGTGCATATGCGCAAGGTGCCGCTGGCCTCCGACGTCGATCCGCGCATCATCGCGCGCGGCACGCCCGGATTCTCCGGCGCCGATCTCGCCAACCTCGTCAACGAAGCGGCGCTGATGGCGGCGCGCAAGGGCAAGCGTTCGGTCACCATGGCCGAGTTCGAACAGGCCAAGGACAAGGTCATGATGGGCGCCGAGCGCCGCTCCATGGTCATGACCGAGGACGAGAAGAAGCTGACGGCTTATCACGAAGGCGGCCACGCCCTGGTCATGCTCTATGTTCCCGGCCACGAGCCGTTGCACAAGGTGACCATCATCCCGCGCGGCCGCGCGCTGGGCGTCACCATGTTCCTGCCCGAGCGCGACAAATACAGCCAGTCGAAGATGGAGCTCAACGCCATGATGGCGAGCCTGTTCGGCGGCCGCATCGCCGAGGAGATGATCTTCGGTCCCGACAAGGTCACCACCGGCGCCGCCGACGACATCCGCCGCGCCACCAATTTGGCGCGCCGCATGGTCACGGAATTCGGCTTCAGCGACAAGCTAGGGCCCCTGCGCTACAGCGAGAACGAGGAAGAGGTCTTCCTCGGGCATTCCGTCACCCAGCGCAAGAACGTCTCCGACGCCACCGCCAAGGTGATCGACGACGAGATCCGCCGCATTGTCGAGGAAGGCGAGGCGACGGCGCGCGACATCCTGACCAAGCATGTCGACGAGCTGCATTTCCTGGCCAAGGGGCTGCTGGAGTTCGAAACCCTCTCGGCCGATGAGATCCGGCGCATCATCCGCGGCGAGAAGATCGTGCGCGACACCGGTGGCGCGGTCGAGCCGCCGCCCGCGCCCGCGCCGGGACGGCGCCCCTCCGTGCCGCCCGCCGGCAGCGGCAAGCCCTCCGGCCTCGAGCCGGAGCCGCAGCCGGGCAACTGAACCCGCGCCCGGGGGACAGGTTTCTTGAAATCCGCCAAGACGCGCACGCTGTTCGGCACCGACGGCATCCGCGGCATCGCCAATGCCGAGCCGATGACCGCCGACACCGCCTTGAAGGTGGCGATGGCGGCGGGATTGGTCTTGAAGCGCGGCGAGCACCGGCACCTGGTCGTGATCGGCAAGGACACGCGGCTTTCGGGATATCTGATCGAGCCCGCTTTGACGTCCGGCTTCATTGCAATGGGCATGGACGTGGTGCTGGTCGGGCCGATGCCCACCCCGGCCATCGCCATGCTGACGCGGAGCCTGCGCGCCGATCTCGGCGTCATGATCTCGGCCTCGCACAATCCCTATCAGGATAACGGCATCAAGCTGTTCGGCCCCGACGGCTTCAAGCTGTCGGACGCGATCGAATCGCAGATCGAATCGGCGTTCGACCGCGCCGCTTCCGGACGCGCCCCGGTCAACGCGCTCGGCCGCGCCAAGCGGCTCGACGACGCCGGCGGGCGCTACATCGAATTCGTCAAGAACACCTTCCCCAAGGGCTTGCGCCTCGACGGCCTCAAGGTGGTGGTCGATTGCGCTAACGGCGCCGCCTACAAGGTCGCGCCCACCGTGCTGTGGGAATTGGGCGCCGAGGTCGTGCCCCTGGGTGTCGCGCCCGACGGCACCAACATCAACAGCCATTGCGGCACGCTCTCGACCCAGGCCATGCAGCGCGCGGTCGTCGAGAGCCGCGCCCATCTGGGATTGGCGCTCGACGGCGACGCCGACCGGCTGGTGGTGTCGGACGAAAAGGGACGCTTGCTCGACGGCGACCAGTTGATGGCGCTGATCGCGACCCGGTGGCGGAAATCCGGGCGCCTGGCGGCGGCCGGAATCGTTTCCACCGTCATGTCCAATCTGGGATTCGAGCGCTATCTCACCGGCATCGGCGTCAAGCTGGCGCGCACCCAGGTGGGCGACCGCTACGTGGTCGAGGAGATGCGCCGGCTGGGCTGCAATCTCGGCGGCGAGCAATCGGGCCACATCATCCTGGGCGACCATTCCACCACCGGTGACGGCCTGATCGCCGCGTTGCAGGTGCTGGCCGCCATCGCCGAAACCGGCGCGCAGGCCAGCCAGGTGTGCAATGTCTTCGAGCCGGTGCCGCAATTGCTGCGCAACGTGCGCATCAATGGAGGTGCGGCGCTCGAATCCAAGGACATCCTCGCCGCCATCAGCGCTGGGCAAAGCCGCCTCGGCACCAAGGGCCGCCTGCTGGTGCGCAAATCCGGCACCGAGCCCCTGATCCGCATCATGGCCGAGGGCGAGGACAAATCGCTCGTGGCCGCCGTGGTCGAGGAGATCGCCGCGGCGCTGGCGGCGGCGGGACACGCGGAGGAAAGCGCGGCCGAATGACCGGCCGCGTGCTGATCATCGCCGGCTCGGATTCGGGCGGCGGCGCGGGCATCCAGGCGGATATCAAGACGGTAACGGCGCTGGGCGGTTACGCCGCCACGGCGATCACCGCGCTGACGGCGCAGAACACGCGCGGCGTTTCCGGCATTCTTCCCGTCGGCCCCGATTTCGTGCGCCGCCAGATCGAGGCGGTGCTGTCCGATATCGGCGCCGATTGCGTCAAGACCGGCATGCTGGTCGACGCCGCGGTGGTCGAGGCGGTGGCCGACGCGCTCGATGCCCTCTACGCCCTGTCACCGAAAACGCCGCTGGTGGTCGATCCGGTGATCTTCTCCACCACCGGCGCATCCCTGCTCGACGAGCCGGGGGTGACGCGGTTGAAGCGCCGGTTGATCGCCCGCGCAGCCGTGGTCACGCCCAATCTGATCGAAGCGGCCATGCTCACGGGATTGACGGTCGAGGATCTCGACGGCATGAAGCGCGCCGCCGAGGCGCTGTTGAAACTCGGCGCCAAGGCGGTGGTGGTGAAGGGTGGGCATTTGAAAGGGCCTTCTCTTATCGACCTGGTCGTCACGCCCAAGGAGAGCTTCGTGTTGAAGTCCAGGCGGATCAGGACGCGCTCGACCCACGGCACCGGCTGCGCCTATGCCTCGGCCGTCGCTTGCGGCCTGGCGCAAGGGATGAAGCTCAAAGCCGCGGTCACCCGCGCCCACGCCTATGTCCAACGGGCGATCCGCGCCGCGCCCGGTTTGGGCAAGGGCAACGGGCCGATCGGCCAGCCCATTCCACCCGCCGCCAGGAAAGACACCAATGCAAGCCGACATTCGCTACGCCGAGGAGCCCGCCCTCGCCGCCGAGGAGTTCATCGATCTGCTGCGCCGCTCGACCCTGGCCGAGCGCCGCCCGGTCGACGACCGTAAGCGCATCGCGCGCATGCTGGAAGAGGCCGACATCGTTCTCTGCGCCCGCGACCGCGACGGCAAACTGGTCGGCGTGTCGCGCGCGATCACCGATTTCTCCTATTGCTGCTACCTGTCCGATCTCGCGGTCGACGTCGCGCGGCAGCGCGGCGGCATCGGCCGGGAGCTCATCCGCCGGACGCATGAGCGGGCGGGCGATGAGACCATGCTGATCCTGCTCGCGGCGCCCAAGGCCATGAGCTACTACCCGCATATCGGCATGGATCATTGCCAGCGCGCCTTCACCCTCGACCGGAGGCGCTAAATCTAAAAACATGGCTGCCATTCCGCCGTAAGCCTTGCGGCGGGGCCTGGGCCCGCTAGATTGGCGCGGCGTCAAAAGGGGAGGGGATATGGCCAAGACCTACGACATCGCCGTGATCGCCGGCGACGGCATCGGCCGCGAGGTGGTGCCCGAAGGCATCAAGGTGCTGGAGGCGGCCGCGCGCCGCTTCGGCTTTTCCTTCAAATGGCGCGAATTCGACTGGAGCTGCGAGCGCTTCGCCAAGACCGGCCGCATGATGCCGGAAGACGGGCTCGCCCAGCTGCGCCCGCTCGACGGCATCTTCCTCGGCGCGGTGGGATTCCCCGGCGTGCCCGATCACGTCTCGCTCTGGGGCCTGCTCATCCCCATCCGCCGCGAATTCCGCCAATACGTCAATTTGCGGCCGATCAAGCTGCTGGAAGGCGTCAACTCGCCGTTGAAGGACCGCAAGCCCGGCGAAATCGATTTCTACGTCGTGCGCGAAAACGTCGAGGGCGAATATTCCGCCATCGGCGGCCGGCTCTATGCCGGCACGGATCAAGAGATGGCGATGCAGGAGACCATCTTCACCCGCAAGGGCGTCGACCGCATCATGCGCTACGCCTTCGAGCTGGCGATGAAACCGGGGCGCAAGAAGCACGTGACCTCGGCCACCAAATCGAACGGCATCGTCCACACCATGCCCTATTGGGACGAACGCTTCGCCGTCGTCGCCAAGGATTACCCCCAGGTCAAGACCGACCAGTACCACATCGACATCCTCACCGCGCATTTCGTGCGTCATCCCGATTGGTTCGACGTGGTGGTGGGCTCCAATCTGTTCGGCGATATCCTGTCCGATCTCGGTCCCGCCGTGGTCGGCTCCATCGGCATCGCGCCCGGGGCCAACATCAATCCCGAGCGCGAATTCCCGTCGATGTTCGAGCCGGTGCACGGCTCGGCGCCCGACATCGCCGGCAAGGGGATCGCCAATCCCGTCGGCCAGATCTGGACGGGGGCGATGATGCTCTCGCATCTGGGCGAGACCAAGGCCGCATCGGCGGTCGAAAACGCGATCTTCCGCGTGCTGGCCGAAAAGGGCGGCCCGCGCACGCCCGATCTCGGCGGCAAGGCAACGACGCGCGAGGTTGGCGCTGCCATCGCCGCGGCGCTGGGGTGAGGCGGCGATGAAGGATCTCTATCTCGATGATTTCAAGCCGGGCGACAAATTCACCACCGGCTCGGCCAACCTTACGGAAAAGCAGATCGTCGAATTCGCCAAGCAATACGATCCGCAACCCTTCCACATCGATCCCGAAGCGGCGAAACAGACCATCTTCGGGGGCCTGATCGCCTCGGGCTTCCAGACCCTCGCCTTGGGCTTCCGCCTCGTCTGCGACAGCGGCGTGCTGAAGGCGGCCAGCCTGGGCTCGCCCGGCATGGACGAACTGCGCTGGCTCAGGCCGGTGCGGCCGGGCGACACGCTGACCGTCAAAATCGAGGTGAAGGAGGTGCGTCCGTCGCAATCCAAGCCCGACCGCGGCATCGCGCGTATGGCCTACCGCTACGTGAACCAGCGCGGCGAGGACGTGCTGACCGTCACCTCGATGCAGCTGCTGAAGCGCCGCCCGGGCTGAGGTTCCGCCTACAGCCGTATCAGCACCACGCCGCCGATCAGCAGCAGCGCGCCCAATATGCGCTGCCAATCGGCCGGATGTTCCGGCAATCCCATCCAGCCGAAATGATCGAACGCCACCGAGCCCAGCATCTGGCCCGTCACGATCAGCGCCACCACCGTCGCCGCGCCCAGCCGCGGCAGCAGCAGGATAGAGACTGCGATATAGATCGCGCCGAAGAAACCGCCGCTCCACGCCCACCAATTGCTCCGCGCCAGGGCCGCGCCCGCCGGCCACGGATCGCGCAGCAACAGGGCCAGCACCGCCATGCAGATGGTGCCGCCGAGATAGCTGACGAAGCCCGCCCAGGCCGCCGAATCGATGCTGGCGCGCAGATTGGCGTTGACCGCCTGCTGCGCGACGAAGCTCACCCCCGCGCCCGCCGCCAACAGCATGAAAACCAGATATTGGACGATCCCGCTCATGCACTTCTCCCCCTGTCGCCGCAAATAATCATACCCCGCGTCATCGCGCCGCGCCTGCCCGGCGCGCTTGGCGGTTGACGCGCCGCCCGGTTCTCCATAGTTTCCTCGGCGGGACACGCCCCCCCAACGGGGCGCATCTATTCTGCAAGGAATAGCGCCATGAAGCCGAATCTCCGGCCCGCCAATCCGTCATTTTCATCCGGCCCCTGCGCCAAGCGTCCTGGTTGGAACTTGGAAGCGCTCAAAAACGCGCTGCTGGGCCGTTCGCACCGCGCCAAGCCCGGGAAGGCCAAGCTCAAAGAGGTGGTCGACCGCTCGCGCGCGATCCTCGGCATTCCCAACAATTACCGCGTCGCCATCGTCCCCGCCTCGGATACGGGCGCGGTCGAAATGGCGCTGTGGTCGCTCTTGGGCGCGCGCGGCTGCGACGTGCTGGCCTGGGAGGTGTTCGGCGAAGGCTGGGCGACCGACGTCGAGAAACAGCTGAAGCTCAAAGATTTGCGCGTTTTGCGCGCGCCCTATGGCGAAATACCCGACCTTTCCAAGGTCGATTGGAGCCGCGACGTGGTCTTCCCCTGGAACGGCACCACGTCGGGCGCGCGCGTGCCCAATGGCGACTGGATCAAGACGGACCGTCAGGGCCTGGCCATTTGCGACGCCACCTCGGCGGTCTTCGCCATGGAGCTGCCTTGGTCCAAGCTCGATGTCATCACCTGGTCATGGCAGAAGGTGCTGGGCGGCGAGGCGGCGCACGGCATGCTGGCGCTGTCGCCCCGCGCGGTCGAAAGGCTGGAGACTTACAAGCCTTCCTGGCCCTTGCCCAAGATCTTCCGCCTCACTTCCAAGGGCAAATTCGCCGAAGGGATATTCCAAGAAGAGACCATCAACACGCCCTCCATGCTGGTGGTGGAAGACGCGATCGACGGCCTCAAATGGGCGGAATCGATCGGCGGCCTGCCGGCCTTGCGCGCGCGCAGCCTCGCCAATCTGGCGACGATCGAAAAATGGGTCGCGCGCACGCCCTGGATCGCCTTCCTGGTGGCCGATCCCAAGCTCCGCTCCTCGACCTCGGTCTGCCTCAAGCTGGCCGATGAGTGGTTTTTGCGCCTGGCGCCCGAGGCGCAACGCGCCCAGGTGAAGCGGCTCGAAGCGCTGCTCGATGCCGAGGGCGTCGCCTACGACATCGCCGGCCACCGCGACGCGCCGCCGGGTTTGCGCATCTGGTGTGGCTCGACGGTCGAGACCCGCGATGTCGAGGCGCTGCTGCCTTGGCTCGACTGGGCCTTCGCCGAAATCCGCCGCGCCGCCGCGGCCTGAACCCCGCTTTTCCTTCCTCATTGCAGAGAAAGATCTCGCCATGCCGAGAGTCTTGATTTCCGACGAATTAAGCCCGCGCGCGGTCGCGATATTCAAGGAACGCGGCGTCGAAACCTTGGTGAACACCAAACTTTCGCCCGACGAGCTCAAGAAGATCATCGGCGATTTCGACGGCCTCGCTGTGCGTTCCGCCACCAAGGTGACCAAGCCGGTGCTGGACGCCGCCAAGAAGCTGAAGGTGATCGGCCGCGCCGGCATCGGCGTCGACAACATCGACGTCCCCGCCGCTACGCAACGCGGCATCGTGGTGATGAACACGCCCTTCGGCAATTCGATCACCACTGCCGAACACGCCATCGCCCTGATGATGGCGTTGGCGCGCCAATTGCCCGCCGCCGACCGCTCGACTCAGGCGGGCAAATGGGAGAAGTCGCGCTTCATGGGCGTCGAGCTGACGGCCAAGGTGCTGGGCGTGATCGGCTGCGGCAATGTCGGCTCGATCGTGGCCGACCGCGCGCTCGGCCTCAAGATGAAGGTCGTGGCCTATGACCCGTTTTTGTCGCCCGAACGCGCGGTCGCGCTGGGCGTGGAAAAGGTCGAGCTCGACGATCTGCTGGCGCGCGCCGATTTCATCACCCTCCACACCCCCATGACCGAGGCGACCAAGGGCATCATCGACGCCAAGGCGCTGGCCAAGACCAAGAAGGGCGTGCGCATCATCAATTGCGCTCGCGGCGGGCTCATTGTGGAAGCGGATTTAAAGGCGGCGCTCGATTCAGGGCAGGTCGCGGGCGCGGCGATCGACGTCTTCCCGGTCGAACCGGCCAAGGAGAATGTCCTGTTCGGCAACGAGAAAATCATCGCCACGCCGCATCTGGGCGCTTCCACCAACGAGGCGCAGGAGAACGTGGCGCTGCAGGTGGCCGAGCAGATGGCGGATTTCCTCATGACCGGCGCGGTGGTCAACGCGCTCAACATGCCCTCGCTTTCGGCCGAGGAAGCCAAGCGCCTCAAGCCCTACATGAAACTCGCCGAGCAATTAGGCTCCTTCGCCGGCCAGCTCACCTTGTCCGGGCTGAAGAGCATAGCCCTCGAATACGAAGGCCATGCCGCCGAACTCAACGTCAAGCCGCTGACCGCGATCGCGCTCACCGCCCTGCTGAGCCCGCAGCTCGACGCGGTCAACATGGTCAACGCGCCGGTGCTGTGCAAGGAACGCGGCATCGCCGTGTCGGAAACCCGCAGCACCGAGCCTTCGGATTTCCAGACGCTGATCCGCGTCACGGTCAAGGGCGAGAACGGCGCGCGCAGCGTCGCCGGCACGCTGTTCGGCGGCGACCGGCCACGCATCGTCGACATCGAGGGGATCGCGCTCGAGGCCGAGCTGGGGCCGCACATGCTGTTCGTGCGCAACCAGGACAAGCCGGGCTTCATCGGCAATCTCGGCCGCACCTTGGGCGAGGCCGGCGTCAACATCGCGACATTCCATCTCGGCCGCTCGGGCCCGGGGAAAGAGGCCATCTGCCTGGTGCAGATCGACCAGCCCTTGGGCGAAGCGCTCTTGGCCAAGGTGCGCGGCATCGCCAACGTGGTCCAGGCGGCGGAACTGCATTTCTAATTCCGTCTTTTCCGTGATCATCCCCGGCAATGACAAAAATTTAAGCCGGGGCGCTTTCCCGGGTCTCGCCCGTATATCCGGATAAGCGCCCGGGCATTCCGTCCGGGTCCTATCACGGAGACACCCATGACCGGGCTTTATCGATACGGCAAGATTGTGGCGGCCGCGGCGCTGCTGGCGATTCTCGCCGGCTGCGTGGTCGTGCCGGTGGGCGGTTATTACGAGCCGCACCCGCATTACTACGGCGGCTACGGCTATTACGGCGGCTTCTACCGCTAAATAGGTCCGCCTGAGTCGGGCTAGCGCGCAGCAAAGCCGAGGGCCGAATCTTCCATGGCCCGAGGCGGCTGGCGAAGCTAAAGAGTAGCAACAGGGTTTAGTTGCCGCCGCCGCGCAAAACAGCTATTCCGGCCCCCATGAATGAATCGCTCCACCGGGCGCTGCTGCCCGAAGGCCTGCGCGACCTGCTGCCGCCCGACGCCGGAATCGAGGCCGAGGTGGTGGCGCGTATGATGGCGGTGCTGGCCGGCCACGGCTATGAGCGGGTCAAGCCGCCCTTGGCCGAGTTCGAGGAGAATCTGCTCTCCGGCGCGGGCGCGGCCATGGCGCCGGACACCTTCCGCCTGATGGACCCGGTGTCGGGCCGCATGATCGGCTTGCGCGCCGACATGACGCCGCAAGTGGCGCGCATCGCCGCCACCAGGCTCAAGAAATCGGCCCGGCCCTTGCGCCTGTGCTACGCCGGCCAGGTGCTGCGGGTGCGCGGCAGCCAGCTCCGCCCCGAGCGCCAGGTGGGGCAGGTGGGCGCGGAGCTGATCGGCACGGATTCGGTGTCCGCCGATGTCGAGGCGATCGCGGTCGCGGCCGAGGCGCTGGCCTCGCTCGGCATCATCGGCCTGACGGTCGATCTGACCTTGCCCACCCTGGTGCCGGCGGTGTGCAACGCCTTCAAGCTCGGATCCGAATCGGCGCTGGCGGTGCGCCGCGCGCTCGACCACAAGGACGCGGCCGCGCTCAAGGCGGCGGCGGGCAAGGCAGGATCCCTGCTGGGCGATCTCCTGAAGGCGGCGGGCGAGGGCGCCAAGGCGCAAAAGGCGCTGGCGGCGCTCGACCTGCCGAAGGAAGCGGCGGCCGCGCGTACGCGGTTGGGCGAGGTGGTAACGCGGCTCAAATCCGCCGTGCCCGGCCTCGAATACACCATCGATCCGGTCGAGAATCGCGGCTTCGAATATGAGACCGGCATCAGTTTCAGCTTCTTCGCGCAGGATGTGCGCGGCGAATTGGGCCGCGGCGGTCGTTACCGCACCGATAGCGGGCCGGACAAGACCGGGGCCGAGGACGCCACCGGCTTCACGCTCTACACCGACACCGTGCTCCAGGCCGTGCCCGGGGCATCGCCGGCGAAGCGCATCTATGTGCCGGAAGGCGCCGATCCCGCCATGGCGCGCCGCCTGCGCGAGCAAGGCTGGATCACCGTGGCCGGGCTCGGGCCCGTCCGGGATGCGCGCCAGGAAGCCAAGCGGCTCGATTGCGGCCATCTGCTCGAAAACGGAAAGCCTATCGCTCTTGAATAATTTCAGCTTCGCACGTCAGGTGCTACGCTCTTGATCAGCTTCGCACGTCAGGTGCTACGCGGGGAATCTCAGTAAGGACTCTCGATGGCGAACGTCGCGGTGATCGGCGCCCAATGGGGCGACGAAGGCAAGGGGAAGATCGTCGATTGGCTGAGCGAGCGCGCCGACGTGGTGGTGCGCTTCCAGGGCGGCCACAATGCCGGCCACACCCTGGTCATCGGCAACGTCGAATACCGCCTGAGCCTCTTGCCCTCTGGCGTGGTGCGCCCGGGCAAGCTTTCGATCGTCGGCAACGGCGTGGTGGTCGATCCCTGGGCGCTGATCAAGGAGATCGAGGCGATCAAGCTGAAAGGCGTCACCGTCACGCCCGCCAGCTTGCGCGTCGCCGACAACGCGACCTTGATCCTGCCTTCGCACGCCGCCATCGACCGGGCGCGGGAAGAGGCTCGCGGCGCGGGGAAGCTCGGCACCACCGGCCGCGGCATCGGTCCGGCCTATGAGGACAAGGTCGGCCGGCGTGCGCTGCGCCTGTGCGACCTGGCCGACGCCGCCAGCCTCCCGGCCAAGCTCGATGCCCTGATGCTGCACCACAACGCGCTCCTGCGCGGGCTGGGCGCGGCCGAAATCGACGTCGCGCCGCTGCTTCAATCGCTCCGGGAAATCGCGCCCAAGGTTCTGCCCTATGCCGACCGGGTGTGGGAGCGGCTCGACGAGGCGCTCCGCGCGAAGAAAAGGATCCTGTTCGAGGGCGCGCAGGGCGTGATGCTCGACGTCGATCACGGCACCTATCCCTATGTCACCTCCTCGCAAACCCATCCCGGCCAGGCCGCCTCGGGCTCGGGTCTCGGCACCGGCGCGGTGGGCTACGTGCTCGGCATCACCAAGGCCTACACCACGCGGGTCGGCAGCGGCCCGTTCCCGACCGAATTGACCGACAAGATCGGCCAGACGCTGGGCGAACGCGGCAAGGAATTCGGCGTCGTCACCGGCCGGAAGCGCCGCTGCGGCTGGTTCGACGCGGTGATGGTGCGCCAGGCGGTGAAGGTCGCCGGCATCGCCGGCATCGCGCTCACCAAGATCGACGTACTCGACGCCTTCGCCGAGATCAAGATCTGCGTGGGCTACCGCCTCAAGGGCAAGACGATCCGCTATCTGCCGGCGGGGGCCGAAGACCAGGCTGCGGTCGAGCCGGTCTACGAAACCGTGCCGGGCTGGAACGAAACCACGCGCGGCGTGCGCGATTGGGCCAAGCTCCCTGATCTGGCGGTCCGATACATCCGCCGCATCGAGGATCTCATCGAGGCGCCGGTCGCGCTCCTGTCCACCAGCCCCGAGCGCGAGGACACCGTGCTGCGGCGTGACCCGTTCAAGGACTGAAGAGTTAGATGGCCCCCGCGGGATCGGCCATGGGACGATCCCGCAAATCTCAAATGGCCTTGGCCGGCCGCCGGTGGCGGTTGCTCGCGATGTAGCGTTCGACCACGGCGCCGAGTTGTTCAAGCCGTCCGGCGAAGAAATGATCGGCGCCCGCGATCACCTGGTAGGTCACGGCGATGTCGCGTTGGCCTTGCAGCTTCTCGGCCAGCGTCTTCACCCCTTCGGGCGGCACGATCTGGTCCTGGTCGCCTTGCACGATCAGCCCCGAGGCCGGCAGCCGCGGCAGCGCGTTGAAATCGGCCAGGTTCACCGGCGGCGCCACGGCGATGAAGCCGTTGATCTCCGGCCGCCGCGCCAAAAGCTGCATGGCGATCCAGGCGCCGAAGGAAAAGCCGCCGATCCAGCAGCTCTCGGCCTCGGGGTTGGCGGCCTGGAGCCAGTCGAGCGCCGCCGCCGCGTCGGCCAACTCGCCCTCGCCGCCGCCCCAAACGCCCTGGCTCTTGCCGGCGCCGCGGAAATTGAACCGCAAGGCGGAAAAGCCGTTGCGCGAAAAGGCATGGAACAGGGTGTAGACCACCTTGTTGTTCATGGTGCCGCCATGCTGCGGATGGGGATGCAGCAGCAGCGCCACCGGGGCGCGCTTGTCCTTGGCCGGCTGATAACGGGCTTCGAGCCGCCCGGCTGGGCCGATCAGGCTTAACTCAGGCATCGCCGCCCTTTACCCATCCCACTACGCACACCATATCCCACTTACCAACTCGGGCTCTGAGCCGGGAACCCCCAGTATCTATGGTTGTTCTAGCCCGAAATACTTGATCGTCTTACTAGGGCTCGGCTATAGTCCCGGCCCTTTGGCGGCGCCCCATCTTATAGCAAGCGGACCCCTCATGTTGAAGCAACTGCAAGACGATATCGGCAATGTGTTGAAGCTGGACCCCGCCGCCCGTTCGCGGCTCGAGGTGCTGCTGTGCTACCCCGGCATCCATGCCGTGGTGTTCCACCGCGGCGCGCACTGGCTGTGGGTTCACGGCCGCCTGTTGCTGGCGCGATTCGTCTCGCAGCTCGGGCGCTTCCTCACCGGCATCGAAATCCATCCCGCCGCCGAAATCGGCCGCCGTCTGTTCATCGACCATGGCGGCGGCGTGGTGATCGGCGAAACCACCGTCATCGGCGACGACGTGACGCTCTACCAGGGCGTGACCCTGGGCGGCACCACCCTCAACCGCGGCGCCAAGCGCCATCCTACCCTCGAGGACGGCGTCATCATCGGCGCCGGCGCCAGGGTCCTGGGCAATTTCACCGTGGGCAAGGGCGCGCGCGTCGGCGCCAACGCCGTCGTGCTGCACGCCGTGCCGCCCGGAATTTCCGTCGCCGGCATCCCGGCCAAGGAACTCGGCGCCAAGCTCGAGGCGCGCAAGGACTTCCTGCCTTACGGCACGCCTTGCGAGGATTTGCCCGATCCGATAGCGCGTTGCGTCGCCAGTCTGATGGACGAGGTGGCGGCGCTCAAGACGCGCCTCGCCGATCTCGAATTCGAAACAGCAACCCACCGAGGCGGAAGTCCTGCCCTTCGCCGAGGGCCAGGGAAAGAGGCGGCCGCATGGCCGTAAGCTCGACGTGGAAGGAAACTGAAATGAGACTCAGCACCAAGGGACGTTACGCGGTGATGGCGCTGGTCGACATCGCCAAGCACGGCAACGGCGAGCCGATCTCGCTGGCCGATATCGCCGAGCGCCAGGTGATTTCGTTGTCCTATCTCGAGCAGCTTTTCGCCAAGCTGCGCGCCGCCGATCTGGTCAAGAGCGTGCGCGGCCCGGGCGGCGGTTATCTTCTGTCGCACGGCGCGGGATTCACGCGCATTTCCGACATCATCCTGGCGGTGGACGAGCCGATCCGCGCCACGCGTTGCACGCCCGGCGCGCCGACCGGTTGCAGCGGCAACAAGACCCGCTGCCTCACCCACGATCTGTGGGAGGAACTCGGCAACCAGATCCACCTCTATCTGAGTTCGGTGACCCTGGCCGATGTGTGCGAAAACCGCATCCTCGGCAGCAGCGGCGCGCTGCACCGCAACCGGTTCGACCGGCCCGCCGCCCCGGCCGCCGCCGCGCAGTAATCGGGGTTCCGGCCCCGTGACCCAAGGCCCCGTTTATCTCGATTGGAACGCCACGGCGCCGCTGCGTCCCGAAGCGCGCGCGGCGATGGACGAGGCGTTGGCAAGCTGCGGCAATGCTTCCTCGTTGCACCGCGCCGGCCGCGCCGCCCGGCGGATCGTCGAACAGGCGCGGTCCAATGTCGCGGCTTTGGCCGGGGTTTCTCCCGAGCAGGTGGTGTTCACCTCCGGCGGCACCGAGGCCAATGCCCTGGCGCTGGGCGGTTTCCCCGCCAGGCGGTTGATCGTCTCCGCCATCGAGCATGATTCGGTGCTGGAAAACGCGCCGGGTGCCGCGCGCATTCGCGTGACGCGCGAGGGCGTGGCCGACCTGGCCTCGCTCGAAACCCAGCTGGCGCGGGACAAGAGCCCGGCGCTGGTTTCGCTCATGCTCGCCAATAACGAGACCGGCGCCATCCAGCCCGTGGCCGAGGCCGCGGAACTCGCCCATGCAAAAGGCGCGCTCGTCCATTGCGACGCCATCCAGGCGGCGGGCAAGCTGCCCATCGATCTGCGGTCTCTCGGCTGCGATCTCCTGACGCTGTCGGCGCATAAGCTCGGCGGCCCGCAAGGCGTGGGCGCGCTCATTCTCGCCGCGGGAATCGAGATCGTGCCGCTTTTCCGCGGCGGCGGGCAGGAGCGCGGCCGCCGCGCCGGCACCGAGAACCTGGCCGGCATTGCGGGCTTCGGCGCCGCCTGCGCCGCTTCCTCGTCATGTCTTGCCGATCAAATCCGCGTCGCCGGCTTGCGCGATCGCGCCGGGGCCCGGCTCAAGGAAATCGCGCCCGATGCGGTGGTGTTCGCCGAGGACGCGCCGCGCCTCTCCAACACGCTCTGCATCGCCATGCCGGGCGTGCCGGCCTCGACCCAGGTGATGGCTCTCGATCTGGCCGGCATCATGGTCTCCGCCGGTTCGGCCTGTTCCTCGGGCAAGGTCAGGCGCAGCCACGTGCTCGAAGCCATGGGCGCTCCCGAAACCCTGTCCGAGTGCGCCATCCGCATCTCCATGGGCTGGAACACGGCCGAAGCCGAGATCGATCGTTTGGCTGAAGCCTGGGGCGTGCTTTATGCCCGTTGCCGCGCGAGCGCCGCATGACCGCCGCCCGCCGCCCCAACGCGCCACCCGTCTATCTCGACTACCAGGCGACCACGCCCTGCGATCCGCGCGTGGTCGAGGCGATGCTGCCTTACTTCACCGAGAAATTCGGCAATCCCGGCTCGCTCACCCACGCCTATGGCCGCGAGGCCGCGGCGGCGGTGGAACAGGCGCGAACCCGGTTGGCCGAGCTGATCGGCGCCGAGCCGCGCGAAATCGTCTTCACCTCGGGCGCGACCGAATCCAACAACACCGCCTTGAAGGGCGCGGCGCATTTCCACCGCCAATTCGGCAAGGATCATCTTGTGACCCTCGCCACCGAGCATAAATGCGTGCTCGAAAGCGCGCGCGCCTTGGCGGAAGAGGGCTTCCGCGTCACCTATGTTCCGGTCGGGCGCGACGGGCTGGCCGATCTCGGCCGCCTCGAAGCCGCGATTTCCGGCCACACATCCATCGTCTCGGTCATGGCGGCGCATAACGAGATCGGCGTGATCCAGCCCTTGAAGGAAATATCCGCGCTCGCGCACGCCAAGGGTGCGTTGTTTCATTCCGACGCCGCCCAGGCGGTGGGCAAGATGCCCTTTGACGTGGAAGAAATTGGCCTCGATCTGGCATCCATCTCCGGCCACAAGGTCTACGGCCCCAAGGGCGTGGGCGCGCTTTATCTGCGCCGCCGCCCGCGCGCCCGCATCACGCCGCTGATCGACGGCGGCGGTCAGGAACGCGCCATGCGCTCGGGCACCTTGCCGGTGCCGCTGATCGTCGGGCTGGGAAGGGCAGCCTCCATCGCTAAATCCGAGATGGAAGGCGAAGCGCAGCGGCTTCTCGCCCTGCGCGCGCGTTTGCTCAATGGCCTCAAATCGCGTATTCCCGATCTGGTGCTCAACGGCCATGCCGAGCGGCGGCTGCCCGGCAACCTCAATCTGAGTTTCCCCGGCGTCAAGGCGTTGGATCTCATAGCATCCTGCCCGGGTCTGGCGCTGTCGACCGGCTCGGCCTGCACCGCGGCGGAAGTGGAACCCTCTTATGTGCTGAAGGCCTTGGGCCTGGGCGAGGATATCGCCGGCTCTTCGCTGCGCTTAGGCCTGGGCCGCTTCACCACCGCCACCGAGATCGACTTCGCCATCGAAGCCATGGCAGCGGCCCTCAACCGGCTGCGTTCCGGCCCAGGGGTGACAAGCGCATCCGGCGGGACTACATAAAGGGTACGGAGATTTTCCATGGCGTTACGGCAGGCGATGACGGTGACGGAAGCGGCGGCGAGCCGCATCCAGGCGCTTTTGCAAAAGCGCGGCAAGCCCTCGGCCGGCATCCGCATCGGCGTGCGCTCGCGCGGCTGCTCGGGCCTGACCTACACCCTCGAATACGCCGACGAGAAGGGCCGGCTGGACGAGGTGGTGCAGGACAAGGGTGTCACCATCCTGATCGACCCCAAGGCGAGCATGTTCATCATCGGCACCGAAATGGACTATGTCGAGGACAAGCTGCAATCGGGCTTCACCTTCCGCAATCCCAACGAAAAGGGCCGTTGCGGCTGCGGCGAATCCTTCCACGTCTGAACGATCTCGGTCCCGTCAATGAAACTGTTCCAGATCGAGGAGCCCGAAGGCGGGCCCTTTCCCGCCGAAGGCCCGGGCGCCTCGGTCGGCATCGACCTGGCTCCCGGCGGCTCGGCGGTGGCGATGTCAATGGGCGGTAACGCCGAGATCCTGCCCGATGGTGAAGGCGCGCAACGGCTCGACCCGCAAGGCGTGTTCGGCCCCGGTGGGGCGATCGACGCCAAGCATCTCGCGGCGCATCTCCTGGCCTTGCGCGCGCGGGCCGAAAAGCAATTGGCCCGGCCGGTGACCCATGCGGTGATCGCGGCGCCGGGCCTCGACGCGGCTTCGCACGCCGCCATCGTCAAGGCGGCCGCGGCCGCGGACATCGAACTGTTGGCGCTTTACACCCGCGACGAGGCGGTTTCATTCGCCAAGGGCGTGGTTTCGGCCGATGCCGCGGTGCTGGGCGCGGCGATCCGCGCCGAGGACGAAGCGCCGCCCGCCGGATGAAATCTGATATAAGAGCCGCGGTTTTAGAGTTGGCAAGATTGGCTAAGGGTTGAATGATGCCGAAAATGACCTTCATCCAGCGCGACGGAACGCGCAAGGAAGTGGACGCGCCGGTGGGATTGTCGGTGCTGGAGATCGCGCACCGCAACGACATCGATATCGAGGGCGCGTGCGAAGGCTCGCTGGCCTGCTCGACCTGCCATGTCATCGTCGAGCCCGAGTGGTACGAGATCTTGAAGAGCGCGAGTGAGGACGAGGAAGACATGCTCGATCTGGCCTTCGACCTGACCAAGACCTCGCGGCTCGGTTGCCAGATCGTCATCACCGAGGAATTGGACGGCCTGGTCGTCCGTCTGCCCAAGGCCACCCGCAACATGATGGGGCTCTGACCCCGTGGACGGGGCTCGCTCCTCCTCCCGCGCGCGCATCGTCGTCGCCATGTCGGGCGGCGTCGACAGCTCGACCGTCGCGGCGCTTTTGGCCGAACAGGGCCACGAGGTCGTCGGCGTCACCCTCCAGCTGTACGATCACGGGGCAGCCGCCGGCAAGAAGGGCGCGTGCTGCGCCGGCCAGGACATCCACGACGCCGCGCGCGTGGCCGAGAAGCTCGGCATTGCCCATTACGTGCTCGATTACGAAAAGCGCTTCCGCTCGGACGTGATCGACTCCTTCGCCGATGACTATGTGCGCGGCGAAACCCCGGTGCCCTGCATCCGCTGCAACGAGACGGTGAAGTTCCGCGATCTGCTGTCGGTGGCGCGCGATCTGGGCGCGCAGGCGCTCGCCACCGGCCATTACGCCCGCCGGGTCGACGGGCCGGACGGGCCGGAGCTGCATCGCGCGGCCGATACGGGCCGCGACCAGAGCTATTTCCTCTACCGCACCACGCGCGCGCAATTGGGTTTCCTGCGTTTTCCGCTGGGCGGCTTGGCCAAGGACCAGACCCGCGAGCTGGCCAGCCGCTTCGATCTGCCGGTGGCGCAAAAGCCCGACAGCCAGGACATCTGCTTCGTGCCTTCCGGCTCCTACGGCGATCTGGTGGCGAAGCTGCGTCCCGAGGCTTCCGAGCCGGGCGAGATCGTGGACCAGGCGGGCCAGGTGCTGGGCCGCCATCCGGGCGTGATCCATTTCACCGTCGGGCAGAGGAAGGGGCTGGGCGTGGCCGCGGCGGAGCCGCTTTATGTGCTGCGCCTCGAGCCCGAAACCCGCCGCGTGGTGGTGGGGCCGCATGAGGCTTTGGGCGCGCGCCGCGTGGCCTTGGGCGGAGTCAATTGGCTGGGGCCCGTGCCGCCGGCGGCGGGCTTCAGGGCCTCGGTCAAGCTGCGCTCGGCCCAGGCGCCGCTGCCCGCCACCGTCACGCTCGACGGCGATGGAGCCGGTGAAGTGATGTTGGATACCCCCGCTTTCGGCGTGGCGCCCGGCCAGGCCTGCGTCGCCTATGACGGCGACCGGCTTTTGGGCGGCGGCTGGATTCGCCGCGCCTAAATCGCCTCGCTGGTTTGGCTTCGCACGTCAGGTGCTACGCTTTCTTTAGCTTCGCACGTCAGGTGCTACGCGAGGCTTGCTCAGGACGATCTTTGCCGATGGACCCGCAATACCGATCCGCGCTTGCCGATGCCGTGCTGCTGCTTCATCTCGGCATCATCCTGTTCAACGTCTTCGGCCTGGTTGCGATCCCCTTGGGCGCGTGGCGCGGCTGGGATTTCGTCCGCGTCTTCTGGTGGCGCGCGCTTCACCTCGCCATCCTCGCCGCGGTGGCGCTTCAGGCCGTGCTGCAACGGATCTGCTTCCTCACCGTCTGGCAGTTCGGTCTCCAGCAACCGGCGGGCGGGCCCGCCGCGCCCGCGCCGCTCATCGCGGGCTGGGTCGACCGGCTGATCTACTGGCCGCTGCCGCTGTGGGTCTTCGCCGTGCTTTACGTCGCGGTCTGTCTTTATGCCCTGCTGCTGTGGCGGCTGGTGCCGCCGCGTCTGCCGCCGCTCTTTCGTTAATCTGGCTTCGCACGACGCCTCGGGCCCGGAAGGATCGGCCCTCGGCTGTGCTTCGCTGGGCTTGCCGTAAAAACCGCCTCCCGCGATACTCCGCCGCCAATAAAGACACCCTGACGTGATGGGGGTTCGGCGCGTGAACGACTTGCCGGTCGCCCGGATTGCCGCAATCGCCGGAATCCTTTCGGCCGCCGCGCTGCTTTTGCTGCCGGGACCGGCCGCCGCCGGTCCTCCCTTCCGCACCGACGATCCCGAACCGGTCGACTACCAGCATTGGGAAATCTACGCCTTCTCGCAGGGCACGCATAAGGAGGGCGACACCTCGGGCACGCTGCCGGGGGTCGAAATCAATTACGGCGCGGCCCCCGATCTACAACTCCATGTCGCCGCGCCGTTCGGAGCCTTCGACAAGCCCGACGGCAGCGCCGGAACCAAATTCGGCTACGGCGATACCGAGCTGGGCGTCAAATACCGCTTCATCGAGGAAAGCGAGGACGGCTGGTGGCCGCAGATCGGCGTGTTCCCGCTGGTCGAGGCGCCGACGGGGAATTTGCAGCGCGGCCTGGGCAGCGGGCGGGCGCATGAATTCCTGCCGGTGTGGCTGCAAAAGGGCTTCGATCCTTGGGTCACCTATGGCGGCGGCGGTTACTGGATCAATCCCGGCCCGGGCAACCAGAACTACTGGTTTTTCGGCTGGCTGCTCCAGCGCCAGGTGACCGCACAGCTCGCCCTGGGCGGCGAGGTCTTCCACCAAACCGCCGACAGGATCGGCGGCCCGGACAGCACGGGATTCAATCTCGGCGGCATCTACGATTTCACGGCTGATTACCATCTGCTGTTTTCGGCCGGACGGGGAATTCGAAACGCCGCGGCAACCAACGAATTCTCGTATTACCTGGCCTTCCAACTGACCTTCTGACCAAAAACGCGATCCTTTTGCTCTTCGAGCATGGCCATCGACCGTTCGCGCCCGAGGGAGGATAATATTTTCACGATGAACAAGCGGATTCTCGGCCTTCCGAAAAATATATTCTTTCTTGGGCTCACCAGCCTGTTCAACGATTTCTCCTCGGAGATGATCTTTTCCATCTTTCCCGCCTTCTTCGTCTCCGTGCTCAGAGCGGGCGCGGAATCGCTCGGGCTCGTCGACGGCATTGCGGAAGCGGCGTCGAATTTCTTCAAGATCTATTCAGGCAGTCTTTCGGACCGGTTTCAAAATCGCAAACCGCTTGTCGTGGCGGGATACTCGCTATCGGTCATGGTGCGGCCCGTTTACATACTGGTTTCGACCGTCGGCGGGGCGCTCTGCCTGCGGTTCGTCGATCGGGTGGGCAAGGGCCTCCGAAATTCGCCGCGCGACGCGATCATTTCGCTTTCGGCGCCGCGCAAGGAGCTCGGACGGTCGTTCGGCTACCATCGCGCCATGGACACGACCGGGGCGATCCTCGGTCCTCTCGTCGCCTACGCGCTATTGAGCCATCTCCCGCTGCAGTTCGATATCGTCTTCATGACGGCTTTTGTCGTCGGCATCATTGCCCTGGCAACCCTCTTCTTCGTTTCGGATGTGGCAAAATCGCGCGCACCCGCGCGCGCCGGCCTGGTCGCGTCCTTCAAGGAGCTTTCGCCGCAATTCAAGCTCTTCCTTTTGTCGGTGTTCGTTCTCTCGATGGGAAGCCTTCCCATCGCGGTCATGCTTCTCAAGACCCAATCGATAGGATTGGTGATCGCCGATATCCCGCTGTTTTACACGGTGTACAACCTTTCCTACGCCGGGCTCTCATTCTCGGCGGGCAAGATGAGCGACCGCATCGGCGCCCGGACCACGATATTCGCCGGCTATCTGTTTCTGGTTTTAAGTTACGCCATCCTCGATTTCGCGCAGTCGCCATGGACCCTTCTGCTCGGTTTCTTTCTGCTCGGCCTGTTCCCCGCGCTCACCGACGGGGTGCAGCGTTCTCTCGCCGCTCAACTGACTCGCAAGCGGCTCCGCGGTGGAGGATTGGGGTGGCTCAATGCGGCTTCCGGATTCGGCGCGCTGGTTGCGGGAATGGGAGGAGGCTATCTCTGGCAGATATACAACCCCGCCGCCGCATTCGCGGCGGCATCGGTGGCGATCATTGCCGGGTTGATGCTATTCGGCGTCAGCGCGCGATCCGGGCGGGATGGGGACGGCAAGCATCGCTCGTTCGGGAAGGCCCGCTAAACCGAAAAGGCTTGCCCGGCGCGCCGTGGCCCGCAATGCGCCGCTCCCGGTCGGGATCGTTCAGCGGCTGGAACGCGATTGATCTGCGTCAATGCTTAAAGGCGCCATAGCGACTAAGTAGTTATGATCCTTCGGTCCTGTACCGGAGAGAGGTGTGTCCCATGCGTAATCCTGTCCTGTCGCGCTTCTTCAAGATTTTCGGATGGCTTGCTCTGGCCCTGCTGATCGCAAACGGTCCGCAATTCCTGGTTACTCCGGCCATGGCGCAACACGGTCACGGGGGCGGCCCGGGCGGCGGGCGTGGCGGCGGCGGTTGGCATGGCGGCGGCGGTTGGCATGGCGGCTGGTATGGCGGCGCCGGGATCGGGTGGTGGGGCTGGCCTTATTATGGGGGCTGGCCTTATTATTTCGACTGGCCCTATTACCCCTATGCGTACTACCCGCCGCCGGTTTATCAGGCGCCGGCGGTCATGCCGCAGGCCCCGGCAGCATCCGCGCAATCTTCATTCTGGTACTATTGCGCCAATCCAAAGGGCTATTACCCCTATGTCCAATCTTGCCAGGGCGCGTGGCAACCGGTGCCGGCCGTCCCGCCGGGCGCCGTGCCTGGAGCCCAGCATTAGCCGCGCATAGGTGCTTCGCTAATCTGGCTTCGCACGACGCCTCGGGCCTGGAAGGATAGGCCCTCGGCTGTGCTTCGCTAATCTGGCTTCGCACGTCAGGTGCTTCGCTAATCTGGCTTCGCACGACGCCTCGGGCCCGGAAAGATCAGCCCTCGGCTGTGCTTCGCTAGGCTTGCCGCCCGCTTGGTGTTCCCCGATACTCCGCCGCCATGAAAGACGCCGTCAAAGTCAAAAAGGTCGTGCTCGCCTATTCGGGCGGCCTCGACACATCGGTCATCCTGCGCTGGCTGCAGGAGACCTATGGCTGCGAGGTGGTGACCTTCACCGCCGATATCGGCCAGGGCGGGGAGATCGAACCGGCGCGGAAAAAGGCCGAGGCCATGGGCGTGAAGCAGATCTTCGTCGAGGATCTGCGCGAGGAATTCGTGCGCGATTTCGTCTTTCCCATGTTCCGGGCCAACGCGCTCTACGAAGGCCAGTATCTGCTCGGCACTTCCATCGCCCGGCCTTTGATCGCCCAGCGCCAGATCGCGATCGCCGAACAGGTGGGCGCCGATGCCGTGGCGCACGGAGCCACCGGCAAGGGCAACGACCAGGTGCGTTTCGAACTGGCCTATTACGCCTTGAATCCCGACATCAAGGTGATCGCGCCGTGGCGGGAATGGAACCTTAATTCGCGCTCGAAGTTGATCGAATACGCTGAGAAGCACCAGATTCCGATCGCCAAGGACAAGCGCGGCGAAGCGCCGTTCTCGACCGACGCCAATCTTTTGCATATTTCAGCCGAGGGCAAGGCGCTGGAAGACCCCTGGCACGAGCCCGAGGAATTCATCTACAGCCGCACCGTCGCGCCCGAACAGGCGCCCGACAAGCCGGAATACGTTGAGATCGAATTCCTGAAGGGCGACGCGGTGGCGGTGGACGGCAAGAAGCTTTCGCCGGCCGCGCTGCTGACGCGGCTCAACGAACTCGGCGGCAAGCACGGCATCGGCCGGCTCGACCTGGTCGAGAACCGGTTCGTCGGCATGAAGTCGCGCGGGGTCTACGAGACTCCCGGCGGCACTATCCTCCACGCGGCGCATCGGGGCATCGAAAGCCTGACGCTCGACCGGGGCGCGGCGCATTTGAAGGACGAGCTCATGCCGCGCTACGCCGAGCTCATCTATAACGGCTTCTGGTTCTCGCCCGAGCGGGACATGCTCCAGGCCGCGATCGACCAGAGCCAGCTTTACGTCGAAGGCACGGTGCGCCTGAAGCTTTACAAAGGGCTGGCGCGGGTGGTCGGGCGGAAATCGCCCAAATCGCTCTACAGCCTGGCGCATGTCACCTTCGAATCCGACACGGTTTATGACCAACGCGACGCCGAAGGCTTCATCAAGCTCAACGCGCTCCGGCTGCTTCTGGCGAAGAGGCTGCGCGCCCCCAAGAAATAGGGGCACATTCGGGGAACGGCACAAGCCCGCGCCCCCGCGAATTTAAGTCATTGATATGAAAATGTGATCTTGGTCACAGCGCCCCGGTATTACCCCGGAAATTTCAATTTTTCGCCACGATTGGCTCCCATCCTTTGCGCATCATCCACAGCGAAAGGGATGGAACCATGTCTACGCGCATTAGCATTCTCATGGTTGTTGCGGCTCTGCTTCTGTCCGCTTGCGGCACGACCCCTGGCGATCGTGGTCTGTCGGGTGCGGGCATCGGCGCCGCCGGCGGCGCCGTGGTCGGCGCGATGGTCGGCGCTCCTCTGGCGGGCGCCGCGATCGGCGCCGGCGCCGGTGCCCTGACCGGCATGGCGACCAGCCCGAACGCCGTCAATCTGGGCAAGCCGGCCTGGGAGCAATAACCCCCATTGCTCCTGACGATCGGCTAATTCCGCCCCCTCGAATCCGCGTTCGAGGGGGCGGTTCTTTTTAATAGGCTTCGCACGACGGCCGCTATGCGGCCTGTGCTACACGATTTTGTCTGGAGCTAGATCGCGGGCTCGGGCAGGCCGCGCCGCCGGCAAGACGCCAGCACCGTATTGCGCAACAGGCAGGCGATGGTCATGGGGCCGACGCCGCCCGGCACCGGGGTTATCGATCCGGCCACCAGGCACGCCTCGGCGAAGGCGACGTCGCCGACCAGCCGGCTCTTGCCGTCGGGCGTCGCGATCCGGTTGATGCCGACATCGATCACGGTGGCGCCCGGCTTGATCCAGGCGCCCTTGACCATCTCGGGCTTGCCCACCGCGGCCACCAGGATATCCGCCTGGCGCGCGATCGCGGGCAGGTCGCGGCTCTTGGAATGGGCGATGGTGACGGTGCAGTTCTCGGCCAGCAGCAGCGCCGCCATCGGCTTGCCGACGATGTTGGAGCGGCCGAGCACCGCCGCATGGGATCCCGCCAAGCTGCCCAGCGTCCGGCGCAGCAGCAAAAGGCAGCCATAGGGCGTGCAGGGCACCAGCGCCTTTCCGCCGCTCCACAGCCTTCCGACATTGACGGCGTGGAAGCCGTCGACGTCCTTGGCCGGGTCGATGGCGTCGATGACGCGCCGCGGATCGATCTGCTTCGGTAGCGGCATTTGCACCAGGATGCCGTCCACCTCGGGATCGGCGTTGAGCCGCGCCACCACCTCGAGCAATTGCGATTCGCTGGATGTGGCGGGCAGGCGATGCTCGAAGCTCTTCAAGCCCGCCTCGGCCGAGGCCTTGCCCTTGCTTTTGACATAGACTTGGCTGGCCGGATCCTCGCCCACCAGCACCGCAGCAAGCCCAGGCTGGAAGCCCCGGAGGGACTTGATCGCCGCCGCGACTTGCCTGGCGCAACTCGGCCGCCACCGCCTTGCCGTCGATCAGCCGCGCTTGAGCCATGGCCGCAGCCCCTCCGCGATCCGGGGCAGGAGCCGGGCGGGATCGCCCGCGATGTGCACCAGCTTGCGCCTGCCCGAGGCGCCCGACGCCAGGCTCAAATCGCGCTTGGGGAGATGGAACAAACCGGACAGGAAGGCGATGAGATCGGCATTGGCCTTGCCCTCCTCGGGCGGCGCGTGGATGGCGAGCTTCAGGCTGACGCCGCCGGACGGTTCCTCGACCAGCCCGAGCACGCGGCTCGCCGCCGCCTTGGGCGTAACCCGCACCGCGAGATTGACGCCGGACCGGGCGGCGGAGAAGGGCAGGGCCATTGCGCCGGTCAGGACATCGTCAGCAGATAGAACTCGAGCTGCCGCAACTCCATGGTGATGAACCACAGGATGACCAGCAGGATCACCGGCGAAATATCGACGCCGCCGAAATTGGGCAGGATGCGCTGGATCGGCGCCAGCGCCGGTTCGGTCAGGCGGTAGAGGATGTCCACCACCCGCGCCACGCCGCGGTTGTGGGTGTTGATGACGCCGAAGGCCATCAGCCAGCTCGCCACCGCGGCCAGGATGACCACCCACCAATAGAGGTTGATGAGGACGATCGCCACCTCGATCACCGGCACCAGGAAATTGCTCATGGGAATGCTCATTCTCCGCGGGACAATGGCCAGACCCTAACCCCGCTTCCTGGACGGCGCAAGATTGGGCCGCCCGACCGATCGAGGCCGCCGGAATTGACAAGCGGCATGGCCGGCGCGATGGTCGGCGCGACGGGGAAGGAGTTCCCCAAAACCGCCGCCCTGGCTGATGACTCCTGCTGCGTGTATCAGACGCAGGGGAATCCTTAATGCGCGGCGTGAACGACCGGAAATTCCTCAACCGCTGGCAGATGCTTCACCAGGCCACCTGCCCGAATCCGACGGCAACGGGGTGGCGCGTCGGCGATGTCGAATGGCGCAAGCAGCGGCTCAACCTCGCGGGCGGCGATTTTACGCTTTCGCTCGATGTGCATCGCCTGAGCCGCAATGCGGCAGGGGCGGGCGGCTGGACCCTGCTGGTCGTGGTCGAGCACTGGTGGGATGGCGGACAGGCGGTCATCAAATCGGCCAGCTGGGCGCGCGTGCTCGAAGGCAACGCCAAGGCGGTGCTCGCCTGGATGCGGGAGCGGGACGGAGCCCGCCCGGAATCTTGACACGGCGCGAAGCATCGCCACATAGTCCGCGCCACCGCGGGCGGGGCAGTAGCTCAGTTGGGAGAGCGCGACGTTCGCAATGTCGAGGTCAGGGGTTCGATCCCCCTCTGCTCCACCATTTCCCCCGCAAGACGCCGAATTTCAGGCCTCCCCGGCGTCCCGTCGCCCTCCCCAGGAACCGTAGCGTTGATTTAGATCAGTGTGCGTGTCGCGGGTGTCGGTTTGATATGGGTCAATGATCGGGATATGGGCTGAGAATGGAAACACCGCCCCTGATTGCCTGGAGCGAGACCTTCACGGTCGGCCATAAAGGGCTCGACGCGGAGCATCAATATCTGATCGGCGTCATCAATAAAATCCATGCCGCCGAACGCGCCAAACAACCGCCGAACCAGTTCGAACCGTTGTTCGACGCGCTCAGGCTCGCAACCGAGAATCATTTCCGGCACGAAAATTCGCTTTTGCGCGAAATCAGCGATAGCGCGGAGTCTTATCAAAAAGACCGGCCGCATTTCCTCAAGGCCATGAGCGACGCCATCCTCGACGAACACTTCACCCATCACGCGCAGGAACTCTCCAAGCTGGAATTGATCATTCGCGCCTTTCAATCCGGAACCGGCTCCGCCAAATCGACGCTGAGCAACGATCTGAAGGATTGGTTTCTCGAACATGTCATCAAATACGACGCGCATCTGAAGTCAGTTTTCCAAGCGATGTAAGACCGAACGTTCTAAATCGGACGATAGTTCCTGGGCATGGCTGGCGAGGCGGACGATATGACGATGCAGCACCCGCAACCGGACAACCCGACCGATGCCGCCGGGCGCACCGCGGTGCTCAAGAGCGTGTGCCGGAGCTGCCACGGCGGATGCGGCGCGTTGCTCCACGTCAAGGACGGTGTCCTGCTCAAGGTGGAGGGCGACCGTGACTCGCCGCTCAGCCACGGCCGGCTCTGCCCGATCGGCACGGTGACGCTCGATCTCGTCTATCACCCGGACCGGCTGAAATATCCGCTGCGCCGCCTCGGCCCGCGCGGCTCCGGACAATGGAAACGGATATCCTGGGACGAGGCGCTCGACGAGATCAGCGAGCGCCTGCTGGCGATCCGCGCCGAGCTCGGCCCGGAAGCGATCGCGCTGGGCACCGGGACCGGACGGCATCACATCCGTTGGGTCTCGCGTTTCGGCCATGCCCTGGGCACGCCGAACTGGTGCGAGCCCGGCTTCGCCCAGTGCTTCCACCCGCGCGTCAACACCTGCATCCTCACCTTCGGCGATTTCCCGGTGTCCGATTACACCGGCTCGACGCCGTCCCGCATGCATCATGTTCTGGGGCCACAATCCGGTCTTGTCCGGGCCGGACGGCGAGACCCGTTTCAACGTGCTCGAAGCGCTCGATCACCGACCGAAGATCATCGTCGTCGATCCGCGCGAAATCGACCTCGCCAAGAAAGCCGATGTCTGGCTGCGGCTGCGTCCGGGAACGGATGACGCGCTCGCGCTCGCCATGCTCCACGTGCTGATCGAGGAGCGGCTTTACGACGAGGCGTTCGTGCGGGAATGGACCCACGGCTTCGACGCGCTGGCCGAACGGGTCAAGGCTATGACGCCGGAATGGGCCGAACCGATCACCTGGGTCCCGGCCGACAAGATCCGCGCGGCCGCCCGGCTGTTCGCGCGGACCAAGCCCGCCCTGCTGGATTGGGGCTGCGCGATCGAGCACACGCCGAAATGCATTCAAACCGTGCGCGCGGTCTCGATGTTGCCGGTGCTGACCGCCAATATCGACGTTCCCGGCGGCTGGGTCTTCGGCATGCACGGCCTCGGCCGCTTCCCGAGCCTGATCGAAAATCTGACGCCGGAAGCCAATGCCAAGCGTTTGGGCGCGGACCGCTTCAAGCTGCTGGGCGGCGAGGGCGCCGATCTGCCGGCGGCGCACATTCCGACTTTGCTGCGGGCGATGAGCGAAGGCATACCCTATCCGGTGAAGGCGTTCCTGATCTTCGGCAACAACACGCTGACGACCTACGCCAACAGCTCGGCCGTCTATGACGCGCTGATGAAGCTCGACTTCATCGTTTGCGCGGATTTGTTCATGACCCCGACGGCGGAACTGGCGGATATCGTGCTGCCGGCGGCGGCCTGGCCGGAACTCGACCAGCTCGCCGGCCTGCCGACGGTTGCCGCCAATGTGGTGGTCGCCCAGCAAAAGGCCGTTCAGATCGGCGAATGCAAGGCGGACGAGGAGATTTTCATCGCGCTGGCGCGGCGGATGAAGCTGCCGGTGGGCACCGAGGCGTTGCGCGACGTCCTCGATGCGCAGCTCAAGGCCGGCGGCATCGGCATGACCTTCGAGCAATTGACCAAAAAAGGCTTCGTCAAGCTCCCGTTCAAGTACCGCAAGTACGAGGAGGGCGGCTTCAAGACGCCGACCAAGAAGATCGAACTCTATTCAACCCGATTGGAACAGCTCGGCTACGCGCCCTTGCCCTATTACGAGGAGCCGCCGGAAAGCCCGGTTTCAACCCCCGAGATCGCCAAGGATTATCCGCTGGTGCTGACCACGGGCGGGCGCATTTCGTTCTTTTTCAACTCCGAGCACCGGCAGATCGAAAAACTGCGCAAGGCGAGCCGCTATCCGGTGGCGGAAATCCATCCGGAAACCGCCGCCCGTTACGGCATCGTCCATGGCGACTGGATGTGGATCGAAACCAGGCGCGGGCGCATGCGGCAGAAGGCCAAGCTCACCACCGGCATCGATCCGCGCGTCATCCATGCCCAGCACGGCTGGTGGTTTCCGGAAGAGCCCGGGCCCGATCACGGCGTGTGGAAATCGAACGTCAATCTGTTGACGGACAATCAGCCGCCTTACGATCCGGCCATGGGAACCTATCAGCTTCGCGGCCTGCTGTGCCGGGTCGCGCCGGCGGGGCATGCCGCCTGATCGCCGCGATGGCGTGATTGCGAAAGGATATCACCCCCATCCGTGCCGCTTCATGGACGGGGATTGCGTTTTACGGCTGTGCGGTAATCGTCAAGGGAAGGCTTGACCAAAGCTGCGCCAACAGAGAAGCTTAACCCTCCTCGGGCAAATAAATTGGGCAAGGGAGAAGCCATGAAGATCGGATTTACACTCCACGCGACGCTGATCGCGGTGGCGATGAGCGCATTCCTGGCATCGGGCGCGTCGGCGCAGCAACCGTTGAAGATCGGCCTGATCGTGCCGATGACGGGACCCTTCGCCTCGACCGGGAAGCAAATCGATGCGGCGGTCAAGCTCTACGTCGCCCAGCACGGCGATGTCGTTGCGGGCCGCAAGATCGAGGTGCTGCTGCGCGACGACACCGGCACGGCGCCGGAAACGACCAAGCGTCTCGCCCAAGAGCTCGTCACCAACGATCATGCCGAGATCATCGCCGGCTTCGGCCTGACGCCGCTCGCCTTTGCCGCCGCCCCGGTGGCGACCGAGGCGAAGACGCCGATGATCGTCATGGCGGCGGGCACGCTGGTCATTCCGCAGAAATCGCCCTACATCGTGCGCACCTCGTTCGCCTTGCCGCAGCAAACGGCGCCCATGGCGATGTGGGCCGCGAAGCACGGGATGAAGAAGGTCTTCACGCTCGTCACCGATTACGGCCCCGGCATCGACGCCGAGACGACCTTCAAGACGGTGTTCACCGCGAATGGCGGAACGGTCGACAGCGCGCGCGTGCCGCTCAACAACCCGGACTATGCGCCCTTCATCCAGCGCGCCAAGGACGATAAACCGGATGCGGTGTTCATTTTCGTGCCCTCCGGCGAAGGCGCGGCGGTGATGAAGCAGTTCGCCGAGCGCGGACTCGCCAAGGCCGGCATCAAGCTCATCGGCACCGGCGACGTGGTCGACGACGACATTCTCGACAGCATGGGCGACCCGGCGCATCGGCACGATCACCTCGCATTTTTACTCCGCGGCCCACCCTTCCGCCGAGAACAAGGCCTACGTCGCCGCCTTCGAGAAGGCGAATGGCGGCATGCGGCCGAACTTCATGTCGGTCGGCGGCTATGACGGGATGGCGCTCATCTACCAGGTGCTCAAGAAGACCGGTGGTTCGGCCGATGGCGACAAATTCATCGCGGCCGCCAAGGGCCTGAGCTGGACGAGCCCGCGCGGCAAGATAACCATCGACCCCAAGACGCGCGACGTCATCCAGGATGTCTATTTGCGCAAGGTCGAGCGTGTGAACGGACACCTTTACAATGTCGAATTCGACCGCGTCAGGGACGTGCATCCTGACGGCAAGTAGATCTCGGCCGGCCGGCCGGATCCGCCCAGCGCGGAACCGGCCGGACGGGGCGGTGGCCGCGGCGAGGGACCGTCTCGTGCTGACGGTCCTGTTCGACGGGATCGCGACCGGGGCGCTCCTGTTCATGCTGGCGCTCGGGCTGTCGGTCACGCTCGGCATCATGAACTTCGTCAATCTCGCGCACGGCGCCTTCGCCATGCTGGGCGGCTATGTCGCCGTCGTGCTGTTGAAAGACTGGGGCGTGCCCCTGCTGTGGTGTCTGCCCGCGGCGTTCCTGATCCCGGCCGCGGTGGGCATGGTTTTGGAGCGCACGCTCTATGTCCGGCTTTACGGCGCGAGCCCTTTGGACCAGGTGCTCTTCACCATCGGCATCGTCTTTGCGTCGATGGCCATGGCCTCCTATTTCATGGGGGCGCAGCACCAGATCATCCAGCTCCCGCCCTTCCTCGGCGGGCAGTTTCACGTCTTCGCGGGGTTCGACGTCGGCGTCTACCGCTTGTTCCTGATCGGCGTTCTGCGGGTCGATCGCGCTGCTCCTTCACGTCGTGCTGACGCGCACGCGCTTCGGCAGCCAGCTGCGCGCCGCGGTCGACAACGCCCGCATGGCGCGCGGCATGGGCATCGATGTCAACCGCCTGTTCGCGATCACCTTCGCCGTCGGCTCCGGCCTTGCCGGCCTCGCCGGGCGCGCTCGGCATCGAGATCCTCGACCTCGACCCCACCTTCCCGGTCAAGTTCATGGTCTATTTCCTGATCGTCGTCGCGGTCGGCGGCACCGGAACCCTGGGCGGGCCGCTTGCCGCCTCGCTGGTTCTCGGCATCTGTGACGTGGCGGGGAAATATTACATTTCCGAGGTCGGCGCCTTCATCATCTACACCGTCATGGTCGTCATGCTCATTGTGCGTCCCCAGGGGCTGTTCGGCCGGCCCGCTGTCCGTTGACCGAGCCTCTCGACGAGAGGCGCGGCATGAAACCGGGAAGTCTCGTCCAAAACGCGGTCCTGCCGCGCTATCACGCCGAGGTCGCGTATCTGCGAAGCCTGGCGGCCTGGCGGCCGGCCGAGTACGTCTTCTGGATCGCCCCGATCCTGCTTTACTTCCTGCTGCCGCAGACAGCTGGTGCTGTTCAGCCAGGTGGCGATCATGGGGCTGTTCGCGATCTCGCTCGATCTCATTCTCGGCTATGCGGGCGTCATCTCGCTCGGGCACGCGGCTTTCTTCGGACTGGGCGGCTACGCGGCCGGGATTCTCGCCCAGCAAGGCTGGGGCGAGCCGCTGAGCGGATTGGCGGTGGGCGGATTGGTCGCGGGCGTGCTTGGGCTTCGCCACCAGTTTCCTGGTGCTGCGGGGCTCGGACCTGACCCGGCTCATGGTGACGCTCGGAATCTCTCTCATGCTGTTCGAGCTCGCCAACAAGATGCGGTGGCTCACCGGCGGCGCCGACGGATTGCAGGGGGTCGATATCTGGCCGCTCTTCGGCGTCTGGCGCTTCGATCTCTACGGCCGCACCGCCTATGGCTACAGCATCGTCGTGCTGTTCCTCTCGTTTCTGATCATCCGCCGCATCGTTCATTCGCCGTTCGGCCTTGCCTTGCGCGGCATCCGCGAGAACGGGCGGCGCATGCCCGCGCTCGGCACGCCGGTGGGCCGGCGTCTGGTCGCGGTCTATACGATCGGGGCGATATTCGCCGGTATCGCGGGAGCGCTCTTGACCGAGACGACGCAGTTCGTCTCGCTCGACGTGCTCTCCTTCGATAAATCCGCCGAGGCGCTGCTGGTCGTGGTTCTGGGCGGCGCGGGCACGCTTGTATGGCGGCATCGTCGGCGCGTTGGCGCTCATCGTCGCCCAATATCTGCTCTCGGGGCTCACGCCCCGAGTATTGGCAGTTCTGGACGGGGATCGCGTTCATCGCGCTGGTCTTCTTCGCCCGCGGCGGCATCCTCGGGCTGGCGTCCCGGTTGGCGGCGTCCTGCGCCGGATCGGGCGTCGCTGAACGCGCGCGGAGCAAAAGCATGACCGCGACTCTCGAAACCCGGGGCTTGTTCATGCACTTCGGCGGGCTCGCCGTCACGAACGACGTCAACCTCTCGATCGAGCGCGGCGCGCGGCAGGCGCTCATCGGCGCGAACGGCGCCGGCAAGACCACGCTCGTCAATCTGCTGACCGGCGCGCTCACGCCCACCGCGGGGCGGGTCATCCTGGATGGCGTCGATATCACCGGCGAGCCCCAGCATCGCCGTGTCGCGCGCGGCCTGGCGCGCACCTTCCAGGTCAATCAGCTCTTCCCCGGCATGTCGCCGCTCGAAGCGACAGCGCTCGCGGTCGCCCAACGGCAGGGCGCCACCGCCCGCTGGTGGCGAAGCCTCGCCAGCCATAGCGCGGTGATCGAGGAAGCGGCGGCGCTCCTGGACCGGCTGGGACTGCTCGACTGCGCCCATGAGCACACATGCAATCTGCCCTACGGCCGGCAACGCCTGCTCGAGATCGGGCTCGCGCTCGCGCTCGAGCCGAGCGTGCTGCTGCTCGACGAGCCGGCGGCGGGCGTTCCCGAAGGCGAGAGCGCGGAACTCTTCGCCACCCTGGCCGAGCTGCCGCGTACCGTCACCGTTCTGTTGATCGAGCACGACATGGATCTGGTGTTCCGCTTCGCCGAGCGCATCACCGTGCTGGTGGACGGCGCGATTCTGGTCGAAGGTCCGCCCGCGCAGATTTCTGCCGATCCGCGCGTGCGCGAGGTCTATCTGGGCGAGGCCGAGCATGGCTGAGCTCTTGCGCATCGAAGGCCTGTCCTCCGGTTACGGCGAGGCGGTGGTGCTGTCCGGCATCTCGCTCAGCCTGTCCGAGGGCGGCGCGCTCGCGGTGCTCGGCCGCAACGGCATGGGCAAGACGACGCTGGTCGCGACCCTGATGGGCGCCACGCGCATTCACGGCGGCCGCATCCTGTTTCGCGGCGCCGACATCACGCGCATGCCGAGCCATCTCCGCGCCGCCGCCGGGCTCGGCTGGGTCCCGCAGGAACGGGAGATCTTCCCGTCGCTCACGGTCGAGGAGAACATGAGCGCCGTGGCGCGGCCGGGGCCGTGGACGCTCGCAGCGGGTGTTCGATCTCTTCCCGGGGCTTCACGAACGGCGGCACAATTTCGGCAACCAGCTTTCGGGCGGCGAGCAGCAGATGCTGGCGATCGGCCGCGCGCTCGCGCTCAACCCGGCGCTGCTGCTCCTCGACGAGCCGCTCGAAGGACTGGCGCCGATCATCGTGCAGGAGCTTTTGGGCGCCCTGCGCGACATGATCCGCTCGGGCGGCATGACCATGCTGCTGGTGGAGCAGCACGCGCGCCAGATCCTGCCGCTCACCGACGAAGCCGTCGTGCTCGCGCGCGGCCGCATCGTCCACCACGGTCCGAGCGCGACGCTGGCCGCCGATCCCCATCTACTCGACCGCTGGCTGGGCGTCGTCAATCGAGCTGCGTCGGAATAGCGACTCCCGCGCGTTAGTCGATGGCTCCCTTTGAGCGCAGCGATTCGAACTCGGCCTCATCGAGGCCCAGGAATTCCCGATAGACGGTCTCGTTATCGCCGCCGAGCAACGGAGCCGGCGAGGTTATATCGCCGGGTGTGGCCGACAGATCGAACCCCGGAAAATAATACGCCTGGTCGCCGATCACTTGATGGCGGCGCTTGCGCCAGGTCCGGCGATGACGGAGTTGAGGATCCTCGAATAGATCCGCGATGGTGTTGACCGGATAGGCGGCGATCCCGGCCCGTTGCAGCAACGCGGCCGCTTCCCCGGCGTCTTGCGTCAGGCACCATTCGGCCAAGCACGCATCGAGGCTGGCGCGATTGGCTTGGCGCGCCGCAAGCCGGCTGAAGCGGGAATCCGAGGCCAGCCCAGGCTGGCCGATCGTCCGCGCCAACTCGGCAAAATCCCGGTCGCTCCAACAGGACAGGGCCAACCATTTATCCTCGCGGCACAGATAGGCGCCATGCGGCGCCGCCTTCGGATCGTCGTTGCCGGCCCGCTCGGCGATGCGTCCCGAATGATGACAATCGAGCAGCGCCCCGGCGATGAACATGAGGCCGCATTCGTACTGCGACAGATCGATCAGGCTGCCTTTCCCGGTCCGGTGACGCCGATCCAGCGCGGCCAGCACCGCGGACGAGCCCACCGTCGATGCGATAAAATCGATGTAAGGTCCGTACAGCAACATGGGCGGACCGTCGCGAACGCCGGTCAGTCCGCAAAACCCCGCCAGGGCGGACAATTGCGATCCAAAACCCGGCGTATCGGCGCGCGGGCCGGTTTGTCCCATGTTGCAGGTCGAGAGCATCACCAAGTCGGGATTGGATTGGATCAGGACATCGTAGCCGAGACCGAGACGCGCCATGACGCCCGGCCGCATGTTTTCGATCACGATATCGCACCAATCGATGAGCCGGCGCGCCAAGGCCGTACCTTCGCTATTCTTCAAGTTGAGCGTGATCCCAAACTTCGAATTGTTGAAAAACGAAAAAGTCGCGCCGCGATCCACGCCATGTTGCCCGCCCTTGAACGGAGGATATTGCAGGCGGAAGCCGTCCGGACGTTCGCGACTTTCGACGTGCACGACGGTCGCGCCGAAATTGGCAAGCATCTTGCCGATATGCGGCCCTGCGGCATAGCCGCCGAATTCCACGATCTTGACCCCGTCGAGGGCCTGAACGACGCCGCTCATTTCACCACCGCCGGTTTTCCCTGGTTTTCCGGCGCATCGCCCCGGGGGCCGGTGGCTTCGGGTTCGAGCCGAAATCCGCGGTGGCGGGGCCGTTTGCCGTCGATGACCGCAAAACAGCCGCCGTGGCGGCGCATGACGCCATCCGGCCCGGCGACCATCTGCCAGAATTCGCGCGCTTCGAGTTGCGGATCCTCGGCGATGTCGGCCACCGTGGAGACCGGATAGCCCAGCATCTCGCGGCGATGGGCTCCCGCCAGAAATTCGCGCTTGGTCAAGGTGGCGAAGAACTTGAGGATCGGCGCTTCCATCGCATCGACCTCGTCCTGAGACGCGCGGGTCGGATCGAAGCGGGACCAATCTATGTTCGCCAACACCCCGGGATCGATTCCCGATTCCTTCACCCAATTGATCAATTGTTCGTTGGTGCGCCGTCCCGCGTTTCCGCCGTAGAGGATGAAATTCAAATAACCGTCGCGGCAAGGCCAAAAGACCCGATAACGCGCGCCCTTGACCGAACGTCCCGTCATGAAGGTTCCCGCGCGCGTGGGTTCCTGCCGCGCGATGTCCCAGAAGGCGGGCGCCATGGCGAGAGAAATGACGACCGAGGCTTGGCCCGATACGTCCACGAGCTGGCCTTGGCCGGAAACGTTGCGATGGTTGAGCGCGGCAAGAGCGCCGACCGCGGCTTGGGCGCCGGTCCAACAATAGGATTGGGGAACGCTGATGCGCAGCGGCGTGCCGTTTGGCTCGCCGGCCAGGGACATGGCGCCGCTGGCCGCCATCAGCTCGATGTCGGAAGCGCGCCAGCCGGCCCGCGGCCCGGTCAGGCCGAACGGTGAAATGACGACGACGATCACCTGCGGATTGATCGCGTGCAAACGTTCGTAATCGAAGACCGCCGCCAACGAACTGCCCGGGCGGTAACAGGCGATGACGATGTCGGCGCGTGGCACCAGGGAATCGAACCGCTTCCGCCCGGCATCGGTCAGAACATCGACGTCGAGCGCAATCTTGTTGACGTTGTAGGCTTGCCAATCGGAGGCCAGACGGTCCGTTGCCGGCGCGTCGAGTTTCAGAACCTCGGCCCCGAGATCGGCAAGGATACGGCCGGCCAGCCAGCCCAGTTGATCGCTGCAGTCGAGAACCAGACACCCTTCGAGCATTCCTATCCCTCTTCGTCTTCAGGCCGGCGCCGAAACACGATGGTTGGAATGCGCCTCAAACGCGATTCCGGCGGCCCGGGAGGATAGCCGCCGGAACCGCCTCAACCAAGGCCGGAAGCGGAACGCGGCTTACGGGCCGCATCCCGACGCTAACTCAGCGGCCCGTCCTGGCCAGCGAATGCACCCAGCCCTGCATCCGTTTCTTCGCATTTTGGATGTCGGCTTTGGTGAAGAAATCCTCGGGCTTGACGCGGTCGACCGGATAGACGGGCCGGAGGAAGTCGCTTTCGTAGCCGAACGGCACGGTGGCATCGATGCCCATGCCGCCTTCGAAGACGGTGTTCGACGCCGTCCACTGTTTCCCGCCCGCGGTCATGCGCTCGGCCGGCATGAAGGTCTGGCCGCGGCCGCCGGGAATGGGATTGAGGATGTCGGTTTGCGGATTGACGCGCGTGGTCAGGTTCCACATCACATCGTCCATCGAATAGGGGTCGGTGTCCTCGCTGACCGCGATGGCGAGGCGCATTCCCTGCGAGCAGGACAGGATGGCCGAGAGGAAGTTGCGCTGCCAGCCTTCGTCGATCTGGTGGCGCTTCTTCACCTGGATGATGCAGCCGCCCCAGTCCGTCATGCTGTAGGGAATGACCACGTTTTGGATGATTCCGGGCTGCAGCCGCTCGCACAGCTCGAAGATGGCCGCCTCGCGCACGCTCGTGTCGATGTTGTGATCGTCGAGCGTATGGACGCCGAGCGCGAAGATGATCGGCTTGCTCTCGGGTTTCCGCATGGTCACGGCGGTGACGTGGAAGGTCGGCGCCTTGTAGGCCTTGCCCATGTATCCCGCCCATTCGGGATGGAAATGGAAGCGGCCTTGCACGCCGGCCTCCTCGCTTTCGCGCGTCTCGTAGCGCCGGTCGCGGGGATCGACATAGCCCTCAAGCACGACCTCGGCATCGGCCAATGCCATCGCATCCACCGTGCGCGCCTTCACCAGCCTCACCGGCGCGCCCTGCACCGCGCCGGCCACGCCGATCTCGTCGCAGCCCTTGGGCAGGATGACGTAGTCGAACCCGGCGCCGGCGAGCAGCGTGCAGGCCGGCGGCACCCCGAAGCACACAGTGATCGGCACCCGTTCCTTCGACTCGTAGTAACTGTTGACCACCTGCCACATGTGCGAGCCAGGCGAAATCTGGAACGTCCCGACATTGCCCCAGCGGAAATTCATGCGGTTGTAGCCGAGGTCCGAACCGCCGTCGAATTGTGCGCCGGTTACGCAGCGGATGCCCGAGCCCACGGTCAGCTCTGGCTCATAGGTGGTGTGGCGGATGGGCACCATGTAATCGTTCACGTTCTGCGGCTTCTCGATCACCGTCTCCTGGCAGGGCGCTTCGCTCTGCGGGATGACTTCCGGCTTCAGCGGATGGGACAGCGCATAAGCCAGTTTCCGGACGCGGTCGGGATCGTTCTGCCAGCCGAACATCTTGTTGATGATGTTCATGTCGCCGAACAGATTGGTGACGACGCGATGCTTGGGCTTGCCCTTCACGTTGTTGAACAGCACCGGGCAGCCGCCGTCCATGTGCTTCTGCAACCCGGTGACCTGGAGGTCGGGATCGACCTCCTTGTCCGTCACGATCAGGTCGCCTTCCGACTTGAGCCATTCCAGCGTCAGACGCAGATCGCGCACCTCTTTGGCGCTCGGCCGGTTGGTCTTGGTGGCGATCGTGTCCATGGCTGCGTTCCTCTCCTAGGCGATGACTGAGGCGTGCGAAGGCCTTTATATCCGGGTCGGTTTATCCGGGCCAGACCCGTTCGGAAACGCCGGTGTTCCCGGACCGTTTTAATTGATGGCGTGCCGCGATGCAAACCGGCGGTTTAGCGCCCCTTGGTCTTTGTCCGTCCTGCCCCCTCGAGCATCCAGGAAAACATCTCCTTGGTCCGGCGCGCCGTTTCCGGGAGGGGCATGTTCACGATCGGATACTGGTCCTTCCAATAATACGGCCGGCAGGCGTCGATGATGGCGCGGCTGTTGGTGAAGTCGCCCTGCGCCTTGCGGTCGGGCGGGATCGACGGATCGAGCGGCGTCGACCAGGCGTTGCGGATGAAATCGATCGAGGTCGCGGGGTCCGAACGCGAGCACACCGCCCACATCAGCTCTTCGAGATTGGATACGTCGATGTCGTCGTCGACCACGACCACGTACTTGCCGGCATAGGCGGCCGAACGGCACATGGCCGCGAGATGTCCGGCCTGGCGGGCATGCCCCGGATAACGCTGCTTGATCGACACGGCCGTGAGCTGACGCGATCCGCCCGCCTCGTGGCACCAGGTGGCCACCACGTCGGGCAGGCCGGTTTTCTTCAGCTCCTGCTTCAACAACGCCGACCGCATCACGGCGCGATAACGCGCCTGCTCCTCCGGCGGCCGTTGCGGCGGGCAGCCGAGCATGATCGGGTCGTTGCGGTGATAGATCGCCTTGACGTCGAGCACCGGTTCGGACCGCATTTTCGAGCCGTAGTAGCCCGTCCACTCGCCGAACGGTCCTTCCGGCAGCGTGTTGCCGGGTTGGACGAAGCCTTCGATCACGATCTCGGCATTGGCCGGAAAGGGCAAGCCCCGTGTGTTTGCCCAGCACCACCTTCTGCGGCCGGCCGCGATAGGCGCCGGCGATTTCATACTCGCAAATGCCGTAAGGCACTTCCGTGCATGCCATGAGGAAGGTCAGCGGGTCGGCGCCGGTCACGATGCACACCGGCATCGGCTGGTTGAGCGCCTGGTATTTGTCGCGGTGGATTCGGCCGTGCTTGCCGGGCGAGATGTAGAAGCCGAGCCGTTTGGCGTCATGGATCATGACGCGATAGGTGCCGGCATTGACCCATTTCTCGTCGGGATCGCGCGTGACGTTGAAGCTGCCGGTGCCGATATATCGCCTGCCCTCGTCGCGGTCGTGCCAGACCGGGGTCGGGAAACGGGTCACGTCGACGGCGTCGCCTTCGATCACGTTCTCCATGATCGGGCCGGTCTTCACCACCTCGTAAGGCAGCGGCTTGTCGGAGATCTTCTGGAAATCGGCGAGAAAGGCTTCCGACAGCTCGACCTTGTTGAGGCCGGGCGGGAAACCCAGCGTCATGTTCTGCCGCTTGGCGCCGAAGAAGTTGGTGAGCACCCGGAAGCCTTTCGGATAGCCCGGGATGTCGTCGAACAGCGCCACGGGAGCCTTGGCGTCGTGTTGCAGCAACTCCGCCGCCATGCCGATGTCTTCCTGCCAGGAGTAGCCGTTGGCGCGCACCAGCTCGCCGAGCTTGTCGGCTTCGGCGATCCATTCGCGCAGATCGTCATAAGGCACGCGGGCCTTGCGGTTGTCGGTGAGGGCGACATTCATGCGCGCTTTTCCTCTCCAATCCTGTGATCGCGATCAAACCAGACGTTTCTTGAGCGAGAATCCCAATAATACCCATCTTGGTGCCCGGCGCGGAGGTGTCCTTGATTTAAATCAAGCACCCGGGCCCGGGAGACGGGCATCATCCGCCAATGAGAGCACCCGCCGGGCATTCCTAACCCCCTGAGAACGCAAGTCTTTAAATGTTTCCTTGGTTCCATCACCATCGCATCCCTTGGGGGAAATCGCTTCCCCTTGCATCACCGCTGTGTCCGAGCGATGAAGACGGCGCGGCGGGCGGTCTAAAAGCATCGTTGCCGGACGGGGCAGGAGGGGTTTGATGAAGATCGCAACGGTGAAATTCTCGATCATCCTGTTCGCTTTATCGCTGCTGCTGAAATGGCAGGCGTGGCGGCATGCCGCTTTCCGCGACCGGCTCAAGGAACGCAATTTCGTGGCGCAGTTCCTCGCGCGGGATGAAGAGGCCGGGCGTTGGTTTGCATTCCGTGACGGCAAATTTTCTTCCGGCGCCGGAAGGCACGCCAATCCCGATATCAAGCTGCTGTTCAAGAACGCGGCGCTCGGCGCCAAGCTTTTGACTCCGCCGATCAATTGGCTCAATCAGATCAACGCGCAAAAGGATTTCAAACTCGGCGTCGATGGGCCCGAGGACCTGACGAACTGGTTTGCCCAGACGCTGATGATGGCCCAGACCGTCGGCTGGAAATTCGGCACCAAGATGCCGGACGGCATGATCCGTTACTGCAACATGACCAATGGCGGCCCGGTCTTTATCTACGTCAAGGACGGCAAGATCGTCCGCATGACGCCGATCGAGTTCGACGACACCGACGCGGGTCCCTGGACGATCGAGGCGCGCGGCTTGAAGTTCACGCCGCCGCGCAAGACCACCTTGTCGCCACACGGCCAGAACGCCAAATCGATCATCTATTCGCCCGACCGGCTGCTCTATCCCATGAAGCGCGTCGATTTCGATCCGAACGGCAAGATCAACCCGCAGAACCGCGGCAAGTCCGGTTACGTGCGGATCTCGTGGGATGAGGCGCTCGATCTCGTCGCGAACCAAATCAAGCACCTGAAAAGCACCTATGGGCCGGGCGTGATGGCGGTGTCGCACGGGTCGCATCACACCTGGGGCAATATCGGCTACTACCTGTCGGCGCTTTATCGCTTCCGCAACGCCGTCGGCCACACCCAGGTCCATCATAATCCCGATTCCTGGGAAGGCTGGTATTGGGGGGCGGCCCATCACTGGGGTTACACGCTGCGCGTCGGCCAAAGCGAGACCTACGGCACGGTCGAGGACTGCCTCCAGAGCTGCGAGATGATCGTGTTCTGGGCCTCGGATCCGGAGAGCACCAGCGGTTCTTATGGCGCCCAGGAGGGCACGGTACGCCGGCAATGGCTCAAGAACCCGAAGCTCGGCATCAAGGTCGTCCACATCGATCCCTACTACAACGCGTCGGCGCAGTTCCTGCCGGGCAAATGGTTCGCGCCACGGCCGACGACCTCGCCCGCGATGGCCATGGCCATCGCCTATGTCTGGATCAAGGAAAATCTCTACGACAAGGAATACGTCGCATCCCATACCATCGGCTTCGACAAGTGGAAGGCGTATCTGCTGGGCGAGGAGGACGGCATCCCTAAGACGCCCGAATGGCAGGAAGCCGAAACCGGCGTGCCGGCCAAGGACGTGCGCGCGCTGGCGCGCGAATGGGGCCGCAAGCGCGTCTATCTCGCGCCCGGCGGATGGGGCAACGGACACGGCGGCGCCTGCCGCAATCAGACCGGCATCCAATGGGCGCGCACCATGGTGTGCCTGATCGCGATGCAGGGCCTCGGCAAGCCCGGCGTCAACATGGGCAATCTGCAATGGGGTTGCCCGCTCGACTTCAATTTCTATTTCCCCGGTTACGCCGACGGCGGCATGTCCGGCGATCTCGAGAACACCTCGATGCCGGTCGAGCTTTACCAGCGCATGCCGCAGCTGCCGACGATGAACACGCCCTTCCAGAAAATTCCGCGCCTCTTCATGCCCGAGGCGATCATCGACGGCAAAGCGGAGGGCTATCCCTGGGTCGGCAAGTCGATCGAGCATCAGTTCGCCAAGTTCAGCTATCCGGCGCCCGGCCATGCGCCGGTCAGGATGCTCTACAAATACGGCGGCTCGATGATCGCGACCATGAACAACACCCATCGGCACATGCGGATGTACCAGTCGCCGAATCTCGAATTCGTCGTCAACCAGTCGATCTGGTTCGAGGGCGAGGCGAAATTCGCCGACGTGATCCTGCCGGCGTGCACCAATTTCGAGCGCCCCGATATCAGCGAGTGGGCCGGGCTCGGCGGTTACGCCCATCACGGCCATCAGCAGCTCAATCACCGCGTCATCGTTTTCCAGGCGCCGGCGATCGCGCCGATGGGCGAATCGAAGTCCGACTACTGGATCTTCAACGAGCTCAGCAAGCGCCTCGGCCTCGCCAATTACTTCTCGGAGGGCGTCAACGAAATCGACTGGGTGAAACGGCAATTCGATGCGTCCGATTTGCCCGAACGCATCTCGTGGAAGGAGTTCATCCGAAAGGGTTATTACGTCGTGCCGGCCGAGAAGGAGAAGCTGCGCGCGCCGGTTTCGTTCCGCTGGTTCTGGGAGAACCGCAAAAAGGACGTGCCCGAGCCGCAGCCGCTGCCGTCCGATTATGCCGGCGAATACCTCAAGGGGCTGCAGACCCAGTCGGGCAAGCTCGAATTCGAGTGCAACAGCCTCAAGCGCTTCAAGGATCCGGAGCGGCCGCCGATCGTCAAATACGAGCCGTCATGGGAAGGGCCGCATTCGGGCGCGCTTTTCCGAAAATATCCGCTCCAGCTCCTGACGCCGCATTCGAAGTTCAGCTACCACACCCAGGGCGACGGCAAGGACAGCTTCCTCCTCAATATCGAGGACCACCGCGTCAATGTCGGCGGTTGGTACTATCTCGTGCTGCGCCTCAACGCGGAGGACGCCAAGCAACTCGGAATCAAGAAGCACGACCTGGTCAAGGTCTACAACGACCGCGGCGCGGTTATCTGCGCCGCCTTGCCGACGCAGCGCCTGCCGCGCGGCGTCTGCCACGGCTACGAATCCTCGGCGATCTACGCGCCGATGGGCGAGCCGGGCAAATCGGTGGACCGCGGCGGCGTCCTCAACCTGCTGACGCCGCACAAGACCCAGACCAAGACCACCCATTCGACGGCGGGCGCCAACTCGCTCGTCCAGGTCGAGCGCTGGGACGGCAAGACCGAGTACATTTCCGAGGCCTTCGCCGAAAGCAAGGAACGCGGGCTTCCGTCCGGATTGAGGCTCGAAGATCGTGTGCCGGCGCAATAGCGGCGGGGGAAGGCGCCCATGAAGAAGTGGAACATGATCATCGACGTCGCTGAGTGCACGAATTGCAATCTGTGCACGCTCGCGGCGATGGACGAATACATCGGCAACGATTTCCCCGGTTATGCCGCGCCGATGCCGAAGCATGGGCACAAGTGGATCAATATCCTGCAGAAGGAACGGGGACAGATTCCGATGATGGACATCGCCTATGTTCCCACGATGTGCAACCACTGCGACAACGCACCCTGCATCGAGGCGGCGAAGAACGGCGCCATCGCCAAGCGGGACGACGGCATCGTGCTGATCGATCCGGAAAAGGCCAAGGGGCAGAAACACCTGGTCGAGGCCTGTCCCTACGGCCATATCTGGTGGAACGAGGAACTCCAGATCCCGCAGGCCTGGCCCTTCGACGCGCATCTTCTGGACCAGGGCTGGGACAAGACCCGCGGGGACCAGTCCTGTCCGACCGGCGCGATGAAGACCGTGAAGCTCGAAGACGAGGACATGGCGCTTCTGGCGCGCGAGCAGGGCCTCGAGGTGATGAAGGCGGAACTCGGCGCCAAGCCGCGCGTCTATTACAAGAACCTATGGCGCTACGCGACCTGCTTCATCGGCGGCTCCGTCTCGGCGAAGCTCGATGGCGCGGTCGATTGCGTCGAAGGCGCCAGCGTGCGGCTCTCGAAGGACGGCAAGACGGTCGCCGAAACCACGACCGACAATTACGGCGATTTCAAGTTCGACAAGCTCGCGGAAGGTTCGGGCCGCTATTCCGTCGAGATCGCGGCCAAGGGCCGGGCCAAGAAGGTGCTGACCGCGGAACTGGGATCCAGCATCAATCTCGGCGAGATACAATTGTAGAATCGCTTGCCCGCCCATCTTGATCCCGGTTTCCTGGAATCCCTGTCGGCGGCGGCCGAGGTTCTGCTGCGCGCGACCGTCGGCCTCTTGCTGATTCCGCACGGCCTCCGGGCGTTCTACGGCTTCTTTCCGAACAGCGGGTCGCGGCTCCTGAACAAGGCCGCGTTGGCCGCGTCGCTGGCCAAGTCGGGTTACCGGCCCGGCATGTTCTGGGCGACGGTGGTGTGGATCGTGGAATTCGTCGCCGGACCGATGCTGGCGCTGGGGTTGTGCACGCGTTTAGCCGCGTTTCTGGTATCCGTGTTCATGCTGGGCTCGACGGTCGATCACGCGCGCGCCGACGGATATTTCTGGAACAAGCTGGGACTCGAATACCCGTTGCTTTGGGCGGTCTCCGCCCTCTTCTTCGTTTTCCACGGCGGCGGGCGGTATTCGATCGATTTCCTGATCGGCTGGTGAGATTTTTATTCGTTGCTCAGCTTGTCTTCCGCTTTCGCCAGGTTTTTCATGCGGCCGTCCCAGCGTTTCGCGAAAGAGGTTTCGATGCCGAAATGATCCAGCACCCGCGTCACGATATGATCGACGATGTCGTTGATGGATTGGGGATGATTGTAAAAGGCGGGCATCGGCGGAATGATCGAAACCCCGATCCGCGCCAGCTTCAGCATGTTTTCAAGATGCACTTCGGATAAGGGCGATTCGCGCGCGACCAAAACGAGGCGGCGCCGCTCCTTGAGAATGACGTCGGCGGCGCGGTGCACCAGGTGTTCGCCGTAACCATGCGCGATGCAGGCCAGCGTGCGCATCGAGCAGGGGATCACCACCATCCCCTCGGTGATGAAGGAACCCGACGAAATCTCCGCCGCCATGTTGGTCGGACTGTGATTGACGGTGGCGAGCGCGCATACCTGCTTCACGGTATAGGGCGTCTCGTGTTCGATGGTGCGTTGCGCCCACTTGCTGACGATGAGATGCGATTCGACCTCGCTGTCCTTCAGCGCCTCGAGCAGCCGCACGCCGAGGATGGCGCCGGTTGCGCCGGTCAGGGCAACGATCAGGCGTCGCATTTTTCTCCCTCCCCGTTGGCGGAAGCGCCCGGGCATTTCCGCGCCGCCATGCTCATCGGTTCGTCACTTCGAGAATTCCGTCGATAACGCGAGCGTTTCCTTATGGCCGAAGCCCTTGGTGTTGTCGATCATAACCAAACGCGCCGGCTCCAGGCGATAGACCGATATCCTGGCATAGGCTTGGCGCAATTCCGCCGGCCCCGCCGCCGATTGCCGCAGGAAGGGATAACGCGCCTCGAGCAACGCCAGAAGCCGCATCCGGTGGTCCTCCGCCACGATCCGGCGCGCCGTGCCCGCGATCTGCACGCCGCGAATAACGGCGAAATCAGAGTAATCCGGCGCGATCGTCGCCGCAACGCGGGAATCGGCCTCGATGTCGCGGGAATGCCGGGTATCAGGCTCGGAAACCCAAACCAGCGCCAAGCCGTCGCACGCATAAAACAGGTTCGCGGCGTGCGGTCCGTCCGGTCCGGACGTGGCGAGCGACATCACGTGGTGAGCCGCAAGGAATGCACCGATGCGATCGGCGAGATCGGCACTCATGGCGACAGCGTCCATCCCGTTCGGCGGAGGAGAAGGCGGCATTGTATTTGAATTCGGGCGCGGCCAGTGGATTTTCTCGGCTTCCCGCGCCGGACGCGGCGGAACAATCACCCCGCGAAAATCTCCTTGAGGCGCTTCACCATCTTCGCGTGGCGCGGCGCGTCGGCGACGCTCACCGCCTTGCCGACGCCGAGATAACGCTCGGCCACTTCCGGATTCTTGAGCAGGGCCTTGCCGGTGCCGCTGAGCGCCACGCGTCCGTTCTCGATCACGTAGGCGCGGTCGGAAATCGCCAGCGAGAGCTTGGCGTTCTGCTCGGACAGCAGGATGGCGCGGCCTTCGGAGCGCAAGGCGGCGATCATCCGGAAGATCTCCGACACCAGCACCGGCGCCAATCCCAGCGAAGGCTCGTCCAAAACCAGGATGCGGGGCGAGGCCATCAATCCGCGCGCGATCACCAGCATCTGCTGTTGCCCGCCCGAGAGATTGACCACGTGCTCGCGCCGGCGCTCGAGCAGCACGGGAAAGCGCTCGCACACGGTCTCGATGCGCTTCCTCATCTCTTGCTCGGACAAGCTCTTGCGCTGGGCATAGGCACCGAGGCGGAGGTTTTCCTCCACCGTCAGCCCGCCGAAAACCTGGCGGCCCTCGGGCACGTGCGCTATCCCCCGGAGCACGCGGGCGCGCGGGCTCAAGGAGTCGATGCGTTGGCCTTCCAGGGTTATCTGGCCGGCACGGATGGCGAGCAGGCCGGAAATGGTCTTGACCAGGGTCGACTTGCCCGCGCCGTTGGCGCCGACCAGCGAAACGATCTCGCCCGCGCCCACCGTGATGTCGACGTCGTGGACGACGTTGGCGGAATCATAGCCGGTGGAAACGCCCTTCAATTCGAGCATCACGCTTCCTCCCCGACATAAGCGGCGATGACGCGCTTGTCCTTTTGGATGTCGCGCGGCGCTCCGGCCGCCACGGTCTTGCCGGCGTCCATCACGATCACCCGGTCCGCCACGCCCATGACCAGAGACATGTTGTGCTCGACCACGATCACGGTGATGCCGCTGTCGCGCACCGCGCGCAACAGCTCGGCCAAATCCGCGGTTTCGGCGTCGTTCAACCCGGCGGCGGGCTCGTCCAGCAGCAAAAGCCGCGGTCCGGCCATCAGCGCGCGCACCACTTCCAACAGCTTCTGCCCGCCCATGGGCAGATCGGTCGCCGGCGCATTCCCGGAAAGACGACAGCCCCACCAGCTCCAACAGCGCATCGGCCTTGGCCGCAAGCGCGTGTTCCTCGCGCCGCGCCCCAGGCAGCCACAGCATCTGCCGCCAGGCCGCGCTTTTCGCATGCATGTGCGCTCCCGCGAGCGCGTTTTCGAGCGCGCTCATGCCGGGAAAAATCCGCGCGGTCTGGAAGGTGCGGATCAGGCCGCGCGCCGCGATCTCGCCCGCGCCGAGGCCCAGGATGGACTCGCCGTAGAATTTCACCTCGCCCGCATCGGCCGGGTAAAGGTTGGTCACCAGATTGAACAACGTGGTCTTGCCCGCGCCGTTAGGGCCGATCACGGCGGTGAGGCTGCCCTGGGGCACGGTGAGGCTCACATCGGAAATCGCCTTCACGCCGCCGAAGCTCTTCCAGAGATTTTTTACCTCCAGCGCCGTTTCAGTCATGCGCCCGGCCTTTGATTTTGCCGGCCTCGCCGGCGGGGTAGGGGGCAACGCCCGGCTGCGCTCTGCGGCGGAAGAATCCCGTCACCGGCGCGGCCAAGGCGCCGAACATGCCATCGCGCAGCCAGAGGAAACACATCACCAGGATCGCGCCCTCGGCGAAGGTCTTGTAGAGCGCGAGGGGCTGGAAGACGGTGGGCAGCAAGGTCAAGAGCGCCACGCCCAGGATCGGGCCGATCAGCGTGCCTTCGCCGCCCGCCACCAGCATGGCGATCATCTCGAAGGAGCGCGGCGTGCCGACCATCTCGGGCGACAGGAAATGGAAATAGAAGGCGTAGAGGCTGCCCGAGAGCGAGCCGAGCACGGCGCTGATCAGCACCGCGGCGAGCTTGATGCGCACCACGTTGACGCCGAGCGCGGCGGCCGCGATCGGGTCGGTCCTGACCGTCTTCAAGGCGCGGCCGAAGCTCGAACGCATGCCGCCCAAAAGCAGCAGCACCAAGACCACGATGATGCCCGCCACCAGGTAATACATCGACAACGGCGACGAAAAGCTGAAGCCGGCCACGGCGAAGGACGGGATGCCGGCCAGGCCCGAAGGCCCGCCGGTGGTGTCGGTCATGCCCACGGTCAAGGAATCGACCAGCAGGCCGAAGGCGAGCGTCGCCAGCGCCAGGTAATGGCCGCGCAAGCGCAAGGTGACGGAGGACAAGGCCAGCGCCGACACCAGCGAGAGCGCCATGCCGGCCAGCGTGCCCAAAAGCGGCGAGACGCCATAGGTCACGGCCAGGATGGAGGCGGTGTAGCCGCCGATGGCCATGAACCCGGCCTGGCCCAGGCTCACCTGCCCGGCGAAGCCCATCAGCACGTCGAGGCCGAGCACGGCGATGTAGAGGATGCCGGTGATGACCAGCGAGCTCAGGATGCTGCGGCCGGGCAGTATCCAGGGCAGCGCCAGCAGCAAAACCACGGCCGCGATCCCGAAGACCAGGCCGCCCTTGCCCTCGATGCGCAGGATGGCGCGGTAGACCCGCTGCTCGTCGCGCACGTCGGTGCGCCGCGCCGGGCCCACCGGAAAGAGGCCGTTGGGCCGCCACAACAGCACCGCCAGCAGAAGCGCCAAAGCCAGCGCATTGGCGAACAGCGAGGAGACGTAGCCCGCCGCCACCTGCTCGGCCACGCCCAGGAAAAGGCCGCCGAACACCGAGCCGATAAAGGAGCCCATGCCGCCGATGGCGACGGAAATGAACCCGAAATTGGTGAAGAAACGGCCGGTGTCGAATTCGAGCGAGGTGATCGGCGCCACGGCGATGCCGCTGATGCCGGCGATGAGCGCGGCCAGGCCGAAGCTGAGGAGCGTCATGCGCGGCACGTCGATGCCCATGAGCCGCGCCGCCATGCGGTTCTCGGCGCAGGCCCTGAGCGCCATGCCGAGATGTGGTGCGCTGGATCAAAAGCCACAGCGCGGCGATGATCGAGGCGGCGATGCCGGCGATCCAGAAGCCCTGGGTCGGCACGCGGATCTCGCCGATCAGCACCGGCGCCTCGCCCGAAAAGGGCGGCAGGGCATAGGGCTGGCTCGACCAGAACACCAGCAACAGGCCTTCGATCAGCGTCAAGAGACCCGCCGTCATCACCAGCATGGAGCTGGGAGGAAGCCGCGGCAGCGCCGGCACGAAGGTTGCCGCGCCCAGCGCCAGTCCGAAGAGCCCGGTGCCGAACGAGGCCGCGAGCGCGGCCACCAGCACCGGCCAGCCCAGCGCCACCTGGAAGGTGTACATCAGCAGCGCGCCCAGCACGCAGAACGCGCCCTGCGACAGGTTGATGACGCCGGTGACCCGGAAGACCAGCGAGAAGCCCAGCGCGATGACGGCGAAGACCGCGCCCTGCAGCAGCCCGCCGATGACGATCTGGATCGCGAGGTTCATGGCCACCCGCTCAGTTGAGCGGAATGCCGGTCGGCTTGCTGACGATTTCCCAGAGGTTCTTGGCCGGCGCCCAGCGCGTCACCACCGTGTCGGAGACGTCGAGGCCGCGCTGCGGCACGGCGATGAAATCGTAGATGCCGTTGACGCCGGCATAGCCCTTGGTCTGCGCCAGCGCCGCGCGCAGCTGCGCCGCGTTGGCCCCGGTTCCGACCTTCTTCAGCGCCTCGATCACCAGCATGCCCGGCTCCCATGCCAACTCGGAGGCGATGTCGGGCTGCGCGCTGTTGTCCTCGAAGGCTTTGTAGAACACCCGGCTCTTGGCCGCGACCGCCGGGCTGAGCAGCGTCGGATCGCGCACCACCCATTGCGCCGCGGGAATGTAGAGCTGCCGGGGAAGGAAATCCTTGTACTGGGTCATCTGGGCGTAGGTCATGTTGCCGTCGGTGGTGGCGATGGGCACGTCGAGCCCCGCCTGCTGGACCGCGCGGAAGACGGTGGCCACCGGAGAGCCGGTGCTCCAGACGATCATGGCCTGGGGCTTCGACGCCTTGATGTTCTCGATCTGGGCCGAGACGCTCAGATCGGTGGTGTTGAAATGCTCGCGCGCCGTCACCTTGATGTCCTTGTTCTCGGGCTTTTGCAAAAGCGCGTCGATGTTCTTCTCCGCGTCCTGGCCCGAGGCGTCGGTCGAGAATATCAGGCCGAATTTCTTCCAGCCCTTCATGCGGAAATAGCGGATCGCCGCGTCGGCGAGATCGACGGTCGAGACGCTGGCGGTGAAGACGTTGCTGCCGGCATCGGGATGGATGCCGGGCGAGAAGCAGTACATCACCGGCCCGTCCGCCATCAGCGGCATCATGGCGCGGCAGGTCGCCACCAGCGACGAGCCCAGGATCACCGCCGGCTTCGATGGCGACGATGTCGGTGGCGAGCTGGACCGCGACCTGCGGATTGGTCTGGTCGTCGTGGAAGATGAAATTGACCGGACGGCCCTGGATGCCGCCTGAATCGTTCACCGTTTTCTCGGCGTATTGCAGCGACTGCTGCTCGCCCTTGCCGAGGAAGGCACCCGGACCGGTCAGGGAGAGGATGACGTTGATGTCGTAAGTCTCGGCGGCCCGGACCGGCGGGCACAAGCCGGTCAACAGCAATGCCGCGACCACGGCCGAAGCCGCGCGAAACCCGATCTTCATGGCCGTTCCCTCCCCTTATGCCGATGGCCGCGCATTATTCATTCCGCGGCGCCGCCCGGCAAGGCTAAACGCCGTCTTGCCCCCGGCCCGCCCTCATCGCCGCCCGTGTCATTCGCGGCAGCGCCTGCGCGAGTTTCGTCGGCCGCGGCGGTGCGGGGTCCGGTGCCGCTGCAAATTCGGATCGTGAACGGGCCGGCGCCGGGAAAACGCGGTCTTACGTCTTCTTTTTGTTCTTCTTGTTTGCCGGCTTCTTTTCGCCCGGCTGGCGGCCGGGCTCGAAACCGCCGACCTCGTGATAGGTCACTTTATTCTCGGTTTCGAACGCCCGGACGGCGGGAACCCGTCCCGGCAATCCAAGTTCCGTCCAGCGCGCGGCGACCTTGTCGTAAACGGTCTTGCGCAGCGCAGTGCGCTTGGAGAAGACCGGAAGGTGGCGGTGCTCCTTGCAAGCGTTGATCAGCGCCTTCGACCCGTAGGGCCGCTTTTCCGGCGGGTTCTGGGTCGGATCGAGCCATGTGCTCCAGGTGTTGCGCAGGATGTCGATGTCGTCGATCGGATTGCAGCGGCTCGCCATCGCCCAGATCACCTGGTCCATGTCGGTCGGGTCGATGTCCTCGTCCACGGCAATGATCCATTTGGTGTAGTAGGCCCCGCCGGGAACCTGGGCCGCCAGCGCCAGCGCCTGCGCCGCGTGGCCGGCGTAACGCTGTTCCAGGCTGATCACGGTCATGCCGAAGCCGCCGGCCGCGGCGGGATGGGAATAGACGCCCTGGATGCCGGGGATGCCGAGCTTGTCGAGATCGTCCCAGATCTTGGCCGAGCGGATGACGGAGAAGAAACCGCTCTGCTCGCAGGACGGATAATCCGCCATCAGGGCGTTGGTCAAAATCGGTTGCGAGCGGTAATGCACCGCCGTGATGTCGACCAGCGGACACCCCGCTTCGGGCCGGCCGTAATAACCGGGGAACTCGCCGAACGGTCCTTCCACCTTCACCGAATTGGGGCGGATGACGCCTTCGATGACCAGCTCCGCGTTGGCGGGGATCAGCAGATCGGTCGTCTTGCCGCGCACGACCGGGATCGGCTCCCCCTTGATGCCGCCGGCGTACTCGTACTCGGAAACGTTCTTGGGAAAGGTCTGCGAGCCGACCAGCATGAACAGGGGATCGATGCCCCAGGCGGCCGCGACCGCGATCGGCTTGCCCTGCTGCCAGGCCCGGGTGATGTGCAGGCGCGCGTCCTTGCCGGGCGACAAATAGAGGCCGACTTGCGACTTGCCCTGCACCATCATCCGGTAAGTGCCGATATTGAGATAGCCGCTGTCGGGATCGCGCGTGATCACCGCGTCGGCGGTGCCGGCATAGCGGCCGCCGTCGAGCGGCCAGTGGCGCGGGATCGGCAACCGGTTCAGATCGATGCTTTTGCCCGTGACGGTGTTTTCATAGACCGGCGCCTTGGCCGCATTCACCTCGTGCGGTGGCAGGCGAAGCTTGAGCTTGTCCTTCACCCGCCGGATCAATTCGACCGTCGGCGTGTCCGCCGGCTCTTCCAGGGTGAGCGCGACGCGCTTCACGCTCGGGCCGATGACGTTCCACAGCATCTTGGCGCCGATCGGGCTGCCGTCGAAGCCGCGCGGGCGCTCGAACAAGACCGCCGGCGAGGGTTGCTGCTTGGCGACGAGATAGGAGATCGCGCTCATCTCCTCGTCGCGGTCGACCGGCTGGCGCACGCGCACCAGCTCGCCGAGCTGCTCGACCCGCGACAGCCATTCGCGCAGATCCTGGATCGGTTTTCTCGCGGTCGCTTTCGACGCCGCGGCCTTCTTCAGGCCGGCGCGGGATAAATTCGACCATCTTGTTCATCGCGGCCGCCTCTCTTGCCGGATAAGGGAACTGTGCGGTGCGTGAATCCGTTCACGCGCCCTGGTCGTTGTCCGGCTGCCGCCGCCCGGTCGCAATTGAACCGATATCCCCCGATGGCCGGCCGTTGGACCGGCCGATCTGCCGGCGGGCATTCTTGACACGGCGTTCTTGGCCGTCAAGCCGGTTGTGCCGGATATTCCTCTTCCGTCCGACCGTGCCGGACGATTCCGGCATCTTCGACCCCGCATAACATATTGATCGATTGATAAAATGTTGCGCTTCCGCGATTGGCGGGGACGCCGGTCGTACCGCCCGGCCGCCGGCGCGCCGAATCAGGGTTTCGGCGCCGCGCTCTTGAGCAGGTCGGACAGTTTTTGGCCGGTATCGGCCAGGGTTTCCCTAGGAAAAACCCTGTTGGTTGCGATCAGGCGGCGGAGCGCCGACATCTCGCGGCCGTTATTGACGGTGATCGCGGCGGCAATCTTGCGGTCGGGGCCGAGGCCGATGACGGTGAATTGCCTTGATGCCGGATCGCCGCGGACGACCAGATCCAAATCCGGCTCGACCAGCCCCAGCATTTGGATGTTGCAGTCGTATTGGTCGGTCCAAAGCCACGGTATTTCGGCATAAGGCTCGTTCGTGCCCAGCATCGCGCGTGCCACGGCGGCCGCCTGGTTGAGCGCCACCTGCCAGGATTCGATCCGGATCGCGCGGCCGAGCAGCGGATTATGGTGACGCGTCACGTCGCCGGCCGCGAAGATATCGGGGTCGCTGGTGTGTCCGAATTGATCGACGTGGATCCCGTCGTCGACTTTGAGACCCGCCGCCTGGGCCAAGGCGGTGTTGGGCTCGGCGCCGATCCCCGCGATGACGATATCGCAGTCATGGGCGGCGCGTTCGGTCCTCACCGAGACGCGGCCGTTTTGGCCCGCTGCCATGCTCTTGAGCCGCGAATCGAACTCGAACTTGACCCCGTGCAATTCATGGAGCCTCCGGACGAAATCGCCGATCAGCGGCGGCATGGTACGGATCAGAAGACGCGGCGCCGCTTCCAACACCGTCACGCTTGCTCCGAGCGTTCTTGCGGATGCGGCCAGCTCCAATCCGATGAAACCGCCGCCGACCATCACGATTTCGGCGCCCGGCGTCAGCACCTCCCTGATCTGCTCGGCGTCGCTCAAGCTCCGTAGATAATAGACCCGGGCGCCGCCGGGGATGGGCGGCAGAAGCCGATAACGGCATCCGGTGGCCAAGAGCAGCCGTCCATAGGGAACCTTTTCGCCGCCGGCGAGTTCGACCAGCTTGGCCGGCCGATCGATGCGCAACGCCGCGCAGCCGAGCTTCAGTCCGATGCGCTGTTCGGTAAAGAACGCCTCGGGCTTGAGATAGAGCTTGGCCGGGCTGAGCCGGTCGGTGAGATAGGCCTTGGACAAAGGCGGGCGCTGATAGGGCAGATGGGGTTCGTCGCCGATCAGCAAGATATCGGCGTCGGGCGCGTGCTGGCGCAAAATCTCCGCCGCGCGGATGCCCGCGGGTCCGGCGCCGATGATCACGAAGGGTCCGGAAACGGTCATGTCCATCTTCCGTTGGAATTGGTGATCTGGGAGGGGCGGCGTCTAATGAAGGTGGACGTAGGTGTATTCCACGGGAAGATTGTTGATGCCGCGGTCGGGCGGGGCGATCCACCCCGCCATCTTGCCGGGTTCGGTCACCCGTTGCATCAAGCTGCGGATGAAGGCCCTGTCGGAATCGGACGGAATCCATCCCGGCAATTGCTGGTTCCAGCGTTCGGATGAGACGATCGTGCCCGTCGGGTCCGCGAACTTGCCGACCCACACGCCGATGTTCCGGCGGAAGCGCGGGCTCGGCAGGGCGAGTTCGAAGGGATATCCCGCCTTGGCGATGAGGCGATTCCAGCGCTTCACCCCGATTTCGCAATCGCGGACATAGGCGTTGCGCGTCACTTCGTTCATGGCGGTGCGCATCGTCACCGTCTCGCTGGCGACGCCGTCGGCTTGCGGTATCTCGAAGGTGAACGTGCTGTCCTTGCACAGATGGTCTTCGTAATTGGTCTCGTCGGGACGGCCCTTGATGCCGTTGGCGAAATAAACCGCAGCATTCGACGATACCTCGGCGCCGAACAGATCGAGCGAGGAACTGAACCAGAAATTGATGTAACGCTGGATGGTCGGGAGATCGACGGCGCCGGCGCGGCGGATGGCGTCGGGCTCCTCGGTGTGGAGCTCCTTCATCACTTCGAGCGTGCGCTTGATGACGCGGGTGATGCCGGTGTCGCCCACGAACATGTGATGGGCTTCCTCGGTGAGCATGAATTGGCAGGTGCGCGCCAGCGGGTCGAACCCGCTTTCGGCGAGGCTCTTGAGCTGGTACTTGCCGTCGCGGTCGGTGAAATAGGTGAACATGTAGAAGGAGAGCCAATCCTCGATCGGCTCGTTGAAGGTGCCGAGAATGCGCGGCTTGTTCTTGTCGCCCGAGTGGCGCATGAGCAGTTCCTCGGCCTCCTCGCGTCCATCGCGGCCGAAATAGGCGTGCAGCAGGTAAACCATCGCCCAGAGATGGCGGCCTTCCTCGACGTTCACCTGGAAAAGATTGCGCAGATCGTAGAGCGACGGGCAGGTCAGGCCCAAGAGCCGTTGCTGCTCGACCGAGGCCGGCTCGGTGTCGCCTTGGGTGACGATGAGCCGGCGCAGCGTGGCGCGATGCTCGCCGGGAACCTGCTGCCAGGCGGGCTGGCCCATCACGTCGCCGAAGCCGATGCGGCGGTCGGCGACCGGCTCGGCGAGGAAAATTCCCCAGCGGTATTCCGGCATCTTGGTCGTGCCGTAGGTCGCCCAACCCTTGGCGTCGACCGAGGTCGCGGTGCGGAGATAGACGTCGGCGCCCTGAAAGCTCGACGGACCGAGCTCGCGCCACCAATCGAGGAAATGCGGCTGCCAATGCTCGAGCGCGCGTTGCAGGGTCGGATCGTCGGCGAGGCCGACATTGTTCGGAATGCGCTCCTTATAGTCGATCGCCATGGTCTCAGACCCTTTCCCAATTGAATTGCGGCTTGGAACCGCTGCCGAACACCTTCAAGGCGCCCTTGTCGCCGACGGCATTGGGGCGGTTGAAAACCCAGTTTTGCCAGGCCGAAAGCCGGCTGAAAATCCGCGTCTCCATCGTCTCGACGCCGGCGAAGCGCAAATTCGCCTCCATGGCCGTCAGCGCATCGGGAGACAGGCTGGTGCGTTCCTCGACGGCGAGACGGATCTCGTCGTTCCAATCGAGCGCGTCGGGCGCATAGGTGACGAGACCCAGCTTGGTTGCCGTCCCGGTATCGAGCGGCTCGCCGGTCCGGCCCGCCGCCGCATTCACCGGCCCGCTCTCGCCGCAGAAGCGCGTGGCCAGCCGGGTTTGGCCGTTGGCCATCGGATAGGGGCCGAAATTGGCGGCCGACAATGCCAGGCGCGGCATCTTGGGATCGCTCGCCTCCAGGGCCAGCATGTAGGACCGGTCGGCGGCGAGCGCCAGTTCCAACAGCGTGCCCGCGAAACATGAGCCCTGGTCGATGATGGCAAAGAGGCTGCGCGACGAGACGTCGAGCCGCGCCAGGGTGCGGGACAGGAAACCGATGGTCTCGCGCACGAACCAGTTCTGCTGATGGGCCAGCATCAAGGCGTCGCTTTCGAGCAGCGCCTCGATCGAGCCCTGCGTCTTCAACAGCAAGGTGCCGATTTCGAGTTCGTTGATGCGCAGCATGAGAATGGCGTCGTCGAGCTCGCGCGCCATGGCGAGCGGCCACCACGCCGCTCCGGCGGCGAGGATCTCCTCGAGCTTGCGCGGCCCATTCGTGGCGGGACCGGCGACGGTGATGGTCGCTATGCGCCGGGGCCGGTCGAACACCACATCGACCCAGCGGTAATGATAGCCTGTTTCGTCGATGCGCCGGTCGAGCGGGGGGAGCGGCACGCCGGCGGCTCCGGACGGACGGTCGCTGGCGGCGGCCAGCGCGAGGGCGCGTTCCTTCACCGTCTCGGCGAAACGGGTCGGCGGCGCCGCCCGATCGATCAGATTCCATTGCTTGGCCCGGTCGGCGCGCACGCCTTCGACCGTGGTGCAGAAAACGTCGGCGAGATCGCGCCGCACCTTCCGCTTGTCGACCAGGCGGGTCAGGCCGCCGGTGCCCGGCAGCACGCCCAACAACGGAACCTCGGGCAGGCTGACGGTCGAGGAACGGTCGTCGATCATGATGATCTCGTCGCAGGCGAGCGCCACCTCGTAACCGCCGCCGGCGCAGGTGCCGTTGAGCGCGGCGATGAATTTGAGTCCCGAACGCCGGCTCGATTCCTCGATGCCGTTGCGGGTTTCGTTGGTGAATTTGCAGAAATTGACTTTCCAGGCGTGGGAGGAGGTCCCCAACATGTAGATGTTGGCGCCGGAGCAGAACATCCGGTCCCGGCCGCTGGTCAACACCACCGTCTTGACCTCGGGGTGCTCGAAGCGGATGCGGTTGAGCGCGTCGTGCAGCTCGATGTCGACGCCGAGATCGTAGGAATTGAGCTTCAGCTTGTAGCCCGGCCTGATCCCGGCATCCTCGGCGACGTCGAGCGCGAGCGTCGCGACCGGCCCGTCGAACGCCAAACGCCAGTGCTTGTAGAGTCGGGGATGGGTATCGAAAGTGACCAAGTCCATCGCGGCGTCGGCTCCCTGTTGCGATAGGATATATAGTGCATGAGTAACAGTGCTTAAGCAATATGTTTCAGATCGCCGCCCGCGCCCGCAAGGCCGGCGGACGCGCCTCAAGCCCGCGCGCTAGGGGGCGCCCTGGGTTTTGACCAAGGCCCGCAACTCCCGGTAGCTCTGCTCGACCTTCTTGCCGGTGGTTTTCACGATCGCGTCCGCCTTGCTGTACAGGCTATTGCGGCCGTTGAGAATGCGGCGGAGATCCTCCATCGCCTCTTCGTTGTTGGCCATCGGGCGATAATCGCCCTGCGCGATCACCCGGCTCATATGCTCCTCCGGTTCGGCCGACAGCCAGACGGTGTAACAGGCGGACAGCAACAGATCGAACGTCGCCGCTTCCGACACGATGCTGCCGCCGGTGGCGATGACGGCGCGATCGTAACGCTCGATCACGTTCTCCAGCGCGCGCCGCTCATAACGGCGGTAGGCGGCTTGGCCGTAGAGATCGAAGACCTCGCGCAGATTGGCGCCGGTTTCGCGCTCGATTTCGCGGTCGAGTTCGATGAAGGGGATGCGCAGCTCCTTGGCCAGCCTAGCGCCCAGCGTCGATTTGCCGGCGCCGCGCAAGCCGATCAGCGCGATGCGGTGGTGGCGTTCGCTTTCGGCGGCGGTGCCGAAGTTTTTGGTCAACAGCTTGCGCGCCTGGGGAAGTTCCTGAGGCGACAGCCGGCTCAAGGTTTGGATCAGCAGCGTGAGTTCGACCGGCCGGTCCGGTCCCTCGCGCACGAGATCGGCGATCGGCAGTCCCATCGCATGGGCGATCTGGCGCAAAAGCGCGATCGAGATGTTGCCCAAGCCCGCCTCGAGCTGGGCCAGGTAGCGCTCCGAGACGCCGGAATCGCGCGCCAGTATCTTGCGCGTCATGCCGCGCCGGGCGCGCGCCTCGCGGATTCTCTCCCCCAGGATGCGGAGATAGTCGGCTTCGCCGTCCTCCGCTTCGCGGTGCTTTTTGGAAGTACTGTCTCGTGTCGCCATGGTCGTCCCATCCGCCCGCCAAATCCCGGCCGCTGTTGAACATGAATTATAGTGCTTGCAAAACATTTTGCATGTATTATCTACAGACGCGCCCCTCGCGGCCTTTGGCCGCGCGGGCGGGCGTCTGTCTCCGCATTCCGGGAGTCTGGTTTGAACCTGCACTTGAAGCTATTGGTCGGCACCATGACGGGAACGGCGGAATTGGTGGCCGAAGAGCTGCGCGACGCCCTGGCGGCCAAAGGCGTGACCGCGGAGATCGTGCTGATGAATACCTGCGGTGCCGGCACCTTCGCGGCCGGCGGCGCGTTTCTCATCTGCACCTCCACCTACGGTCAAGGCGACGTCCCGGACAACGCCCAGGCGCTGTTCGCGGCCCTCGAAACCGCCAAGCCCGATCTCTCCAAGGTGTCGTACGGGATCATCGCTCTCGGCGACCGCACTTACGCGCAGACCTTCTGTTTCGGCGGCAAGCGCTTCGATGCGTTGTTGCAGTCGTTCGGCGCGCGCCGCATCGGCGACATCCTGCTGCATGACGCCAGCGCCGGCACCGTCCCGGAAGAAGTCGCTCTCGAGTGGATCGGGCCGTGGATCGACCAATTCCGCCGGCAATGCGACAAAGCCGCCTGAGCTTCCGGGCTGCGGACGATGATGGCATGCGCCGCCGTTTTATGAGGAGACCCCGATGACCACGCCGGATGACTTCACGCGCCTGATTTCGAGCGTTACCTCGCGCATCGCCGGAAAGCCGGTCGATCGCCAGCTCGCCGGCGAATTGAACGCCGCCTTTCCGCCCGGCGGCCCGGTCTTTCGCAACATCGAGGAAAGTTGCCGGGCGGCCATCAAGGCGGGCTGGATGTGCAACCGCGAGGCCGGCGGCATTCGCTACGGCCGGGTGGTGAAGCCCGGCGCGGCGACGCACGGTTTCAGCGTCGACGTCGTCGACATGAACGAAATCGCCGGACCGCATCATCGCCATCCCAAGGGCGAGATCGACCTGATCATGCCGGTCACGCCGGGCGCCGTTTTCGACGGCCACGGAGCGGGCTGGCTGGTCTACGGCCCCGATACCGCGCACAGTCCGACGGTGGCGAAAGGGCAGGCGCTGGTTCTCTACCTGCTTCCGGACGGCGCCATCGAATTCACCCGATAACCGGGCTTGGCCGCGCGTTCGATCGATTGAGCCGATGCGGGCGCGATCGTGGTAGGTGGATATACGTATTGAATAGGATTTGTCGTGTTGGAATAGATCGACGGTCGCGTTGCGGCCTCTTCTTGCCTTCCGGCAAGGAAATCCATCGAGAAGGCGGCGCTGACGGAGGATCGCAGATGCGGATCGATGCCTACACGCACTTCTTCCCCAAGAAGTTCTTCGACAAGATGATCGAGGTCGCCGGCGAATACAAAGACATGGGCAAACGCGTGCGCGCGATCCCGGCGCTTTACGACGTCAACGTGCGCAAGAAGATCGTCGACGGCCACAAGGATTACGCGCAGGTCCTGTCCTATCCGCAGCCGCCGGTCGAGGCCTTCGCCAAGAGCCCGGCGCAGATCGACGAATTCATCCGCATGATCAACGACGGCTTCGCCGAATTGTGCGCGAAGGAGCGCGATCATTTCCCGGGCTGGGTGGCGCAGATATCGCTCGATTCGCCCGACGCCGGCGTGGCCGAATCCGAACGCGCCATCAACCAGCTCGGCGCGCTGGGCGTGCAGATCTACACCAACGTCGCCGGCAAGCCGATCGACCGGCCGCAATACCTGCCGTTCTGGAAGAAGATGAACGAGCTCGGCAAGCCGGTCTGGCTGCATCCCGCGCGCGGCGCCAACCGGCCGGATTACGTCGACGAGAAGAAGTCGTTGTACGAAATCTGGTGGACGTTCGGCTGGTCCTACGAGACCGCGGTCGCGATGGCGCGGCTGGTGTTCTCCAAGATCATGGACAACCATCCCAATCTGAAGATCATCACGCACCATTTCGGCGGCATCGTGCCGATGCTCGAAGGCCGCATCGGGCCGGGCTGGGACGTGCTCGGCTCGCGCACGACCGACGAGGATTACGTCTCGCTGCGCAAGAGTCTGAAGAAGCGCCCGCTCGATTATTTCAAGCAGGACTTCTATGCCGATACCGCAGTCTTCGGGGGCGTGCCGGCAACCAAGTGCGGCCTGGAATTCTATCCCACCGACAAGATCGTGTTCGCCTCCGACTGCCCGTTCGATCCCGAAAACGGGACGATGTATCCGCGCGAGACGTTGCACATCTTCGAGCAGCTCGATCTCGACAAGCAAACCCGCGAGAAAATATACCATCAGAATCTCGAGCGCATCACCGGCCGCAAGCTGGTGGCGTGAACTTACCGTCATCCCGCTTCTTCCCCGGCTGGCGGGCTGATATCGGAAATTGCGCGCGGGCGCGTTCGAATTTCCGCGCCGGCGAAGCGGGCATGGTCGTGATCGAGACCGGCAAGCCGTCGCAAGCTTCAACGCCTATAACCGCCCCCACGCGGATTTGCGCGAATTCATCGAACGGGCCGAGACCGCCGGCGAATTGCTGCGGATCAAGGGCGCCCATTGGGATCTCGAAATGGGGGCGCTCGCCGAAATCGTCTACCACGCCAGATCCGAGCCGCCGGCGATCCTGTTCGAGGATGTGCCCGGTTATCCCAAGGGCATGCGGCTGCTCTCGGGCGCCACCAACTCGTCCAAACGCCTGGCGATCGCTTTGGGCTTCCCGGTGCCGCGCAAT
>CAWEME010000006.1:0-49746 GCA_963810055.1 uncultured Alphaproteobacteria bacterium | reverse complement strand
CTGCATCATTCCGTCCGCGCTCGACCCTGCCGGGGAATCTCGACCCTGAAAGGGAATCATGCTATTCGACCGGTCCGAACGGAGTTTCGCCCGACCCCCGCTGACGGAACGACGTGAGCGACAATCAACTGATCCTGGCCGTTGCCGACAATCTGTCCGAGCTGCCGCGGATCGCCGGTCTGGTCGAGGATTTTTGCGCCGATGCCGGAATCCCGCCCGCCTTGGGCTACACCATCAATCTCGCGATCGAAGAGCTCCTGACCAACACCATTTCCCACGGCTTCGAGCCGGGGCCCGGCCACGAAATCGAAGTGCGAATTGGGATCGAGCCGGGCGAGGCCGTGATCGACGTGATCGACAATGCGCGGCCCTTCGATCCGACCCATGCCCCCGCGCCCGACCTCGACGCCTCGATCGAGGACCGGCTGGTCGGCGGCCTGGGCGTCTATCTGGTCAAGACCATGATGGACGAGATGCAATACCGGCGCGAAGGCGGCCGCAACCGCGTGACGCTGAAGAAGCGCCTGCCCAAACCGGCAATCTAGGAATCACTTCGCCAGCAGCCTGATGGCGAGCGCGGTGATGTCGTCGGATTGCGGCGCCGCGCCGGCGAAACCCTTGACCGCCTCGGTCACGGCGCCGATCAGCCGGTCGAGCGGCGCGGCGGTGTCGCGCTTGAGGACGTCCTCGAGCCGTTGCTTGGTGAAGAGGCCGTCGTCCGGGTCGGCGGCCTCGGTGATGCCGTCGGTGTAGAAATAGAGCGCGTCGCCGCGGGCGAGGCGGAGCTGGCCGGTTTCGTAACGCCAGGACGGATCGATGCCCAGCGCCATGCCCTGCGCGCCTGCGGCCAAGGCGGCGGCGCCGTTGCCCAGAAGGTAGGGCGGGTCGTGGCCGGCGTTGCAAAAGGCCAATTCGCCGGTCTTGAGGTCGAGCATGCCGAAATAGAGCGTGACGAACATCATCGACTCGTTGCCTTGGCACAGCTCCTGGTTGACCCGGGACACGATCTCGGCCGGCGCCACGCCGCCCGACGCCATGTTGGCCGCCAGGCGGAACAGGTTCTTGGTGCGGGCCATGAACATGGCCGCGGCCACGCCCTTGCCCGAGACGTCGCCGATCAGGAAGGCGAAGCGGCCGTCCGGGGCGGAAAAGAAATCATAGAGATCGCCGCCGACCTCGCGCGCCGGCTCCATCATGGCGAAGATCTCGAGCGGGAATTCCGCCGACGGCGCGGGGAAATCGCGCGGCACCATGCCCATCTGCAGCGCGCGGGCGGCGTCGAGCTCGCCCTCGAGCCGGGTGAGATGGGCGCGCAGCTGGTCCCTGAGCCGCTTCTGCTCCAGGCTGGCGCTGACCCGCGCGCGCAGCAAGGTGGCGTTGAAGGGCTTGGGCAGGTAATCGAGCGCGCCCAACTGGATGCAGCGCACCACGCTGTCGATCTCGCTGTGCGCCGAGATGACGATCACCGGCAGCTCGTGCAGCCTGCCCTCGGCCTTGAGGCGCTCCAGCACCCCGTAACCGTCGAGCTTGGGCATCATGATGTCGAGCAGCACCAGATCGAAGGGCCGCGCCGACAACAGGCTCAGCGCCTCCTCGCCGTCGGCGGCGAGCGCGACGTCGCGGAAGCCCTCGCGCTCGAGGCGGCGCACCAGCAATTGCCGGTTGTCGTCGATGTCGTCGACGACCAGGATGCGCTCGGGCCGCGACGCCTTGGTCCGGCCGGAAGCGCTGTCGGATGCTTCGGGAGGCAAGTTTTCCTCGTCGAAATATTCGGGATTTCCAGCCTACGACCGATGCGGCGCGCGGGGCAACAACGGCGGCGCGCGGGCCATGCGGAGTCGGGGCGCGGGCGGCGCCGTCACAATACTGTCACCCTGTTTTGTTACCTCCTAAGGCTTCGCGCCGAGGCCGCGCTCGTCAAGGAGAGGCAAAATGCAAACCGCGCTCGAGCGTGCCGGAGCCCGGTGGTGCGAGGTGCCGCGTCGATGACGCTCGACTTCCTGGTTTCGTTCTTCGCCGGACTCGGCCTGTTCTTCATCGGCGTCAAGGGCCTCGGCGCCAATATGGGGCAACTGGCGGGCAGGCGTTTGCGCGCCTGGATCGCGCGCTCCACCGGCAACCCCGCGCTGGCGGCGGTGATCGGCCTGCTGTCGGGCGCGTTGACGCAAAGCACCAACGCGGTGACCGTGATCCTGATCAGCCTGACCAAGGCCGATCTCATCACCGTCCCGGAATCGACGCCGATCCTGGCCTGGTCGAATGTCGGCACCGCGGCGCTGGTCATGATCGCGGCGGTCGACATCCATCTGTTCGTGTTCGCGCTCTTGAGCCTGGTCGGGCTGTGCTTCTATCTCAATCTCGACCGGTCCGCGCGCTGGCGGCCGCTGGTGTCGTCGTCCTTCGCGCTCGGCACGCTCTTTCTCGGCCTCGAACTCATGCGCAGCGGAACCCACGACCCGGCCGCGCAGGAATTGGCGCGCGGGCTGTTCACGGATGCGGCGCAAAATCCCCTGACCGCGCTGCTCATCGGCACCGCCTTCGCCGCCGTCGCCCAATCCTCGGCCACGGTCTCGGTCATCGTGGTGGCGATGGCCTCGGCGGGATTGCTCACCCTCGAGCAGGCCTCGTTTTTCGTGCTCGGAGCCAGCATCGGTTCGGGGATCGCCACCTATTTCATCGGCTTCCGGATTTCGGGCAAGCCGCGCCAGCTCGCGCTGCTCCAGGCGCTGTTCAAGATCCTGGGCGTCGGGCTGCTGCTGCCGCTGTTTTCAATCGAAAGCCACTTCGGCGCCAGGCTGCTGATGGCCGCGACGCGCGACCTGGCCGCCGATCCGGCGCATCAGGTGGCGCTGATCTATCTCGCCTGCCAGATCGCCGCGGTCGCCGCGCAGATGCTGTTCGCGCGCCCGCTGCTGCCGCTGCTGGAAAGGGTCTGCCCGCCTTCGGTGGAGGAAAACCTGTCCGCGCCGCGTTACCTCTACGCCGACGCGCTGGGCGAGCCCGAAAGCGCGCTGGAACTGGTGGATCGCGAGCAATCCCGTCTCGCCGGCCTGATGCCAGTGTATCTCGGCATCGACGACCATCTGGACGAGGCCGAGCGGAAACTCGGGCGCGACTCGGCCTACACCGTCGCATCATCGCTCGGCAAGACCATCGGGCTCTTCCTCAACGACCTGACCGACACCGGCGCCAACCGCGACGTGCTCGAACGCGCCGACGACCGCAAGGCCTTCAACGCGCTGCTGCTGTCGATCCATGAATCGCTCCACGCGCTGGGCGCGGCGCTGGTTCAGCCCTTCGAGGCCGAGGGCATGCGCTCGCTGGCCGAGAACATCACGCAAGGCCTGGGCGCGCTGCTCCAGACCGCCGAGGAGGCGGCGCGAACCCGCGACGCGGGCGATCTCGCCGTGCTGCGCAAGCTGACCGCGGACCGGGACGGTCTGATCGACGCCTTGCGGCGGCGGGTCATGGTCGCCGGCCAGCGGCTGAGCGAGCGCGACCAGGAGCATCTCTTCGCCGTCACCGGGTTGTTGGAACAGATCATCTGGATGCTGCGCCGCTACACCGGCTTCATCGCGGCGCCAGGAGCGACCGGAGCCGCCGCGCCCGCGACCGCGCCTTCATCCGCGTCTTCCGCCGCGGCGCCGGCCTTGAGCAAGACGCCGGCCACGCCGAGCTGACCGCAGCGGCGGCGCGGGAACGGCAAAAGCGGCGTTTTTAGAAGGATTCTCTTCGCTTCGCACGACGGCCGCGCCCCTGCGCGGCCTGTGCTACGGATTCTCTTCGCTTCGCACGACGGCCGCGCCCTTTAAACCCTTGGCTGCGCACGTCAGGTGCTACGCGGCGCGCGGCCTGTGCTACGCCTCAATCCTTCACGTCGAGCGCGATCGGCACGCCCGGCTGGTATTTGGATGTCCGGATGGCGAGCGAGGATTTCACATGCGCCACGGTGGGCGCGGGCGTCAATTTGCTGGTGAGGAATTTCTGATAGGCGTCCCAATCCGCAGCCACGATCTTGAGGAGGAAATCGGTTTCGCCGGCGAGCATGTGGACCTCGCGCACCTCGTCCCATTCCGAGGCGAGATGCTCGAAGGCCTTGAGATCGTCCTCGGCCTGGCTTTTCAAGCCGACTAGGGCGAAGACGGTGATGCCGAAGCCGAGCGCCTCGGGATTGACCTCGGCGTGATAGCCCCGGATGAACCCGGCCTCTTCCAGCGCGCGCACGCGCCGCAGGCAAGGCGGCGCGGAAATGCCGGCGCGTTTCGCCAGCTCGACATTGGTCATGCGGCCGTCGTCTTGCAGATCCTTCAGAATCCGCCGATCCACCTTGTCGAGCTTGATGCGCCGCATCCCGAGCTCTCCCTGATTTTTTGGCCGTTTCTTTTGCCGGAAATCTTCTGTCTCGAAACCCGGCGCGTCCGGCAACTTCCGTGCCGTTTTGCCGCGACCTTCCGCCGTTCATCGTAGTATACGGTAATAATATTGCAAGCCGGGCTCCGGGCCGGGGACGGAGACGGCAAGCGCGGCCGAGGCGAAACCGAGGCGGGCCTGAGGCAAATCGAGGTTTGGTCGAGGCGGAACGAGGCGGGTCGAGGTAAAGGGCATGGTGGACGAGGCGCCCCCGAAGCAGCCCACGGTGTGGGCGGTTTATGACGGCAAGATCGGCATGGCGAGCCAGGTGCTGGGCCTGGCCGAAGCGCTGGGCTGGCCTTATGTCGAGAAGGTGCTCAAGATCCGCGCGCCGTGGCGGCATGTGAGCTCGCAGTTCTGGCTCAACCCGTTCTCGGCGCTCGACCCGTCCGGCGACAAGTTCGAAGTCGCCCTGGCCCGACGTGCTGATCTCCTGCGGCAACATGACGGTGGCGCCGGCGCTGGCCGCCAAGCGCGCCAGCGGCGGCCGCGTCTTCTGGGTGCAGATCCAGGATCCGCGCTTCGCCCGCCGCCACGTCGATCTGGTGGTGGCGCCGAGCCACGATCCGGTCAAGGGCGCCAACGTCTTCCGGACATTGGGCGCGGTGCATCGCGTCACGCCGGAAAAGCTGGCCGAGGGCGCGCGCCGCTTCGCGCCCCTGTTCGAGAAACTGCCGCGGCCGCTGGCGGCGGTGCTGATCGGCGGGAACAACCGCGCCTTCCGCCTGAGCAAGGCGCGGCTCGAGGTGCTGGCGGGCCAGCTCGCCGGGCTGGCGCAACGCGGCTTCGGCCTCGCCATCACGGTGTCGCGGCGCACCGGCGACGACGCAACCAAGCTGTTGCGCGACCGGCTTGAGCCGCTCGGCGCCTATATCTGGGACGGCAAGGGCGACAATCCCTATTTCGGATTGCTGGCGCTGGCCGACGTCATCATCGTCACCTCGGATTCGGTGTCGATGGTGAGCGAAGCGGCCTTCACCGGCAAGCCGGTGCACGTGTTCGAGCTCGAAGGCGGCTCGGCCAAGTTTTCGCGCTTTCACCAGGCGATGCGCAACGCCGGCGTCACCCGCCCGTTCCGCGGCGCGGTGGAGCGCTGGCAATACACCCCGCCCGACGACACCGCGCGCGCGGCGGATGAGATCCGCCGGCGTTACGCCGCGCGCAGACCCGTGCGGGGGGCACGGGGAAAGTGATGGCGGTGCGCGAGTGAGTGAATTCGACGCCAACGGCATGTTCCTCGTTGTCATTGCGAGCCGGAGGCGAAGCAATCCAGAAATGACGCGGTGGAAGCTGGATTGCTTCGGCCGCTTCGCGGCCTCGCAATGACGGCTTGGCTGGGGAGGGCATGTTGAATAGCGTTATCAAGAAATCACGATGAAACACGACCCCAAGCGCATCATCCTGTTCGCCGCCGCTTTCGTCGCGGCGATGGGCGCGCTGGATCTCTTTCCCGGCATCGATCTCTGGGCGAGCGGGCTGTTCTACCGGCCGGGCGCGGGGTTCTATCTGGCGTCCTGGCCGGTTTTCACGGTGGTGCGCGCGGCCCTGCCCTATTTCGTCACCTTGCTGGTGCTAGGATCGGCGGCGTTGGTTTGCGTGAAGGGAAAGCGGCGGGCGGGAATTTTCCTGCTGCTGGCGCTGGCGCTGGGGCCGGGCCTCACGGTCAACACCGTGCTCAAGGATCATTGGGGCCGCGCGCGCCCGGCCCAATTGACCCAATTCGGCGGCGACAAACATTACGTCATCGCCTGGAAGCCGAGCGACCAGTGCCGCAGCAATTGCTCCTTCCCGGCGGGCGATCCTGCGGTCGGGTTTTTCCTGTTCGCGCCGGCGTTGCTGCTGCCCGGAAGACGCGCGCGGCGCTGGGCCATGGCCGGAGCCTTGGTTCTGGGCTTAGGCCTGGGCGTGATGCGCATCGCCCAGGGCGGGCATTTCCTGTCCGACGTGGTGGCCTCGGGATTCCTGGTCTTCGGCTTGAGCTGGGCGCTGTACCGTTTGATCGTCGCCTGGGACGGGCTCGGCGCGCTATGGGCGGCGCTGCGCCAGCCGCCGCCGGGACTGAAAAATTTCATCCTGTTGACCCTAGGCACGGCGCTGGCTCTCGCCTATGCCCTGGCCGATCTCGACCAGCCCTTGATGCTGTTCACCCATGACGTTTCGCCGTTGTGGCGGGGCGTGTTCCGCTTCATCACCGAATTCGGCATCGCCACGCCCTATCTGGTGGTGACGGCGGCGGCGGCGGGGATCGCTTTCGTGGCGGCCAAATCCGCCACGGGATCGGTGCGCCGGCGGCATCTTTTCCACGCCTGGCGCGCGGCCTATGTCTTTCTCGCGGTCGCGGTTTCGGGCCTGATCGAGGATATTTTGAAGCCGGTGGTGGGGCGCGCGCGGCCGAAGCTGTTCTTCTCCGAGCATGTTTCCGGATTCACCTGGTTCGGGCCGAACGCCAATTACTGGTCCTTCCCCTCGGGCCATTCCCTGACGGCGGCGGCGCTGGCCTTCGCGCTGTGCGTGCTTTATCCGCGCTGGCGCTGGGCCTGGATATCCTGCGCGCTGCTGGTGGGCATGAGCCGGGTCGGGCTCGACGCGCATCATCTGAGCGACGTCATCGGCGGCTTCTATATCGGGGTGGTGACCGCCTGGGCGCTCACCGCGATTTTCCGGCGCCATGGCATCGCGCTCACCGATACCCCCGGAAGCCCTGCAAGAACCGCACGACGTAAATCCGCGCCTCGCCGCCGCCCAAGGGCACGGTGATGTGATCGACCGGCCCGGCGCCGTCGAAGCGGTCGATGATGCGCTGGATGTTCTCGGGATGGCGGCTCACCAGCAGGAAATCCTTGCCGATGTAGCGCGAAGGATCGGCTTCGAGATCGAACTGGTCGTTGATCTTGCCGCTTTCGCCGTTCCATTTGAGCGCGTCGAAGGGATGGGGCAGGACGTAATAAGTCAGCACCGCCAGATCCTCGCGCTCGTCGGACAGCAGCAGCGCGCCCGGATGCTGCGCCAGGAGCTGGCTCACCGCCAGGCCCAGCGCGTTCCAGCCGCGCAGCCGGTGCAGCGGATCGTAACGCCCGGGCAGATCGTAGCCCAAGGCAAATGCTGCGGGCTGGGCCGAGAACGCCGCCACCGCCGCAGCCAGATTGAGCGCGATCGAAGCGATGAGCGCCGCGCGCCAGCCGCGTTGTAAAAGCCACGCCGTCACCAGCACGATCGCCGAGACATAGGCCGGCGCCGACCAATTGGGCTGGGCGTGGGAGATGAAACTCACCACCAGCATCATGGCCAGGGTGGGCAAGGCGAACACCGCCAGCAGCGCCGCCGGGCGCGGCGTAAGATTTTTCCGCGCGCCCAGCACCACCAGCAGCAGGCAGGCGAAAAACACCGGCCCGAACACGCCGAATTGCGAGAAGAAGAATTCGGCGAAATGCATCGGGTTGATCAGCGCCCCGTGCGAGGCCGCGTTCTGCTCGGTGTGATGGTAGGAGACGAAACCGTGGCCGAGATTCCAGACGAAATTGGGCGCGTAAATCACCAACGCCAGAACCGCCGCCAGGAGATAATTCTTGAGGTGGCGGCGCTCGTCGCGGAACAGCAGGAGATAGAGCAGCGCCGACAAGAGCCAATAGGCCATGGCGTATTTGGACAACAGGCCCAGCCCCGAAGCCGCGCCCACCGCCCACCACCAGCGATCGCCCCCGGGCTCGCGCGCGCGGATGAAGGCGTAAAGCGCCAGCGCCCAGGCCAGCAGCAGCGGCGCGTCGGTCGAGATCACCGCCGCCGAAACCGAAACCCCGGGCAATGTCGCATAGGCCAAGGCCGACCAGAACCCGGCGCGCGCATCGTAAAGCCGCTTGGCGATATGGAATACCGCCAGCGACGTGGCGAAATGCAACAGCGGCGCCGCCAGGCGGATCGCCGCTTCGCCGTCGCCGAACGCGTATGTGGAGAGCGCGATCAGCCAGGCCACCAGCGGCGGCTTGGAGTAGTAGCCCCAGGCCGGATGCAGCGACCACAGCCAGTATTGCGCCTCGTCGGGATAAAGGTCGGCGCCGCCATGGACGAGCCAGAACAGCCGCGCCAGGGTTATGGCGAAAACGGCATAGAGCGCGTTGCGCCAATAACGCCAATCCGCCGCCGCACCCCTTGCTTTCCCGCCGCTCGACGCCATGCGGCGGCGAGACTAGCCCGCTCGCTTTGCTACGGCAAAGGGGAAGCAAGGGCCGCGAACGCGAAGGTTTTGCATGAACCGGATGTTAGGGGACCGGCGTTAATTCCGTTGTGCCCGACCCCCGGAGTGGGAGTAGATTATCCACCGTTCAATCCTTCGCCGCGGGAGCCGTCCCATGAGGACCATCGTCCTGCCCAGCGTCATCGCCCTGGCCCTCGGTATCGGGGCCCTCTCCGCGCCCGCCGGCGCGCAAGCGCCGGCTTGCCCCTACGGATATTATCTGGCCTCCGACGGACAGTGTTACCCCGGCGCGCCGCCCTATTACCCGGCGCCGGTCTATGAGGTGGCGCCGCCGGTCTATCAGCCGCCCGTCATCTTCGACGGGCTCGACATCGGCCTCGGCCTCGGTTTCGGCGGGCGCGGCGGCGGATATCGCGGCGGCGGATACGGCGGACACGGACATCGCTGACCATCCCAGACGACAGCGGCAAACACGGAGCGAGATTCCCATGAAGCTTCACCTCCCCTCTCGAATCGGCAGCGTCTTGACCGCGGCGGCGATGCTCGGCGCGGCCCTGTTCATTCTTCCCGCGGCCGCGCTGGCGCAGGCCGCGCCGCCGCCGCCGCCGGCGGCACAGGCGATGCCCGCCCATGATCCGGTCGAGGCGCGCATCAAGTCGCTCCACAAGCAATTGGGGATCACCGCCGCCCAGGAGCCGCAATGGCAGGCCTTCGCCGACGTGATGCGCGACAACGCCAAGACCATCCGCGCGCTGATCGAGCAGCGGGAGGCCAATGTGCAGACGATGACGGCGATCGACGATATGAACGCCTATGCGGCGATCGCCGACGCCCATGCCGCGAACGTCAAGAAGCTGATTCCGGCATTCTCGGCGCTTTACGCCACCATGTCGGACGCGCAGAAGAAGAACACCGATGCGGTGTTCAGCCACCGGCCGCGTCCGCCGCATCCGAAGAAGAAGTCCGGCTGAGCGGCGTTTAGGCCGATTCCGTCTGGAATCGGGCGGGCGTTTCGCCACCGCCGTTAAACGCGATGTTGGGCCGCGCGGCCGGCCCGTAACAGGGGGGAGAAGATCGAATGGCTTACATCTTCAAGGAGAGCGAGCTGCCGTCGCTGATCGACGCCAAAGCGGCGCGCGAGCGCATTTTCTTCGTCAACCCGGAGCTCGCCCATATCGACGACATGCTGGCCGGCGTCATGCATTACAAGAAAGGCGCGGCGTCGCCCTTGCACCTGCACAAGAACTGCGAGCATTTCTATTTCATCATCGACGGCAAGGCGACGGTGGAATTGGACGAGGGCATAAAGCCGGTCGGGCCCGGCGACATGATCTTCATCCCGGCCGAGGAGAAGCACCGCCTGCGCGCCACCGAGCCGCTGTTCTATTTCGAGTGGCAGGCGCCCAACCGCTTCAAGACCACGATCCTCGAAGGCACCGATGACGACCTGCGCTGGGAGCGCAAGGACGGCAAAACGTGGATCCAGACCTGACGCCGGCCCGGAAACAGAAGAGAAAGATCATGCCGCTCACATTCATCGACACCAACAAGCTCCCCAAAAAGGGGGCTCCGGGCCAAGGCGAGGTCACCGAGGTTTTGAACCAGGCGCTGTGCGGGGCGAAAAACGTGCTCGGCTCGTTGCGCTGGCTCAAACCGGCCGAGAGCTTCAAGCCGGCCGCGTCCGACAAGCACCAGCTCATCTACCTGATGGAAGGCAAGGGCCGCATCCGGCTCAACGACAAGGATTACGACGTCGAAAAGGGCGCCGGCATCTATCTCGGCCCCGCCGAAACCGCGACCATCCAGGCGGCGGGCGGATCGAAGCTGAAGCTGTTCCATCTCGTGGTGCCGAAAATACCGAAGTAAAGGCCGGCATGGCGGCCCTTCGCCCCCTCGCGCCGCCCGGCTTGCCCGCGCGGCTCAAGCCTTTGTTCGAGGCGCGTTATCCGCGTTTCTCGCCCGCCGAAATGCGACGGCGGCGCGACGCCATCGAGAAGGCCATGGACGCGGCCGGCGCCGATCACCTGCTGATCTACGGCGCGCAGCGCGCCGGCGGCATCATCCAGTATCTGACGCAATGGCCGGTCACCGATCGAGGCGGCGGGGGTGGTGAGCAAGGGCGCGGCGACCGCGCTTTTCATCCAGTTCTACAACCACGTGCCCTTGGCCAAGACCCTGGCCGAGGCCGAGCTCGACTGGGGCGGCCAATTCCTGCATCCGCCGCGCCATCGAAACCCTGACCAAACGCGGCGCCAAACGCGACCGCGTGGGGGTGATCGGCCCGCTCGGATTCAAGGCCTTTGCCGAGCTGAGCGAAGCCTTCGGCCGCGTCGCCGACCTCAACCCGGCCTATATCAAATTGCGCCAAGTCAAGTCCGCCGAGGAGATCGACTGGCTGCGCGCGAGCGCGTTTCTCGCCGATCTTTCGATATCCGCCTTGCAACGCGAATTGAAGCCGGGATTGAGCGAGCGCGAGCTCGGCGCCATCGTCGAGGGGCCTATCTGCCCTGGGGCGGGCAGAACCAGATCCATTTCTTCGGCGTGACGCGGATGGACGCGCCCGACATTTTCGTGCCCGCGCAATTCCCCTCGAGCCGCCGGGTCGAGGCGGGCGACATCGTCTTCACCGAGATCAGCGCGTTTTTCTGGGACTATGCCGGCCAGGTGCTGCGCAGCTTCGCGGTCGGGGCCGAGCCGCCGAAGCTTTACCGCGATCTCCACGACTGCGCCGACCGCGCCTTCGACGCCATCGCCAAGGTGCTGCGCGCGGGCGCGACGCCCGAGGAGGTGGTCGAGGCGGCGGGCGTGATCGAGCAAGCGGGTTTCACCACCTGCGACGATCTGATGCACGGCTATGGCGGCGGCTATCTGCCGCCGGTGCTTGGGCAGCCAAAGCCGCCCGGCCGGAAAATTGCCGGACGATGAAATTCGAATCCAGCATGACGGTGGTGATCCAGCCCAACGTCATCGCGCGCGACGCCAAGGCCGGCGTCCAGACCGGCGAGCTGGTGCTGGTGACCGAAACCGGCATCGAGCGTTTGCACGCCGCGCCGCGCGGCTTCCTGCGGGTTTGAGAAGGAAGCGATAGAGGCGCGGCCGGCGGGAAGGCGCGAAACTAATCGATGGCCTTGGCGTAGGAACGGGTGAAATCGAAATTGTCGCTGTTGCCGAACCACTGGCCGGTCCATTCATCGGCCCGGCCCGGGAACTGGAACCGCATGGCGGTCAGGCATTGATTGACGGTTTCGCCGTCATCGGACAAGGGCATGAACAGCCGGGTGCAGATGAGCTGGACGTCCCGTTTCGAATTGATAACGGTTGCACACCAGGACGGGCCGCTTTTCATCGCACATGAGGCGGTAATTGTTTTCGACGAAGCGCAGTCTTTCGCCTGAAAAACATCTCGTCGATGTATTTTCCGGCGAGCTCCTCGCCATAGGCTTCGACGATCGCCGTGCCGGCGAGGCGGTAGCGGATGCGCGTGCCGACGATTTCGACGATCTGGAGATTGGGCAACAAGCGGGGAATTTCCGTCGGGTCGATGTCGCGCCGCCGCGGCATGGCGCGCGCGCCGCATTTGCTCCGCCAGTATTCGTAGGCGGGGCCGAGGATCGGATCGCTGCGGAAGTCGTAAGACACGACGCATCACCTGCCGGTTAAGCCGGCTTTAATTTATCCGTGAATTCTAACCAAATGTTAAAGACCCCCGCGCGCATGAAGCGGCGGGGGTCGGGTTGCGAAGTTCAAGCTTCGCGCCCGGGGATGATCCCGGACAAAAACCTGGACTTGATGGGTTTTCAGCGCCGATGCCAAGCCGGTCGGCAACCCCCGTTCTCTTCGGTGGAGTCATGCGTGGCGACATCCTCCTGGTTGGTTGCGACAGTCAAGATGTTAGACCGCGCGCCAGGGGCGTCAAGGGCATTCGTCATCGCCGCGGATTTTTCCGGTATTGATCAGGCGGTAAACGCGCCCGGCGCGGGGATCACGGCCAAAACCATTTCATCGCCGCCAAAAACGCGACCGCCACGGCGAGCAGCAGCGCCCGTTCCCGGCTCCGGGGTTTGGCGGATTTGAACACGATTCCGATCAGCCAGAAAAACGTGAAGACCGCGAGGCCGAAAATCAGGCCGGTGGTGAGGGCATCGCCCGTCATGGCTGCTTCGCCCCCGGGGGAGGGTCAGGATCGCTCCCATCCTTCTCGATCCGGGTCAGCTCCGCTTCCGCCTTGGCGATCTCGGTCAGACATTTGCGCGCGAGTTCGGAACCCACGCCCTCGGCAAGCGAAAGGCGATAGAGGGCAATGAGGCGGCGAAGCTCGTCGGCGCGCCCGGACATGATGGTTGCCGAGCCTAACCAACCGATGGATAAACGCCTTGATCTAGATCAACCGCGCCGGCGCCGAGCGGAGAAATCGCCGGGCGAACCGGCGCGGCCCGAATGTTTCAGCTTGAGATAGATCAAGGCAGGAGCGCGCGGAACCCAGCATCTTGCACAAACATTCAGCATTGGAGGCACTGTCATGGCCGCCCCTGTCGCCGCCGCCGTCCCAGAAAAGCCCGCTTTGCCTCCGCTCAAGAAATGGGGACTGGGGATCGGCTTCCTGGTTCTCATCGCGATCGTGGCGCTGCCGCCACAAGCGGGATTGCCGGTCGCGGGCCAGCGCATGTTGGCGATATTCGGCTTCGCCGTCGTGATCTGGGTGACCGAAGCCGTCGATTACGCCATCAGCGCCGCGGTCATCGCCGCGCTCATGGCCTTCCTGCTCGGCATTTCGCCCAATATCCAGCATCCCGAGGCGCTGATCGGCACCACCTCGGGGCTGACCACGGCGATGAGCGGTTTCGGCAATACCGCCCTGACGCTGGTCGCGGCGGCGCTGTTCCTGTCCGCCGCCATGACCATCACCGGCCTCGACCGGCGCATCGCGCTGGTCGTGCTGTCCAAGGTCGGCGCCAAGACCAGCAACGTGGTGATCGGCGCCATCGTCACCGCCACCATACTCGCCTTCCTGGTGCCGAGCGCCACGGCGCGCGCGGCCGCGGTCATCCCGATCATGCTCGGGGTCATCGCCGCCTTCAAAATGGAAAAATCGAGCCGGTTCGCCGGTCTCATCATGATCACGACGGTCCAGGCGGTCAGCGTCTGGAACATCGGCATCAAGACCGCGGCGGCGCAGAACATGGTGGCGGTGGGATTCATCCAGAAGATACTCGGCCAGGACATCACCTGGATCAGCTGGCTGATCGTGGCGGCGCCGTTCTCGCTCGTGCTGTCGGTCGCGCTCTACTTCATCATGATGACGATGATGCCGCCCGAAACCAAGGAAATCGCCGGCGGCAGCGCGGCGGTCGGCAAGGCGCTGGCCGCGTTGGGGCCCATGTCCGGCGCGGAGAAGCGGCTCTTGACCATCTCGCTGATCCTGCTGGCGTTCTGGGCGACCGAGGGCATCCTGCATCACTTCGACAGCTCCACCACCACGACCATCGCGGTGGCGCTGCTCTTCCTGCCGGGCATCGGCGTGATGGATTGGAAGCAGGCCAATGCGCGCATTCCCTGGGGCACCATCCTGCTGTTCGGCGTCGGCATCAGCCTCGGCACCGCCTTGCTGCAAACCCAGGCGGCGCAATGGCTCGCCAACATCATCGTGACAGGGTTCGGACTCAACAGCCTCGGCGCGTTGGCGATCCTGGCGGTGATGGCGGCGTTCCTGGTCGTGATCCATCTGGGTTTCGCCAGCGCGACCGCGCTCGCCTCCTCGATGATCCCGATCGTCATCGCCGTGCTCCAGAAGGTGCAGACGCCGGGCATCAGCGTCATCGGCATGACCCTGCTGCTGCAATTCGTGGTGAGCTTCGGCTTCATCCTGCCGGTGAACTCGCCGCAGGGCATGCTCGCTTACGGCACGGCCACCTTCTCGGTGCGCGACTTCATCCGCACCGGCCTGGCCATCACCGCGGTGGCCTATGTCCTGACGCTGATCTTCGGCGCGACCTACTGGCACTGGCTCGGCTACGTCTAGCCGGCGCTCCGGGCCTTCGCCGATACGGCCGGATTTGACCCGAAGCGGGGACGGGCCGCGCGGATAACTTCCGCTTGTCCCGGCGAAATGCTAGCGTTCATGCCGAACCCCGGGTTTAAGGGGAATTTGGATCGTCATGGGCCGCGACGGGAGGAACTATTCCCGTCCGGTCACGCAAGGGGGGCTTTCATCATGTCGGACTATGTGCAGGCGCTCGGCCGCGTGCTGTTGTCGGCCGTGTTCATCGTCTTCGGCGTCATTCAATTCACGAATATCGGCAATTACATCGCCAATCCGGCGGTGGTGAAAGTCGCGGCATTGACCGGCGGAATCCTGACGCCGGTGGTGATCGCCTATCTGGTCGCCGCCATCGATCTGATCGGCGGGATTCTGATTTTCGTCGGCTATCAAACGCGCTGGGCCGCCATGGTTCTGATCGTCTTCGTCGCGCTCACGCTGGTGTTCGTTCACACCTTCTGGACGATGGAAGGCCCGGCACTCGCGGCCAACCAGGCGCAGTTCTACAAAAATCTCGCCATCATCGCCGCGCTGCTGTTTCTCATCAAGCTCGGACCGGGACGCTGTTCGCTGGATCACCGTTTCTCGAAAGGCTAGCGCGAGGGCGGCTCATGTCCGGGAAACCAGCCAGGAAATCCGCCCGGAAACGGGCCAGGAAACCGGCCTACGTCGCCTTCGGCCTGGTCATCAACGGCGTCCGGACGCCCTTGGGCGTTCCCAGCATGAGGGATGCCCGGGCGGCCGCGTCCGGGCTGGTCGAACAAGGATGCAAGGTTGCGATCTACAACCAGGACACCGACAAGATCGTCAAGCGTCTGTGACCGCGATATAGGCCCAATTCCGTTTCCGGCCCGCAGCAGAAAATAGGGCAGGACCATGACCATCAAGCTGCGTCGAGCCACATCCGCCGACACGCAGCGTCTGTTCGCGTGGCGCAATGATGCCGAAACCCGCGCCAGTTATGAAAACACGGAGCCGGTTGCGTGGGAGGATTATGTCCGATGGGTATCAGACGCGCTGGCGCGGCCCGATCAAGAGCTCTGGATCGCGGAGCGCGACGGCAAGCCGGCGGGCATTGTCAGAATCGACCACCGGGGCCCGGGCGTCAGCGAGCTGAACTACATGGTAGCGCCCGAGAACCGTGGCCAGGGCATCGGCACGGAAATGGTTCGGTTGGCCGTGACCATGGCCGGACAGGACGACCTGCTTGCCGTGATCAAAGCCGGAAATGAGCCATCCATCCGGATTGTCCGCCTCCTTGGATTTACGGAGATCCAGCGCGACAACGGATTGCTCATTTACAAGCGGTTTGCCGGCCGGAAGCAGCCAGACTGAGACAGTACCAAGAGGTCCGCCGCCAGCGCTGAGCGGATTCCCGCCGGACCGTGAACCTTCCGGCGGCAGGACGCGGCTTATTTTCCTGGCGTAGCCCGGCGGGCGCTGGCTTATCATCCCCGCCCATGAGCCCAAATCCCCGGAAAACCCCCGCGGCGGCCGGGCCGGACGCTTTTCCGGGCGGCCCTGCCCTGCATCCGCAATTCGCGGCGCTGGCGCGCGAGCTGCATGCGCGGCCCTTCGGCGCGGCCGCGGCGCCGGCGCGGATCTTCCATCTCGCGCTCGCCGGCGGCGACCGGGCGGCCGAGCAGGCGAGCCTGGCGCGGCTTTGCGCGGCCAACCGGCTCGCGCCGCCGCCCCCGGGCGCCTCGCAGGTCGGCCTCGACTTCGCCTTCTGCCATTTGACCTGGGAACGGCACGCGGAATTTTCCACCTATACCTTCGTGCTGCCCTGGCGCGGCCGGGAAATGTTCCTGCCGGTGGCGAAGCTGGACCTGCCGCAGGACTGGCTGGCGGCGTTGCCGGGCAAGACGATCGCCGGGACCCAGCTCGCGCTGGTCAAGGGCCGGCTGCCCGCGCTTGGGGCGCTGGAGAAGATCTTCGGCGGGCGCAACATCGTCGGCGGCACGGCGGTGGGCGGGCTGGCGCGGCTCTGGACCGACTTCCATCCCGACGCCGAGAACTGCGTGCGCATGATCGTCCATACCGGCCTCATGCCGCCGCGCCAGGCCGGGCGGCTGGTGCAACGGCTTCTGGAGATCGAGACCTACACCATGATGGCGCTGCTGGCGCTGCCGGTGGCGCGCGAGATCGCGCCGGCCATCGCCGGGATCGAGCGCGGCCTGGCGGAAATCGCCGAGGCCACCACCAGCGCCGATCAGCTTCAGGAGGAACAGGAGCTGCTGAAGCGGCTCACCGCGCTGGCCGCCGAGCTCGCCACGCTCGGCGCGCGCACGCCCTACCGCTTCGGCGCGGGCCGCGCCTATTACCAGCTGGTGCAGCGGCGGATCGAGGAGCTGCGGGAAGAACGCATCGAGGCCCGCCAGACCATCGGCGATTTCATGGAACGGCGGCTGTCGCCGGCGATGCGCACCTGCGAGACCACCGAGCGGCGGCTCGAAACGCTGTCGGAGCGCGCGGCGCGGGCGAGCGACATGCTGCGCACGCGCATCGACGTGACGCTGGCGGCGCAGAACCGCGACTTGCTGCATTCGATGAACCGGCGCGCCATCGTCCAGTTCCGGCTGCAACAGACGGTCGAGGGCGTATCGGTCGCCGCGATCACCTATTACGGCGCCGGGCTGGTCTCGTACGTGGCGAAAGGCCTCCAGGTGGAGGGCTATCCCGTGCATGTCGAGCTGACCGTGGCGATTTCGATCCCGATCATCGCCGGGCTGCTGATCTTCGGACTTTGGCGGCTGCACAAATGGCTCGACCGCGGCTGAAGGCGCAAGGCCGCCCGCGTCGAACCGGGGCCCGTCCGGCAAAGAGGTAGCATTCGGCCCCATCGCTTGCTAAGTGATGGTGGGACGGCCATTCCATGCAACTCAAGATCGAAACCTTCAGCAACGCGCGCGGCGGCAACGCCTTTTTCAAGGCGGTGACGCATCCCGAAGCGGCGCGGGCGGCGGCCGGGCTGATCGCCCGGCTCGGGCGCGGCCGCGTCGCGGTCTACGATCCCGAAGGCCGGGCCGAGGCGCTGGGGCAGCTTTACGGGTTTTCCCGGCTCAAGCTCGCGGGCCTGTTCGTGCAGGACTTGACCGCGATCGGGGGAAGATCGCTGGGCCAGACCGCCCAGCCGGTCACGTCGCTCAAGGACAGCGGCGCCGACATCGTGTTCGTGGCGGCGTTCGAATCCTCCCGGCTCATCGAGCATATCCGCCATCTGCTGCCGCCGGGATCGTCGGTCGAAAGCCTCGACGCGTTGCGCTTGCCCGACGCGCTTTTGACCAACCGCCGGAACTATCTCGATCCGATCAACTTCGCCACCAATTTCGTGTTCTTCCGCGACTCCCGGGGGCTTTCGACCCGGCTGGCGAGCGCCAATTACTGGTCGGGTTATGGCGCGGGCGAAGTGAAATTGTGGCTCGCGCTGTTCGGCGAGGCGGGCCAAGAACTGGCGCGGTGGCAGGAAACCCTGCCCGCTGGCGTGGGTTCCTACGCGATCGACAGCCGCGAGGTCCGCCGCAAATTCAAGCTCGGCGAATTCACCGGCCAGTTGTTTCTCCATGCGGTGGGCGTCGCCGGCCACGACGTGGTGAAATACGCGCTCGACGTGTTCGGCGAGGACGGCCGGGAGCCGAGCCTGTCCTGCACCCACGACGCCAATTCCTGGCCGTCCGATCTCTATGCCGGGCTGCCCGCGCCCAAGCCGGGCGAGGCCGTGACGCTGTGGGTGCAGAACTCGATGCCCTGCGCCATCCCGCCGGGATCGGTCGGGCTCAATCTTATGGGCGACGCCAAGATTATTCATCTCAACGAGGCGATCGCGCCCTTCGCCAGCCAAGCGCTCGACGTGGCGAGCCTCTTGCCCCAGGCGCGCTGGCCGCAGCAGATCGAGATCCATTCCGGCAAATACCTGGTGCGGCCGCGTTACGAGGTGAAACAAGGCGGACGCACGCGCATCGCCCATGTCAATGTCGAGCGCGAGGATCTGAATCCCGATCCCAAAATCGCCGAGCTGGGGAACCTGCTCGGCAAGGGTTATCTGCTGCCGGCGCCGGTGCTGCCGCGCGCGCGCTGGCGCTCGATCGCGCTGCCGACGCCGATGTCGACCGCGCAAGCGACATTGCCCATCGCGCTGGCGGTTTACGACTCTTCGGGGCGCGAGACGGCGCGGCACCGCTTCGGCAATCTGGCGCGCAAGCAATCGGTCGCGGTCGACGTCGATGCCCTGCTCAACGGCGCGGAGATTGCCCGGCGATTACGGCCACATGGAACTGGTCTATGATTTCAGCGCGGGCGGCGACGCCGATGGCTGGCTGCACGCGCTGTTCCGCTACGAGGACCGCGAATCCGGCCACGCCGCCGAAACCAGCTTCGGCGCGCATGTGTTCAACACCGTGCTCACCTACAAGGGCGAGCCGCAATCCTATGCCGGCAGGCCGCCCGGATTGTCGACCCGCCTCTTCCTGCGCCTCGGGCCCAAGCCCTACGACACGCTCTGCCACCTGATCTATCCCGCCTCGACGCCGTGGCACGGCGAAAGCGCGACCGATCTGGCATTGCACGACGCCACGGGCGCGGAGGTCGCGCAAAAGAGAATCGCGATTCCCTGCTCGGGCTCGCACCTCTTCCGCTACCACGAAACCTTCGATTCGAAGACTCGGGACCGGGCCGGCGACGGCGCCTATATCATCATTCGCGATTTGACCTGCCGGCTTTTCGGCTATCATGGCCTGCTGCGGCGCGACGGCGGCTTCAGCTTCGATCACATGTTCGGCTTCTGACCATGGGCCAACGCCATTCGACCAAATTCCTGATCATCGGCGCCGGCCCGGCCGGCTACACCGCCGCGATCTATGCCGCGCGCGCCGCCATGAAACCCATCCTGGTGCAGGGCATGGTTCCGGGCGGCCAGCTCACCATCACCACCGACGTCGAGAACTATCCGGGCTTCGCCGCAGCGGTGCAGGGGCCGTGGCTGATGGACCAGATGAAGGCCCAGGCCGAGCATGTCGGCACCACCATCATCTCGGACATGATCGTGAAGGCCGATCTGTCGAAGCGGCCTTTCGTCTGCCTGGGCGATTCCGGCGACGAATACGCGGCCGACATCCATCGCCATCTGCACCGGCGCCGAGGCGCGCTGGCTCGGGATCAAGGGCGAGACGCAGTTCCGCGGCTTCGGCGTTTCGGCCTGCGCCACCTGCGACGGATTCTTCTTCCGCGGCAAGGAGGTGGCGGTGGTCGGCGGCGGCAACACCGCGGTCGAGGAAGCGCTTTACCTGACGCATCACGCCAGCAAGGTGACGCTGATCCACCGCCGCGACGAGCTCCGCGCCGAGAAGATTCTGCAAACGCGGCTCTTCGCCAATCCCAAGGTCAAGGTGATCTGGGACAGCGTGGTCGAGGAAATCCTGGGCGAAGGCCAGCCGCCGCATGTCACCGGCGCGCGGCTCAAGAACCTGCGCACCCATGACACCAGCATCCTGCCCTGCGACGGCGTGTTCGTCGCCATCGGCCACGATCCGGTGACCGGATTGTTCAAGGGCCAGCTGAAGATGGACGCCGAGGGCTATCTCGTCACCAAGCCGGATTCGACCGCGACCGACATCCCCGGCGTGTTCGCCGCCGGCGACGTCAAGGACAAGATTTTCCGCCAGGCGGTGACCGCCGCCGGCATGGGCTGCATGGCGGCGCTGGAAGCCGAGAAGTTCCTCGCCGGCCGGGAAGCGGCGTCGGGCTTGCGCGCGGCGGAATAAGCCGATGGATTGGGACAAGCTGCGGGTCTTTCACGCCGTCGCCGAGGCCGGCAGCTTCACCCATGCCGGCGAGGCGCTCAATCTGAGTCAATCCGCCGTCAGCCGGCAGATCAGCGCGCTCGAGGAAAGCCTCCACGCGCCGCTGTTCCACCGCCACGCACGGGGATTGATCCTGACCGAGCAGGGCGATCTGCTCTACCGCACCGCGCGCGAGGTGTTCGCCAAGCTCGCCATGACCGAGGCGATGCTGACGGAATCGAAGGACCGGCCGCGCGGGCCGCTGAAGGTCACCACCACCGTGGCCTTCGGCTCGGCCTGGCTCACGCCGCGCATGCGCGAATTCCTCGATCTCCATCCCGAGATCGAGGTCAGCCTGGTGGTGGACGACGATGAGCTCGATCTGTCGATGCGCGAGGCCGACGTGGCGATCCGCATGTCGCCGCCGCGCCAGCCCGATCTGGTGCAGCGCCATCTGATGACCATCCGCTATCCGGCCTATGCCTCGAAGGAATACCTGAAGAAGCACGGCACGCCGCACAAACCCGAGGATTTGGACAAGCACCGCATCATCGTCTACGCGCTCGAGAACCGCTCGACGGTGCGCAACGTCAACTGGGTGCTCGAGGCCGGCGTCGCATGCCGGGCATGAGCGCAAGCCGATCCTCGCGGTCAACAACATCTATGCCATGTGCAAGGCGGTGCAAAGCGGCCTCGGCATCGCCGCCATCCCCGATTTCATGCAGTCCGAGACCCAGGAGCTGGTGCGCGTGCTGCCCGAGGTGCCAGCGGCCGAGGCCGAGGCCTATTTCGTCTATCCCGAGGAGCTGCGCACTTCCAAGCGCATCGCCGTGTTCCGCGACTTCCTGTTGCGCAAGGTCGGCGAAAACAAGAACGGCGGCTAGAGCGCGCGCGCGTCCGATGGAATTGCCGCCCGACCGTCATTCCCGCGCCACCCCGGTCATTGCGAGCGAAAGCGAAGCAATCCAGGGACGAAAACTGGATTGCTTCGGCCGCTACGCGGCCTCGCAATGACGGGGAGCGGCAGAGTAAGCGAGGGGTGACGCGAGGAACCTTTCCGCTCGGCCGGAAAGTGCCTTGGCAGCCGACACCTGTAAAAAACACCGGCACTCGACAGCGCCCCCGCCGAGCGATTACGGTTAATAAAGATTAATTTCCGATTGCGCGCCTTGGGGGCATTTACCCATGCACGATCGCTGGCCCGCCACCCTGGCCATGACGGTGTGTTCGATCGCCGTGCTGTCGGCCGGCGTGGCCGCCTTCGTGGCGCTGTCCTTCGCCTCGGGGCCGGCGGCGCTGGGCCTGGGCGGGGCGGGATTGATCGCGGCCTTCCTGGGATTGTTCGCCGTCATCCAATGGGTGCGCCAGGCCGAGGAAAGCGATCCCGAGTACCGCCATTACCGCGCCGTCCGGATCAAGGCGCGCCAAGCCGACCGCGCGCTGGCGGCCGCCAATGATGAGCGCGAGCCCGCCGCCGCGGCGCCAGCTTCCCGGCCCGAGGGCCGCGTCATCAAGCTGCGCGCCGATGCCGTTCCCCGCTATGGCGGCAATGTCGTGGTCTTCGATCCGGCGAAAGCGCGGCGCAACCGCCTCCGCCCGCTGTAGAGCGTGATCGCCTTTGGCGAACACGCTCTATCATTTGTTTGGCGAGCAATTTCATCGATTTGAATGGAATCGCCTGATTCCATTCAAATCGATATTGCTCTAGCGGACGCGCTTATGCTTAAGCGCGATTAATCATCGTATCCTTTCTCGCAACAATTCTTACCAAATGCCGAATTTGCTTTACGGTCCTTTATCGGGTTTCGGATTTACTGCTCTTGTCCGCGCGGCGTTTGCATGGTCCGCCCGGACGAGGAGCGATGGAACAGGACCGGGCTAAACCGAACGAGGGGAACGGACGGGGCGGCACCAAGCGCGAAACCCTGGCGATGCCGGGGCGGCGTTTGATCCTGGGCGGCATTCCGATCGTGGTGACGCTGGCCAGCAAGCCGGCCTTGGCCATGGGCCAGTGCTCGGTTTCCAACGCGCTGTCCGGCAATCTGTCGCATCCGCTGCCCGCGGGCACGAATTGCGGGCTGACGCCGGATACCTGGATGCAGCTCGCCGGCACCAACCAGCTGTGGTCGCGCACCGGCTGTTCGCCCTCGATGCGCTTCACCTCGGCCTGCCCCGGTCCGGCCAACGCGAACTGGACCTGCGGCACGCAATCCATGCTGTCCGCGCTCGAAGGCCAGCTCACGGTGAGCTGCAAGATCGACGGCGCCGACACGCCGCTTTCGGCGGGCCAGTTCGGCGCGCAATGCGCCGCCGGCATCCTCAACGCCGCCTGTTTCTCGCCCAGCAATTATCCCAAGACCATGGCGCAGGTGCAGAACATGATCGCGCCGGTCTGGACCCAGCAGCCGACGAGCCAGATCCAGGCGCAAAGCCTGCTCGACAACGTCACGCCCCAGCTCTCGATCTACAACATCAACACATGAACGCCGCGATCGCATCCCCCGACAGCGCGACAACCGATGGCGCAACCTGGCGCGTGGCGGACCAGGTGCGCTGGCGGCTGTGGGAGGAAGAGGCCGCGGTCTATAACGGGCGCACCGGCGACACCCATCACTTGGCCGATTTCGCCGCCTGGGTTTTCGCCACGCTGTGCCGGGGCCCGGCGAACGCCGTGGGATTGGCGCGCGCGGCCGAAGCAGCGGTCGAGTTGCGCTCCGGCGAGGCGCCCGGAACCGCGGTCGGACGCACGCTCGCGTTGTTGCGGCGCTTGCGGTTGATCGAACAAACCTGCCGGGAGACGGGGCGATGAGCGAACAGACCGTCTATCTCCGGCTCGGCCCCTTCACCGCGGCCCTGACCACGCCCTTCGAGGACGTGGTGGAAGAACTCAAGCGGCTTTATCCCGCGAGCTTTTTCGCCGAGCGCGCCGACTTCGCCGATTTCCACGTGGCGCTGCTGCCGGGCCAGGGCGTGCACCGTCATTTCCACAAGCAGGCGCGGTTTTTGATCGACGGCCAGGAGCATTTCAAGCCGCTGCCGGCGGACCAGGCCTTGGCCCTGGTCGAGTGGGGATTGAACTACGCCATCGCCGGCTTGGCGCATCACTATCTCATCATCCACGCCGCGGCGGTGGAGAAGAACGGCCGGGTCGCGATCCTGCCGGGATCGCCCGGCGCGGGCAAGAGCACGCTCACCGCCGGCTTGATCCATCGCGGCTGGCGTTTGCTGTCGGACGAGCTGGCGCTGATCCGGCGCCACGACGGCAAGGTGGTGCCGCTCGCCCGGCCGGTCAATCTCAAGAACCAGTCGATCGACCTGATGCGCCGCTTCGCGCCGGGCGCCGTGTTCAGCGCGCCCGCCTACGACACGGTCAAGGGCACGGTGGCCTTGATGCGCGCGCCCGAGGAGAGTCTCGCGCGCGTCGACGAAACCGCGCCGCCCGGCTGGATCGTCTTCCCGCAATGGCGCCAGGGCGAACCGGCGCGGCTGGAGCATTTCTCGCGGCCGGCGGGGCTGGTCGAGATCGCGCACAACGCGATGAATTACAGCCTGCACGGCGAGGACGGTTTCGAGCTGCTGGCGGGGATTTTCGCCGACAGCGTCTGCTACCGCTTCACGTACGGCGATTTAAACGAAGCGGCGAGCGCCATGAACGCGCTCGCCGCCGCTTGAGATGGAAATGGGAAACGCGATGATCCGGCTAACGCCAGACCGGCTTGCCGAGATAGATCTGCGACGGATCGCTCAAGGCGCCCGCGGTGGCGCCGAGCACGCCGCCGAAAATGGCGCCGGTCACCGGCATGCCGATCGCCAAGCCCGCCAGCGCGCCGACGCCGGCGCCGATGCCGCCGCCGGTGATCGCACGGTCCCCCGGTGTCGAGCCGCAAGCGGCCAACAGAAACCCACCGGCAACACACAAAACGGCAATACGATTCATGACTCCCCTCCTAGCCCGGGCAGAGGGGCGGAGTATAGAGATGGGTTTTTCTCAAACGCAAGAGTCTTAAATAACACAAAGGGTTATGGCCCTGCCCTAAGGTATAAAATTATTATTTTAGAACAAGAACATAGGCGTGAACGGCAAATCGTTAATTTCGGCCTCCGGCTTCCTGGGCCGGAGGTGCAAAACCAGCCCAATCAGGCAAAAACCACGAATCGGGGTGTTCTCAGCGAGAATCGCGTCGGAACCGAAGGATACCAGCGCAGCGCCGGCCAGAAAATCTGGCGCCGGCCTTGCGTCGAACGACGCCAAACGCCGGGGGCGTTTCTCCCGGCGGACAACAACGGAGGTCTTCCGTGATTTCGCTGTTTCTCTGGCTACTGCGGATTCCCGTCCCGGTGCTGATCCTGCTCTATCTGTTCAACATCATCTGATCCTGAGAGCGGGGGCGCAGAACGCGCCCCTTTTTTCCCTTCCATAGCGGCAGTGAAACCGCAGGGGCGCAGAACGCGCGCCCTTCTCTCTCCCGCGGCCTCGATGCCGCGAAGGCGCAGACTATGCGCCCATTCCTTATTGTCATTGCGAGCCGGAGGCGAAGCTATCCAGAGATGACCCAGTGGAAGCTGGATTGCCTCGGCGGCTTTGCGGCCTCGCAATGACGGCCAAGATGCGCCGGCAAATTACGCGAACAAGCGCTCGTTCTTGAGATTGTCGTAGAGATGGGCGACGAATTCGCCGTAGCCGTTCCAGATCTGGGTCGGCACGCGGCCGTCGCCGAGCACGCGCTCGGTCGCCTGGCTCCAGCGCGGATGCGGCACGGCGGGATTGACGTTGGCCCAGAAGCCGTACTCGCTCTCCTGCAGATCCTCCCAGAACGTCCGCGGGCGTTTGTCGGTGAAGCTGAACTTGACGATCGACTTGACCGACTTGAAGCCGTATTTCCACGGCAGCGCCAGGCGCAGCGGCGCGCCGTCCTGTTTCGGCACCGGATGGCCGTACATGCCGGTGACCAGGAAGGCCAGCTCGTTATTGGCCTCTTCCATGGTCACGCCTTCGACATAGGGCCAGGGATACATGAACATGTTCTGGCCCGGCGCCATCTTCGCATCGAGGAAGGTTTCCATGCGCAGATATTTGGCGCCGCTCAAGGGCTTGGCCATGTCGACCAGCGCTTTCAAGGGGAAGCCGCTCCACGGCACCGCCATCGACCAGGCCTCGACGCAACGGTGGCGGTAGAGCCGCTCTTCCAAGGGCATCTTCTTTAGCAGATCGTCGATGTCGATGGTGATCGGCTTGTCGACCATGCCGTCGATGGCCACGGTCCAGGGCCGGATCTTGAGCTTGTCGGAATATTCGTAGACCTCCTTGTCGGTGGTGTATTCGTAGAAGTTGTTGTAGGTGGTGGAGAGCTTCTCGTCGGTGACCGGCCGGTCGAGCGTGTATTTGGGGTTGCGCTTGACCGGATAAAGCCCGGCCGAGGGATCGGCTTCGGGCGCGTCGGCGGCCAGCGCGCGCGACGAGAGCGCCGACGCGGCCGCCAGGATCGCGCCCAAACCCATGGCCTTCACCAGCTCGCGCCGCTTGAGGAACAGCGATTCGGGGGTGGCCAAGCGCTCGGGGATTTCCCAGCCGCGTTTCGATTTCACCAGCATGAAGCGTCTCCTCAGTGATTGGCTTCGCACGACGCCTTGGGCCCTGCGTAGCACCCGACGTGCGAAGCCAAGAAAAATCGGCCCTCGGCTGTGCTACGCGCCTTTGCTTCGCACGACGCCTTGGGCCTAAAGCTCCGGCCCTCGGCTGTGCTACGCGGGTAGCTATTCCTGTCCAGAGCGATAGCGCCAAGCCGGGCTCACTTCAAGTCACGGTGTTGCGAGTGGGGACGATGGATTTCTTGTAATCCAGGCCGAAATCTTGAACGATCACGCCGTCTTCATTGCCGACCACAAGGTTTGCGTCTTTAGGCTGGACGACAGCAACCAGCCCCAGATGCCCGAAGCGAGCGTGGCAAGGAAGGGTCCCGGCAGCCAATCCCACAGGGTCAGGGAAACCGGCAGCGAAACGGCGCTGGCGGCGGCTTGGAAGCCGCCCGGGGCAAAGGTCGCCGGATTTTCGCCGGGCAGGTTCGCCGGCAGCATGATGCTGATATGAGCAAATAATTCGCCGCAAATGGCGACCAACCCCAGGGCCAGGACGGCGCCCAGCAATCCTTGCAACGCCATTTCCGCCGCGATTTCCCGGCGCACCTGGCGGTCTTCCCAACCGATGACGCGCAAGATGGCAAGCTCCCGGCGGCGCTCCACCAGATTGCCGAAAATAAGCGTGGCGCTCAACGCGAGGGCGGCCATTGCGCCCGTGGCGACGGCGACCGACCGGAAGCGGCCGATCGTCTGCGACACGCCGCCGAAGAGCTGCAACATCGTGCCCGGCGATGTCACCGATGCGCGCGGCATCCAGGCGGCGATCCGGTTCTTGACCGTCTCGGTTTGCGCCATGTCCGCCAGCTTGAGGAAGACCTGGTTCACCAGATCCGGGGGCAGACCCGCCAGCTTCCGGGCCACGTTGATGTCCATATAGTAATTGCTGGCGACGATCTGGCTGCCCTCTTGGATGTCGACGACGCCCACGACGGTAAACATCTCGCCCCCGATATCCACCGTTTTGCCGGGCGTGAGCCGGTAGAAGGCGCCGTAGTGCCGTTCGACCAGCACCTCATTCGAGCCCGGCGCCGGGAGCCGGCCCTGGAACAGCCAGTTTCGCACTTTTCCGGGGCCGAGCGCCGGGGCATCGGGTTCCAGCGGTATGCCGCTGATGGAAATGAAACTGCCCTTGCCCAGATTCCACAACAGCACGAATCCGGCGGCCTGCGTCACGCCGGGCTCTCCGGAAAGCCGGCGCAGTTCGCCGCTGGTGATCGGCTCCGCGGAATACGGCAACATGATTCCCATGTCCTTGGGAACCGCCGACTGCGTCGCGCTGCGCTGGACGATCAAGTCGGCGCCGAGATTGCGGAACGGCACGGTCGCGAGATCGGCAAAGCCGCGGCCCAGGACATCGAGCGTTATGACCAAGGTGATGGCCAAGGCGATGCCGCCGATCAACAACGCGCTGCGCTTCCAGCGATAAATCATCTCGCACAGCACATAGCGCCAATGGATGAAACTGCCGGTCACGGCTGCTTTGCCGGCGCGCCGAGCGCGGCATTGACCGCCGTCTCGAAATCGGCCTCCGTCCAGGTCCCGTTAAGGCCCAATGGATTGTTGGCCTTGGCGGGAAAATCCTTGAATTCGACTTCCGTGCCGTCCGGCCGCTTGAAGCGGTCGCTGCCGTTGATCAGAAGCAGGATGGGAATATGGCCTTTCAAACCGAGCGCGGCGATCCGTTTTTCTCCCGCGGGGCTTTCGGCGTCGAGTTCGACGACCCGCACGCGCCCCGCGAGGGTTCCGAGGAAAGCGCGCGTCGGCTTCAATGCGTCCTGCACCGGCCAATGGGACAACGCGATGATCTCCACCGTCGGCTGAGCGGCGAAAGCGGGGGACAATCCGCCCAGGATCGCCAATCCCATGGCTCCGGCGAAGGCGGCGAGGAAATACCTAGGCATGTGCATCGCTGATTCTCCCATCCTTCATTTCGACGATGCGGCCGGCCTTCGCCGCCACATCGGGATCGTGGGTCACGATCACGAGGGTCGTGCCGTGAGTGCGGCCGAGATCGAGCAGCAAATCGAGCACGGCGGTTCCGGTTTCCTGGTCGAGGTTTCCGGTGGGCTCGTCGGCCAGAAGAACCGAGGGACCGTTCATGAGAGCCCGGGCGATCGCCACGCGTTGCTGCTCGCCGCCGCTTAGCGCCGACGGGCGGTAGTGCAGCCGCTCCCCCAGCCCGACCTGTTTCAGGAGATCGATGGCCCGCTGACGGCGTTCGGCGGCCGGCGGTTGCGCGGCGAAAAAAGTCGGCAACAAGACGTTATCGAGCGCCGAAAGGGATGGAATCAGGCTGAATCCCTGAAAGACGATGCCGATGGCGCGGCGGCGCAGCTCCGCCATGTCGCGATCGCTCATGCCGGCGAGCTTCTGCCCCATGATGCGGACGCCCCCCTCGTCCGGCGGCTCGAGACCGGCAATGACGCCGAGCAGCGTGCTCTTGCCCGAACCGGACTTGCCCATGATCGCGGTGAATTGTCCGACGGCCACCGTCAGATTGACGCCTTTCAACACTTCGAGGGCGCCATAGCGCTTTCGGACATTCTCGACCTGGATGGCCGGGTCCTTGGCTTCGCGCCCGACGGCAGGGGTTTCGACCGGGACAGGGGAAGCGCTCATGGCGGGTCTCTCATTCGCTGCGAAGCAAGGACCAGGGTTGCGGGCGCGGCAAGGCGAGAACCGCGAGCGCCGCGAACAGGCCGATCAATACGCTTCCGGCCGCGGCGAGCGCGGCCATCGGCCATGAGATGGCGACCGGCGCCGTGATGGTTTGGCTGCGGTCGACCGTGGCCGAGGGAATGAAATGCGGCGTCGAACTCAGATCCCAGGGCAAGTCGATGGTGACCGAGACGTGCCCGAGAGCCAAGGTGACGGCGAAGGCCAGGATGAGCCCGATCGCGGCGCCGGCGATGGCGAGCATCAGATTTTCGATCAGCACCTGTTCGCGGATATGCGGCCAGGACCACCCGACGGCCTGGAGAATGGCCAATTCGCGGCGCCGTTCGGTGACCGCCGATGCGGTCGCGCGCCAGACGAAAGCCGCGGCAAAGGCGCTGATGATCGCGGCGATGATGAACCCCATGCTCTGCGAGAGAAAGAGCACGCCGCTGAGCGCCTGCCGCATCGAAAGCTCGCTCGACACCACCCCCTGCTTGCCGAGCAGAGCGGTGATCTTGGCGACGACGCCCTCAAGCTGTTCCCGGTCGGCCTTCACCAGGACGAGATTGGCGTCGGTCGGGCCGAACGGATAAAGCGCGGTGACCTCGGGCGCGGCGGCGGCCAAGGCTTGGGCGATGCCGAGCGGCATGTAAATGTCGGCCCGCACCACTTTTCCGCTGCGCGCCGCGTCGACGATGCCCGCAACCGGAAACGCGCCGTCTCCGACCTTTACCGTGTCGCCCACTTTCACGCCGTTCTTCGCGGCATAATCGCTGTCGACCAGAACGGCCTTGCTGCCGGCATTGATCGGCTTGCCGTCGATGAGCCGCTCGCCCAATCCGGCCAGGCCCACATCGTTGTCATCGATTCCCAGGATGGATGCGTAACGGTCCGGTTCGAGGTCCCACATGTAGACGGCTCGCGTCAGCGATATCACGCCCGGCATTGCGCGGATTTGCGCGACGATGCCGGCCGGCAGCAAGGCGTTGGGATGCGGAAAAACGATCCCTTCCAGCTTCGGCGGGATGTCGCCCTGGACTTGCACGATCACGTCGGCGCCGACCGTCTCGATCGGCACGCGGATCGCGCGCGCATAAGACGTCGCGAGCGCGGTCAGGACCACGACCACCAGAACCGCGAGCGCGATGCTGGCCACGGCGACCAGCGACCGGCCGCGGCGGAATGCAAGCTCGCTCAAGGCGTAGCGCAGAATGTCCATCGGAATCCCGACCACCGCCGATTTATTCTATGGCGGCAAAAAGGCTGAGGCTCATTGACTTGGATCAACTAAACTGAAATTCACGGATTACCGGCTTCACCAGCGGCGGCGAAGGTCACCGCCGGATTGGCGAAGGCCGAAGCTAATACGATCTCGATCGCCAGGAATATGATCCAAATCATAGGCGCCATCGGACGCGGCGACTAACATGGCTCGTAACAATTCCTCGGAGGTTGCCCCATGAAATTCCAAATGAAATCGCTGAGAGTGGCGCTGACCGTTTGCTGGTTTGCAATTCTGGCTTGGCCGGCTTTCGCCCAGCAAGGCGCCGGGCCCGAATCCGGCGGTCCGCCCTATGGCTACGGACGCATGATGTGGGATCGCGGCTGGGACGGGGGCTGGGGTTGGCACCCGGGCTTCTTCTTCGGGCCGTTTTTCATGCTGTTCGTGCTGGCCGGCATCGTCCTGTTCGTCTTCCTGCTCGGCCGCGTTTTCATGCATGGCGGCCACGGCTTCGGCATGTATCCCGATTGCGGCCATCGCCGCGGCCGAAGCGCGGCGCTCGACATTCTCGCCGAGCGCTTCGCCAAGGGCGAGATTGACAAGGCCGAGTTCGAGGACAAGCGCAAGCTGCTGGGCGGCTGAAGGCCGCGTCCGCGATGCTGCACGGCTTCACTCCCGCGACGGCAGCATCCGTATCCATTTCCAGACGCCGGACAAGGGCGAGTCCGGTTCTATCCCGAAGCTTGCGCGCGGCCGGGGTGCTATACTGCGGTTGCCCACCGCCACAATGTGAGAACCGGATGCGCCTGCGCGCGGCCTCACGACACGATGATCTGCCCGCTCTATTCAAGGATCGGCTGCCCCATACGCTCAAGGCACGCGAAACCTTGTTCCGTCAGGATGCCGCAGCGACGGAAATCTACTTTTTGGTGTCCGGCCGCATCCGGCTGGTGCGGCATACGGAATTGGGACATGACGTAACCCTCCATGTCGCCCAGGAAAGCGGGTTATTCGCGGAGGGCGCGCTTTTTTCCGATCGCTATAAGTGCGATGCTGTCGCCGACGTTAAATCCGTGGTGATCGGAATCAAAAAAAGCGAACTGGCCCGACGGTTGAAGGCCGACCCGCCGCTGACAATCGAATTTCTCGAACGCGTGACCCACGAGCTTCATTGGGCGCGCGCGCTGGTTGAGTTGAGGGCGATCCGGTCGGCGGAAGAGCGCGCGCTGCACCACCTGCTTCTGTCATTGCCGCCGGGCGCCAAGGAAGTCGAATTCCGGCAAACCCTGATGCAAGTCGCCAGCGAACTCGGTCTTACCCACGAAGTCTATTATCGCGCTTTGGCGAAGCTTGCCCGCAAGGGAATTATCAAGCGCGAAGGCCGGCGTACCCGGCTGCTGGACTGATCTGCATCAAGGCGAAGCATGGGGCTTTGGCTAAGATTGGCGGGATAAGCGGAGACCGCAGCCATGTGGGACACGATCATCGAAGCGGTGTCGCCGCATCTTTTGGCCGGCAGCATCATGGCCGCGATCATGGTGGTCATGTTGCTGGTCCATAAGTTTCGCAGCGCGAAGCACAAGACCCCGGATGCGCTCGCAATCTTGCAGGCGCGCTTCGCGAGCGGCGAGATCGACCGCGCCGAATACGAAGAGCGTCGCAAAATCCTGGGCGTCTGAAACCCGCGCCGAACCCGATTGAACCTACTGCGCGGCCTCGGTGCGGCTCGCCAGCACCTTGTCGGCGAGCTTGCCGGTCAGCTCCTGCAAGCGCTCGAAGCGGTGGGTGAAGGTGCCGGCGCCCAGCGTCGCCGAACGCAGCTCGACGATCAGATCGTGCATCTCGGAAAGCGGCATCTCGGTCGCCACCACGTCCCAGCCCGGCCAATCGGGCCGGGCGTCGAAGCCCAGGATATGGCCGCGCCTTCCGGAGACGATGCGCTGGATGCGCGAGGTGAACGCGTTGGGCACCGCGATCTCGACGCGCTGGATCGGCTCCAGCAGCACCGGCTCGCATTTCGGCATGGCCTCGCTCATCGCCTGGCGGGCGACGATCTTGAAGGCCTGGTCGGAGCTGTCGACCGCGTGGAACTGGCCGGTCACCAGCTTCACCGCCAGATCGACCACCGGGAACCCGAGCGGCCCATGGCGCAGATACTCCTTCACCCCTTCCTCCACCGCCGGGATGTAGTTCTTGGGGATGGCGCCGCCCACCACCGCATCGATGAAGGTGAAGCCCGCGCCGCGCGGCATGGCCTTGATCTCGATGGTGATGTCGGCGAACTGGCCGTGGCCGCCCGATTGGCGCTTGTGGCGGGCATGGAGCGACGCGCTTTTGCGGATGGTTTCCTGGTAAGGCGTCTGCGGCCGGCGCGCCGTCACGGCGAGGCCGTGCTTGTTCTTGAGCTTGTCGAGCGCGATCTGGAGATGGATGTCGCCCTGGCCCCACAGCACCATTTCCTGCAGATCGGCGTCCTGGGTCAGCGACAAGGTCGGGTCTTCCTCGACCAGCTTCTGCACCGCGCCGGTCAGCTTGACGTCGTCGTTGCGCTTCTCCGCCGAAATGGCGAGGCCGAAAACCGGCGCCGGCAGCGGCGGCGGCGCGAGGGTGGGCGCCTTGCCCGAGGCCAGCACCGCGCCGGTGGCGACGCCTTCGAGCCGCGCCAGCGCCGCGATCTCGCCCGCCTGGGCCGCGGCTATTTTCTCGGTGGCGGCGCCTTGGAGGCGCAACACCCCGGCGATGCGAACGCCGTTGAGGGTCACGCCCTCGGCGGCCTTGCCGCTCCAGATGCGCGCCAGCGAGAGTTTCCCGGCATGAGGCGGGTAATAGGTTTTTATCACCTGGGCCACCGTGCCGCCGGATTTGAGATCGAGGCCGAGACGCGCGGCCGAAGCGGCGCAATCCGGCGTCTCGTGGCGGAGCGCCTTCCACAGCCGGCGCACGCCGTGATCCATCGCCGCCGCGCCCAAGAACACCGGCACGATCTGGTCGCGTTGCAGGCTTTGCGTCAACTGGCGGTAGAGCGCATCCTTCGAGGGCAGGATGTCCTCGAGCAGCTGCTCCAACAGCTTGTCGTCGAAATCGGCGAGCTTTTCCATCAGCGAGGAGCGCGAGGATTTTTCGGTTTCGGCCATGTCCTCGGGCAGCTTGACCAGATCCGAGGCCTGGCCCGGGTGGTAGCGGTAGGCGCGCTCGCTCACCAGATCGACATAGCCCGAGGCGGCCTGGTCGGCGCCGGGCAGCGGCACCTGGCGCAGCACCAGCGGGCGGCTCGACACCGATTGCAGCGCCGCCAGCACCTCGGAGATGCGCGCCGAGGCGGTGTCGAGCTTGTTGACGAACACCATGTGCGGAATCGCGTGGTCGTCGAGGAACTTGAAGAGCGGCGACAGCGCCAGCGCGCGCTCGGGCACCGGCTCGCACACCACCACCGCGACGTCGGCGCAGAGCAGCGCCGATTGCGCCTCCCAGGCGAGTTCGACCGAGCCGGGGCAATCGAGCAGAAACCAGGGATCGCCGAGATAGGTCGCATGGGCGGCGTTGAGCTCGGTCGACATCTGCCGCGCCCGTGCTTCGGGCGTCGAGTCACCGACGGTGTTCTTTTCTTTTTGGGTGCCGCGGCGGGGAATGGCATCGGCGGCGAAGAGGAGGGATTCGAGCAGCGTGGTCTTGCCGGAGAGATAGGGACCGATCAGGGCCGCGACGCGCGGCCCGCCTGCTCTTTCGCCCATAGATGCCTCCGCTTCGCTTCCAGCGCGCGGCCGTGGCCCGGGTTTTACCCGCATCGGGGCTTTATAAAGACGCCCCGCCCATAGCGACGCACCCTTCGGCGATCATGGTCGCGCCGCAGGGCGGGGATGGCAAATGGAATCTGGATCGCGGCCCGGTAAGGGATTGATTTAAATCATGACATCCCCCGCCGGGCGGTGGTAAGGATTGAAAAAAACCGCTACTGTCCTTGGCCTTAGAGCCGGGAAGGCAACCATGGTCGACAGGCTGAAAAAACGCGCCGTCAAGCATCGGCAGCGGGGGGAGGTCCGTTCCTCCGCCGTCGTTTCATCGCGTGTTCCGGCGCGCGGCCTGCCTTTGCTGCGTGATCCGTCGCTCAACAAAGGCACCGCCTTCACCGAACGGGAGCGCGACGCGCTCGGCTTGCGCGGCTTGCTGCCGGCGCATGTGCTGTCGATGCAGGAGCAGGTCGAGCGCGTGCTGACCAATCTGCGCCGCTTGCCCACCGATCTCGACAAGTTTGTGTTTCTCAATTCGCTGCACGACCGCAACGAGGCGCTGTTCTTCCGCGTGGTGTGCGACCACATCGACGAGATTCATGCCGCTCATCTACACCCCGACGGTGGGGCTGGCCTGCCAGCAGTTCGGCCACATCTACCAGCGGCCGCGCGGCCTGTTCATCAGCGCCAAGGACCGCGGGCGCGTCGCCAAGCTGCTGCGCAACTGGCCCTATCCGGCCAAGCTCATCGTGGTGACCGACGGCGAGCGCATCCTGGGCCTGGGCGATCTGGGCGCCAACGGCATGGGCATCCCGGTGGGCAAGCTGTCGCTCTATACGGCTTGCGCCGGCGTGCATCCGAATCTGTGCCTGCCGGTGATGCTGGACGTCGGCACCAACAACGAAGCGTTGCTGAACGATCCGCTATTACATCGGCCTGCGCCAGAAACGGCTGACCGGAAGCGCCTACGACAAGCTGGTCGACGAGTTCATGACCGCGGCGCGCAAGGTCTTCCCCGGCGTGCTGATCCAGTTCGAGGATTTCGCCAATCATTCCGCCTTCCGCCTGCTGGAAAAATATCGCGACCGCGCCTGCGTCTTCAACGACGACATCCAGGGAACGGCTGCGGTGGTGCTCGCGGGCCTGTTCTCGGCCTTGCGGGTGACCGGCGGCAAGCTCGTCGGACCAGACGCTGCTGTTCCTCGGCGCGGGCGAAGCCGCGACCGGCATCGCCAATCTGGTGGCTTCGGCCATGGCGGCGCAGGGCGTTTCCGAGGCCGAGGCGCGCCAGCGCATCTGGCTGTTCGATTCGCGCGGCCTGGTGGTGAAGGATCGCGCCGGCCTGGGCGAGCACAAGCTGCCTTACGCGCACGAGCACGCGCCTGTCGGCGACTTCGCGGCGGCGATCCGGAGCCTCAAGCCCACCGCGATCATCGGCGTCGCGGCGGTCGGCGGGACGTTCACGCCCGAGGTGTTGCAGACCATGGCGCAAATCAACCAGCAGCCGATCGTGTTCGCCCTCTCCAACCCGACCTCGAAGGCGGAATGCTCCGCCGAGGAGGCTTATCGCCACACCGGCGGACGCGCGCTGTTCGCCTGCGGCAGCCCTTACGACCCGGTGATGCTCGGCAACCGGACTTTCGTGCCGCGCCAGGGCAACAACTCCTACATCTTCCCCGGCGTCGGCCTCGGCGCGATCGTGAGCGGCGCGCGGCTGGTGACCGACGAGATGTTCATGGGCGCCGCCGTCACGCTGGCGAAGCTGGTGACCCAGGAGGATCTGGACCAGGGCAGCCTGTATCCGGCGCTGCCGCGAATCCGCGAGGTTTCGGCGCACATCGCCGCCGCGGTGGCGCAGGTCGCCTACAAGCGCGGGCTCGCTGCCGGGAAGCCGCCGAAGAACCTGCCGGCGCAGATCCGCGCGCATATGTACGACCCGCGTTACTGAGGCGGCGCTTCGGACCTTGATCCAGATCAAAGCGGGATTGCGAACGATAGTCATTCTACGGGTCAAACCCGCTTGATCCTTAACAACGGAGCGCCAAAGGGCCGCCGATGACCAGTTCCGTGCGTGTTGTCGACCGCTCCCGCGCCCGGCGTTGGCGCAATTTCCTCGCCGCCATCGGCCCCGGATTGGTGGTGATGCTGGCGGACACCGACGTCGGCAGCATCATCACCGCCGCACAGAGCGGGGTGCAGTGGGGCTACCGGCTGCTGCTGTTGCAAGTGGTGCTGATCCCCATTCTCTACGTGGTGCAGGAACTGACCGTCCGGCTCGGCATCTTCACCGGCAAGGGGCACGGCGAGCTGATCCGCCTCGCCTTCGGCAAGCGCTGGGCCTGGGTTTCGGTGGCGGGGCTGGGCATCACGACCGCCGGCGCGCTCTTGACCGAGTTCTCCGGCGTCGCCGGCGTCGGCGAGCTGTTCGGCGTGCCGCGGGCGGTGAGTCTCACCTTGGCCGCGTGCTTTCTTTTGGCCGTGGTCTGGACCGGATCCTACCGGCGGGTGGAGCGGATCGCCATCGCCCTGGGGCTGTTCGAATTCGCCTTCTTCTGGGTCGCCTACGAATCCCATCCCCAGGCGGCCGAGCTGGCCGACGGGCTTTTGCACATGCCGCTGGGGAACACGGACTACCTTTACCTGGTCGCCGCCAACATCGGCGCCGTCATCATGCCGTGGATGATCTTCTATCAGCAATCGGCGATCGCCGATAAGAAGCTGCGGCCCGAGCACTACCGGGACGCGCGGTGGGATACGGCGATCGGCGCCGTCATCACGCAGCTCGTCATGGCGGCGATCCTGATCGCGGCCGCCGCCACCATCGGCAAGGCCGACGCGGAGGCGAGCCTCAATACCATCGGCGACGTCGCCAACGCGCTGACGCCGTTTCTCGGGCCGGAGATCGGCCGCATCGTCTTCGGCCTGGGGACGATCGGCGCGGCGATGGTGGCCGCCATCGTCGTGTCCCTGGCTTCGGCCTGGGCGTTCGGCGAGGTTTCGGGCTACAAGCACTCGCTCGAACACCATCCCTTCGAAGCGCCCTGGTTCTACGGCGTCTTCACGCTGGTCGTGGTCGCGGGCGCCATCGCCGTGGCGTTGGCCCCGAATCTGGTTTCGCTCAACATCGGCATCGAGGTCATGAACGCGCTGATGTTGCCGCTGGTGCTCGGATTCCTGATCCTGCTGGCCATCCACATGCTCCCCGAAGAGCACCGGCTGCGCGGTTTCTACCGCTGGGTGGTGATCGGCGTCGCGGCGCTCACGGCCGGCCTCGGCGTCTATGGCGGCATCGCCGGCGCGGGGCTGTTCTAGGTTTTCTCCCGCGGCTTACTGCGCTTCAGCGGCTTGCGGCGCCGGGACCAGCTTGACGACCCGGCCGTCCTTGACGATGCCATAAACCACGTTCGCGGCCGAAATCGCCTCGTGATTGGCCGGGCTGAAGGGATGGTCGTAGACCTGCACCACGCCTTCGATCTTCCCCTTGAGATCGTCGAGCGCCGCGCGGATCTTCGGCCCGTCGACGGTGCCGGCCTGCTTGATCGCCGCCGCCAGCAGGTAGAGCGAGTCATAGCCTTGCGCGGCCGAAGGCGGCGAATCCATCCGGGTAACCTTATAGGCCGCGTGGTAATCGCGGATGAAGGCGGCGCGCTTCGGCGTATCGCCTTGCTCGATGAAGGTCTGCGGCGTGATGACGCCCTCGCCGTTGGGGCCGGCCGCATCGATGAAATTCGACATCGAAAGGGTCCAGCTGCCGATCATCGGCACGTCCCAGCCCAACTTGGCGCGGTCATTCGCGATCGCCGCCAGTTCCGGGCCGATGCCGTAGGTCAAAACGACGTCGGCGCCGGCGGCATCGGCGCGCTTCAGCTGCTCGGTCATGTCCCGATCCCCGATATTGAACTTTTCGTTCGATACCGGCGTGATGCCGTCCGCGGCCAGCATGCGAATCAAGTCCTGGCGCCCGACCTGCCCGTAGCTGGTGGTATCGGCGAAGATCGCGATCTTCCGGTAACCGCGGGCTTTCACGATTTCCACGATTTTCTGGACCTCGACCGCCGTGCTGCACGACACGCGAAAAACGAAATTCTCCGCATATTCGGGCGGCGCGAATTGCTGCGTGAGCAGACTCCCCGTGGTGACGCTGAGGACAACCGGAATACGGGCGTCCTCGAAATAGGGTATCGCCGCCAGGGCCACGCCGGTGTTGACGAAGCCGACGGCGGCGTCGATCGCGTGCGTCAAGGTGAGCGCTTCAGCGATTTGCGCGCCGCGATCGTTGTTCGCCTGATCGTCGCGTTCGACCAAAACCAGCTTCCGGCCGAGCACGCCGCCGGATTTGTTGATCTCATCGGCGGCGAGTTCGATGCCTCGCAGCATGCTGATTCCCATCGGCGCCGAGCCGCCGGTGAACGGACCGACGACGCCGATGCGGATCGGCTCGGATGCCCGCGCGGGCGAAAGCGCGCAGGCCAGGAATCCTGCAAGCAGGGCGAGTTTGGCGAATTTCATGAGAGTCACTCCTCTGGCCTGGTCTCAGACCGCGATGTCCAATGCCGGCGGCTCGGCCGCATGCCGGTTTTCGCGCCGAATCGGCAAGCCGATCGTCACCGTGGTGCCGAGCTTGGGCGCGCTGGAAAGCTCGAAGCGGCCGCCATGCAGTTCGACCAGGCTCTTCGAGATCGGCAATCCGAGCCCGGTTCCCTCCTGCGGGTGGCTCATGTCCTTGGCGACTTGGGTGAAAGGCTCCAAGGCGCGGGGAATGTCCTCGGGCGCCATGCCGATGCCGGTATCCTTGACGACAACGCGCAATTCATTGGCGGCAACCGACGTCGAAATGCCGACATGTCCGCCGGCGGGGGTGAACTTGACCACGTTGGAAAGCAGGTTGAGCATCACCTGACGCAGACGAACCGGATCCGCTTCGATCCGGGGAGAGAGCGCGTCGAAAGCGGTCGTGATTTGCACCCGGGCGTGGTCCGCCTTCTGGGATATGATCGATACCGCCTCGGCGATGATCTGATTGACATCGACCGATTCGAAATGGAGCTCGGTCTTGCCCGAGTTCAATTTCGCGATATCCAAGATGTCGTTGATGAGCAAGAGCAGATGCTGGCCGCTGGCGCGCACGATCTCGCCATATTGGCGGTAGGTCTCGGGCAGCGGCCCCATTTCCCGGCGTTCGATCATCTCGGAAAAACCGATGATCGCGTTCAAGGGCGTGCGCAATTCATGGCTCATATTGGCGAGGAATACCGTCTTGGCCCGGTCGGCCTGTTCGGCGCTCAGCCGCGCCGCCTTTTCCGCCGTTTCGCTGTGAAGCAGAGCTTCCTCTTTTTCCTTCAACGGCGTGATGTCGGAATAAAAGCAAACGATTTCGCCTTCCTCGGTGCGCCGCTTGCGGGTCATGATCCAGCGGCCGTCTTCCAATTTGAAGACCGCTTCTTCGTTGCCGGCGCGGTGTAGAATCAATCGCCGGCGCAAGTAGTCCTCCTCCTGGTTGTAGTCGACGCCGATATATATTTTTTTGTCAACCGCAGCCCGGAGAAGATCGGCAAACGACGCGCCCGGAACCATCAGCTCCTTGATGCGATCGAAAAACGAGCGGTAAAGTTCATTCGACAGGACCAGGCGATCCTGCGGATCGAAGAGTGCGAACCCCGCGGGCGCGCTTTCAATCGCGCGATGCAGGCGCGCTTCGGCCATGCGGCGCGCGCGCGTTTCACGATCGACGGCCGTGGCCTCGCGCACCGAAGCGGACGCAAGCCAGCCGGCAATCACCGTCATGACCAGCAACAGCCCGATATCCATCGCCATGAAGGCCATGAATTGGGGAGACCATAGGACCGGTTGCCCGATCAGGACGATTTTGGCCGGGAATCCCGGCACCGCGTGCGTCACCACTAAAGCTTTTGCGCCCGAATTCTTGACGGGCGTGATTTTGGCGGATTCCAGGAGTTGTTCATCCGACAGCCCGGCGCCCGCGAGCACGGCGCCATCCGCGCGCTCGAGCAAGGCGTACTCGCCATCCTCGAGTTCATTCGGACCGTAGACACCCGCGAAGTATTCCGGATCCGTGATTGCCGCGACAACGCCCCGGAAGTTGCCGTCGCTGTCGAGGATGGGGCGGCTCATCGGAAAGAACGGCTTGTTATCGCCGCGCGCGACCTCGATGTCGCCGATGTAAAGGCCCACGCCCCGCCATTTCTTCTGCTCCGAGAAATACGGGCGGTCCGCCACATTGATGAGCGGCGGCGGAAACGATCGGGTGTTATTGGGGGTGTTGCCATCCTGGTCGGAGATCACGAGCGCCCGTACCTGGGGCAGGCGCTTCAAATGCTTGTCGAGCAGGATCTGGGTGAAAACCGTGGACTTGTCCAACGGGAGACGCGTCTCAAGCGTCTCGGCGATGGTTTCGAGCGACAGATCGACGGCGGCCATGGTCCGGCTGGCGTGTTCCGCCAACAGGGTTGCCTTGGCGTTGCGCGAATCCCGCTCGCGTTCCGAGATGGCGTTGTAGTAATGAGCGACAAAAAGCGCGTTCGCGCCGTAGACGATGATCAGCAGGCCGATCGCCTAAAATATGATGCGGCGCGCCAGCGGCAGCGCGCGAAAACGCGCCAGCAGGCGCGTATGAAGCGTCATTGACATATCGTACGTGGCGTCGCGTGTGACGCGAAATTCCGCATGACAACCGCCGCTCAATGGCCGATTCGGCCCTTTATCCCTGACAGGTAAACGTTACAAATCTGCCAAGAACGCCGTTGGCGCGCGGACGAAAAGGGCCCGCACCAATGCCCTGGCGGCGCCCATCGTCAGGCAAAAGCCCGGCTTATCGGCGCAAATCCGGTAAAATTTTAACCATATGCGCAGCGAATGACCGGCCGGCAGGACCGCCCGCGGCGCCTTGCCGCGCCATGCGGCGTTGCGTCCGCGTTTTATCGCTTTTTATCGCGGCTGCGGCGGGTTGCGTTGTAGACCCGCATGTAGGCGAGACGGCGCTTGCGGTTGGCGGCGTGGTAGGCCCGCGCGCGCTCCTTGAGACGCTTGCGGTTGGCCGCCCGGTAACGCCGCATATAGGCAAGACGGCGCTTGCGATGGGCCGCGTGCCAGCGCCGGTTATAGTCCCGCATGTAGGCGAGGCGGCGCCTGCGGTTGGCCGCGTGATAGGCCCGCGCGTGTTCCTTGAGGTGCTGGCGATGGGCCGCGCGGTAGCGTCGCATGTAGGCGAGACGGCGCTTGCGGTCGGCCGCGCGCCGGCGGAGGCGTTGCGCCTTAACCCGTTCGCGGTTTTTCATGCACCATACCCGATTCCTCCCGCCGTAAGTTTTTAAAACGGTCAGGCGTTAGTTTTTTGTGCGGGCCTCTGCTTCAATATCTTGTCGAGGGTTTCCGCATTGGGGCAAAACGAATGAAAATCGCCGCCGCGTCCCGATTTCCATCCAGGTTTCACAGCGCGGCACGCACGGACAATCCGCGCAGACGAGTTGCAGCCCGCTCAGCAATCGCGTCGCGTCTTCTCGCGGCAGGCTGTCGATTTCAAGCAGACGCAGCATCTTGGTCAGCCGCTGGGACGATTGTGGATGCTTGCTGATGGATGCCCGGAGATCGGGACGCGACAGACAGATCTCGCCGAGCATCAGCCGGATTTCGCCGCGTCGATCGTCCAGGATGCCGGCCGCAGAACCCCGCGCCGATCCGTAATCGGCAGGAGCGAACCTAAGCGAAGATGGTTCCATCTTGCGCTCTTCGGCGGTTACGCCATAAAAACTTGCTTGTGCAAGGACTTAGCTACATGGAAGGACAGCAACCGGCATTGATCTAGATCAATGCCGACGATGGACGATCGCTAACAGCGCGCCGTCATGTCTTGGGCGGCGGCGTTGCGGATCGGAATTATTTCAGCGCGGCGCAAGCGCGTTCGATGCGCTTCAACGCTTCCGCCAGCGCCTCGTTCGAGGCGGCGTAGGAGAGGCGGAAATAGGGCGACAGGCCGAAGGCCGCGCCCGGCACGACGGCCACGCCCTCGGCTTCCAGGAGATATTCCACGAAGTCGCCGTCGGTCGTGATCGCCTTGCCTTGCGGCGTCTTCTTGCCGATGGCGCCGGCACAGGACGGATAGACGTAGAACGCGCCCTCGGGCACGGCGCAGCGCAGGCCTTTGCAGCGGTTCAGGCCCGCCACCACCAGATCGCGCCGCGCCTTGAAGATCGCCAGGTTGCGCGGCACGAAATCCTGCGTCCCGTTCAGGGCCTCGACCGCCGCGGCCTGGCTGATCGAGCTCGGATTGGTGGTCGATTGCGATTGCAGCGCCGCCATCGCCCCGATCAATTCCTTCGGGCCGCCGCCATAGCCCAGGCGCCAGCCGGTCATGGCATAGGTCTTGCTGACGCCGTTCAAGGTGAGCGTGCGCGGATAAAGCTTGGGCTCGACCGCGCAGACCGAGGCCAATTCGAAATCGCCGTAGAACAGATGCTCGTAGATGTCGTCGGTCAGCACCCAGACCTGGGGGTGCCGCAACAGCACATCGGTCAGGCCCTTCAGCTCCTTGGGGCTGTAGGTCGCGCCCGTGGGATTGCAGGGCGAGTTGAGGATGAACCATTTGGTCTTGGGCGAAATCGCCGCCTCGAGTTCCTCGGGCCTGATCTTGAAGCCGTTGTTCTCGGGTCCCACCACGGAAACCGGCTTGCCTTCCGCCAGCTCGACGATGTCGGTGTAGGAAACCCAATAGGGCGCCGGCACGATCACCTCGTCGCCGGGGCCGACCGTGGCCAAGAGCGCGTTGAACAGCACCTGCTTGCCCCCGGCGCCGGCGCTGATCTGATCGGGGGTGTAGTCGAGGCCGTTCTCGCGCTTGAACTTGGCGCAGATCGCCTGTTTCAGCGCGGCCGTGCCGTCGACCTGGGTGTATTTGGTGTCGCCCTTGTCGATGGCGCGCTTGGCCGCGTCCTTGATGTTCTGCGGCGTGTCGAAATCGGGTTCGCCCGCGCCCAGCCCGATGATGTCGCGCCCGGCCGCCTTGAGCTTGCGCGCCTTGTCGGTCACCGCGATGGTCGGCGACGGCTTGATCCGTTTCAGACGTTCGGCGATGAGCGACATGTCGCTTGTCCTGTCAGTGCGTGCTTCTTTTAATGCACTGCAACATGGCGCGCAAGCGACGCTCGCGCATGGGTGGCAAAAGCGGGGCGCTTGACTCGACTCCCGCCCGGCGCGCAGCATCGAGACGGTGGTTCCCGAGAGGGGATCAAAAGGGAATGCGGTGCGCGCGTCCGGCTTTCATCAGGCCAAACGCGCAATGCCGCGGCTGCCCCCGCAACTGTAAGCGGCGAGCGCGGACCACGTAACGTCACTGGCGGCGAAAGCCGTTGGGAAGACCGGTCCAAGCACCGACCCGCGAGCCAGGAGACCTGCCACCGGCCGTGGTCACGTGCGAGCGCGTCGGGCGGGGTGTTCCGATGAGAAGACCTTCCCGGAATTCCTAAAGCCGGGCCGGACTTCAGTTCGCGGTGACGTGTCACAGCACCGCGAGTCCGCTCATGTCCCGGAACCCCTTCTCCCTCCCACGGCTTAACGCCGCGCTTGTCATTGTCCTGCTCTGCGCCAACCATGCCTGGGCGCAGACCCAGTCCCAGGACGATTCCGCCTTCGGCACCATGCAGCCGATCGTGGTGAGCCCGACCCTGTTCCCGACGCCGCTGGACGAGATCGGCAGCACCGTCACGCTCATCACTTCGGACCAGATCGACCAGAAGCAGCAACGCACGCTGCCCGACGTGCTCCGGGACGTGCCCGGCCTGTTCGTCATCCAGAGCGGCGGCGAAGGCAGCCCCGCCTCGGTCTTCATGCGCGGCACCAATTCCAACCACACCAAGGTGCTGATCGACGGCATCGATGTGAGCGACCCGACCACCCCGGCCGGATCGTTCGATTTCAGTCAGATCCTGGCCTCGGACATCGACCGGGTCGAGGTGCTGCGCGGGCCGCAAAGCGGTCTTTACGGCTCGGACGCGATCGGCGGCGTAATCGACATCGTCACCAAGCAGGGTTCGGGCCCGCCGCAATTCACCGCCATGGCCGAGGGCGGCTCGTTCGGCACCTTCAACCAGACCTTCAATGTGAGCGGGTCCCAAGGCCGCGCCACGTATGCCTTCGACGCCGCGCATCTCCATTACAGCGACTTGCCGGTGACGCCGCCGCAACTGCTCAGTCCGGGCCAGGCGGCGATCGGCGACGCCTATGGCGACCAGAGCTATTCGACCAAGCTCGGCGCCGATCTCACCGACAATGTCAGCGCCAGCCTGGTGGCGCATTACGCCAATTCAGTGCTGCGCAGCACCGGCGAGAATTTCACCAACTTCCCGGTGGACGTCCCTGACTCGACGCAAAGCGTGTTGCGCGAGAACCGTATCCTGACCCGCGGTTCGATCCATGTCCTGTCGCTCGACGGCGCGATCGAAAACGAGTTCGGCGTCGCCTATGGCCGCTTCTACAGCAACAGCACCTCGGTCGATCCGCCCTTTTCGGCGCCCGCCGTCACCAACGGCGACCGGGTCAAATACGATTGGAAAGGCACGGCGCATCTGGGCAACGACCGCACCCTGTTGCTCGGCCTCGAGCAACAGACCGACCGGCTGATCAACACGCCGATCATCGCCTCGACCACGACCCGGTCGGGTTATGCCGAATATCACACGCCGATCATCGGGCAGCTTTACGGCAACGCCAATCTGCGGGTGGATCAGAATGACAGCTTCGGCCGCGCCATCACCTGGCGGGCGGCGCCGGCCTATTCCGTGCCCGGCACCGGCACCACGCTCAAGGCGAGCTACGGCACCGGCTTCAAGGCGCCGACGCTGGAGCAGCTCTTCATCGATTTCCCGGACCCGTTCTATCCGTTTCTCGCCAACCCCAATCTTCGGCCGGAAACCAGCCGCGGCTACGACGCGGGTTTCGAGCAGGCGGTTTTCGACAAGAAACTCGATTTCGGCGCGACGTATTTCCACAACCACATCCACGATTTGATTCAGTACACGCCACTCACGAATTACGCGACCTACACCAATATCGCATCGGCGACGACCTATGGCGCCGAAACCTTCGTGGCGTTGAAGCCGGTGAAGACCGTCGATCTGCGCGCCGACTACACCTATACCTTCGCCAAGGACGACATGAACGGCGCCGAGGCGTTGTTGCGCCGGCCGAAGCACAAGGCGAGCCTGAACGCGACCTGGACGCCCATCGACCCGTTATCCGTGACGGCGGAGTGGCTGTTCACCGGCGCATGCTTCGACCTCAACCGCGACGGCACCATCACCGGGCTGCATGAAAGCTCCTACAGCGTGGTGAACCTGTCGGCCAATTACCGGGTCGATCAGCATCTGACCCTGATCGCCCGCATTAACAATCTGCTCGACCGCACCTATCAAGAGCCGGACGGCTTCCTCCAACCTGGTTTCGGCATCTTCGCGGGCGTCAAGCTGAGCTGGGGCGGCGCCAGCGGAGCGAATTGATCGAATCGAGGTTCTTCTCTATGGTGCAACCAAGCTTGCGAGGATACCCATGACACTTGCGACACAATCGGCATCGAACCGGCGCCTGGACGGCATGTTCTGGCCCGTGCTGCTGGCCGTGGCGGCGGTGGGCGGCAGCCTCGCCTTCGCCTGCATCATGCCCTTTGCCGCCCTGGCCGCCTTCGCGGCGGAAACGCAGCGGCCGCGCGCGGCGCTCGGCACCTTGGCGCTGATCTGGGCCGCGAACCAGGCGGTGGGATTCGCATTTCTCCAATACCCGTTTGATGCCTCGACCCTGATATGGGGCCTGGCGATCGGGGTGGCGGCGTTGCTCGCAACTGGCACCGCGTGTTTCGTGGTGGCGCGGCTCGATCATATGCGGCGCTGGCAACGCCTGGGTCTGGCCTTCGCGGCGGCTTTCGCGGTTTATGAACTGGCGCTGCTGGGCCCGAGTTTGTTCACCGGCGAGAGCGCCAATTTCACCCCCGCGCTTTTGCTCGACCTGGCTTTGTTGGACGTGGCTTGGCTCGCCGGGCTGGTGGCGCTCAACGAAATCCTCGCCCTTCTCGGCTGGCCCAAGCTCAAGAGCCTGATCCTGCCCGCCTAGCATCGGGGGCGGCGAGCCCTTATCTTAAGGGTCCATGTCCGATCCCATCCTCGCCGCGGCGCGGCCGCTGGCCGACCAGGCCCACCGCTTCGCCATCCATTCCGAGTTCCGCCCCGCCGGCGACCAGCCGCAGGCGATCGCGGCGCTGGTGGAGGGCATAGCCCAGGGCGCGAATGAGCAGGTGCTGCTGGGCGTCACCGGCTCGGGCAAGACCTTCACCATGGCGCATGTGATCGCCGCGACCCAGCGCCCGGCGCTGATCCTCGCCCCCAACAAGACGCTGGCGGCGCAGCTTTACGGCGAGATGAAAAGCTTCTTCCCGGAGAACGCGGTCGAGTATTTCGTCTCCTATTACGACTACTACCAGCCCGAAGCCTATGTGCCGCGCACCGACACCTATATCGAGAAAGAATCCTCGATCAACGAACAGATCGACCGCATGCGGCATTCGGCCACCCGCGCTATCCTGGAGCGGCGCGACACCGTGATCGTCGCCTCGGTTTCCTGCATCTACGGCATCGGCTCGGTCGAGACCTATTCCGAGATGACCTTCACCCTGGCCAAGGGCGAGCGCTTCTTCCGCGGCGACCTCTTGGCGAAGCTGGTCGAGCTGCAATACCGGCGCAACGACACCAATTTCGAGCGCGGCGCCTTCCGCGTGCGCGGCGACACGGTCGAGATCTTCCCGGCGCATTACGAGGACCGCGCCTGGCGGCTATCGCTGTTCGGGGAAGAACTCGAATCGATCTATGAATTCGATCCCTTGACCGGCGAGAAGACGACCCAGCTCGAAGCGATCAAGATCTATCCCAACAGCCATTACGTCACGCCCAAGCCGACGCTTTACCAGGCGATCGGCCAGATCAAGGCCGATTTGAAAATCCGGCTCGAGGAATTCCGCGCCCAAGGCAAGTTGTTGGAGGCCGAGCGGCTGGAGCAGCGCACCCAGTTCGATTTGGAGATGATGGCCGCGACCGGCAGCTGCGCCGGCATCGAGAATTATTCGCGCTATCTCACGGGCCGCGCCCCGGGCGAGCCGCCGCCGACGCTGTTCGAATACCTGCCCGAGGATTGCCTGGTGTTCGTCGACGAAAGCCACGTCACCATTCCGCAGCTGGGCGGCATGTATCGCGGCGACTTCGCGCGCAAATCGACCCTGGCGGAATACGGCTTCCGCCTGCCTTCCTGCCTCGACAACCGGCCCTTGAAATTCGAGGAATGGGACGCGATGCGCGGCCAGACCGTGTGCGTCTCGGCGACGCCTGGCCCGTGGGAATTGGGCCGCACCCAGGGCGTGTTCGTCGAGCAGGTGGTGCGCCCGACCGGGCTGATCGACCCCATACCCGTGATCCGGCCGGTCGAGACCCAGGTCGAAAACCTCATGGCCGAATGCCGCGATTGCGCCAAGAAAGGCCAGCGCGTGCTGGTGACGACGCTCACCAAGAAGATGGCCGAGGCGCTGACCGAGTATTTCCACGAGAACGGCATCCGCGTGCGTTACATGCATTCGGACGTCGAGACGCTGGAACGCGTCGAGATCATCCGCGATCTGCGCCTGGGCGTGTTCGACGTGCTGGTCGGGATCAACCTCTTGCGCGAAGGCCTCGACATCCCGGAATGCGCGCTGGTGGCGATATTGGACGCCGACAAGGAAGGCTATCTGCGCTCGCGCACCGCGCTGATCCAGACCATCGGCCGCGCCGCGCGCCACATCGAAGGCCGCGCCATCCTCTATGCCGACCGCGTCACCGACAGCATGAAGGCGGCGATCGAGGAAACCAACCGGCGGCGGGAGAAGCAGCAGGCCTATAACGCCGCCAACGGCATCACCCCCGAAAGCGTCAAGCGCGCGATTTCCGACATCCTCGAAAGCGTCTACGAGCGCGACCATGTGCTGGTCGAGACCGGCACCGAAGCGGCGCATTACCAGGGCCACAATCTCCAGGCGGTGCTGCAGGACCTGGAAAAGCGCATGCAGGAGGCAGCATCCAATCTCGAATTCGAGGAGGCGGCGCGGCTCCGCGACGAGATCAAGCGGCTCGAAGAGCTCGATCTCGGCCTATCGCCCTTGAATACGCCCCGGCCGCGCGGGCGTTCCCTGGCCGGGCGCGCCGGCACCTCGGCCAAGGCGATGGCCAAGGCCAATGCCGCGCGCCGCAAGCGCGGCCGCGAACGCCACTGATTTCCGGCTAGGACTTGTCGAAGGCGACGTCGCGCGGACGCCGCGTCAGGCTTTCGCCGCCGTCGATGGCGATGACGCTGCCGGTCATCGAGGGACTCGCCAGGATGAAGCGCACCGCCGCGACGATCTCGGCGACGCTGCTGCCGCGGCCCAAGGGCGCGGCGCGTTGCGAGGCGGCGAAACCCGCCGGGGTCTGCTTGGGGCTGGGCAAGGTCACGCCCGGCGCCACGCCGCAGACGCGGATGCGCGGCGCCAGCTCCATCGCCAGCAAGGTCGTGAGCCCCGCCAGCGCCACCTTGCTCAGCGTGTAGGAAAGAAAATCCGGATTGAGGTTGGCGACCTTCTGGTCGAGCATGTTGACGATGACGCCGTCGCGGCCAGGCGGCAGGCTCGCCGCGAAGGCCTTCGACAGGAACAAGGGCGCGGCGAGATTGGGATCGAGATGGGCGTGCCAGCTTTCCCAGCTCACGGTCGCAAGAGTGTCGTAGACGAAGCGGGCGGCGTTGTTGACCAGGCAATCGAGCCTTCCCGCCGATTCGATGCAGCGCGGCACCAGCGATTCGACCTCCGCCTGGCGGCTCAGATCGGCGCGCAAGGCGAAACAGCGGTGCCCCGCCTGGGTCAACGAACGGACGAGCTGTTGCGCCTCCGCCTCGGAATTCTGGTAATGCACGCAGACAGTCCAGCCGTCCTCGGCCAAGCCGCGCGCGATCGCCGCGCCGATGCGCTTGGCGCCGCCCGTCACCAGGACGGTCCGGCCCTTTTCTTCGTTCAGCGCCATTTCCGGCTCATGTCATCGTCAAGCACGGCGCTCAAACGCGGCGGCGGCGGTAGACCTCGACCCCGGCGCCGGCGGCGTCGTTGAAGATGTCCGGCTTCAGGATCGAAACGCGGCACGCCGCGACCCGCGGGTTTTGAAAGCATAAGCTGACCAGCTCCTCGACCAGGGTCTCGAGCAAGGGCACGTGCGGCCGCGCCGGCCAGGATTTGAGCGCGGCGTGGATATGATCGTAATCGATGATCGACGCGGCGTTCTTGCCCTCTTGGGCCAAGGCCGGAGCGAACATCTCGATATTGACGAGCAGGCGGTTGGGCCGTTCGGGGTGTTTTTCCCACGGATGGATGCCGCATTTCACCTCGACCTGAAGGTTGCGCAACACCACGCGCGTGTAATCCGCCGCCGCATCCCACAGCGGGTGAGGATCATCGTGCGAAAGGGGAAAGGCGGTTTCGCGTTTCATCGTGATGCACACCCTATCATGACCGGAAGGAGCGAATAACGAGCCTGAACCCTCCGGCTAAGTTCTTGAGGCACGTGGAAATTTTCCGGATTTTTGCCGCGGCATCCGGCGCGGCCTGCCGAGTTGTCAACAGGGCGAACGAAACGCGGCGGCGCGGCGGCAGAAACCGCTTTGTTTCTCTAGTGTTAAGCTAGGCTTACACTCCACAGGCAAAAGAGCCTGGAAAATCAAACCACTCGTGAAGAAGGCGGCTTTTTGGGCAAAGCGGCGAAAGTCCTGATTTGGTTCGATGGAGCGGCGCGCGAAGCGGCTTATATACACACTTACCCACAGCTTCCGTGGATATCGCCCAAGGACGGTTATGACAAGATGCGCGCGGAATCGGCAAAACGCGGCGTTGCCCAAGAAATCGACACCCTGATGCCTCGATCCGTACCGGGAATGACGCGATGAGCGACGATAACGAGACCGCTGAGGATTTCGAAATCGGCGAAACCAGGCGCCCGCAGGCGGCGGCCTGACGCGCGGCGTCGAAATCATCCGCACCG
>CAWEME010000005.1:0-93074 GCA_963810055.1 uncultured Alphaproteobacteria bacterium | reverse complement strand
TGCGAGGCGGCGAAACCCGCGGGAGTCTGCTTGGCGCTGGGCAAGGTCACGCCCGGCGCCACGCCGCAGACGCGGATGCGCGGCGCCAGCTCCATCGCCAGCAAGGTCGTCAGCCCCGCCAGCGCCACCTTGCTCAGCGTGTAGGAGAGGAAATCCGGATTGAGGTTGGCGACCTTCTGGTCGAGCATGTTGACGATGACGCCCTCGCGGCCAGGCGGCAGGCTCGCCGCGAAGGCCTTCGACAGGAACAACGGCGCGGCGAGATTGGGATCGAGATGGGCGTGCCAGCTTTCCCAGCTCACGGTCGCAAGAGTGTCGTAGACGAAGCGGGCGGCGTTGTTGACGAGGCAATCGAGCCTTCCCGCCTGTTCGATGCAGCGCGGCACCAGCGATTCGACCTCCGCCTGGCGGCTCAGATCGGCCTTGCAAGGCGAAACAGCGGTGCCCCGCCTGGGTCAACGAACGGACGAGTTGTTGCGCCTCCGCCTCGGAATTCTGGTAATGCACGCAGACAGTCCAGCCGTCCTCGGCCAAGCCGCGCGCGATCGCCGCGCCGATGCGCTTGGCGCCGCCCGTCACCAGGACGGTCCGGCCCTTTTCTTCGTTCAGCGCCATTTCCGGCTCATGTCATCGTCAAGCACGGCGCTCAAACGCGGCGGCGGCGATAGACCTCGACCCCGGCGCCGGCGGCGTCGTTGAAGATGTCCGGCTTCAGGATCGAAACGCGGCACGCCGCGACCCGCGGGTTTTGAAAGCATAAGCTGACCAGCTCCTCGACCAGGGTCTCGAGCAAGGGCACGTGCGGCCGCGCCGGCCAGGATTTGAGCGCGGCGTGGATATGATCGTAATCGATGATCGACGCGGCGTTCTTGCCCTCTTGGGCCAAGGCCGGAGCGAACATCTCGATATTGACGAGCAGGCGGTTGGGCCGTTCGGGGTGTTTTTCCCACGGATGGATGCCGCATTTCACCTCGACCTGAAGGTTGCGCAACACCACGCGCGTGTAATCCGCCGCCGCATCCCACAGCGGGTGAGGATCATCGTGCGAAAGGGGAAAGGCGGTTTCGCGTTTCATCGTGATGCACACCCTATCATGACCGGAAGGAGCGAATAACGAGCCTGAACCCTCCGGCTAAGTTCTTGAGCGCACGTGGAAATTTTCCGGGTTTTTGCCGGGGCATGCGGCGCGGCCGGCCGAGTTGTCAACAGGGCGAACGAAACGCGGCGGCGCGGCGGCAGAAACCGCTTTGTTTCTCTAGTGTTAAGCTAGGCTTACACTCCACAGGCAAAAGAGCTTGGAAAATCAGACCACTCGTGAAGAAGGCGGGTTTTTGGGCAAAGCGGTGAAAGTCCCGATTTGGTTCGATGGAGCGGCGCGCAATGCGGCTTATATACACAGTTACCCACAGCTTCCGTGGATATCGCCCAAGGACGGTCATGACAAGATGCGCGCGGAATCGGCAAAACGCGGCGTTGCCCAAGAAATCGACACCCTGATGCCTCGATCCGGACCAACGACACGATGAGCGACGACAACGAAACCGCGGAGGATTTCGGAATCGGCGAAACCTCGCCCGCCGGCGGCGGCCTGACGCGCGGCGTCGAGGTGATCCGCACCGCGCTCAAGACCATGCCCACCCATCCCGGCGTCTATCGCATGCTCGACCGCAAGGGCGACGCGCTTTACATCGGCAAGGCGGCCAATCTCAAGAACCGCGTCGCCAATTACACGCATATTGCCGGGTTGCCGCACCGGCTTCAGCGCATGGTGGCGGAAACCAGCAGCCTCGAGATCATCGTCACCCACACCGAGGTCGAGGCGCTGCTGCTCGAATGCAACCTGATCAAGCGCCTGATGCCGCGCTACAACGTGCTGCTGCGCGACGACAAGTCGTTTCCCTACATCCAGCTGAGCGGCGGCCATGATTTCCCGCAACTGGCCAAGCATCGCGGGGCGCGCGGGAAGGAAGGCGATTATTTCGGGCCTTTCGCCTCGGCTGGCGCGGTCAACCGCACGCTCATCGCCTTGCAGCGCGCCTTCCTGCTGCGCTCCTGCTCGGACAGCGTGTTTTCGAACCGCGCCCGCCCCTGCCTGCTCTACCAGATCAAGCGCTGCAGCGCGCCCTGCACCGGCCGCATCGACCAGGAAGGTTATGCCAAGCTGGTCGAGGAGGCGCGGGAATTCCTCTCCGGAAGCAGCCAGCAGGTCCAGAAACGCCTCGCCAAGCGCATGCAGGAATTGTCCGATAGCCGTGAATACGAAGGCGCGGCCGCGATCCGCGACCGCATCCGCGCTCTGACCCAGGTCCAGGGCCGCCAGGACGTCAATCTCGAAGGGCTGGGCGACGCCGACGTCGTCGCTTTGCATCAAGCTGGCGGCGATTCCTCGATCCAGGTGTTCTTCTTCCGCGGCGGCCAGAACTGGGGCAACCGCGCCTATTTCCCGAGCCACGCCCGGCATCTCGAACCGGACGAGGTGATGGGCGCCTTCCTCGGCCAGTTCTACGACAACAAGCCGGCGCCGCCGCTGATCCTGACCAGCCACCAGCCCGCCGAGCGTGAACTGCTCGCCGAGGCGCTGGCTTCGCGCGCCGGGCACAAGGTGGAGATTCTCGCGCCCAACCGCGGCGGCAAGCGCAAGCTGGTCGAATCGGCGCTGATGAACGCGCGCGAGGCGCTCGGCCGCAAACTGGCCGAAAGCTCGGCGCAGCAGAAATTGCTCGAAGGCGTGGGCCGGGCCTTCGGCCTCGACGGCGCGCCGGCGCGCATCGAGGTCTACGACAACAGCCACATCCAGGGCGCGTTCGCGGTCGGCGCCATGATCGTCGCCGGGCCGGAAGGCTTCGTGAAGAACGCCTACCGCAAATTCACCATCAAGGAGAAGATCGCGCCGGGCGACGATTACGCCATGATGCGCGAGGTGCTGGGCCGCCGCTTCGCCCGGGCCTTGAAGGAAAGCCCCGAGCGCGACGGCTTCCCCGACCTGGTGCTGATCGACGGCGGCCAAGGCCAGTTGAACGCCGCGCGCCAGGCGCTGGCCGATCTCGGCGTCACCGACGTGCCGCTGGTCGCGGTCGCCAAGGGCCCGGACCGCAACGCCGGGCGCGAGCGCTTTTTCCAGGAGGGCAAGCCGCCCTTCTCGCTCGAAGCCAAGGACCCGGTGCTCTATTTCCTGCAGCGGCTGCGGGACGAGGCGCACCGTTTCGCCATCGGCGCCCACCGCGCCAAGCGCGCCAAGGCCATCGGCGCCTCGCCCTTGGACGAGATCGCCGGCATCGGGGCCTCGCGCAAGAAGGCGCTGCTGCACCATTTCGGCTCGGCGCGCGCGGTGGCCACGGCCGGGCTGCCTGATCTCGAGCGCGTCCAGGGCATCAGCAAAATTGTCGCAAAAAAGATTTATGACCATTTCCATGCCGAGGGCTAAACTCGGCTCCCGAGACGCCCGGGGACCGGGTGTCCAGTCCGGAACCACATGCTGACCACGCTGCCCAATCTCCTGACCTTGTCGCGCATCGCCGCGATTCCCCTGGTGATTCTGACCTTTTACCTGAATCCCCCGGCCGGCCCCTGGCTCGGCTGCGTGATCTTCTCGCTCGCCGGGCTGACCGACTGGCTCGACGGCAAGGTCGCCCGCGCCTGGAGCCAGCAAACGGAGCTGGGCGTGTTCCTCGACCCGATCGCCGACAAGCTGCTGGTCGCGACCACCCTGTTCATGCTGGCGGTGTTCCACCGCTTCTCGGATTTCGCCGTGCTGCCGGCGCTGGTGATCCTGATGCGCGAGATCCTGGTTTCGGGCCTGCGCGAGCATCTGGCGCGCATGCAGGTGCGCATGCCGGTCTCGCGGCTCGCCAAGTGGAAGACCTTCATCCAGCTTTTGTCGATCGGCGTGCTGCTGGTGGGCGATGCCGGACCAGGCTGGCTGCCGGTGCGGATGATCGGCGAGGTGATGCTGTGGTGCGCGGCGGTGCTCACGGTCAAGACCGGCTACGATTATCTCCATGCCGGGCTCATCCACATCAACCGCCCGGTTCCCAAACCGCCGTCGATCAAGACGGCGAACCCCGGCAACGCGGCGTGACGCGCATGCGGGTCTTCGGCCTGGCCGGCTGGAGCGGCAGCGGCAAGACCACCCTGCTGACGCGGCTGTTGCCGGAATTGATCGGCCGGGGGCTGACGGTTTCCACCGTCAAGCACGCGCATCACGATTTCGAAATCGACCAGCCCGGCAAGGATTCCTGGCGCCACCGCAAGGAAGGCGCGAGCGAGGTGATGGTGGCCTCGGCGTTGCGCTGGGCGCTGATGCACGAGCACCGAGGATCGCGCGAGCCGGGGCTCGATGATCTTTTGAAGCACATGACGCCGGTCGATCTGGTGCTGGTCGAAGGCTTCAAGAGCGAGGATTTCCCCAAGCTCGAAGTCTACCGCGCGCACGTGGAGAAGCCGCTGTTGTGCCGCGAGCAGAAGAGCATCGTCGCGCTGGCCAGCGACCGCAAGGTTCCGGGCGTCGATCTGCCGCAATTCCTGCTCGACGACATAACCGGGATATCCGGATTCATCATCGCCCATTGCGGCCTCGAAACGGCACTCCATGGCGCAGCTCAGCGATGACTGTTTCGCCTTCGGCGGGCCGCTCATGTCGGCCGCCGAGGCGATGCAAATCCTGAAGAGCCATCTCCACGCCGTGACCGGGAGCGAAAACGTGAAGCTCGCTTCGGCGCGCGGCCGCGTGCTGGCCGCGCCGGTGGTGGCGACGCGCGACGTGCCGCCGCACGACAACGCGGCGGTCGACGGTTACGCGGTGAATTTCGCCGACCTCAAGCCGGGCGAGAAGACGGTGCTGCCGGTGGGCGGACGGGCGGCCGCCGGCCATCCGCTGGGCCGGCCGATCGCGCGCGGCGAGGCGATCCGCGTCTTCACCGGCGCGCAAATGCCCGCGGGCGCCGACACCGTGCTGATGCAGGAGGATTGCCGGGTCGAAGACGGCAAGGCGATCTTGCCGCCGGGAATCAAGCAAGGGTCCAACCGGCGTTTCGCCGGCGAGGACGTGAAGAAAGGCGCCACCGTGCTGGCGCCGGGGCGGCGGCTTCGGCCGCAGGAGATCGGCCTCGCGGCCTCGCTGGGCCTCACCGAGCTGACCGTCATGCGTAAGCTGCGGGTCGCGGTGTTCTCGACCGGCGACGAGGTGCGCGAGCCTGGAGCCGAGTTGCCCGACGGCGCGATTTTTGACAGCAACCGGTACACCTTGCGGGCACTGCTGGAGACTCTCTCCTGCGCCGTCACCGATCTCGGGATTTTGCCGGACAATCTGGCTTCGGTGCGCGCGGCGCTGGCCCAGGCGGCCCAGGATCACGATCTGGTGCTGACTTCGGGCGGCATGTCGACCGGCGAGGAGGACCACGTCAAGGCGGCGGTCGAGGCGCTGGGCAAGCTGCATTTCTGGCGCCTCGCCATCAAGCCCGGGCGGCCGGTGGCGATGGGGCAGTTGGGGAAGGTGCCGTTCATGGGCCTTCCGGGCAACCCGGTGGCGGTGATGGTGACCTTCCTGCTGCTGGCGCGGCCGCTGATCCTGCTGCTGTCAGGCGCCGAGGATTCGCCGCCGCGGCTTTACCGCGTGGCCTCGGGCTTCGCTTACGAGAAAAAGGGCAGCCGCACCGAATATCTGCGCGCGCGGCTGAAACGCGGCGGCGACGGCTACTGGGTGGCGGAGAAATTCCCGCGCGACGGCGCCGGCATATTGACCTCGATGGTGGAATCGGACGGGCTGGTGCAGATCGGCGAAGGCGTGTCGCATGTCGAACTGGGTTCCCTGGTCGATTTCCTGCCCTTCAGCGAAGTGATCGCGTAAACAATTGCGTTGGGCACTAGCGCGATTTAATTTTGTGCCGACAGACCATTCGCACCAATAAGTGAAAACACTTCTCCGACTTTCATTTCAGAAATGACGTCTCTTAGTCCTTCTTTCTTCAGCTTGATTCCCAGGCTTCGTAAAGTCTCGATTCCTATTTCTTCTCCAAAGGCAGCTTTAAAAAGGGAACTATAAGGTTGACGTACCAAGTCAAATAGTGTAGGATTACCCTAACAATGAGGTAACCCGTTATGAAAAAGCAGAAATTCAGTATCAATGATCCAAGTTTCCACGACGAGGATAAGGCGCGCGAGCGTCTGGAAACGATCCTCTGGCCGAACGGCCCGACATGTCCGCATTGTGGCATTGGTGGTGATCGCGTCACCAAACTGCAAGGCAAGTCTACGCGGCCAGGCGTCTATAAGTGCAAGGATTGTCGCAAGCCGTTTTCTGTCACGGTGGGAACCGTGATGGAGCGTTCGCATATCCCGCTGACTAAATGGATCGCGGCAACCTATTTCATGATGACCGCTAAAAAATCCATGTCGGCAAAGCAACTGCAACGCTTAATCGGAACCAGCTATGAAGCGGCTTGGTTCCTATTCCATCGTCTCCGCGAATGTCCGATTGTCGATAGCCCCGCACCATTAGGTGGGAAAAACAAAGTGGTCGAGGGTGACGAGACTTATATCGGCGGAAAAGAGGCGAACAAGCACAAGAACAAGCGTCTTCATGCCGGACGCGGTGCAGTTGGCAAGCAAGCTGTGTTCTCTCTCATTGAGCGAGATGGAGCGGTGCGTTCCTTTCATGTCGCCAATGTCACAGCTAAAACTCTAAAGCCAATCATCACTAAGGCCGCTCGGAAAGCATCTTGGTTGATGACGGATGACAGCCCGATCTATCCGAAGATCACTGGCGGCTTTGCAGGACATGGCACGGTCAACCATTCTGCCGATGAATACACGCGCCTTGGCGGATTCATGCACACAAACACGGTTGAATCGTTCTTCGCTCTTTTGAAGCGTGGTATGTATGGGCAATTCCATTCCGTAAGTGAAGCCCATTTGCACCGCTATTTGCGCGAATTTGATTTCCGGCATAGCAACCGAAATCTTACCGATGTCGAGCGTTCCGATGCTTTGCTACGCGGCGCGAAAGGAAAGCGTCTGATGTATCGACAGCCTGACCAAAAGGCCTCGGCATAAATAAATCGGAAACGCCGTATCGTAGTGATTGGCATTATCGGCGTGATTATTGTTGGCTTGATTACCGTTTGGAATTTTTCATCTGATCCCCTTGCGGTGACATGCAATGACCTTAATTCGCAAACGAATATTAACTCGCAATCGAAATCGAAACTATTTCTTGCCGCTTCCGCAATGTCTGCCGAAGTTCGACACCCTGATGGTAGCAATGTTAGTCATGACGATGCGGAGACATGGATCGCTGGGATTTGTTCTGTCCAAGGAAATGAAAATTCAACAATAAAAGAATTGCTGAGAATCTCATTTGAAAGAGGAAATTGAATTCTAGACTCTAACGTGTAGATGGTTTTTTCTTAGATTTTTTACGCCGTACTCTTTTTGGCCGTGGTTGAGGCGGCGTTTTCAATAGATGCAATAAGACGGCATCAAGCCGTCGCTGGTCTGGTTCTATTGGGACGCTCATGGGGGAATAATAGCATGTCAGACACAGATCGCAATGCTCACCTATTGGAGATAGGTCGTGCCATAACTGAATGAGCGGGAATTCAACACGAATTATTCTTTATCGTCACAGCGATTCTCGGTTGTACAGAAGAGCGAGCGTCAGTCGTTTTTTACAGAACCCCAAGTCTTGAAGGGCGCATTAATCTCACGGATGATCTTCTAAAAACTGTTTTCCCGCAAACTTCAGAAAAATCTGGATCTCATCCTCACCCGGGATTTAAGGTCTGGTGTGATATTCAAAAAGAAATTCATCAGGCATTATCCACGCGCAATAGTCTCGCACATGATCCAGTTTCATATATAATTGATTTTAACGACATATTGGACGGCAAAGATTTTACGATAGCAACCATCACCAGCCATACCGAGCGGTTACGAAAAAAAGAGAAACATGGACCACTTGATATAGACGCTATCAAATCTCATACAGCCCTTGTGATTCAATGCGGAATTCGCCTACAGACGTTTAGATTGAACGAACTCGCAGCGCGGCTTCGAGAACTCGCTTAGCCAAATCTCTCGTGTATCCGCTTCCGAGATCAATATCAGCCTCAGCCTCTAAGACTTTGGTTGCAGCAAAAATCATTTCAGGAGTGGCCTCGATTGCGGAAGGCTTGACGTTCGCAACGTCGCTTTCATTTACATTTTTAGTCATGGTACGTCAACCTTATAGTTCCCTTTAAAAAGGAGTGCCAGTTCTGGTTTGGAAAGCGTCAAGTTGACTTTGTAATTCCCGCCCAGCCTTAGGTCAGCCTTCCAGGTTATTATTACTTCATTCTCTTGAGAATAGATCGTGTTAAATCCCTTTGTGGCACGAGGGTATACTCTCTCTTTTACAACATTCACTGAATTTAACTCACCAGAACCAATATAGTTTTCACCTGAATTACAACTCCAGCCTCTAGCTGTTATTAACATTTAGAATCTCCTTTCTGTTTAGCTATGAACATCATTCTATACGTTCATACGATAATTAGGCTTATAAACGGTGTTTATGACCAAAATATGGCGTCTTATTCGTCCATAAGATCAGCTTGTTAGCTCATACAGAAGATGATTCCTTCTGCGGAGGGAACGATATGCTGGTTGTGAACATGATTGAGAAGCCTTAGGTCAGTCCAGGATCGCGCCATGAGATTGCTCTATTTCGCCTGGCTCAAGACCAAGATCGGCAAGGCCGAGGAAACGCTCGATTTGCCTTCGGGCGTGGCCACGGCCGGGGCCTTGGTCGATTGGCTCAAGACCAGGGGGCCGGGCTTCGCCGAGGCCTTGAAGGACCGCCGCACCTTGCGGGTCGCGGTCAATCGCCGCTCGGTCGGCTGGGATTTCGCGGTCAAGCCGGGCGACGAGATCGCGATTTTCCCGCCCGTGACCGGCGGCTGAGGCGAGCCATGATCCGGGTGCAGCGCGAGGATTTCGACGCCGGGCGCGAGATCGAGGCGCTCACAAGCGGCAAGACCTCCATCGGTGGCGTGGTCGTGTTCATCGGCACGGTGCGCGGCGGCGGCGATGGCGTCAAATCCATGACGCTCGAACATTATCCCGGCATGACCGAGCAGGAACTGGAAGCGATCGAGCAAGAGGCCAACAAGCGCTGGAAGCTCGAAGCCTCGCTCATCGTCCACCGTTACGGCAAATTGCTGCCGGGCGAGCGCATCGTGCTGGTGGTGACCGCCGCGCCGCACCGCGCCGACGCCTTCGCCGCCAACGAGTTCCTGGTCGACTGGCTCAAGACCAAGGCGCCGTTCTGGAAGCTTGAGGAAACGGCGCAAGGCGAGCGCTGGGTCGAAGCCCAATCCTCCGATGACCAGGCGGCGAAAAGGTGGGTGAAGTCCTAGCACTTTATTGCTGGATTGCTTCGCCTCCGGCTCGCAATGACAATGTGAACGTCATTGCGACGCCGCGCGGAGCGCGGCCGAAGCAATCCAGAAATCCAGAGATGACGCCTTAAGCCGCGCTGGCCTTTTCGGGGGCGCGCACCGAGCGGTCGAATTCCTCGATCAACGCCTTGGTGATGGCGCCGGGGGTGAACTTGTACTGGCCGATCTCGCGCACCGGCGTGATCTCGGCGGCGCTGCCGGTCAGGAACACTTCCTGCGCCTTGGCCAGTTCCTCGGGCATGATGGCGCGCTCGATCACCTTGAGCTGGCGCGCCTTGGCCAATCCGATGACGTGGCGGCGGGTGATGCCGTCGAGGAAGCAATCGGGCGTGGGCGTGTGCAGCTCGCCGTTGATGGCGAGGAAGAGATTGGCGCCGGTGGCCTCGGCGAGGCGGCCGCGCCAGTCGAGCATCAGCGCGTCCTCGTAGCCCTCGGCCTCGGCGGCGTGTTTGGAGAGCGTGCAGATCATGTAAAGCCCGGCCGCCTTGGCCTTGGTCGGCGCGGTGTTGGGCGCGGGGCGCGACCACTTGGCCCAGGCCATGCGGATGCCCTTGAGCCGCGCCTCGGGCGAGAAATAGGCGCCCCAATCCCACACCGCGACCGCCATGTGGATCTTGGTCAATTGCGCGGAGACGCCCATCTGCTCCGGCCCGCGCCAGGCGATCGGCCGCAGATAGCCGTCCTTGATATTGTTGGCGCGCACGGATTCATTCGCGGCTGCCATGATCTGCTCGAGGGTCCAGGGAATCTCGAAGCCCAGGATGCGGCCGCTGTCGATCAGGCGCTGTGAATGTTCCTTGAGCTTGAAGACGCGGCCGCCGTAGACGCGCGCGCCCTCGAACACGGCGCTGGCGTAATGCAGCGCATGGGTCAGGACGTGGATCTTGGCGTCGCGCCAGGGCACGAGCTTGCCGTCGAACCAGATCGAGCCGTCGCGGTCGTCATAGGGGATGAGGCTGGCAGCCATGGGTTTCCCGGGGTTTCCTCGAACGAATTTCGCGCGGCTTCACCGGCCCGCTTGATTCTGTGCGATTATGGCCGAAGGCGCTTCCCGATATAACGGTTTCCGCGTAAATTAGTCAACATGGCTGACGTAAAATCCGCCGCCTCCCCACCGTTCCTCCGCGAGGAGGAACTGCGCCAGGGCATCGAGCTGCTCTATTTCGCCTATCGCGACTTCACCGCCGAGCCCGACGCCATGCTGGCGCGCTACGGTTTCGGCCGGGCGCATCACCGCGTGATCTATTTCGTCGGCCGCCACCCGCAGATGAGCGTCAGCGACCTCTTGGGCATCCTGCGCATCACCAAGCAGAGCCTGTCGCGCGTGCTGGGGCAGCTGGTGCAGCAGGGATTCATCCTCCAGAAACCCGGCCGAAGCGACCGCCGCCAGCGGCTGCTGGAATTGACCGAGAAGGGCACCGAGCTCGAGCGGCAATTGTCGGAGACGCAGCGCCAGCGCATCGCCCGGGCCTATCGCGAAGCGGGGGCGCAGGCGGCCGAAGGCTTCCGCAAGGTGATGACCGGCATCATCGGCGGCCAGGCCGACCGCCGGCGCTTCGAGCGGAATGCGCAGCCTGCGCGGCCGGAGCGCGCCAATGACGGCACGCGCTGAACCCGTCAGCCTGATGGCCGAGCCCCATCTGCTGGTGGTCGACGACGATGCGCGGCTCCGGGATCTGCTGAAGCGCTACCTGGTCGATCAGGGCTTCCGCGTCACCACCGCGGGCGACGCGGCCGAGGCGCGCGCCAAGATCAAGAACCTCGATTTCGACCTGCTGATCCTCGACGTGATGATGCCGGGCGAGGACGGCTTTTCCCTGACGCGCAGCTTGCGCGAAACCAGCCGGATTCCGATCCTGCTTCTGACCGCCCGGGCCGAAAGCGCGGACCGCATCAACGGGCTCGAGCGCGGCGCCGACGATTACCTGGTCAAGCCGTTCGAGCCGCGCGAGCTGGTGTTGCGCGTCAGGAACGTGCTCACCCGCGCGGCGGCGATGCCGGAAAAGACCGGCGAGCTGCGGCTGGGGCCTTGCCGGCTCGACTTGAAGCGCGGCGAGCTTTCCCGCGGCGGAGATCCGGTGAAGCTCACCAGCGCCGAACAGGCGCTGCTGATGACGCTGGCGGTCCGGCCGAATCAGGCGGTGTCGCGCGAGGAGCTCGCCAAGTCGGCGCAGTTCAGCGGCAATCTGCGCAATGTCGACGTGCAAATGACGCGGCTCCGGCGCAAGATCGAGCGCGATCCCAAGTTTCCGCGCTATCTGCAAACCGTGAGAGGCACGGGCTATGTCCTCAAGCCCGATTGAACGCGGGTCCGGCGCGACGCCGATCTTCGCCGAACCGGCGGCGACGGGAGAGGAATTGCGCGCGGCCGGCGCCGACAGCCACCGGCGCTGGTTCAAGCGCATGCTGCCGCGTTCGCTTTACGGCCGTTCGCTGCTGATCCTGGTGCTGCCGCTGGTGCTGGCCCAGATCATCGCCACCTGGATCTTCTACGACCGGCATTGGGACGTGGTGGCGCGGCGGCTGTCGGCCTCGGTCGCGGCCGACATCGCGCTCACCCTCGATTCGCTGACCATCGCCGACAATCCGGACGAGCGCCGGATCGTGTTCGAACGCGCGCTGGCCGACACCGAGATCTATTACGGCTTCCGCCCGGGCGAGATCCTGCCCAAGGGCATGCGCCGTTCGACCACCGGCCGGATCGACGAATATCTCGCCGACGCGATCTCGCAGCGCCTGGGCTTGCCGTTCCAGATCGACGGCGATTTCGACCCGCGCGACTTCCTGGTTTCGATCCAGACCGCCGACGGGGTGATGGAAGTGGCGGTGCCGAAGAAGCGCCTGTTCACGCCCACGACCTACATCTTCATGATGTGGATGGTGGGATCCTCCGTCGTGCTGATGGGCGTGGCCGCGCTGTTCATGCGCAATCAGGTCCGGTCGCTGCGGCGGCTCGCGGTCGCGGTGGACGATTTCGGCAAGGGGCGCGACGTGCCCAATTTCAAGCTCGAAGGCGCGACCGAGGTGCGCCAGACCGGCGCCGCCTTCCTCAAGATGCGCGAGCGCATCCAGCGCCAAATCACCCAGCGCACCGAGATGCTGGCCGGGGTGTCGCACGATTTGCGCACGCCGCTGACGCGCATGCGGCTCGCGCTCGAGCTGGAAAAAAACGACGCCAAATCCGCCGAGCTCAAATCCGATCTCGCCACCATGGAACGCATGCTGCAGGGCTATATCGACTTCGCCCGCGGCGAAGGCACCGAGGAGACGCGCGAGAGCGACCTGTCCGTGCTGGTCAACGACGCCGTCAACGCCTTGGGGCGGCCGGGCACGCCGGTGCTGCTGGCGCTGCCCGGAAGCTGCATGCTGCCGTTGCGCCCCGACGCCATGCGGCGCTGCCTCGGCAATCTGATCGCCAATGCGCGGCGCTACGGCAAGCATGTCTGGGTGACGGTGATCGAGGGCAAAAACGTGGTCGAGGTGCTGGTCGACGACGACGGTCCAGGCATCCCGCCCGCCGAGCGCGAAAACGTGTTCCGCCCCTTCTTCCGCCTCGAGCCGTCGCGCAATCCCGAAACCGGCGGCACCGGGCTGGGCCTGGCCATCGCCCGCGACGTGGCGCGCGGCCACGGCGGCGACATCCTGCTCGAGGATTCGCCGCAAGGCGGATTGCGCGCCCGGCTGCGTCTGCCGAAATAGGCGCCGGTTTCCGTTCATGGACGTGACCTTCATCGGCAGCGGCGACGCCTTCGGCAGCGGCGGGCGGTTCAACACCTGTTTCCTGGTGGCGGGGGCCGGGACACGTTTCTTGATCGATTGCGGCGCCAGCACGCTGGTCGCGCTCAAACATGCCGGAATCGACTTGAACGGCATCGACGGCGTGGTGCTCAGCCATCTGCATGGCGACCATTTCGGCGGCTTGCCGTTCCTGCTGCTTGACGCGCAGCTGATAAGCCGGCGTTCACGGCCTTTCTTCATCTGGGGACCGGAAGGATTTCCCCAACGCCTGCGGGAGTTGCGCGAGGCGATGTTCCCCGGTTCCTCCGCGGCCGCGCTCAAATTCGCCGTCGAAACCGCCGAGCTCGCGGCGGGGCGGCGCCACCAGGGCGAGGGCTTCGCCGTCACGCCCTTTCCCGCCGCGCATTCGGCCGGGGAAAGCCCGTGCTTCTCGCTGCGCTTCGAATGCGACGGCAAGGTCGTGACCTATTCCGGCGACACCGCCTGGAGCGACGATCTGGCCCGGGCCGCGCGAAGCGCCGACCTGTTCATCTGCGAATGCAGCTCCTATGAAAAGCCGGTCAAAGGCCATCTGGCCTATTTGCCGCTCAAGGAGAAACTGCCCGCGTTGGGCGCCAAGCGCGTCATCCTGACCCACATGAACCCCGACATGCTGGCGAAGCTGGCCGAGATCGGGATCGAAACCGCGCGCGATGGGTTGACCCTGACGGTTTAGCCCTGACGGGCCGGGATTCTGACGGTCTAAATATCCCCATAAACGAACAGGGCCGCCCCTTTCGGGGCGGCCCTGCTCAAAGGACCGAAAACGATTTTGGGAGTTACTTCGCGGCGCGGCTCTTGACCGTGTCGCGGAATTCCTCGAAGCCCTCGGCGACGCGCTTGGTGATCACGTCGAACGCCTCGGTCTGCGCCTTGGCGAGAGTGAGGGTGAGTTCGCGGGCGTTGGCGAGGCCCTTCTCGAACGCCTGCTTCAAAAGGTCGGCGTTCTTGGCGATGCGATCCTCGGGAGCGCTCGGCTGGGTGATGTCATGCAACAGCGTCGAGGCCTCTTCGATCGCCTCTTTGGCGATTTCGACCTGGCGCTTGGCGACCGCCTGCAGCCCTTCGGCGGCAAGCTGGTTGGCCTGGGTCAGCGCTTCGACGTTCTTGCGCTGGCTGGCGAGCACGGATTCGGCGTCGAAGCCGGGCAAAGCGAAGCCGGCGAACGCCTTGCTGAAGTCGGTGTCGAGGAAATTGAGTCTTCCGTCCATGGTCTGCATCCTTGGGTTAGAGAGCGGGGATACGGGTCTTTCTTCGTGAAAGGGTTCGCAGCATTTATGTTGCACTGCACAATTGAAATATGAGGTACATAACCCAGCCCGTCAAGCCCTTTTCAAGGGCCCTTAGATAAAATTATCGCAATGCAATAAAATTACCGAAACCGCGGAAAAGGCCCGATTCGGGCCGATTTTGGGCCTTGGCCGGCCGAATCCCGGCGGCTAAAGACCCAGCCAGGCCTGGGCGAGGGTCAGACGGCGGTCGAGCGCGGCCATGGTCTTGGCCAGATCCTCGCTCTTGTCGTTCAGGAACACCAGGAGAACGGAGAGATAGATCAGGGCCAGAATCTTGCGCCGCGCCTTTCCGGCTAGGCCCGCGCTCGACACCCCGGCGGCTTCGAGCATCCAGCCCATCGACACCAGCAGCCGCTTGAAGCCCAGAAGCGCGGCCGGATCGCCGATGCTGTCGCGGAGCATGGCGGCCACCGCCGGGCGGTAAGGCTGCAGCGCGTCGAACCGCCGCATCAGCACGTCGAACAGCACGTCGCGCTTCTTGTCCTTGGGCCCGGGCTCGGGGCCCGCCAGCGCCGCCTGGTCGAAATGCCGCACGCAGGCGGCGAGGATCATCGGCTTGCCGCGATAAAGGGCGTGGAGCTGGGCCAGCGACAGCCGCGCCTCGGAAGCGATCTCGGCCAGGGAGACGCGCCGCCAGCCCTTGGATGCTGCGAGCTTCAAGGCCGCGGCGACCACGCGGGCTTGGGGATCGCCGCCGCGGGGGGCGGATCGGGCGGATGATGAGGCTTTTTTCTTCCGGGGCGGCATGAACCCTATTATCGCACTTCCGGGCGATTAAGCCAAAACCCTCGATTCGCTAGCCCGCCAATTCGCGTGAACGTTTGGTTGCCGCCGCGACCGCGCGTTTGAGCAGGGATTCGAGCCCGCCGGGCGCCATCAGCACGTCGAGCGCGGCGCGCGTCGTGCCGCCCGGGCTGGTCACGGCCTCGCGCAAAGACGCCGCGCTGGCGGTGGAGAGCCGCGCCAGCTCGCCCGCCCCGGACACGGTGGCGCGCGCCAGCTTTTCGGCGAGATCGGCCGGCAGGCCGGCCTCTTCGCCCGCCTTGGCCAAATCCTCGATCAGCAGGAACACATAGGCCGGGCCGCTCCCTGAAACCGCGGTCACCGGATCGAGCAAGGATTCGTCCTCGACCCAGGCCACCTCGCCCACCGCCGCCAGCAGCTTTCCGCACAGCGCGCGCGCCGAGCGCGAGACACCGGGCCCGGAACAGGCCACCGAGATGCCGCGGCCGATCGCCGCCGGGGTGTTGGGCATGGCGCGCACGATGGCGGCTTGGGGTCCGAGGCCGCGCGCGATCGCGGCAATCGTCTTGCCGGCGGCGATCGAAAGCGTAACCGCGCCGCCGTTTGCGAAGCGCCGGTAATAGGGCAGAACCGGATCGAAGATCTGCGGCTTCACCGCCAGCACCACCGCGACCGGCGCCAAGCGGGCGGGGAGTTTTTCCGGGGCGGAATAATAAACCGCGCCCTTGATGCGCCGGGCCGGCTTGGGCTCGACCACGTGGAAGGAGCCGGGGATTCGATTCGCCTTCCACCCCGCCAGCAGCGCGCTGCCCATCTTGCCGCAACCGACCAGCAGGATGGGCGGCGGCTTGCGCGCCGGACGGGGCCTGGTCACGCCTCGCCGATCGGATCGATCATCGCCGAGGCGATCGCCTCTTTGGCCGGCTTGCCGCCCCAGACCACGAGCTGGAAGGCGGGATAGAAGCGCTCGCATTCGCTGAGCGAGATGTCGACCAGATCCTCGATCTGCTCGACGCAGGCGCCTTGCGCGCCGCGCAACAGCACGCCCTGGCGGAAAGACGGCGACTGGTCGTCGGCGACGTCGAAATGCCCGATCCACAGCCGCTCGTTGACCGCGGCCAAGAGCTCGTTGATGGCGATGCGGCGTATGCGCGGCACCCGCATCTCGAAGGCGCAGGAGAATTGCAGCGCGTTGACCGCGCGTTCCCACACGAATTGCAGGCGGTAGGCGCACCAGCGCCCGGTCACCTCGACCACCAGCTCCTCGTCGCTGGCGCGGTCATGCGGCCAGGAATTGGACTGGACGATCTCCTCGACCAGATCGATCGGGTTGACCGGGGCGGTACGGGTTTCAATCGACAGCGCGGTCATCCACACTCCTTAAGGGCACCCTTCGAAGGGGCCCGTTTGGGCCGGAAATGCGGGATTCGCAGATGTAGTATGGATAACCCCGCCCCACCACTAGCGGTAATCTGCCAAAGCCTTTCGAGCCGAGGCAAGCGTCGAATGCGTCATAAAACGCGGAATCAGGGGAGGAATCAGGGGATGGTTTTGGGCGGCTCGGCGGCGGCTCGCGGCTTAGCCTTGGCCTTGCGGGCGGGCTTTTTCCTGGGCTTGCGACCGAGCCGGGCTTCGAGCGCGGCAACCCGGCCTTCCAGCACCTCTTGCGCCCGGCGCGCCTTGGCGGCCATGGCCTGGACGGCGTCGAATTCCTCGCGCCGCACCAGGTGCATGCGCGACAGCAGACGCTCGGCATGTTCCTTGAGGCGCGTCTCCAGCTCCTCGCGCATGCCGGCGAAGGCGCCGGCCGCGCCCTGGGCGACGCGGGCCAAATCCTCGAGCAGGCGGTTCTCGCTTTGCATGCCCGAAACCTAGCACCTTGTGAGCATGGAAGCCCAGCGCCTATAACACCGGCCATGATCCTGGTCTCCGGCGGCGCCGGCTTCATCGGCTCGAATCTGGTCGCGGCGCTGGAGGCGCGGGGCTTCAGCGATATCGTGGTCTGCGACATCTTCGGCGACGGCGACAAGTGGCGCAATCTGGCCAAGCGCGAACTGGCCGGGATCATCGCGCCGCAGGCGCTGTTCGCGTTCCTCGACGCCAATGCCGACAAGATCGACACGATTTTCCATATGGGCGCGATCTCCGCCACCACCGAGCGCGACGTCGATCTGGTGGTGGCCTCGAACTTCACCCTGTCGCAACGCCTGTGGGATTGGTGCACCGCGCACCAGGCGCGGCTGATCTACGCCTCCTCGGCGGCGACCTATGGCGACGGCAGCGCCGGTTTCGACGACGACAACGCGCCGGTCGCGCTGGCCAAGCTCCGGCCCTTGAACGCCTATGGCTGGTCGAAGCACATGTTCGACCGCCGCGTCGCGCGCCTGGCCGCCTCCAACGCGCCCCGGCCGAAGCAATGGGCCGGGCTCAAATTCTTCAACGTCTACGGGCCCAACGAGTATCACAAAGGCGCGATGAAGAGCGTGGTGGCGCAGATCTTTCCGCGCGCATTGGCCGGCGAGGCGGCGAGACTCTTCAAGTCGCACAACCCGGCCTATCCCGACGGCGGGCAGAAGCGCGATTTCGTCGCTGTCGAGGATTGCGTCGCCATGATGCTGTGGCTTTACGACCATCCCGGCGTCAACGGCATCTTCAATTCGGGCAGCGGCAAGGCGCGCAGCTTCGCCGATCTGGCGGCGGCGGTGTTCCGCGCGCTGGGCAAGGAGCCCAAGATCAAATTCATCGATACGCCGGTGGAGATCCGCGACAAGTACCAGTATTTCACCGAGGCCAAGATGGGCCGGCTGCGCGCCGCCGGTTACGACCGGCCGGCGACCGAACTCGAGGCCGGCGTGAAGCACTACGTCCAGACCTATCTCGCCGGCCCCGATCCTTATAAATAAATCGTAACCCGTAAGCGGCCCCCGCCCCGTGCTGACCATCCCCTATCCCGTCATCGACCCGGTGTTGATTGCCTTCGGGCCGCTGGTCATCCGCTGGTACGCGCTCGCCTATATCGCCGGGCTGCTGCTCGGCTGGCGTTACTGCCTGTGGATCGCCCAGCAGGCGCCGGCCATCGCCACGCGCGCCCAGGTCGACGATTTCCTCACCTGGGCCACGCTCGGCGTCATCCTGGGCGGGCGCGCGGGTTACGTGCTGTTCTACAAGCCCGGGTTTTACCTGGAGAACCCGGACCAGATCGTCGCGTTGTGGCATGGCGGCATGTCGTTCCATGGCGGCACGCTGGGCGTGCTGACGGCGCTCGCTTTGTTCTGCCGCCAGCGCAAGATCAATTTCCTCGGCTTCGCCGACATCATCGCCTGTGCCACGCCGATCGGGCTGTTCTTCGGCCGCATCGCCAATTTCATCAACGACGAGCTGTGGGGCCGCGTCACCGACGTGCCCTGGGCGATGATTTTCCCCAGCGATCCCGAACATCTGCCGCGCCATCCGAGCCAGCTTTACGAGGCCGGACTGGAAGGCGCGGTGCTGTTCCTGCTGCTGTTCGCGCTGCTGCGGATGGGCGCGCGGAACCGGCCGGGCGCGCTTTCAGGCACCTTCATCCTGGGCTATGGCGTGGCGCGCATCACCGCCGAGTTCTTCCGCCAGCCCGACGCCAATCTGGGTTTTCTGTGGGGTGGCGCGACCATGGGGCAGCTGTTGTCGATCCCCTTGCTGTTCATCGGCGCCTGGCTGCTGTGGTGGGCGCGAACCAGGCCGCCGCTGGCGTGAGCGGCGCGGGCGATCTCCGCGACCGTCTCGCGCGCCGCATCCGCGCCGAGGGGCCGTTGAGCCTGGCCGATTACATGGAAGCCGCACTCTGGGACAAGCGGCAGGGCTACTACGCCACGCGCGCGCCCATCGGCGCCAAGGGGGATTTCATCACCTCGCCGGAAGTGAGCCAGGTCTTCGGCGAATTGATCGGGCTGTGGTGCGCCGATCTCTGGCAGAGGATGGGTAAGCCCGACCCGGTGCTGGTGTGCGAGCTCGGCCCCGGCAACGGCACGCTGATGGCGGATTTCCTGCGCGCCGCGCGGATCGTTCCCGCATTCCGCCGCGCCGTCAGGCTGCATCTGGTCGAGCGTTCGCCGGCCTTGCGCGCGATCCAGGAAAAGCGGCTCGCCGGGGAAGGCGCGACCTGGCATGAGCCCGTGGATCAGTTGCCGCCGGGTCCGCTGCTGCTGGTCGCCAATGAGTTCCTCGACGCCTTGCCCATCAGGCAATTCGAGCGATTGAAAGACGGCTGGCACGAGCGCCGCATCGGCCTCGATCAAGCGGGCGCGCTCGCCTATGTGCTCGATCCCGCCCGTGCCGCCCAGGCTTTGCCGGATTGGCCGGAAGGCAGCATCGCCGAAATTTGCCCGAAAGCCCGGGAGATCGCCCGCGCCTTGGGCGGGCGGTTGAAGGACGAGGGCGGGGCCGCGTTGCTGATCGATTACGGCTATTTCCCCAGCGCGCCGGGCGACAGTTTCCAGGCGGTCTCGAAGCACCGGCATTTCGACCCGCTCAAAGACCCGGGCAGCGCCGATCTCACCGCCCATGTCGATTTCGCGGCGCTGGCCGTTGCCGCAACGCAAGCCGGGGCGCGCGCCTGGGGGTCGGTGACGCAAGGCGATTTCCTTTCGGCGTTGGGATTGGCGGAGCGCGCGCGGAAGCTCAGCGCGGGCAAGCCCGCCAATGAGGCCCAGGCGATCGAAGCCGCCTGCCGCCGCTTGATCGAGCCCGCGCAAATGGGCAGTTTGTTCAAGGCGCTGGCGCTGACCCATCCGTCCTTGCCCGCGCCCGCGGGATTTGGATCATGATCGAACTGGCTGCGCTGTCGCTGCCCGGCATCCGCCACGGTTTCTTCACCCGCGCGGGCGGAGTCAGCGCCGGGGTTTACGCCTCGCTCAATTGCGGCTTCGGCGCCAAGGACGAAGCCGCGCGGGTGTCCGAAAACCGCGCCCGCGCCATGAAATTGCTCCGGCTTTCTCCGGCCGCGTTGGCCACCGCCAAGCAGGTGCACGGCGCCGAGGCGGTAGTGGTGGAAAAGCCCTGGCCGGAGGATCAGGCGCCGCGCGCCGATGCGCTGGTGACGAACGCGTGCCCGGCATCGCGCTCGGGATCCTGACCGCCGATTGCGCGCCGATCCTGCTCGCCGACAGCGAGGCCCGGATCATCGGCGTGGCCCATGCCGGCTGGCGCGGCGCGCTCCAGGGCGTGATCGAAGCGGTGGTGGCGGCGATGGAGGATCTCGGCGCCTCGGCGCCGCGCATCTGCGCCGCCATCGGCCCGTGCATCGGAAGATCCTCCTACGAGGTCGGGCCGGAATTCCCCGCGCCTTTCCTGGCGCAGGACCCGGGGAATGCCGTCTTCTTCGCGCGCGGCACAAGGGCGGGGCATTTCCTGTTCGACCTGCCGGGCTATACCGAAAAGCGGCTCAAGGCGCTGGGGCTGAAGCGCGTCGAGCTTTCGGGCGCCGACACCGCGGCCGAGGCGGCGCGGTTCTTCTCCTACCGCCGCGCCTGCCTCAAGGGCGAGCCCGGCTTCGGCCTCGGACTGTCGGCGATCGCGCTCGCGCCCTAAGTCGCGCGGTGGATTTGTTGGGCATCGCCCGATATGATGCGCGCCGCATCATGCATCATCTCCGATTCGCCGCTATCCTCCTGCTCGCCCTCGCGCTGGCCGCCTGTCAAAGCGCGCCGCAAGCCCCGTCCTCGGCCAGCGACGTGAAGCGGGCCATGGCCATCCTCACCCCGCCGGACAGCGCCGGGATCCTGGTGCTGCCGGTGACGGGCGCGCCCTCGCCGGCAGCGACCGAGATCGCCTCGGCCATGGCCGCGGCGCTGCAACAGGCGGACGTGCCGGCCAGCACGGATGCGTCCAACCGGCGCAGCTTCCGCCTCTCGTCCAGGGTGACCACGCTCGCCGCCATCGGCGGCGTCAACGCCATCGTCATTTCCTGGACCCTCAGCGACGCCGACGGCCGCAAGCTCGGCGACGCCGAAAGCAACACCACGGCGAGCGACGAAGCCTGGCGCCGGGGCGGCGACGTCATCGCCCAGGCCCTGGTGAAGCCGGCGGCGCCCGCCCTCGCCAAGCTGATCCAAAGCGACGCGCCGCTGCCCCAGGGCAACGCCAGCCCGGTGGTGGCGCTGGGCCAAGTGAGCGGCGCGCCGGGCGACGGCGACACCGCGCTGGCCCGCGCCATGGGCGCGGCGTTGGAGCGCGTCCATGTCGCGCTCGCCGGTCCGGATAACGGCAAGCCGGATTACACGCTCTCGGCCGAAGTCGCGGTGTCGCCGCCCAACGGCAAGAACCAGCAGGTCAAGGTGAGCTGGGCGCTGTTGCGCCCCGACGGCAGCGAGGTCGGGCGCATCAACCAGGAGAACGCGGTGCCGGCCGGCAGCCTCGACAGCTTCTGGGGCGACACCGCCTATGCCGTCACCAGCGCCGCCGCCCCCGGCGTCCGGCAGCTCATCGAACAGGCCGGAACCGCCCCCGGCGGCGGCACTTAAGCCCTTCGCCGGGCGGGGCTTTTTCCTCCCAACCGGAAACAGAAGAACGTTTACAGCCCGAGTACCCTTTGTTACATTCGCGCCCGCTTTGGCCCACCGGCGCGAAGCGGGGCTGCCCATCCGGGCGCAAGGCCACGGACGGCGATACCGACATGAAAATTCTCGCTTGCAACAGCAACCGGCCGCTGGCCGAGGCTATTTCGGCCTGTTTGAAGACGCCGCTGACCGACGCCAGCGTGCGCCGCTTCTCCGACATGGAAGTGTTCGTCGAGATCAACGAGAACGTGCGCGGCGAGGACGTGTTCGTGATCCAGCCCACCTCCTACCCGGCCAACGACAATCTGATGGAATTGCTGGTGACGCTTGACGCGCTGAAGCGCGGCTCGGCCCGGCGCTCCACCGCCGTCATCCCCTATTACGGCTATGCCCGCCAGGACCGCAAATCCGGCCCGCGCACGCCGATCTCGGCCAAGCTGGTCGCCAACATGATCACCGCCGCCGGCGCCGACCGCGTGCTCACGCTCGATCTCCACGCCGGCCAGATCCAGGGCTTTTTCGACATCCCGACCGACAATCTGTTCGCCGCCCCGGTGTTCATCCAGGACATCAAGGAGCGTTATGACGGCAAGGAGCTGGTCATCGTCTCCCCTGACGTGGGCGGCGTGCTGCGCGCGCGGGCGGTGGCGCGGCGGCTCGACGCCGATCTCGCCATCATCGACAAGCGGCGCGAGCGCGCCGGCGTGTCCGAGGTCATGAACGTCATCGGCGACGTGCAAGGCCGCCGCTGCATCCTGGTCGACGACATCGTCGACAGCGCCGGCACGCTGTGCAACGCCGCCGAGGCGCTGGTCGAACGCGGCGCCAAGACGGTGGCCGCCTATGTCACCCATGGCGTATTGTCCGGCGGCGCGGTGGCGCGCGTGACCGCCTCGCCGATGGAAGCGCTGGTGACCACCGACAGCATCGCCGCCACCGAGGCGGTGCGGGTGGCGCGCAACATCCGCCGCCTCACTATTGCCCCGCTGATGGCCGAAGCGATCAAACGCATCAGCGAGGAACGTTCGGTTTCGAGTCTGTTCGCCTGAAGGAGCTGGAATTATGGCCGCCACGATCACCTTGAGCGTCAAGCCGCGCGACGGCGCGGGACGGGGAAACGCCCGCGCGACGCGCCGCGCCGGGATGGTGCCCGGCGTGCTCTATGGCGAGGGCATGAAGCCCACGCCGATCGCGATCGATCCGCGCGAATTGTCGCGCGAATACGTCAAGCCGGGCTTCTTCGCCCGCCTGATCGAGGTCGAGCTCGAAGGCTCCAAGCTTCGCGCGCTGCCGCGCGAGGTCCAGTTCGATCCGGTGACCGACCGGCCGGTGCATGTCGATTTCATGCGCGTGGGCGCCGGCACCAAGATCAAGGTCGCCGTGCCGGTGCGGTTCATCAACGCGGAGAATTCGCCGGGCATCAAGCGCGGCGGCATCCTCAACGTGGTGCGCCACGCGATCGACCTGCTCTGCCCGGTGGACGCCATTCCCGAACACATCACCATCGCGCTCGACGATCTCGAGATCGGCGACAGCGTCCATATCAAGAAGGTCAAGCTGCCCGAGGGCACGCGTCCGGTCATCAGCCGCGACTTCACCGTCGCCTCGATCGCCTCGCCGACCGCGGTGCGCGAAGAAGCGGCGGCAGCGGCGGCGGCAGCGGCGGCGGCGGCCGCGGCGGCGGCGGCGGCGGCCGAGGCCGGCATCACCCCCGAAGGCGAAGCCGGTGCGGCGCCGGGCGCGGCTCCAGGTGCGGCGCCGGGTGCGGCTCCAGGCGCGGCGCCGGGTGCAACCCCGGGCGCGGCGCCGGGCGCGGCGGGAAAACCGGCCGCGGGTGCGGCTCCGGGCGCGGCGCCCAAGGGCGCGGCGCCGGCCGGCGGCGCGGCCCCCAAGAAGTAGCCGGATTTTCCGATGCGGCTTCTGGTCGGGCTCGGCAATCCCGGGGCCCGCTATGCGCGCACCCGCCACAATCTGGGATTTATGGCGGTTGACGCGATCCAGCACCGTCACGGCTTCCGGCCCTGGCGCGCCAAGTTCCAGGCCGAGTTGGCCGAAAGCGCCACCTCCGGCGAGGAGCGGATTTACCTGTTGAAGCCGCAGACCTTCATGAACCTTTCGGGCGAGGCGGTCGGCGCGGCATCGCGGCTCTACAAGATCGCGCCCGAGCAGATCGCCGTGTTCCACGACGACATCGATCTCGATCCCGGCAAGCTCCGGGTCAAGCTCGGCGGCGGCAGCGCCGGGCATAACGGCTTGCGCTCGATCGACGACGCCATCGGCAACGGTTACTGGCGCGTGCGCGTCGGCATCGGCCACCCCGGCTCGCGCGAGCTGGTCGAGCCCTATGTGCTGCAGAATTTCGAGCCCGACGAGCTGGAATGGGTCAAGCCGCTGATCGAGGCGATGACCGAGGCCTTTCCGCTGCTGGTGGCCGACGACACCAACGGCTTTGCCACCAAGGTGGCGGCGATCATCCATCCCAATCCCAAGAATCCCCCGCCGGCCGAAAGCTAGACATGGGATTCAATTGCGGCATTGTCGGGCTCCCCAATGTGGGCAAGTCGACGCTGTTCAACGCGCTGACCGCGACCCAGGCGGCCGAGGCGGCGAATTATCCCTTCTGCACCATCGAGCCCAATATCGGCCGGGTGGCGGTGCCGGACGAGCGGCTCGACATCCTGGCGCGGCTCGCCAGCTCCGCCAAGATCGTGCCGACCCAGTTGGAATTCGTCGACATCGCCGGGCTGGTGCGCGGCGCCAGCAAGGGCGAAGGGCTGGGCAACCAGTTCCTGGCGCATATCCGCGCGGTCGACGCCATCGCCCAGGTGCTGCGCTGTTTCGAGGACGGCAACGTCACCCATGTCGAAGGCTCGATCGACCCGATCCGCGACGCCGAAACCGTCGAGACCGAATTGATGCTGGCCGACCTCGACAGCCTGGAGAAGCGCCGCGCCGCGGCGGAGAAAAAGGCCAAGGGCGCGGACAAGGAGGCCAAGGCGCAGCTCGCGGTGATCGAGCCCATCCTGGAAGCGCTCAAGGCGGGCAAGCCGGCGCGCAGCGTGGCGTTGCCGCGCGAAGCCTTGCCCATCCTCAAGGATCTGCAATTGCTCACGGCCAAGCCGGTGCTGTTCGTCTGCAACGTCGAGGAGGCGGCGGCGGCCAAGGGCAACGCGTTTTCGGCGCGGGTCGCGGACTACGCCAAGCAACAGGGCGCGCAATGCGTGGTGATCTCGGCCGCGATCGAATCCGAGGTGGCGCAGCTCGCGTCTGAGGCCGAGCGGCGCGAATTCCTCGCCACGCTGGGCCTCAAGGAGACCGGGCTGGCGCGCGTCATCCGCGCGGGTTACCGGCTGTTGGACCTGGTGACGTTCTTCACCGTCGGCCCCAAGGAGGCGCATGCCTGGACGGTGCGCCAGGGCGCCAAGGCGCCGCAGGCGGCGGGCGCCATTCACAGCGATTTCGAGAAGGGCTTCATCCGCGCCGAGGTGATTTCCTACGCCGATTACGTGCATGCCGGCGGCGAGGCCCAGGCGAAGGAAGCGGGCAAGATGCGGCTCGAAGGCGCCGACTACACCGTGCAGGACGGCGATATCCTGCATGTGCGGTTCAATATCTAGTTCCGGCTCTAGCTCTGGCCTTCGCAGGCTCCTTTCCCTAATATCGCCGCCGGCCAGAAACCAACCAAACAGCAGGGGGATTTCCATGGGAGAGATGATTTCGCTGACCGCCAAGGACGGCTTCAAGCTCGGCGCCTATCTGGCCAAGCCCAAGGACAAGCCCAAGGGCGCCATCGTCGTCATCCAGGAGATCTTCGGCGTCAACCATCACATCAAGGCGGTGACCGACCGTTTCGCCGCGATGGGTTATGCCGCGGTGGCGCCGGCGTTGTTCGACCGCGTCAAGCCGGGCATCGAGCTGGGTTACGACTCCAAGAGCATCGAGGAAGGCCGCGCGCTTCGCCCCAAGATTACGCTGGAGGCGACGCTCGCCGACACCCAGGCGGCGATCGATTACGCCAAGCAATTCGGCAAGGTGGCGGTGGTGGGCTATTGCTGGGGCGGCTCCATCGCCTTCTTCTCCACCACCCGGCTTGCGGGCGTCACCGCGGCGGTGGGCTATTACGGCGGCATGATCGCCGCGCACGCCGGCGAAAAGCCGCGCGTGCCGCTGATCCTGCACTTCGGGGACAAGGACCAGTCGATCCCGATGACCGACGTGGAGAAGATCAAGCAGGCGCAGCCGGGCTTGCCGATCTATGTCTACAGCGCCGGCCACGGCTTTTCCTGCGACGAACGCCCGTCCTTCGACAAGGCGGCGCATGAGTTGGCGCTGCAACGCACCACCGCCTTCCTGAAGCAGCATATCGGGTAGAAATTTTTTCGCTTCGCACCACGGCGCGGACCAAAACCGGCCCGCGCCTGTGCTACGCCCACGATAATCTCGCTTCGCACGACGGCGCGGGCCGATTGTGGCCCGCGCCTGTGCTACGCCGCGCGTCTCTCGGGAAAAAGCGACAGCAAGCCTTCGCGCGAGGCGGCGCAGATGCCGCGCTCGGTGATGAGCCCGGTCACCAGCCGCGCCGGCGTCACGTCGAAGCCGGGATTGGCCGCAGGACTGCCCTCGGGTATCACCCGCACCCGCGCCACCCCGCCGCCCGGAAGTTTCCCGGAGATCTCGGCGAGTTCGGCCGGGTCGCGTTCCTCGATGGGTATTTGTCCCCCGTCGGCGATCGACCAGTCGATCGAGGGCGAGGGCAGCGCCACGTAGAACGGCACCTTATTGTCGAAGGCGGCCAAGGCCTTGAGATATGTGCCGATCTTGTTGGCGACGTCGCCCGCCGACGTGGTGCGGTCGGTGCCGACCAGGCAGAGATCGACCTTGCCCTGCTGCATCAGCAATCCGCCGGCATTGTCGGCGATGACGGTGTGCTTGACGCCGTGGCTGCCGAGCTCCCAGGCGGTGAGACTGGCGCCCTGGTTGCGCGGCCGGGTTTCGTCGACCCAGACATGGATCGCGATGCCCTGGTCGAAGGCCAGATAGATGGGCGCCAGCGCCGTGCCCCAATCGACCGCGGCAAGCCAGCCGGCGTTGCAATGGGTCAGGATTTCGACCGGCCCCTTCCGGCCTTTCTTCTCCCAAGCCTTTTGGATGAGCGGCAGGCCGTGCCCGGCAATGGCGCGGTTGATGGCCACGTCTTCCTCGCAAATCGCGGTGGCGCGGGCATAAGCGGCCGCTTGGCGGCCCGACGCGGGCAGTTTTTTGAGCCGCGCGCTCATATCCTCGACCGCCCAGCGCAGATTGACCGCGGTCGGCCGGGTCGCGAGCAGCGTCTTGGATGCCTGGTCGAGCGCGGCGTCGGACGGATCGGCGCGCATCGCCAGCGCCATGCCGTAGGCTGCTGTTGCACCAATAAGCGGCGCGCCGCGCACTAGCATGGCGCGGATCGCATGCGCGGCCTCGTCCAGGGTGCCGAGACGGCGCGTCTTCAATTCGAAAGGCAGCAGCGTCTGGTCGATGACGCCGACGGTGGCGCCATCCGGCTCGAGCCAGATGGTGCGCATGTTCCGGCCGCCGACCTTCACGGAATTATTTCTTGGCGAGGACGCGGCCCGCCACCGCGTCGAGCTTTTTCAGCAGATCCCGATCGCGCCTGGCGGGATCGGTGATGAGGGCGGTATCGAGCGCGTGGTCGCAGCCCTGCGGGCAGGGATCCTTATCGCCGGCGATCAGCTTCACCACCTGCTTCACGACATCCTTGGCCTTGTCGGCGTTGGCGCGCAGCACCTTGACGATCATCCCGACCGTGACGTGATCGTGATCGGGATGCCAGCAGTCGTAATCGGTGACCATGGCGATGGTGGCGTAGCAGATCTCGGCCTCGCGGGCGAGCTTGGCCTCGGGCATGTTGGTCATGCCGATGACGTCGCAGCCCCACTGGCGGTAGAGATTGCTCTCGGCCAAGGTGGAGAATTGCGGGCCTTCCATCACCAGATAGGTGCCGTGGCGCCTGATGGCGGCGCCGGCCACCTCGCCCGCCTGGGCGAGATGCTGGCCGAGGCGGCCGCAAACCGGATGCGCCATCGACACATGGGCGACGCAGCCGGCGCCGAAGAAGCTCTTGGCGCGGGCGAAGCTGCGGTCGATGAACTGGTCCACCAGCACGAAGGTGCCGGGCGGCAGTTCCGGCCGGAACGATCCCACGGCGGAGAGCGAAACGATGTCGGTGACGTCCGCGCGCTTCAACGCGTCGATGTTGGCGCGGTAATTGATCTCGCTCGGCGGGATGACGTGGCCGCGGCCGTGGCGCGGCAGGAACACCACCTGGGCCCCGCCGAGCTTGCCGAAGCACAGCTCGTCCGAGGCGCGTCCGAAGGGCGATTCGACGCGCTTCCAGACGATTTCCGTCAGCCCCTCGATCTGATCGAGGCCGCTGCCGCCGATGATGCCGATGACGCGCGAAACCATGCCGCCCTTCCCCGTTGCGGGCGCCAGTCAACCAGCGCCATCCCGAACCGGCAACAGGAATCGATACCCCGCCGCCGCGCGGCGGAATAGGCGTCCTTCCGTCATTGCGAGCCGCGAGCAGATGCGAAGCGGCGAAGCAATCCAGAAACGATGAAGCGGGTTCGCTGGATTGCTTCGGCCGCTGAACGGCCTCACAATGACGAGTGCGCGACGCTTAGGAGTCGCTTCCGTCCTGGTCGTGCAGGCCGGACCAGACGCGGCGCTTGGCGCCGTAAAGCACGCCGGTCATCACCAAAAGGAAGATCATCACCTTGGCGCCGGTGCGCTTGCGCTCTTCCATGGTGGGCTCCGACGCCCAGGTGAGGAAGGTCGCCACGTCCCGCGCCTCCTGGTCGATGGTCGCCTTGGTGCCGTCGGCGTAGGTGACGCGGTCGTCGGTCAAGGGCGGCGGCATGGCGATCTGATGGCCGGGGAAATACAGGTTGTAGTTCATGCCCGCGGCCATCTTCATGTCCTTGGGCGGGTCGCGGAATCCGGTGAGGATGGCGTGGACGTAATCCGCGCCGCCCGCGCGCGCCTTGATGATGACCGAGAGATCGGGCGGCAGCGCGCCGCCATTGGCCGCGCGCGCCGCCGCTTCGTTGGCGAAGGGCGCGACGAAACGGTCCGCCGGCCGGCCCGCGCGCTGGAACATCGCGCCCTGGTCGTTGGGCCCGTCGGTCACCTGCTTGGTCGCCGCGATCGCTGCGACCTCGTCCGCGCTGTAGCCCAAGGCGGACGGCCCTTCGAGATCGCGGTAGGACAGCAGGTTCATGGAATGGCAGGCCGAGCAGACCTCGTTATAGACCTGGAAGCCGCGCTGCAACGCGGCCCGGTCGAAGGTGCCGAACGGCCCGTTGAAGGACCAGGTCAGCTTGGGCATCGGCGGTTCGGCGGATTCCTGCGCCCAAGCCGCGCCCGCGCCCAGCGCGAGCAGCGCCGCGCCGGCCAGCAACGCATGCCGCGCCCAACGCCGCGTCATGGCTTGCGCCTCGCCGGTGAAATGGCCGGGCGCCTTCCGCCTTTGTTCAAGACCGGGCTCGAGATGCTGGGCGGCAGCGGCAGCGGCTGCTCGAACCAGCCGATGACCGGCAGCAGGACGAGGAAATGGAGGAAGTAGTAGAAGGTGGCGATCCGGCCGATGACGACGAACCAGCCTTCCGGCCGGTGCGCGCCGACCCAGCCCAGCGCGAAGCAGTCGATCACCAGCAGCCAGAACACCCATTTGAAGACCGGGCGGAAATAGGCCGAGCGCACCTTCGAGGTGTCGAGCCAGGGCACGACGAACAGCACCAGGAGCGAGCCGAACATGGCGCAGACGCCCAGGAGCTTGCTCGGGATCGAGCGCAGGATGGCGTAGAACGGCAGGAAGTACCATTCCGGCACGATCTCGGGCGGGGTCTGCAACGGGTTGGCGGGGATGTAGTTCGCCGGATCGCCCAGCAGATTCGGGAAATAGAACACGAACAGGGCGAAGACGATCAGGAACACGCCCAGGCCGAACATGTCCTTGATGGTGTAATAGGGATGGAAGGGGATCGTATCCTGCGGCCCCTTGCGGTCGATGCCCAGGGGATTGTTCGAGCCGTGCTGGTGCAACGCCACAATATGCAAGCCCACCACGCCGACGAGGAGGAAGGGCAGCAGGTAGTGGAGCGAGAAGAAGCGGTTCAGGGTCGGGTTGCCGACCGCGAAGCCGCCCCACAGCCAGGTGACGATGTCGTTGCCCACGCCGGGAAACGCCGAGAACAAATTGGTGATGACGGTCGCGCCCCAGAAGCTCATCTGCCCCCAGGGCAGCACGTAACCCATGAACGCCGTCGCCATCATCAGCAGCAGGATGACGATGCCCAGCATCCACAAAAGCTCGCGCGGCGCCTTGTAGGAGCCGTAATAGAGGCCGCGGAAGACGTGGATGTAGACCAGGATGAAGAAGAACGACGCGCCGTTCATGTGGATGTAGCGCATCAGCCAGCCGTAATTCACGTCGCGCATGATGCGCTCGACCGAAGCGAAGGCGTAATCGACGTGCGGCGTGTACTGCATGGCGAGGAAGATGCCGGTGACGATCATGATCACCAGCACGATCCCGGCGAGCGAGCCGAAGTTCCACCAGTAGTTCAGGTTCTTGGGCGTCGGGTACTGATTGAGTTCGTGGTCGAGGAAGGTGAACACCGGCAGACGGTGATCGATCCAGCGCACGATTTTGTTTTCCGGCAGGGCCATGATTGCGCCGTTCTAAATCTGCACGATCGAACCGAAATCCCAACTCGAGTCCGGCGGGTTCTCGCCGATCCGGATGGTGGTGTCGTTGACGAAGCGATAAGGCGGCACCGGCAGATTGTAGGGCGCCGGCACGCCGCTGAAGACGCGGCCGGACAAATCGTAGCGCGAGCCGTGGCACGGGCAGAAATATCCCCCCGGCCAGGCGGCGCCGAGGTTGCCGCCGGGTTGCGGCGTGAATTCCGGGATGCAGCCGAGATGGGTGCAGATGCCGACCAGCACCAGGAATTCCGGCTTGAGCGAGCGGTGCCAGTTCTTGGCGTAAGGCGGCTGCTGCAGTTCGTCGGAATTCGGGTCGCGCAGCAGACTCGTATCCTGGGAGTCTTGCAGCTTCTTCAGTTCGTCCGGGTTGCGGTTGACGATGAAGACCGGGCGCGAGCGCCACAGCACGAGAATCTGCTGGCCGGGCTGGAGGCCGGAGATGTCGATATCGACGGGCGCGCCGGCGGCCAACACGTCCCGCGCCGGATTCATGCTCTTGATGAGCGGCCAGGCGGCGCAGGCCGCGCCCACGCCCATCAGCGCATTGGCCGCGATGACCAGGAAGTCGCGCCGCGTGCCTTCTTGGGCATGCGCGCCGCCGGTTTGCGATTGCGCCGATTCCGCCATGAAGTTCCCTTTTCCCCGCCCCCTTCTGAAAGGGTTGCCGCGAAGCTATACGGTTGAACGAACACTTCTATGCGACATCCTGCCGCATCGCGGCCCCAAATCCACGGCCGGAGCGGGGTATTCGCCCCAGGCTGGACAAGGAGCGAAACTATCCACAAGCTTCTCCACCATGCGCCTCGTTTTGTACCAGCCCGATATCCCGCAAAACGCCGGATCGATTCTGCGCCTCGCCGCGTGTCTGGGCGTGGCCGTGGACATCATCGAGCCGTGCGGCTTCGTGCTCGACGACCGGCGGTTGAAACGCGCGGCGATGGATTACCTGGGCCAGGCCGAGATCCGCCGCCACGTCTCCTGGGACGCCTATGTCCGGGCGCCGCGCCAGGGAAGGCTGGTGCTGCTTTCGACCAAGGCGCGTCTCCCCTATCATCGCTTCGCTTTCGCGGCGGATGATTCGCTGCTGCTGGGCCGCGAATCGGCGGGCGTGCCGCCGGAGGTATCTTGCGCCGCCGACGAGCGCGTGCTGATCCCGATGCGGCCGGGCCTGCGTTCGCTCAACGTCGCGCTGGCGGCGGCGTTGGCGCTGGGCGAGGCGTTGCGCCAGACCGGTTTGTTGCCGAAGGACGAGACATGAGCGACACGCAAGACGCCGAAGTGCAGAAGGCCCTGGCCGCGGCCTGGTTCGCCGAGCTGCGCGACCGGATCTGCGCGGTGTTCGAAAGCATCGAGGACGAATACGAAGCGGCGCGGCCCGAAGAAGGCAAGGCGGGACGCTTCGAGCGCAAGACCTGGCAGCGGGAAGGCGGCGGCGGCGGCGAAATCTCGCTCATGCATGGCGGCGTGTTCGAGAAGGTCGGCGTCAACGTCTCGACGGTGTGGGGCGAATTCTCGCCCGAGTTCCGCGGCCAGATACCCGGCGCGGCGCAAGACCCGCGTTTCTGGGCGAGCGGCATATCGCTGGTGGCGCATCCGCGCTCGCCGCTGGTGCCGGCCGCGCACATGAACACGCGGCATTTGCGCACCACGAAATGGTGGTTCGGCGGCGGCTCCGATCTGACGCCGATCTTCCCCGAGGAATCCGACACGCGCGACTTCCACGCCGCGCTCGAAGCCTGTTGCGCCGCGCACGATCCGGGCTATTACCCGCGCTTCAAGCAATGGTGCGACGAGTATTTCTATCTCAAGCACCGCAAGGAGCCGCGCGGCGTCGGCGGCATCTTCTTCGACGATTTCAACAGCGGCGAATGGGACGACGATTTCACCTTCACCCGCGACGTGGGCGAGGCGTTCTCGCGGATATATCCGCGCCTGGTGCGCCGCAACATGCTACGCCCCTGGACCCAGGAGCAGCGCCGCGCGCAATTGGTGAAGCGCGGCCGTTATGTCGAGTTCAACCTGCTTTACGACCGCGGCACGCTGTTCGGATTGAAGACCGGCGGCAATGTCGAGGCGATCCTGATGTCGCTGCCGCCGGCGGTGCTGTGGCCCTAAAGCAGCGATAGCGCCTCGGCGGCGCCGGCGCCGAGCAGGACCACCGCCCAGGGCGGCATCCGCGCGAAGCGCAGCAGAGCCAAGGCCGCCAGCGCGAAGGCGAAATCGCGCAATCCAAACACCGCGCTGGTGAAGACCGGACGGTAGAGCGCCGCCAGCAGCAGCCCGACCACCGCGGCATTGACGCCGGCCAGCGTCGATTGCATCGCGGCGTTGGCGCGCAGCTCGCTCCAGAACGGCAACGCGCCGACGATGAGCAGATAGCTGGGCAGGAAAATGGCGAAGAGAGCGAGCAAGGCCGCCGCCAGGCCGCCCGGCGGCGGGCCCATCACCATGCCGAGATAGGCGGCAAAGGTGAACAGCGGCCCGGGCAACGCCTGGGCCGCGCCGTAACCGGCGAGAAAGGCGTCTTGCGACACCCAGCCCTTCGGCACCACCACCGCGTCCAAGAGCGGCAGCAGCACGTGGCCGCCGCCGAACACCAGCGCGCCGGAGCGGTAGAAGCCGTCCAGCAGCTTGAGCGCGTTCGAATCCATCGCGACCGCGAGCGCCGGCAGCAGCGCGAGCAGCAGGAAGAACAGCGCCAGCGCCGCGACCGAGACCGCGCGCGGGATGCGCGGGTGGAAGGGCTGCGCCTCGTGCCTGACCTGGCCGGGCAGCAACAGCCGGCCGATCGCCGCGCCGAAGGCGATGGCGGCGAGCTGGCTCCAGCTCGTCGGCAGGGCCAGCGCGATGCCGGCGGCGGCCAGCGCCAGCGCGCCGCGCGGCACGTCGTTGGCGAGACGCCGCGCCATCTGCCACACCGCCAGCGCCACCACCGCCAGCGCCACCAGCATCAGGCCGTGCAGCCAGGCCGCGCCCGCAACGCCGCCGAACCGGGCGATGCCGTAGCCGAAGCCGATCATCAGCAACGCCGAAGGTAGGGTGAAGCCGATCCAGGCGGCGAGGCCGCCGAGCATCCCGGCGCGCAGCAATCCCACGGCGACGCCGAACTTGCTCGACGCCGCGCCGGGCAGGAATTGCGACAAGGCCAGCAGGTCGGCGAAACCCGCCTCGTCGAGCCATTGGCGCTTGGCGACGAACTCGGCGCGGTAATAGCCCAGATGCGCCACCGGGCCGCCGAAGCAGGTCAGGCCCAGTTTCAGAAAGACGGCCAGAATCTCCCAGGGCGAGGAACGCTCCGCCATGCCGGGCCTAGCCATGCTTGGCAATCCTGCGCTTGGCCTCGGCCAAGCAATCCTTCCGCTTGGCCTTGAAGTCGCCCGCTTCCCACCAGGCGGCGAGAGCGTGGAGCAATTTCCCGAGCTCCGGCCCGGGCTTCATGCCGAGCTTGGTCAGGTCGCGGCCCTTGAGCGGGAATTCGACCGGTTTCCATTTCCTGGCCAAGGCCAAAAGCGGCTTGAAGCGCGCGCCATCGCCGGAAGCAGCCGCCGCCAGCATGGCGCGGTCGGCGTAAAGCTCCTTGCCCAGATGATAAAGCGCGCTTCGTTGCGCCGATACGCCGCCGGCGAGATCCAAGGGCGGCGGCGCCGTCAGCTCGATCAGCCGCGCGCGTTGCGCGGCGGAGAATTTGAGGCGCGACGCGACCAGATCGGGGTCGCGGTCGATCAGCGCGGCCAGGCGGCGCAGCGGATCGGGCGCGCTTTCGAGCGCGACCAGATGCCTGAGCCGCTCCAGCCCCGAGGCTTCGGGCAGCAACGCCGACAGCACCCCGTCCTCCTGCATGAATTGCAACGCCGGCAACGGGTCCGTCGCCGCCAACAGGCGCAGCGTCTCGGCGGCGATCCGCTCGCCCGAAAGGTTGGGCAGGAGATAGGCCAGGGTGCGGCAGGCCAGCCGCGCCGGCCCGTCGGGCGCGGTTTTGCCGTAAAACGCGAAGAAGCGGTAGAAGCGCAGCAGCCGCAGCACGTCCTCGCGGATGCGCGTGGCCGGATCGCCGACGAAACGCACCCGCCCTTCCTTCAGGTCGGCCAATCCACCGACGTAATCGAAGACATTGCCCTCGGCGTCGAGGAACAGCGCGTTCATGGTGAAGTCGCGGCGCACCGCGTCTTCCGCCCAATCGGCGGCGAATTCGACATCGGCATGGCGGCCATAGGTCTTGACGTCGCGGCGCAAGGTGGTGATCTCGTAATGGCGCTTGCCCGCCACCGCCGTCACCGTGCCGTGGTCGAGGCCGGTCGGAATCGCCTTGAGCTTGGCGGATTTGAGCCGTTTCATCACTTCGGCGGGCAGCAACGGCGTGGCGATGTCGATGTCCTTGACCGGGCGTTTCAACAGCGCGTCGCGCACCACGCCGCCGACGTAACGCGCTTCGCCGCCGCGGGATGTCAGCGCCTTCATCACGGCGCGGCACGACGCCTCTTTCATCCAGGCTTGCGGCTTCAAATGCGCGGCGGTTTCGGCCATCAGCGTTGCCCCGGCGGCGGCACCACTTGCCCCGGCACCACGCTTCCCCCTTCGACATGGGGCGGCACGTATTGGCCGGGCCGGTTGCCGCCGCCGATGCCGACGGTGAACAGCACCAATGCTGCGGCGGCGAGGCCTGCGAGCACCAGCCAGGTCCAAGGCCGGCGCGCGGCTCCCGTCTCTTCCTTGCGACCGAAGGCGTAGTACCACAGGAAATAGAGCGCGGTCGGCGCCAGCAGCGGCAGCAGGACGGTGAGCGCGACCCGTGTCATGAGCGGAATGTCACGGCGCCAGCACCTCGGCCAGATTGACCAAGATGCCGGCGGTGGCGCCCCAGATGTAGCGGTTCTGGTAAGGCAGCACGAAAAACGTGCGCACGCCGTTCGGGAGCTGGCGGGTTTCGCGCTTGTGGTTGGCGCGATCGAGGATGAAGGACAGCGGCACCTCGAAGGCCTCGGTCACCTCCTTGGGGTCGAGACGCAGCGAGAACGGCTCGCGCACCAGCCCGACCACCGGCACGATCTCGAAGCCGGTGCCGGTGATATAGGTGTCGAGCCGCCCCAGCACCTCGATGCGGGCGGGAGAGAGGCCGATCTCCTCCTCGGTCTCGCGCAAGGCGGCCTGGACCGCGTCCCGGTCTTCCGGCTCGACCCGGCCGCCGGGCAGCGAAATCTGCCCGGCATGGGCGGAAAGGTGCGCGGGTCTTTGCGTCAACAACACCTGAAAACCGGATTCGCGCTCGATCAGCGGCGCCAGCACCGCCGCGGGGGTCAGCCCCGGCGGCAATTTCACGTTGGCATCGAGCAGATGGTCGCCGCGCACCAGCACGCTGTCGAAGGCGCGGATGCCCGGCTGATGCGCGGCAAAGCGCGCGCGCAGATCGGCCGCGGTCAAAGCTGCGGGCTTAGACTGCCCAGCGGAAAGAATTTGCCCTTGCTCCATACCCCGAACAGAGTCGTGTCGCCGACCCTTTCCTCCCGTCCCAGTTCGACCAATTCGTAGAAGACCGGCCGGGCGAGGCGGGCCTCCAGCCGGTCTCTGACCAGGATATAGGGGATGGGGCCACCCGTCACTGCATCCGGCGTCACGCGCAAGGGGTGATCGCCGTCGAGCGTCACGCTGTGGTCAAGATTGGTGCGGAAGGTGAGCGTCTGAAGCGGGCTTCCGGGGTTCTGGGATTCGAGCGAAACCGCCAGAAAAGGCGCGTCTTCGACCGTAATCCGGCCGCGCTCGGCCGGGGTCGAAAGCCAGTATTGGCCCTCGGCGTCGCGCTCCAGCACGCCGGCGAACAGCCGGACCATGGTCATGCGATTTATTGAAGAGCCGCGATAGAACCAGCTACCATCACGGGCAATGTGGATGTCGAAATACCCGCAATCGCGCGGCGCGGTTTTGGCCCCGGCGGCGGGCCGGGAAGCGGCCGCGGCCAGGCGCGCGAGTTCCGCTTGCGCCTTGTCCCGGTCGTCCATGTCCTTCCCTCCCCGTGCCGTTCTGGAGGAACCCAGCCGATGAGCAGCGAAAGCCCGATCGTCAAAACCGCCGCCGGCGCGGAGGAACCCGCCGCCGTGGCCGAGATCGAGGCGCTGGGCGCGCGCCTCAAGGCGGTGCGCCAGCGCATCGGCCGAGTCATCTTCGGCCAGAGCGAGGTCGTGGATCAAGCCCTGATAACCTTGCTCGCGGGAGGGCATGCCCTCCTGATTGGAGTCCCGGGTTTGGCCAAGACGCGGCTGGTCGAGACCCTCGGCACCGTGCTCGGGCTCGACGACAAGCGCATCCAATGCACGCCCGATCTCATGCCGGCGGACATCCTCGGTTCGGAAGTGTTGGAGGAAAGCGAAACCGGAAGGCGCGGCTTCCGGTTCATTCCCGGTCCGGTGTTCTGCCAGCTGTTGATGGCGGACGAGATCAACCGCGCCAGCCCGCGCACCCAATCGGCGCTGCTCCAGGCGATGCAGGAAGGCCGCGTCTCGGTCGCCGGCCAATATCATCCCCTGCCCAAGCCCTTCCACGTGCTGGCGACGCAGAACCCGTTGGAGCAGGAAGGGACATATCCCCTGCCCGAGGCGCAGCTCGACCGTTTCCTGTTGCAGATCGACGTCGGCTATCCCGATCTCGACGCCGAGCGCCAGATGTTGCTGGCGACCACCGGCGTCGCCGAGGACAGCGCCGCGCCGGTGCTGACCGGATCCGAATTGCTGGCAGCACAACGTTTGGTGCGGCGCGTGCCGGTGGGCGAAAGCGTGGTCGAGGCGATCTTGAAGCTGGTGCGCTCCGGGCGTCCCGGCGAATCGCCCGACGAAGCGAGCCAGCCCATCGCCTGGGGCCCGGGACCGCGCGCCAGCCAGGCCTTGATGCTGGCCTCGCGCGCCCGCGCGCTTCTGGATGGACGCCTGGCACCGTCGGTCGACGACGTGGTGGCGCTCGCCCATCCGGTGCTGCGCCACCGCATGGCGCTGACCTTCGCCGCGCGCGCCGACGGCATCGGCATGGCGCAGGTGATCGACCGGCTCGTGGCGCCGCTGTTGTGACCAAGAGCGCCGCCACGCTTCGCCCCTGGGCCGAGGCGGTTGCGTCGGCGCTGCCGCCGCTGTTGATCGCCGCCGAGCGCGTCGCCGCGGCCGTGGCGCAAGGCACCCACGGCAGGCGGCGCACCGGCCAGGGCGAAACCTTCTGGCAATTCCGCCCTTACGAGCCGGGCGAGCCGGCCAACCGCGTCGATTGGCGCGAAAGCGCCAAGTCGGACCGGCTCTATGTGCGCGAGGCCGAATGGGAGGCGGCGCAAAGCGTTTTCCTGTGGCGCGATTCCTCCGCCTCGATGGATTACGCCTCGAAGCCCGAATGGCCCACCAAACGCGCGCGCGCCGATCTGCTGATCCTGGCGCTGGCGGCGCTGCTGGTGCGCGGCGGCGAGCGCGTGACCCTGCTGGGCTCGGGCCTGGCACCCGGCCACGGCCGCACCATGCTCGACCGCCTGGCGCTGCTGCTCGAGCGCGGCGGCGGCAAGACCGGCAACGACCTGCCCGGCTTCGAGCCCTTGCCGCGCCACGGCCACATGGTGCTGATGGGCGATTTCTTCGGGCCGCTCGACGCCATCCATGAGCGCGTGCTGCGCTTCGCCGATGCCGGGCTGAAAGGCCATGTGCTGCAAATCCTCGATCCGGCGGAGGAGAGCCTGCCCTTCGCCGGGCGCGTGCGCTTCGAAGGGCTGGAGAAGGAAAGCCCGCTGCTGATCGGCCGGGTCGAAACCATCCGCGCGGCCTATATCGAGAAACTGGCGCGGCACCGCGCCGGCCTGGGGCAGCTCGCCCGGCTGGCCGGCTGGAGCTTCGGCGTTCACCGCACCGATCAATCGCCGCAATACGCGCTGCTCGGGCTTTACCGCGCCTTGGCCGGGGACTAGGCGATGCTGAGCCTCGGCCCTCTCGCCTTCGCCGCGCCCTGGCTGCTCCTGGGCTTGGCGGCGTTGCCGGTATTGTGGTGGCTGTTGCGGGTCACGCCGCCCGCGCCCCGGCGCGTGCGCTTCCCGGCGCTGCGCCTGTTGCAAGGCCTCGATCCGGCGCAGGAAACCCCGGCCAAGACGCCGCTTTGGCTGCTGCTGCTGCGTCTGGCGCTGGCGGCGTGCGTGATCCTGGCGCTCAGCCAGCCGCTGCTGAATCCGCGCGTGCCGCTCGCCGGCGGCGGCACACTGGTGATCGCGATCGATAACGGTTGGAGTTCAGCGCGGCATTGGGACGAGATGCGCGCCGCGCTCGACGACCTGATCGGCCGGGCCCGGCGCGCCGGCAGCGACGTGGTGCTGCTGGAAACCGCGCCGCCGCCGGGCTCGGGCGCCGCGCCCGATCTGTCGCTGCTGCGCCCGGCAGACGCCCATGCCGCGGCGGAAGCGCTGCAACCCCGGCCCTGGCCCGAGGACCGCGTTGCGGCGCTGGCGCGGCTCAACCGCCTCAATCCCGCCGGGGTGGCGGAAATCGTCTGGCTTTCCGACGGCATCGACAATGGCGACGCCAAGGATTTCGCCGCAGGATTGGAGAAATTCGGGAAGCTGCGCGTCAAGAGCGAAAGCGGCAACGATCTGCCGCGCTTGCTCGCGCCATCCTCCCCCGACGACCAGGATTTGACCGCGAAGGTGACGCGCGCCGATCCCGCCTTGCCCGAAACCCTTTCCGTGCGCGCCTTGGGCGATGACGGCAGGCTGCTGGCGCGCGGCGACGTGACCATCGCCGCCGGCGAGACTTCGGCGCCGGCGCGGCTCGACATGCCGGCCGAGCTCAGGAACCGCGCGACCTCGATCGCCATCGAGGGCGAATCCTCCGCCGGCGCCGTGTTGCTGCTGGACGAACGCTGGAAGCGCCGGCCGGTCGGCATCCTCGCGCCGGGCGCCGCGGCCCAACCGCTGCTGAGCGGCGCCTATTACCTGGACAAGGCGCTGGCGCCCTTCAGCGAGGTGCGCGAGGGCGAGGTGGGATCGCTGCTGCAAGGCGGCATCGCCGTGCTGGCCTGGCCCGACGGCGCGGCGCTCGGCGATGCCGACAAGACCAAGGTGACGCAATGGCTGGAACAGGGCGGCACGGTGTTGCGCTTCGCCGGACCGCTCCTGGCCGAGCAGCCGGATGACGGCCTGCTGCCGGTCACTTTGCGGCGCGGCGGGCGCACCCTCGGCGGCGCGCTGTCCTGGGAACAGCCGCTGCATCTGGCGCCGTTTTCGCCCGACAGCCCGTTTGCCGGCCTTGAGATTCCGCCGGACGTCACGGTGTCGCGCCAGGTGCTGGCCGAACCGACGCTCGATCTGGCGTCCAAGACCTGGGCCCGGTTGCAGGACGGCACGCCTCTGGTCACCGCGGAAAAACGCGGCAAGGGATGGCTGGTCCTGGTTCACACGACATCCGATCCGGAATGGTCGAATCTCGCCATTTCCGGGCTGATGGTGGAGATGCTGCGGCGCGTGGTGGCGCAAAGCCAGGGGGTTTCCGGCGAGGCGGACAAGCCGCTGCCGCCGGTCGAGGTGCTGGACGGCTTCGGCCGGTTGCAGGCGGCGCCCGCTTCGGCCGAGATCGTGCCGCAAGGCGAGTTCGCCAAGACCCTGGCGTCATCGCGCCACCCGCCGGGTTTCTACGGCGACGCCGATTCCCGCCGCGCGCTCAATCTCGCGCCCGCGGTCAAGAACTTCGCGCCGTTGCCCGAGCTGCCGGGCGTTTCCCGTGAAACCTATGCGCGCTTCTCGGCCGAACTGGATTTGCGCCCGCCGCTTTTGGCGCTGGCCTTCGTGCTGCTGCTGGCCGATCTGGCCGCGGGCCTGGCGCTGCGCGGCTTGCTGCCGGCGATGAGGCGCGGCGCGGCGCTGCTGCCGCTGCTGCTGGTGCTGGCCGTCCATCCCGCGCGCGCGGCGGGCCCCGACGATTTCGCCATCAAGGCGGCGAGCGAATTCCACCTCGCCTATGTGCTGACCGGCCTGCCCGAGGTGGATGCGGAATCGCGCCAGGGCCTGGCCGGGCTGTCGCTCATCCTCAACCAGCGCACTGCGGTCGAGGCGGCCGAGCCGATGGGCGTCGATGTCGAGAAGGACGAACTGATCTTCTTCCCGTTGCTCTATTGGCCGGTGGTCGAAGGCGAGGCGTTGCCCTCGGCCAAGGCCGCAGCGCGGCTGCAACGCTACCTCGCCACCGGCGGCACCATCCTGTTCGACACCCGCGACGGCGGATCGAACACGCCCGTCTCCGCTTCGCAGGCGGAGCAACAACTGAAGCGCCTCACCGCCGGGATCGAGGTGCCGCCGCTCATTCCGGTGCCGCCGGATCACGTCCTCACCAAGTCGTTCTATCTGATGGAGGAGTTTCCCGGGCGCTGGGCCGGCGGCCGGCTTTGGATCGAGCCGACCCAGGGCGAGGTCAATGACGGCGTCGCCAGCGTCATCGTCGGCGGCAATGAATGGGCCGGGGCCTGGGCGGTGGATGCCAAGAGCCGCCCGGTCTATGCGGTGGTGCCGGGCGGCGAGGAGCAGCGCGAGATGGCCTATCGCTTCGGCGTCAATCTGGTGATGTACGCGCTCACCGGCAATTACAAGACCGACCAGGTGCATGTACCGGCGATCCTGGAAAGGCTCGGGCAATGAGCGGCTGGAGCCTGGGATTTTCGCCCCTGTTGCCGTGGTGGGCGATCGCCGCCTTCGCCGTTGCGGCGGCTGCGTTGCTCGGCTTGGGAATCTGGCGGCGCGCGCGCGGCACGGTCTGGCGGCTGCTCGCCTGCGCATGTCTGGCGCTGATCGCCGCCGGCCCGTCGTTGGTCGAGCAGAAGCGTGAGGCCCAGCGCGACGTCGCCGCAGTGGTGGTGGACGAATCGCCGAGCATGCGCATCGGCGAGCGCCAGAAAATAGCCGCCGACGCGTTGCAGGACGTGACCGGCCAGATCGCGAACATTCCCGGTCTCGAGCTGCGCGTGATCCATGCCGGGGCGCCCAGCGGCGACATCACGGCATCCGACCAGGGCACGCAGCTTTACACCGCGCTCGCCCGCGGCCTCGCCGACGTGCCGCGCCAGCGCATCGCCGGAGCGGTGATGATCAGCGACGGCGAGATTCACGACATGCCGCTGCCCGGGCGGCTCGATTTCGCGGCGCCGCTCCACGTCCTGCTGACCGGCAAGCCGGGCGAGGCCGACCGCCGCCTCGCCATCCTGGATGCGCCCAAATTCGGCCTGGTCGGCAAGGAGGTCCAGCTCAAGCTCAAGGTCGAGGATTTGCCCGATTCAGGAAAGCCCGGCGGCGAGACCCAGCTCACCATCCGCAAGGATGGCGGGCCGCCGGTGATCCGCGGCGTGACCGTGGGCGCGGAGGTCTCGATTCCGGTGACCATCGACCATGGCGGGCCGAACGTGGTGGAGGTTTCGGTCGAGCCCGGCCCGCATTCATTGACGCCCGACAACAAGCACGCCGCCTTCGTCATCAACGGCGTGCGCGACCGGCTCAAGGTGCTGCTGGTCTCGGGCGAGCCGCATGCGGGCGAACGCACCTGGCGCAACATCCTCAAATCCGACCCCTCGGTCGATCTCATCCATTTCACCATCCTGCGGCCTCCTGAAAAGCAGGACGGCACCCCCATACGTGAACTCTCGCTGATCGCCTTCCCGATCCGCGACCTGTTCGACCTCAAGATCGACCAATTCGACCTCATCATCTTCGACCGCTACCGCCAGCGCAGCGTGTTGCCCATGGCCTATCTCGAGAACATCGCCAACTACGTGCGCAACGGCGGCGCGCTGTTGGAGGATTCGGGACCGGCTTTCGGCACGCCCTTGAGCCTCTACCGCACGCCGCTGGGCGCGGTCCTGCCGGCCGAACCCACCGGCGACGTGTTCGAAGCGGGCTTCGTGCCGCAGGTCGACGCGCTGGGACGGCGCCATCCGGTGACCGAGGATCTGCCGGGATTGCCCGACGACCCCAAGGCCCCGCCCAAATGGGGCCGCTGGTTCCGCGACGTCGACGCCGTGCCGCATCGGGGCTCCACCATCATGACCGGTTATGACGGGCATCCGCTTCTGGTGCTCGACCGCGTCGGCAAGGGGCGCGTGGCGCAATTGCTGTCCGACGAGATGTGGCTGTGGACGCGCGGCTACGAGGGCGGCGGGCCGCAGGCCGAGCTGTTGCGCCGCATCGTCTACTGGCTGATGAAGGAGCCCGATCTCGAGGAAAACGATCTGCGCGCCGTTGTCACGGGCAGCCGCCTCGACATCACCCGCCAATCGCTCGAACCCGACGACAGCCCGGTCGAGGTCACCGGCCCCGACGGCAAGAGCCAGACGATTCAACTGGCGCCGCAAACCGGCGGGCGCAGCGCCGCGAGCCTGCCGGTCGCGGAGAGCGGGCTTTACCGCGTCTCGGACGGCAAGCGCACCGCGCTGGCCGCGGCCGGAGCGCTCAATCCGATCGAGATGTCCGACGTGCGCGTCACCGACGCGAAGGTGAAGGACGACGTCGCGGCCTCGGGCGGCGGCGTGTTCTGGCTCGGCGAGACCGGCATGCCCCAAATCCGCAGCGTCGGCCCCGGCCGGTCCGCATCCGGCTCGAACTGGTTGGGCTTGCGATCCAATGGCGATTACGTGGTGACTGGCGTGGCCGAGACGCCGCTTTTGCCGGGATCGTTGGCGCTGGCTTTTGCGCTCGGGCTTCTGATTTTGGCCTGGAGACGAGAAGGCCGGTAAACCGCCGGCCCCGGGAGGCGAAGCGGCCGGGCCCGGCCTCTTAGGGGTGGGCGGGAGGCGTCTTTTCGGCTAATTTCCCGGCCTCGGAGGAGGATTTTCACCTCTATGTGGCGCAACGTCTTTCCGCCCATCCACCCGGATGGCTGGCGTTTCATCGCCGCCTTCGCGGCGGCGACGGCGATCCTGTTCTGGCTCGCCGGACCCTTGGGCTGGATCGGCGTGGCGCTCACCCTCTGGTGCGCCGCCTTCTTCCGCGATCCGTGGCGCGTGAGCCCGCAACGCGCCGGGCTGGTGCTGGCGCCGGCCGACGGCACGGTCGTGACCGTCGACGAAGCGCCGCCGCCCGCCGAGCTCGAAATGGGACCTGCCCCAATGAGACGCATCGGCATTTTCCTCTCGCTTCTGGACGTGCACATCAACCGTTGCCCGGCCGCGGGCAAGGTTACGAAGCTCGCCTACCGCAAAGGGAAATTCCTGAACGCCAGCTTCGACAAGGCCTCGGCCGAGAACGAGCGCATGGCGATCCGCCTCAAGACGGCGGACAACGACATCGCCGTGGTGCAGATCGCCGGATTGATCGCGCGGCGGATCGTCTGCAACCTGATCGAAGGGCAAGAGGTGGCGGCGGGCCAGCGCTTCGGCCTGATCCGTTTCGGCAGCCGCGCCGATCTCTATTTGCCGCTGGCGGCGGCGCATTACGCGGTGAAAGGGCAGCGCATGATCGGCGGCGAGACCGTGATCGCCGATCTCAACGCCCGCGAGGCCGCGCGTCCGGGCGTGGTGCACTGACATGGCGCTGAGACGCCCGCGCCGCCTGCGCGTCAAGCCGATCGCCGGATTCTCGGTCAACCGGCTGATCCCGAACATCCTGACGCTGCTGGCGCTGTGCGCCGGCATGACCGCGATCCGCCTGGCGCTGCTCGGCCGCTTCCAGCCCGCCGTCGGCGCCGTCATCATCGCCGGCGTGCTCGACGGCATCGACGGGCGCATCGCCCGGCTGCTGAAAGGCACCTCGACCTTCGGCGCCGAGCTCGATTCGTTGTCGGATTTCGTCAGCTTCGGCGTGGCGCCCGCGACCTTGCTTTACGTCTGGACCATGGACGGGCTGCACGGCATCGGCTGGGCGCTGGCGCTGTTGTTCACGGTGTGCTGCGCGTTGCGCCTCGCCCGCTTCAACACCCAGCTCGGCTCGGACCTGCCTTCTTACGTCACCAACTTCTTCACCGGCGTGCCGGCGCCGGCCGGCGCCGGGCTGGTGATGCTGCCGATGATGGTTTATTTCGAGACCGACGCCGATGTCTTCCGCTCGCCGGTTTTGAACGGCGTCGTGCTCGCGCTGGTGGCGGCGCTGATGGTGAGCCGCGTGCCCACCTACTCCTTCAAGAGCTTCCGCATCCGGCGCGAATTCGTGCTGCCGATGCTGCTGCTGCTGGCCGCGATGGCGGCCTTCCTCACCACCGAGCCCTGGATTACGCTGTTGATCGTGGGCGGGCTCTATATCGGCTCGATTCCGTTCAGCATCCGCTCCTATGGCCGGCTGCGCCGCGCCTCGGCGCCGCCCATCTTCCCCAATCTGTTCTCGTAAGCCCGATCAAGCGGCTGTGATGTGCGCCCCCGCCCGGGGGCATGGTAGAAGGCGCAATGCGGCCTGATCGCGTTGAAACAACGGTCTTCAAGGGGGACATATCGATGCCTAGGAAGAACGCCTTTTTGATCGCGGCGTTGATGGCCGCCCTGGTCCTGCCCGCCTGCGTGCAACAGCCGGCGCCGGCGCCGACCCCGGTGCGCATTCGCGGCACGATCGACAGCCTCAACGGCCAGACCCTGGTGGTGAAGACGCGCGGCGGCGGCTCGGCCACCATCGCGCTCGCGCCCAATTATATCGTGCGCACGGTGGTGCGCCGGCGGCTCTCCAACATCAAAACCGGCGATTTCGTCGCCTCGACCTCGCTCAGGGGCAAGGACGGCAAGTTGCATGCCGTCGAAGTGCACATCTTCCTTCCCGCCCAGCGCGGCGTGGTGCCCGAATTGCAAGTGCCCTGGGACCTGGCGCCCAACAGCGTGATGACCAACGCCATCGTCACCGGCATCGCCCAGGCCCCGTCGGGCCGTGTCCTGAACCTCACCTACAAGGGCAATCCCACCGAGGTGATCGTCGGCCCCCATATACCGATCGTCACCTACGCGCCCGGCAACCCCGGCATGTTGCAGCCTGGCAAGGCCGTGTTCGTGATCGCGCTCAAGAAGGACGACGGCAGCCTGGCCTCGTCCCAGGTCACGGTCGAATATCACGGCGTCAAGCCGCCGATGTGACCGCCGCGGCGCGGCGCAATGCCGCGTCATGTTTCGCGCTAAATCGCGTTGACAGCGGGAAGCGCAGTCTATTCTTTTCCTCCGAAAGGGAGGAACAAACGGAATGGCGGCGCGCGATCCCGTCATCGTCGTCGGCGGCGGACCGGCCGGGCTGGCGGTGGCGACCCAGCTCGTGCTCAAGGACGTGGAGGTGGTGGTGCTCGAAGCCGAGCCGAAACTGCCGCGCGATCTGCGCGCCGGCAGCTTCCATCCGCCGACCATCGAGATGCTCGACACCATCGGCGTCGGCCCGGAATTCCTGTCCCTGGGCTATCGCGTGCCGCGCTGGCAGATCCGCGGCCGCAAGGAAGGCGTGATCGTCGAGTGGGATTTGTCGTTGATCGCCGACGTGACCCCCTACCCCTTCCGTTTCCATTGCGAGCAATTCAAGCTGACGCCGCTGCTGCTGAAGCGCTTCGAGGGGCTGGGCGGCAAGGTGCGTTTCGCCCACCGCTTTCTCGACGCGACCCAGGATGCGGACGGGGTTAAGGCGCGGATCGAAACCCCGGGCGGGATCGAAACTCTGCGCGGCAGCCATCTGGTCGGCGCCGACGGCGGGAAGAGCGCGGTGCGCCACGGCATGAACGTCGCCTTCGAGGGCTTCACCTGGCCCGAGCGTTTCCTGGTGGCCGGCATCGACCGCGACCTGGCGCCCGAGGGCTTCACCATGAACGCCTATGTCTCCGACCCGGTCGATTGGTCGGCGATCTTCAAGATGCCGCATGAGGGACCGCCCGGATTGTGGCGGGTGCTGTTCCCGACCGACGCCGAATTGCCCGAGGAAGAGGTGCTCGACGCCGGCTTCGTCGAGCGCAGCTTGCAGAATTTCCTCCCTTGGGACCGGCCCTACGGCATCGTCCATAAATCGACCTATCGCGTGCATCAGCGGGTGGCGAGCGACTTCCGCCGCGGCCGGTTCCTGCTGGTGGGCGACGCGGCGCATCTCAACAACCCGCTGGGCGCCTTCGGCCTCAACGGCGCGCTGCACGCCGCCTTCAACCTGGCGCCGAAGCTGGCCGCGGTGTGGCGCGGCGAGTCGCCCGAGAGCGTGCTCGATCTTTACGTCCGCCAGCGGCGCGGCGCCAACGTCGAATTCGTGCAGGCGCAATCGATCCGCAACAAGCAGCTCTTGGAGGAGCGCGATCCCGCCTTGCGCGCCGAGCGGTTCGAGGAATTGCGGCGCATCGCCGCCGATCCCAAGCAACAGAAAGACTATCTGCTCAAGAGTTCGATGATCTGGAGCGTGAAGCGCGCCGCGGCGATTGCGTGAATTTCATGAAAAAACGCCCAAGGCTTCATTGACAAGATATGCCTATTGGCGTTGCATCCCGCCATGCGGCTTTCACGCTATTTTCTCCTGCTGGCGACGGTTTGGGTGATCGCCATGACGTGGCGGATCTATCCGCAGTTCGGCGACGGCTTGCGCATCGACGGACGGGTCACGTCGGTCGAGGAGTATGTCGAGGATTCCTGCGCCCAGCGCGTCGGCCCCGCGGCCCAGACCTGCCTGGCCGAGGCGGCGGCCCAGGCGCAGATCCTGCTGCGGCGCGAGCAAGGCAAGTCGATCCTGCTGATTGCGGCGCCCATCCTGCTTTATCTCCTGGCCTATCTGCCGAAGGGCATCGCCGGCGCGGCTGGGGCGGCGCCGAAATTCCCGCCATCCTGTTTTCGCGCTCTGCGCCGCGTTGTGGGCCTTGGCGCCGCCGGCCGCATATGCCGGCGGCTCGCAGGAGCAGGAAAGCGCGCAGAAATGGCACATGGCCGATGTCTGCATGCGCGCCGCGTTCAAGAAATTCCCCGACTACACGCTCGAAGGCAACGCCAGGCGCGAGAATTACCGGCGCGCCTGCATGCGCGACAACGGCCTGCCGGCCCCGGACGGCCCGGCGGCGCTGCAAACCAACTAGGCTTTCTCTCGACTTGTCATGGGGCGTGGAATTCCGGCTAAACTGCCGGAATTGGATCGCGGGAGGGCGTTGGGTGCCATGGATCTCAAGAAACACATTCGCGGCGTGCCGGATTTCCCGAAGCCGGGCATCCTGTTCTACGACATCTCGACGCTGCTGGCGCATGCCGGGGCCTGGCAGGAAACCGTGCGCCGGCTCGAAGCCTCCCTCAAACCGCACAAGCCGGATTTGCTGGTCGGCATCGAATTCCGCGGTTTCCTGGTGGCGGCGCCGCTCGCGCTCGAACTCGGCTGCGGCTTCGTCATGGTGCGCAAGAAGGGCAAGCTGCCCGGCGCCACCATCCGCTTCACCTATGAGCTCGAATACGGCAACGACACCATCGAGATCCAGGCCGACGCGATCAAGCCGGGCAGCCGCGTCGTGGTGCTGGACGATCTGCTCGCCACGGGGGGCACGCTGGCGGCCGCCATCAAGCTCTGCCGCCAGGTGGGCGGCGACGTCGTGGCCTCGGCCTGCATCATCGAGCTGAGCTTCCTCAACGGCCGCAAGCGGCTCGACGTGCCCTTCAGTTCGGTCGTCAGCTACGACTCTTAGGCTTTGGGCTTCATCAGCCGGCTCGCCGCGATCACCACCACCGCCACCAGCAGCAGGATCAGCGTCGCCAGCGCGTTGATCTGCGGGCTGACGCCCATGCGCACGCTGGAGAAGATCACCATCGGCAAGGTCGTCGCGGCCGGGCCGGGTTGTAGCCGAGCCCGTCGGTGCCCCACATGTAAGGCACGCCATATTGATTACCCGGATCGGCATGGGCCGCCGCCGCCAGAAATCTGCGGATCGAGGTTGGCGTAGTTCTTGAGCCGCGACTTGTCGAGCTTGAGATAGATGCCGGCCTCGATCTGGCGCGCGAGATAAGGCATGGCCGAAGGCACCACCAGATCGTAGCCGGAATTCCCGGCCAGCAGTTTCGCCTCCAGCGTCTCGTTGCTGTCGTAGACGTCGTAATTGACCTGGATGCCGGTGGCCCTCTCGAAATCCGGCACCGTGTTGTCGGCGATGTAGTCGGACCAGTTGTAGATATTGAGACGCTTCTCCTCGGCCGCGTCTGCTACGGCGGCCAGGATCGTCAGCGGCCAGGACCCAGGCCCAGACCCCGGCCCGGACCTTGGCGGTCAATCGCGCGCTCATGCCCTGCAATAAAATCGGCGCCCCGCCCCTTGTCAATCTAAGCTCTTCCGCCCTTGCGGGCGGAGGCTAAGCTCTTGCCGCTTTGCGGGCCGCTCCCGGCACGCGGTAACAATCATGTGTGCTGGCCTCGCCGCGAAGGCTATGCTAAAGGGTTTTTGCGGCATTTTGCCGCTTTCTCAAGAGGGAGGGGTTTTCGATGCGTTATCAAACATTCTTCGCCTGCGTCCTGCTGGCCGGCGGCCTGGCGCTCGCGGGCTGCGTCCAGCCCGGCGGCGTCAAGTCGTTCCACGCGACATTGTCGGGCGCGCAAGAGTTTCCGCCGGTACCGGGCAAGGGCGCCGGGCAGGCGGACGTCAAGCTCGACACCGCGACCCATATCATCACCTGGAACCTGACTTTCAGCAACCTGTCGGGTCCGCCGGTGGCCGCCCATATCCATGGCCCCGCGGCGCCCGGCGCCAATGCCGGCGTACTGATCGGCTTCAAAGTGGGCAGCAATCCGATGACCGGCTCGGCGGTGCTCACCGATCCGCAGATCGCCGCTCTGATGGCGGGTAATCTCTACATCAACATCCACACGGCGAAGAACAAGGGCGGCGAGATCCGCGGCCAGCTCGCGCCGTACGGGATGTAAACGGACCATAACCGGCAACCAGCGGAAAACCGGCGCTCACGATCCTGTGTCCCCATTACCGTCTCCGGGCCGTGGTAAGGGAACAGGGCGGTCGCGAGCGCCGCGTTTTCAAGGGAGGATCTATGATCAAGAATTCGCTTCGTTTGGCCGCGGGCATTCTGCTCGCCTTCGGCTTTTCTTGGCGCCCAGGCGCAGTATGGCGGCGGCAGCCACGCCCGCCATGCCGAGCATGGCCAAGTCGTTCCATGCCACGCTCTCGGGCGCGCAGGAAGTGCCGCCGGTTCCGGGCGGCGGCAAGGGTTCGGCCGATTTCAAACTCGACGCCGCGACCAAGACGCTGACCTGGACCGTCACCTATAGCGGCCTGACCGGCGACCCGGTGGCGGCGCATATCCACGGGCCGGCGGCGCCCGGCGCCAATGCCGGCGTGGAAGTGCCCCTCGCCGTGGGCAAGCAATCCGATGACCGGCTCGGCGGTTCTGACCGACGCCCAGATCAACGATCTGAGCACGGGCAAGACCTACGTCAACATCCACACCGCCGCCAACAAGCCCGGCGAGATCCGCGGCCAGATCACGCCCGCGATGTAAAGCCGATCGCGTTTGGACGGAGAGAAAGGGGGCGGCTCAACCGCCCCCTTTTTCCATGTCGTGGAATTTGTCGTAATCGACGGTGACCCGGCCTTCCGGCGTCCGCCCGATGATGTCGGCGAAGCGCCAGCCCCAGCGGATGTGATCGGCGGTATAGCCGTGGCGGGCGTGAACCGTCTGCGAAAAACTTTCATCCATGCCCAACAGCGAGGCGACGATCTCCGCCTCCCGCTCCTTCAACAATTCATCCGTCACGCCCTTCAAGGGGCTGTCGCCGTCGATGGGATGCATCACCGTCCAGGTCAAGGCGAAGGTCGGATTGTGCGAGCGCGTCAACTTGAGGTCGTAGAATCGCCGCATCACCGCGCCTTCCTTGGTCCATTCGTTCTGCACCAGCATCAGGCTCGCTTGCGCCTCGAGAATCCGGTTGCGGCGCTGGTTGGCGGCGCGGAACATCAGCATCCTCCGGCCGTCATAGGTGGTGACCGCGGCGTAGCGGCTGAACATGATGCGCGCGGTCGGGCGCGAGAAGCGCGCGAAGATGAGCCCGGTGGCAAGCGCGAAACCGGTCAGGCCGAGCAGGACCTCGACCGTCACCAGCAGATTGGCGTAGAGCGTGGCCGGATGCATGTCGCCATAGCCGATGGTCGCCATGGTCTGGACGCTGAAGAAGAATGCGTCCGCGAAGGAGCCCGGCTTGGCGTTGAAGATGCTGCCGTCCTGGAGCCGGTACAGCACCGCGAAGACCAGGTTGAAAACCACATAGGCGGCGGCCAGCAGCGCGAAGAAGACGCCCCAGCCGGCGGTCAGAAGCGCGTGGTAGAGATCGGTGCGGGTGGCGCGCAGCGCGTGGCGCGCGCGTTCGGCCCGCGCCCCGCGCATGGCCGGGAAACGCGGCGCGCCGCGGGAAGGCTCGCGCTTCATCGGCGGCGCCGGGCCGGTTTATTGCCGCCGGCTTCGCCGTTCATGATTGCCGCTTATGGGCGCGGTTGAATTCGAGCTGTTCGGGCGTGAGCTGGAATCCGACGATGATGGCATAACCGTCGCCGGCCGAGACGTGCTGGAGCGGCAGGTGCACGCTGATCTTCTCGACGTATTGGCGGAAATCCTGGTTGGTGAATTGGGCGTCGAGGGTGAAGCGCTGCTCGTTCAGGATGTTGCGCGTGCTATCGACCACGGCGACGAAATAGACGTATTCGGCGCGCGACACCTGCGGCGCCACCCGCACCGCGTTGATGGTAATGATGGCGTTGATGAGGATGCCGCCCTTCTCTTTCTCGCATTGCGCGGCTGACGTCGAAGATCTTGCCGGCGGCCTGGACGTTGGCGGTGTCGGCGCCGGCGCCCGGCGCGAAAATCGCGACGGCATCGAGATCGGGCGCGGTCGCGGCGGCGGGGCAAGTGAGTTCTTCCGCAGCTGCCGGAGCAACCGGCCAGCATCGCCGCCAGCGCGAGGACGGCCATGCAAGCTACGAGGCGGGATACCAGGCCCGGGAACTGCAATCCGATCATCACTCTTTCCTTCGGGGTTCTGCCTGTACTAACGTGCCCCGCAGCCCGGGCTAGAAACCGGCCCGCACTCTATTCGACGCAGCAGGGCGGCACAAGCTCCCACCATGGCCGTCTACACCGACGTCCCCGACGAAGAACTCAAGGCCTTCATCGCCGAATATGCCATCGGCGAGGTGGTGTCGTGCAAAGGCATCGCCGAGGGAGTCGAGAACTCGAACTACCTGCTGCGCACCGAATCGGCCGCCTATATTTTAACGATCTATGAAAAGCGGGTGGACCCCGCCGATTTGCCGTTTTTCCTGGCGCTGATGGAACATCTGGCGGCGCAGGGCATCGCCTGCCCGACGCCGATTCACGGCAAGGACGGCAAGGCCTTGCGCCGGCTGTGCGGCAAGCCGGCGGCGATCGTGAGCTTCCTCGACGGCCTATGGCCGCGGCGCATCCATCCCTTCCATTGCGCCGGGGTGGGCGGAGCCCTGGCGCGGCTGCACCAGGCCAGCGCCTCGTTCGCGCAGAGCCGGCCCAACAACCTGTCGCTTTCGGGTTGGGAGGAGCTTTACCGCTCCTGCGCGCCGCGCGCCGACACGGTCAAGGCCGGGTTGGCGGACGAGCTCAAAGGCGAGATCGAGGAATTGAAGCGGCTGTGGCCCAAGGGCCTGCCCCAAGGCGTGATCCACGCCGACCTCTTCCCCGACAACGTGTTCTTCCGCGGCGAGACCGTTTCCGGGATCATCGACTTCTATTTCGCCTGCACCGATTTCTTCGCCTACGATCTGGCGATCTGCCTGAACGCCTGGTGTTTCGAATCGGACGGCAGCTTCAACGTCACCAAGGCGCGGGCGATGCTGGCGCAATACCGCGCCGGCCGGGCGCTCGCGCCCGGGGAGATCGCCGCTCTGCCGGTGCTGGCGCGCGGCGGCGCGCTGCGTTTCCTTTTGACGCGGCTTTACGACCGGCTCCACCACACCGCCGGCGCGCTGGTCAAACCCAAGGATCCGCTCGAATATCTGCAGAAGCTGCGGTTCCACCGCGGCATCACCGACGCGAAAGCCTATGGCTTCTAAGGACGAGGGCGGGACGGTCGAGATCTTCACCGACGGCGCCTGCAGCGGCAATCCCGGCCCCGGCGGCTGGGGCGCGGTGCTGCGCTGGAACGGCCACGAGAAAGAACTGTCCGGCTTCGAGGAAGAAACCACCAACAACCGCATGGAGATGATGGCGGCGATCTCGGCGCTCGAGCATTTGCAGCGCGGCATGCGCGCCGTGATCCACACCGACAGCCGCTATTTGCATGACGGCATCACGCTGTGGCTCAAATCCTGGAAGGCGCGCAACTGGAGGACGGCCGACAAGAAGCCGGTGAAGAACCAGGATCTGTGGCAAAGGCTCGAGGCGGCGCTCGTCCGCCACCGTGTCGCCTGGCGCTGGGTCCGGGGCCACGCCGGGCACGCCGAAAACGAGCGCGCCGACGCGCTGGCGCGCGCCGCGATCGAGGACGGGCGCGGGAAAAACCTCTAGCGGGAAAGCCTCGCTTAGAGCGCCTTCAAGACGGCGTCGGCGCTCGACACCTCGAAGGCGCCCGGCGCCTCGACGTTCAAGGTCTTGACCACGCCGTTATCCACCACCATGGCATAGCGCTTGGAGCGCACGCCCATGCCGTTGGCGGTCAGATCGAGCTCGAGCCCGACCGCCTTGGTGAAGTCGCCGCTGCCGTCGGCCAGCATCAGCACCTTGTCGCCGGCGTTCTGGGCCTTGCCCCAGGCGCCCATGACGAAGGCGTCGTTGACCGAGAGACAGGCGACGGTGTCGACGCCCTTGGCCTTGACCGCCGCGTTCTTCTCGATGAAGCCCGGCAGATGCTTGGCCGAGCAGGTCGGCGTGAAGGCGCCGGGCAGCGCGAACAGCACCACCTTCTTGCCTTTGAAGATCTCGTCGGTGGTGATGTCCTTGATGCCGTCCGCGGTCATGTGCTTGAGCTTGACCGAGGGAATCTTGTCGCCAACCTTGATCGCCATTCGCTTCCCCTTGGTTTTGATGTCCCGGATGGCGCCAAGATAGACCGCGTCCCGGCCAGATTCCAATGGGGTCGATTCCCGGGGGCGGAGCGCCGGACTTACCGGCCCGGCCCGCCCGCTTGGCCGCCACCCGCTTGACCAAGCGCGGCCAAGACCCTATCCGCCGTAAGGATTTCGGGCAGGGCCTGGCCGGTGGGCAAGCCCGGCCCGTAAACCGCGTTGAACGGGATGCCGTAGCGGCCGAATTCCCGCAGATAGCGCGCGATGGCGGGATCGGGCCTGGTCCAATCGGCGCGCATGGCGACCAGGTTTTGCGCCGCCAGCGCCTGCTGCACCGCGGCCTGATCGAGCACCAGCCGCTCGTTCACCTTGCAGGTGAGGCACCAATCGGCGGTGACGTCGACGAAGACGACGCGGCCGTCGCGCACCAGGCCGGGAATCGATGCTGCGTCGAAGGGCCGCCAGAAATCCGCCGAGGTCACGGCGGGCGGAGGGCCGAGTTCGTTGGCCAGCACCCAGCCGAGCCAGGCGGCGCTCAGCACCAAAGCGACGGCCAGAACGCGCTTCAATTCCAGCATCCACACGCCCGGCCGCGGCAGCTTGAGCGCCAGGCCGGGCATCGCCGCCACCGCCAGATAGGGCAAGGCCAGGCCCAGCCCCATGACCGCGAAAACCGCCAGAATCTCGGCCGGCCCGGAAGCGAGCGCGAAGCCCAAAGCGGTGCCGAGCAGCGGCGCGGTGCAGGGCGTCGCCAGCAGCGTCGCCAGCACCCCGGCGCCGAAACTGCCGAGCAAGGCCTCCTTGCGCTCGCCCAGCGCCGCCACGAATCCCGGCAACGGGATCTGGTAAAGGCCCCACAGATTGGCGGCGAAGAGCAGCAGCAGTGCGATCATAATGACCAGGAAAACCGGCGACTGAAACTGCAGCCCCCAGCCGGCATAGAGACCGGCCAGGCGCAAGCCCACGGCGAACAGCGCCAATCCCAGAAAGGCTGCGAGAATGCCGGCGGCGCTGGCGAGAAAGCCGGCGCGCACCCCGCGCGCGCCATGCTCATGGTGCGCCACCGCGGACAACAGCTTCAACGCCAGCACCGGCAGCACGCAAGGCATGAAATTGAGGATCAGCCCGCCCGCCAGCGCCAGCGCCAGCATGGCGAGCCAGGTGTCGAAACCCGGGGCCGAAGCATCGGGCGCGAGATTGGGCGTTACGCGCCCTTCCATCGCGCGCGAACCGTCGACCAGGGTGACGGTCAGCGTCCGGCCCGCCACGGCGGCGATATCCGCGCTCCGGCCTTCGGCGGGAAGGCGCAGAACCGTTTCGCCCGTCGCGGTCCCCGGCATGGTCAGCGGCGCGGCGAAACTCACCTCGCCCGCGCCCTCGATGAAGGCATCAGGCCGGATCAATTGCTTGGCGCTGGCCAGGCGCAGCAGCAGCGCAGGATTCGCGCCGGTTTCAACCGTCGCGCCGAGCAGCTTCAGCCCCGCCGCCACGCCATCGCCCGGCACTTGCGCCTGGTATTGCGCGATCAGCGCGGCATAACCCTGGGCGCCTCCATGGGCGCCGGAACGCGGCGATCCGGCGGGCAGGTCGAGCCTGAGTTTGGTCTCATAGGGAATGCAGATATCGCTGCAGGTGAGATAGTCGAGCGATGCCGCGAGCGACAGCGCCTTGCCGCGTTCGACCAGATGCGCGGTTATGGGCAACACCACCGCGTCGGTATAGCCCATGGTCTCCAGGCCCAGCACCGAGAAGCGCTGCGGCGCCGGCCAGGCGATATCGGCGGATGCCAGATTCTTCGAGCCGCTCCAATCCAGGCGCGGCGGATAGCCCGCATCGCCCGGCGAGCGCCAATAGATCTTCCAATGCGGCTGAAGCTCGAATTGCAATCCAAGCGTCACGCTGCCGCCGTTGCCCACCTCCGGCGAGGCGGCAATCAGCCGCACGCGGCCTTGATCGGTCGAAGACCAGGGCGAGGCCGCATCTTGCGCCTGGGCCGGAGAGGATGCCGCCAACATGAAAATGCCCAGAACCGCTGCCATTATTCCTTTTCCCCACTTGCCAGCAGCGCGCGCAGCGCTAATCTCTTGGGGAAGAAGGAGCGTTTCATGACCTCGCTTGCCGGCCATCTCCTGGTCGCCATGCCGCAGATGGAAGATCCGCGCTTCGCGCGCGCGGTGGTCTTCCTGTGCGCGCACAATGCCGACGGCGCGATGGGGCTGGTGGTCAACAAGCTTCTGGACGAGGTCACCTGGCCGACGCTGATGCGGCAGCTCGGCATCGAGAGCGCCGGCCCGGAAAGCGGCAAGCAAATCCATTTCGGCGGCCCGGTCGAGGCCGGACGCGGCTTCGTGCTGCATTCCGCCGATTACGTCGAGGACGGCACGCTGGTGGTGGGCGGCAATGTCGCGCTCACCGCCACGCTCGAGATACTGCGCGCCATCGGCAAGGGGGGCGGACCGAAGAAGAGCCTCTTGGCGCTGGGCTATGCCGGCTGGGGCCCCGGCCAGCTCGACGCCGAGCTGCAGGCCAATGGCTGGCTCAGCGTCGCCCCGGACGAGGACATCGTGTTCGGCGCGGACCAGGCCGGGAAATGGCAGCTCGCGCTCGCCAAGCTCGGCGTCGATCTCCTGTCGCTGTCGGGCGAATCCGGCCGAGCCTGAATTCATCGTTGGGCCTCGGACGTCCCCGCGCCGCTTTTGACCCAGTCCTCGCGCAACAACCCGAACAGCACGTGGTCCTGCCACTGGCCGTTGATCGACAGGTATTTGCGGGCATAACCCTCTTCGCTGAAACCGCTTTTGAGCAGCAGCCGCCGGCTGGCGGTATTGTGCGGCAAGCACGCCGCCTCGACGCGATAGAGCCGCAGGCGGTCGAAGGCGAAGCCGAGGGTGAGGCGCAGGCCCTCGGTCATGTAGCCCTGGCGCGCGAAACGCTGGCCGATCCAATAGCCGAGGCTGGCGGTTTCGGCGACGCCGCGGCGCACATTGCTCAAGCTGACGCCGCCCAACAGGGCATTGTCCTCGCAGCGGAACAACAGAAAGCTGTAGCCCTGGTCGCTGAGCCAATCCTGCGCGTAGCGCCGGAGCCGCCGGCGATAGCCCCGGCGCGTCAGCGCGTCGGACGGCCAGCTCGGCTCGAACGGCACCAGGAAGTCCTTCGATTCGGCGCGCAACGCGGCCCAGGCCGCGAAATCGCCGCGCTCGGGCGTGCGCAGCACGGTCTTCGGCCCGACCACGCGGAAAGGCGGCGGCGCCGATCCCAACAGCCTCGCCAAGCCGGTGAATGCGAAAGGCATGGCCGCTCTCCCCTCACCCGCCCAGGCGTTCGGCGAGGCGTTCATAGGCCTCGACCTGGTTGATCGGACCGAGGGCGGCAAAGGTGGGCCGGGCGCTGGCGAATTGCGCCGCCACGCGCGCCACCGCCGCGTCGTCGACATCGTCGATGCGCCGGATCAATTCGGCCGCATCGAACGGCCGGCCGAAGGTGAGCATGTGATTGGCGTGCTGCTCGACGCGCGCCGAGGTCGCTTCGAGCGACATCAGCAATCCCGATTTGAGCTGGGCGCGGGCGCGGGCCAGCTCTTCCGGCCCGAAGCCATGTTTGAGCTGGGCGAACTCCTCGCACAAGACCGGCAACAGCTCGGCCGCCTCCTGCTCGCCGGTGCCGGCATAGACGCCGAAAATGCCGCCGTCGCTGTAGCCCTGGACGAAGCTGTAGATCGAATAAACCAGGCCGCGCTTCTCGCGGATCTCCTGGAAGAGACGCGAGGACATGCCGCCGCCCAGCGCCGCCGACACCACCGAGGCGGCGGGATAATCGGGATCGGACGAAGCGAAACCGGGAAAGCCCAGGACGATATGCGCCTGTTCCAGGTCCCGATGCTCGCGGTGATCGCCCCCGGCGTAACGCGCCGGCGCGCTCGCCGCCCGGCTTTGGCGCGGCAACCCGGCGAATTCCCGTTCGGCCAAGGCCAAGAGATCGCCGTGATCGCAATTCCCCGCCGCCACCAGCAGCATGCCGGGCGCCGCGTAATTGTCCTTGAGATAGCCCGCCACGGTTTCGCGCTGGATGGCGCGGACGATCTCGGCCCGGCCCAGCACCGGCCGGCCCATCGGCTGGTCGGGATAGGCTTGCTCCTGGAAGAGATCGAAGATGATGTCGTCGGGCGTGTCCTGCGCCTGGCCGATCTCCTGCAAAATCACCGCGCGCTCGCGTTCGAGCTCGGCGCCGTCGAACGCCGAGTGCTGCAGGATGTCGGCGAGGATATCGACGGCGAGGCCGATATCCTGCTTCAAGACCTTGGCGTAATAGGCGGTGTGCTCGCGCGAGGTATAGGCGTTCAAATGCCCGCCCATCGCCTCGATCTCGGAGGCGATTTCCAGCGCCGAGCGCCGTTCCGTGCCCTTGAAGGCCATGTGCTCCAAGAGATGCGCCACCCCGTTGACGGAGGCCGGCTCGTGGCGGGTGCCGACATCGACCCAGATGCCGACCGAAACGGTCTCCACATTGTCCATGCTGTCGGTCAAAACGCGCAAGCCATTCGATAGTTGGGAAAGCCGGACGCTCATCGCCCGCCCCCGAGCCGCGCGCGCGACCGGATGAAATCCTCCACCGCTCCCAGACGGTTGGGAAGTTTTTCCAGCCGCTCGGGCAGTTTCATGATGCGGGCCAGGCGCGGCGGCGCCTCGGGCCTGATGCCGGTGGCGCTTTCGACCGCGTCGGGGAATTTGGCCGGATGCGCGGTCGCCACCACCACCATCGGGCCGCCGGAGAGATTCGTCGCCGGGTCGCCGAGCGCCCGCTTGGCGGCGGCCAGCGCCACGGCGCTGTGCGGATCGATCAGCCGGCCGTACTCATTATAGGTCGCCTTCATGGCGGCGCGGGTCTGATCCTCGTCGACGCGATAGGCCGAAAACAGGCTGCGCGCCTTTTCCCATTGCGGCTTGGCGATGGGCAGCGTGCCGGTCTTGCGGAATTCGGAAAAGGCGGAGGCAACCGCCTGGCCGTCGCGGCCGGCGAGCTCGAAATAGAGCCGCTCGAAATTGCTCGAGACCTGGATGTCCATGCTCGGCGAGATGGTCGGCTCGACCGGGCCCAAGGTCATGTCGCCTTGGTTGAAGAACCGCGCCAGGATGTCGTTGCGGTTGGTGGCGACGATCAGGCGGGACAGCTTCAGGCCCATGGCGCGCGCAACATGCGCGGCATAGACATTGCCGAAATTCCCGGTCGGCACCGTGAAGGCGACCGGCGTCGAAGGCGCGCCCAGCGCCACCCCGGCCGTCACGTAATAGACGATCTGCGCCATGATGCGCGCCCAGTTGATCGAATTGACCGCCGAGAGATGGAAAGCATCGCGGAACTTCGAGTCGGCGAACATCGCCTTCACCAGGTCCTGGCAATCGTCGAAGGTGCCGTCGACGGCGACGGCATGGACGTTGGGCGATTGCACCGTGGTCATCTGACGGCGCTGCACCTCGGAAACCCGCCCCAAGGGATAGAGCATGAAGATGTCGATGGATTCCCGGTCGCGGCAGGCCTCGATCGCCGCCGAGCCGGTGTCGCCCGAGGTGGCGCCGATGACGGTGACGCGCTGATGCTTGCGTTTGAGCACGGCGTCGAACAGCGGCCCGATCAGCTGCAAGGCGTAATCCTTGAAGGCCAGCGTCGGCCCGTGAAAGAGCTCGAGCAGATAGAGATCGGGCGCGAGTTGCCGCAGCGGCGCCACATCCGCGTCGTCGAAACCGCGATAGGCCCGGTCGATGATGGCGCGCCATTCGGCTGGCGTCACCGCGTCGCCGAGGAACGGCGCCGTCACCGCAAACGCGGCCTCGGCGTAACTTTTGCCCTTCAAGGCGCGAAGTTTGCCCGCGTCGAATAACGGCCATGTTTCAGGCACATAGAGTCCGCCATCGGGCGCGAGCCCGGCCAGCAGAATGTCGTCGAAGGGTCGCGCCTCGGCCGGAGACCGGCCGTCGCGGGTGCTGATATAGCGCATGGTGATCCGGGAAACGGGCGGGATGCGGGCCGACACTAGGCCGCGAGATAGCGCGTACGCAAGTGGCGCTCGAACACGGCCGTGTCGAGCTTCTTGCCGGTGGCCCGGGTGATGATTTCGGCCGTGGACAGGCTCGAGCCGAGCCCGTGCACATGGGCGCGCAGCCAGGCGAGCAGCGGCGCGAAATCGCCCCGGCCGATGCCCTGGGTCACGGCGGCGTCGCGTTTGGCCGCATCGAACAGCTGCGCCGCGGTCAAGGCGCCCAGCGTGTAGGTGGGGAAATAGCCAAAGCCGCCATCGTACCAATGGATGTCCTGGAGACAGCCCTGGCGGTCGTCGGGCGGCGTCACGCCCAGGAGTTTTTTCATGCCCTCGTTCCACGCCTCCGGCAAATCCTTCAAGCCGAGATCGCCCGCGATCATGGCGCGCTCCAGCCGGTAACGCAAAATCACATGTGCGGGATAGGTCACCTCGTCGGCGTCGACGCGGATCAAGCTGCGCTCCACCCGCGTGCCGAGACGGTAGAGATTTTCGGCCTCCCATTCCGGGCCCGAGCCGTTGAAGCACCGGCGCAGGACGGGCGCGGCGATGGCCAGGAACTCGCGCGAGCGGCAGAGCTGCATTTCCATCAGCAGCGACTGGCTTTCATGGAGGCTCATGCCGCGCGCCGCGCCCACCGGCTGGAAGCGCCAGGCGGCGGGCAGGCCGCTGGTGTAAAGCGCGTGGCCGGTCTCGTGCAGCACCGCCATCAACGCCCCGCCGAAATGGTCTTGGTCGTAGCGCGTGGTGATGCGCACATCGTCGGGCGTGCCGCCGGAGAAGGGATGCTGGCTGACATCGAGCCTGCCGTGGGCGAAATCGAATCCCAGCTTTTCCATGAGCGCGTGGCCGGCCCGACGTTGCGCCTCGAGCGGGAAAGGCCCGGACGGGCGTTGCGGCGCCGGGCGCTTGGCTTGCGCGGCGAGCGCGTCCTCGATCAAGCCGGGGAGAATCCCGGAAAGCCGCGCGAACAGCGGATCGATATCCGCGACGCGGCCGCCGGGCTCGAACTGATCCAACAGCGCCTCATAGGGCGAAACCCCGAGCTTGGCCGCCTTGGCCTGGCCGATCTGGCGCGTCAAATCGAGCACGGTTTGCAGCAAGGGCCGCACCGACGCGTAATCATTCGCCGGCCGCGCCTTGCGCCAGGCCATTTCGCAAGCCGAGCAGGCGCGCGAGGACGCCTCGACCAGCTCGGCCGGCACCGCCGTGGCATGCAGCCATTCGCGGCGCATTTCCCGGAGATTGGCGCTTTGCCAGGGATCGAGCCCGGTTTCGGCTTCGGCGGCGGCGAACAGATCGGGCAGATCCGGGCCGGTCAGCAGCTCGTGGCAGACCACGTCAAGCGCGGCCTGCTGTTCGGCGCGCGAGGCGGCGCCGCCTTCGGGCATCATGGTGTCGGTGTCCCAGCTCAGGAATCCCGAGGCCTCCTGCAACAGACCGAGGCGGCGGAAGCGGGATTCCAGAGCGCGATAGGGATCGTTGGTCGCGGTCACGGGTGTTCCCTGAAACGGCGGATCACGAACAGGATATAGACGCCGACCAGCCCCGCCGCCAAGGCGAACCAGGTGATGGCGTATTGCAGGTGATTGTTGGGCAGGTCGGTTTCGGTCTGCGCGCCCACGGGATATCCGCCCGGCACCGGCGATGCATCGGCGTCGAGATAGAACGGCAGCGCATTCTCGATCCCCTGCGCCTTAGCCATGGCGGGGATGTCGACATAATACCAGGTGTTGTGCGCTGGATCGTTGGCGGGCACGAAAGGTCCCGGGAGTGAAGGCACGCGCAGCAATCCGGTCACCGTGGTGTTGCCTTCGATCAGCCCGGCCGTGCGGGTCTCGGGCGATTTCAACCGCGCCGGCACGAAGCCGCGGTCGATCAGCAGGATTTCCCCGTCTTCGAGCTGGAAGGGCGTGACGACGTGGAAGCCCGCTTCGCCGCGCTTGGAAATGGCCGCGACCGGCATTTCGTCGCTATTGAGGAAACGGCCCGAGACATGGATGGGATGGAATTCGAGCGCGCGCGCGTCTTCCAGATTCTCCGGCGCCGCCACCGGCGCGGCGTCGAGCGCTTGGTTGCGCTGGGCGATGAGCGCCTCCTTCCAGCCGAGCCGCTCGACCTGCCAGAACCCCAGGCCAAGCAACAGCAGGAAACCCAGCGCCGCCCAGAATGAGGGCCAGAACAGCGGGCGTTTCACGGATTCGCGTCCCGGCCCAGGGCGCGGTGGCGGTATTGCAGCGCGATCAGCCCCGCCTTCATCGGCCTGAGCAGCAAGATGGAACCCGCCAGCGTCACCGGCGTCCACAGCGCGATCTGCACCCAGAGCGGCGGGGAAAACAGGATTTCGAGCAGGATGGCGCCGAGGACAACCAAGGCGCCGAGGATGAGCACGACGAACACGGCCGGTCCGTCGCCGGCATCCTCGGCCGCGAGATCGAGCCCGCAGACGGAACAGCGCGAAGCGACCTTCAACAGCCCGTCGAACAGCTTGCCCCGGCCGCAACGCGGGCAACGGCAGGCGAACGCCGCCAGCAGAAACGGAACCGGAGGATAATCGCCGGCGCGCATCACGCCCGGCCGCGCACGGCGGTCAACCGCCGGCGGCGAGCGCGCCGCCCGATCCCCACCAGTAGATGCAGGTGAACAGGAACAGCCACACCACGTCGACGAAGTGCCAATACCACGCCGCCGCCTCGAGGCCGAAATGGTGCTCGGGGGTGAAATGCCCGATTATCGAGCGATACAGGCAGACGGCGAGGAAGATGGTGCCGATGATGACATGCGCGCCGTGGAATCCGGTCGCCATGAAGAAGGTCGAAGGATAGATCCCGTCCTTGAAGCCGAAGGCGGCGTGGCTGTACTCGTAGACCTGGAGCGAGGTGAAGGTCATGCCCAGCAGCACGGTGACCAGCAGCCCGCGCACCAGGTTCTTGCGGTCGTTGTTCAAGAGCGCGTGATGCGCCCAGGTCACGGTGGTGCCCGAAAGCAGCAGGATGAGCGTATTGAGGAACGGCACTTCCCAGGGATCGAAGGGGCGGATGCCCTTGGGCGGCCAGATGCCGCCGACCGGATAAAGCGACGACGAGAAGAACGCCCAGAAGAAGGCGGAGAAGAACATCACCTCGGAGGCGATGAACAGCGCCATGCCGAAGCGCAATCCGATCTGCACCACCGGCGTGTGATAACCGCCGTATTCGCCTTCCATGACGACGTCGCGCCACCACACGAACATGATGCCGAGTACGCCGAGCACGCCGGCGATCATGAACCAGGGCGGGCCGCCATGCATCCACCACACCGCGCCGCCGAACAGAACGCCGGCGCCGGCGGCGCCGATGATCGGCCACGGGCTGGGATCGACCAGGTGATAGGGGTGTTTGTGTGCGGCGGGGCCGGTGCTCATGATCTCTCTCGCTTAACGCAAACGGTTCGGTGAAACCGGTTCGGCCGAAGCCGAGGGGCCGGCGACGCTTTGGTCCGCGGCGCGGAACATGGTGTAGCTCAAGGTGATGGTGTCGACGTCGTGGTCCTCGGCGTCCTTGACGATGTCGGGATCGACGAAGAAGGTCACGGTCAAATCCTTGCCTTCGCCGGGTTTGAGGCGCTGCTTGGTGAAGCAGAAGCATTGCAGCTTGTCGAAATAGATCCCGGCCTTGGACGGGGAGACATTGAAGGTGGCGCTGCCGGTGAGCGGCGCGCGCGAACGGTTGACCGCGCGATAGGCCACGGTCTTGGTCTCGCCGGGATGGACCTGGACCGAAAGCACCTCGGGGTGGAAATCCCAATCGAGCTCGGGCGAGGTGGTCGCATCGAACCGCACGGTGATGACGCGGTTTTCGACCTCGGTAGCGGGCGCGGTTTCGGCGCGCTGGGTGGTGCCGTTATAGCCGGTGGCGGCGCAGAACAGGCGGTAGAGCGGCACCGAGGCCGCCACCAGGGCGATCATGCAGCCCATCACCAGCAGCAGCACGCCCAGCGTCAGCCGCTTCTTGCCCGAAGGCCGCATCACCAGTTCCCCATGCGGACGAGCGCGATCAGATAGAACATGAGCATCACGCCCAAGAGCGCCGCCAGCAGCGCGCGGTTCTTGGCGCGGATGCGCTTATCCCGTTCGTTCATGGCGGTCCTTGCCATCATGCGCCGAAAGCTGGGGCAAGGCCCGAAACCAGGCCCAAAGCCGGGCCGGACGTGCGGTCGAGCGCCATGATCAGGAACAGCAGGAACAAATAGAGGATCGAGAAGCCGAACATCTGCCGGGCATAACGCGCGTCCGAACTGGCGAGGACGCGGCAAGCCAGAAACGAAAACAGCGCCGAGAGAATCACGGCCGCGATGCCGTAAATCCAGCCCGTCACATGCAACCAGGCCGGCGCCAAGGCCACCGGCCACAGCACCAGGGTGTAAAGCAGCATCTGCTTCTTGGTTTCGCGCGGACCCGCGACCACCGGCAGCATCGGCACGCCGGCGCGGGCGTAATCTCCGGCGCGATAGAGCGCCAACGCCCAGAAATGCGGCGGCGTCCAGAAGAAGATGAGCGCGAACAGCGCCAGGGCCGGCCAGCCGATTTCGCCGGTGGCCGCCGCCCAGCCGATCAGCGGCGGGAAGGCGCCGGCGGCGCCGCCGATGACGATGTTCTGCGGCGTGCGGCGCTTCAGGCCGATGGTGTAGACGAAGACATAGAAGCCGATCGTCAGCGCCAAGAGCGCGGCCGCCACCCAATTGAGCGCCAGCCCCATCACCATCACCGAGGCGCCGGACAGCACGCAGCCGAAGCCCAGCGCCTCGCCCGGCGCCATGCGCCCCGCCGGCAGCGGCCGGTTGCGCGTGCGTTCCATCAGCAAATCGATGTCGCGCTCATACCACATGTTGATGGCGCCCGCCGCGCCCGCGGCCACGGCGATGCACAGCACCGCCACCGCCGCCAGCAGCGGATTGAGGCGGCCGGGCGCGAGGTAAAGCCCGACGAAGCCGGTGAACACCACCAGCGACATCACCCGCGGCTTCAGCAGCACGACGTAATCGCCGGCGGAGGTGCCGAACGCGGCGGCTTCCCGGCGGGCGAGTTCGGCGGAGGTGATCTGGCTCACGGACAATCGTCTCCCGGCTCAGTGGCCCGGGCCGGAGGCGATGTGCGGCAGCTCTTCGTAGGAGTGGAAGGGCGGCGGCGAAGACACCGTCCATTCCAGCGTCGTCGCTCCCTCGCCCCAGTAATTCGCGCCCACCTTGCGGCCCGCGAACAGCGTGTGGAAGATGATGAAGACGAAGAACAGCGTTGAGGCGAAGGAGATGAAGGAGCCGATCGAGGACACCATGTTCCAGCCCGCGAACGCGTCCGGGTAATCGCTGATGCGCCGCGGCATGCCGGCCAAACCGAGAAAGTGCATCGGGAAGAACGTCAGGTTGACGCCGATGAAGGTGGTCCAGAAATGGATCTTGCCGAAGGTCTCGTTGTATTGCCGGCCGCTCATCTTGCCGATCCAGTAATAGAATCCGGCGAACAGGCCGAACACCGCGCCCAGGCTCAAGACGTAGTGGAAATGCGCCACCACGTAATAGGTGTTGTGCAACGGCCGGTCGACGCCGGCATTGGCCAGCACCACGCCGGTGACGCCGCCCACCGTGAACAGGAACAGGAACCCGATCGCCCACAGCATCGGCGTCTTGAACTCGATCGCGCCTTCCCACATGGTCGCGATCCAGGAGAAGATCTTGATGCCGGTGGGCACGGCGATGACCATGGTCGCGGCGGTGAAATAGGCCTGGGTGTCGACGCTGATGCCGGTGGTGAACATGTGGTGCGCCCACACCACGAAGCCGATGACGCCGATCGACACCATCGCATAGGCCATGCCGAGATAGCCGAAGATCGGCTTCTTGGAGAAGGTCGAGATCACCTGGCTGATGACGCCGAAAGCCGGCAGAATCATGATGTAGACCTCGGGGTGGCCGAAGAACCAGAACAGGTGCAGGAACAGCAGCGGATCGCCGCCGCCGGCGGGATCGAAGAATGTGGTTCCGAAATTGCGGTCGGTCAGCAGCATGGTGATGGCGCCCGCCAGCACCGGCAGCGACAGCAGCAGCAGGAACGCCGTCACCAGGATGGACCAGACGAACAGCGGCATCTTGTGCAGCGTCATGCCGGGCGCGCGCATGTTGAAGATGGTGGTGATGAAATTGATCGCGCCCATGATCGACGAGGCGCCGGCCAGATGCAGCGAGAAGATCGCCATGTCGACCGCCGGCCCGGGATGGCCGAGCTTGGACGACAAGGGCGGATAGACCGTCCAGCCGACGCCCGCGCCGGCGGGATCGCCGACCAGGGTCGAGCCGGCCAGCAGCAGGAAGGAGGGCACCAGCAGCCAGAAGCTGATGTTGTTCATGCGCGGGAAGGCCATGTCGGGCGAGCCGATCATCAGCGGCACGAACCAGTTGCCGAAGCCGCCGATCAGCGCCGGCATCACCAGGAAGAACACCATGATGAGGCCGTGCGCGGTGATGATGACGTTGTAGAGCTGGTGGTCGTTGTGGAACAGCGGGTCGCCCGGCACCATCAGATTGAGGCGCATGATGACGGAAAATGCGCCGCCGATAAGCCCGGCGGTGACGGCGAAAGTGAGATAGAGCGTGCCGATGTCCTTGTGATTGGTCGAAAACAGCCAGCGCGAAACGAAGCCGGGGTAGTGACCGCCCTGGGCGTCGTCGTGTCCGTGATGGGCCGCGCTCTTACCGGTAGCCATGTCTCGTTCCTCGTAAATTGCCTATTGCGCCGCGCCGGCGGCGAATTCCCGGGCGCCGTCCCGCCCGCCGTCGTTCTGGCCGAACTGCTTCTTGGCGCCCTCCACCCACTTGGCGAAGTCGTCCGCGGAGACGGCGTGGATTTCGATCGGCATGAAGGGATGGTTGATGCCGCAGATCTGGTTGCACTGGCCGTAATAGGTGCCGGGCTTGTCGAGCTGCATCCACGCCTCGTTGACGCGGCCTTCGATCGCATATTCCTGCACGCCGATCGAGGGCACGAACCAGCTGTGGATCACGTCGGTGCCGGTCACCAGGACGCGGATGACGGTGCCGACCGGAACCACCACCGGATTGTCGACCGACAAAAGACGAGGTTTGCCTTCCTTCTTGACCGTGTCGTCGTCGAGCATGTTGCTGTTGAAGGCGATGCCGCCCTGGTCGGGATATTCGTAGCTCCAGTACCACTGATGCCCGGTGACCTTGAGCGTCATGGTCGCGTGCGGATTCTTGTCCATGTAATAGAGCAGCTTGAAGGACGGGATGGCGATCGCCACCAGGATCAGCACCGGCGCCACCGTCCAGATCACCTCGATCAGGGTGTTGTGCGTGGCCTTCGAGGGCACCGGGTGGTTCTTGGCGTTGAAGCGGACCATCACGTAGAGCAGCAGCCCGAGCACGAAGACCGTGATCAGCGTGATGATGACCAGGAGCTCGTCGTGGAGCGCATAGATGCGCTCGCTCACCGGCGAGGCGGGAGCCTGCCAGCCGAGCTGCCAGTCGCGCGGCTCCTCGGCGAAAGCGCGGGCGGAAACCAGCAGCAGCGGCGCCCACAGTGAAACCGCGGCGCGGCGCGCCCAGCGCCAGAAGCGCGCTGTGCCCTCGCCCGGAAAACCTGTCATGCCTTTCACCTCGTATCCCCTTGCCGGCCCCCATGCCGGATTCGATAGCTTACGGCACCTTAGATACCGTCCGCCAGACGGCGAAGCCAATCGCAACATTGCGACTTTATGCCGCATAAACCAAGGCCGCCGGAGGGGGCGGCGGGGGCGCCGTTCCGGCGCTGGCGGAGGAGGCCCTGGCACCCCATCTCTCTTTCTGGCAAGAAGGATTTATCCACAGGAGTTTCATGGCTGATCTGGCCCGCACCGATGAACTGTTCTTCACCCTAACCGGCATGGACCGCGCGCGGGTGGAGAAGATCGTGGCCGAGGCCCTCGCCGGCATGGATGACGGCGAGCTGTTCCTGGAATGGAGCCAGTCGGAGGCGCTGGCGCTGGACGACGGGCGGATCAAGAGCGCGGCCTTCGACCAGTCGCAGGGCTTCGGCCTGCGCGCGCTCAGCGGCGAATCGGCGGGTTATGCCCATGCTTCGGAGCTGTCCGAGGCGGCGATCAAGCGCGCCGCGGCGACGGTGCGGGCGGTGCAAACCGGCCGCAGCGGCGTGGTGGCGGAGTCCCCGCCGGGCACCAACCGCTCGCTCTACACCGACGCCAATCCCCTGGCCGCGGTCGATTTCCCGGCCAAGACCAAGCTGTTGATGGAGATCGACGCCTATGCCCGATCCCGGGACCCCCGCGTCCGGCAGGTGATGGCCTCGCTTTCGGGCGAATGGCGCGCGGTCGAGATCATCCGTTCCGACGGCGCCCGCACCGCCGACATCAGGCCGCTGGTCCGGCTCAATGTCGGAGTCGTGGTCGAGGAGAACGGGCGCATGGAACATGGCGGCTCGGGCGCGGGCGGGCGCATCGCCTATGAGCGCTATCTCGATCCGGCGCAGTGGAAGAAACAGGTCGACGAGGCGTTGCGCCAGGCGCTGGTCAATCTCGGCTCGGTGCCCGCGCCGGCGGGCGAGATGACGGTGGTGCTGGGGCCGGGCTGGCCCGGGGTCATGCTGCACGAGGCGGTGGGCCACGGCCTCGAAGGCGATTTCAACCGCAAGAAGACCTCGGCTTTCACCGGCCTGATCGGCCAACGCGTGGCCGCGCCCGGCGTCACCGTGGTCGATGACGGCACGCTCAAGGACCGGCGCGGCTCGCTCACCGTCGACGACGAAGGCACGCCCAGCTCCTATACCACGCTGATCGAGGACGGGATCCTGAAAGGCTACATGCAGGACCGGCTCAACGCGCGGCTGATGGGCATGCGGCCCACGGGAAACGGCCGGCGGCAGAGCTACGCCCATGCGCCGATGCCGCGCATGACCAACACCTACATGCTGGCCGGATCGCACGACCCGCAAGAGATCATCCGCTCGGTCAAGCGCGGGCTTTACGCGGTCAATTTCGGCGGCGGCCAGGTCGACATCACCAGCGGCAAATTCGTGTTCTCGGCCTCCGAGGCCTATCTGATCGAGGACGGCAAGGTCGGGAAGGCGGTCAAGGGCGCCTCGCTGATCGGCAACGGGCCGGACGCGCTCACCAAGATTTCCATGATCGGCAACGATCTGAAGCTCGACGACGGCATCGGCACCTGCGGCAAGGACGGCCAGGGCGTGCCGGTCGGCGTCGGTCAGCCGACCTTGCGCATGGACGGGCTCACGGTGGGCGGCACCGGTTCATGAGTTTAAGGTTCGCTTCGCACGTCAGGTGCTACGCGTGATGCGCCGCGCGTTTGCGGCCGGTCTTTTAATCTTCCTCGGTTCCGCATCTGCCGCACTGGCCTGCGGCCTGGGCGACGCGCCCAACGCGCATTGGCGCGTGGAAAAGCTCCAAGGCGAGGCCTGGCTGGTCGACCCCTGCGGCGCGAAGCTGTTTTCGACCGGCGTCAACGTGCTCGATGGCGGTTATTCTGTCGCCAAGCTCGACCGGCCGCGTTACGACTGGCACCGCTACGACGCCTCGCTCGACCAGTGGATCGGCGAGACGCGGGCGCGGATGGCGCAATGGGGGTTCAACACCGCAGGATCCTGGTCGCTGCCGCCGCAGCAGTTGAGAATGCCCGGAGTCATCAATCTCGAATTGGGGCGCAACGCCAAATTCCACTGGTTCGACCCGTTCCGGCCGGACATGGGCAAGATCATGGACGACAAGGCGCGCGAATTGACCGCGCCTTACCGCGCCAACCCCTACCGCATCGGGTATTTCTCCGACAACGAGGTGGGGTGGTGGGACGGCGCGCTTTTCACCTTCTATTCCCGCAAGCCCGCGGATAATTACACCAAGCGGCGTCTGGTGAGGACTCTCGAGGAATATTACCACGAGGATTGGCGGAGATTTGCCGAGGATTTCGTGCCGCCGGCCGAGGCCCATTCCTGGAACGGTCTGCTGGCGAGCCAAGCGACGGCCAAGCTCAGGCCCGGCGGCCAGGGCGCGAAATTCATCGCGCTGTGGACGCATATCGTCGCCGAGCATTATTACGCGCTCTCGGCGCACGCCATCCACCAGGCCGATCCCGGCGCGCTCTATTTCGGCGACCGCCTCCCCATCTATTACGACCCGGCGGCGATCCGCGCCGAGGCGCCTTATGTCGACGCGATCTCCACCAATTACAACGTCGACAGCCCCGAGGGCTGGGTCGCGCCTTATTACTTCGACGGCTTGCGCGCACTGACCGGCGGGAAGCCGGTGCTGATCTCGGAATGGTTCTATGCCGCGCATCAGAACCGCACCGGCAACCGCAACAACGGCCATCTCATGACGGTGGACACGCAAGCCGAGCGGGCATCCGGCGCATCGGCCGCCGCCAGGAATTTCGCCGCCATCCCCGAGGTGCTGGGGCTGCACTGGTTCCAGTATTACGACTATCCGGTGGGCGGGCGGCAGGACAGCGAGGATTACAATTTCGGCCTGGTCGACATCGAGGACCGGCCTTACGAGGAACTGACCGCGGCGCTGGGCGAAGCCAACCGCGCCTTGCCCGCCATCCATCAAGATGCGCAAGACCATGCCGCGCCAGGACCGCGCCGCGATCGTGTTGCCCAAGGCGGCGATCGACCCGGATCACGCCTCGCTGGCCGACTGGCCCAAAGCGCCATCGCTGCTGCCGCCCTTGCGGACGGAAAAGGGCGACGTGCCTTTCGGCGAGGCCTATCTCGCCTGGAGCGACCAGGGGATCGATCTGGCCACCATCGGCCAGGATTATTACGACGTCGAGGTGCTGGCCTATGACGGGGCCTTTCCCTTGAGCGAGGCCTACCGGATCGAGCTCGACCTCGACGCCGGAGCCGGGCCGAAGCGCTTCACGCTCTATTTCATCCCGCCCAAGGGCAAGACCCGCGACTATCCGCCGATGGCGCCGATGCTGTGCGCGGGCGCGCCGGCAGAGCATCACGGCACGTCCTGCCCGCCGGTGCCGGGCGCGACCACGCTCTATTTCGGCGCCGACCAGCCGCGCATCGTCGCCGAGACCTCGATTCCCTGGCAGGCCTTCGGCCTCTCCGGCCCGCCCGAGAAGCGGCGCGTCAGGTTCGAGGTTTCGGCGCGCAGCTGGTTCCGCGCGCGCTGGATGTCGCTCTCGGGTCTCACGCCGGAAAAAGCCTCGGCCGATCCCGCCGCCTGGAGCGAAGCCACGCTCGGCGGCGACGCGGCGGCGACGCAGTAAACACCGGGACGCAGGCTTATAGAGACGCCGCTGCCGGAAACGGCCGGGGGCCGTTCGCGTTCAGGCCGGGCCGATGAAATCGCGCTTGCCGATTTCGACGCCGTTATGCCGGAGAATTGCGTAGGCGGTCGTCACGTGAAAATAGAAATTGGGCAACGACATGGCGAGCAGAAAAGGCTGCCCCTTGGTTTCCACCGTCCGCGACGGGAATTTGATCACCAGCTTCCTGTCTTCCGAGCCGTTGATCTGCTCGGGCTTGAAGCCGCGGGCGAATTCCAGCGCCTTCGCTATCCGCTGCTTCAATTCCTTGAAGCTGGTCTCGGTATTTTGAAGCGTGGGCATTTCCTGCCCGGCCAACAGCGCGCAGGCCCAATGGACATGCTTGGTCGCCTCTTGCACCTGTCTCGCCAGCGGGTACATGTCGGGGTAAAGCCTGGCCGTCAGCAGGGCAGCGGGATCGAGCTTTTTGGCTTCGGCATGGGCTTCGGCCTTGTCCAACATGGCGGACAGGTTCGTCAGCATCCGCGTAAAGACCGTTACAGAGGCGTCATACATTCCGAGCGGCATCGGGCTTCTCCCACGAAGTTGTTTTATCGGCGGCCAGATCAATAACTCGATTTTCGCGCGCTGTCTCTGGCGCCGGTTGGACGCCGGAGATCACGGCTCGACCGAACTCCGCTGACGCGGGCAAAGCGGCGGTTCACGGGACGCGGCAGCCGTGCTAGGCATGCGTCCTGGGCGCCGGCGAGGGGGATTTCATGCAGTATCGTCTTACGTGGCTCGCGATCATCCTGACTTTCCTGTTCTTGGTTCCCGGGGAAGTGGTCGGCCACATCTTCGCGTTCCTCTACCGGTTTGTCGTCTCGGGTCTGTTTTTCAGCGGCAACACCATATTCGACATGTCCACGAACGGCTGGTTCTCGCGAATCGGCTCGGAAGGGGTCGCCAGCGGAATACAAGGCCTGGTTGCCGCCCTTTCGGCCGCTTGGGTGTGCGACAAAATCACGAACGCCGCCGACTTCCGCATGGTCGCTTATTCCAACACGGCCCTGGTGGCGGCGATCACGATTTTCGGCCTCTTCACCAGTTACGCCCGAACCGGATTGGGCATGAACAACTTCGTCATCGTGGCTAACACCGTCGGGCTGGTTGCCGGCCTGTTTGTCGCGGCGGAGCATTTGCGGGAGAAACAGAACGAACGCAGGCGGATGCTCGACTTTCAATCGAAACCCAAGCGCGCCGCCAAAAGCTGAGTCCGCGCTTCGATCAGTAGGCGTGTTCCTCGTAGAGCGGCGCGATCTTGCCGCCCCAGCGGCCGTGGTATTCCTCCAGCAGCCTTTCGGCCGGGGTGATGCCGTTGGCGACGATTTCGAACAGGGTGTCGAGGAAGATGCTCTCGTCGTCGCGCGTCTCGTCGAGTTGCGCGCGGGCGTGCAGACCCGATGCCGATATGTCCAGCACGTCGAGCGCCCAGTCCTTCAGGGTCCGGCCGCGGAATTTGGTCTTGAGGCCCTGCTTCGGCACGTCGCGCCGAAGCGCGGCGTGATCCTCGTGGGTCCAATCGGAGACTAGCTGCAAGGCCTGGTCGAGCGCTCCCTGGTCGTAGAGCAATCCGACCCAGAAAGCCGGCAGCGCGCACAGCCGCCGCCACGGGCCGCCATCGGCGCCGCGCATCTCCAGGTACTGCTTCAGGCGGACTTCGGGAAAAGCCGTGGTCAGGTGATCCGTCCAGTCGCTCATCACCGGAATGGCGCCCGGCATTCCCGGCAGCCGGCCCTTCATGAAGTCGCGGAAGCTTTGCCCGGCGACGTCGATGTAAGCGCCGTCGCGGTAGACGAAATACATCGGCATGTCGAGCGCGTAGTCGACGTAACGCTCGAAGCCCATGCCGGGATCGAACACGAAGGGCAGGATGCCGCAACGGTCGGGATCGGTGTCGGTCCAGATCTGGCTGCGGTAGCTCAGGAAGCCGTTGGGCTTGCCCTCGGTGAAGGGCGACATGGCGAAGAGCGCGACCGCGATCGGCTGCAACGCCAGCCCGACGCGGAACTTCGCCACCATGTCGGCCTCGGAAGCGAAATCGAGATTCACCTGCACGGTGCAGGTGCGCAGCATCATGTCGAGGCCGAGCTTGCCCTTCTTCGGCATGTAGTCGCGCATGATGGCGTAACGCCGCTTCGGCATCCACGGCACGTCCTCGCGCCGCCATTGCGGATCGAAGCCCATGCCGAGCAGGCCGAGATCGAGCTCGTCGGCGACCTCGCGCACCTGGCGCAGATGCTGGTGCAGCTCGGCGCAGGTTTCGTGCAGGGTCTTCAAGGGCGCGCCCGACAGCTCGAACTGGCCGCCGGGCTCGAGCGAGATGCCGGCGTCTTTCTGGGAGAGCCCGACCAGCTTGTCGGCGTCGAACACGCCTTCCCAGCCGAAGCGTTTCAGCCCTTGCAGCAGCGCCAGGATGCCGTCGGGGCCGTCATAAGGCGGGCGCCGCAGATCCTTGCGGCGGAAGACGAATTTCTCGTGCTCGGTGCCGATGCGCCAGTCCGCGCGCGGCTTGCAGCCCGAAGCCAGGAATTCGATCAGCTGGCGCTTGTTGGTGAGCGGCGCGCCGCCGGAATGCGAAGGAGCCGACATGACTGCGATTCTGTTCCCGTTGCGTGAAAACGGAGCGACAAGAAGAACCTAGCGCGGACGATCCCGGGACCAATCCCCCACCAGCGCCTGGAACGCCGCCAGCGATCCCAGCGCCGCCGTGTCGGCGCGCAGCACCCGCGGCCCCAGGCCGGCCGGGCATACAAAGGGGAGTTTGCGCAGATCGTCAAGTTCGTAATCGGCGAAGCCGCCTTCCGGGCCGGTCAGGATTGCGCAAGGCGCGGGGCTTGGCCCGTTCAATCCTTGGCCCTTCAGGGCTTGGGCCAAGGGCGGGGCCGTACCGCTTTCGTCGCACAGGATGAGCTTGCGCCCAGACGGCCAGGATTTGAGCAGCTCGGCGAGCTTGACCGGCTCGAACACCGTTGGCACGGTCAAACGCTCGCTCTGTTCGGCGGCTTCGATGGCGTTGGCCTTGAGCCGCCCGGTATTGACGCGCGCCACCGCGGTGCGCGCGGTCATCACCGGACGGAGCTCGCTGACGCCCAGCTCGGTCGCCTTCTCGGCCAGGAAATCGAGCCGCGCGTGCTTGATCGGCGCGAACACCAGCCACAGATCGCCTTCGTCGCGCTGCTTCTTGCGCTGGGCCAGGATGTCGAGCGAGCACCAGCCGCGGCCTTGCCCGGATATCCGCGCGCCGTATTCGCCGTCGCGGCCGTTGAACAGGGCGATCTCGTCGCCCTTGTTCAGGCGCAGCACCGATTTCAGATAATGCGCCTGCGGCGGCGAAAGGCCGAGCGAGCCGCCTTCGCCCAGGCTGGCCTCGACATAAAGGCGGGTGACCGGCAAATAAGCCATAAGCGGGATATTGCCACACTTCCGCCGCGGCAGAAGCAAGGGCAAGATGGCCCGGCATGACCGACATCCCGAGCGGCGATTGGGTCGACCGGCTGGCGCCGGCGCCTTGGCGGCCCTATCTGCGGCTGGCGCGGCTCGACCGGCCGATCGGCACCTGGCTGCTGCTGTTTCCCGGCTGGTGGGGGATTGCCCTGGCCGCGCCGGGCTGGCCGGATTGGAAACTCATCGCCCTGTTCGCCGTCGGCGCGGTCGCCATGCGCGGCGCCGGCTGCACCTTCAACGACATCGCCGACCGTGATTTCGACAAGGCCGTCGAGCGCACCCGCGGCCGGCCGATCCCGAGCGGCCGGGTTTCGGTCCGCCAGGCGGCGCTGTTCATGGCCGGCGAGCTGGCGGTGGGCGCGTTGGTGCTGGTTTGCCTCAACCGGCTGGCGATCGATCTGGGCTTCGCCGTGCTGCTGCTGATCGCGACTTATCCTTTCATGAAACGGATCACTTATTGGCCGCAATTTTTCCTGGGCTTGAATTTCAACTGGGGCGCGCTGATGGGTTATGCCGCGGCTTGCGGCGCGCTCGGCTGGCCGTCCTACCTGCTCTATGCCGGCGGCATCGCCTGGACCCTCGGCTACGACACCATCTACGCGCACCAGGACAAGGAGGACGACGCGCTGATCGGCGTGAAGTCGTCGGCTTTGGCGCTGGGGCAGAACACGCGGCCTTACCTGTTCGTGTTCTACGCCGCGGCGGCGGCGTTGTGGGCGGGCGCGGGTTTGGCCGCGGGCTTGGGTTTCTGGTTCTGGCTCGGCTTGGCCTTGGCCACGGCGCAGATGGCCTGGCAGGCGGGCGCGGTTTCGCTCGACGACAGCGGCGATTGCCTGGCCAAGTTCAAGTCGAACCGCGCGGTGGGCTGGCTGCTGCTGGCGGGCATTACCGCCGCGCATGTCCTTTAGCGATTACGAATCCTTCATTCGCGCCAACACGGCGGTGGCGTCGCCGCCCTTATGCCCCGAGATCAGGCTTTACCTCGCCACCGAGGTCACGCCCTTGTGGCAGGCGACCGAAGCGGCGCTGGAGAAAGCGCAATTGCCGCCGCCCTATTGGGCCTTCGCCTGGCCGGGCGGCCAGGCGCTGGCGCGTTACATCCTCGACCATCCCGAAGCGGTGGATGGCAAAACCGTGCTCGATATCGGCGCCGGATGCGGGCTGGTGGCGATCGCCGCCGCGCGCGCCGGGGGGCGCGTGACATCCGCCGAGCCCGATGCTTTCGCCTGCCGGGCGATCGAAATGAATGCGGCACTTAACGGCGTAACGCTTTCCATCGAGACCGCCGATCTGCTGGCGCGCGCACCCGGAGACTGGCAGGCCGTTCTGGCGGGCGACATGTGCTACGAGCGTCCCTTGGCCGAGCGGCTCATTCCCTGGCTGCGGCTGCTGGCGAAGAACGGCGCGCTGGTGCTGCTGGGCGATCCGGGAAGGGCCTATCTGCCCAAAAGCGGACTCGAACCCATCGCCCATTACGACGTGCCGACCTCCCTGGAACTCGAGGACAAGACCAGCCGCGACACCTTGGTCTTGCGCCTGCTGCCCGATTGAGGCTGGAAGGAAACGCATCCGACCCCATATGATGGGGGTCCCGCCGCCTTATTCATTCCGGATCACATGCCCAAATCCCCCGATGCCCTCTCATTCCTGGGCGACCTCGTCAGCCGCGCCAAGCGCGCCGGCGCCGATCAGGCCGACGCCGTGCTGATCGACGGCATCGCGCTGTCGCACAGCCAGCGTTTGGGCCAGATCGAAAAGCTCGAACGCGCCGAGGGCTTCGATCTGGGCTTGCGCGTCATCATCGGCAAGCGCCAGGCCATCGTCTCCTCCAACGACCGTGCCGCCAAGCACGAGCGCGATCTGATTCCGCGCGCCATCGAGATGGCCAAGGCCGTGCCCGAGGATCCCTATTGCGGCCTAGCCGATCCGGCCGAGCTGGCCCGCGAATTTCCCGCGCTCGACATGGTCGACCCGGTCGAGCCTGCGCCCGAAATCCTGGTGCGCCGCGCGGCCGAGGCCGAGGACGCCGCCCGCGCGGTCGCCGGCGTTTCCAATTCGGAAGGCGCGCAGGCCGGCTGGACGCGCGCCGAGATGGCGATCGTCGCCTCCAACGGCTTCAGCGGAAAATTCACCGGCACCGGCCACAGCATCGCCGTCGCGGTGCTGGCGGGCGAAGGCGCCAACATGGAACGCGACGACGATTGGGATTCCGCCGTTTTCGCCGCCGATTTGAAGCGCCCGGAGGATATCGGCCGGCGGGCGGGCGAGCGCGCGGTGGCGCGGCTCAAGGCGCGTAAAGTTGCGACCGCGAAGGTGCCGGTGGTCTACGATCCGCGGGTTTCGGGCTCGCTGCTGCGGCATCTGTCCGGCGCCATCAACGGCTCGGCCATCGCGCGCGGCACCAGCTTCCTGAAGGACAAGCTCGGCCAACGCATTTTGCCTGAAGGCGTCACCGTGATCGACGATCCGCATATCAAGCGCGGCCACCGTTCGGTGCCGTTCGACGCCGAGGGCGTGGCCAACCGCAAGCGCGAGATGGTCAAGGACGGCGTGCTGTTGACCTGGCTGCTGGATTCGGCCTCTTCGCGCCAGTTGAAACTCAAGACCACCGGCCACGCGCATCGCGGCCCGTCGGGGCCGCCCAGCCCGGGCCCGTTCAATCTCTATCTCGCCCCCGGCGTGGTGACGGCCCAGGAACTCATCGCCGAGATCGAAAGCGGCTTCTATGTCACCGAACTGATGGGCATGGGCGTCAACGGCATCACCGGCGATTACAGCCGTGGCGCCACCGGCTTCTGGATCGAGCGCGGCGCGCTCTCCTATCCGGTGCATGAGGTGACGGTGGCCGGCAATCTCAAGGACATGTTCCTCAATCTGCGCCCGGCGAGCGACCTCGAATTCAGGACCGGCATCGACGCGCCGACGCTGCGGATCGAGGGCATGACGGTAGCCGGGGCTTGAGACACTGGCGCCAGTCTTCGCACTTCGAGTGCACCGCCCCTTTATTTGGCTTCGCACATCAAGTGCTACGCGAGGTAGGCGCTTGAAACGGGGCACAGTCCCTCATTTTCCGGCCTAGAACCTTGCAAACGCCCCGATGCCTCGGCTAACACTCAGGACGTTCCTCGGGCGCCGTGATATGATCGCCCGCTAAATCCCGGGCAAACCACAGGGAATCCGCCGTTTTGAGCTTCGAGGCCTCGTCCCGCCCAGCCGCAGCCGCGCCTTCGGCCGCGCCCGTCCACGCCTCGCTGCCGCTGCTGCGCCGGCTGGTGGGCGAATTCCTGCGCCCCTATATCGGGCGGCTGGCGCTGGCGCTTTTGTGCATGGGCGTGATGGCGGCGGCGACCGCGGCCAATGCCTGGCTGATGCAGCCGATGCTCGACCGCATCTTCGTCGCGCACGACGAAACCCTGCTGCTCATCATCCCGGTGGCGATCGTCGTGCTGGCCTTCCTCAAGGGCTTCGCCAATTACGGCCAGACGGTGATGATGACGCATGTCGGCCAGCGCGTCGTCGCCGACATCCAGGGCGCGTTGTTCGCGCGCATCATGCGCGCCGATCTCGCCTTCTTTCACGCCAATCCGACCGGCACGCTGATCTCGCGCTTCACCGTCGACGCCGGCATGCTGCGCGGCGCCGCGACCGACCTGCTCGCCAGCATCGGCCGCGAGGCGGTGACCGCCGTGTTCCTGATCGCGCTCATGTTCTACCAGGACTGGGCGCTGGCGCTGATCGCCGCGGTGGTGTTCCCGATCGCCTTCCGGCCGATCGTCAGCATCGGGCGGCGCATGCGCCGCATCTCGGCCAACACCCAGGTCGAGGTGGGATTGGCGATGACGCTGTTGAACCAGAGCTTCCAGGGCGCGCGCCACGTCAAGGCCTACGGCATGGAGGCCTATGAAACCACGCGCGCGCGCGGCTATTTCTACAAACTGTTCGACATCTCCCAGCGCGCGGCCCGCATCCGCGCCATCGCCTCGCCGCTGATGGAAACGCTGGGCGGCGTCGCCGTGGCGCTGGTGATCCTGTACGGCGGCCATCAGGTGCTGAGCGGGGCGCGCACGCCGGGCGCCTTCTTTTCCTTCATCACCGCGCTGCTGCTGGCCTATCAGCCGCTCAAGAGCCTCGCCGGCCTCAACGCCAGCATGCAGGAAGGCCTGGCCGCGGCGCAGCGCATCTTCAGCGTGCTCGACATCGAGCCGGAGATCCGCGACAAGCCCGGCGCATCCGCGCTCAAGGTTTCGGGCGGCGAGATCCGCTTCGACCGCGTGGATTTCGTCTATGCCAACGGCGCCCCCGCGCTCAACAACATCAGCCTGACCGCTCCCGCCGGCAAGCGCGTGGCGCTGGTCGGACCCTCGGGCGCCGGCAAGTCGACCGTGCTTAATCTGGTGCCGCGTTTCTACGACGTGGCGACGGGCCGAATCACCGTGGACGGCCAGGATGTGCGCGACGTCACGCTGGCGAGCCTGCGCGCGGCGATCGGGCTGGTGAGCCAGGAAGTGACGCTGTTCGACGACACGATCAAGGCCAACATCGCCTATGGGCGGTTCGACGCGAGCGACGCCGAGATCGTAGCATCCGCCAAGGCCGCCGCCGCCGACGAGTTCATCCGCGCCTTGCCCCAGGGCTACGACACCGCGGTGGGCGAGCACGGCGTCAGGCTGTCGGGCGGGCAGCGCCAACGCATCGCCATCGCCCGCGCCATGCTCAAGAACGCGCCGATCCTGCTGCTGGACGAGGCCACCTCCTCGCTCGACACCGAAAGCGAGCACCAGGTGCAGGCGGCGCTCGACACCCTGATGCGGGACCGCACCACCATGGTCATCGCCCACCGGCTTTCGACCGTGATCGGCGCCGACCTGATCTATGTGATGGAAGGCGGTAAGGTGGTGGAGCAAGGCAAACACGCCGACTTGCTGCGGCGCGAGGGCGTCTATGCGCGGCTTTATGCGCTGCAATTCGCCGACCAGGCGGAGCCGCGAACCGCGCGCGCGGCCCATGCCTGAAATCAGATCCCTGAAAGGGCTGCTGCGCTCGGACGAAATCCGGCGTTTTCTGTGCTGGCTGGTCGCGCTCTATATCCGCCTGGTGCGCTGGAGCGGACCGTGGTCGACCGAGGGCGCGTCGATTCCGGCGGCGTTCCACGCGGCCAAGCGCCCCTTCATCCTGGCCTTCTGGCACGGCCGCCTCTTGATGATGCCCTGCGCCTGGAACAAACGCCAAGCCATCCACATGCTCATCTCCGGCCACCGCGACGGCCGCATCATCGCCGACGCGGTGCGGCATTTCGGCATCGATTCGATCGCCGGCTCCTCGACCGCAGGCGGACCGGCCGCGCTCAAGAGCATGGTGCGGCAGCTCAAGGCGGGCGATTGCGTCGGCATCACCCCGGACGGGCCGGACGGGCCGGCGATGCGCGCGACCCCCGGCATCGTCGCGGCGGCGCGGCTCTCGGGCGCGCCGGTGATCCCCTTGACCTACGCGACCCGGCACCGGCGCATTCTCGGCAGCTGGGACCGTTTCCACCTGCCCTTCCCGTTCTCGCGCGGCGTCTTTCTCTGGGGCGAGGCGATCGAAGTGCCGCCCGATCTCGACGATGCCGGCGTGGAGCGTTATCGCGTCTTGATCGAGGAGCGCTTGAACGCCCTCACCGCCGAGGCCGACCGGCGGCTGGGCCATCCCCGCCTGTCGCCCGGCACGCTCGGGCGCAAGGCGCTGCGCCGCCGCGCTCGCGACTCCCACCCTTCCCAAGCCGGCGAACACGGATGAACCGGCTCCTGTCGCTTTACCGCGGCGCCACCACCGCGCTCGGGCCGCTGATCGCGCTTTACCTGTCCCACCGCATGCAGCGCGGCAAGGAGGATCGCGAGCGTTTCGCCGAACGCCAGGGCCGGGCCTCGCACCCGCGGCCGCAGGGCAAGCTGGTCTGGGTTCACGCCGCCAGCATCGGCGAGGCGGTGTCCATGCTTTCGCTGATCGACCGGCTGCTGGTCGAACGGCCGAATCTCTCGGTGCTGGTCACCACCGGCACCGTGACCTCGGCGCGGCTTTTGGCGACGCGGCTGCCGCCCGGCCGCGCCTGGCACCAATACGTGCCGGTCGACCGCGTCGCCTATGTGCGCCGGTTTCTCGAACACTGGCGGCCCGACCTGGCGCTGTGGGTCGAATCCGAGCTTTGGCCCAATTTGATCACCGAGACCTGCCGCAACGGCATTCCGCTGCTGCTGTTGAACGGGCGCATGTCGCTCCGGTCCTTCCGCGGCTGGCGGCGCGTGCCGGGACTGATCACTCCGCTCTTGGCCAATTTCGATCTCTGCCTGGCGCAGGACGCGGTGCAGGCGCAACGCCTGGCGCGGCTGGGCGCTTCGGCGGCGGCGACCGTCGGCAATCTCAAGGCGGCGGCGGCGCCGCTGCCCGCCGACCAAGGCGAGCTGGCGCGTTTGGCGGCTTCTTGCGCCGGAAGGCCGCTTTGGCTCGCCGCTTCGACCCATGAAGGCGAGGAGGAAGCGGTGGGGCGCGCGCATGTCGAGCTCGCCATCGGGCATCCCGGCCTCTTGACCATCATCGCGCCGCGTCATCCGGCGCGCGGCGCCGAGATCGCGGCCGCCTTGCGCGCGCAGGGCCTGCGCGTGGCGCGGCGCGCGCGCAACGAGCGGATCGAGAATTCGACCGACATCTACCTCGCCGATACGCTGGGCGAGCTGGGCTTGTTCTACCGCCTGGCCGGCATCGCCTTCATCGGCGGCTCGCTGACGCAAAAGGGCGGGCATAACCCGATGGAAGCGGCGCTGTTGGATTGCGCCATCCTGCACGGCCCCGACATGAGCAATTGCGCCGCCGTGACCGAGACGCTGGCCCGCGCCAACGCGACGATCGTGGTCGACAACGCCGGCGATCTCGCCCGGGCCGTGGGCCGGCTGCTCGACGACCCGGTGGAACGCGCGGCGCGCGCGGCGGCGGCGGCCGGCATCGCCGCCGACAACCGCGCCGTGCTCGACGCCGTGCTGGAGCGCATCGCGCCCTGGCTCGACCGGCTATCCCCCCATGTTGTTGCGCGCGCCTGAATTCTGGCGTCGCGACGGCGCCGCATCCCGGCTGCTGTCGCCGCTGGCGGCGCTTTATGACGCGGCGGGGCGGCTGCGCGCGGCGGTCGCGCACCCGGCGCACGCCGGCGTTCCGGTGATCTGCGTCGGCAATCTCACCGCCGGCGGCGCGGGCAAGACGCCGGTCGTCCTGTCCTTGGCGAAGAAACTGACCGCGCGCGGCGTCAAGGTCCACATCCTGAGCCGCGGTTACGGCGGACGGAAGCGCGGTCCGCTCTTGGTCGATCCCGGGCGCCACGACGCGCGCGCGGTCGGCGACGAGCCGCTGCTGCTGGCGAAGGCTGCGCCGTGCTGGGTGGCGGCCAACCGCCCCGCAGGCGCGCGCGCGGCGGTCGCGGCGGGCGCGCAGGCGATCCTGATGGATGACGGGTTGCAGAACCCTTCGTTGGCCAAGGATTGGTCGCTGCTGGTGATCGACGGCGATTACGGCCTGGGCAACGGAAGGGTGTTGCCGGCCGGACCGTTGCGCGAGGAGGCCGCGCGCGGAATAACGCGCGCCGACGCCGTGGTGGTGATGGGCAAGGACAAGACCAGCCTCGCCGGCAGACTGGCCGGCAAGACGGTGCTGCACGCGCTGTTGACGCCGGCCGGGCCCGAAAAATTCGCCGGCCGGTCTTTCGTCGCTTTCGCCGGCATCGGGCATCCCGAAAAATTCTTCCGCAGCGCCGAGGAAGCCGGCGCGAGCCTGCTCACCCGCCACGCCTACGCCGACCATCACCGCTACCGCGAATCCGAGCTCCAGGCGCTGATGGTGCGGGCGCGCGCGGCCGGCGCGGCGCTGCTGACCACGGAGAAGGATTGGGTCAGGCTGCCCTTGGAATGGCGCGTGCGGATCGAGTGCTTTCCGGTCGATGTCGAATGGCGCGAGAACGCGACGCTCGACCAGCTTCTCGACGGCGTCTTGAAACGCGGCGCTGCCCATGCCTGACCGGCGGGGTTTCGGCAAGATGCTGGAATACCTCGCCGAGGGCGCCGTGGGCTGGCTGTGTTACGGCTTGTTCCGCTTGCTGCCGCTCGACTGGGCCTCGGCTTTCGGCGGCTGGATCGCCCGCTCGATCGGCCCCTATACCGGCGCCAGCAAGCGCGCGCGGATCAATTTGGCCCGCGCCATGCCCGAACTCTCCCCATCCGAGATCGACCGCATCGTCGCCGGCATGTGGGACAATCTCGGCCGCGTCGCCGCCGAAACCCCGCATCTGGGCGCGTTCAGGCTTTACGAGCCGGGCGGCCGCGTTGCGGTCGAAGGCTTCCGCGAGATCGTCGACCAGCGGGGCCCCGGGACGCGCTTCATCTTCTTCTCGGCGCATTTCGGCAATTGGGAGATCGCCACCCTGGCCGCGACCCAGGCGGGATTGGCGGTGCTCGAGATCTACCGCGCCGCCAACAATCCCTTCATCGACGAGATCATCGCGCATGCCCGCCACGCGGTGGGCAGCGAGCTGGCGCCCAAGGGCAGCCTCGCGGCGCGGCGCGCCGTGGCAGCGCTGGCCGAGGGCAAGCACATCTGCATGCTGGTCGACCAGAAGATGAACGACGGCATCGCGGTGCCGTTCTTCGGCCGCGACGCCATGACCGCGCCGGCGCTGGCGCGTTTGGCGCTGCGCTACGATTGCGTGGTGCTGCCGTGCCGGGTCGAGCGGGTGAAGGGCGCGCATTTCCGCTTCATCGCCGAGAAACCGATCCCCCTGCCCCGGACCGGCGACCTCCAGGCCGACATCAAGACTCTGATGACCGAGGTCAATGCGACGGTGGAACGCTGGGTGCGCCAGCATCCGGAGCAGTGGTTCTGGGTGCATAAACGCTGGCCGGACTAACGTCCGGCGGGAACGCTGGCCGGACTAATCTCCGGCGGGTCCGCCTGCCGGGCCGGCAACCGGCATCGGTCCCACCACCAGCGCCGGGTCGAGCCGCAGCTGATACCAGTTCAAGCCCCAATGGAGATGCGGGCCGGTGGCGCGGCCGGTCGCGCCCACCCAGCCGATGACCTGGCCTTGCGCGACTTTCTGGCCGCGCTTCACGGCAAGCCGCGACATGTGGAAATAGACCGTCGAGAGCCCGTAACCGTGGTCGATCATCACCGTGCCGCCGGTCATGAAGAAACCCTTTTCGGCCAGCGTCACCACGCCCGCGGCCGGAGCCTTGATCGGCGTGCCCGGGGGCGCCGCGATATCGACGCCCATATGCGGCGCGCGCTTCTGGCCGTTCAGGATGGTCTGGCTGCCATAGACGCCGCTGATCGGCCCGGTCACCGGCCAGATGAAGCGGGTCTCGAAAAACAGCAGATTGCTGTCGACGTCGCGCGCCGCCGCCGCCTCGCCGTTCTCGCGCTTGATGCGTTCGAGCAGCTCGGGGCCGGGCGAAACCTGTTCCTCCGGCAGGCCTTCGATATCGCGGGTGGAATATTGCCGCGCCGCAACCGCGAGATCGCGGTGTTCCTTGCCGCCGTCGCGGTAGACGACATCGAGCGAGGCTTGGGCGGGCGCGTCGCGGCCGAAGCCGAAAATGAAATGCCCGTCGGGCGCGACCCGCAGCTTTTTGCCGTCGAGGCTCACCCTCGCGCCGGGCGTAACCGTGCCGCGAACCAAGCCACCCTGTTCAATGGGACCGTCGAGGGAAAGCGAACCGGCCCGGGCGGGAACGGCAAGCAGAAAAACCGCGGCGAACGACAGCAGAAATTTTCTCACAGCAGGCTGCCCTGGTCGGATCCGGATCCCGGCTTCTTGGCCGGCCTATGCCCGCCGCCTTCGGCCCGGACCGCGACCTTGCCGTCGTGGAATTCGAGCGATAGCGCGGCGCCGGGCAGGATCGCCTTGGCCGAGATCACCACCGCGCCCGCCGCATCGCGCGCCAGCGCATAACCGCGTTTCAGGATGTTGTCATGCGACAGGCGATGGCTTTCGAGCCTGCCCGCCAGGGTTTCGAGCCGCAAACGGCGTTGTTCGAGAAAGCGGGCGAAGCCCTGGCTCAACCGCTCGGGCAGATGGCCGAGCCGCTCGCGGCCGAGGCGCAAGAGCTGGACCAGACCCAAGGCCAGGCGCTCGGCGCGGTCGTCGAGGCGTTGCTGCGCGTTTTCCAGAAGCGAACGCGGGTCGGGCAATCCTCGCGCCAGCCCGGTGACGCGCACGCGGCGCTCTTCCAGGAACCGCGCCACGGCGTTGGCCAGGCGCAGCACATGGGATTGCACCGCCGCGACCAGGTCGAGCCGCACCGGCACCGCCATCTCGGCGGCGGCGGAAGGCGTCGGCGCGCGCCGGTCGGAGGCGAAATCGATCAGCGTGGTGTCGGTTTCGTGCCCGACCGCCGAGATCAATGGAATCTTGGAAGCGGCGGCGGCGCGCACCACCACCTCCTCGTTGAAGGCCATCAGGTCCTCGAGACTGCCGCCGCCGCGCGCCACGATCAGCAGATCGGGCCGCGGGACATCGCCGCCGGGAGCGAGCGCGTTGAAGCCCGCGATCGCCGCCGCGATTTCCCCAGCCGCGCTTTCCCCCTGCACCGGCACCGGCCAGACCAGCACGCGGCGCGGGAAACGGTCGGCGAGGCGGTGCAGGATGTCGCGGATCACCGCGCCGGTGGGCGAGGTCACGACGCCGATCACCTCGGGCAGATAGGGCAAGGGCCGCTTGCGGCTTTCGTCGAACAGCCCTTCGGCAGCGAGCTTCTTGCGCCGCTCTTCGAGCAGCTTCAACAGCGCGCCGATCCCCGCCAGCTCCACCGCCTCGATCACCAGCTGGTATTTGGAACGGCTGGCATAGGTGGTCATCCGCCCGGTGCACACCACCTCCATGCCGTCCTCGGGCTTGAGCGCCAGGCGCTGGGCGAGCGGCCGCCAGATCACGGCGTCGAGCACCGCATCCGAATCCTTCAAGGACAGATAGCAATGGCCGGAGCTGTGGCGCTTGAAGCCCGAGACCTCGCCGCGCACCCGTACATGGCCGAAATCCGACTCGATCTGGCGCTTAACCGCTTGGGAAAGCTCGGAAACCGAGTATTCCGGCAGATTCGGGCGGGCGGGCGCGGCGGGGAGGTGGCTTTCCGGCATCGCGGGCTATGATACAAGAGCGCGGATCAAGGGAATACGCCGGGGATCGGGCCCGGCGGGAGGGGCTGGGCTTTGAGGGTTCTGGTGGTCGGATCGGGCGGGCGCGAACATGCGTTGTGCTGGGCGATCTCTTCCTCGCCCTTGTGTGATGCGCTGTTCTGCGCCCCCGGCAATCCCGGCATCGCCGACGAGGCGGCCTGCGTCGATATCGCCGCCACCGACAATGACGGCATCCTCAAGCTGTGCAGGAAGGAGAAGATCGACTTCGTCGTGATCGGCCCCGAGGCGCCGCTGGTCGGCGGGCTGGTCGACAAGCTGGAGTCCGCCGGGATCGCCGCCTTCGGGCCGACCGCCAAGGCCGCGGCGCTCGAAGGCTCCAAGGGCTTCACCAAGGATCTCTGCGCCAAGTACAACATCCCGTCGCCGGCCTATAAACGCTTTTCCGACCCCGACGCCGCCAAGGATTACGTCCGGAAACACAAGGCGCCCATCGTGGTGAAGGCCGACGGGCTCGCCGCCGGCAAGGGCGTGACCGTGGCCGCGACCACGCGCCAGGCGATCGCCGCGATCGACGCCGCCATGGTGGCGAAGAAATTCGGCGCCGCCGGGGCCGAAGTGGTGCTGGAGGATTGCCTTGAAGGCGAGGAGATCAGCTTCTTCGCGCTGGTCGACGGCAAGCACGCCCTCGCCTTGGCCTCGGCGCAGGACCACAAGCGCGTCGGCGACGGCGACACCGGCCCCAATACCGGCGGCATGGGCGCCTATTCGCCGGCGCCGGCGATGACGCCCGAGCTCGAAGTCACGGTGATGGAGAAGATCATCCTGCCCACCGTCCACGCCATGCGCGACGAGGGCCGGCTTTACAAGGGCGTGCTCTATGCCGGGCTGTTCCTGACCAAGCAAGGGCCGCAGCTGATCGAATACAATTGCCGCTTCGGCGACCCGGAATGCCAGGTGCTGCTGACGCGGCTCAAGAGCGATCTGCTGCCGGCGCTGATCGCGGCGCGCGACGGCGAGCTCGAGGATTTCGATCTGCGCTGGCTCGACGAGGCGGCGTTGTGCGTGGTGATGGCGGCCAAGGGCTATCCCGGCGTCACGGTGAAGGGCTCGGAGATCCGCAATCTCGAGGCCGCGGCTTCGGCCGACCCGGCGGTGAAGATCTTCCATGCCGGCACCAAGCGCGTGGGCGAGAAGCTGATCGCCGACGGCGGGCGCATCCTCGACGTGGTGGCGCGCGCCAAGAGCGTGCGCGAGGCGCAGAAGCGCGCCTATGCGGTGGTCGACAAGATCGACTGGCCGCAGGGCTTCTGCCGCCGCGACATCGGCTATCGCGCCATCGGCCGCCAGGCGCGCCTCAACGCCGGCTACCGAAAAAGCGCCGCAGTAGTTCCCCCGCGCGCTTTTCCTCGATGCCGCCGTAGATTTCCGGCCGGTGGTGGCAGGTGGGCTGCTGGAAGAATTTTGGCCCGTGCTCGACCGCGCCCATCTTGGGATCGTAGGCGCCGAAATAGAGCCGGCGGATGCGCGCGAAGGAGATCGCCGCCGCGCACATGGCGCAAGGCTCGAGCGTGACATAGAGATCGCAATCCTCGAGCCGGGCCGCGCCGCGCACCTTGGCGGCCGCGCGCAACGCCAGGATTTCGGCATGGGCGGTGGGATCGGACAAGGCCTCGACCCGGTTGCCCGCTTTGGCCAAAAGCCGGCCCTTGGCGTCGACCAGCGCCGCGCCCACCGGCACCTCGCCCGCGCGTTCGGCTTTCTCGGCCTCGGCCAAGGCGAGGCCCATGGGAGATTGGGGTGATTGCGGCGATGCGGGCGGAGACATAGATTGCCAGCATGGCACAACCGGTCATCGGCCTCACCCTCGATCACGAGCCGCCGGGGGGATATTCCAAGACCCATCCCTGGTACGCGCTCCGGGAGAATTACTGCGCGGCGGTGGTCGAGGCGGGGGGATTGCCCGTGCTGTTGCCGCACGAGCCGGCGCGGGCCAAGGAATATCTGGCGCTGCTCGACGGGCTGATCGTCACCGGCGGCGCCTTCGACGTCGATCCCAAGCTGTTCGGCGCCAAGACCAAGCATGAAAGCGTCTCGACCAAGGACCGCCGCACCGAATTCGAACTCGTCCTGTGCAAAGACGCGCTCAAGGCCGACAAGCCGGTGTTGGGCATCTGCGGCGGCGAGCAGCTGTTGAACGTGGCGCTGGGCGGCACGCTCATCCAGCACATTCCCGACGAGGTGAAGGGCGCGCTGGCGCATGAGCAACCCCATCCGCGCACCCAGCCCGGCCACAGCGTCGCCATCACCAAGAACTCATTGCTCCACCGCATCACCGGGCGGCTTTCGCTCGAGGTCAACTCCGCGCATCACCAGGCGGTGAAGGACGTGGCGCCGGGGCTGGTGGTCGACGCGGTGGCGCCGGACGGCGTGATCGAGGGCATCGAGGATCCGAAGCGGCGCTTCTGCCTCGGCGTGCAGTGGCATCCCGAATATTTGCTGAGCGAAGGCGACAAGCGCATCTTTTCCGCCTTCATCGCCGCAGCGCGCGGCTGACTCCGGCCCGATGCGCATCATCGCCGGGCGTTATCGCGGCAAGCGCTTGGCGGCCTTGGCGGGATCCGCCATCCGCCCGACCGGCGCGCGGGCGCGCGAGGCCTTGTTCAACATCCTGGCGCACGGGAAATTCTCGCCTCGTCCGGTCTGCGAGGACGCCATCGTGCTCGACGCCTTCGCCGGCACCGGCGCCTTGGGGCTGGAGGCGCTGTCGCGCGGCGCGCGTTACGCGACATTCATGGAAAAGGACCGGCTGGCGCGCGCGGCCTTGACCGCGAACATCGAATCCATGGGCGTGAAAGCCGCGGCCGCGGTGCTGGCGGCGGATGCGCTGAAGCCGCCGCGCTCGACCGCGCCCGCGAATTTGGCCTTTCTCGATCCGCCCTATGGCGAGGACGTGACCGGGGCGGCGCTCGACGCGCTGGCCGCTTCCGGTTGGCTGGCGCCCGGATGCTTGGCCGTGGCCGAGATCTCGGCCAAGCGGGGTTTCGTCGTGCCGGATGGATTCGATCTGCTCGACGAGCGCCGTTACGGCGCGGCCAAGCTCCTGTTCCTGCGCTACGCTATTTAGCGCTCGATCATCTTCCCCCGGTCCCGGCAAACATGATATAGACCCTGAAGGTCTTGCCGCCCAAGTTTCGCTGGTGAAACATGGAAAAAACCGGACTGCCCGCGCCCTTCGCGCGCCGCGCGATGATGATTATGCCGCCGCCGGTGTTGCGTCACGGGATCAGGGTTCTGATGCGCCGCATGGAGCGGCGGCATCCGCGCCTGTTCGACAATCTGGCGCGCATGGAGGCAGCGACGATCCGCATCGAGCCGCTCGACCTGCCGCACCGGTTTTTGCTGCAGTCTCGGCCGAGACGGCCCCGGGCTGCAATGGCTCGACGAGGCGAACGCCCAGGCCCCGGCGACGGCGATGGTGAAGGGGAAATTGCAGGCGTTGCTCGATCTGCTCGAAGGACGCAGCGACAGCGACGCCATGTTCTTCCGGCGCGACATCGTGATCGGCGGGGATACGTCCGTGGTCGTGGCCTTGAGGAACGCGCTCGATCGCGACCCGCTCGATCTGTTCGAGGATGTGACCTCGATCTTCGGCTCCTTCGCCGCGCTGGCGCGCCGGGCGATCGTCGCGATCGACCGCGCCGCCGGCGGGAAAAACGACGGGGAATTGCAGGAATGGCAGGCGCGGACCGGGCGCATGGAGGCGGAATGCGGCGCCTTGCGCGAGGAGGTCGATGCCCTCAAGGCGCGCCTGGCCAGGCTCGAAACCCGGCGCGCGAAAGCGGGCGAGGCCGCGGCGTGAGCGCGTCACCCGCCTATCTCGAACTGGTCTGCCCGGCGGGAACGCCGACGGCTTTGCGGGCCGCCGTGGATGCGGGAGCCGACACCGTCTATTGCGGTTTCCGCAACGAGACCAACGCGCGCAATTATCCGGGACTGAATTTCGACGCCGGCGAGCTGGAAGAAGGCATCGCTTACGCGCACGCGCATGGGTGCAAGGTCCTGGTGGCGGTCAACACCTTTCCGCGCGCCGGGAACCTGAAATTGTGGCATGAGGCGGTGGATATCGCCGCCGATCTCGGCGCGGACGCCGCCATTTTGGCGGATATCGGCGTGCTCGATTACGCGACCCGCAAGCATCCCAAGCTGCGGCGGCATCTGTCGGTGCAGGCGGCCGCGTCCAACCCGGCCTCAATCGCGTTCTACCGGGACAATTTCGGCATCAAACGCCTGGTTTTACCGCGAATCCTGGATGTCGGCGAAATCGCCGCGCTCATCCGCCAGATCGGCGTCGAGGCGGAAGTTTTCGCCTTCGGCAATCTCGGCACCATGGTCGAAGGACGTTGTTACCTGTCCTCCTACATCACCGGATTGTCGCCGAGCTGCGACGGCACCTGCGCGCCCGCCAGCCACGTCGCCTACAAGGAGGAGGGCGACCGGCTGGTCTCCTGCCTCGACGGGGTGACGATCAACAGCTTCGGCAAACACGAAGCCGCGGCCTATCCGACGCCGTGCAAGGGGCGCTATGTCGCGCGCGGCGAGACCTCCTATCTGTTCGAGGAACCCTTCGGCCTGAACGTCATGGCGATCCTGCCCCAGCTCAAGGCCGCGGGCGTGACGGCGCTGAAGATCGAGGGACGGCAGCGCAGCCGCGCCTATGTCGCGGAGGTCGTCGGCAAGTTCCGCCGGACGCTCGATGCCCTGGCGCGCGGCGAGCAGCCCGCCGAGGCCGAATCCGGGCTCAGCGCGATCATGGAAGGCGGCCGCGAGACCTTCGGCGCCTACAAGAAGGGCTGGCGGTGATGAAAGGGAAAGCGGCGAAGACGCGGCGCGAAGCCGCCGCAGCGCCGGGAAAAGAGCCGGCTGACCCTGGGGCCGCTCTTGTATCACTGGCCGGCGGAAAAGCGGCGCGACTTCTATTTCCGCATCGCCGACGAAGCCGATATCGACGAGGTCTACCTGGGCGAGGTCGTCTGCTCCAAGCGCGAGCCCTTTTTCGAACCCTATCTGCCCGAAACGGCCGACCGGCTGCGCGCCGCGGGGAAACGGGTGGTTTATTCGACCTTCGCGCTCGTCACCACCCCGCGGGAGCTCGAGATCGTCCGCGCCAAGAACGCCGGGGATGCGCTGGTCGAGGTGAACGACATGGCGGCGGTCCAAGTGCTGGACGGCAAGCCCTTCGTGATCGGTCCGCTGATCAACGTATTCAACGAAGGCGCGCTCGATTTTCTCGCGCGCAAAGGCGCCGTCCGGCTGGTCACGCTGCCGGAGCTGTCGGCCGCGTCCGATCGGGATCCTCGCCAAGGCGGCGAAAGCGCGCGGCGTCGAGGTCGAGGTTCCGGTTTTCGGGCGGCAGACCTTGTCCGTCTCCATGCGCTGTTACCACGCGCGTTCGCTCGGACTGCACAAGGACAATTGCCAGTTCGTTTGCGAGCGCGATCCGGACGGGTTGCCGGTCGGGACGCTGGGCGGGCAGGATATTCTCACGGTCAACGGCGTGCAGACCATGTCGCACGGCTATCTCGCGCTGCTGAACGATCTGGCGGGTTTGCGGAAAATGGGCGTCGGCGCTTTCCGCCTGTCGCCCCAGGATACGGACATGGTGCGCGTGGCGGAAATCTATCGCGCCGCGCTCGACGGCAAGGACGATCCCGGCGCGTGGCTGGACGAGCTGCGCGGACAATTGCCGTCCACGCCCTTCATCAACGGCTATATGCGCGGCGGGCGGGGGCTGGACTGGGCGGAGTGACCGCTTCCGGCCGAGCCGCAGCCCCGATTTCATCCAAACCGACAGGGCTCGCGCGCGGGTGCGCCGCTCATTGGCCGTAGGTCCCGACGCTTTCGGCGACCGAATCGGCGATGTGTTCCTTCGAGATGACGCCGATCACGCGATCCGCGCGCGGGACCGCCGAGTCGCCGCTGACGACCACGGCCATGTCGGCGTTCATCCGCCACATCCGGTTGATCACGTCGAAGACGATGTCCTCGCCGCGGGCGATGGTGAAGTTGGCGCGCATGATGTCGCCGAGCGTGGCGCCGCCACCCTCGAACCGGTAGCCCAGGGCGACATTGACGCGCTGGACCCCGACGATCCGGTCGCCGCGCGAGACGACGACGTGCTGCATTTTTCCCGCCAGCTCCGGCCGCCGCAGGAATTCGCTGAAACTCGTTTCGGCGGGAAGCACGATGGCGTTGCGGTCCATCACGTCGGCGGCGTTGCGAACCAGGAACATGTTGGCGTGCAGCGCCTTGGGGATGAAATGGCCCCGGTCGACCAGCTTGATGGTGTAGATGTTCTCGCGCGACAGCATGCGGCGGATGCCGATGCTGATCGCGACCGCAACGATCATCGGCATGACGATGTTATAATCGCGCGTCATCTCGAAGATCATGGTGACCGCCGTCATCGCGGCGCCGGTGCTGCCGCCGACCATCGCCGCCATGCCGACCGTCGCGAAAGCGGAAACGTCGATGCCGGGCACGGCATGCGTCAGGTTGATGAGCGCCGCGAAGCCGCCGCCGAGGGTGGCGCCCATGAACAGCGAAGGCGAGAAAATGCCGCCCGAGGCGCCCGAGCCCAGGCTCAACAGCGTGGCGAGCATCTTGCAGGCGAACAGCAGGAACAAAAGCTCGAGCAGGCCGAGATTGCCGGCGAGGATGTCCTGGATGGTGGCGTAACCCACGCCCGAGACGTAGTAATGCCCGAAGTTACGCAGCAGCAGATAGATCATCGCGCCGACGATGGCCATGCCGATGGCGTGACGCAGATAGGGGTTGGCGACGCGCTCGAAGGCGTGCTCGAAGAAATAGAGGCCGCGAACGAAGGCGGTCGCCGCCAGGCCGGTCAAGGCGCCGAGCACGCCGTAAAGCACCAGCGCCTCGAGCGACGCCGCATCCGACGCGAGCGGCAGGTGCATGGGAGGAATATGGAAGGCGGGGGCAAAGCCGAAGAACAGCTGCCCGATGAAGGTCGCGGTCCCGGTTGCGAGCGCCACCGGCAGGAAGGTGCGCACGCTCACCTCGGGCATCATCAGCTCGATGGCGAACATCACGCCGCCGATCGGCGTGTTGAAGGTCGCGGCGATGCCGGCTCCGGCGCCGGCGGCCACCAGCGTGATGCGCTGCCACGGCGCCATGTCGATGATCTGCCCCACGGTCGAACCCAGCGAGGCGCCGATCTGGATGATGGGTCCTTCGCGGCCGACCGCGGCGCCGGTGCCGATGGAGATGGCCGAGGCGATCGACTTCACCGCGGCGACGACCGGACGAATCCGGCCTTCCTTGTAATAGATCGCGTCCATCACCTCGGGCACGCCGTGGCCGCGCGCCTCGGGCGCGAAACGGCTGACCAGCAGGGTGACGATCATCCCGCCCGCGACCGGCACCAGGATGATCCAGGGGCCCCACGGACTCGGCGGCGTGTGGAGACTGGCATCGTAGAAATAGGAGAGCTTGCCGAGAAAGGCCGCATTGTGGATGAAGCCGATCAGGGCGCGAAAAACCACCGCGCCGAACCCGGTCGCGATTCCGACCAGGACGGCGATCAAGGACAGCCGGAAAAGTCCAATTTTCCTGGCCTCCGCATCTGCCACCGCAGCGGTCATGGGC
>CAWEME010000004.1:0-207959 GCA_963810055.1 uncultured Alphaproteobacteria bacterium | reverse complement strand
AACACCGATTTTAATAATGCGCTCGAATAATAATTTATTTAGGATGAGCTTGTCAATAGTTTGGTTGCAAATCCGAAAAATGATTATTTTTAAAACGTTGTTTTTATTGCGCTTTATGCGTAACATTAGAGGACGTTCATCTATATTTAAAAGTCTTTTCCGGTGATAGGTAGTATTGCATAGAAAAGAAGCGCCATGGGAATTCTAACGCAGCAGAACATAAGTGATATTCTTGGAAATAATTTACAAGACCCTTTCGCGGTTTTAGGCATGCATTGGGAAAAGCAAGGCATCAGCGTGCGCGCTTACTTGCCGCAAGCCGGGTCCGTTGAAATAACCCGTGCCGGGCAAAGTTCCGCTTTATTTTCGATGACGCGCGTAAACGACCAAGGGATTTTTGAAGGGGCCATGCCCGATGAAAAAGAGTTCTTTAAATATGACCTTGCCGTGACCGGACTTGACGGAGGCGTCAAGAAAAACCGCGATCCCTACAGTTTTCTTCCGGTGATGCGCGAAGAAGCGCGGTATTTATTCAACGAGGGCAATCATTACCGCGTCTATGACGATCTCGGATCGCATGTGCGGGACATCGACGGCGTACGCGGTGTGGTGTTCGCCGTGTGGGCCCCCAATGCCAAGCGGGTATCGGTTGTCGGTGATTTCAACGGCTGGGACGGACGGCGCTATCCCATGCGCTGCCTCGGGACGTCGGGCGTGTGGGAACTGTTCATTCCGGGACTTGACAAAGGGACCGTCTATAAATACGAAATAAAAAAGCGCGACCGCGACCATCTTATCTTGAAATCGGACCCCTACGGCTATTACCAGGACCCGCCGCCCAACCACGCCTCCATCGTGTTCGGCCTCGACGATTACGCCTGGCGCGACAAGAAGTGGCTCAAGGAGCGCGCTGAAAAAGACCACCTCCGTAGCCCCATGAGCATTTACGAAGTGCATTTAGGCTCGTGGCGCAAGACCGGGCCCAAGGACGACGGGGATTATCTGTCGTACCGCGATTTGGCGGTCCAGCTTGCCCAGTATGTCAAGGAAATGGGTTTTACCCATATTGAACTTTTGCCCGTGCAGGACCATCCGTACGTTCCCTCGTGGGGATACCAGGTGGGCGGTTTCTACGCGCCGAACCACCGGTTCGGCTCTCCCGTGGATTTCCAGCGGTTCGTCGATTATATGCATGAACAGGGCGTCGGCGTCATCATGGATTGGGTGCCGGGGCATTTCCCTAAAGACGCCTATGGGCTAGCGCATTTCGACGGGACCCATTTATATGAATATCAGGACCCGCGCGAAGGCGAGCATAAGGATTGGGGAACGCTGATTTTTAATTTCGGCAGGAACGAGGTTAAAAATTTTCTGGTTGCAAACGCCCTGTTCTGGCTCGAAAAGTTCCATATCGACGGCCTCAGGGTGGACGCCGTGGCCTCCATGCTCTATCGCAACTATAGCCGCAAGCACGGCGAGTGGATTCCCAACAAGCACGGCGGCGTTGAAAACGAGGAGGCCGTCGTTTTCCTCCAATCGATGAACAAGCTCGTGCATGAAAACTTTCCCGGGGCCGTTACCATCGCCGAGGAAAGCACGGCATGGCCCATGGTAAGCCGCCCCACATATTCCGGAGGGCTTGGTTTCACGTTCAAATGGAACATGGGTTGGATGAACGATATTTTATCGTATTTTTCAAAAGATCCCGTGTATCGCAAATACCACCAAAACCAGCTTACGTTCGGGCTCGTGTACGCGTTTACCGAGAACTTCGTCCTCGTGGTTTCCCACGATGAAGTGGTGCACGGCAAGAGAAGCCTCCTGGAAAAAATGCCGGGCGATCCCTGGAACAAGTTCGCCAACGTGCGGGCGTTTTTAGGGTTCATGTTCGGGCATCCGGGAAAAAAGCTTCTGTTCCAGGGCTGCGAGTTCGCCATGCATTGGGAATGGAACGCGCGGCAGTCGATCAACTGGCATATTCTTGACAAAGAAGACGACAAGGAATTCCACCGCGGTGTGCAAAAGCTCGTTTCGGACATCAACGGCGTCTATCGCAAGGAACCGGCGCTTTGGGAGCGGGACTTCGAGCCGGAAGGGTTTTCGTGGATCGATTTTCAGGACGCCAATGCCAGCATCATAGCATTCATGCGTTTTGGAAAAGACCTGGGGGCGTCCCCGCTTGTCGTGGTCTGTAATCTGACGCCGGTCCTCCATCCAAAATACCGTATCGGCGTTCCATTCGAAGGTTTCTATAAGGAAATAATCAACACCGATTCCACGTTTTACGGCGGAGCGGGCAACGGCAATATGGGCGGCAAGAAAACCGAAGCGGTCCCCATGCACAACCAAAAATTTTCAATTGATTGCACGTTGCCGTCGCTATCGACCGTTGTTTTTAAATGGATGGGGAAAAAAGGCGAGTAGCGACACAGGCAGTCGCCCCTAACCTAACCCACAAGGTGGATAAGTCTCTTTACGCAGGAATTATATACGCCGGACGCGTATATAATTCAGCTACAGAGACTAAACGCTCGACCAAATCTGCGGCTTCTCATTGAGCAGTTCCAAAAACGCGGTCACCACGCGAGGGTCGAACTGCGTTCCCGAATTTGCGCGAAGCTCCCTGATGATGAACTGCTGCGACAAGGGCTGCGGTCGGTAGGCGCGCGTCGACGTCATGGCGTCGAAGGCTTCGGCCACGGCCAAAATCCTTCCGCCCAGCGGGATTTTCTCTCCCTGCAAAGCATCGGGATATCCCTTGCCGTCGAAGCGCTCATGGTGGCCCCGGGCGATGGCGCTTTCACTCTGCAAAAATTCCGAGGATGACAGCACGGCCGAGGAAACCACGGGATGGTTTTTTATCGCCTCCCACTGCCCGTCGGAAAGGTTATCTTTTTTGTCGAAAATCTCGTCGGTCATTTTTATCGTGCCGATATCGTGGAGCAGCGCCGCGGTGCGGACCCGTTCGATTTCATCGAGCGGAAGCCTGAGCTTTTCGGCGATCCCCTCGGCAAGCGCGCTTACCTTTCGGCAATGGCCCCGAAGTTCGGGGTGTTTACCTTCCATGGCCGACATAAGCGTTTGCAATGCGGTTATCTGCGACTGTTTCATTTTCTCGCGCGCCGCCGCCAATTCCAGATTAATGGCGTAGAGCCGGTCGCGGTCGATGAGTTCGTGGATCCAAAGATAGATGAGCAATACGAGCGTCACGACGAGCGTTACCGAGTCGGGAATGATTTCCTCATCGGGAAACCGCCAGGCGTTAAGGGCCTTGAAAATAATAAGCGCCAGCAGCAGTACCACCGATGTAAGCTTGAAATGCGCCGAGCGCGACATGCTTTTCGGACCGAATTTGATGCCCATGCGGGGCCTCCGGGAAAAAGGAATTCGCTAGTAAGTATATCACGGTCGGAGGGTGGAAAACAAGGGGTAATACTATTACCAATTATCATGATTTTCAAGTTTAATTTCTTTTGAATCATCAAGGAATTTCTTATTATTTAAGCTTCGTCCTTTAAATAATATTTCTCTAACAACTATCCAAAGCTGCCCGATAATTAAAAAAGACTCTTCCGACAAAGTCAATTTAGAAAGCAGGAATTCGCCCGTTTTGGATCGGATCGCTTCACTATGAAAGGATTGCGGCCTAATTTGTAATTTGTCAGAAACTTGCCAATTTGAATTGGAAAGATTGAGATAGATTTTCCCATTGGGGATTTCTTGGTGAATTCGTCGTTTCCCCTGTAAATCAAAACTTCGCGTACCTTGAACTCGAATTGAATGATCGGATTCCAGTTTAACAATTGAGTTTGCCGAAATCTCCGGAATATTAATAGTCTTGTCAAACAGCTCAAATGTACATTCATCCGAAATTATTGATGCTTTTTTATCAAGTATTACGTGCAATGATTTGACTGGAACTTGATTGATATTGACTATCCAAATAGTTTTGTTCTCATAAAATATGAATAAGCATTGAATTAAGCGTAACCTATTCATTATATTCGAAACCGTATCGACTTTGATGGTGCTGAATGACAGAATTGTTTCGATTGCCTCAATAAATCGTTTATTTAATTGTCGGCCATCCGGACGTGCATAGCGATGTAAGTATTGGTACAAAACCGTTAGGCCGTTTTCAGCAATGAGCCGTTCTAGTTCATCTTTTTTTGCGCAATCGCTCAGGGACCGTTTTGTCGCTGAAAACCAGCCATTCACAAAGGGGCGATCCGGGCAATAATATGGCATTGAAGGGTTTTTTTTAAGGGTATTAATGTTTCGCGTTCGATAAAGCCGTATTTGGCTTATATTCTCTTGACAAATATCCCCCCAAAAATACGGACTATTTAAAATCTCGCCGCTACACTCATAGTTTGAGGTGAACTTAAGCAATTGATGAAAAGGAAACAGCGATGTTATCTTGTTGTTCCAGTAAATATTGTCCGCGTTTTTTGAATGGCATATAAATGTCCGGGAATGTTGAATTTCCTTCTTAAGAAAATCAAAGGCTTTTATTGTTGATTCTCTCAAATTGTTTCCGGCCGAGGCCCCATGCAAACAAATTTCAAAGCCTTTTTTATTTAACGTCTTACAGTATTCAAGATAGCGCTTATCTTGTAAAGTAACCCCTCGTAATGTCGATTCCGGAATAGGGGGGATGCCGCATTTATCGGAAGGCGCAAATGGCCAAACCGTTTTGGTGGTCACAAAATTATTAGAGGATAAAAAATTATATACGGTTTCTATTTGTTCAAATGTCGCGGCATCCGTATCGTCGGTAATACAAAAACCCGCCTTATAAGGGTATGGCGGCCAAATAACCTTAGCGTTAATCATTTTTTCTACCTTTAACCATTATAATTCCGGCAAAATGTGAAATAAAAGGTATTCTCTCAAGAATATATTCCGCGATTTTAAAAAAGGTAAGCAGAGCTGATGGAAGACGTTTCGAAGTAAACAAAAAGCTTTTGGATTGTCGAACAGCAAAACCGGCGTCGCGAAAAAGCGCTTTGACTTCGGAAACCGAAAAAAGATGATCAAAAATATGTCTATTGACACCGACGGCTTTTTTAACGAAAAGGTGCCACGGAGAATATCTGTTAGGAAAATCAATGATGGCAATTCCACCGGGTTTAAGTTTATTGTAAATTGCCTTCAATGCTTCCTTGGGACTTGGACAAAATCTTATTGTGGAAAATGAAAAAACAATATCAAATGTATTATCAGGTAGGTTGGACAAATTCTCGGCATCATCAGTAATGAAGGTCACATTTTGTATACCATAATGGGTAAGCCTTTTTTCGGCGATTTTAATACTCTCCGGAGAAATATCCACGGCCGTTAAGGATTTAAATTTCTTTGACAGAAGAGCCGTCATATGGCCAAAGCTGCATCCAATCTCTAATGCTTTAGATTCATAAAATGCGTCTTTTTTGCACATGGAAAGCGCCTCGTTAACTTTACGGTCAATAAAGTAATGCGAGGCTTGTGATTCCGGAACTCTTTCCGTACCTCCTTTTTGCAGCCAATCGGAATTGCTTTTTTCTTTTGCTTCTTGATCATATTTTAAAATGATCTTTTGTTTTATTTCTTCGGATGCATCAATCATTTGACTTTCCTTCTTGGGGGTGAGCGCCGGGAATTATCGGGTGAGGTGCTCGCCTTCACGGGGGATTTCGGGAGAGGGCCTCATGTTGAAGTAAACCTTGACAAAAAGCGTAAAGGCCTCCTCGAAAAGTTTTCCCGAGGGTACTTCAACGTTACGGCTGGGGTTGTCGATTTCCTTTTTCTGCCACTCTTTTGTCTGGTAAATCAATTCCTGGGTGATAATACGCAGCTTGATGATATGGTCGGGCAGTTCCTGCCAGGTTTTGATCCGCTCGTCGGACTTTGGGGAACTCAGGGAAATATCGAAAAGCGAATCCGGAATGCAGGCCGAGCGGGGCATGGCATACGGCGAATTGCGGGCGGCGCAATACAGATAGTAAAAACCTTTCAGAAAACGGGGGAAATAGGCGTCGAGGTACAAACAACGGTCAAAATGCCTTTTTTGCAGGTCTTTTTCGAAGATTTCCAGGGTATTTACGAACGACTTGCACACCATATTCAGGACTTGCGCCTCGAAATCCGAAATAATAAAGGCTTTGTCGGGCGTTTCCACGTGGACGAATTTCTGGCGTCCCTCCCGCGTGGTCTTGATCTCATAATCCGTAATGGGGGCAATGATCCAACATTCGTCGGCGTTATCGTCGGACCCGCCGGCGGAGACCTTTACTTTTTCAAATACGTGGGTGCGTTCGTCGAAGGAAACGCTTAAGCGCGCAAGTGGAATGGAAAACGCCGAGCGCTTGCCCGGTTCATCGGCAAGGGAAAGAGAAGGCCATGCTATTGCGGCGGTCAAGAAACCAATCAGGCCCGCGGCGATTGGGTGCCATTTCAAGGGTAACTCACGTAGCCTTTCTCTTTTCGCGCCATGCTACATGAATTCGTCCCGTAGCATAGGAATCAGGTTTCTTCCGCCAAGAGCAGGATATGCGGATCGAGCTTCAGATGCATGTCCGAATTTGTAATTGCGTCATGGTCCTTAACAAGCGACAAATGCACGTAATCGCCCTTGGGCTCCAGATGGATCAGAATGGCGATATCTTTGACAAATGGAGTCAATAGCTCCGGCACGCCGCTACCGTCCCTCGATTCGTTGCTTTCGCCGAGCGACGCCGAAAACCACATTTCAAGGCCGCTTTCATTCGCAAAACGCTTGAATTCAAGGAAATCATTCGGATCGGCCTTAGCAAAATTGTACCCATCTACAACAATAGTGTCAACACAGAAATTGCCTTTTTCCAAAAACATCAAAATGTTGCGCTTAATCCGGTCCAGATGCGTATCGTCTTGCTTGAAATTCACGATGACCCGGTTCCTGATTATATCATCATGGACGTCCATGGCGCAATTAAGGTTATTGCGACGGGCGATTTCACTGAAAATGTCTTCGTACCACGCCACGATGTGACTGGCGTCTTCGCCGAAGGAAACATGGATCACATGCTTTCCCTGGAGGAGTTGGTCGGTGGCGATATGGACAAGGCATGCGGTTTTTCCGATGCCTTTACGGGCAGCTATGACCCCAAGGTTACCTTTGCCCACGCCGCCATGGATCGATTTTTCAAGGATCCTCAGCGGACTTTTGCTTATGAGTTCTTTTTTAATCATCGTTAGTTTCCTCTTTTATAGTTGCCACCGCGTACGCGTATACTATAAATTTAGTTTCTTTTCTTCGCTTTTTCCTGAAATTCCTCAACGAGTTTTTCCGCTAGCGCCGCAGGCACCTTGCCGTACCGGGCGAATTCCATGGTAAACTGGGCTTTGCCTTGAGTAAGGGACCTGAGAATGGTCGAGTAGCCGAACATTTCCGAGAGCGGCACTTCCGCTTCGACCTTGGCGAAAAGATTGTCTTCGGAGGTGCACATGATTATTCCGCGGCGCTGATTGATGCTGCTGAGCACATTGCCCTGAAATTCGCAGGGCCCTTCGACGGCCACTTTCATGATGGGTTCGAGGATTTCCGGTTTCGCCTTTGCAAATGCCTGGCGGAACGCGCCGATCGCGGCAAGCTGGAATGCCATATCTGACGAATCGACCGGGTGGGAGCTTCCGTCGTTGACGGTCATTTTAATGCCCACAATGGGGAATCCGATGACCGATCCACGCGCCAAACAAGCCTTAAAGCCCTTATCGCAGGAAGATATGAATTCACGCGGGATCACCCCGCCCTTGATTTCGTCAACGAATTCGTAATCCTTTTCCGTATTGAGTTCCATGATGCCGGCAACGCGGCCGAACTGGCCGGAGCCGCCGCTTTGTTTCTTATGCGTATAGTCGAATTCCACGTTTTGGGTGATGGCCTCGCGATACGCCACCTGGGGCATACCCACGTCCAGCTCGACGTTATACTCTCGCTTCATGCGTTCGATGTAAATATCCAGATGAAGCTCTCCCATGCCTCGAATGATCGTTTCCTTGGATTCCACGTCCACGAAGGTCCGGAACGTCGGGTCTTCCTTCGAAAACCTGTTGAGCGCCTTGGACATGGCGTCGGCCGATTGTTTGTTTTTAGGGGAAATGGCAAGCGAAATCACGGGTTCGGGAACGTACATGCTGGTCATGGAGTAATTGAGGCCGCTTTGCGTAAACGTATCGCCCGACGCGCAATCCACGCCGAACAGCGCGACGATGTCGCCACTCGGGGCAAGGGAAATGTCTTCCATGTTGTTGGCATGCATGCGGATCAAACGACCGACCTTGAAACTTCTTTTCGAACGCGTATTAGTGAGTTCGTCGCCTTTTTTAATGGAACCTTGATACACGCGAATATAGGTCAACTGCCCGTATTGGCCTTCTTCGAGCTTAAAGGCTATGGCGACCGCCGGTTTCGTTTCGTCGGGAAAAAGCTGGACTTCCGCCTGATTTTCGTCGATGTCCAGGGCGAAGTTTTTCCTGTCCATGGGCGCGGGAAGGTAGTTGACAACCGCGTCGAGCAGGGTTTGGATCCCTTTGTCCTTATAGGCCGATCCCAGATAAACGGGGGTCATATCGAGGGAGAGGGTGCCTTTACGCACTGCCGCATGGATCATTTCGGGAGTTTCTTTGCCTTCCAAAAACGCCTCGGCAAGCTCGTCGGAAAACATCGACGCGGCGTCGAGCATTTCTTCGCGGCGCTCCCGAGCCTTTTCCATAAGATTCGCCGGAATCTCCTCGATTCGAATGTCGTCGCCGTGAGCGCCGTCAAAGTAAACGGCCTTCATGGTGGTAAGATCGATAATCCCTTCGAGTTTTTCTTCCAAGCCGATGGGAAGTTGCATGAGCACGGCATTGCGGCCGAGTTTGGTGCAGAGATCGGCTTTGACTTTCTCGGGATTCGCTCCGGTGCGGTCGCATTTATTAATGAAGGCGATTGCGGGAACATGATATCGGCGAAGCTGCCGGTCGACCGTTATCGATTGCGACTGCACTCCGCCAACCGCGCAGAGCACCAAAATAGCGCCGTCGAGTACCCGAAGCGCACGTTCGACCTCGATGGTAAAGTCAACGTGGCCGGGGGTGTCGATAATATTAATGGAATGCTTCTGCCATTCCACGTTGGTTGCCGCAGAGGTTATGGTTATTCCCCGTTCGCGTTCGAGTTCCATGAAATCCATGGTTGCGCCAACGCCGTCTTTTCCTTTAACTTCATGAATGGCGTGTATTTTGTTGCAATAATACAGTATTCGTTCAGTTAGGGTCGTTTTACCGGAATCAATATGAGCGCTGATGCCGATATTCCTCATTTTTAAACCGTCTGTGGCCATAAAAAGAAATTCCTCTGATAATTATAATATATTATTAAATAAAGAGTTACGGCTGATTCACGCAAAAATATTTCTTAAGCGAACCGGGGCCTGAAAAGCCAGGGCGTTTGCACTGCGCTAAAAAGGCCAGTCCAAAATACTACATGGAAAAACATTTGTCTATGAAAAAGGATGAGTCTGGGGGATATTTTAATTTCTAACTCTTTTCTAACGTTTCAAGAGGCGATTTGTGTGCGCAAATCGCCTCTTCGTTCGGTTTTTAAGTCAAGGACTTGATTAAGTTTTTCATGATCGAAAGGCCCTCGTTCATCTCCTGTTCGGTTATCGTTAACGCCGGGAATATTCTGATAATGGTCCCATGCTTAATATTCAGAATAAGGCCCTTTTTAAAACACGCTTCATAAATCAATGCCGCCTTTTCGTGGTCGAATAATTCAAGGGCCAATAAAAGTCCCTTGCCCCGCGCTTCCTTTATTAACGTTGGGAATTCATTTGTCCAGTTTTGCATTTTTAAGAGCGCATAGTTTCCGATATGTTCCACATGCCGCCCAATATCATTTGAAACCATAAATTCAATTACGGCCGATGCGACGGCGCATCCGAGCGGGTTTCCGTTATAGGTGCCGCCATGATCGTTGTCTTCAATGCTTGAAACTATATCGGAGGCGACCCCCACGCATCCGAAGGGAAAACCGCCCGCAATGCCTTTGGCCATGGTTAAAAAGTCGGCCTTGACTCCCGGTTGAAGGGACGCAAATGCTTGCCCTGTCCGATAAAAACCCGTTTGGATTTCATCGACGATCAGTAAAACGCCGGTTTTCCGGCAAAGCTCGGAAATACTCGGTAAATAACCTTCATCGGGAACAATGATTCCGCCTTCGCCTTGGATCGGCTCGATTAAAACAGCGGCGGTATCGTCGTCAATGGCCCGTTCAATAGCGCCCACATCGTTAAACGGAACGAATGCATAGTGCGGGACCAAAACATTGAACCGTTTCCGGTAGGTTGTTTGCCCGGTGGCCGATAAAGCGGCAAGCGTGCGGCCGTGAAAACTTTTCGCGGCGGCGATAATGGTCCGCTTTCCGGAAATTTTTCTCGCAAGCTTTATTGCCGCGTCAATCGCTTCGGCCCCGCTATTGACAAAAAAGAACTTGCCGATTGAGGGCGGGCAGATTTTTTTAAGCGCGAACAAAAGCCTCGCCCGCGCGGGAGAATAGGTGAGGCCGGAATTGGGATTATGCACGATTTTTTTGGATTGCTCAATAAGGGCCCCGGTAATTACCGGATGAGCGTGTCCCAGGCTTGTTACGGCCCAGCCCGAGGTGAAATCGAGATATTCTTTCCCGTGCTCGTCCCATACCTGTATGCCTTTGCCCCGCTCTATTGAAACGGGCGTTTTTTTGCAAAAAGGAATGAGAAATTCGTTTTCTATTGCTATTGTATCAAGATTCGTATTCATGAAATACCCCATATTTGAAAGTGTTTATTAATGAAATGCGCTGAAACAACATCCATGGTTTAATACGGGGAATACGGGCTGCCAGGACGCTTGGCAGGGCGTCCTTGATTGTTCCTTCTTGTTTTAATTTTATTTTCATTGAATGCTCCATTATGTAAAAAAAAAGACCCGCTTTTTTCGAAGCGGGTCTTGGTGAAAAACCGATAATTTTTAATTTATGGTCAGTCCGCTCCGAAAATAAGCATATAACGTGCTGCGACGCGGCGCAGCATTCGGGCGCTTGCACTACGAATTTCGGATTGGATAATAATTGACATGGTTTTTACCTTCTTTTAATAATATAATTTCGTTTGCAAACAAGCTACAAGAAAAATATGGTTTTATTGCGAGGGGTGATGGGGTAGTATATACTATATTTTAACTGCTTAGTTTAATTTTATTACTTCCATTTGGGGCTTTAATTATGCTGAAACGTGACGTTCTGGAATTGATAGCCAACGGCGAAAGTTCAACGGTGGAATTTAAGCGCGACGACGTACGTCCCGAACAAATGGCAAAAGAATTCGTCTCATTTCTCAATTTGAAGGGCGGCCGTGTGCTCATTGGAGTTGAGGATGACGGCGCTATTATTGGCATGCGGAAAGGAAGCGAAGAACTTCAACGATGGATCATGGATACCGTTTTCGGACGATATATTTATCCGCAAGTTATCCCTGAATATGAAGAGATTGCATTGGATGAGGGAAAAAGAATTGCCATAGTCACGGTGGAGATGGGTGTTTTAAAACCGTATGTTCTGCGGCATTCTGATCGCGATGATATTTATATTCGCGTGGGAAATATCTCAACATTGGCAAAAAGGGAACAGCAGATGCGATTAATTGAAAGCGGCGGCTTCCTTCATGTTGAGGCATTACCTATTTCCAGTACAAGCTTATTGGATCTTGATAAAAGGCGTCTTCAGGAATATCTGGTGCGAATTGCCGGGGATGCAACACAACCGGAGTCGGAAGAAAAATGGGTTCAACGATTGAGCAACCTTGATCTTTTGAAAAAAACCGAATTCGGCGATACAGCGTGTACATTGGCGGGCATCTTGCTTTTTGCCAATCAACCTCGAAGAAAATATCCTTTTGCAGGCGTCCGGGTTCTCATTTTCCCCGGGAAGGAAAAAGATTATAACGCTCTCCGGGACGAATGGATTTCCGTTCCAATAGTTCAATTGCACGATTATGACGATAAAGGGAACCGTGTTATTATTCAGGAAGACATTGTTACCCAAACAATATATTTGCTTCAGGCGTACATTTCGGAGGAAAAACTAGTTGGCGCTATTCGTCAACGTGTTTGGGAGTACCCCGTAGAAGCGATCCGTGAAATTCTTGTTAATGCAATTGCGCATAGGGATTATACAAAAGCCGTTGAGATTGAAATTGGGGTTTACAGCGATAGGTTTGAAGTAATCAGTCCCGGCGCTCCGCCGAACGGACAGACGAAAGAAAAAATGCTTGCCGGCCAAAGGATAGCCCGCAACCCGATTATTACTGAAATTATGCGGGATTACGGCTTGGGAGAAAGAAGAGGCATGGGCATTCGCCGTAAAGTTGTTCCGCTTATGTTGGAGCACAATGGAGTTGAGCCGATCCTGGATGTGACTGAGGATAATGTCAGAATTATTCTACCTAAAAAGACCGGCTTTTAATCCGCGGTTCAGACAATTTAATTCATCATGAAAATCGCCTACTATATCACCTCCCACGGTTTTGGCCATGCCCTACGTTCAAGCGTCATCTGTAATAATTTTTCTCCCAACGTCGAATTGGTGTTCAGGACCAATGTCCCCGAATCTTTTTTTAAAAAGGAAGTGCTTCGACCGTTTTCCTACGAACCCGCCCGGTTCGATTGCGGTTGCGTGCAAAACGACGGTGTGACCGTGGACATCGGAAAGACCGTTGAAACGTATAGCGAAATCGCCCGAAAAAACGAGGCGCTGCTTACCCAAGAAGCACAGTGGTGCATTGACAATCGTATCGACGGGATCGTCAGTGATATTACGCCTTTTGCTTTTGAAATCACTTCTGCCGCCGGAATACCATCAATTGCCGCGACCAATTTTACCTGGTGGGACATTTATGAGGAGTATTGCGCTTTGTATCCGGCTTTTTTGCCATACCTTGAAAAAATCAAGCGGCAATACGCCCGTGCAAGCTTGCTTTTGGAAATGGAGCCGGCCATGCCCATGGAGTATTTCTTGAAAAGGAAGCCTATCGCACCCGTTGGGCGCATCGGTCGGGCCATTCCCGAAGCCATAAAGTCGCGCTATGGCATTCCAAACGAAAAAAAAATCGGACTAATCTATGCCGGTAATTTTGGAATGGATGCCATTCATTGGAAAGACCTTCGGCGGTTCAAGGAGTGGGAATTTCTCGGGTTATATCCTTTGGAGGGGGCACCTTCCAATTTTCATTGTGTTTCCCAACGCGATTTCCGCTATCAGGATTGCATTGCCTCCGTGGATTGCATGATCGGCAAAATCGGCTATGGGCTTTACGCGGAATGCGTCATCAACGGGACCCCTATTCTTTACCTTCCGCGGGAAGACTTCGCCGAATATCCCGTTCTCGACCGCGCGATCAGGAAGTGGGGCGGCGGTTATTTTTTGCAGTCCGACGATTTTTATGGGCTTAAATGGGACGAAGCCCTTTACGCGATTTCAGGGTCGAGCCGTCCTTTGCCCGTTTTAACGAACGGCGCCAAAATGTGCGCCGTGGAAATAGAAACGGTTTTTGCCCTCTAACCCACACTATGATAAAAGCGTCTAATTACTTGAGCTGCCGGTTGTTATCTCCTTCTTCTTGACTCGCAAACGCTTTTAATATACTATTCACATACAGGGCCCACGCGCCATAACGCGGCCGGAAAAGCAAGGATAACTTCATGATAAATCCGTTGACGGCTATTCTTCCCACCGAGGATCGAAGCGACGGGGTATATATTAAAGTGACCCGGGACGCCGCCGCCGCGCTTGACGTAAACGTAATACTCAAGACCTTGGAGTCAGCCCTGGTCCTTAATTTCGATGCCGTCCGCATCGCGGAAGTCATTAAAAACTCCCACGGCATTTTCGAAAAAATAGGCCCGCCGTTTCAGTATTACGATGCCGCTATCGAGCAATATGTCCATGTAGCCATGACCCCTATGAAGGCCATCATGAAGCTCAGCTCGATGTGCTTGACCGATAATATCCGCCCCACGGCGACCGGGCTCATACATTGTCTTAATCGCAAAGGCGTTCGGTACGGGATAAAAACCGACGTTGTCGGCGACGTCGTTCGCGAGGCGGCATTCGACAAGGAAGTCATTATCGCCGAGGGGAAAAACCCCGTTGCGGGTCTAAGCGCGAAAATCGTGATGGAAGTCGACATCAACCACAATTTCAAGCCCCAGCAAAAGACCGATGGGACCGTCGATTACCGCAATATCAATTCCATTACGCAAGTGAAAAACGGGCAAGTCATCGCCAAGAAAATCCCCCCGACCAAGGGCGAGCCCGGCCACGCGGTGTCGGGCCAGGAAATTGCGCCGGTCCCGGGAAACGACAATAAATTTACCGGAGGCAAAAATACGCGCGTTTCCGACGACGGGCTCTATTTGCTCGCGACGAAAAGCGGCTTTATTTATTTGGAGGGCGACGTCATCCACGTGGGCGAGGTCCTGCCGATCGCCAAGGACGTGGATTTCAGCGTGGGAAATATCAAATACTCGGGCGACATCCAGATAACCGGGAGCGTTTTACCCGGGTTTACCGTGGAAACCGAAGGGAATGTGGACATCCACGGGCAAGTGGAATCCGCGCGCATCATTTCCCGTGCCGGCGGCGTGGAAATACACAAAGGCATTATCGGCAAAGGCGACGCCTTCGTATCGGGAAAGACCGGCGTCAAGACTGAATTTTCGCAGGACGCCACGATAAAATCGGAAGGCGCGGTCGTCATCAATAAATTCTGCATGCATTCCGAAATCACCTGCGACGTACTAGAAATCAAGTCCCCGCATGCAAACCTGATCGGAGGCTTGGTGAGGGCGTTTTCCCATGTCGAAGCGTTCTGTGTCGGCAACGAAAAAGGGGTGGTGACCAAGATTTGTCTTGTTGACAAAAACGAACTTGCCAACCGGGAAAAACTCAAGGAACTGGACCTCCTCAAAAAAAAGCTCGGCGACGCCTTGGAACCTGTTAAAAAACAACTCAAAACCAAGGCCGCCATCCTCAAGACCATGGGCAATCCCACCGACCGGGCAGCCGACGAGCTTAAAAAGTGGCTGGGCATGTACAATGACCTGACCCTTAAGATGAAATACGTGGACAACAGCATCGTCGACGTCAACGCGAAACTTAAAAACCCCGTCCATACCGACGGGTTTATCAAGATCATCGGGACCGTGTATCCCGGGACCGAACTGGGCTTGTACGGCGTTGTCAAGCCCATAAAAGAGCCGATGATCAATAAGGTCTTTAGGCTTCAAAGCGGAGCGGTTGAAACGGAAGGATGAACCTATGGAAGACGTACCGGCCCTGAAAATTGAAAATAAGATGGACTATGTTTGGGTAACGCTTCCCGACTCCATCAACATGGACACCTATAAAACGATTGAGGACGCGATACAGGCGAGCTTGTCCGGGGCGTATCCTCGCGTCGTGGTGGACCTGTCGGAAACCGACAACCTTTTCAGCTCCGGCCTCGGCCTTCTTATTCGCATCCGTAAATCAATCGGACAATCCAACGGATTTTTATGCCTGGTCAACGTTTCCCAGAAAATCCGGTCGCTTCTCGAAACGGTCCATCTCGACAAGGTTTTCACCATTTTCGCCACCGACGTGGAATTTGAGATTTCACAGGAAGAGATTTTCAAAAAACGGGTCCTTGGCGCCAAGTTCGGTTTCGTTTGCATCAGCCACGTTGAAAACGGCATGTACCGGATCAATCTTTCCGGACACATGACCGTTGACCAGAACCTCTCCGCGATCAGCGATTTCAAGCCGGATTATAAAATATCGTATCATGTTTTCGATTTGACCGGTCTGGACATGGTCGACAGTTCCGGCGCTCATATTCTCATGAGGCTCCTTATGAATATTCACGAACACGAGGGGAAAAGCGCTGCCTACGGCGTTAACGCTGACGTTGCGGCATTGGCGGAAATATTGGGAATGGATGAATATTTGAAGTTTTATTGCGATGAACGCACGGCATTGCAGGAAATTGCGAAATTGTAGGGGCGGGTTTTAAACCGCCCCTACGGTCCGACCCAAATTGTGTCGTAGAGACGCAGGGCCGTGCGTCTCTACGACCTGCGTTATCGCGTCGGCATTCAGAGACGCAACGCCGTTGCGTCTTCGGGGTATATAGAGACGCACGGCCGTGCGTCTCTACGCAATAACAATCCTTCCAATTAACAGATAAACAGCATTTCCTTATACTTGGGAAGTTCCCACATATCGTCGGGCATGATGGCTTCGAGCGCGTCGACGTGTTTGCGGATGTGCTGCATCACGGGCTTGAGTTCCGTGAAGTAAAGCTTCGCGCGCTCCACCTCGCCCAACTCTTCAGCCTTTTTAATCAGCTTCGAGAGCTCCTTGAGGTTCTTGCGGATATAATAAATCTCCGCGCTAACCTCCGAGAACAGCTCCTTACGGTCGTCCACCGCGCCGTCGACAAGCGAAATGCTCTTGTCTTGCGAATAATCGAGCAGAATGTCGAGGCCGTTGGCAACCGCAATCTGGAAATCATACGCATTGGACAGCACTTGGGTGTTGGCGATGTCCAGAAGCGTCTTGGCCTCGATGTCGATGATTTTGTCGTAGGTATCGATCCAAATATGATAACGCGACTTCATTTCCACCTTCGAGAGCACGCCTTGGCGTTCGAACAAGGCGATATTCTCCGGCTTAATGAAAGCCTTGAGCGCTTCCGGCGAGCTCGGCTCGTTGGGAAGGCCGCGCTTCTTGGCTTCTTCCACCCATTCCTGCGCGTAGTTATTGCCTTCGAAGAGAATGTTCTTGGATTCCTTGATGATCGGCGCGAGAACATTGAAGACCGCCTTTTTAAGGTCGTCGGTCTTTTTAAGCTCCGCCTTGATCTTTGCGGTCACCGCGTCGAAGGAATCGGCCACGATGGTATTGACAACCGCGATTGCCGTGGAAATGTTCATGGAGCTTCCCAGGGCGCGGAATTCGAACTTGTTGCCCGTGAAGGCAAAGGGCGAGGTGCGGTTCCTGTCGCTCTGGTCGCGGATAAACTTGGGAAGAAGGCCGACGCCCAAGTCGAACACATCGCTTTTCTTGGTTTTGGAAATTTTACCGCTTTCAATGGCGCTTACGATTTTCGTGAGCTGTTCGCCCAAATACACACTGACGATTGCCGGAGGGGCTTCGTTTGCGCCAAGGCGATGCTCGTTACCCGCGAATGCGACTGCCGCGCGCAAAAGATCGGCGTGCTGATACACGGCCTGAATGACCGAAACGAGCACGGCAAGGAACTGCAAATTGTCTTCGGGCGTTTCCCCGGGATTAAGCAGGTTATTGCCCTTGTCGTCGGCCAAGGACCAGTTCAAATGCTTGCCGCTGCCATTAATGCCCGCAAAGGGCTTTTCGTGGAGCAGGCAGACGAGCTGATGGCGATGGGCCACTTTTTTCATGATGTCCATGAGAAGCTGGTTATGGTCGGCCGCAATGTTGGATTTCTCGAAAATCGGGGCGAACTCATACTGGTGCGGGGCCACTTCGTTATGGCGCGTGGTGACGGGAATGCCGATTTTATAGGCCTCTTCGGCAACGTCGTTCATGTAATTGAGGATGCGTTCCTTAATGGAACCGAAGTATTGGTCCTCAAGCTGCTGGCCTTTGGACGACGACGTTCCGAAGAGCGTGCGTCCGGTGAGCTGCAAATCCGTGCGCAGCTTATAGTAGCGCTCGTCGATGAGGAAATATTCCTGTTCCGGTCCGCAGGTGGAATAGACGTTTTTTGTATCGGCGTGGCCGAAGAGTTTCAGAAGATCCAGGGCCGACTTGTTGATCGCAGCATCGCTTCTAAGGAGCGGGAGCTTTTTGTCGAGCGCTTCGCCGGTATAGGACACGAAAATACTGGGAATACATAGGGTTTTGCCGAGTTCCACTTCCGCGATAAACGCGGGAGAAGACGGGTCCCATGCGGTGTAGCCGCGGGCCTCGAAGGTTGAGCGGGTGCCGCCGGAGGGAAACGACGAGGCGTCGGGTTCGCCCTGGATGAGCTTACTGCCGGAGAATTTCTCGAGTACCTGGTCCTTGCCATTGACGCTGATGAAACCGTCGTGCTTTTCGGCGGTCAGCCCGGTCATGGGCTGGAACCAATGCGTGTAGGCGGTTGCGCCTTTGTCAATGGCCCACTGCTTCATGGCCTCGGCGATTTCGTCGGCCTGCTTGTCGGAAATGACCGTGCCTTCGTCCTGCCACTTCTTAAAGGCGTTAAACGTCTTTTCCGTGAGGACCTTTTTCATGGTCAATTCGTTGAACGTGTTGCAGCCGTAGTAGCTGGAAACTTTCGGATGCGTTTCCCGAGCTTCAATTTCCACGGATTCGACTGCTTGGGTAACTTCAATTCTGCTCACCGGTAACTCCTTTCACAATGTTTACTTGACTTTGACCGTACTATTTTTAAAAGCATGATACTCTACAAGTTCAATCGTTCTATACCGTGCAGCCTTGTGAAAACGCAATTATTATGCCATCTGCTCCCGTCAGGGGCTGCGCTGGAAAGATAAAGAAAATAAGTCCAATAAATTAATACAAATTTGTACAAAGGCGCAAATAAAAACACAATTTTGTAATTTGTTAATGGATTAGTTTCTAAATTGATGGCACAAATATTGCAGCATACTCGGATAGTTGAAAATATTGAGTAATTTGATTTCATGCGATCATCAAGTATTTTTGAAGGCCTATCAGGGCGAGAAATTCATTCGTTTTATAAGGACTATAATGAAGGCACACGGACTCTACGATCCAATTTTCGAGCATGACAGTTGCGGCGTGGGTTTTGTCGCGACGATTAACGGCCAAGCATCGCACGGCATTGTCGATGACGGCATGACCATTCTTAAAAACCTCGAGCACCGGGGTGCGATCGGCGGGGATTTAAAAACCGGCGATGGGGCTGGAATGCTGACGCAGATCCCGCATTTTTTTTTCAACAAAGCATGCAAGAAACCAGGCTTTGCTCTACCGGCTTTCGGCACGTATGGTGTGGGCATGGTGTTTTTGCCCGTTGAGGAAGCTTCGCGAAAAATAGCTAAGAAACTTATCGAATCCGTTGCCGCGTCTAAAGAATGCACAGTGCTCGGGTGGCGCGAAGTGCCCGTACATCCGGATTGTTTAGGTGAACTTGCCCGCAATTGCATGCCGAGCATCAACCAGGTTTTTCTGACCTCCTCCGCTGGGCTTATCGCGGAGGCTTTGGAGCGCAAGCTCTACGTCGTTCGCAAGTGCATTGAACGCGTGGCCGCGGCCGAGGGCTTTTCACTTGAAGAGTTGTACTGTGCATCATTTTCCAGCCGGACGATTGTTTACAAAGGAATGTTCGTGGCCCCGCAATTCGCGGCGTTTTATCCGGACCTTGCGGACGATGATTTTCAAAGCGCGCTCGCCCTCGTACACCAGCGCTACAGCACCAACACCATGCCCTCGTGGTATCTTGCGCAGCCGTTTCGGTGCATGGCGCATAACGGGGAAATCAACACGCTGCGGGGAAACATCAATAAAATGCATGCTCGCGAATCCACGCTCTCCTCCGAACTTTTCGGCGATGAAATAAAAGACCTGTTCCCGATAATATTACAAGGCGGCAGCGATTCCGCCATGTTCGATAATGTTTTTGAATTGCTTGGGCTCGGGGGGCGGGCCCTGGAACATTCCATGATGATGATGATCCCCGAAGCCTTCGGCCCCAAGTACCATATCAGCGAAGACAAACGCTCTTTTTACGAATATCATGCCGCGGTTTTAGAACCATGGGACGGGCCCGCGGCCATTGCGTTTACTAACGGGATCAAAGTCGGGGCGGCGCTCGATAGAAACGGCCTGCGGCCCGCCCGTTACGTTATTACCAAATCGGGAAAAATCGTTTTGGCGTCGGAAATCGGCGTCCTGGATATTCCCGCCGCAGACGTGGTTGAAAAAGGACGGCTCGCGCCCGGGAAAATGCTTCTGGTCGACATGCAACAAGGCAGGGTTTTAAGCGATAATGAAATCAAAGCTACGATTTCGCGTCACAAGCCTTACCGGCGCTGGCTGGAAAAAAACAAGATCGAACTTAAGGGGCTTTTCGGTTTGCCGGGCCCCGTTAAGGTAGACGCCGAAAATTTGGCCATTGAACAAAAAATCTTCGGATATACCCTTGAAGATGTTGATATGATCATCACTGAAATGGCTGAAAACAGTCAAGAACCCGTTGGCTCAATGGGTAATGACGCGGCTTTGGCTGTGCTTTCGGAAAAGCCTCAAATGCTTTACAACTATTTCAAGCAAATGTTCGCTCAGGTGACCAACCCACCCATCGATCCCTACCGCGAGAACCTTGTTATGTCGCTCATGAGCTTCGTTGGACGGGAAGGGAATCTGCTCGACGAAACTCCCCAGCATTGCTTGCAGCTCAAATTGTCTCATCCTGTTTTATCGAACGACGACATGGACAAACTTCGCGCCATCGATACGCGGGGCTTCACGGCTTGCGTCGTATCGCTTTTGTTCGACCCGGCAAAGGGCCCGCAAGGGTTGGTCGCGGCAATCGATTCGGTGCGCGCTGAAGCCGAATCAAAGGTCGACGCCGGATGTTCCCTGATTATTTTATCGGACCGCGGGGTAGATCGTGAGAATGCGGCTATCCCGGCGCTCTTGGCGGTTTCCTCGGTGCACCATCACCTTGTTAGAAAGGGAAAACGCCAGCTTACCGGGCTTGTAATAGAAACCGGGGAAGCCAGGGAAGTCATGCATTTTGCGACCCTCATGGGATTCGGAGCTTCGGCGGTAAATCCTTATCTTGCATTTGAAATTTTGGCCCGGTTAAAGGAAACGGGAAGGTTGAGCAATACGCTCACGCTTGAAACCGCCATTGAAAATTATATTACCGCGGTTAAAAAGGGACTGCTTAAGGTCATGTCGAAAATGGGCATTTCAACGATCCGCAGCTATAAGGGCGCCCAGGTATTCGAGGCTGTTGGCCTGAACGAGGATTTTATACAGGAATATTTCGCCGGTACGCCTTCGAGGATCGGCGGCATTGGCATAGCGGAAATCGCGCATGAAACCCTCATGCGGCACTGCGGCGCGTTTAAGCTTTCGACGGCAGAACCGGCAAACCTTGATTCGGGCGGCAGCTACAATTACCGCAAATTTTCGGAGAACCATTTGTTTTCACCGGAAGCAATTACCCTTTTGCAAAAGGCCGTGCGGGAAAACGACGCTTCGGTCTACAAGTCTTATGCCGGCCTTGTCAACGATATCGGGGAAAACTTATGCACGCTGCGGGGGCTTTTTAAATTCAAGCACGCCGCCCCCGTTTCAATTGACGAAGTGGAACCCGTCGGGTCCATCGTCAAACGGTTCGTAACGTCGGCAATGTCCTTTGGTTCCATCAGCAAGGAAACCCACGAAACGCTGGCCATCGCCATGAATAGGCTCGGCGCCGCAAGCAATTCGGGCGAAGGCGGCGAAGACGAGGCCCGTTATATTCCCCTCCCAAACGGCGATAGTCTCAAAAGCGCCGTCAAGCAGGTCGCCTCCGCGCGGTTCGGGGTCAATAGCAATTACCTTGTCCATTCCCGCGAGCTCCAGATTAAAATCGCCCAAGGCGCAAAGCCGGGTGAAGGCGGGCAACTTCCCGGTCCCAAGGTCGACGACACCATAGCCAAAGTCCGCTTTGCGACTCCGGGGGTGATGCTCATTTCGCCGCCGCCGCACCACGACATCTATAGCATTGAAGACCTTGCGCAGCTTATCTTCGACCTTAAGAACGCGAACACCGACGCGCGCATTTCCGTCAAACTTGTTGCCGAGGCCGGTGTGGGTACGGTTGCGGCCGGAGTGGTAAAAGGCAAAGCCGACATGGTGCTTATCAGCGGACACGACGGAGGGACCGGGGCTTCGCCGCTTTCATCCATTAAATACGCCGGTATACCTTGGGAAATAGGTCTTGCCGAGGCCCAGCAGGTTTTGGTCATGAATTCCCTGCGCGATAAAGTCCGCCTGCAAGCCGACGGTCAAATGAAAACCGGCAGGGACGTGGTGGTCGCCGCGCTTTTGGGCGCCGAGGAATATGGGTTCGGCACGGCGTCGGTGGTGACGCTCGGTTGTATCATGATGCGCAAATGCCATTTGAACACCTGCCCCGTTGGCGTTGCAACGCAAGACCCAAGGCTTAGGAAAAAATTTCCGGGTAAGCCTGAACACGTGGTGAATTTCATGAAGTTCGTTGCCCAGGACGTTCGCGAAATCATGGCCGCGCTGGGTTTTCGCACCATCGACGAAATGGTGGGTAGGGTCGATATACTCGACGTCAAGGACGCCATCGACCATTGGAAGGCCAAAGGCCTGGATTTTTCCAAAATTCTTGCGGCCCCGATCATGCCCAAGGGCGGGTCGCTTCGTTGCACGTCGAAGCAAACGCACGATTTTTCCAAGTCCATCGATCCGATGCTTATTGAAAAATCGAAAAAAGCGTTGGAAGAAAAAACGCCCGTTGCCATAAGCGTTGCCGTTCGCAATTGCAACAGGACTATTGGGGCCATGCTCAGCGCCGAAGTCTCAAAAAAATACGGGTCGAAAGGCCTGCCTTCCGACACTATAAAAATCAAATGCACGGGAGTTGCGGGGCAAAGCTTCGGAGCGTTTTTAGCGCCCGGCATTACCTTGGAGCTTGAAGGCGATGCTAACGATTACGTAGGAAAAGGCCTATCGGGCGGCAGGATAGTTATCTATCCCGCCAAAGAGGCCACGTTTAGGGCCCACACGAACATTATTACCGGTAATGTCAACCTCTTCGGCGCAACGGGCGGGGAAATTTACATTCACGGAATGGCGGGTGAGCGTTTCGCCGTTCGCAATAGCGGCGCTTTGGCCGTGGTGGAAGGCGTTGGGGACCATGGCTGCGAATACATGACCGGCGGGCGCGTGGTTGTGCTCGGACGTACGGGCATTAATTTCGCGGCGGGCATGAGCGGCGGCATTGCCTATGTGCTCGATGAAAACCAGCTCTTCGATACAAGGTGCAATCTTGAAATGGTGGATTTGGAACCGGTTGTCGAGGAGGATGATAAAAATTTTTTACTGGGCGTCATTGAAAAACACGTGGCCTATACCGGGAGCCAATACGCCAAGCAGCTACTTAAGGATTGGGTGGAAATGTATCCTCGATTTGTCAAGGTCATGCCGATCGATTACAAACAGGCCTTGGAACGGATCAAAAAAGAGGAGTCGCGTGAAGCGGAAGTCCTGACGATGACCGAGGAGGTATTTAAATAATGGGAAAAATCACCGGATTCATGGAATTTCAGCGGGTCAATTACGGAACACGGCCGATTGCGGAGCGCCTGAAGGACTATCGGGAAATAATCGTGCTTCCCGCCCAGGAGGAAATCAGCAGGCAAGGCGGGCGCTGCATGGACTGCGGCATTCCCTTTTGTCATGCAATGGGTTGCCCGGTATATAATCTTATTCCCGAGTGGAACGACCTTGTTTATAACGGCAAATGGCAGGAAGCCTACTGGCGGCTTGAAATGACCAACAATTTGCCCGAAATCACGGGCCGGATTTGTCCCGCGCCGTGCGAAACGGGGTGTACGCTTTCGATCAATGATAGCCCCGTGACCATTAAGCAAATCGAACTGGCCATTATCGAAAACGCCTTCAAGCAGGGTTGGGTCGTTCCGAGGCCGCCAAGCATTGAAACCGGCAAAAAAATCGCCATTATCGGCTCCGGCCCGGCGGGGATCGCCGCAGCGCAAGAACTCAGGCGGCTTGGCCATGCGGTAAGGGTGTTTGAAAAGGCCGACCGCATCGGCGGAATACTGCGTTATGGAATCCCCGATTTCAAGCTTGAAAAATGGGTGATCGACCGCCGCATCGAGCAACTTCTCAGCGAAGGCGTGGAGTTCGAAACCGGCGTGCATATCGGCGACGATCTGTCGGCCAAATACCTCAAACGTACCTTCGACGTGGTCCTATTGACCATGGGAGCGGGCGCCGCGCGGGACTTAAACGTTCCGGGCCGGGATTTACGGGGCGTCCACTACGCAATGGATTATCTTATTCAGTCAAACAGGTCTATTGCCGGCCTTCCGGTCGACGGCGAAATCATCTCCGCCAAAGGGAAAAACGTCGTGGTCATCGGCGGCGGCGACACGGGTTCGGATTGCGTGGGAACGGCAAACCGCCAGGGCGCTAAAAAAGTGTATCAATTCGAGATACTTCCCAAGCCCATGGAATGGAACGAAAGCTTTAACCCAAGCTGGCCGAACTGGCCCCAGATTTTGCGTACGTCAAGTTCGCATGAAGAGGGGTGCGCACGGGACTGGAACGTTTTGACCCAAAAATTTACGGGCAAAGCCGGAAACGTCGAAACCATGCATTTCGCCAAAGTCAAATGGGGCGCTTTAGCGGCTGGAAAGCCGCCCGCCATGTCGGTCGAACCGAACACCGAAACCGCGCTCCAAGTTGACCTGGTGTTGCTCGCTATGGGATTTTTGCATGTGGAGCACAATAAGCTCTTGGATGAGCTCCAGGTGGCTTTCGATAACCGCGGCAACATTCAAACCAACAAACGCTACGAAACGTCGGTCCCCGGCGTGTATGCGGCCGGAGACGCGGGAATTGGGGCGTCTTTGGTGGTACGGGCAATTTTCCATGGCCGCGAAGCGGCGAAGTCGATCAGCGAATATTTGGCGAAGTAAGAGATCCGTATAAATGCATCGTTTATTTATAGTTTTTAATGTCTCTTCAATCTATATTTTACTCAATGAAAAAAAAGCTCTATATTGAAACCTCGGTTTGGAACCAACTTGAGCATTCCGACCGTCCTGATTGGCGCGAGACTGCCGAAAAGTTTTTCATGGCCGTTACTGAGGGTTTTTACGAACCATATATTTCAACAGTTGTTATAGATGAAATTCTTGCTACTAAAGACAAAAAACGACAGGATAAGCTTTCAGGCCATATTAACAGGGTTCAACCGATTATGCTGGAGCTCAATGACGAAGCATCATCATTAAGCCGCCAGTATATGGATGCTGAATTTAAAAGAAGCACTTCGCAAAGAATTTACAGGGATTGTTGTCATGTCGCCATTGCGACCGTTAACAATATCAAACACCTTATAAGTTTCAACTGCGATCATTTAGTAAATGATAAAAAAATTGACAGCTTTAATATAATAAACATTCAAAATGGATATGATTATTTGATAGATATCTCTACGCCTCACAAATTCCGTTTGGATTCAGACATGGAGAAGATATTATGAGCACTGGAAAGGCTGTTGAAGAAGTTTGGGCCTGGCGGGAATCTTTAGCAAAAGAACTTGAAGAAATTCCGGAAAAAGATCGGGTTAAATATCTTAACGAAAAAGCATTCGAAGGCTGTAAGAGTTTAGGTATAAAATGCCGGGTGCCGAAAAATGAACATACGAAGGCTGCTTGAGTTTTAAATTAGACAATGATTTTTTGCTTCTTCGTTGATCAATAAGTTTCCCCTGCATTACTTCCCGGAAGATCGGTCTTATGCGGCCGATAAAATTTTCGGCGATTGCTTATTCAAAGAAGAAATCGCTTTTTGAATTTTATCTACCTCTTTTTCCTCAAAATAGGCTTCGCCGCATTGAGAACAAATTTTTGCCGGCACTTTATCGAAGGTTAAATGGTAGCCATTCCGGTCAACATGATACGGTACTGTTCCGTTTTTCATCTCTGCTTGGCAGTAAATGCATTTCATTTTATTCGTCAGCTTTAACCGCGACGGTCTTCCTGGTAGTATTCGATTATTCGACCCTTTTCAATAACATTTTTTACTTCCAAAGTTGAAATCATTCTTTCCGGGCGGTTCATCTGGCTTACAGCGTGAGGAAGATATAAAATCTTTTTCTTCGCTAATGCCCGAATATCTTTTAAATTGATTTCCGTCATTTATTCAATTAGTTCGCTGTTCATTTCAGCTTTAGCTTCTCTATTTTTTCAAAACCGAACTTGCGGGAATAGACTCAATTTTTCCTTGGTTATAGGCATTTATTCTATCTTCCGCCTCCTTGGCCCATAAAGTATCAATTTCTTGTCGTTTTGGGAAATTAAAACTGTCAAGAATTTTTTCTACTAATTCCGCCTTTATTGTCCAATGCACCTGAAAATTTAGGTGATAATTTTTACTGTCCACATTTCAGCAACATCGTCAATATAAGCTTCATAATTTGTGGCAGTATTTGCGGTCCAATAGCTTATATATACTCTTTTTCCTAAACCCATGGCAGCAATTATCGTGGCATATCTCGCTTTTGCTATTGGGTCATCCGCTGTTCCAAGCGAGAGATAAATAGCTTGATTTCCGTTTTCAGCCCAATTTCCATAAACAATTAGTTGTGTTTCTCGTGCATTTACCCCAACCGAAGCAAAAATATTCGACAATGTAAAATTTTTATTTGCGTAGACAGGAGTGGTCGCGCTAAATGATGTTGAAGTTAAAGACAGTAATAGTAACATCAAAATAGATGTGAATAAGCTTTTCATATTTTCTCCCATGAAATTAACATGTTAAAAAGACAGCTTCCGTTAAAATTCTTAATCAATATATGATTGGATCACAAACTTTTTATTTTCAAGCAGAGATCTATCCATATCCGTTCTCACTCAATCTATTTCTTCATTTTTCTACCCCCTTTTGAAAATGAAGGTTTTCTGTTTTTGTAAAAAAATAAAAAGTTCTTTTGGCAAATTATTGCAAAGATATTTCAACAAAAATTGGATAATCGGCTATTTGTACTCCCTGTATTATAAGTGATTTTCCTGAAATACTGTAAGCAAGTGAAGAATTTTTAGTTGGGTCTATCACGTCATAAGATTTAATATTGGCAATAGCAAGCTGATTTGGAAAGCTAAACGTTAATTTTGCATTGAGCTTTTGGTAGTTGTCATTTTCAGGAATGGCTAACCAAAATACATATTCCAAAGTTTTATTGTTTTTAACTAAAAGATATTGTTTTAATTTTGATCGATCAAGATTACCATTTATTGAAATGCTCGCATAGGATTTTTCAACAAAAGTAGTTGCTACCGCATTATCTGCATTCCCGAACCATGAATGAAGGTTATTAAGAGCTGAAATGGAGCTATTGCTCATTGAGAACTCGGTACTAGTCCAATTATACTGAGTAAAAACTTTAATATTGTATGATAAAGTGTAATAAATCAAGGCGCGTAGCAAATATTTTGTTTGGCCAATTTCGGAAGCATATCTGCCCCAATTTGTATTATTAGCAAAATTGACATGATCCCATCCATCTTCAGTGATCCAAATTTCTTTTATATTATTTTCTTTGGCTCTGTTAACAAAGTCAGCAATATGTGAATCGGAGGATTCTGGAGAAGGATCTGCGTAAGGGTCCTTTGTTGGATCACCTGATGGCATATAAGGATGAATTGCAAGAATGTCCACGTTTTTCGCGATTTGTGGTAAATATACCTTCATGGAATCGAAAAGATCATCACCTGGAGAAAGTATTTTTGCAGTGGGTTGAGCAGCTTTAATAGCCGTTGCAGCGGAATTAAAATAGTTAACAAAATGTGATACCCATTTACCTCCGCCCCAAAGGCTGTTTGTTGAATCGTAATAGGGGGCAAAAAGAAAATTATGAGGTTCATTGCCGATTTCCCAATAATGAACCGGGTTGGTAGAATCATAAGAATAGGTATTGACGAATTTTGCAAATGCGCCGCAAAATTTAGCAAACCCAGATGGAGAAAGGAAATCTTTTCCAAGTGCACTATCTGCAAAATGGTACCACCCCAAAATTGGAGGGATAGTTTTAGAGCTTGTAAATGAAGAGTTTCCTCCAGAGATCATGATATAGGGAGTTATCCCATTGTTAAGAAGTGGTGTGAATAATTTATCCATAATTGAATTATTAAAGGAGGAAGCATAGTTATTAGCAATACTTAAACTATCGTAGTCTTCCCATCTCATTTCGGCTCTATACCATTTTATTCCAGAACTATTCCAGCTGCCAATATAAGGACCAGGATCAAACTTGTTTTGAATGTCTATATTAAGTCGCCCCCATTGTGTGCCAATGGCATTTGTAACATTTGAAAATTTTGTTACTGTAATTGGAGGATTATCATCATTTAAAAGAAAATTAATGGCCGAACTAAGTTTTTGATTTGTGGTTGAAAATGTCAACAAGTTAAAACTAAAAATAATACTTAGAGCGAATATTGCTTTATTCATAGAAGTACCTCCAAAGAAATTAATCGAAAAAATGTATTAATTGTCTTGATATAAAGGTTTTATTGCAGTTAAATTAGAAAATAAATATTTGCGCGTTTGATTGTTAGTTTTAAATTTTCTCTTTTCGGATACTGCTATTGCACGATCGTTGAATCCACTACAAAAGTGTAAATGCTTTTCCCCGGACCGCTTACCACTCCCGTGTGCTGCCAGAGCGCAAAATTAACCGGATCTTGTTGATAGCAAACTGAGTCCTTAACCGACATTTGCAGAAAACCTATGGAGGAGTCTTTAAGGGCTATTTGGAGAAGCCTGATTTTAGGATAAGCCGGGACGCTGTCCGACGGCTGGGCGATATTCGCGGTTTGTCCCCAGTTTTCATCGGAATAAATTAAGCAGGCGCTGTCCGAAGAAAGCGGTATTGTGTCGAAAACGTACTGGTCATTTTGATTTTGAACCTGGGCAATGACGACCACATTTTTTAAAGTAGCATTTTGGACATAAAAATCGTATTCATAGGTCGGATCGCAGGTCATTAGACTTACCGCGAAGCATAGGATGCATAGCAATAGTCCGGTTTTTTTTCGCATTTCGGTTTCTCCAATCATCAAAGAGGATCAGGCCAAGGTTTCCATGACGGACCAACATAAAATAGCCGGTTTTTTATAATGTGTCAAGTTAGAACAGTGTTATTGCTGGGTTTTCAGGTTTGTCCGCCCCGTTTTTCCTCGAAAAATATTAAATAAAATATTTTCTTGACCTTCAAAATATCCCGCGAATTATTTTGAAATCCTTTAAATTCGTTATACAATTTATTTACTCATTTTAAAAGCATGTAAATTTATGGCGACCCCCGCAAATCCCGACATTATCGTCTACTTGTGCAAAAACTGCATTCCCGGCGGAAAATATGCTCCCGCTCAATGGAATGAAGCGGGATTGCATGTGCGAATCAAAGAGATCCCCTGCAGTGGAAAAATCGACGCTCAATATATTTTGCATGCCTTGGAAGGGGGCCTTCGTGGTGTATGCGTGGTTACGTGCCCGCAAGGCGATTGCACGCTCATGCAAGGCAATTACCGGGCCGAAATGCGTTTGAGCACCGTCAAGCGGCTTCTTGAGGAAATTGGGTCCGACCCCGATCGCGCCCAACTTTTGCATTGTTCACCCAATGATACGATTGAACATTTACGGGGTCTTATATCCGATGCGGTCGGGTGTTTATCCGGTATCGGTAGTGGTTCGCGAATCGTCTCTGCGTAATAGGAAAGTAGCAATATGACACAAGAGAAGTCTCAGTTACTCAAGCGGTTAGAATCGGGAAAACAAGTAGTTTTGGCCGAAATTACACCGCCGCAAGCTCCAGATGCCGCGTTTATTAGGTCTGCGGCAAAAGCATTCTCCGGAAAAGTGCATGCATTGGGCGTATGCGATAATCGTGAAGCCGTACGTATGTCCGCGCTTGCCGCCGCTTCGATCATGGTTTCCGAAGGCATGGAGCCGGTCTTGCATATGGCAACACGCGACAGAAACCGCACCGCGCTTATCTCCGATAGTATCGGCGCGCAGGCAATGGGCATTCATAACATTCTGTGTACAAGCGGCACCCATCAATCGCTTTTGCCCTTTCATGCGGCCAAAAACGTATACGACGTGGACGCGACCATCCTGCTTCAAAGCTTGCGCGGTCTCGATAAAAACGCCTCGATTGTAGGCGAAAAAAATATTCCAGGCCAAACGCCGCTATGTTTAGGCGCGGTGGCGTCGCCGAACGCCGATCCGCTTGAGCTGCAAATGCCCCGTCTTGCCCAAAAGATTTTCGCCGGAGCGCAGTTCGTAGTCACGCAACCGGTATTCGATTTCAACCGGTTTGATCTGTGGTGGAAAGAAGTGACTAATCGCGGGTTGCAAACCAAAGCCGCGTTTATCGCGGGCATTAAGGTCCTAACGGACATTGAATCGGCCAAAGCCTATGCCGAAAAAAGGCCCACGCCCATGGTGCCGGAAGAGGTCATCAAACGTCTCGCTTCAAAATCCGACAAAAACGCCTGCCGCAAGGAAGGCATAAAAATAGCCCTTGAGAGCATGGAGAGGCTTTCGGCCATGCAGGGCCTTCGCGGCTTTGAGATCAATTGTAACGGCGACCGCGACGCGGCGCTTGAAGTCCTGGATTCTCTTAAGTCAAATATAGGTTAAATCGAATGCCCGCGAAATTTCACATCCATGCCCAACTAACGCCCCCGCGCATCAGGCCCGAGGGCAAGCTCGGCATCGTCGATTGGCGGGAAGATTGCTCAAGTTGCAAGAACTGCGTGAAAAAAGGCTGTGTGTACGGGCTCTACCGCGACGAACAAGACACGCTGCACGACGAACCCGGCTATCTGGACTATATTTACCAATGCAAAGGCTGCCTTACCTGCGTCCAGAATTGCACGAAAAACATCCTCACGCGCGTCGTCAACCCGGAATACGAACGCCTGGGCGACGCGTATTTTACGCCGGATATTGTTCTTACCACCTGGTGGCAGGCCGAGACCGGCGGCGTACCGGTATCGGGCTGCGGCTACGGCGGGCCTTTTAGCGGCACGGGCTTCGATTCCATGTGGACCGATATGTCGGAAATCGTCAGGCCAACCCGCGACGGCATTCACGGCAGGGAATATATCAATACGGGCGTGGATATCGGCCGCAAAATCGGTCGCCTTGACTTTAGCGGCATGGAACTGGTCAGCACTCCGCCCAAGCTCGTTCAAAGCCCCATGCCCATCATGTTTAACGCCATTCCTTCGCAATGGGACCGGGGGGCGGTTGTTCCCTCGGTTTTAAATGCCGCAAGGGCATGTTGCGCGACAAATACGGGCCGCGCTGGACCACCGCCGTGGCCGGCCTCTTTTCCGGGCTCGGCATCCTGTCGATCGCGCTCGGGCCGTCGTTTCCGCTGGTGCTCGCGTTGTGGTGCGTGGGCAGCTTTTTCACCGGATTCATCTACAACAACGCCGTCAGCACCGGGAACAAATGGTTTTCCGACCGCCGCGGCGTCATGACCGGCCTGATCGCGGGCGCGTTCTCGTGGGGCTCGCTGCCTTTCATCTTCCCGATCCGGGCCATACCGGCCTCGGCGCCGCCCGAAACCTTCTTCACCGTGGTCTACGTCATGGCCGCGCTCATCGCCGGCGTGTCGGTCGTCGCGGCCTTGCTGATGAAGGACCCGCCCGCGGGCTGGAAGCCGCCGGGCTGGGTCCCCAAGACCAAGGCGATCGCGCGGCCCTCGCAGCACAATTACACCGTCGGCGAGGCGCTCAAGACCTGGCAGATGTGGGCGCTGATCGTCTCCTTCATCCTGATTTCGAGCGCCGGTCTCGCCGGCATCAGCAAGATGGTCGCCTATTCCAACAGCTTCGGCTTCACGGCGACGGCGGCGACCGCGGCGGCCGGCGGCATCGCCGTCGCCAACGGCTTCGGCAAGCTCGGCCTTGGCGCGCTGTCGGAACGGTTCGGCTGCGAGAACATGATGATCGTCAGCTACGTCGCCTGCGGCCTGCTGCTGTTCGGAACGGTTTTCGCCGGGAATGACCGCACAACGAGACGCTGTTCGTCTGCTCCGCCATCCTGGCCATCTTCTTCTGGGCCTCGCTGTTCTCGCTCTTCCCGATCGCCATCGGGCATTATTTCGGCGAAGCGGCGGCGGGCGGGAATTACGGCATGCTCTACGCCATCGCCAAGGGGTCGGGCGGCATCTATGGCGGCATCCTGTCGACCATCCTCATCATCCAGCACGGCTTTAGCTTCGCCATCAGCGTCGCGGGATTCATGGCGATCGTCGCGGGCGTGATCATCGTTCCGTTGAAGTTCAGCCCGCCGGTCTGGGAGCGGGATTCCGGAAGGCGGGCGGCAGGCGCTGCCGGGGGGAAGCCGTTGATGTATGTCACGAACGCCAAGCGCCTGACGAACGAGGGCGCCAGGAAGATGATGGAAACCGCCATCGCCAAGGCCAAGCAGGCCGGCATAGCGGTTTCGATCGCCATCGCCGATGCGGGCGGGCATCTCATTCTGCTCGAACGGATGGAAGGCGGGCGGTTTCACTCGGTGCATTCGGCCACGGTCAAAGCCGTATGCGCGGCTTCGAACAAGCGCCCAACCTCCTCGCGCGGCGCGCAAGGGCAGCAACTCGACGTCGTTCACGCGCTGGGGCTGGCGCTCGCCGCCGGTCCGGAGCGCTGGACCGCGATGGAAGGCGGTTGTCCGATCATAGCCGAGGGCGAATGCATCGGCGGCATCGGAATCGCCGGCGGCGACTGGGCCACGGACGAGCGCATCGCGCAACAGGCGGTTGAATCGATCGGCGCAAGCCATGGCGGTTGAGCCGTTACGCGTTGCTTCCATCGGCATGGGCTGGTGGTCCGACGTGCTGGCCGACGCGATCAAGCGTTCCGGCAAGCTCAAGATCATCGCCTGCTATTCCCGCTCGCAAGAAAAGCGCGCCGCCTTCGCCGCCAAATACGGCTGCCGCGCCTATGCCGAGTTACGAGGCCATTCTCGCCGACAAAAACGTCGAGGCGGTCATCAACACGACGCCCGAATGGCGTGCATCTCGAGACCACGCGCGCGGCGGCCGACGCCGGCAAGCATGTCTTTCTCGACAAGCCCATCGCCAACACGGTTTCCGACGGCCGCAAGATCACCGAACTCTGCCGCCAGGCGGGCATCGTGCTCGCCTTGGGCTATCAACGCCGCCGGGAAAGCCAGTTCCGCTGGATCAAGCGCCAGATCGACGACGGCGTATTCGGCAAGCTGGTCAATGCCGAGGCCAATATCAGCCGCGATCGTCTCGGCAAGATCGATCTGGCTTCGTGGCGTTACCAGGCCGCCGGAATGCCGGGCGGGGTGATGCTGCAGATCGGCATCCATTACACCGACGTGCTGGAATACCTGGTCGGGCCGGTCAAGGCGGTCAGCGGCCAATTCACGCGGCTGGTGCTGCCGGGCGACAATCCGGACGTGGCGAGCCTGGTGCTGGAACACGAGAACGGCGCGCTCTCCACGCTGAACGCCAGCTACGCCTCCGCATCCGAATACTATCTGATGAACATCTACGGGAAAGAGGCGACGGCCTATTACGACATGTTTGGCGGCCTCCGGCTGCTAAAGCGCGGCGAAGAACGGCCGGTCGCCGTCCCGTTCGCGAACCAGGACACCATCGCCGAGGAGCTCGAGGAATTCGCGGCGGCGGTGCGCGGCAACGGGCGTCCGGAGGTGGGCGGCGAATACGCCACCACGTCGCTTGCCGTGATCAGAGCCGGCATTCTGTCCGCGCGCGAGGGCCGCCGCGTCGAAGTCGCGGAAATCCTGGCCAAGGATTGACCCTCGGACTGCCGAGTCCGGATTGGGTTTGCGGCCGGGACCGCCGCCCCGTGGAAAACGGCCGGTTTAGCCCGAGAATCCCGGCTTGATGTAGATCAAGGACCCGCCAAAACGATTGTGGTCTTTGGTTCGATGGGGGTTCGCAGGCTTTAGGTCGAATTTAGAAGCGGCAAACACCCACGCTGTTGCGGCATCGGCGCGCCGATTGGCCCGATGCGGCAACGATCTACCGACAGGAGGAGATGGGATGAAACGGTTATGGGGCTTTCTTGCGATTTTAATGTTGTTCAGCGTGTTGGGTCATGGCGTCGCCAGGGCGGATGAACCCAAAAGCATCAAGGTGGGCATCCTGCTTCCGCTCACCGGAACCTTTGCGGCGGTGGCCGAAACCCAGAAACAGGGCGCGCTGCTGGCGGTGGATGTCATCAACAAGCGGGGCGGACTCAACATGCCCTGGGGCAAGGTGACGGTGGAAGGCATTGTCGACGACGACGAAGCCAAGCTGGATGTCGGCGTCCGGCGCTACCGCTACATGGTTTCGGAAGGCGTCAAGGGCGTGGGCGGGCAGACCTGGGCTCCGCTCGCCTACGCCATCAACTCCATCGCCATCAAGGAGCCGATGCCCTACTTCCCGGTGTGCGTGATGTCAAAAGAGGGCTTTCAGAAGGGCAAGCTCGCCGATTCAACCTTCGCGGCGGCCTATAGCCCCTGGACGGTCGGATACATGGCCGGCACTTCCGCCGTCAAAACGCTCGGCAAGAAGCGCATCTTCTTCCTGGCCCGCTCCGACAGCTTTGGTTGGGACATCCGGGACGGCGTCTATGACGGCCGCCAAGCAATACGGCGCAGAGATCGTCGGCTATGACGAGGTTTCGCTGGGAACGAGCGACTTCACCACCACCTTGCAGAAGGTTCAGGCGGCAAAGCCGGATGTTTTCATATTCGCGCAATTCGGCGCCGATGCCGTGGCGCTCCTGAAACAGGTCCACGAGATGGGTCTGAACAAGGAAATGACCATCTTCAACGCCTTTATCACCAACGTCGTCGCCAAAGGCGTGCCGCCCGAGGCTCTGCAAGGCGTCTACGCGATGCACTATTTCTACTATGACCTGAGCGGCTTCCCGGACAAGGACGTGGCGAAGAGCGCGCAAGCGTTCACCACGCTGTTCCGCGCGAAATACGGGACGCCTCCCGATGCCTATGCGGCGATCTCGTACATCGCCTATATGGAGATGTTCAGGGGGTTCGAGGCGGCCAAATCCTTCGATCCGCAGAAGGTGTCCGCCGCTCTGATGGCCGGCGGCGGCAACTTCAACACGGTCAAGGGGCCTGCCCACTGGCGGCAGGACCACGCGGCCGTCTACAAGTACGCCGCTTTCCTGGTTAAAGGGAAAGGCCCCGGCGAGCAGAAAAACGAATGGGATCTTTTCACCGTGGTGGGTTCTCATGGGCGGCGACAGCGTCATGCCGACGCTCCAGTCGCTCGGTTACTGAACCCGGCTCTGCCCCAGGGCAGGCGAGACCCGCCTCCCGTGGGGCGCATCTCGTCAGTGTCCGCCCCGGCGCATGTTTTCCGCATGCGCCGGGGATGGCCATCGGAAAAGGTTCAGATGTGAGCACGGATGCACGCGCCGAGATCATCAGGGCGGAAGGCGTCACGAAATGTTTCGGCGCGCTGGTTGCGGTCAACCGGGTCAATTATCGGTTGCATGGAGAACGAGGTCGCCGGAATCATCGGGTCGAACGGCGCCGGCAAGACCACGTTTTTCAATCTTCTGACGGGATACTATACGCCCGACGAAGGATCGATCCGCTACCGAGGCGAAGACATCACCCGCATGACAGCCCCAGGAACGGGTCGCCCGGGGAATGATGCGCACCTTTCAGTTGACGGCCACTTTCGACAATCTGAGCGTGATCGACAATCTGGTGCTCTCCTTTTTCAGGGCGCACAGGAACTCGTCCTTGCTTCGGCTGGTTCTCAACACCTGCAAGAAACAACGCGAAGAACCGAAGATCGTCGAGGCGTTGGAAACTTTCGACCTGCAGGACGTGCGCGACAGGCAGGTCAAGCACCTCAGCCTGGGTGAAAAGAGGCGCCTGGAAATCGCCATGGCCATCCTGGCCGAGCCCAAGGTGCTGCTGCTCGACGAACCCCTGGCGGGGCTGGCCGAACCCGAGATTCAGGGAGTCCTGGACGTCCTGCGCGGGCGCGTCGGCCAACAGACCATCCTGATCGTGGAGCACAAGATCTCCCATGTGCGGGACTTCCTGCAGCGGCTTACCGTCATGCACGAAGGCCGGATCATCGCCGACGGCGGGTGCGAGGAATGTCTGCGGGATCCGGAAGTGCGCAGAAGCTATTGGCAGATCGAAGCCTCTGGCGACCCGAACGGGACCGCCGTTTCATGATGAACGGCGCCGACATCCTGACGGTCAGCCGGGTTGAACGTCTCCTACGGCGAATCGAAGGTGCTCTTCGATGTCGGCATGAACGTCCGGCCGGGCCAGGTCGTCGCTTGCGTCGGCCGAAACGGGGCCGGCAAGACCACCCTGCTCAAGAGCATCGCCGGCTTCGTGAAACCGACCTCGGGATCGATCGCGTCGGACAAGACCAGCCTGATCGGCCTGGCGGCCTACGTCATCGCCGGCATGGGCATCAAATACATTCCCCAGGACAAGAAAGTGTTTTCCGATCTGTCGGTCAGGGAAAACCTCGAACTCGGCAGCTACGCGACCAAGGATTACAACTGGGATCAGGTCACCGACTATTTCCCCAAGCTGAAACAGCTCATGGACCGCAAGGCGGGATATCTGAGCGGCGGCGAGCGTCAGATGCTGATGATCGGCCGGGCGATACTCGGCAGCCCTATCCTGTTGTTGATCGACGAGCCCACCGAGGGCCTGGCCCCCAGCATCGTGGAGCACCTGAAGGACGTTTTCCGGGACTTGAGCAAGAAAACGGCGCTGGTGATCGTCGAGCAGAACCTCCCGCTGGTGTGCGCGATAGCCGACAAGGTGTACGCCTTGAACGACGGACGCGTCATGGCGGAGATCGCCGACCGCGAGTTGATCAGGCCCGAAGTTTGCGAAAAGTATCTCTAGAGACCCCGAGGCGGTGCAATCAACGGTCGGGGACAGTCGAGTTTGGGAGGGCTAACCATGTTTCGAAGAGGCGGCCCGGCACCGCAGGTCCGGCATCGAGCAGAGCGTTTGCCGAGGCCGCAACCAAGAGGATCGCCGGGGGGGCCCGGCGATGAACGTCTTGCGATGGTGGTGGGGCCTGTTGCTGGCGTTCTCGCTGCTGGCCCTCTGCGGGTATTTCTGCCGTTGCCCTTCGCCAACGAGATCATGATCTTTTCGATCTACACCATCGGCTGCAACTTCCTGCTGGGCCGTGTCGGCCTCTTATCGTTCGGCCAGCCGGCTTATCTCGCGGTGGGCGCCTATGCGGCGGCGATTTTATCTCTACTACTTCGGCACCAATGCCTATCTCGGCATTCTGATCGGCGTCGTGGCGGGGATCGTCGTGTCTTTCGCCGTCGGTCTCGCTGTTCGTCAGGTTGCGCAAGGACTACTTCGCTCTGGTGAACCTCGCGCTGGCGGTGATCATCTTCTATCTCATGGAGAATGTTCTGGCGAACGTCACCCACGGCGACAACGGATTGTGGTTCCTGACCAACCTTTCGTCCACTCCCGTGCTGGATCTGTCCAGGCCGGACCAGTTCTTCATCTTCTCGCTCCTCGTCGCTTTCGCCGTTTGGGCGTTTTACAAATATCTCGACGATTCGATCTTCGGCGCCGCCTGCCTCGCGGCCAAGATCAACGAGGACAAGCTGAGATTTCTCGGCTACAGCAACTTCCGCATCCGGCTGGTCGCCTTCGTCATCGCCAATACGACGACCGCTCTGGCCGGGGCGATGTATGCCGTTTATCTCGGTTTCGTGAGCCCGGAGATCGGCAGCCCGTCGCGGGCCGCGGACCCGGTGGTGGTGACGATATTCGGGCGGGGTGGGCTCGCTGTACGGGCCGATCGTCGGCGCGATCGCCTACACCGGCATGAAGGACCTGATCAGCAAGACCCTCGGCAACTGGGAGCTGATCATCGGCATGTTGCTGGTCTTCGTCATGCTCGCCGGAGAGAAAGGCATCTGGGGCACGCTGGAACCGCTCCTGCTCAAGACGCTGTTCCGCCCGCGCGCACCTGCGAGGACGGGTCAGGATGGAGTGACGGGCGGATGATCAATCGCACACCTGCTGATCTCGGGGATCATCTTCGGATTGAGCTTGGGGAGCATCTTTTTCCTCATCACGATCGGGCTCTCCCTCTGTTTCGGCCTGATGCGCGTCATCAGCCTCGACCAGCTGCTCTATTACAACGTCGGCGCCTACGTCACCTACTCCGTCAGCCTGGCGACGGGAAATTTGTGGCTCGGCGTGCTCGGCGGGATGGCTGTCGGGGGCGCCGCGGGTTTTGCCGCGGAACGGCTGGTTTTCCTGCGCATCTACGAACGCGATATCACCTTCAGCATGATCACCTCCTTCGGCATTTTGATCGGCGGCATCGGGGTCATCAAATACTTCTGGGGGCTGGTTCCCCGTCCGGTGCCCGATCCAATCGATGCCCGGATCGACATTCTCGGAACGGATATCCCCGGCTATCGTCTGGTCATCGTCGCCATCGCCGCGCTCGTCTATGCCGGCATCTGGCTGTTCCTGAACCGGACGATCATCGGCAAGGCGATCCGTGCCGGCATCGAGGACATCGAGCATGTCGAGGGCCTCGGCATCAACGTGTACCGGCTCTTCACCGTCACCTTCATCATCGCCGGCGGGCTGTCCGGGCTGGCCGGCGGCCTGAATGCGCCGCTGGTCATGGTGGACCCCCAGATGGGGATCGATTTGATGGCCTTCGCTTTCATGGTCGTCATCATCGGCGGTCTGGGGAGCATCAAGGGAACTCTCGTATCCAGCTTCTTGGTCGGACAGGTCGTCTCCCTGGGGTCGCTCATTTACGCGCCGCTGGCGCAGATGGCGCCTTTCGCCATCATGCTGCTGATCCTCCTCATCAGGCCGACCGGCCTTTTCGGCAGCCCGTTGTTGAAACGATAGGAGACAGGGAAGGGGCGAGGGCGGTTTCGGTCAGGCCGGGATTTGCCTGATCTCTTCCGCCCGTTTGGCCTTGATCGCGGCCAGGATCTTTTCGGATGTGGCGGGCAGGGATGTGATGCGCACGCCGACCGCGTCATGGATCGCATTGAGGATCGCCGCCGCGGTTGGCACCAGGCTCGGCTCGCCGACGCCCTTGGCGCCGAAGGGGCCGGTCGGATCGTAATTCGGGACGATATCGACGGCGATCTCGGGCATGTCGAGAGACGTCGGGATGATGTAGTTGGTGAGGTTGGGATTGATCTGCCGTCCGGCGGCGTCGAACAGCATTTCCTCCTGCAACGCGAAACCGATGCCCATGGAGATGCCGCCCTCGACCTGTCCTTCCACCAGCATGGGGTTGATCGGCGTGCCGCAGTCATGCGCCGCGGCGATGCGGAGCACGTCGACTTCGCCCGTCTCGTCATCGACGTCCACCTCGGCGATCTGCGTCGCGTAGACATAGGTGCTGAACGGCTTGCCTTGTCCGGTCTCCGGATCCATGGCGACGGTCGGCGGATTCCACGACGCGCTCCCGATCGGCGGCTGCCCGAGGGTGATCTGGGCGCGCTTGGCGATCTCGCCGATCGCGACGCTGTGCTGCGGAAATCCCTTCACCTCGATCTTGCGGTCGCGCGCCTCGAGCTGAGTCGGTATGACGCCGAGCACTTGGGCGGCCACCTCGAACAGAATGGCCTTCGCGTTTTCCGCCGCCAGCTTGATGGCGTTGCCGGTGACGTAGGTCGTGCGGCTGGCGATCGCGCCGGTATCCATCGGCGTGGTGTCGGTATCGGCCGAGACCACAAACACGTCGTCGGCGGCGATGCCGAGCGCTTCGGCGGCGATCTGGCCGAGCACGGCGAGCGAGCCTTGGCCGGTTTCCACCGTGCCGGTGAGCACGGTGGCGGTGCCGTCCTCGTTCACCTTCACCACGGCGGCGCTCGGGTTGGCCGAAACCGTGAAGCCGATCGGATACCACATGCAGGCGATGCCGCGTCCGCGCCGTTTCACGACCGCGTCTCCCAGCCGAACCGGTCGGCCGCCTTGAGCAGGGACTCCTTCACGACCACGCTCTGCAGCACCTGGCCGGTGGGGCTGACGGAGCCTTCCTCGAATGCGTTGCGCAGCCGGATGGCGAGCGGGTCGATGCCGAGCGCCTTGGCGATGTCGTCCATGTGCGACTCGTAGGCAAAGCACACTTGCGGGGCGCCAAATCCGCGCATGGCGCCCGTCATGGTCTTGTTGGTGTAGACCACGAACGCCTCCGCCAGAATGTTGTCGATCCGGTACGGGCCGCAGGAGAGGATGCAGGCCTTGCCGAGCGTCGTCTCGCTCCACGAGCAATAGGCGCCGCCGTCGAGGATGAGGCGCACCTTGCGCGCCAGGATACGGCCGTCCTTGGTGATGCCGGACTTGTACTCCATGACGAAAGGATGGCGCGTGGTGGTCGAGATGAATTCGTCGCCGCGCGTGAACACGCCCTTGACCGGCCGCCCGGTCTTCTTAGACAGGAGGGCGAGGGCCGGTTCCTGGGTGATCTCGTTCTTGCCGCCGAAATTGCCGCCGACGATGGTCGCGATCATGCGGACCCGGTTCATCGGCAGCTTCAGCGTGCGCGCGAGATCGGCGCGCGCGAGCGTGATCCGCCCGATCGTCACCCACAGCGTGAGGCGGCCATTGGCATCCCAGTCGGCGATCGCCGCATGCGGCTCGAGCGGCACGTGCTCCACCATCTGAGTCGAAAACCGGCCCTCGAAGATATGGTCAGACTGCGCGAAGCCCTTCTCGACGTCGCCGCGGCGGATCACCTTGCTGGTGTAGATGTTGCTGTTGGGCGGATGCACCCGTGGCGAATCTTCCCGCATGGCCTCGAGTGGATCGAACACCGCCGGAAGAGTCTCGTATTCGACGGTGATCTTTTGGGCGGCTTCCTCCGCGATCTGCTCGGTGACGGCCGCCACCGCGGCGACGCCGTCCCCGGCGTAGCGCACGATCTCGTCGGCCAGCACCGGCTGGTCTTGAAAGGACGGCCCGAAGGAATTGACCGGGATTTCGCGGCCAGTGAGCACCGCCATCACGCCCGGCATGGCTTCCGCCGCGCTGGTGTCGATGCGCTTGATGCGGGCCGACGCGATCCCCGCGCGTTTGATCTTGGCGAAAAGCATGCCGGGGAAAGAGAGATCGTCGATATACCTGGTCAGACCGAGGCCGTGCATGCGGCTGTCCGGCCGCGTCACGCGTTCGCCCACGACGCGGAACTGCTGGCCGGGCTGCAAGACGTGAGATTCGACCGGGAGGTTCTCGCGCGGAGGGACGGCCGGCAGCCGCATGGTCTCTTCCGCCCTGCGCAACTTGTCGGCGAGTTCTAGGCGCTCCTGTTCGGCGACTTTCGGCTTGTCATCCATGGCGTTGCCCGCCCGCTTCCAGCCGGCGCGATTGGGCCGGAGCCTTGCCGCGCAGCATCGCCGCCGCATCCTGCACGGCTTTGATGAACTTGGCGTAGCCCGTGCACCGGCACAAATTCCCGGCGAGCGCCTCGCGGATGTCCTGCGGCGTCGGATCGGGATTCTGGTCGAGCAGGGACTTCGCGGAGAGGATGACCCCGGGGCCGCAAAATCCGCATTGCAGGGCGCCGCTCTCCTCGATCGTCTTCTGGAGCGGATGCAGCTGGTCCTGCGTGGCGAGGCCCTCGATCGTGAGCACCTGGCAGCCGTCGGCCTGCCCGGCCAGCATCAGACAGGCGTTCACCGGCTGGCCGTCGACGATCACGGTGCACGCCCCGCAATCGCCCACGTCGCAGCCGAGCTTGGCGCCGGTGAGATTGAAATGATCCCGCAGCAACTTAAGCAGGGTCGTTTCGGGCGGCACGGAGGCCGTCCGCCTTTCGCCATTGACGATCATGGCAACGTCAAGCATGGACCCTCGTCTTCTCGATCGCCCGCGCATGGGCGCTTTCCAACGCGCGTTTCGCCAGCACGGCGATCAGGTCGCGCCGGTATCCGGCGCTGGCGCGGAAATCGCTGATCGGCTTCGCTTCGGTCGCGGCAAGGCGGCCCGCCTCTTCCATCGCCTCAAGGGTGATCGGGCGGCCTTCGAGATAGGCCTCGGCCTTGGCGGCTCGGATGACGGTCGGCGCGACGGCGCCGAGCGCAATCCTAATCTCGCGGAAGCTGTTTTTGTCCCAGTCGATCCAAAAACTCGCCGCCGCATTGACCAGCGCCAAGGCTTGTCCCTTGCGCAGGCCGAATTTCTGGAAGGCGGCCGGCTTGCCGACATGCCGCTTCGGGATGACGATCTCGACCAGCAGTTCATCGGGTCCCAGGGAAGTCTTGCGCGGGCCGACGAAGAATTCCTGGAGCGGTATCCGGCGGCGTCCGCCGGGGCCCGCCACGGTGACGCGTGCGTCAAGCGCCAACAGCATCGGGGCGCTGTCCATGGACGGCACGCAGGACACCAGATTGCCGCCCAGCGTGGCGAGATTGCGGGTTTGCACCGCTCCGATGGAACGCGCCGCCTCGACCAGGCCGGGAAAGACGTCGCGGATCAGCGCCGAACCCATGATCTCGGAATGCGTGACCAGCGCGCCCAGCCGGAGGCCGTCATCGGTGACGGCGATGCCCTTGAGCTCGGCCACGCGCGATATGTCGATGACCACCTCCGGCGCGTCGGCCGGGGATTTCAGCTCGACCAGCAGATCGGTCCCACCGGCAAGAATCCTGGCGGCGCGCCCGTGCTTGGCCAGCAGCGCCACGGCATGTCCAGCATCCTTGGCTTTGACGTATTCAAACGTCTTCATTCGGCTCGCTTCGGCTTGGCGCCGTATCTAGACCGATCGTTCCTCACGCGCTTTCTCCCTCCCGCCAACATTCAAGGACGAAGCGGGCTCATGCCCCGGCATGAGAAGGGCGCGCCACCGGCGGCGCATTGATCTGCCTCAATTCATCAATCTCCGAGGGAATTCAACAAGCTAGACTTGGGCAATTGGCGGCTATTTAACGCGCTGCGCCGCCTCTTGCTCCATGCTCAGATCGTTGTATTTCTTCACGTCGATGTCGGCGTTGAGCAGGCCCAGCGATCTCTGGGTGTTGAGATTGCGCTGCAAGGCGGCCAGGTCGGGCTTGCCGTTCGGGTCGCGGTAATCGTCCTTCTTGGTGAAGAGCCAGTCCTGGAACAAAGCGGGTGGCCGCTGCATGAAGCCCGACACGATCTTCACCGCCTCGTCGTGGTTCTTGGGATCGGTGTACCAGTGGATGGCACGGATCGCGTCCTCCATGAAATCGACGATGACGGCGCGATGCTGCTTGATGAAGCTGGCGCGCGCGGTCATGGCGGTGAGCTGGGTCACGCCGAAGGCGTCCTTCAGGGTGAACAGCGTGCGGGCGTTGGCGCGCAATTCGGGATCGTAGGAGAAGGGCGGCACGGCGACGATCAGATCCGCCTTATGATCCAGCAACAGCTGCTTCATGTTGGGGAACTGGGTTTCGACCACCTGGTAGTCGCGCTTGTCCTCGAGATGGTTGCGCCGCAGCACGGCGCGCATGCCGATATCCACCCCGGCGCCGATGGCGTTGGTCGCCAGCACCTTGCCCTTGAGATCGGCCACGGTTTTGACCGGCCCGTCCTTCAGCACCATGAACTCGTTGCTGTAATAGCCGTCATGGCCGTCCTGGACGCCGTCGAAGATGACGCGCAAATCGTCGAGGCCGGCATTCTGGATGGCAAGACCGATCGCGGAATAGGCGAGGTTGGCAAGATCAAGATCGCCGGTGGCCAGCGCCTGCATCTGCTGCGTCGTGCCGGCGAAATGAATCGGGTCGAGCACGTAACTCTTGCCGTTGTTCCGGGCGATGCCGTCCTTGGCGAAATAGATCGGCTCGAGCGAGGCCGGCACCACCACCCAGCCGATGCGGAGCTTGTAAGGCTCGTCGGCGCGGGTGGGCGGCGTCCCAAGCAGCAGTGCCGTGGCCAGCAATACCGCCAGTTTCATCGGCGCCAGTCTTGTCCTTGAGCGCATCATTGGTTCCTCCCCGATAAGAATCCGCGCATCGCCGCCTTGGGTTGTCAAGCCAGGCATCGCCGCCTAGACTTCGGCGCCCCGCCGCCTTCCGGAACCCCATGAGCGAACCGCGCCAATCCGTCGAGACCATAACCGGCTGCAAGGTGAATGTGCGGCGCGCCGGCCGGGGCGAGCCGTTGCTCTACCTGCACGGTGCGCAGGGCGCGCCGGTCTGGCTCCCGTTCATGGCCGCCTTGGCCCGGCGTTTCGAGGTGATCGTGCCGGAGCATCCCGGCTTCGGCTTCTCGGACAGTCCGGAATGGCTCGACAACATCGCCGATCTGGCTTTTTTCTATCTCGATTTCATGACGGTGCTCGGCTTGAAGCGGGTCAATCTCGTCGGCACCTCGCTCGGCGGCTGGATCGCGGCCGAAATCGCGGTGCGCGACCAGCATCCCCTCAAGACCCTGACCCTGGCCGCGCCCTCCGGCATCCATGTAAAAGGCCTCAATCCCGCCGACCTCTTCCTGTGGTCGCGCGAGCAGGCCATCCGCAACCTGGTGGTTGACCAGGCCTTGGCCGAGAAGATGCTGAGCCAGCCGCAATCCGACGAACAAATCGACCTGTTGCTGAAGAACAACTTCACCACGGCCAAGCTCGCCTGGCAGCCGCGGCTCTACGATCCGCATCTCTACAAATGGCTGCACCGCATCACCGTGCCGACGCTCATCCTGTGGGGCGACAGCGATAAGCTGATGCCGCCCGCCTACGGGCCCGAATACCGGAAGCTGATTCCGGGCTCGAAGCTGGTGGTGTTCAAGCAATGCGGCCATCTGCCGCATATCGAGAAAACCGAGGAATACGTTGCCGCCGTGACCGGATTCATCGAGGGAGCGCGGCCATGAAATTCTACTGCTTCCACCTGATGCCCTACGCCGATCTCGATCTGGACTATGCCAAGAAATACAACTCGGCCTGGGTGACGCTGCCCAATTCCTATTACGACCCGAAGAAGGGCCACATCCTCTACAACCGCTATCTCGACGAGCTCGAATACGCCGAGGAGGTGGGGTTCGACGGCGTTTGCGTCAACGAGCATCATTCCAACGCCTACGGGCTGATGCCCATTCCCGGCGTCATGGCGGGCGCGCTGGCGCGGCGCACCAAGCGGGTCAAGATCGCGGTGCTGGGCCGGGCCTTGCCGCTCCTCAACAATCCGCTCACCGTCGCCGAGGAATTCGCCATGATCGACAACATCACCGCCGGGCGGCTGGTGGCGGGTTTCGTGCGCGGCATCGGCGCGGAATATCATTCCTGGGGCGTCAATCCGGCGGAATCCCACGACCGGTTCCACGAGGCGCATGACCTGATCGTGCGCGGCTGGACCGAGACCGGCCCGTTCCCCTTCGAGGGCAAGTATTATCATTTCAACTACGTCAATGTCTGGCCGCGGCCCTATCAGCAGCCGCATCCGCCGATCTGGATTCCCTCGCAAGGCAGCCGAGAGACCATCGAATGGGCGGCGGATCCGGCGCGCAAATATACCTATCTCCAAACCTTCAGCCCGGTTACGGCGCTGGCGCGCTACATGCAGATGTACCGCGACGAAGCCGAGAAGAGCGGCTACACCGCTTCGCCGATGCAGCTGGGCTGGGCGGTTCCGACATATGTCGCTGACACCGACGAAGAGGCCTATCGCGAAGCCAAGCCGCATGTCGAGAATTTCTTCAACCGCTTCCTGCGCATGCCGCCGGAAATGCTGCTGCCGCCGGGCTATCTCTCGCTCGCCTCGATGAAGGGCGTGATGATGGCCAAGGGCGCCATGACCGGCGGCGAAAAGACCATCGACGATCTGATGAAGGTCGGCATGTTTATGTGCGGCGGGGTTGACACCATCGTGCAGAAATTCGAGGAATATCAGAAGCAGATCGGCTTCGGCTATCTGCTCACCGCCTTGCAATTCGGCACGCTGCCGCACGATCTCACCAAGAAGAACATGAGGATTTTCGGCGAGAAGGTGATCCCGCGCCTGCGGCATTTGGCGGAAGAGCAGGCGACCAAGGTCAAGGCGGTTTAGGATTTGTGCTCACGAAGAGCAGCGGTTGATCGATGTCCGCTTTCCCTCCTATAGCGGACATTAGACAGCCGTTGCGCTGAATGTCCGCTTTGTGCCATGTGTGGACGGCTCCGGGTTGGCAAGGGCTTTCTTCACGTATGCAGGGTTGGTCGGTGCAGCCATGTGTTCGGCCTGTATGCGCGGTTCACTTGACCGCTGGCCATAATGCCCTCCGCGGATCAGGTCCCGGTCAGAAGCCCGCATTCGAGAATGCGCTGGCACGAGTGGGGTGTCCTGATCGCCGGATCGACCGGCTCTGCATTACGTGCTGTTCGCCCTCCCAACCTTCCCATCACGCCGGATTGCCGATGTGATCTCGTTCACGCCGCCAGCGCGGCGGGTTCCTTGTAGCGCTCACCCCTGGCCATCATCGCCCACGCCATTCTGGCGATCTTGTTCGCCAGTGCGATCGCGGCGACCTTGACCGGCCGCCGGGCCAGCAACGCCGTGAGCCAGGGCCGATGCTTGGTGCCGTGGATCTTGGCATAACGGATGACGGCGAGCGCGCCGGCCGTGAACAGGCTGCGCAGATAGCGATCGCCTTGTTTGCTGATACTGCCGAGTCGGTCCTTGCCCCCGCTCGAGTGCTGCTTGGGCACCAGCCCAATCCAGGCCGCGAACTGCCGGGCTGATCGGAACGCCTTCGGATCAGCGACGCTGGCGACCAGGGCGGTGGCCAGCACCGGACCGACGCCGGGTATCTCATCGAGCCGTTTGCTGGTCTCGTTGGAGCGGTGCCAGGCCATGATCCGGCGGTCAAACTCCAGGATCTGGGCCTTCAGCATCCGCAGCTGGACACCGAGAGCGGCAAGACACGCCCGCGCCACCTCGGGCAGCCGATCATCACTCGAATCGGCCACGACCTCGAGCAGTTCCTCGACGCCCTTGCGTCCAACCCGTGCGACGATCCCGAACTCGGCAAGATGGGCGCGAATCGCATTGATCACGCTGGTCTGCTGCCGGATGAAGAGATGGCGCGTGCGGTGGAGCATCAGGCAGCTCTGCTGCTCGGGTGTCTTGGTCGCCACGAACCGCATGTTGGTCCTGGTGACCGCCTCGCAGATGGCCTCGGCGTCGGCGGCATCGTTCTTCTGCCGCTTGACGTAGGGCTTCACGTAGGCCGGCGGCATCAGCCGCACGGTATGGCCGATCGCCGTGATCTCTCGCGACCAGTGATGCGACGATGCGCAGGCCTCAATACCCACGACACAGGGTGGCAGCTTCTGGAAGAACGCCAGGACGTGCCGGCGCTTCAGCTGGCGGCGGATGACCACATTGCCTGCCGCGTCGATGCCATGGACCTGAAAAACCGACTTCGCAATATCGAGACCGACTGTGGTGACCGTTTCCATGCTTCACTCCCTCCAACCGTGGCCACCCCATCGGTGACCACTGCGATGGCACTTACGTGCCGGTGGAGGAGCCGTCCACAGCATCAGGCGCAAACCACCGCCGGGCCGTAGGATTCGGTCAGGCCGTAGACGTGGGTGACGGCGAAACCGAGCTTTTCCACGCCCTCGATCACGGCGGCGGGGGGCGCCGCGCCCGCGGTCATGATGCGGATCGGCCGTTTGCCGAGGCCCTGGCGTAGCTCGGCCGGCGCGTTCACCAGCATGTTCATGACGATCGGCGCGCCGCAGAGATGGGTCACGCCGTGTTCGGCAATCGCGGCGAATATCGGCGCGGCCTCGACCCGGCGCAGACACACATGGGTTCCGGCCAGCGCCGTCACCGTCCAGGGAAAGCACCAGCCGTTGCAATGGAACATCGGCAGCGTCCAGAGATAGACCGGATGCGGCGGCATGTTCCACGCCAGCACGTTGCCGAGCGCGTTCAGGTAGGCGCCGCGGTGGTGATAGACCACGCCCTTGGGATTGCCGGTGGTGCCCGAGGTGTAGTTGAGCGAGATCGCGTCCCATTCGTCTTCGGGCATGGCCCAAGCGAAATCGGGATCGCCCGACGGCGAGGAACTTCTCGTAATCCATCTTGCCCAGCAGCTTGCCGCGGCGGCGCCAGTTCGTCGTCGATGTCGATCACCAGCGGCTTGACCTTGGCCGAGGCCAGCGCCTTCTCGATGGTGGGCGAGAATTCGCGGTCGGTGATCAGCACCTTGGCTTCGCCGTGATCGAGGATGAAGGCTATCGTCGCGGCGTCGAGCCGGATGTTGAGCGCGTTCAACACCGCGCCCGCCATCGGCACGCCGAAATGCGCCTCGAAGGCCTCGGGCGTGTTGGCGGCCATCACCGCCACGGTGTCGCCCTTGCCGACGCCGTGCTTTTGCAACGCACTCGCAAGCCGCCGGCAGCGCGCATAACTTTCGGCCCAGGCGTAACGCCGTTTCCCGTGCACCACGGCCAGGCGCGTGGGATAGACCGCGGCCGCGCGGGCGATGAAGCCCAGCGGCGTCAGCGGCACGTAATTGGCCCGGTTGCGGTCGAGCCCGGTGTCGTAGGCGTTGGCCATCCCTGCCCCTCGCGGCGGCTTCACAAAAGGCCGCCTTTGGCTCACAGTTCTAGCCGGGGAGGATAACAATGACCAGCCGCTACGCGGAAGCCTATCGCCGTTCGCTGGACGACCCCGAAGGCTTTTGGGGCGAGGCGGCCAAGGCGATCGATTGGGAGAAGCCCTGGGACCGCGTGCTCGACAAGAGCAACCCGCCCTTCTACCGCTGGTTCAAGGGCGCGCGGCTCAACACCTGCTGGAACGCGCTCGACCGGCACGTGGAAAAGGGCCGCGCCGACCAGGCGGCGCTGATCTACGACAGCCCGGTCACCAACACGGTGAAGCGCTTCACCTACCGCGAGCTGCGCGACAATGTCGCCAAGCTCGCCGGCGCGCTGGAGGCGCATGGCGTCAGGAAAGGCGACCGCGTCATCCTCTACATGCCGATGGTGCCGGAAGCGGTCATGGCCATGCTCGCCTGCGCGCGCATCGGCGCGATCCATTCGGTGGTGTTCGGCGGCTTCGCCGCGCCCGAGCTCGCCGCGCGGCTCGACGACGCCAGGCCCAAGATGGTGCTGTCGGCTTCCTGCGGCATCGAGGTCAACCGCGTCATTCCCTACAAGCCGCTCTTGGACCAGGCGATCGCGCTGGCCAAGGCAAAGCCCGAATCCTGCCTCATCCTCCAGCGCCCGCAGCAGAAATGCGATCTGGTGAAAGGCCGCGATTTCGATTGGGCCGAGGAATGCGCCAAGGCCAAGCCGGCATCTTGCGTGCCGGTCGAAGCCACCGACCCGCTCTACATCCTCTACACCTCGGGCACCACCGGCGCGCCCAAGGGCATCATGCGCGACAATGGCGGCCACGCCGTGGCGCTCGCCTGGTCGATGGCGAACGTCTACGGCGTCAAGCCGGGCGAGACCTGGTTCACCGCCTCCGACGTGGGCTGGGTGGTGGGGCACAGCTACATCTGCTACGCGCCGCTGCTCTGCGGCAACACCTCCATCCTGTTCGAGGGCAAGCCGGTGGGCACGCCCGACGCCGGCACCTTCTGGCGGGTGATCGCGCAGCACGGCGCGGTCGCCATGTTCACCGCGCCCACCGCCTTCCGCGCGATCAAGCGCGAGGACCCCGAGGGCAAGCTCATCCGCAAACACGATCTGTCGAAGTTCCGCACGCTGTTCCTGGCGGGCGAGCGCGCCGACCCGCCGACGGTGGAATGGGCGGAGCGCCAGCTCAAGGTGCCGGTGATCGACCATTGGTGGCAGACCGAAACCGGCTGGGCGATCGCCGCCAATTGTATGGGGCTGGGCATGTTCCCGGTGAAGCACGGCTCGCCGACCAAGCCCGCGCCAGGCTATGATTTGAGGGCGTTGTCGCCCGAAGCCAAGGAGATGAATCCGGGCGAGATCGGCGCGCTCTGCGTCAAGCTGCCGATGCCGCCGGGATTCGCGCCGACTTTGTGGAACGCGGATGACCGCTTCATCAAATCCTATCTGGCGGATTATCCCGGCTATTACCTGACGGCGGATGCCGGCTTCATCGACCAGGACGGGTACGTCTTCGTCATGGCGCGCACCGACGACATCATCAATGTCGCAGGCCACCGGCTTTCGACCGGCGCGATCGAGGAGGTGCTGGCCTCGCACCCCGAAGTGGCGGAATGCGCGGTGATCGGCGCCGCCGACGCGCTCAAGGGCCAGGTTCCGGTGGGATTTTTGGTCTTGAAGGCCGGCGCGTCGAAGCCCTCCGCGACCGTGGCCGAGGAAACCGTCAAGCTGGTGCGCGAGCGCATCGGCCCGGTGGCGAGCTTCAAGACCGCGGTGGTGGTGGAACGTCTGCCCAAGACCCGCTCGGGAAAAATCCTGCGCGGCACCATGCGCCATATCGCCGACGGCGAGGAATACAAGACCCCGGCGACCATCGACGACCCGGCGATCCTGACCGAGATCGCCGCGCACCTCAAAGGCGCGGGGTATGCGAAGGGCTAAGGTGTAGGCTTTGACTTACTAGATTTTCTTTTCTCGACGGTAGGAAATTCCGAGACTTTCATCTCTCGGCGAGTGAGGGTGGCGGATTCAAAAAAGCGGAAGCCTTCATTTGCTTTCTCATATTCCCTTCGGAGATCATCGGTCCAGTTTCTACAATCCATTAGAATGAAGTCTTCTGAATTCTTTTCTGAAAATTTTGGGGCGTCGATCGCTATGCCAACCACTTTAGTCAAGTGGCTAAATTTATTCTTAGCTACCCCGCACGCGATTCTAAGCATGGCTTGCCTTTTCGGACGATAGTCATTTTCGTAATCGGTTATCCCGTCGGCTTTTAGCTGCAAGAAAACGTATGCCGTACCCTCATAAAAAGAAGGCATGAAGGTCAGATTGCGTGCAATTCCCTGAATATCTTCAGGAAAATTTCGGATTGCTTTAATCATGCCCTCCGAGAGGGCGCGCCTCGAAAATCGTGGCTCTTTTGCCATTTCATGAATAGCGCTTTGCCCACGCAGGAGATTGGAGTTGCCGAGAAGGGTGCCATTGAGCGCGTTTTGGCAAGTGCGTTGGATTATTTTGTCCCAAAGATAGGACGCTTTGTCGGCCAACTTCTTATTCTTATATATTTCAAGCTTAACAAAATCCTTCCACTCGCCCTCTCCTATCGCGACGAAATTGATATCTTTTCGTGGAGTGCCAATGAAGTGACGATTCTTAGCAGCGTCAAAATTCCTATAATAATTTGCCAAGAGGTCTTCTTCGCCGCAATAAATCAACCCTTCAAGTGATTTGATAGTCTCTACCTTTGCATCAAGATACGACGAGAAATCAAAAAAGGTGTCTAGCTCGCCGAAAATAATCGGAACATTTTCACTGTCGAATATATGAACGAGGTTTTCCTTATCGATGTGGACCATGAAAGGCCATTGATACGGAGGCCTATCCTCGACCCGGCCATAAGCAATAGCCAGACTTCCAGAAACATTCTCGTCAGAAAATTTCTCGCAGGCCTTCTTAGCGCCATGCGCGACGATGATCTTATGAATAATCGCCTTGGAGACGTCGAGATTAATTGGAAACGGAACTTCTAATTTTTGGTCTAGAAAAATTCTGCGACCGCTTCTAATATAACGTTCAGCGCCGTGAGCGGTACGAATTTGTGCGTCAATTACTTTCCTCTTCCAGCGATCCCAACTGACCAATGGATCCCGGTCCATTTTATCAAGATGACGGCCTTCTCGATCAAAGAATATGAATACGTGGTTTTCAAAAACCGCCAGAAGATCGCAAAGCTCATCACGATCATCCTTTATGGGATTTGGATAGCTCCATAATTTTAGGAATGACCGTTCACAGAGCTCGGCTAGCAATCGTTCGGTAGGCGTTATGCCCTGCGATTTAATGATGGCCACTGACGGACCACTTTCATTACCTAGAACATAGGCTGTAGCAAACGACCTAAGCCGCGGGTTCTTCGCTGGTGGAGGCGACGATGTCCTCGGCGGCGGGCGGCTGCACCACCGGCACCTCCTCGGGCTTCTTGCCGCGGTTGGCGCGCTTCACCGCCTTCTCCAGCTCCTCCATGGTGCACAGGCCCAACGCCACCGGATGACGGGGCTTGATGTTGGGCGCGTTCCAATGGCTGCGCTCGCGCACCGCCTGGATGGTGGGCTTGGTGGTGCCGACCAGCTTGGAGATCTGGCCGTCGGAAAGCTCGGGATGGTTCTTGACCAGCCAGGAGATGGCGTCGGGCTTGTCCTGGCGCTTGGCGATGGGGGTGTAGCGCGGGCCCTTGTGCTTGACCAGCTGGGTGGGCAGCGCCTCGCGCGCGATCTTGAGCCGCGCCGCCGGATCCTTCTGGCAACGCTCGATCTCGGCCAAGGTCAACTGGCCGTTGGCGATGGGGTCGAGCCCCTGCATCTGGATCGCCACCTCGCCGTCGGCGATGGCGCGCACCTCCAGCTGGTGCAGCCCGCAGAACTCGCCGATCTGCTCGAAGGTGAGCGCGGTGTTCTCGACCAGCCACACCGCGGTGGCCTTGGGCATCAAGGGCAACGACATAGTCACATCTCCTAAGGCCGGTGGCCCGCGCAACGCCCTATATGGGCGTCCCAAAAGACCAATTCATGTCCGGGATGAGGCTTATATAGTCGCTCCCGGATGCCCTGAAAAGGGCAATTCGTTCAGAGCGTCAGCACGATCTTGCCGATATGCGCCGAGCTTTCCATCAGCCGGTGCGCCGCTTCCGCCTGCTTGAGCGGAAAGGTCTTGTAGATCACCGGCTTGAGCGCGCCTTTCTCCAAGAGCGGCCAGACCTCGCGCCGCAACGGCTCGGCGATGAGCGCCTTCTGCTCGACCGAACGCGCGCGCAAGGTCGAGCCGGTGATGGTCTGCCGCTTCATCATCAGCGCGCCGAAATTGACCTCGGCCAGAGCGCCGCCCAGAAGCGCGATCACCACCACCCGCCCTTCCACCGCCAGACAGGCGAGATTGCGCGGCACGTAAGGCCCGCAAACCATGTCGAGGATCAGGTCGACGCCGCGGTTCTGGGTCGCCGCCTTCACCACCTTGACGAAATCCTCGTTCTTGTAATCGATGGCGCGGGTCGCGCCCAATTTGACGCAAGCCTGGCATTTCTCGGGGCTGCCGGCGGTGACGAAGATGTCCTTGGCGCCGAAGAGCTTGGCGATTTGGATGGCGGTGGTGCCGATGCCCGAGCTGCCGCCGTGGATCAGCACGGACTCGCCTTTCTTCATCGCGCCGCGCTGCATCAGATTGGTCCAGACGGTGAAGAAGGTTTCCGGCAAGGAAGCCGCCTCGACCATCGAGAAACCCTTGGGCACGGGCAGGCAGATCGCCGCCGGAGCCAGGCAGTAATCGGCATAGCCGCCGCCGGTCACCAGCGCGCAAACCTGGTCGCTGAGCTTCAGAGTTTTCACGCCCGGCCCGAGCGCCGCGACGGTACCGGCGATCTCCAGCCCGGGAATGTCCGAGGCGCCCGCCGGCGGCGGGTATTCGCCCTTGCGTTGCGCCACGTCGGGGCGGTTCACCCCGGCGGCCTCGACCTTCACCAGCACCTCGCCCGCCCCCGGCTTGGGCATGGGCCGCCGTCCCGGCTTGAGCGTCTCCGGCCCGCCCGGAGCGGTTATCTCGATGACGTTCACCTGTTGGGGAAGCTCGGACATGGCGGGCCTTTCTTGCGGGTCGCGTTCGTTATGGCGTGCGGGCGCGGATTGCACCCTTAGCCGGATCGCGGCACACTGGCAACAACCGAACGGGCATGGGAGGGAGGCTCCGATGGACGAGGAAGATCTGGCGCCGCAGCGCCAGAAGCCCAAGAAACGCGATCTGACGCCGGTTTCGGTCGCCGAGCTCGAAGCCTACATCGCCGAGCTCGAAGAGGAAATCGCGCGCGCCCGCGCCGAGATATCCGCCAAGCGCAAGCAGCGCGGCGGCGCCGAGCAATTGTTCAAACGATAGGAGAGTTCATGCCCGCCCTGACCGGAAAAACCGCCCTCGTCACCGGCTCGACCAGCGGCATCGGCCACGCCATCGCTTCGGCGCTGGCGGATGCCGGCGCCAATGTCATGCTCAACGGCTTCGGCGACAAGGACGCGATCGACCGGATCAGGCGCGATTTCGCCGCCAAGCCGGGCATCAAGACGGGCTATTCCCCCGCCGACATGGCGAAGCCCGCCGAGATCAGGCAGATGGTGGCGGACACGGTCAAGCTGCTGGGCTCGGTCGACATCCTGGTCAACAACGCCGGCATCCAGTTCGTGGCGCCGATCGTCGATTTCCCCGAGGACAAATGGGACGCGATCATCGCCGTCAACCTCTCGGCCGCGTTCCACGCCACCAAGGCGGCGCTGCCGCTGATGAGGAAAAAGCACTGGGGCCGCGTCATCAACACCGCCTCGGGGCACGGCCTGGTCGCCTCGGTCGATAAGGCCGCCTATGTCTCGGCCAAGCACGGCATCATCGGCTTGACCAAGGTGACCGCGCTCGAGACGGCCAATGACGGCATCACCTGCAACGCCTTCTGCCCCGGCTGGGTCAGGACGCCGCTGGTGGAAAAACAGATTCAGGCGCGCGCCAAGGCCTCCGGCAAACCGGTCGAGCAGGAGGCCAAGGAGATGGTCGCCGAAAAGCAGGCGATGCATTCCTTCGTCACCGTCGAGCAATTGGCCGGGCTGGTGCTGTTCCTGTGCAGCCCCGCCGCCGACACCATCACCGGCACCGCCATCCCGATGGACGGCGGCTGGAGCGCGCAGTAGTGGCGATGGCCCCAACCCGATGACCGAGGCGAAATTCCCCAAATTCTCGACCCAAAGCCTGCATGCCGGGCAGAAGCCCGACCCGCTGACCGGCGCGCGCGCGGTGCCGATCTACCAATCGACCAGCTATGTCTTCCGCGACAGCGAGCACGCCGCCGCGCTCTTCAACCTGGAGGAGCCGGGCTACATCTATTCGCGCATCGGCAACCCGACCGTGGCGGTGCTGGAGGAGCGCGTCGCCGCACTCGAAGGCGGCGTCGGATCGGTGGCCACATCCAGCGGCCAGGCGGCGCTGCATCTCGCCATCGCCACGCTGATGGGTTCGGGCGGGCATATTGTTGCGGCCGCTTCCCTCTATGGCGGCTCGATCAATCTCCTCAAGCTCACCTTGCCCCGCTTCGGCATCACATCGAGCCTGGTCAATCCGCGCGATCCCCAGGCCTTCGCCAATGCTGTCAAGCCCGAAACCCGGCTGGTCTTCGCCGAGGTGCTGGGCAATCCCGGGCTCGAAGTGCTCGACATCGCGGGGGTCGCCAAGGTCGCGCATGAGGCGGGCCTGCCGCTCCTGGTGGATTCGACATTCGCCACGCCCTATCTGCTGCGCCCGTTCGAGCACGGCGCCGACCTCATCATGCATTCGGCGACCAAGTGGCTGGGCGGCCACGGCGTCGCCATCGGCGGGTTGCTGGTCGATGGCGGAAGATTCGAATGGGACAAGTCCAAGAAATTCCCGACCCTGACCGAGCCTTATGCCGGCTATCACGGCATCGACTTCGCCGAGGAATACGGGCCGCAAGCCTTCATCATGCGGGCGCGGGCCGAGGGCTTGCGCGATTTCGGCGCGTGTTTGAGCCCGGCCAACGCCTTCCACATCATCCAGGGGGTCGAAACCCTGCCGCTGCGGATGGACCGGCACCTGGCGAATACGCGGCGCGTGCTGCAATTCCTCAAGGCCTCGCCCGCCGTCGCCTGGGTCTGTCATCCCGGCCTGCCCGAGCATCCCGACCACGCTCTCGCCGCGACGCTCTGGCCCAAGGGCGCGGGTTCGATCGTCAGCTTCGGCATCAAGGGCGGACGCGACGCCGGCAAGGCCTTCGTCGACGGCTTGCGGCTCATCTCGCATCTCGCCAATGTCGGCGACGCCAAGACGCTGGTCATCCATCCCGCCAGCACCACGCATCAGCAGATGAGCGCGGTTGATCTGAAGGCGGCCGGGGTGGGCGAGGACATGATCCGGCTTTCGGTCGGGCTCGAGGACGAAGACGACATCCTGGCCGATCTGGAGCGAGGCCTGCGCGCGGCGCAAAAGGCCGCCGCCCAACCCAAGGCGGCGGAGTAGATGGAATTCTCCGTCGGCGGCGCGCGCGTCTTCGCCGGTTCGGGCGGCCGCGCCTTCGAGCCTTCGCTTCCCACCGTGGCGCTGCTGCACGGCGCCGGCATGGACCACACCATCTGGGCGGCGCAGGCGCGGGCGCTCGCCCATCACGGGCGCAACGTGGTGGCGCTCGATTTCCCCGGCCATGGCGCGAGCGCGGGGCCGCCGCTTTCCAGCATCGAAAAGCTGGCGGATTGGGTGCTTTCCTGCCTCAAGGCGCTGGGCGCGCAGCGTTTCCGTCTCGCCGGGCACAGCATGGGTTCGCTGACCGCGCTCGAGGCGGCGTCGCGCGCAGGCGCCGCCTGCGAGGCCTTGGCGCTGCTGGGCTTCGTGCCGGAGATGCGGGTCCATCCCGATCTGTTGAAAGCCGCGCGCGCGGGCGAACATCTGGCCGCTGAGCTGATGGTGGGCTGGAGCTTCGGCCGGCACGGCCTCACCGGCGGCAACCCCGCGCCCGGCCTGTTCCTGCCGCAAAGCGCGCTGCGCCTGCTCGAGCAATCGCCGCCCGCGAATCTGGCACTCGACCTGGCCGCTTGCGACGCCTATGACAACGCTGCCAATGCCGCGCGGCGCGTCCAGTGCCCGGTCCTGCTGCTCTTGGGCGAAGACGACCGCATGACGCCCGCCGCCAAAGGCGCGGCCTTCGCCCGGAATTTTTCCCAAGCCCGCGTCAAGATTCTGCCCGAGGCCGGCCACATGATGATGGCCGAGCAGCCTTCGCTTGCGCTCAATTCGCTCAAGACGATTCTCTGACGCGGATTTCGCGCGAATCGACTCTGCCGAAAGATTGACGCGCCCCGAGGGATAAGCGAGGCTCGCGCGCATGCGCCGCTGGCCGTCGGGACCGATGCTCGCCGCAATCTGGTTCGTCCTTTGCGGCGTCTATTTGCTGCGTGTGCTCGGCTGGGACACCTTCACCGCGCTGACCCCGCTCGATCAGCTGCTCTATGTCGCGCTGGCGATTCTGCCCGTGCCGGTCTTCTGGGGCGCCGCGCTGATGCGGCGGCGTGCGCAGGAATTCTCCACCGTGTCGGCGAAGCTGGCCGACCAGCTCGACCGGCTCTATACGCCCTCGGAGGAGCGCGACCAGCGCGCGCAGGAAGCGCTGCTGGCGTTGCGCCGCCAGGCCGAGGAACTGGCCGGCGCGGTCGACAACACCGTCAAACGCATCGAGACCTCGGCCGAAGGGCTGGGTTCGCGCCTGACCGAGAGCATGCGCGCCGTGACCTCGGCGATGGAGCGGGCGGAATGGGCGCGCAGCGACCTCGAAGGCGCCATCAGCCCCTTGAACCGCCTGGTCGAAACCCTGAGCGCCGAAAGCGCCGCCATCATCCGCGCGGTGGGCCGCGACCTCGACGAGGTCAGCGGGCGTCTGGCCGAACACGTCGAGGACGTGGAGAAGGCGGTCGACCGCGCGATCGCGACCGCGGGCGAGCGCGGCCAGAAGCGTTCGGCTGAGATCGAGCATAACCTCGCCCAGGCGATCGAGCGCGCCGGCGACCGCGCCGCGACCGAGTTCGAGCGCGTGAGCGAACGCCTCGCCCGCGGCATCGAAACCGCGACCTTGCGCATCACCGCCGAAACCGAGGCGTTCCGCAGCTCGGTCGACCGCGCCACCGACGGCGCCGTCAGCCGTTTCTCCGAACAGACGAATGCTACCGAGAAGAAGCTGGCCGACGCGACCTCCCGCGTCGAGGCCGCCACGGCGCAGCTGGCGGCGGCGGCCGAACGCGGCAATACCGTGCTCCGGAGCGGCGCCGACAGCCTGGCCGAGGCGGCGCAAGCGGCGATGGCCCGCACCGAGGAAGTGGCGGCGAAGTTCCGCGAGGCGGCCAAGGGCGCCGAGGGCATGGGCGAGGCGCTGCTCGGCAAGGCGCAGGAGCTGAACCAGGTGGCGGCGCAGAACCTGGCGCGGCTCAAGGAGGCGGGCGAAGGCTTCACCGCCCAGGCGGGGGCGCTGACCGAGGCGGTGCGCCAGGGCAACGCGTCGATCGACGAGATGGGCGAGAAGCTGCGCCAGCGCGCCGGCGAGTTGACCTCGGCCAGCGGCCAGGCGGCGGCCAGCATCGAAAGCGTGGGCGAGACCTTCCGCAAGATCGGCGGCGAGGTGGCGGCGCAGGCGGCCTCGAGCGCCGACGGCGTCAAATCCGCCATTTCGGCGCTGGAGCAGAGCGGGCGCGACATCGCCGCCGCCTCGGTCGAGATCGAGCTCGCCGCCGATCACGCCAAGACGAATATCGGCCGCGCCGGCGAGAGCATCGGCGAGGATGCCCGCCGTTTGGCGAGCGCGGCCGGCGAGGCGGGCGCCAAGCTCGACGAGAGCGGCGGCGCCATCCGCAAGCAGCTCGACGCGGTGCGCGAGGCCAACGACGCGGCGGCGGCGCAGGTGGCGCGGCTGGGCGAGAATTTCACCAAGGAGCTGAAGAGTTTCAACGACACGCGCGAGGCGATCGGCGCCCAGGTGGCCGAAATCCGCGCGCGGCTGCAGCAGCACACCGAGGACCTGGCGCGCGCCACCGAACTCGCCATGAAGAACGCGCACGGCGCCAGCGACGCCTTCCAGGGCCAAGCCGAGCGGCTGAAACAAGCGACCTCCGCCATGGGCGAACAGGCGGAAACCGTGGGCGCGGCGCTGCTGCGGCAGCTGGTCGAGCTCAAGCAAGGCACCGAGGGAATTTCGGGGCTGGGCGAAAAGATCGGCGGCATCCTGCAGGAAGGCGTGGCCGAGATGACCCTGGCCAGCGACCGCGCCGCCGGCCGCGCCGAAGAGGTCGCTCACACCTTCACCGAGCAGGGCCGCATCCTGGCGCAAGTGAGCGAGCTGGCGACGCAGCACTTGACCGCGAGCGGCGAGGCGATGCGCGCCCGCGCCAAGGAGGTTTCCGACGCCGTGGCCGAGGCCGAGCTCCGGATCGAGGAACTCGGCACCCGCTTCACCGAGCGCAGCGCGTCGGTGGTGGCCGCGGGCGAAACCGCCTCGATCAAGCTGGGCGAGGTGGGCGAACAATTCCGCGGCCAGGTGCTGGAACTGGCGACGGCGATCGAAGGCACGGTGGAGCGGGTCGAGACCGCGCGCGAGGCGCTCAACCAGCATTTCGTCTCGCTCGGCAACGCCACCGCCGCGGTGGCGGCGCGGCTCCAGGAGATGGGCAGCGCGGCGGAGAACCAGCTGGCGACGCTGGCCGCCACCGGCGCCGCCATGACCGACCGCGGCGACGAGGCGGCGGAATCGATGCGCCGCCAGCTGCGCGATCTCAACGCCGCGCTCGACCAGACCACGGCGCGGCTCGACGGCGTGCGCGCCGCGCTCAGCGACCACGCGGCGCAATTGAACGGCGCCACCGATCTGGCGGTCGAGCGTTTGCGCGACGTCATCGGCACCTATGACAACCAGGCCGGGGCGCTGGTCGCGGCCGCCGAGCGCATCAACGCCACCGCCCGGCAGGCGACCGGCCTGTTCGGCGAAGGCGCGACCGCGATGCTGAAGGCCGCCGACCAGGCGGCCGGCATGGCCCAGCAGGCGCGAGAGAAGTCGCTCGCCAACCAGCAGGAGACCTTCCTCCGAAACGCGACCTACATGATCGAGACGCTGCAATCGCTGGCGGTGGACATCACCCGCGCCCTCGACCAGCAGATTCCCGAGGCGATCTGGCGGCGCTTCCACGCCGGCGAACGCGGCGTGTTCATCCGCCACCTGCTGTCGGCGCAGGAGCGCGAGGCCAATGTCGCGATCAAGAAGAAGTTCGAGGAGGATCTGGTCTTCCGCGAGCACACGCTCAGGTATCTCGACCAGTTCGAGAATCTGCTGGCCCAGGCGCGCGCCTGCGATCACCTCGACGTGCTGGGGACCACCTTCATCACCGCCGACGTGGGCAAGCTCTATCTCATCATCGGCAACGCCGTCGGCCGGCTGAAATAGAAACGAACAGCTGACAGCTATCAGCTATCAGCTATCGGCCGTCCCGTCTTGTCATTGCGAGCCGAAGGCGAAGCAATCCAGAGACCAAGCGGCGGAATCTGGATTGCTTCGGCCGCCCCATTTTTGAAAATTGGGCGGCCTCGCAATGACGGCGAGGGAACGCGACGTTATGCCGCCTTAGGCCGCCTTGTGGTCGATGGTCGCCGGGGCGGAACCCGTGGCGATCTCGATCCGGCGCGGTTTCTTCTCCTCGGGCACTTCGCGCGTCAGGTCGACGTGCAACAGGCCGTTGTCGAGGGAAGCGCCCGAGACCTTGATATGGTCGGCGAGCTGGAAGCGGCGCTCGAAGGCGCGGCGCGCGATGCCGCGGTGGAGATACGCGGCGTTCTGCTCCTCGTCCTTCTTGGACTTGCCGGAGACCAGGAGCTCGTTCTCCTTGACCGTGATCTCGATGTCGTCGCGGCCGAAGCCCGCCACCGCCATGGTCAGGCGATAGGCGTTCTCGCCGGTCGCCTCGATGTTGTAGGGCGGGTAGGACTGGGCCGAGCCGTCGAAGCGCGTGGCCGCGTCGGCCAGGCGCAACAGCCGGTCGAAGCCGATGGTGGAACGGAACAGCGGAGTGAAGTCGAAACTATCCATGACACATCCTCCATGTGAGCAATGTTGAAGCCCGGGCCCCCTGGGGGCGCCCGGACGGCATTTCAGATGGGAATGGCAAAACCGCGCGTCAAGATCCGCGCGGTTTTAACAAGCCAGGCTTAAGAGCTTATTTCTTCGGGGATTTTTCGGCTTTTTCGGCGGGCTTTTCCGCCTTGGCCGGCTTCTCGGCCTTGGCGGCTTTCTCGCCGGGTTTCTCGGCCTTCGCCGCCGCCGGTTTGCCGGAAGCCGCGACCGCCTTGGTGGCGGGCTTGGTGCCGATGGCTTCGCCCGCCTTGAGGCCGAGGCCCTGGCCCTGGAAGCGCTTGTTGAAGCGCGCCAGCTGGCCGCCCTCCGTCAGCTTCTGCTGGCCGCCGGTCCAGGCCGGGTGGGAACGGGAATCGATTTCGAGATGCAGCGTCTCGCCCGGCTTGCCATAGGTCGAACGGGTCTTATAGGTGGTGCCGTCGGTCATGATGACCGTGATCTCGTGGTAATCCGGGTGGATTTTGTCTTTCATCGCGCATCTCCAGGGAGGCGCGCTTTATAGCGCCCCGCCCGTCACTATGCAACCTGCCCATGTCTGGGTAGTGACTCAGTTTGATCGTTTACGGCCAGCACGATCCCACCCTAGAAAGACGACGCCAATAAAAAACGAAGCTGTAGCACTCCAAAATAGCTCCCGTGAATAATGGTAATCGGATTCAGTAATGTAATAATTGGTTCCATGAATCCCGTAGGGGACTGTTTGGCCAGTATCCGGCTGTGGCGTTTTCGGAGCGTTCCTGAAAGAGTCCATCATAGAGAAGGTGGCAATCATGCAAATTGCAAATACAGCGAAGCTAAAACCGCCGATAATCCGCCGAACGTTTTTCAGCAAATATGACATGGCTATTTAGGCCGCCTTCTGCTGCGCCTCCAATTCGTCGATCTGCCTCACTACGCAAGCCCGGCCGCGTTATGCGAAGTCAATCTTAACGCTCCGTCAGCTTCAATTCGATGCGGCGGTTCTTGGCATAGGCCGCGTCGCTGTTCCCGGTGTCGATCGGCGAGTATTCGCCGAATCCCGCCGCGACCAGGCGGTTGGGCGGAATGCCCTGGTCGATCAAAAACCGCACCACCGATTGCGCGCGCGCCGAGCTCAGCTCCCAGTTCGAGGGGAATTGCGATGTCGCGATCGGGCGCTTGTCGGTATGGCCGTCGACGCGCAGCACCCAATCGATGTCGGGCGGGATCTGGGCGGAGATTTGCTTCAAGGCCTGGGCCACGGAAGCGATCTGGGTCTTGGCGGCGGGGGTCAAATCGGCGCTGCCGACGTCGAACAGCACGTCCGACTGGAAGACGAAACGGTCGCCGACGATGCGGATATCGGAGCGGTTGGCCAGGATTTGGCGCAGCTGGCCGAAGAATTCCGAGCGATATTTCGCCAGCTCTTCGATCTTGGTCGCCAGCGCCTGGTTGAGCCGGTTGCCGAGATCGGCGATCTGGAGCTGATCCGCCTTGGTCTTGGCCTCGGAGGCGTCGAGCGCGGCCGCGATCTGCGCCAGCTGGTCGCGCAACGCCAGGATCTGCGCGTTGAGCTGGTCGATGGTCGTGCCCTTGGCGGTTACGTCCTGCTGGGCGGCGTCGCGTTGCGCCTGGGTCTGCTGCAGATCCTGGTTCAGCTTCGACAGATTGAGCTTCAGATCGGCGTTGCTGCTCTTTTCCAGATTCAGGACTTCGGTCAGCTGGTTCAGCTGCGCCGTCAGCTGCTTCAAGGCCGCGTCGCGGCCCGACAGCGCGTCGGTCAGGTAGAACTGCCCGGCGGTGAAGACCAGCAGCACGAAGACGATGACCATGACCAGCTGCGACAGTGCGTCGACGAAGCCCGGCCAGATGTTGATGGTGGAACGGTGGCGGTGGCGGGAGAGATAAGCCATGGCGGAATCCGGCGTGGCGCTAGCGGCGCACGCCTTCGCTTTCCTTCGCGGCGGCGGCGATGGTGCGGGCGACCAGGCGGATCTCGTTGCGGATTTCCTGGATCGCCTGGCCGCGGCCCTGCGACATTTCCTCGACCAGCCGAGTCAGCTGCAGCTCGATCGCCCGGAGATGCGCGCGCGCCTCGTCGGTGGATTGGGTGGAGGAGCCGCCATCGGCCAGACGCTTCAGCACCGGCTTCATTTCGATCTGCTGCTCGGCCAGCTTGAGCATCAGGTTCTGCTCGGTGCGCATTTGGTCGGTGAGCGCGGCGAGCTTCTCGGTCAGGCCCAGGATGTTGCTGTTGGCGGAAATGCGGCTTTCCTCGCCGCGCGCCAGGATGCGCTGCAGGCCTTCGAGGCTGTCCGCGGTCTGCTCCAACAGCGCCTGGATATAGGCCGGCGCCGCCGCCTCGCCCGCATCGAGCGCGCCGGTGGGCGTGGACAGCCTGGTGTGGCCCGCGAGATATTCCTCGACCTCGTTGTAGAAGCGGCCTTGCGCCAGGCCCGCCTGGAGGTCGAGAAAGCCCAGCACCAGCGAGCCGGCAAGGCCGAACAGCGAGGCGCTGAACGCCGTGCTCATGCCGCCCAAGGGGGTCTGCAGCCGGGATTTGAGGTCGGCGAAGGCGCTGACCGGATCGCCCGGCCCGGCCGAGAGCCCGCCGATCACGCCCTTGACCGATTGCACCGTCTCGAGGAGGCCGTAGAAGGTGCCGAGCAAGCCGAGGAAGATCAGCAACCCGATCAGATAGCGCGAGGTCTCGCGCGATTCCTCGAGCCGCGAGCCGATGCCGTCCATCACCGTGCGCAAGGACATGGCCGACAGCGCCGGCTTGCCGCCGGGGCTTGCCGCCATCAGACGCGCGACGGGCGCCAGCAGGCGCGGCTTGCCCTTGGCCGCTTGCTCCGGGTTGCGCTTCACCCGATCGAGCCAGCGCGCCTCGGGGCCGAGCAGAACGACCTGATGGAAGATGTAGGCGATGCCGGCCGCCAGGATGCCCAGGATCACCCCGTTCACCAGCGGATTGCCGAGGAAATAGGGATAGAGCGATTGCCGCAGCAGGATTGCGACGACGGCCACGGCGATGACGAGAACCGCCATCCGCACCAGATAGCGATAGGGACTGTTCAACGGGGAATGCCTCGCGAAAGGGGGTTTAAACGCTCTCCTGGCCCGGCGCTTTACGAGCCGAGCACCACCAAGTCGACGCGGTCGAGGGAGCCCCCACCCTCGACCCGGTTGCCCAGCGCGCGCACGTCGATCCGCGTGCTCGCAACCCCCCGCTGGATGAGATAGGCCCTGACGGCCACGGCGCGCGCCAAGGACGTGCGGCGCGCCTCGATGGCGTCATCCTCGCCGTTGCCCGGCGCGCTGGCATAGGCCACGAGTTGGATGCGCTCGTTCGGCTGCGAACCGAGCTTCTGCACGATGGCGTCGAGCACGGCGCGCGCATTGTCGCCGAGATCGGCCGCGCCCGGCGCGAAGCGCACCGCATTGCTGTCGGATTTCGGAATCGCCGCCGGCGACGGCGCCGGAAACGCCATCGGATGCGTCGACGCCAAGGCGGCGCCCGGTTCGGGCTGCTCCGAGGTATCGGGCGGGCCGGCCGCCGGGAACTGACGGCTGAAGCCCGCGGCCGAAGGCGGCAACGCCGCCACTTGCGGCATGCTCGGCGCCGATGGCGGCGAGGGCGAAGGCAGCGGCGCGGGCGGCGCGAAGGCTATGGCGTTGCCGAATGTCGGCGGCGCGGCCGTTTCGGCCGGGCCTTGCGGCGCCGGGTTCGACGGCGGCACGGCGGCGGCCACGGTCTGCGCGCCCGGGAGATGCAGCACGATGCGCGGCGCGGCGGCGGCGAGCCTCGGGCTGGCCGGCGGCAGGGCCGAATAATCGATGGTCACGGCGCCGATGCGCTCGATGCGGTTGGTCTTGGGCGCGGCGCGTTGCGCGACCCGCGTTGGATGCGGCTGTCGGAGCACCACTTTCTGTCCGGTCCAGCTCTGATCGGCGGTCATGGAGCGCAACGGGCGGAGAACGAAGCGGCCGTCGGGAACCGTGGGCGCCGGGCCGAGCTGGTCGAGCGCGGAGAGATTGACCACCACTTCCGGGGTGCCGTGGCCGATATAGGCGGATTGCGCCCGCGCCGGCGCCGCGGCCGAAACGGCCAGCGCCAGCGTCAAAACCGCCGCGGGATAAATCCCGCGCGGTGCGGATCGAAACATGGCGGCAAGTCCTCGCATGGCTTGCGGCTTCCCGTCCTTTTTTGTGTCGCCTCCCCCGCTTTTGTTGTTGTTAAACCGGACGCGGGGACGGTTAAGAGCCTAGCGCAAGAACCGGGCTCCCGCCACTGTCACATAACGCGTTCTCGCGAGTCTTCCCCAGCTTCCTTCCAACTTCCATCCAGGCGGTTGAAACCGCTCCCCGGCGGGAACATTACGGGATCAAACCGGAAGTTCAGCCGGCAGCGGAGTGAAGCATCAGACGCAGCTTGTCGTGGAGAGCGCTGTTGGCGGCGATGATTCCGTCCGCTTGCATGACGTCCTGGCCGCCGGCGAGATCGGTGACATAGCCGCCGGACTCGCGCACCAGCAAAACCCCGGCGGCGATATCCCAGGGCTTCAGGCCGAATTCCCAGAAGCCGTCATAGCGGCCGGCGGCGACATAGGCGAGGTCGAGCGAAGCCACGCCCCAGCGCCGTATACCGCTGGTTGCGTTCATGACCGGTGTTAGCGTACGTACGTATTTTGCGTGATCGCCATGGCCGCGGAACGGGATCCCCGTGGCAATCAACGAGTTCGGGCAGCTCGCGGCGCGCCGAAACACGCAAACGGCGGTCGTTCACATAGGCGCCCAAGCCCTTCTCGGCCCAGAACATTTCGTCCTTGATCGGATCGAGCACCAGGCCGGCGATGAGCTTGCCTTCGCGCTCCAGCCCGATCGAGATCGCCCAATGCGGCAGGCCGTGGAGAAAATTGGTGGTGCCGTCCAAGGGATCGATGATGAAGCGGTGGGCCTCGTCCTTGCCCTTGATCTCGCCGCCTTCCTCCAGGAGAAAGCCGTAACCGGGCCGCGCCTTTTCGAGCTCGCGCCGCAGAATGTTCTCGGCCTTGAGATCGGCCGAGGAGACGAATTGGCCCGGCCCCTTGACCGAGACCTGGAGCTGCTCGACCTCGCCGAAGTCGCGGATCAGGCCCTTGGCCGCCTTGCGCGCGGCGGCCGCCATGACGTTGAGGAGCGCGGAACGGTTGGCCATGGGCCGCGCGCTATCTCAGTCCTTGGCGCGTTCGACGTAGCTGCCGTCCGCGGTGTTGACGACGACGCGGGTGCCGGCCGAAACATGCGGCGGCAGCATGATGCGCCGTCCGTTCGAAAGCTTGCCCGGCTTGTAGGAGGAGGAAGCGGTCTGCCCGCGCACCACCGGTTCGGCCTCGGTCACTTCCAGGATCACGGTCTGGGGCAGCGTTACCGCAAGCGGCGTTCCCTCATGGAGCTGAATCGTACAGATCATGCCTTCCTGAAGAAAATCAACTGGTTCGCCGATCAAGCTCTTGTCCAGTGTCAACTGTTCATAGGATTCGTTATCCATGAAAGTGGCATGCTCGCCGTCGATGAACAGGAACTGCATCTCCTTCTCGTCGAGATGGGCGCGCTCCACCGTCTCCTGCGTACGATAACGCGCATTGGTCTTGGTGCCGGTCTTGAGGTCGCGCATCTCGACCTGGGCGAAGGCGCCGCCCTTGCCGGGCTGAATCAGTTCGCGCTTCAGCACCAGCATGAGCTTGCCGTCCACCTCCAATACATTGCCTGGCTTGATGTCGATGGCGTTGATTTTCATGGCGCTCGTCCCGGTTGGCGCGGCGGTGTTCGCGTTGATGGATTGGCCCCGGCTTCTACAGCTTGCGCCCCGGAACCACAAGGGAAATCAAGGGAAATAGGGCACTTGGCGCGCGGCTCAAGCGCGGCTTAGCTTGGCAAAGGGCCGGGCAGACAAAGGAGAGGATTGGGGTGGCCAAGGCAAAATGGTGGCGTCAGGACGTGTTCGCTGCGCGCGCGGCGAATTTGCAGATGCGCGGCGCGATCCTGCGCGAAACCCGCCAATTCTTCGAGCGCCGGGGCTTCGCCGAGGTCGAAACCCCGGCGCTCCAGGTCAGTCCCGGCCTCGAGCCGCATCTCAAGGCCTTCGCGACGCTGCTGGAAGAGCCGGGCGCGGGAAAGCGAAGGCTTTTCCTCCACACCTCGCCCGAATTCGCCATGAAGAAGCTGCTGGCGGCCGGGGTGCCCCGCCTCTTCCAGCTCGCCCATGCCTTCCGAAATGCCGAACGCAGTAATACGCATCATCCCGAATTTTCGCTGCTCGAATGGTATCGCGCGGGCGCGACTTATCTCGATCTGATGAAGGATTGCGAGGAACTGCTGCGGCATACGCTGAAGGCCGCCGGCCGTACTTCTTTTGCGTACAAGGGAAAAACCGCGAATCCCGCGCAAACCTGGCAGCTTCTTTCGGTTGCCGAATCCTTCCACCGTTTCGCCGGCATCGACCTGCTCGCCACCGCGCCCGATCCCTTGCGGCCGGAACTGAAGCTTCTGGCCCTGGCCGCGAAGCACTTGGAAATTTTGCCGCACCGCGGCGACAGCTGGGAGGATCTGTTCTTCCGGATTTTCCTCGAACGTATCGAGCCCAATCTGGGGTCACCGGTACCCACCTTGCTTTACGATTATCCGGTTTCGATGGCGGCGCTGGCGCGGGCCAAGCCGGGCGATCCGCGCCTGGCCGAGCGCGTCGAGCTTTATGTCTGCGGCCTCGAACTCGCCAACGGTTTCTCCGAACTCACCGACGCGGCCGAGCAACGCGCGCGTTTCGCGCGCGACCGCAGCGCGAAACGCCGGCGTTATGGCCTGGCTTATCCGGTGGACGAGGATTTTCTCGCCGCGCTCGAAGCGGGCCTGCCCGAAAGCGCGGGCATGGCGCTGGGCTTCGACCGGCTGGTCATGCTGGCCTGCGGTGCTTCAAGCATCGACCAGGTTTTGTGGGCGCCGGTCGGCTGAATCGAATCGAGTTATCCACAGACTCGACGCCAAGCGATCATGAATCACGGCGCAAGGCATCGAGCCGGCGCCATCCGGCCTCGCCCGGCAGCCGGCATTGCCAGAAGCGCCAGCCACTGACGTTGTAGCCGGTGATTTCTCGCGCCGCGTCCGACGGGCTTTGCACGCGCTTGCCGTTGAGCGCCATGCCGCCCTGCTCGACCTTGGCGTGATGCAGCTGGCCGCGGTAACGGGCCCGGAAATCGGTTCCGGCCGGGAATCGTATCCCCTTGTAAAGCCAGTCATTTTTGTCATTTCCGGGGCTCGCCGGGGAAGCCGCCGGCAGGCAGGTTTGGCCGAAATCGAAACTCCGCCTGATGACCGCGCTGCCTTGGCCGAGGCCGAGCAGGCGGCGCAGCACGTCGTTGAAACTGTCGCCTTCGCCGGCGCGGCGCGCGGTCAGCGCCTTGTACACCTCGAAGTCGATTTCGATGGTCTGCATGAAGCCCCCGCGCGCTTTTGCGCCGAATAGCGCTATAGCGCTATAGCACTATGGCGCCATCTCGCGCCCGTCGCGGCGAGGAATCGGGCCGGGCGAGTTAGTTATCCCCCATATCCCCCCAATCCACAGGCCCGGCTTATGAACCGCGCGGATAGATCGGAATCTCGATGACGATGCGGGTGCGGATCTGCGGGTAATCCGGCGGCAGCGGCGGAAACGGCGCGCTCGAGGTGATCATCAGCCGCGCCGCCTCGTCGAGGCGCGGCGTGCCGGACGAGTTCAGCAGGGTGATGGCGTTCATGGCGCCCGAAGGCTCGAGCACGACGCTGTAGATCGTCAGCCGGCTGGCGGAGCCGATGAAATCCGCCGCCGGCGGATAGATGCGGTTGCGCTCGATCATCTGCATCATGCGGTTGAGATAAGGATCGCCGGCGAGGTCGCGGTCGGCGGTGCCGCCCTTCTGCGGCAGGCGGATGGCGAGGAACTTTTCCGCCGGCGCTTCCGCGCGCGGTTGGGCGGGCGCCGGTTTCGCCATGCTCTCCTGCGGCGATCCCGATTGCGGCAAGGCCGGTTCCGCCTTGGTGGTCTTTTTCGCCTCGGTCTTTTCGTCGGTGCCGGATTCACGCGGCGCGATCTTGGGCGGCTCGGTCTTGGCTGCCGGCGGCGGCACCGGCGGTTCGCGCACCAGCGTCACCTGGATCGCCGGAACCTCGTAGGAGGGCCGCGCCTCCAGATGCGCCAGCAGCCACAGCATCGCCGGCAGCAGATGGAGCAGCGCCGCCGCGATCAACGCCCAGGGCGTCAGCCAGAAGCTGCGGCCGGGTTCGCCTTCGGGGGGCGGCGCGCCGCCCGCCGCCGCCGGAACCAGCGACGGCGCGATCGGATAATTCTGCTCTGCCAAAGGCGGTGCCATGCGATGCCTTGATCCGGCCCGCGCCGCAACCGGCGCGCACGGATATTCCTAACATATTGGTATGACGAAAGAATTTCCCACATCCCCGCGCCCGATGGAAGCGCGGCGGGGAAATCGCGGCTAGCGCCGGGCCGCCGCGATCGCCAATGCAAATTCCTTGACCGCGGCAGCAGGCCCTTGCGGATGATCCCAGACCGCCGAAACCACGGCCAGGAAATCCGCCCCGGCCTGGACCAAAGGCGCGCAATTTCCGGGCGTGATGCCGCCGATGGCGACGCAGGGCACGGTCATGATCTCGCTCCACCAGCGCAGGATCTCGGGATCGGCCTTGGCCGTGGCCTCCTTGGTCTGGGTGGGAAAGAAGGCGCCGAAGGCGACGTAATCGGCGCCGGCCTCCGCCGCCTCGATGGCGTCATGCCGGCTGTCGCGGCAGGTGACGCCGACGATGCGCTCGGGGCCCAAGAGCGCGCGCGCCTCGGCATAGGACATGTCCTCCGGCCCGACATGGACGCCGTCGCAGCCGCAGGCCAGCGCCAGATCGGCCCGGTCGTCCATCAGGAAGGCCGCATCATGTTTCTGAACAATAGGCCGCAGGATGCCGGCGGCGCGGCGGATGGCGTCGTCGCTGGCATCCTTCAAGCGCAGCTGCACGCAGGCGATGTCGCCGGCACCGAGCGCCTCGGCCAGCTTCTCGGCGAAACTCTCCGGCTCCAGCGCCGGCGGGGTGATGAGATAGAGGCGGCTCACGCCTCGCCGCGATAGATGCGGATGAGGGTGTCCAGCATCTTGAGCGCCTCGTCGCGCGGGCGCTGGAAGGTGTTGCGGCCGATGATCGAGCCGTTGCCGCCGCCGTCGCGGATGGCGCGCGCCTCGTTGTAGATGCCCTCGGCGTCCTTGGCCTCGCCGCCCGAGAACACGACGATGCGCTTGCCGGCGAAGCAGCATTGCACCACGTGGCGGATGCGCGCGGCGGGCGTGGAAATGTCGATCTTCTGCGCCTCGTAGACTTTCTTCGCCGCTTCCAGTTCGAGAAACGCAGTCGGCGGCTTCACCTTGATGATGTGCGCGCCCAACAGCGCCGCCATGTGCGCGGCATAGGCGCAGATGTCGATCGCGGTCTCGCCTTCCTTGGAAAGATTCCCGCCGCGCGGATAGGACCAGATCACCACGGCCAATCCTGCCGCCTTGGCCTCGCGGCCCAGCTCGGCGATCTCGCCCATCATCGCATAGGCCGCGTCCGAGCCCGGATAGATCGTGAAGCCGATGGCGGCGCATTTGAGCCGGATCGCGTCCTTGACCGAAGCGGTGATCGCCTGGCTCGGCGCCGCCTTGTCCCGCGCCAGGGAGTTGGCCGAATTCAGTTTGAGGATGGTCGGGATTTTGCCGGCGAAGGTCTTGGCGCCGGCTTCGATCATGCCCAAGGGCGCGGCATAGGCCGAAAGCCCGGCGTCGATGGCGAGGCGATAGTGGTAATGCGGATCGTAGGCCGGCGGGTTGGGCGCGAAGCTGCGCGCGGGCCCGTGCTCGAAGCCCTGATCGACCGGCAGGATCACCAGCTTGCCGGTGCCGCCGAGCCGGCCCTGCATGAGAATGCGGGCGAGGTTCGCCTTGGTCTTGGGTGAATCGCTTTCATAAGCGTCGAGGATTTTCTGGACCGGTTTGCTGAGCGCCATGGCGTTTCCCTTGGTTCAGGCGGGATATAGCAGACCGGCCGGCATCAGGCCAATGCCTCGCCCGCGAGATATGATTCGCACAGGGCTTGCGCGTTTTTGCCGTCGCGCAGATCGAGCGCGGGATGATCGCCGCCGGCCTTCGACCGCGGCGCCCAGAGCGCGCGCGATGTCCTCGAGCTTCGCCCGCGCCCCGGCGCCGCCGGAAAAGCCCACGCGCTTGAAGCCCATCCGCAACGCCGCCAGCGCCACCCCGGCTTCGGCGCCGCAATCCAGCACGGCTTCCATTTGGGCTTCGGGATACGAGGCTTGCGCCAGCGCGGTTAGGGATTGGAACCAGGAAGGCCCGGCATAGCATCCGGCGCCTGGCGCGCTCGCCAGCACCACCGGGCGCTTCAAGGATGCGGCCGCCGCCAGCGCGGCGCGGGCCTGGTCGAGCGAATGGACGACGATCCGCCCGCCCATGTCTCAGCCCAGCGCGCCCACCAACGCCGCCGCCTCGACCATGCGGTTGGAGAAACCCCATTCATTGTCGTACCAGGCGAGCACGCGGCAGAAGCGCTTGCCGATCACCACGGTCTGGGTCAGGTCGAAGGTCGCGCTGTGCGGATCGTGGGTGAAATCGCTCGAGACGCATTCGTCGCGGTTGACGGCGAGAATGCCCTTGAAGCGGTTGGAATTCGCCGCCTTCACCATCAATTCGTTGATCTCGTCCTTGGCGGTGTCGCGCGCGGCGGTGAAGGCGAAATCGATCAGCGACGTGTCGGCGGTCGGCACGCGGATCGAGGTGCCGTCGAGCCTGCCCTGCAAGGCCGGCAGCACCAGGCCCAACGCCTTGGCGGCGCCGGTCGAGGTCGGGATCATGTTGAGCGCGGCGGCGCGGGCGCGGCGCATGTCCTTGTGCAGCGTGTCGACCGTGTTCTGGTCGCCGGTATAGGCGTGGATGGTCGTCATGTAGCCGGCATCGATGCCGATGCCCTCGTTCAGGACATAGGCGACCGGCGCCAGGCAGTTGGTGGTGCAGGAGCCGTTGGACAAAACCTTGTGCGCGGGCTTCACCTGGTCGCTGTTGACGCCCATCACCAGGGTGATGTCGGCGCCGTCGGCCGGGGCCGAGACCAGCACGCGCTTGGCGCCGGCCTCGATGTGTTTCGCCGCCGCCTCGCGCTTGGTGAAAAGCCCGGTGCATTCGAGCGCGACGTCGATCTTCATATCCTTCCACGGCAGCTTGGCGGGGTCGCGTTCGGCGCTGACCGCGATCCTGCCCTTGCCGATGTCCATCCAGGCGTCGCCGGTCTTGATCTCGCCTTTGAAGCGGCCATGCACGCTGTCGTATTTCAGGAGATGCGCGTTGGCCGCGACCGAGCCGAGATCGTTGACCGCGACCGCCAGCACGTCGTCGCGGTTCTGCTCGTGGAGCGCGCGCAAAACCAGCCGCCCGATGCGCCCGAACCCGTTGATCGCAACCCGAATGGCCATGAAGCCTCCTAGACCAGAGCCAACGCCGCCGAGCATACCGCCTCGGCGGTGATGCCGAAATGCTTGTAGAGTTCCGCGGCCGGCGCCGAAGCGCCGAAACCCGTCATGCCGACGAAGCCGCCCTTGGGACCGATATAACGGTCCCAGCCGAAACGCAAAGCCGCCTCGACCGCGACCAAAGGCGCCTCGCCCAACACCGCGCGGCGGTAACCTTCGTCCTGCCGGTCGAACAATTCCCAGCACGGCATCGAGACCACCGCAGCCGCGATTTTTTTCTGCGCCAGCAGATCGCGCGCGGCAAGCGCCAGCGCGACCTCGGAACCGGTCGCCAGGATGGTCGCCTGGCGTTTGCCATCGGCTTCGGCCAGCACATAGGCGCCGCGCGCGCATTTGTTTTCCGCTTCGCCGTCCTTGCGCAGAGCGGGCACGGCTTGCCGCGTCAGCGCCAGCACCGACGGCGTCTTCGCATGACCCAAGGCCAGCTCCCAGCATTCCGTGGTTTCGACCGCGTCGGCGGGACGGAAAACCAGCAGATTGGGAATGGCGCGCAAAGCCGCCAGATGCTCGACCGGCTGATGCGTCGGCCCGTCCTCGCCCAGCCCGATCGAATCATGGGTCATCACGTAGATCACGCGCAAACCCATCAGCGCCGAAAGCCGGATCGCCGGACGGCAGTAATCGGTGAACACCAGGAACGAGCCGCCATAGGGAATGATCCCGCCATGCGCGGCCAAACCGTTCATCGCCGCCGCCATGCCGTGCTCGCGGATGCCGTAATGGATGTAGCCGCCGGAGAAATCCTTGGCCGTGATCACCTTCTGGCTCTTGGCCTTGGTGTTGTTGGAGCCGGTCAGATCGGCCGAGCCGCCGATCAACTCGGGCATGGCCGGCGCGAGCGCGTCGAGCACGTTGCCCGAGGCCTGGCGGGTGGCGAGCTTGGGCGCGTCGGCGGCGGCCTTGGCCTTCACCTGGGCCAAGGCATTGCGCGCCTCGGGCGTAAGCTCGCCCTTCATCCGGCGCGCGAATTCGGCGCGGGTTTTGGATTCTGCCGCATCGAGCCGCTTCTTCCAGGCCGAGGAGAGCTTGGCCCCGCGCGATCCTGCTTCGCGCCAGAATTTCACCACGTCCTCGGGCAGGACGAAGGGCGGCTCTTGCCAGCCCAGGCGCTGGCGCGCTCCGGCGATCTCGGCCGCGCCCAAGGGCGATCCATGCGAAGCCGCCGAGCCCGCCTTGGTCGGCGCTCCAAATGCTATCGTAGTTTTGCAGGCGATGAGCGAAGGCCGCACGCTGGTGCGCGCCTCGGAGATGGCGGCGGCGAGCGCCTCGGTGTCGTGGCCGTCCACCGCCGTGGTGTCCCAGCCGGCGGCGGCAAAGCGCGCGAGCTGGTTTTCGGATGTCGAGAGCGAGGTGCCGCCGTCGATCGAGATGCTATTGTCGTCCCAGAGCACGATCAGCTTCGAAAGCCGCAGATGGCCGGCGAGCGAGATCGCTTCCTGGCTGATGCCTTCCATCAGGCAGCCGTCGCCGGCGATGACATAGGTGTAGTGATCGACCAGCTCCTTGCCGAACTGCGCCGCCAGGATGCGCTCGGCCAGCGCCATGCCGACGGCATTGCCCAGGCCCTGGCCCAAGGGCCCGGTGGTGGTCTCGATGCCCGCGGCGTGGCCGCGCTCGGGATGGCCGGCGGTGCGGCTGCCGAGCTGGCGGAAGCGCTTCAGCTCGTCGAGCGTCATGTCGGCATAGCCGGTCAGATGCAAGAGCGCGTAGAGCAGCATCGAGCCGTGCCCGGCCGACAAGACGAAACGATCGCGGTCGGGCCAATCGGGCAAGGCCGGATCGAAATTGAGAAAGCGGGAAAACAGCACGGTGGCCGCGTCGGCCATGCCCATCGGCATGCCGGGATGGCCGCTTTGCGCCGCCTCGACCGCGTCCATGGCCAGGACGCGCAGCGCATTCGCCATGCGCCGGACCATCGGATCGCGCGGCCGCGGCAAGGGCGGCAATGACGCGGTCGGGATCGGGTTGGCGCTCATCGTTGGAGAATCGATTCGGCCTCGGACAGGATCGGGCGTGATCGGGGCCGCACCTTGGCGCGGCCCGGCGTCACCGTCAACCCTCGATGTCTTGGGACCAGGGATGCGCGAAAGCGGTGCGGTTGCGGGATGGTGGGCTTGCCGCTAAGGTCGCGTCATCCGGTTTTTGCGCGGAATCTTGGGGCGTAGCCAAGCGGTAAGGCAGCGGATTTTGATTCCGCCATTCGGAGGTTCGATTCCTCCCGCCCCAGCCATCCTTCGCCGTTGCACGGCTTCGGGTGGCTTGCGCCAACGTCAACGCCGCCGAAAAAACGCGAGGCGCCGATCATGAAAGCCTGCTGGTACGAGAAGACGGGCGCCGCCAAGGACGTGCTGGTCCTGGGCGAGATGCCGGCGCCCGAGCCCGGACAAGGCGAGGTGCGAGTCAAGATCATAGTCTCCGCGGTCAATCCTTCGGACACCAAGGGCCGCGCCGGCTGGCGCGGCCGGCCGATGCCCTATCCGCGCATCGTGCCGCACCAGGACGGCGCGGGCGTGATCGACAAGCTCGGGCCGGGCGTTTCGTCGCGCAAGCTTGGCGAGCGCGTCTGGCTTTACATGGCGCAGCGCGGCCGGCCCTTCGGCACCGCCGCCGAATACGCCGTGGTGCCGGAGAACCGCGCCGTGCCTTTGCCCGACGGCACGAGTTTCGAGGAAGGCGCGTGTCTCGGCATCCCGGCGATGACGGCGCATCGCTGCCTCTACGCCGACGGCGCGATTGCCGGCAAGGCGGTGCTGGTGCAGGGCGGCGCCGGGGCGGTGGGCTATTACGCGGTGCAGCTCGCCAAGCTCGGCGGGGCACGCGCGGTGCTGGCCACGGTCAGCCGCGACGAACAGGCCGCCCGCGCCCGCGAGGCAGGATCCGACCACATCATCAATTACAAGAGCGAGAACGCCGCTGCGCGCGCGAAGGCGATTTTGGGCGGCGGCGTCGACCGCGTGATCGAGGTCGCGCTGGGCAAGAACCTGGCGGGCGACGTCGACATGCTGGCGGTCAACGGCGTGATCGCGGCCTATTCCAGCGACGAGGTGCCCGAACCGGTCGTGCCCTTCACCGCCATGCTGATGAAGGATTTGACCATCCGCTTCGTCCTCATCTACGAGGTTGGAGATGCGGCGCGGCTCGAGGCGGCGCGCGACATCAACCGGCTGTTGTCGGCCGGAAAGTTGAAACACCAGATCGCGGAGGTCTTTCCGCTCGAGCGCGCGGCGGAGGCCCATGCGCGCATGGAGCAAGGCCGCGCCATCGGCAAGCTGCTGCTGCGCGTGGCCAAGGGATAGGGCTTACAACCTTAGGACTCACATCCGGCGGTGGGCGGCGAAGAAGGTCAGGATTGCCTCGGCCGCCGAAACCGGCTTGCCGCCGCCGGGCGCGGGGAAGATGTCGCCCGGCCAGTTGTGGTCGCCGCCCAAAATCTCCCACAGCACCACCTCGCTGCCGTCCTTGCAGCCGGCATAGGCTTCGCGCTTCAACGTCTTGCCGGCGGCATAGGCGATCGCGGGCTTGTCCACGCAGCCGTCGTTCGCCACCCAGAAGGTCAGCGCGTCGTCGACTGACATCTTCCAGCGACTGGGAAAGCTGATCAAGCGCGAGGAGCCGCCCTGATAGAGCACATAGGGATCCTTGTTGCCGTGGATGATCATCACCGGCACCGGCATCCCGGGCATGGGGATGAGATAGGTCTTGCCGGTACGGGTCATGCCGCCGATCGCCGCCGCGACCGGCGCCACCGCGGCGAACCAGTCGGGATGCATCGCCGCGAGCTGATAGACCAGCATGCCGCCATTGGACATGCCGGTGGCGTAGACCCGGGTACGGTCGACCGGATGATGCCGGGCCACGTCCCCGATCACCGCTCCGACGAAGCCCACATCGTCGACCTGGCGCGCCGGCGCGTCGCCGCAGCAGATCTGCGCGTTGAAGGTGCGGCGCGGCGGGTTGCCGCCTTGGCTGCCGTCGGGGAAAGCCACCAGCATGCCGAGCTTGTCGGCGGCAACGGCCAAGCGCGTCTCGCCGGCGAAGCCCGGCGCGTCGCCGCCCGCGCCGTGCAGCGCGATCACCAGCGGCAGCTTCCCGTCGCCCGCATTCGGCGGCACATGCAGGAAATAATCGCGCGCGGCGCCCTGATAGGGCAGATCGAAACGCTCGTCGGCGCGCGCGCTTGCCGCCGCGAGCAGCACAGCCGCCAGCAGAAGGGCCGCCGCCTTCATTCGGCGCCCGCGACGGCGCGCTCCACGACGGAGACGTGCTTGCGCTTCCACGGCGCCGCCTTGAACCAGGCGACGCCATAGGCGATGGCGAAGAGCAGGAAGAAGCTCGCGCCATTGACCGCGAGCTGGACCGCCGCGCCGGTGCCGGCATGATCGAACACCATGCCGTCGATATAGGAGAGCACCATGCCCGAGGTGAAGATCGACAGCGCCTGCTGGCCGCATTTGAAGAAGGGCTTGAGCGGCACCGACAGCAGAATCCGCTCGCGGCCCTTGAGCAACGCCACCGCGACATAGGCCGAGGCGAGGAAATGGACGTATTGCATCGGGTCCATGTAGGTCTTGTCGGTGTGATTCGCGACCCATTGGCGGAAATCGTCGATCGCGGGAACGCGCTCGAACACCGCAGGCAGCGAGATCGCCAATCCCGCCAGCAGCACCGCGACGCTGCCCCAGAACAGGATCCGGGAATCGATGGGCACCTTGATCCAGCCGCGCCGCAGCGCGAACCCGGTGAAGAAGATCAGCTGCCAGGCGAAGGGATCGAAAAACCACGTCGCCTGGTCGTCGGCATGGGCGGGCAAATTGATCTGGAACACCCAGGCGCCGACGTAAAGCGCGAGCGAGGCCGCCAGGACGAGAAAGGGGCTCAGCCGCGCCAGGGCCATCGCCGCCGGCACCATCGCCAGCACCACGATGTAGAGCGGCAAGATGTCGAGATAATGCGGCACGTAGGTCAGGGTGAAGAGGCCGATCAGCGCGCCGGAGGTATCGGCGAAGAAGCGCTGCAACTGCGCCACCGCGATGTAATCGGTGTCCGGGAAAATCTTCGAGCCGGCGGCCACCACCATCGCGGTGACGAAGAACATGCCCAGCTGCGCGGCGTAGAGCTGCAGGCAGCGGTAGAGGATGCGCAACGCGCCGATCGGCCAGCCCCGGCTGTGGAAGGTGCCGCCGAAGGCGATCGCCGCCGTCATGCCGGAGACGAACACGAACATGTTGGCGGCGTCACTGATGCCGAAGCGCGCCGGGATGTAGTTCCACAGGACATTGCCGCGGCAATGCGCGATGAAGATGATGAACATGGCGACGCCGCGGAAGAAATCGAGCCGCGGATCGCGGCCCTTGTTCAATGCCGTCACCTCTTCCACCGCGCCCTCCGGACTTAGGACGAGCGCAGCTTCGCCGGGATCGGGATGAAAGGCAAATAGCGTTCGACCAGTTCGATGCCGCGCCGGCGGCGGATGACCATGACGGCGACGCTGAACACCCACACCGTGCAGGCTTCGCGGAACAGCACGCTGCCATCGCCGTAAGGATCGACGCCGAGCGGCGAGACCAGGTGGAAGAAGATGGCGCCGCTCATGATGCCGCAGGAGAGCGCCGCGCCCAAAACCTGCCATCGCGGGATGAACAGCAGGACCGAGGCGAACAGCTCCAGGCTGCCGGTGCCGATGCGCATGAATTTCTCGTGGCCGTGGAAGCCCAGCCAGTCGGTCAGGATGGTGAACAGCCAGACGCTGCCGTCGTCGCCGGTGAATTTGTATTGCAGGTACCAAACGAAGATATAGGCGATGTAGATCGCCATCGCCCAGGCGGCCGGCCCTGGAATTCTCTGCATGACGCCCCCGCTTCCACCCGGTCTATAGCAAATCGGCGCCCGGCCTTCATCTCACATCGCCGCGAGCGAATCCGGCGAGGCCGGCTTTGCGGCCTTATGCGTATGTCCAGAACGCATGCGTCGCCCCGGCCCGGATGAATTAGCCTTGGCGTCATGGCCGAGGAGTTCGTCATTCCCGCCCACGGCGCCCTGCCGCGCCCCTGGCACCGGGCGGCGGCCGGGCTGTCGGCGCTGCTGCTCGGCCTCGGCCTGTCGCGCTTCGGTTACGCGCCGCTGATCCCTTCCCTGATCCAGGCGCATTGGTTCAGCGCCTCCGATGCGGCCTATCTCGGCGCCGCCAATCTCATGGGCTATCTCCTGGGCGCCGCGGCGGCGCACCGCCTGGCGCATGTTTTTCCGCCGGTGGCGTTGATCAAGCTGTCGATGCTGGCGGCGACCGCGTGCTTTTTCGCCTGCGGCTTCCCGTTGGGCTTCGCCTGGTATTTTCCGTGGCGGCTGCTGGCGGGCGTCGCCGGCGGGCTGTTGATGGTGCTGGCGCCGCCGGCGATCCTGGCGGAAACCCCGGTGGCGAAGCGCGGAAGGGTGGCGGGCATCGTCTTCACCGGGGTGGGCGCGGGCATCGCGCTCTCGGGCACGCTGGTGCCTTGGCTGGTGCAGTTCGGCTTGCCGGCGACCTGGTTCGCGCTGGGCGCGGCCGGGCTGGCGCTGACCGCGCTGGCCTGGGGCGGCTGGCCGGTCCGGATGACAGAGGCCAAGGCGCCGAAGCGCGGCGCGCATCGCGCCGCGTTGACGCCGGCGCTGCTGCTGCTGATCGCCGCCTATGCCTGCAACGGCCTGGGTTTCGTGCCGCACACCGTGTTCTGGGTGGATTACATCGCCCGCGGCCTCGACCGGGGCCTGGCGGTCGGCGGCTTCTATTGGGTGCTGCTGGGATTGGGCGCGATGATCGGGCCGCTGCTCTGCGGACTCGCCGCCGAGCGGCTGGGCTTCGCGCGCAGCTTCGCCCTGGGCCTGCCGGCCTTGGCGCTTTGCGTCGGATTGCCCGTGCTGTCGCCGCTGCCGGTGTTCCTCGCGATCTCGTCGCTCGGCGTCGGCGTCTTCGCGATCGGCATGGTCGTGCTCGGCTCGGGCTGCGCCGGCGAGTTGGTGCCCATTGAACAACAACGGCAAGTTTGGGGCTGGATAACGGCGACCTATGCCGTGGTCTATGCCGGCGGCGGCTATGCGATGTCCTACCTCTTCGCCCGCAGCGGCTCGTACCATCTGCTCTTCGCCCTCGGCGCGGCGGCGATCCTGCTGGGCGGGTTGCTCGCGCTTGCCCGGCGCGCTCAAGCCGGGACGGCGCTCATAGGCGCAGCAGGCGTTCCGCGTTGAGATGCGCGATCTTTTCCCGGTCGAGGTCGCTGATCGGCAGCGAGTTGAGGAAGTGCATCCCGCTCATGTTGGGCTCGTAGGGCCAGTCGATGGCGAAGAGGATGTTGTCCACCCCGAGCGCCAGCAGCGTGCAGACGAAGGCCGGCTCGAACCAATTGCCGCTGGTGGTGACGACCAGATTGTCCCGGAGGTATTGCAGCGGCGTTTTCTTAAGGCCGCGCCGCTTCGCCGCCGCGAAGCTGTGGTCGTTCAGCCGGTGCATCGCGAAGGGCAGGCCTTCGCCCAGATGCCCGAGAATGATCTTGAGGTCCGGATAGGCGTCGAACACCCCGGCGAAGACCAAGCGCAAAAAATGGACGCTGGTGTCGACGGCGAAGCCCCAGGCCGCGCGCGCCAGATCCTCGTAGCCGGTGAAGTAGGCCTTGACGACCTCGGGATGCGGCAAGGCCGGATGAAGATAGATCGGCACGCCGAGCGCCTGGGCGCGTTCGAAGATGACCCAGTATTTCTTTTCGTCGAGGAAGCTGCCCCGCGTATGGCCGTGGATCATGGCGCCCTTGAAGCCCAATTTGGTCACGGCGCGCTCCAGCTCGTCGGCCGCCACCTCCGGCGCCGCCGTCGGCAGCGCGGCAAAGCCGGCGAAGCGGTCCGGATGCCGTTTCACCGCCTCATAAAGCCGGTCGTTGGCGTCCTTGGCGAGCGGGATGGCGTCGGCCGCCTCGAAGGCCTGCGGGCCCGGCGAGGTGAATGACAGCACCTGGATGTCGACCCCGGCGGCGTCCATGTAGGCGAGCCGCTGCTGGTCGAGGTCGGCCAGCTGGTCGACGATGCTGTGGCCGAGATGCTCGCTGCGCGAGGATAGATAGAAGCCGCGGAAATCCGTCGCGCTCGTCTTCTGCCGCTGCATCGGCGTCGAGAAGTGTTCCTCGATGGCGATGGTCTTGATCCGGCGGTCTTTGTCGGTCAACTGATAAGGCATGGTCGAGGCTCCCGGGCGTTTCTTTCGCCGCATGTATACCCTATCAAGGCAACGCTCGAACTGGTAAATCTAACGGGAAGCACGTTGGCGTGAAACGCGCGCGCCGGCGTGACCGTCCGGCAAGCCGGTTCGGATCGCCGGGGTTTCTTGCGACTGATTATCAGACTTCCAACTCGGAGAACGCCGCGATGACGCCGAAGTCGAATAGTCGCCCCCAAGGACATGCGGACGTGGATCAGCGAGCTGGAAGCCGCCGGCGAACTCATCCGCATCGACAAGCCGGTGGACCCGCTCACCGAGATGGGCGCGCTGCTCTATCAATCGCGCGAAAAGGCGCTGTTCTTCGAGAAGCTGCCGCATGGCTGGCGCTCGCTCGGCCAGGCGCCGGCGAATTTGCGCCACGCCGCCATCGCCTTCGGCACCACCCAGGAGGCCTTGGTGCCGTCCGTGGCCGAGCGCATGGGAAACTGCATCAAGCCGGTGATGGTCGCGGACGGGCCGGTCAAAGAGGTGAAGCTCAAGCGCGGCGAGTTCGATCTGACCCAGCTGCCGGTTCACGTGGCGGGGCAGCGCGACGGCGGGCCGGTGATCGGCTCGGGCCTGATGGTGACCAAGGACCCGGACACCGGAGCCCGGAACGTCAGCTTCCACCGCTTGCAGATCAAGGGACCGAACAAGTCGGGGATCCTGCTTTACCCGCGCCACAGCTGGAAGAACTACCTGAAATACCAGGCGAAAAACCAGCCGATGCCGGTGGCGATCTTCATCGGCCATTATCCGCTTTATTACGCCGCCGCGGCGACCACCGCCGCCTACGGGCTCGACGAGTTCGAGATCGCCGGCGGCTATCTCGGCGAGGCCGTGCGTCTGGTGAAGTGCGAAACCGTGGACCTCGAGGTCCCGGCCGACGCCGAGATCGTGCTCGAAGGCCATATCCCGCCCCATTACCGCGAGGAGGAAGGCCCGTTTTCGGAGTTCCAGGATTACTACGTGACCGGCACGGGGAAGAATCCCGTCGTCGAGTACCAGTACATGACGCGCCGGCACGACGCGATCTTCAAGAATCTGCAGAACGGCTCGGAAATGGAAGGCTGCGTCTTCCACAAGCTGCCGATGAGCGCGGCGATTTTCCGCCGGCTCAAGGACGTGGGCGGCGGACCCAATCTGCACAACGTGGCGGTCTTGCCCGGCATTTTCGGCCTGGTGGTGCAGATGACGCCGCGGGCCTACGGCGAAGCCAAGAACCTGCTGCTGGCGGCGCTCTCCTCCGAGTACCAGCATCCGAAGATCGCCATCGCGGTCGACGCCGACGTCGATATCTTCAATCCGTCGGAGCTGCTGTGGGCGCTTTCCACGCGGGTCAATCCGCAAGAGGACGTGGCCATCATCCCCGGCACCCACAACCACGCCATGGACGCGAGCCTGCCGGAGCTGGGGGCGCCGGGAACCGGGCTGTGGCAGCGTCTCGGCTCCAAGATGCTGATCGACGCCACGATTCCGCCGCCCGCCGACCCGAAGGCCCGCGCCATGTTCGAGCGCATCCGGCCGCACAATCCCCATCTCCGGCTGGAGGAATTCGCCGCGAAGGACTCGCTCGCGCTGGTCCGCGCGCTGTCGCCGCTGTTCTTCGGCTCGAAGCTGCTCGGCGGGCAATGAGCGCGAGCGCGCGAGACGGAAAGGACTGAAGGACCGGGCAACCGGTTGCCGATTGACCGAAGCCCGCGAACCAACAAGACGGGCGATAGACGCAGGAGGAAACGATGAAACTCAAATTGGCTGCTTTGACTGTGCGTGGTTGCGGGAACGATCGGGGCGATGTGGACGCCCCCGGCCGCGGCGGCGGACGTCACCACGCTGAAAATCTCGACCTTCGAGCCGATCGGCAATCATTACACGATCTGGCTCCAGTCATGGGCCGAAACCTTGAACAAGAGTTCGGGCGGGCGCCTCAAGGTCGAGGTTTTCCCCTCGAACCAGATGGGCTCCATGCCGCACCAGTTCGACCTGGCGAGGACGGGCGTGGCCGATATTTCCTTCGCGCTCCATGGCGGGACGCCCGGCCGCTTTCCGTTGACCGAGCTGTCGCACGCGCCGTTCCTCATCCCGAACTCGGAGGTGGGCTCGGTCGCCCTCACCTCGCTGGTTCCCGGCTACCTCGCCCAAGAGTACGAGAGCGTGCACGTGCTGTGCCTGACCACGACCACGCCGCTCGCTCTCGTGACCACGAAGGTCGCGGTCCGCCGGCCGGAAGACATGAAAGGATTGCGCATCCGGCATCCGGACTCCGTCGCCGCGGCGACCCTGAGCGCGCTGGGCGCCGTTCCGGTCTTCATCGAGCCGGCGCAGATCGCCGATGCGCTCAACAAGGGCACCATCGACGGGGCGCTGCTGGCGTGGGAGGCACTGCAATCGTTTCAGGTCTCGGCGAAGTACGTGACCGACTGGGGCGGCAACGCCACGACCTTCGTCCTCGCCATGAACCGCGCCAGCTATGACGGCCTGCCGGCGGATCTGAAGAAACTCATCGACGACACGACCGGCCTCAAGGCGGCGCAGGAAATGGGAATAGCCACGGACAAAGCGGCGCTGGACGGGCGCGCCTATGCGCGCAAGAACGGGATGGAGATCATCGATCTGTCGCCAAGCCAGCGCAAAGCCTTCGCAGGCCGCGACCAAGGCCGCCGTCGCCCAGCTGGTCGCCGAGCAGGACCAGAAAGGGCTCAAGGCGTCGCAATTTTTCAAGGCGCTGACCGAGAAAGTGGCGGCTCTCCAGGCGAGCCAGGGAAAGCAGCCCTAGTCCGCGGGCCGGCATTGAGCGGCGAAGGACGCACGGAGCCGGCATGACAGATCCGCCGCCGAACCGGGTTGCGCGATTTCTGACCAACGTCGCCGGCGCGGCGCTCACCGTCATGATGCTGGTGACGGTGGCCGACGTGTTCCTGCGCAACGTCTTCGACAAGCCGATTTACGGATCGGTCGAGCTCGTTCAAGGCACGCTTGGTCTACATGGTCTTTCTCGGCATTCCGGAGACCTTCGTGCGCGGCGGGCACGTGACCGTCGACATCGCGGATCATGTGTTCGGCCCCCGCGTGATCGACTGGTTCAGGACCTTCGCCCGGCTTTTTTCCCTCGCCTTCCTCGCGGCCATGCTGTGGACCATGGCGGCGCGCGCGCGCGACGCTTATGCGTTCGGCGACACGACCTCGGACCTCGCCATTCCCCTGGTCGCGTTCTGGGCGCCCATGCTGCTGGGCACCGTCTGTTCCATCATCGCCCTGTGCCTGCCGGCGCTGCGCGACGTCCAAAATCTGGTGCGGCGGAAAGCGTGAGCATGGCGCCGCAAACCATCGGCTTGCTCGGCATGCTCGCCCTTCTGGCTGCTCATTTTCATGCGCGTGCCGGTGGCGGTTGCCTTGGGCATCGTCGGCTTCGCCGGTTATGCCGCCATCGAAGGCTGGCAGAAGGCCCTGCTCGTGCTCGGCAACACGCCCTTCGACATCGCCTCGGGCTACGCGCTTTCCGTCGTGCCGCTGTTCATCCTGATGGGCGCGGTCGCCTCCGAATTCGGCATGTCGGCCAAGCTCTTCAAGGCCACGAAATCCCTGTTCAACGGCTTCCGCGGCGCCGAGGCCATGGCGACGATCGGCGCGTGCGCGGGATTCGCCGCGGTGTGCGGCTCCTCGCTCGCCACCGCCGCGACCATGAGCCGCATCGCGATCCCCGAAATGCGGGCGGCCGGCTACGACGACCGGCTTTCGACCGGCGTGGTGGCGGCGGGCGGAACCCTCGGCATATTGCTGCCGCCGTCGATCATCTTCGTCATCTACGCGATCATCGCGCAGCAGTCGGTTTTGAGGCTGTTCGCCGCCGGCCTGATCCCCGGCCTGGTTCTCATGGTGCTCTACATGCTGGTGGTCGGGATTCTGGTCGTGGTGCGGCCGGCTTGGGCGAAATCCGGACAGCGCTCTGCCCCTGCGCCAGCGCCTGCGCGACATGCTGGAGATGTGGGAGATCGCGCTGCTCTTCTGCGTGTCGATCGGCGGCATGTATGCGGGCCTGTTCAGCCCGACCGAAGCGGCCGCGATCGGCGCGTTCGGCGCCTTCCTGCTCGCCACGATCACCGGACAGATGTCTCTTGCCAAGTTCTGGAAATGCGTGAGGCAGTCGGTCCAGACCACGGCGATGCTGTTTTTCATCATGATCGGGGCGTTTCTGTTTTCCTACTTCGTCGTGCAGACGCAATTGCCGGCCACCTCTCGTGGCGCTGGTTCGCGAAGCGGGCCTGTCGCCCCTCAACGTGATGATCGTCCTGATCGTCATCTACATCGTCCTGGGCTGCTTCCTCGACGCCATCGGCATGATCCTCGTGACCGTGCCGATTTTCTTTCCCTTGGTCGTGGAGAACGGCTTCGATCCGGTGTGGTTCGGCGTGATGCTGGTGACGTTGATGGAGATCGGGCTGATCCATCCCCCGGTCGGCATGAACCTGTTCGTCATTCGCGCCCAGATACCCGATATCCCCTTGTCCGCGATCTATCTCGGCGTCGTGCCCTTTCTCCTCGCCCAGGCGGCGCTCATCGTCCTGCTCCTGGCCTTCCCCCACATGGCCTTGTGGCTTCCCACCGCGCTTTACGGCCGATAGGCGGCTGCGGCAAACCGCCGCGCGCGGGTTCGAATCGGGCCCGGCCGGGTGGACCCAGGGATCGTCTCCCGGGCCGGCGCCAAGTCCCCGTCACCGCCTTGCCCTGTGCGTCATCCCGGCCCGGCCCGGACATTGATCCATGTCAAAGCATGTCCGGACCGCCGGTTGGATACTCGCGGCGGTTATCGGACTGGTCGCGCCCGCATCAGGCGCCTGGGATTACGCCCTTGAAAAATAAGGCTAACGGGCTGTCGTGGAAAAGGAACGATGGAAACGTCCAATTTCGAAATCGTGGCGCGAGAGGATTTCTCGGATGTCACTTACCTGCTTGAGGTGCGCCATCCGCTGATGGCCAAGGCCGCCAAACCGGGGCAATTCGTCATCGTCATGCTGAACGAGCACGGCGAGCGGATTCCGCTCACCATCGCCGATTTCGACCGCAAGAAAGGGACCATCACCCTGGTCATCCAGGCGGTCGGCAAGACCACCAAGCAGATGCAGCAGGAATGCCGGGTCGGCACGACGCTCTACGGCATGGTCGGCCCGATGGGCATCCCCAGCCCGATCAGCCACGCGAAGAAGGTGGTGTGCGTCGGCGGCGGCTTGGGCGTGGCGCCGATCTATCCCCAGGCGCGCGGCTTCAAGGAGAGCGGCGCCTATGTGATCGCCATCCTCGGTTTCCGCACCAAGGATCTGGTGTTCTGGGAAGACAAATTCCGCGCCTGCTGCGACGAACTCATTTTATGCACCAATGACGGCTCGGCCGGCATGAAGGGCATGATCACCGACGGCATCAAGGTCGCCTTGGCGGGACATCCCGATATCGAAGAGGTGGTCGCGATCGGCCCGCCGGTCATGATGAAGGCCTGCGCCGAGGCGACGCGCGCGGCCAAGATCAAGACCATGGTCAGCGTCAACCCGATCATGGTCGACGGCACCGGGATGTGCGGCGGCTGCCGGGTGAAGGTCGGCGGCAAGGTGAAATTCGCCTGCGTGGACGGCCCGGACTTCGACGGCCATCAGGTCGATTTCGACGACTTGATGACGCGCTTGCGGCGCTTCACGGAAGTCGAGCACGAAGCCGAGAAGCGCTGGTCGGAAAGCTGCCGCATGACCAAGGAAATCGGCCCCAGCGCGCTCCATGCCGTGAAGTCGCGCCGCGCAAAGCGAACTGCTCGAACTGCCGGACCCGTTCGAGGACTCCATGGGCGGCTAGACCGGTTCGCAATTCATAGGATCGCCGCAGGGAACGAGGACATGGCAAAGAAGAAGACGATAAGGAACATTCCGCAAGAACGCACGGCGATGCGCGAGCAGGATCCGCAGGCGCGGGCGAAGAATTTCCAGGAGGTCGCCTGCGGTTACAGCCTGGAGGACGCGCAGCGCGAATCCGAGCGCTGCCTGATGTGTCCGGACGAACCCTGCATCGCCGGCTGCCCGGTCGGGATCAACATCCCCGGCTTCATCCAGAAGATAACCGAGAAGAACCTCCGCGGCGCCTACGACATCCTCACCGACACCAATCTGCTGCCGTCGATCTGCGGCCGGGTGTGTCCGCAGGAAACCCAATGCGAAGAAGTGTGCACCGTCGGCGATTCGCTCGAACCGGTCGCCATCGGACGCCTGGAACGGTTCGTCGGCGACGCCGCCATCAAGGAGGGCTGGGTCAACATCCCCTATATCGAGCCCAACCGGTTCAAGGTCGGGATCGTCGGCTCCGGGCCGGCGGGCATGGCGTGCGCGGCCGACATGGCCAAGGCGGGCTGCGACGTCACCGTCTATGAAGCCTTTCACCAGGCGGGCGGCGTGCTGAAATACGGCATTCCCGATTTCCGCCTCCCCAACGAGGTGATCGACGCCGAGATCAACAATCTGAAGAAATTGGGGATCAAGTTCGAATGCAACACCCTGGTCGGCCGCCTGTTCACCATCGAACAGATGATCGACGAGATGGGCTATCACGCGGTCTTCGTCGGCGTCGGCGCCGGCTACCCGACCATGCTCGGGATCCCGGGCGATTCCCTGAACGGCGTGCTGTCGGCCAATGAGCTCCTGACGCGCTGCAACCTGATGCGCGCCAAGGAGTTCCCGAATTTCGACACGCCGATGCCCATCGGAAAGCGGGTCGCCGTCGTCGGCGCCGGCAACACGGCGATGGACGCGACCCGGGTGGCGCTGCGCTTGGGCGCGGAGAAGGTGTACTGCATCTACCGCCGCTCGCGCACCGAGGCGCCGGCGCGGGCCGAGGAAGTGCATCACGCCGAGCAGGAAGGGGTGGAATTCCACTGGCTCACCAACCCGGTGTCGATTCACGACGACGGCAAGGGCGACGTGCGCGGCATGCGCTGCGTGCGCATGGAGTTGGGCGAGCCCGACGAATCGGGAAGGCGCCGCCCGGTTCCGGTCGCCGGCAGCGAATTCGATTTCGAGGCGGATCTGATCGTCTACGCGATCGGCACCAACGCCAATCCGATCATGGGACAGACCTCGAAGCTGAAACTGAACAAATGGGGCTATATCGGCGTCGACGGCAATCTGGCGACCTCGGTGGCGGGCGTCTTCGCCGGCGGCGACATCGTCACCGGCGCCGCGACCGTGATCGAGGCCATGGGCGCGGGCCGCAAGGCGGCGCGCAGCATGAAAGCCTATCTCGGCATCCGCGACGCCGCGCTGCCTTATCTCAGCCGGGGCGAAACCGGCGCCGGCACGTTTTTGGGCATCGACACCAAGGAGCGGAATTTCGCGCGCGTGCGCGTTGCCTAGGCCCCGAACCCCCGGCCTGGCAACGCGACCGCTCGACAGCGATTACGGGAAAACATGGACGACATGACCATACAAAGCGCGCTTGAGAAGGCCCCCATCGGAAAGCGATCGCCCGCGAGAAAAGCGGCCGTCGAACTGAAGGAACACATCATCGAAATCATCAGTGATTCCGGCGAAGGCGCGCAGAAGTGCGGCCAGTCCCTGGGCGCGATCGCGGCGCAGATGGGGAACGGCGTCTGGACCACGGAGATCATTCCCGCCGAAATCCGCCCGCCGGCGCGCAGCGTCGCCGGGGCCAGCGGCAACCGCATCCGCATCGGCTCGGGCTACATCACCAATGGCGGCGACGAGACCGACCTGGTGGTGGCGTTCAACGAACAGGTGCTGCTCGGCCGGGTGCGGGCGAAGGAACTCAAGCCCGATTGCACCATCCTGCTGGAAAGCATGTGGCGCACCAACGCCGATCCGAAGATCGTGGCGTCCTATGTCGAGACCCATGACCGGCTGGTGGCCGCGGGATACAAGGTCTACGAAATTCCGATGGAGCAGGAGTGCCATGCCGTCGTCACCGACGCGCGGCGCGGCAAGAACATGTTCGCCCTCGGCATGCTCTGCCACATCTACAGCCTCGATCCGAAGCTGGCGGTGGACCAGATCGTGCTCGCCTTCGGCAAGAAGGACAAAGCCGTCGTCGACGCCAACATCAAGCTGCTGGAAGCCGGCAACAAGTGGGCGGAAGCCAATCTCGATTTCTGTTACCGCATCCCGGCGACGCGCCCGACCGAGCCGCAAATCGCGATCAACGGCAATACGGCGGTGGCCTTGGGGGTGATGGCGTCGGGGATGGAAATCTGCGCCATGTACCCGATCACGCCCGCGACCTCGGCCTCGCACTATCTGTCCGAAGTCTTCGAGAAGGTCGGCGGCATCGTGCACCAGGCCGAGGACGAGATCTCCGCCTGCGCCTTCGCCATCGGGGCCTCTTACGCGGGGAAATGCGCGGTCACCATCACCTCCGGCCCGGGCTATTCCCTGAAACAGGAGGCGATCGGGCTCGCGGTCATGGGAGAAATCCCCCTGGTCGTGGTCAACGTCCAGCGCGGCGGTCCCAGCACCGGCCAGCCGACCAAGATGGAGCAAGGCGATCTCATGGCCGCGATCTTCGGCAGCCACGGCGACGCGCCCAAGGTGGTGATGGCGCCGGGCACCATCGAGGAATGCTTCTATTCGATCATCACCGCGCGCAAGATCGCCGAAACCTTCAACATGGTGGTGGTGGTGCTGTCCGACGCCGGGCTCGCCACCTCGCAGCAGCCCTTCCCGCGCCCGAAATTCAGCGAAAGCTGGATGGCGCCGCCGGTCGACCAGAGCCCGGTTCCCGACGGCGCGAAGCCCTACGCCTGGGACGACACCACCGGCCTCGCCCGCCGCTTCATTCCGGGCCAGCCCGGCGGCATGCACACCCTCACCGGCCTCGCGCATGACAGCGACAGCCACGTCGCCTACGACGCCGAGATCAACGAACAGGCCCTGCGCTTCCGCAGCCTGAAACTGGCCGCGCTGCAGAAAACCCTCAAGGCGCCGGCGGTTTGCGGCGATCCCACGGGCGATCTGCTGGTGATCGGCTGGGGCAGCACCAAGGGCGCGATCGAGGAAGCGGTCGCGACGATGCGCGCCGAAGGACACAAGGTGTCCTCCATGCACCTCCAGTTCCTCCAGCCCCTGCCGCCGGGGATCAAGGAAATCATGCAGGGGTTCAAGAAGGTCATGACCGTCGAGAGCAACTGGAGCGACCGTCCCGCGGACAAGATCATCGACGAAAGCAACCGCCGCTATTCGTCCCTGGCGATCCTGCTGCGCGCGCGCTACCTGGTCGATGTCGACTGCTGGAGCGAGGTCAAGGGCCAGCCGATCAAGCCCGGCACCATCCGCCGCGTGATGATCGAAAAACTGAAACAGTAGATGCCGGTTTTGGAAAGGTGATGAACATGATGTCCGCGACCGAGTGCCTGCTGCAGATGCACGACGAGCACTTCGAATTGGAGGATTACCAGGGCGGCGTGCCGCGCTGGTGCACGGGCTGCGGCGACAACGCCATCCTGGCGGCGGTGCAGCGGCTGTGCCGCGACGAGGCGTTGCGGCCGGAGAAGACCGTGTTCGTGTCCGGGATCGGCTGCTCCAGCCGCTTTCCGCATTACATGAAGACCTACGGCTTCCACGGCATCCACGGGCGGGCGCTGCCGGTCGCCGAAGGCGTGAAGATGGCGCGTCCCGACCTCACCGTGTTCGTCAACACCGGCGACGGCGATTGCTGCAGCATCGGCGCCGCGCACTGGATTCACGCCATCCGCTACAACATGAACCTCACGGTGTTCCTGCACGACAACCAGATTTACGGCCTGACCAAGAAACAGGCGTCGCCGACCTCGCCCATCGGCACCAAGAGCAACACCACCCCGCGCGGCAGCTATCTCGAGGCCTTGAATCCCCTGACGGTCACGCTCGGCGTCCAGAACGTCTCGTTCGTCGCCCAAGCGGCCGACTGGATCCCGGAGGTCCTGTTCGACATCGTCAAGGCGGCCTACCACCACAAGGGGCTGTCCTTCGTCCGCATCATCCAGCGCTGTCCGGAGTGGCTGCCGAAGGCGTTCGATCCCTGGCTGCACGACCCCAACAAGGTGCAGCTGCTCAATCACGCGAACGGCCTGCAGCTCAGTTCGAGCCTGGCGAAGGTCTACAAGAACCAGCTGCAGCACGACCCGTCGGACATCAACCGGGCGCGCGAAATCGCCTCCAGCCGCGACATCATCCCGGTCGGGATCCTGTATCGCGATGAGACGGTGCCCTGTTACGAGGATTTGCGGATTTCCCGCAGCTTGCACACGGCCGAGCAGACGCGGACGGGGCTCGATGCGGAACTCGACAAGTACACGATCTGGCCGCAAGGAGCGGAGCAAAAGGTGGCGTAAGCCGCCGTCATCGAAGGCAAAAGAGTAAGGCAGGTTGACCAGGACATGGACGCGGATACCCAAGCGCAAGTCGCTTTTTTCCTGACCGGGCGGCGGCCGGACGAACATCTGGACGCGGTCGAGGGGCTGGGCCTGCGCCCGGCCCTGTTCGCCGGCTACCGGGAGCTGTCCCGGCTGCGTTACGATTATCCGCTGGTGCTGGTCCCGGGCCGCGCCGATGCGCAGTTCGCGCAGTCGCTGTCGGGTGTTTTCGACAACGCCCTCAAAACCGCCGCGTCGGGCGCCGAGGGCGAGCGCATCCGCAACCATGCGCTGCGCCTGGAGCAGGAGATTCGCGCTCTGGCCGCCGGCGGCGTTGCCGGGCCGTTATCCGCTCTGTGGGACAAGGCGGCGGCCAAGCTGACCAAGGGCGCGGACAAATCCTTCGCCGACAGCCTGCGGCGCGTCCGCGCCGCGATCAAGTTCGACGGCGAGGTGGCGGATTGCGACCAGGATTTGCCCGCGCGCCTGCTGCGCCACGCCTGGACCGCGGTGCAGAAGCAGAAAGCCGAAATATTCCGCCAGAATCTCGACCGGCTGGTGCTGAAACTGTCGGACATCTTCAAGGCTTATGAGGAACGCTCCGAAGCGGGGCACAGCGCCAAGCACCTGAAGGCGGCGGTCGGGACCGGCTTCGGCGACGCGTTCGATTTCGACGCCATGTCGCGCCTGCTCGCCAAGGCCCTGCCCAAGGACGAGTTTCCCGAAAGCCGGCGCAAGCGGATTCGCCGACTGCTCGACGTCCTGGGCAAGCAGCAGTTCTTTCCCGCCACTGCCCCGGCCGCGCCGGCGAAACGCGCCGGCGCCGCGAAGCCTTATAGCTTCGTGTTCGAGAGCTGCGCCGACGCGCTCCAGGCTTTCCGCGAGCGTTTGCCCAAGCTGACCGAACTCGCCAAGGCGATATCCGTCGCCGAGCTGGAGATCGACGGCCAGTACGACGAATCGAAGCACGACGCCTTGTTCGAGCAGTTCGGCGCCAACGGGCTCGACCCGCAGGATTTGGCGCCGTTCCCCGACTACCTAGTCTGCGTCAACGCCGGGAAATTGCAGGCGAACGAGCATGCCCAGCTGATGGAAATCCTGTCCTCGAGCCTGCCGATCAAGGTGCTGTTCCAGATCGACGACATCCTCGGTGAGGCGCCGGATAGCGAAGGCAGCCTCACCACCGGCCTGCGCAGCCGTCAGATCGCCAACATGGCGATCGGCCTCAACCAGGTCTATGTGCTGCAATCGAGCAGCTCGAACCTGTTCCAGTTCCGCGAACGCCTGCTGCGCGGGCTGGCTTATCGCGGGCCCGCGCTGTTCAGCGTGTTTTCGGGCGCGAGCGCGCAAGCTTCCGGCCTGCCGCCCTATCTGATGGCGGCGGCGGCGATGGAATCGCGCGCCTTCCCGGCCTTCACCTACGATCCCTCATCGGGCGCGGATTGGGCGTCGCGTTTCTTCCTCGACGCCAATTCGCAGACGGAGCTCGATTGGCCGATCCAGAGTTTTTCCTACGAGGACGAAGCAGCACCAGAGCGTGTCGGAGGAGCTGGCCTTTCACCCTGGTCGATTTCGTCGCCAGCGACCGCCGTTACGCCCGGCATCTGGCGCGGGTTCCGCGCGCGAAATGGAACGGCAGCCTGATCCCGGTGGACGAATCGCTGACGCGCGAACGCAAGGGCCTGCCGGACAAGGTGCCCAGCCTGCTGATGGTCGACGGCCACAACGTGCTGCAGAAGGTGATCGTCGACGAAAGGCTGATCCGCGAGGCGCGCCGCTGCCGCGAGATGTGGCACAGCCTGCAGGAGCTGGGCGGGGTGCACAATTCGCACGCCGAAAAGCTGCTCGCGCGCGAGAAGAAGGCTTGGGAAGAGCGCATGCGGCAGGAAGCCGAGAAGCATGCGGCGGCGGCGCCGGTAGCAGCCGCGCCGGCTGCTTGGCCAAGCCGGCCGCGGCGGCGGCGCCGGAAGCGGCGAGCGCGCCGGCGGAAGCAGGAGCCGGAACGCTCGCCCGACGAAGCCTATATCGAGACGCGCGCGGTGCTCGACCTGCAACGAATGCACCCAGATCAACAACAAGATGTTCGCCTACGACGGCAACAAGCAGGCCTACATCGCCGACATCAACGCCGGCACCTACGCGCAGCTGGTCGAGGCCGCGGAGAGCTGCCAGGTGGCCGTCATCCATCCGGGCAAGCCGAAGAACCCGAACGAGCCGGGCCTGGAAGAACTGCTCAAGCGCGCCGAGCCGTTTCAGTAGATTTCGTTGCGGGAAAAACTGGTAGCGGGGGAGGGATTTGAACCCCCGACCTCGGGATTATGATTCCCTTGCTCTAACCAACTGAGCTACCCCGCCACCGTGGGCCGGATATAGATAGCGCGGTGCTTGCCGTCAAGCGAAGGGGTTCAGGCCGAACCCGCTTCCGCCTGCTGTTTCGCGCGCTCGCTCGCCCTGAGCTTGACCGAGGCCGATTTGAGCTGGCCGCAGGCGGCGAGGATGTCGCGGCCGCGCGGCGTCCGGACCGGCGAGGCATAGCCCGCTTCGTTGACGATGTCGCCGAAGGCGGTAATCGCCCCCTCGGTCGAGCATTCAAAAGGCGCCCCCGGCCACGGGTTGAACGGGATGAGATTGACCTTGGCCGGGATGCCGGCGAGCAGCTGCACCAGCGCGCGCGCCTCGGCCGGGCTGTCGTTGACGCCCTTCAGCATCACGTATTCGAAGGTGATGCGCCGCGCGTTGCTCGAACTCGGATATTTGCGGCAGGCATCGAGCAATTCCGCGAGCGGATATTTCTTGTTGAGCGGCACGAGATTGTCGCGCAATTCGTCGGTCACGGCGTGGAGCGAGATCGCCAGGTTGACCGCGAGCTCCTGCCCCACCCGCTCGATCATCGGCGCCACCCCGGCGGTCGACAGCGTGATCTTGCGCTTCGAAACCGACAGGCCTTCGTGGTCCATGGCGATTTTGACCGCCTTGGCGACGTTGTCGTAATTGTAGAGCGGCTCGCCCATGCCCATGAGCACGATGTTGGTGAGCTGGCGGTCGTCCTGGGGCGAAGGCCATTCGCCCAGATCGTCGCGCGCCACCATGATCTGGCCGACGATCTCGGCTGCGTCGAGGTTGCGCACCAGCTTCTGCGTGCCGGTGTGACAGAACTTGCAGGTGAGGGTGCAGCCGACCTGCGAGGAGACGCACAGCGTGCCGCGATCCTCCTCGGGAATATGCACGCATTCGGCCTCCTGCCCGTCGGCGAAGGCCAAAAGCCATTTGCGCGTGCCGTCGGCCGAGGCTTGCGCCCGCGACGTCACCGGCCGCGAAACGGCGTAGCGTTCGGCCAGCTGTTCGCGGAATTTCTTCGACAGCGTGGTCATGGACGCGAAATCCCGCGATCCGCGGTGATAGATCCAGTGCCAGAGCTGGCGCGCGCGGAAGGGCTCGGCGCCCATCGCCTTCATCTCGGCCGCGAGCTCCTCGCGCGAGAGGCCCACCAAATTTTTGAGCGTGCTCATGATAGGGAGAATATAGGCGCTATCGCTTGTCGTTACAGGTCTTGTCGGCTTACCGCTTGTAGTTGCAGGCCTTATCGATCGCTTCCAAAGCCACCGAGAAGCCGTCGAGCGCGTAGGTGTCGGTGGTGGCGACGCCGCGCGCCGAGGCCGCTTTCAAAACCGCGCTCTTGCCCCGGGCCATCGCCTCGGTGATCGCCTTGTCGGTCGGCGAATCGGGCGACCAGGCCGCGTTCTTCTCGATGAAAAGCTGGTATTTCTTGCCGTCGATCACGAGTTCGGCCTTGGAACCGTCCTTGGCGGCGTAGCCCAGATCGAAGGTAACCACGTTGTAGGCCTTGTCGGCCAGGCGATGGGCGATCACCGCGTCGACCCGGCCGCGCGCGACGCCGGAAGGCAGGGTCTTGGCCGGATGGCCGGCCAGGTAGCAGGTCTTGCCGCCCTTTTCGGCAAAGCTATAGGCCGTCCAGCCCTTGGCCCCGCCGATCGCGCTGGGGCCGGCCGCCGGCGGCGGCTGGTCGGGCGGGGTCTGCGCCCAGGCGGGACAGACGGCGGCGAGACAGGCCAGAACGGCGAGCCCGCGAAGCTGGCGTTGCATGGAAGCAACATAGCCAAGGCATCTCGCTCTGCCAATCCCGGCGAGCCGGTTTTGTAAAGGAATGTTACGGCCCTGCCGCGCGATTTGACGGCGAATCCGCCTTCGAAATACGCAAAATCGCTCGAAAGCCGCCGCGTTAACGGTTTATGATGGTCTCCGGCCCTTGAGAGGGGTGAGGGAGAGGCGGCATGAGCGTCGTCCGTCAGGCGCGGCTCGAAGACGCCCAGGCGATCGCGAAAATCGAGATCGAGACCTGGCGCGCGACCTATGCCGGCATGTTGCCGGACCGGGTGCTGCTCAACATGTCCGAGCGGCGCCAAGTCCCGTCCTGGGCGAGCTTCCTGCGCCACCGCCCCGAGGATGTCTGGGTGGCGGAACATCCCGGATTGGGCGTGGTCGGCTTCGGCAATTGCGGCACGCAGCGCGACAGCGCGGTCGATTACAGCGGCGAGGTTTACACGCTTTACGTGCTGCCCGATCTGCAAAACCGCGGCTTGGGGCGCGACTTGCTGCGCGCGCTGTTCACCCGGCTCGAGGATGGCGGCCACCGCTCGGCCCTGGTCTGGGTGGTGCGCGGCAATCCGGCGCGGTATTTCTACGAACGCCTGGGCGGCAAGCAGGTGATGCACCGCCCGATCCCGGTCGCGGGCCAGCCGATCGAGGCGATCGCCTATGGCTGGCAAAACCTGGCCACGGTACTGGGCCAGACGGCGCAAAAAAGCCGCGGCATCGCCGGCGACAAGCCGGGCGAATAATTCACAGATAAGGCTTAGGCCACCAAAGGATTAGCCGGCGGCGCGCAGCTTCGGCCCGCGGCGGGTCGGCATATTCCGGGTCGGCGCGTCCTCGTCGAAGAGTTCCGCCAGGCGTTCCAGCATGGTGCCGCCCAGCTGCTCGGCGTCGACGATGGTGACGGCGCGGCGGTAATAGCGCGTCACGTCGTGGCCGATGCCGATGGCCGTCAATTCCACCGGCGAGGTCTTTTCGATGCGCGCGATCACCTCGCGCAGATGGCGTTCGAGATAATTCCCGGGATTGACCGACAGCGTCGAATCGTCGACCGGCGCGCCGTCGGAAATCACCATCAGGATCTTGCGCTGCTCCGGCCGGCCGATCAGGCGCTCATGCGCCCAGAGCAGCGCCTCGCCGTCGATGTTCTCCTTGAGGATGCCCTCGCGCAGCATCAGGCCCAGGCTCTTGCGCGCGCGGCGCCACGGCTCGTCCGCCGATTTGTAGACGATGTGGCGAAGGTCGTTCAGCCGCCCCGGGTTCGCCGGCTTGCCGGCAGCGATCCAGCGCTCGCGCGACTGGCCGCCTTTCCAGGCGCGGGTGGTGAAGCCCAGGATCTCGACCTTGACGCCGCAACGCTCCAGCGTGCGCGCCAGGATGTCGGCGCTCATCGCCGCCACGGTGATCGGCCGGCCCCTCATGGAACCGGAATTATCGATGAGCAGCGTCACCACCGTGTCGCGGAACGCGGTTTCCTTCTCGCGCTTGTAGCTCAAGGGATAGACCGGGTTGGTGACGACGCGGTCGAGCCGGGCCGAATCCAGCATGCCCTTCCTCGAGATCGAATTCCCACGACCGCGCCTGCTTGGCCAAAAGCCGCCGCTGCAGGCGGTTGGCGAGGCGCGCGATGATGCTTTGCAGATGCGCCAGCTGCTGGTCGAGCAAGCCCCTGAGCCGCGTCAGCTCGTCGGCGTCGCACAGGTTCGCCGCCTCGACCACTTCGTCGCATTCGGTGGTGAAGGCGCGGTAGATCGCGGGATCGTCGTTGGCGCCCCGGTTTCGCGGCAGCAAACCGGGCCGCCCCGGCCGGCCGGGATCCTCGTCGCCGGAACCCGGCATGGCCTCGCCCTCGACCTCTTCGGCGCCCGCGGCGTCGCCGTCCTCTTTCTCCTGGTCGGGCGATCCGCCTTCGAGCGCGCCCTGCGCGCCCGAGCTCGTCCCCTCGCCGTCCTGGTTCTCGCTGTCGCCTTCCTCGATCTTGTCGCTGTCGTCCTCGGACTTCTCCCCGGTTTCCTCCTCCTCGGCCTCGCCGAGATCGAGGTCGAGATCGTGGATCAGCTGGCGCGCGGTCTTGGCGTAGGCCGCCTGGTCGGCGACGTTCTTCTGCAATTCCAGCAGATCGCGCGCCACCTTGCCTTCGAGATAGGGGCGCCACAACTCGGCCACCTGGCGGGCGGCGGGCGGCGGCGGGGCGCCGGTCAGGGTTTCGCGCACCAGGAGACGGATCGCCTCGGCCAAAGTCACGTCGTTGCGCTCGGCGATGTGCTCGAAGCCCTGGCGGCGGTAACGCTCGTCGAGCATGGCGGCGAGGTTCCCGGCCACGCCCGCCATGCGCCGCGATCCCAGCGCCTCGACCCGGGCCTGCTCGACGCCTTCGAAGATGCTGCGCGCGGTTTCGCCCTGGGGCGCGCGGCGGGAATGAACGGCGGTGTCGTGATAGCGCAGCTTGAGCGCGATGGCGTCGGCCGCGCCCCGCACCGGGGCGGCTTCTTTCTCGGACAGGTCGCGCGCCGGCAACGGCAGGCGCACCCGCGTGCCCGAGGAGCCCGGCGGCTCGGCCCCGTAGGTGACCTGAACGTCGGCGCGCTCGGATATGGCGCGCAACGTCGCCGCGGTGGCGCGCTTGAAGACTTCGACGGGTGATTCGCTGTCCGGCATGACGGGGCCCTACCGCCTCAGGCGGTATTGGTGCGGATTCCGGTTTCCTTGAGCTCGCTTCCCATGCAGCGCTGGTAGTATTCGGCCACGGTGGCGCGTTCCACCTCGTCGCATTTGTTGAGGAAGGTGGTGCGGAAGGCGAAAGCGAGATCGTTGAAGATGCGGTTGTTCTCGGCCCAGGTGATGACCGTGCGCGGCGACATCACGGTCGAGATGTCGCCGGCGATGAAACCGGCGCGGGTCAATTCGGCCAGCGCCACCATGGCGTGAACCTGGCGGCGGCCTTCCTCGTTATCGTAGGACGGCGCCTTGGCCAGCACGATATCGACCTCGGCGTCATGCGGCAGGTAGTTGAGCGTGGCGACGATGTTCCAGCGGTCCATCTGGCCCTGGTTGATCTGCTGCGTGCCGTGATAGAGGCCGGTGGTGTCGCCCAGGCCCACGGTATTGGCGGTGGCGAAGAGCCGGAAGGCGGGATGCGGGCGGATGACGCGGTTCTGGTCCAAGAGCGTCAGCTTGCCGTCGACTTCAAGCACGCGCTGGATGACGAACATCACGTCCGGGCGGCCGGCGTCGTATTCGTCGAACACCAGCGCGGTCGGATGCTGCAACGCCCAGGGCAGCAGGCCTTCGCGGAATTCCGTCACCTGCATGCCGTCGCGCAGCACGATCGCGTCCTTGCCGACGAGGTCGATGCGGCTGATATGGCTGTCCAGATTGACGCGGATGCAGGGCCAGTTGAGCCGCGCGGCGACCTGCTCGATATGCGTCGACTTGCCGGTGCCGTGATAGCCCTGGATCAGCACGCGCCGGTTGAAGGCGAAGCCCGCCAGGATCGCCAGCGTGGTGTCGCGGTCGAAGCGATAGGCCTCGTCGAGATCGGGCACGTGGTCGCTCGGCCGCGAGAAGGCCGGGACCTGCATGTCGGAATCGATGCCGAAGGTCTGCCGGACCGAGACCGTGATGTCGGGCTGGTCGATCTGATCGGCGGGAGAAACGGTGTTTTGTGTCGGTGTCATGGGCGTGCTGCTTGTCGGACCTCGTGAAACGGGGAGAAAATCAGGTGGAGGCGTAACAGGCCTTGAGCGTGGCATAGGCTTGGTTGATGACCTTGAGCCGTTCTTCGGCGTCCTTGTCGCCGCCATGCGAGTCGGGATGGTTGAGCTTGACCAGTTCCTTGTAACGCGTCTTCAGGCCCGGCAGGCTCACCGGCGGCTCGAGATTGAACACCGCCAGCGCCCGGGCCTCGGGCGAGGCCGGATGATGGTGGCGCTTGGCGCCGTTCCCGTCCCGCCCCGGCTCCGGCTCTTCCTCGAAGCCGAACAGGCCGCTGTCCTTGAAACGGGCGGCATAGCGGTAAAGCCGGGTGCCGAAGGGCCAGGTGGGGCGCTGCCACACCGTGTCGTGGCGGATCTCCTGCTCGATCTCGTCCATGCTCATGCCGGCGTAGTAATTCCAGGCGGCGTTGTAGGCGCGCACATGGTCGAGGCAAAACCAGTAGAACTGGTTGAGCGCGGCGCGCGAGCGCGGCGCGCGGAACTCGCCGGTCGCGGCGCAACCGGGATGGTCGCAGGCGCGCAAACCCGCATTCCGGGCCGGACCGGCATGACTCGCAAGGAAGGAACGTGACATGATGCCATTCAGTATGGAGAGGGCGCCGGGCCCTGACAAGCCTTAGCCCTGGATAGATGGGGATGCCCGTCCCGATTGACAAGCCCTTGAGAAACCGGCCGTTTTTGCCATGACCGTCGCCGACCGCATCCGCGCCAAGCTGACCCGGGCGCTCGCGCCTACCCGGCTCGAAATCCACGACGATTCGCACCGCCATGCGGGCCATGCCGGTTCCCGGTCCGGCGGGGAAAGCCATTTCCGCCTGGAAATCGTCTCCCCGGCCTTTGCCGGCAAAACCCGGCTCGAACGCCAGCGCCTGGTCTATGCCTTCCTGGCCGAGGAGCTGCGCGGCACCGTGCACGCCTTGCAGCTTTCCACCCTGACGCCGGAAGAGGATCGATTGCAGACAAGCTGAGCTTTTGATTCACTTGGCTTCGCGGCTGCCGGGCGTGGTCACAACTATAAGTTGCTAAATTATCGGGTTATCTCTTAGCAGTTGCATAACGAATAGAAGGCGACGTTACACTTCGCGCCCCCAGGCGCTAGTGGTAGTGTTATCTCTGAAGGTCGCCAATGGACGGCGTAACGGGGATTGTCCGTGCGCTGGTGCCGGTGCCGTCAGCCAATGGTCGAATCCCTTGAAGGGCTTTTCTTCTCTTACCTTCTTCAAAGTGAACCCGCCCGGACGTTCGTCGTCACCCAAAACGTATCCGGCAGCACTGTTACCGATTGGATTAGAACGCCACTCCAAATCCCGGACGTGCAAAATAGCGGCATTGGCAACCTAACCGATTTCTTGCAAGAGGTTTCCCTCTAGCATCTTCCAACATCGGGCACGGCCAAGGCTTCGGCCCGGCGTGAAATCAGCCCTTGGCCGCGCCGGTATAGAATTCCGGCCACAGCCGCCTCACCACCTCGCCGTCGCTCTTGAGGGCGTGGCAGGTGCCGATGAGGCGCGGTTGCTCGTCCCGCTTCGCGGGCTTCGTCGCCGATGGCGCGTTCGGGTCGCGCGTCAGGCGATGGCGATAGGGATAGATGGTCTGAAAGGCCGTGGTCGCGATCGGCCCCATGAGCTCGACCAGATGGGTGCAGCCTTCGACGCCGCCGAGAAGTTCGCGCAGCTTGGACAAAAACCCGGCGCGCATGCTCAAGCCCAAAAGACGCTGGAAATTGGGCGTGATCGCCGGACAGACCGGAAACGGGCTATGGTCGGTCGCGGCTTCGATCTCGCGGATGATGAGGGCATCGTCGACCGTGACGCGCACCCCCATCTCGTGCACCGGCTCGCCCGGCTTGACCAGGCCGCGCCATTCGCTCTCGAAGCCGTAGGTCTTGATGTCGGTGAGATGGCCTTCGATGTCCCACAGCCCGTCCGCGCGCAGGAAGCCGCGGCATTCGATCTGGCGCGTGTGGATATGCTGGCGCGGCTTGGATTGTGACAGCGGCATGGGATTCCCCTCGAAAGCCGCGTCTTTTTAGTGTGCGCGCGCGGTGGATGCCAGTGTCTTGGTTTGCTGTGACAGGAATTCGCGCAATTGGGGTTCCGTCACCTCGCGGCTGATGAAGGCCTGGCCGATGTCGTGCGCCAGGATCAGGCTGATGCGCCCGTCCTTCACCTTCTTGTCCTTGCGCATGCGGGCCAGGACGGCGTCCACGTCGATCCGGCCAAGTTCGGTCCTGAGCCCGACCTGCTCGAAATGCTGGCGCACGCGGCGCGCGGATTCCTTGGGGCAGAGACCGAGCCTGGCCGAGAGATCGAAGGCCAGCAGCATGCCCAGCGCCACCGCCTCGCCGTGCAGCAGGGCCTGGCCGAAGCCGGCCTCGGCCTCGAGCGCGTGGCCGAAGGTGTGGCCGAAATTCAGGAGCGCGCGCTCGCCCGCCTCGCGCTCGTCCGCCGCCACCACCTCCGCCTTGGCGCGGCAGCTCCGCAGCACCGCCTGGCGGCGCAATTCGGCGTCGCCCTTCACTACGGCGGCGCCGTTCTGCTCGAGCCAGGCGTAGAATTCGCGGTCGCGGATCAAGCCGTATTTCACCACCTCGGCGTAGCCCGCCAGCAATTCGCGCCGCGGCAAGGTCGCCAGCGTGTCGATGTCGGCGATCACCAGCACCGGCTGATAAAAGGCGCCCACCAGGTTCTTGCCCGCCTTGACGTCGATCGCGGTCTTGCCGCCGACCGAGGAATCGACCTGCGCCAAAAGCGTGGTCGGCACCTGCACGTAATCGAGCCCGCGCAACAGCGTCGCCGCGGCGAAGCCCGCGAGATCGCCGATGACGCCGCCGCCCAAGGCCACCAGCGCGGTCGAACGCTCGATGCCCAGCGCCAGGATGTCCTCGCACAGTTTCTCGAAATGGGCGAAGTCCTTGGTGCCCTCGCCGGGCGGCAGGATCAGGATTTCCGACGCGATCTCCGCCTTGGCCAATCCGGACGCCAGCGTCTTCAAGTGCAGCTTCGCCACGTTCGCGTCGGTGACGACGACCACGCGCTTCTGGCGCAGCACCCGCTGCATGAGGTCGCCGGACTCGGCCAGCAGGCCCGAGCCCGCCACGATGTCGTAACTCCGGTTGCCCAGTTCGACGCGCAGATGCGCGGAGCCCCCGCTCACGGCGCCGCTCCCGCCGTCACGCCGAGGAACTTCGCCAACGCCGCCAGCACGCGGTCGAGCGACTTGTCGGGCGGGCCGTCCGCGCTTTCGACCGCGATGTCGGCCTGGGCGTAAACCGGATAACGGTCGGCGATCTGCTGCTCGAACACCGCGCGCGGCTCCTTGCCTTTCAGCAGCGGCCGGTTGTTGCGCCGCGCCACGCGCGACATCATCAGTTCGATATCCGCCTTGAGCCAGATCGAGATGGCGTGTTCGCGGATGAGCGCGCGGGTCTCTTCGTCCAGATAGGCGCCGCCGCCCGTCGCCAAAACGCAGACCGGACCGTTCAAGAGCCGCTTGACGACCTCGCGCTCGCGCGCGCGGAAGAACGGCTCGCCGTGACGCGCGAAAATCTCCTCGATGGTGACGTTGCCCGCGGCGGCCTCGATCGCGGCGTCGGCGTCGACGAACGGCAATCCCAGACGCTGGGCCAGCCGCTTGCCGACGGCGGTCTTGCCCGTGCCCATCAGCCCGACCAGCGCGATGGTTTTCGGCACGGGGAAGGGCGGAACACTCGTTGAAACGCTCATGGCGCGTCGATAGACTGCTGAAATCCCGACATGGGCGCACACTAGCATTAAGCAGGAATAGCTGGGCATGGGAAAATTCATCTTGATCGTATTCGCGCTGCTGCTGCTCGCCGGCGCGGCGGGCGCCGTCGTGCTCATGGTCTGGGACATCCCGGCTCCGACGGCGCGGGTGGAGCGGATCATTCCCGATGCGCGATTCCCGCGCTGACGGTTTTCGCGTCGTTCTGACCGGGCTGGCGGCGGTCCCGTTGTTGGGGGCCGTCTTGCTCGCAGGCGCTCCGGCGGCGGCGCAGCAGGAAGCCCCGGTCGACATCGTGCCGCCGGTCGACGCATCGCCATCGTCAGGCGCCCCGCCGGTCGTCACGACCCCGCCCGTAGCGGAGCCGCCGCTCGTCATAACCCCGCCCGTCGCGACGCCCGCGCCCGCGCCAACACCCGTCACGGCCCCGCCCGAGGCGACACCGGCGCCGGCGCCCGTCACGCCCGCCGCCACGCCCGCGCCCGCCGCGACGCCAGCGCCCGTCACGCCCGCCGCGACGCCCGCGCCGATCATGCTCGTGCCGCCGCCGCCACCGCCGCCGCCGCCGCCGGATAATTCGATTCAAGTTCTGAAGCTGCCGCCGGTCGACACTTCCTGGATCGGCATCTTGAGCACGGACCAGGGCGGCTTCCCGCACGCAATGTGGAACGGCACGGCGCGGGCCTTGGTCGCCGCCGATCTGCCGCAGCTCCAGCCGGTGGCTTCGTCGGCGTTGCGGGATTTGACGCGGCGTCTGCTGTTGAGCGACGCGGCGGCGCCGCCGGGAGACACCGAGCCGGGCGGCGCGAGCCTGATCGAGCTCCGGCTCGACCGTTTGCTCGCCTTGGGCTTCGTCGAGCCGGGTCTGGCGCTGCTGGCGATCCTCCCCGACGGCATGACCAGCGAGACCACCGACCGCGACGGCATCGAGCTGCGCTTCGCCGCCGACGACACCGCCGGCGCCTGCAACGACGTCGACGCCAAGATGGTCCGGTATCAGGGAACCTGGTGGGACCGCGCGCTGATCGCCTGCCAGGCGCTCGCCGGCGACAACGCCAAGGCCGCGCTCGGCCAAAGCCTGCTCGCCGACCAGAAGGCGCCGCCCGATCCCGAGTTTCAACGCGCTCATCGACCGGCTCGGCGGCCGCAAGGTCGAGATCCGGAAATTGACCGGCCCCGATCCGATCAAATTGGCGCTGCTCGGAGCATCCAAGCAGAAGCTGCCGGCCGACGCGCTCGCGGGCGCCGATCTGTCATCGCTTTCCGGCTGGGCTGCGAACGCCAAGCTGCCGCCGGAAGACCGCCTCGCCGCGGCCGAACGCGCGGAGCTTTACGGCGCGGAAACCCCGGACGGCCTCGCCGCGCTTTACGACCAGATTCCGGCCCCGGTCAAGCAAGCGCAACGGATGGCGGTCTTGAAGTCCAAGAAACCCGCCGCCGCGGCAAGGAGCCGGGCCTTGCTTTATCAGCTCGCGCACACCGCCGACGACCCGGCCCAACGCCGCGCCGCGATTGCGGCGCTGCTGGCCGACGCGAAAGAGCGCGGCGCTTTCCCGGCAACCGCGCTGCTGCTGGCGCCGGCGGTGGCCGAACTTCCGCTCGAGGGCGCGCCGGCCAATTTCGCCGCCGATGCGGCGCGGGTGCTGCTGGCGGCGGGCTCCGTTGACAAGGCCGCGCCCTGGATCGCCGCATCGCAATCCAAGGCGCTGGCGCTGCTCGCCCGCTGGGCGCCGGGCGGAAAGCCGCCGCCGGGCGACGCCCCGCTCTTGCCGGACGTGCTGGCCGAGCTGGCTTCGCGCGACCCGGCCGCGTCGCCGCATCAGGCCGATCTGCTGAACGCGCTCGCCTCCGCGCTGGGCGCGCCGGTGTTGTCGACCGCGACCGCGCCCGCCGGCAATCCGGCTTCGGGCCAGAGCCTGGGCGAGACCGTGCTGGCGGCGCTGCTCGCTTGCGCCAGCGGCGACAAGCTGACTTCCGATCCGGCCGCGCTGGCGCAGGCGGTGGCGGGCTTGCGCGCCGCCGGGCTCGACGCCGAGGCGCGCCGGCTCGCGGTCGAGGCGGCGCTCGACGCGGGAATTTGAGCGTGGACCGCGCGCTCGAGGCCTTTCTCGAAATGCTCGCGGCCGAGCGGGGAGCGGCGGCGCCGACCCTCGCGGCCTACCGCAACGATCTCGACCAGGCGGCGGCGTTTCTCAAGCGCCGCGGCTCCTCGCTCAAATCGGCTTCGAGCGACGAACTGCGCCGCTATCTGGCGACCCTGTCCCATGCCGGGCGCAGCGCGCGGACATCGGCGCGGCGGCTTTCGGCGCTCCGGCAGTTCTACCGCTTTCTCGCGCTCGAAGGCGTGCGCAAGGACGATCCGGCGGCCGCGCTGGAATCGCCGCGTCTGCCGCGTTCCCTGCCGAAGATCCTGGGCGCGGACGAGGCCAAGCGACTGATCGCCCAGGCGCGGGCCATGAAAGGCCGCGAAGGCGCGCGGCTCCTCTGCCTGATCGAGCTGCTCTACGGCGCGGGGCTGCGGGTTTCGGAACTGGTGGGCTTGCCCGTGGCCGCGGCCAAACGCGACCAGCGATTTTTGATCGTGCGCGGCAAGGGCGCCAAGGAGCGCTTGGCGCCCTTGAGCGCGCCTTCGCGCCGGGCGCTCGACGCCTATCTCGAAATCCGCGCCGAATTCCTCAAGGAAGGCGAAAGCTCGCGCTTTCTCTTCCCCTCGCGCGGGGCGGAAGGCCATCTGACGCGGCGGCGCTGCGGCCAGCTGTTGAAGGAGCTGGCGCGCGCTTCGGGCATCGACGAAAGGCGGCTTTCGCCGCACGTGCTGCGCCACGCCTTCGCCAGCCATTTGGTCGACGGCGGGGCGGATTTGCGCAGCGTCCAGGAAATGCTCGGCCACGCCGACATCGCGACCACGCAAATCTACACCCACGTGCAAGGCGAGCGCCTCAAGCGGGTGATGGCCAATCACCCGCTGTCCCGCAAAAAATAGCGGTTAACCCTCCCCGCCCCCGGAACATTGGCGCAACATCGGCGTAACCATCACCTCCCGGGTGGCGCGAGGCCCGCCGCCCGTGCTAGTTGTCGCGCCTCATGCGCCACTTCCTGGAATTCGAAAAGCCGCTCGCCGAACTCGAAGGCAAGATCGAGGAGCTTCGCCATCTCTCCGACGCCGGCGACCTCAACATCGCCGACGAGGTCTCGAAGCTCGAGGCCAAGGTCGACAAATTCCTGCGCCAGACCTTCGCCAAGCTGACGCCGTGGCAGAAGGTCCAGCTGGCGCGCCATCCCGACCGGCCGCACGGCGCGGAATACCTCAAGCGGCTGATCGCCGGTTTCACCCCCTTGGCGGGCGACCGCGCCTTCGCCGAGGACCGCGCCATCATCGGCGGGCTCGGCCGCTTCAACGGCCTGAGCGTGGTGGCGATCGCGCACGAAAAGGGCGCCGACACCGAAAGCCGGGTGAAGCACAATTTCGGCATGGCGCGGCCCGAGGGCTACCGCAAGGCAAGGCGGCTGATGGAGCTGGCGCAACGGTTCAAGCTGCCGGTGCTGACCTTCGTCGACACCGCCGGGGCCTATCCCGGCATCGACGCCGAGGCGCGCGGCCAGGCCGAGGCGATCGCGCGCGCGGTCGAAACCGGCTTGCAGCTCGAAGTGCCCTTGATCGCCACCATCATCGGCGAGGGCGGCTCGGGCGGCGCCATCGCGCTCGCCACCGGCAATGTCGTGCTCATGCTCGAAAACGCGATCTACTCGGTCATTTCCCCGGAAGGCTGTGCCTCGATCCTGTGGCGCTCCGCCGACAACGCGCAGGACGCGGCCGAAGCCCTGCGCCTGACCGCGCAGGATCTGCTGCGTTTGAACGTGATCGACGCGATCGTGCCCGAGCCGCTGGGCGGCGCGCACCGCGCGCACGAAGCGGCGATCAACGCCGTAGGCGAGGCGATCGCCAAGGCATTGCCGCCGCTTTTGAAGCTAGACGGGCCGGCGCTCAGGACGCAACGCCGCGCCAAATTCCTGCAGATGGGATCGCGCGGGCTTTAGCTAGCTCTAGGCCGCGCGCAGCGTGTAGCCGGTGCCGCGCACCGTGTGCAGCAGCGGATACTCGAAGCCGCGGTCGATCTTCTGCCGCAAGCGGCTCACATGCACGTCGATGACGTTGGTCTGGGGATCGAAATGATGGTCCCAGACCTTTTCCAACAGCATGGTGCGCGTGACGATGTGCCCGGCATGCCGCATCAGATATTCGAGCAGGCGGAACTCGCGCGGCAACAGCTCGATCGCCTGGCCCGCCCGCGTCACGCTGCGCGCGATCAGGTCCATTTCGAGATCGGCCACCTTGAGCCGGGTTTCGCTGGCGCTGCCGCGGCGGGTGAGCGCCTCGAGCCGGGCCAGAAGCTCGGTGAAGGCGAAGGGCTTGCCGAGGTAATCGTCGCCGCCCGCGTGCAGGCCTTCGACGCGGTCCTCGACGTCGCCCAGGGCGCTCAGCACCAGAACCGGGGTCTGGTTATTGGCCGCGCGCAAGGCGGCGATGATCGACAACCCGTCCAGGCCCGGCAGCATGCGGTCGATGATCATGGCGTCGAAATTGCCCTTGCGCGCGCATTCGAGCCCGCTTCGGCCTTCGTCGGCATGGTCCACGCGATGGCCGCTTTCGGCCAGGCCCTTCAGCAGATAGGCCGCGGCCTCGCGGTCGTCCTCGATCAGCAGGATGTGCATAAGCGGCTCCCCGTTCAGCCGTTGTCGTTCGCCCGAGAAGGACAGCGCGACATACTGGTTGATGCCGCGGCGGTTGATCAGCAGCAGCAGGCTCTTGTTGCCCTTCTGCTTGCTGATGGCGTCGAGCTTGGCCGCCACGTCCTGGGGCCCGGCCACCGGCTGCTGATTGATGGTGACGATGACGTCGCCGGGCTCGACGCCGATATCGGCGAGCGGGCTGTCGTCGGCGACGTCGGTCACGATCACGCCCTTGACCCCGGCGGGCACGCCCGCCTGGCGGCGCAGATCGGGCGTCAGCGGCGCGAGCTTCAGTCCCATGGCGTGGGCGGTCTGCGCCTTGCCGTTGTCGCCGCCGGACGGCGTCTCGGCCTTGGCCATTTTCTGGTCGCTGGGCATGGCGGCGATCACCGGCTGGAGCGTGATCGGCGAGCCCTTGCGCCAGACCTTGACCTCGGCCTTGTCGCCGACCGGGGTCTGCGCCACGGCGATGGGCAGGTCGCGCACCTTGGCGATGTCGTGGCCGTTATAGCTGAGGATCACGTCGCCCTGCTTGAATCCGGCTTTCTCGGCCGGGCCGTCCTTGGTGACGTCGGCCACCAGCGCGCCGGCCGCGGACGGCAAGCCCAGATTCTTGGCGATGTCCGGCGTCACGTCCTGGATCTGCACGCCGATCCAGCCGCGCTGGACCTTGCCGTGGGCCTTGAGCTGCTCGATCACCGGCTTGGCCATGTCCGAGGGAATGGCGAAGCCGATGCCGACCGAGCCGCCATTGGGCGAATAGATCGCGGTGTTGATGCCGATGACCTGGCCGTTCAGGTTGAAATCCGGCCCGCCCGAATTGCCGCGGTTGATCGAGGCGTCGATCTGGAGGAAGTCGTCATAAGGGCCTTCATGGATGTCGCGCGAACGCGCCGAAATGATGCCGGTGCTGACCGTGCCGCCCAGGCCGAAGGGATTGCCGACCGCCAGCACCCAATCGCCGATCTGGGACTGGGCGCTGTCGCCCCAGGACACGTAGGGCAGCGGCTCCTTGGCGTCGATCTTGATGAGCGCCAGATCGGTCTTGGGATCGCGGCCGATCACCTTCGCCGGATGGCGGCTGTCGTCCTGGAAGATCACCGTCACCTTGTCGGCGTGATCGACGACGTGGTTGTTGGTGACGATGTAGCCCGAGGGATCGATGATGAAGCCCGAGCCCAGCGCCACCGTTTGCCCGTGCGGCATGGAAAAGCCCTGGCCCTGGCCCTGGCCCTGGTGCTGCTGGAAGAAGCGGCGCAGGAACTCGTCGAAGGGCGAAGGCGGGAAATTCTGCCCGAAGTCATGGTCCGGGCCCGCATCCTGGTCGTCGCTGTCGTCGCTGGCGATCGCGCTCGCCTGTTCGGTGACCGAGATGTTCACCACCGCCGGCATCACCTGCTTGACGATGGGCGCGAAGCTCGGCAGCGCCACGGCAGCCGGATCGGCGTAAGCCAAGGGCGCCAGCGCAAGGCCAAGGGCCAGCAAGGCCGCGAACGCGGCGCTCCGTTTTCCGGACGGGCCGGTGACGGGAAAGCGGGACAAGGGGAAGAAAGACATGAGGCAACCTCGCGGCAAAAGTGGTGTTTTATGGCGGGCATCATGGGGCGCGGTTGATTACGCCACCCCTTCCCGCCGATTAAATCTAAGTAATGTGGCGGATTATAGGCGGCCGTGGCAGTGCTTGAACTTCTTTCCGGAGCCGCAGGGGCAGGGCGCGTTCCGGGGCGTGTTCGCCCAGGGTGAAGGCCCGGCCGGCGCGGGATTGGCGGTCGGGCCGAGGGCCGGATCCTGGCGGGATTCGAGCATCGGGCGCGGCGGCGGCGGCGCCAGGTCGCTGGGACGCTCGATCTTCAATTCTACGTGAGCCAGCACGCTGGTCGCCTGTTCGCGCAAGCCGACCAGCATGGCCTGGAACAGGTTGAAGGCCTCGCGCTTGTATTCGTTCAAGGGGTCGCGCTGCGCATAGGCGCGCAGATTGATGCCCTGGCGCAGATGATCGAGCGAGGACAGGTGATCCTTCCACGACTGGTCGAGCGTCTGCAGCACCAGGCTGCGTTCGGCCAGGCGCATGATGTCGGGGCCGTAATTCGCCACCTTCTGCGCCATCTTCGCCTCGACCGCCTGAAGGATGCGGTCGCGGACGGCGCTGTCGGATATGCCCTCTTCCTTGGCCCATGACGCGACCGGCAGGTCGAGGTTGAAGACCCGGAGCGCCTCCTCGTGCAACGCGGCCGTGTTCCATTCGTCGGGCAGCGCGTTTTCGGGGATGCAGCGCTCGACCATCGATTCGACCACTTCCTGGCGCATGTCGGCGACCATGGCCGAGACGTCCTGATCGCTCATGATCTCGCGGCGCTGCTGGTAGACCACCTTGCGCTGGTCGTTCATCACGTCGTCGAAGCGCAGCAGATGCTTGCGCATCTCGTAGTTGCGCGCCTCCACCTTCTGCTGCGCCTTCTCCAACGCCTTGTTGATCCAGGAGTGGATGATCGCCTCGCCTTCCTGGAGGCCGAGCTTCTGCAACATGCCGTCCATGCGCTGCGAGCCGAAGATGCGCATGAGATCGTCATCGAGCGAGACGAAGAACTTCGAGGCGCCGGGATCGCCCTGGCGGCCCGAGCGGCCGCGCAGCTGGTTGTCGATGCGGCGGCTTTCATGGCGCTCGCTGCCGATGACGTAGAGCCCGCCGGCCTTGACCACCTCCTCGTGCGCGGCTTGGATTTCGGCGCGGATCTCGGCGGCGCGGCGCTCGCGCGCGACCGGATCGTTGATCGCCGGCAGTTCCTGCTTGAGGCGCATGTCGAGATTGCCGCCCAACTGGATGTCGGTGCCGCGGCCCGCCATATTGGTGGCGACGGTCACCGCCCCGGGCTGGCCGGCCTGGGCGATGATGAAGGCTTCCTGCTCGTGATAGCGGGCGTTCAGCACGTTGTGCGGGATCTTCTTTTTCTTGAAGATGTCGCTGAGCGTCTCGGATTTCTCGATGCTGACGGTGCCGATCAGCACCGGCTGCTTGCGCGCCTGGCATTCCATCACCTGCTTCAGGATGGATTCGTATTTCTCGCGCGCGGTGCGATAGACCTCGTCGTCGGAATCCTTGCGGATGCAGGGCTCGTTGGTCGGAATCTCGATGACGTCGAGCTTGTAGATGTCCGAGAACTCGGCCGACTTCGGTCATCGCCGTGCCGGTCATGCCGGCCAGCTTGGGGTAAAGGCGGAAATAATTCTGGAAGGTGATCGAGGCCAGCGTCTGGTTCTCGTTCTGGACGTTGACGCCTTCCTTGGCCTCGAGCGCCTGGTGCAGGCCCTCGGAATAGCGGCGGCCTTCCATCATGCGGCCGGTGAACTCGTCGATGATGACGACCTTGCCGTCGCGCACGATGTAATCGGTGTCGCGGGCGAAGAGCTTGTGCGCCCGGAGCGCCTGATTGGTGTGGTGCACCAGCGCCAGGTTGTTGATGTCGTAAAGCGTGCCGGTCTTCATCAGCCCGGATTCGCGCAACAGGGATTCGAGTTTCTCCACGCCCGCTTCGGTGAGCGTCACCGCGCGCTGCTTTTCGTCCTTCTCGTAATCCTCGGGCGCGAGCTTGGGGATGAGCTTGTCGGCGCCGCGATAGAGCTCGGAGGAATCCTCGGCCGGGCCGGAGATGATCAGGGGCGTGCGCGCCTCGTCGATCAGGATCGAATCGACTTCGTCGACGATGGCGTAGCTGAACGGCCGCTGCACCATGTCTTCGAGCCGGAACTTCATGTTGTCGCGGAGGTAATCGAAGCCGAATTCGTTGTTGGTGCCGTAGGTCACGTCGGCGGCATAGGCCTCGCGGCGCTCGGCGTCGGTGAGCTCGTGCAGGATGCGGCCGACCGACAATCCCAGGAACTTGTAGATCTGGCCCATCCACTCGCTGTCGCGCTTGGCCAGATAGTCGTTCACCGTGACGACATGCACGCCCTTGCCGGCGAGCGCGTTCAAGTAAACCGGCAAGGTCGCCACCAGCGTCTTGCCTTCGCCGGTCTTCATTTCGGCGATCATGCCCCGGTGCAGCACGACGCCGCCCATCAGCTGGACGTCGAACGGCCGCTGGCCCAGCGTGCGCTTGGCCGCCTCGCGCACCGTGGCGAAGGCCTCGGGCAGCAGCTCGTCGAGCGGTTCGCCGTCGGATATCCGTTTCTTGAAGACATCGGTGCGCGCGCGCAAATCCGCGTCCGACAGCGAGGCCGTCTCCGCCTCCATCCCGTTGACCTCGTCAACGATGGACTGAAGACCCTTGATGAAGCGATCGTTGGCTGAGCCAAAAAGCCGTCGGGCAAGGACGCCGATCATTAAGACCTCGAAAGCATGGCGGGCGGGTAGCCAGAAGCCGCCGCGGCGCGGCAACGTCTATGAGCGATAGATAGGGACATATAATGCGAGTGTTAAGGTAATGCGAGTGTCAATGCAACGCCCGTCCGGCGGCCGAATTTAACCTTCCGATGCTTGTTCTGGGGGCGATGATATGCTTTATGAGCGGCCTGTGCGCCCGGCGGCCCCGCTCGCCGGGCCCGGTTGAAAGGACTCTCCATGATTATGACAGCGCGCCGCGCGATGTTCGCTTGCCTGATCCTTGCCTTGGCATCCGGCCCGGCCTTGGCGCAATCGGCCGCGCCGGCGCCTTCCGGCGGCGGCGATCCGGTGGTGGCCCGCGTCAACGGCGAGGCGCTGCACCGCTCGGACGCGATCATCGCCTATCAGGCGCTGTCTCCCGAAACCCGGCAGAACTTCACGCTCGAGCAGGCCTATCCCCAGGTGATCGATCAGCTGGTGAGCATGATCGTGATCTCCCAGGCCGCCCGCAAGGCCGGGGTCCCCAACGATCCCATCGTCAAGCGCCGCATAACGCTGGCCGACGACCAGATCATCCAGGACGCCTATTTCAACTCGATCCTGCAAAAGGAGATCAGCAAGGCCAAGGTCCAGGCGGCCTATGACCAATACGCCAAGGACGCGCCCGGCCGCGAAGAGATCAACGCCCGCCATATCCTGTTGTCGAGCGAAGCCGACGCCAACGACGTCATCGCCCAGCTCAAGAAAGGCGCCGATTTCGCCACCCTCGCCAAGCAGAAGACCATCGACCCGGCCGGCAAGGCCTCGGGCGGCGATCTCGGCTGGTTCGGGCAGGGCGATATGGACCCGGCCTTCACCGCCGCCGCCTTCAAGCTGAAGAAGGGCGAATACACGCAAACCCCGGTGCACACCCAGTACGGCTGGCATGTCATCATGGTCGTCGACCGCCGGCCCTTGAAGGTGCTGCCTTACGAGCAGATGGCGCCGCGGCTCGCCCAGCAGATGGCGCAGGGCCTCATCGGCGCGCGCGTCAAGGAACTCGATACCCAGGCCAAGGTCGAAATCTTCGCGCTCGACGGCAGCAAGCTGCCCGGGCCGGGGGGAGCCCCGGCGGGACCGGCGCCGAAAACCTCGGGCGCGCCCAAGCTCACGCCGCCGGGCCAGGCTCCGGCAGCGGCGGCGCCGGGCGCGCCGGTGCTGTCGCCCGCGACCGCGCCGGACCAGATCAACAAGCCCTGAGCCGGACGGGATTCAGCCGGCGACGGACATGACCGAGGTTTCGCCGCTCGCGCCGAAGCGCTTTCCCGCTCTGCCGCCGGTAAACGGGGTCAATCTGGCGACCGCGCATTGCGGCATCCGGTACAAGAGCCGCACCGATCTGATGGTCGCGCTGCTCGATCCCGGGACATCCGTGGCCGGCGTCTTCACCCGGTCATTGACCGCCGGCGCCCCGGTGGATTGGTGCCGCAAGGCGCTGGCGGCGAAATCCCGGGCGCGCGCCGTCGTCGTCAATTCGGGCAACGCCAACGTCTTCACCGGCAAGGCGGGACGCAAGGCGGCCGACGCGACCGCCAAGGCGATGGCCAGGCTCCTCGGCTGCGATCCGCGCGAGGTTTACGTGTCCTCGACCGGCGTGATCGGCGAGGCGCTGCCCTATGAAAAAATCACCGGGGCGCTCCCCGGCGCGGTGGCGCGCGCATCGGCCGGCCCTGGGAAGAGGCCGCGCGGGCGATCATGACCACCGACACCTTCCCCAAGGGTTCGACGCGCACCGCCCGCATCGGCGGCAAGCCGGTCGTCATCAACGGCATCGCCAAGGGCTCGGGCATGATCGCGCCCGACATGGGCACCATGCTGGCTTATGTCTTCACCGACGCGAAGATCCCGGCCAAGGCGCTGCAATCCCTGCTCGGCGAGGGCAACGAGCGCGCCTTCAACTCGATCACGGTCGACGGCGACACCTCGACCAGCGACACCCTGCTGCTGTGCGCCACGGGCAAGGCCGCGCACCAGCGCGTCACCTCGGCCGCGGACCCGCTGCTCAAGGATTTTCGCCGCAAGCTCGATGAAGTGCTGATCGATCTCGCGCAGCAGATCGTGCGCGACGGCGAAGGCGCCCAGAAATTCATCACCATCGCGGTCTCGGGCGCGGCTTCGAACCGGGCCGCCAAGCGCATCGGCTTGGTCATCGGCAATTCGCCCTTGGTCAAGACCGCGATCGCCGCCGGCGACGCCAATTGGGGCCGCATCGTCATGGCGGTGGGCAAGGCCGGCGAGAAGGCCGACCGCGACCGCCTGGCGATTTCGGTCGGCGGCATCAGGATCGCGGCCCGGGGCGGCGCGGTGCCGGGCTATGACGAGGCGCCGGTGGCGCGGCACATGGCCGGGCGCGACATCCGCATCGCGGTCGATCTCGGCATCGGCCGGGGGCGCTGGACGGTGTGGAGCTGCGACCTGACTCACCGCTATATCGACATCAATGGCGGCTACCGGAGCTGAATTTCCGAGCGTCCCCGTCGTCTGCGTTGCGCTGATCGACGCCGATGGCCGCGTGCTGCTGGCCGAACGGCCGGCGGGCAAGGACATGGCGGGCTTGTGGGAATTTCCCGGCGGCAAGGTCGGCGCCGGCGAAACCCCCGAATCGGCGTTGATCCGCGAACTCAAGGAGGAGCTCGGCATCGACGTCGCCGAAGCCTGTCTCTCGCCCTTGGCCTTCGCCTCGCACCGCTATGACGATTTCCACGTCCTGCTGCTGCTTTACGTTTGCCGCCGCTGGCAGGGTTTGGTGGCGGCGCGCGAAGGCCAGAAACTGGCCTGGGTGCGCAAGGACCGGCTCGGCCACTACGCCATGCCGCCGGCCGACAAACCGCTGGTGGCGATGCTGCGCGACCTGCTTTAGGCTCATGCCGCCATGAAAGCCCGAAGCGCCTTGACCCTCGCCTTGCTGCTGCCCCTCCTGCTCGCCGCTTGCGGCAATCTGGAATACAAGCAGGAACTCACCGTCCTCCGTTCCGACCCGAACGGCATCACCATCCGGGCCGGCAGCGACACCACCCCGGACAAGGTGGCGATCCTCTATTGCCAGAGCATGCGGAAGGCGATGGTGCCGAAGGGCGCGGACGTCATCGACAACTACCAGAAGACCTACTACTACGCCTGCCTGTGAAGACCTTCAGCCCGGCGCCCAGGCGGTGAGCGAAATCACCTGGAAGCCGGCGCGGATGCGGTTGCCCGGCGCCGGAAAGCGCGCGCGGTAGATTTCGCCCGCGCGCGCCAGCGTCGCCCGCCGCGTCAGGCCGCGGCGGCGCTCGATCAGGGCGTTGCTTTCGCCCATGGCGCGGAGATCATGCATCAAGGCCTTGAGGCCGGGATAGGTCACCTCGATGCGGTCGCCGTCCACCACCGGCTCCTGGAAACCCGCGCGCTGGAGCAGGCGGCCCAGATCGCGCAGATCGGCGAAGGGCGAGACGCGCGGGCCGGCGCCGCCTTCGACCTCGAGCTCGGCCTCCATCAGCGCCTGTCCCAGCTCGGTCAGGGTCTCGCCGCCGAACAGCGAGGCGAGCAGCAGCCCGCCCGGCTTCAAGGCCAGGCGCAGCTGGATCAGCGCGCCCGGCAGGTCGTTGGTCCAATGCAGCACCAGATTGCTCAGCACCAGGTCGAAGGCTCGGGGCGCGAAGGGGAGCGCCTCGGCCTCGCAGGCCAAGGATGGCCGGGGTGCCAGGATTGCGAATTCCGGCGCCGGATCGGCCGAGACCAGGCACTCGATCCCGCCCCGGCCTTTCAAGACGCGCGCCATCACGCCGTCGCGGCAGCCCAGATCGAGGGCCAAGGGAAAACGCCGCTTCACGTCGTCGAGCCGGTCGGCCAAGGTTTCCGCCGCCTCCATCACCAGGAAATCGGGCGCCTCGGGATGCCGGGCCGCGCGCGCGCGGTGGCGGCGCAGCGCCTTGGCGTCGAACAGCCGCATGGGAGATTTCTCTTCCATCCCGCCACTATCGCCGCCGCGCGATCCAATTGACAAGGGCGGGGCTGAGCGCCTGTCATGAGCCCATGCCGGAACCAGCATCCGTGCTCCGCCTGCGCCGCCTCGGCGGCGCGCTTCTGGATTTGCTGCTGCCGCCGCGCTGCCTCAGATGCGGCGAGGCGGTGAGCGACCAGGGCGCGCTCTGCGCCCCGTGCTGGAACAAGATCGGCTTCATCGGCGCTTCCTGTTGCGACAGCTGCGGCCTGCCCTTCGATCTCGATCTCGGCCAGGGCACGCTCTGCGCCTTGTGCGCGCGCGACCAGCCGCCCTTTGCCCGGGCGCGTTCGGCCATGCGCTACGACGAGGAAAGCCGGCCGCTGGTCTTGGCCTTCAAGCACGGCGACAAGCTGCAGCTTGCGCCGGCGCTGGGCCAGTTCATGCGCCGCGCCGGCGCCGTCCTGCTCGCCGAAGCCGATTTGATCGTCCCGGTGCCCTTGCATTGGACGCGGCTGTTTACGCGCCGCTACAACCAGGCGGCGGTGCTGGCCCATGCGGTCGGCCGCGCGAGCGGCATCAAGGTGGGCGCCGACTGGCTGTTGCGCCGCCGCGCCACCCCGTCGCAGGGCCGGCAAAGCCGCGCCGAGCGCCAGCGCAACGTCGCCGGCGCCTTCGCGGTGAAGCCGGGCCGCAGCGTCGCGGGCTTGCGCGTGCTGCTGGTCGACGACGTGCTCACCACCGGCGCCACTGCGGCGGAATGCGCCCGCGCGCTGCTCGCGGCCGGGGCGGCGCGGGTCGAGGTGCTGACCCTGGCGCGCACGGCGCGTCCCGGGAACTGAACCGGAATCATTGATTTGCGGGCGGGTTTCGCCCAAATAATGACGATCATGGCCAAGGTCGAGCTTTACACCACCATGTTCTGCCCTTATTGCGCGCGGGCGCGCAGTCTTCTGGCCAAGAAGGGCGTGGACTACACCGATATCGACGTCATGGCCGACACCGCCAAGCGTGACGAGATGATGGCGCGTTCGGGCGGCCGCCAGACCGTGCCGCAGATCTTCATCGACGGCCAACACATCGGCGGCTCCGACGAGCTGGCGGCGCTCGACCGGGAAGGCAAGCTCGACGCGCTTCTGGGCCTCAACATATGAGCGGGGGGCCATGAGCAAGGTTTTCCGGGCCGCCTGCATCCAACTCACTTCCGGCCCCGAGATCGCGGCCAATATCGCGGCCGCCTCGGATCTCGTCCGCCGCGCGCGCGGCCAGGGCGCGGATTTCATCCTGACGCCCGAAGTGAGCGACATGATCGAGCCCAAGCGCGATCTCGCCTTGGACAAGGCCAAGCCCGAAAGCGCGCATTTGATGCTGGCCGCGTTCCGCGAACTGGCGCGCGAAACCGGGGCGTGGCTGCTGCTGGGATCGGCGGTGCTGCGCGACCCGGGCGCGGCGCTTCTGTCCAACCGCTCCTTCCTCATCGCGCCCTCGGGCGAGATCGTCCAGCGTTACGACAAGATCCACATGTTCGACGTCGATCTCCAGACCGGCGAAAGCCACCGCGAATCCAAGACCTACCGCGCCGGCGACCGGGCCGCGCTGGCCGAGCTGCCCTGGGGCGTGCTCGGCATGAGCGTGTGCTACGATCTGCGTTTCCCGCAGCTCTATCGCGCGCTCGCCAAGGCCGGGGCGGATTTCCTGTCCGTGCCCTCGGCCTTCACCGTGCCCACCGGCCAGGCGCATTGGCACGTGCTGCTGCGCGCCCGCGCCATCGAGACCGGCTGCTTCGTCTTCGCCCCGGCGCAAAGCGGCGAGCATGGCGGCGGCAGGCGGACTTACGGCCACAGCCTGATCGTCTCGCCCTGGGGCGAGATCCTGGCCGAATCCCAGGACGGCCCCGGCTTCATCCTGGCGGCGATCGATCCGGCCAAAATCGCCGAGGCGCGCCGCGCCATTCCGGCGCTGACCCACGACCGGCCCTTCGCCGCGCCCAAGCGCGCTTCCAAGCCGGGCCACGAAGCCGCCGAATAGAAGGGCGGAAGCGGAATCACGCTTTTTTAATCAATCTTTGCGAAATTTAACCCCGGAGCCATGGCGAGACGGCCGAGGAAACATGCCTGCCGCACAAGTCGACGTCGAAAATCTCTTCAAGCAAATCCTCGACAATATCAGCGACATCGTCGTCATCACGACCGCGGGTGACGCCAACGGCTCGAGCCAGAAGATCGTTTACGCCAACGAAGCCTTTACCCATCACAGCGGTTACCCATTGAACGAAGTGATCGGCAAGAGCCCGAACCTGCTGCAAGGGCCGAGCAGCGATCCCGGCGCCAAAGCCAGAATTCACGAGGCGCTGGCCGCGCGCAAGCCGGTTCGGGCGCAATTGCTGAATTACGCCAAGGACGGCCATCCGTTCTGGGTGGACCTCAACATCATCCCGCTTCGGGGACGGTCGGGAGAGGTGGAATATTTCGCCTCCATCGAGCGCGACATAACCGAGCAGAAGCGGCTGGAAGAACGCCTCGGCCGGCTTGCCTCGACCGACGAACTGACCGGGCTCGACAATCGCCGCAAGTTCATGGCGACGGCCGAAGGCGAAATAGCGCGGTCGACCCGCTACGGACGGCCGCTTTCGCTGATCGTGGCCGATTTGGACCGCTTCAAGCGGATCAACGATGCCTATGGTCATGACGCGGGCGACCAGGCAATCGTCGCTTTCGCGAATATCTGCCGCGATCAATTGCGGCCGATGGACCGTGCCGCGCGCATCGGCGGCGATGAGTTCGCCATTCTGGTCACCGAGACCGACATCGACGGCGCGGCGCGCGCCGCCGAGCGCATCCGCGAGGCTTTGAGCCTGTTGCCGATCTGGCGGGACGGCCGGGAATTCCGGATGACGGCGAGCTTCGGCGTCGCGCAGTATCTCGGTTCGGACGTTGGCTTAAGGACGTTTTTGAAGCGCGCCGACATCGCCCTCTATGAAGCGAAGACCGGCGGGCGCAATCGGGTTTGTCTCTGCGATCGCGCGGCGAACGAGCTGTGTCCGGCCTTATCTTAGCGCTTCCCTGCACCCAAGCGCGCTTGCGTATCGGCGCAGGGTTGCGTTGCCGCCTCTTGTGGAAACGGAAAATCCGTCGCCAGAATGGCGGCGTGCCGTGAGCCTGCGAGGATTTTACCATGCCGGCGGTGTTGGCCCGCGATATCATGACCAAGACCGTGGTGACCGCTTCGCCCGACACGCCGACGGCCGAGATCGCGCGCCTGCTGCTCGAACACCATATCAGCGCGCTGCCGATCGTCGATGCCGGCGGCGCGCCGGTGGGCATTGTCAGCGAGGGCGACATAATCGGCCGCAGCCAGCCCGATCGCGTGGCGCGGCGCGATTGGTGGCTGACGCTGCTGGCGGAGGGCGAGGAGCTCAGTCCCGATTTCATGGCGAGCCTGCGCGCGCCGGTCCGCCGCGCACGCGACATCATGTCGAGCCCGGTCATCACCGTCGGCGACGACACCGATGCGGGCACCATCGCCCGTCTGCTGATGCAATATGGCATCAAACGCGTGCCGGTGGTGCAAAACGGGCGGATCGTGGGGATTGTCAGCCGCGCCAATCTCCTGCCGGTCGTGGCGGAGATAGCCGAGGCGACGCCATCGTCCGAAAAGGCGGAAGCCGCCGGCATTTATGGACTGTTCACCGGCATGCTCACCGGGATCGACCGGCATTTCCAGACGAACGGAGACAAGTCAACCGCGCGCGCGCCGGGCGCGGGCCGCGTCGCGCCCGCCGAAACCGGCTTCACCGTGGCCGATTTCCGCGGGCTGGTCGGCGACTTCAAGAACGCCCAAGCCGCGCGCGAAAGCGCCGCCGGCCGCGAGGCGGCGGAACGAAGGCGCGCCCACGTCAAGGAATTGGTGAACGAGCATATCGACGACGACGCCTGGCAAATTCTGTTGCAGAGCGCCCGCGAGGCGGCGGAGCATGGCGCCAAGGAATTCCTGCTGCTGCGCTTCCCCAGCGGGTTGACCAGCGACGGCGGCCGCGAGATCAACGCGCCGCTGCCGGGCTGGCCCGAAACCCTGCGCGGCGAGGCGGCCGAGATTTACCTGCGCTGGGAACGCGACTTGAAGCCGCGCGGCTTTCATCTGATCGCCCGGGTGCTCGATTTTCCCGGCGGCATGCCGGGCGACATCGGGCTGTTTCTGGTCTGGGGGGATTAGGCCTAGCTCAGTGCAGGCTTCCGGCCACGCCGCCGCCGCCATAGCCGGCGGTGCCGGTCGAGCCGCTTAACCCCGCGCTGCCGTAATCGCCCGAACTGAAGCCCGGCCCGCTGTTGTTGTACTGGTACTGGCTGGCGCCGACCTGGCCGCTGGTCTGCGCGCTGTTGCTGGTGGCGCCGAGGCCGGTGGCCCCGACCGAGCTGTTGCCCTGGATGCCGACGGTGTCGACGCCGCCGCTGCCCATGGTCGGGCTGCCGCCATTCATGCTCTGGGCCGGCGCATTCTGCGCCGCGGCCAGCAGCAGCGCCGCCGCGGCCACCGCGCCGGCAAGCCTGGATAAGTTTTTCATCGCCGCCTCCATGAGTCACTTGTGCATGACATGGCCGCCGCCGTTTCCGCCCGCCCCGGCCAGGGCCTTGCCGTCGCGCGTCCAATACATGTCGAAGTAGCTCTTGACCACGCTCGCATCGCCGAAGGTGACCGTCCCGCTGAAATGGTAGGTGCCATTGGCATCCGCCCAGATCGAATAGCGCCCCGTTCTCGGCAGATTATCACAGGTCGCGGTCAAGACGGCGGTCCAATTGGCGCCCGCCGCATTTTGGGCCGGGCCGATGTCGATCGGCCCTGCGCAGCCGGGCCCGAGTTCCATGACCCATTTGCCGGTTATGTCGCGCGGCCCGGATGCCTGCCCCAAGGCCAGGGCTGCGGCGGCGAACAGCGCCACCAGGGCCAGGATAAGCGGCTTCACCGGGATTTTCATGAATCTCCCCCGACCAGGGCGTTGGAGCGGTAAAAGGGATACCGCCAGCCTCCCGCGTATAATTATAGCGGGTGTTAGGGCTCCGTTGGACCAGACTCCGCACCCGGACGGCGATGAAGACGCAGCGAAGGAGCTTTTCCCATGATCCACACGCCGCTTGCCGGCAAGGGCACGACCATCGATTTCGAGGCGTTCCGCCTCAGGAATTTCGTCGAGGGTTTGCGCGCCCGGAATGAACTCGACGACATCGCCCAACCGGTCGATTTGGCCGATCTCGCCTCGCATCTGGACGGCAACCCAAAAGCGGTCCTGTTCAGGGCGGCCGGTCCGGAGCGCGCCCAAATCGCCGGCAACGTCGTCGCCAGCCGCCGCCGCCTGGCGCTGGGGCTGGGCGTCTCCGCCGAGGCCTTGCTCCCGGAGGTCGTCAAGCGCTGCCGGGCCGCCGGTGCCGCCGGTCGAGGTGACGAGCGCGGCGGCGCCGGTCCATCAAGTCATCCTCACGGGCGCCGAGGCCGACTTCATGAAATTGCCGGCGCATTTGCAGCACGCCGATGACGGCGGCATCTATCTGGGCGGCATCGACATCACGGTCGGCATCGACCGGCGGCACCGCAACGTCGGTTATCGCCGCCTGATGATCCGCGGCAAGTCGGAGGCGGGCATCGACCTCACGGCGCCGAGCGACTGCCGCACCATGTTCGCCGCCTACGTGGCGGCGGGCAAGCCGATGCCGATGGCGATCATGCTCGGCGCCCACCCGGCCGACTCGCTGTGCGCCGTCATGGGCGTGCCCATCGACGACGAGATCGCCTTGATGGGCGGGCTGCGCCAATCCGCCGTGCCGCTGGTGCGCTGCGTGACCATCGATGCGATGGCGCCCGCCGATGCCGAGATCGTCCTCGAAGGCCATCTCGATCCGCGCGGCTGGTACGAGAAAGAGGCGCCTTACGGGGAATTCGCCGGCACCTACGGCGTCATGAAGACCAATCCGGTCTTTCATCTGACCGCCATCACCAAACGCCGCGACGCCCTGCTGCAAACGCTTACCATCGGCGGGCGCTTTCTCGACGCCACCGACACGGCGCATTTGAATGCGGTGAAGACGGAAAGCGCCGTCTGGGCGGCGCTCGAGACGGCGATCCGGGAGCCGGTCGCGCTCCATTGTCCGCCGGGCGGAACCGGGGTGTTCAATGCACGCCTGTCGATGCGCCCGCATTTCCCGGGCGAGGCGCGCAACGCCATCGCCGCGGCTTTCGCCTCGACCGGCGAGGTGAAAAACGTCTTCGTCGTCGACGACGACATCGACGTCTTTTCCGACCGGCAGATGGAATGGGCGCTGGCGACGCGCTTCCAGCCCGACCGCGACCTGGTCGTGGCTTCCGGTTTCCGCGCGGTACCGATCGATCCGTCGCTGCGCGGCAAGCTGACCGGCGCGAAGGCGGGATTCGACCTGACGCTGCCGCCGGGGTGGCGGAACGATTTGCGCTACAAGGTCCCGGTTCCGCCGCAACTCGACGCCGCGCCGGCGAAACCGCTGACCGTCGCCGCGGCGCTGCGCGGCGGTCCGAAGTTCTTCCGCGAATTGATGGCGCTGACCGGCAGCCGCGACGGCCGCGACGTCACGCAAGCGCTGGATGCGATTCGGGGCGACGTCGGGCGGCTGCCGGACGGCCGCTATGCGCAGAAAACCGGCGGCGAATAGCTAGTCTTCGGGGGTTTCCGTGGTGTCGGTGGTCATGCCCAGGATTTCGTAGACCGGACACCAGCCGCCGATCGCGGTCAGGATCGGGATCACGCCGATCAGCGCAAGCCAGCGCGGATCCACCTGCCAGAGGAAAATCGCGACGATGATCGCCAGGCCGATGACGATCCGGGTCACCCGGTCATGCCAGCCGACATTGCATTTCATCGCCATTCTTGCCTCCCTTTCGCCCCTTGTGGGCGGATTATAGACCCTTTCGCGCCGCGATGCGCTGCAAGGAAGCCGGGCGCGGCTCTTGGAACACGCCCTCCTCAAAAGCGATCACCTCCAGCGTTCCGGCATAGGCCTGGCGCAATTCGCCAGGATCAAGCAGGAAATCCGGGTTGCTCGGCTTGCCGAACCTCTCCTGGCCGCGCATGAAGGTCTCGTAGATCAGCACGCCGCCGGGCGCCAGTGCCGCGGCGAGCAAGGGCAGCAAGGGGCGGTGGAGGTAATTCGTCACCACGATGCCGTCATAACCTTGCCCCAGCCGCCAGGGCCCGCCGTCTTCGAGGTCGAGCTCGACCACGCGGCAGGCCGGATTGGCGCCGAAAGCGGCCCGCAGCTCCGCCGCGTCGCGGTCGACGGCGGTGACCCTGAGCCCCCGGGCCAGCAGCAGGGCGGTGTGCCGCCCCGACCCCGCCGCCAAATCGAGCACAAGCCCGCCCGGCCGGATCAAGGCGGCGAACCGCTCGACCCAGGGCGAAGGCGCCGATTCCGCCTGATGACCGGAATGTTGCATTAGCGCTTGACCATTCGGGCCGGCAAAACCATCTTGCCCCGGTCATTCGTCCCGCCCCGATTCTGGCCCATTCCGAAAGACCCCGCCACTCATCCCCATGCCCCGATTCCTGACCCTCGACGACCTCGATGCCAAGGGCAAGCGGGTTCTCGTCCGCGCCGATCTCAACGTGCCGGTGAAGGACGGCCGCGTCGCCGACCAGACGCGGATCGCCCGGCTCGCCCCCACCATCCGCGAACTGGCGGAGAAGGGCGCGCGGGTCGTGGTCATCTCGCATTTCGGCCGGCCCAACGGCAAGCCCGATCCGGCGCTCTCGCTGAAACCGATCGCCCAGCCGCTGTCCGAGGCGCTGCAACGGCGCCACGTCGTGTTCGCCGAGGATTGCATCGGGCCCCGGGCCAAGGCGGCGGTCGACGGGCTGAAGCCGGGCGAGATCGCGCTCCTGGAAAATCTCCGCTTCCACAAGGAGGAGGAAGCGAACGATCCGGGCTTCGCCAAGGATCTCGCGTCGCTCGCCGACGTCTATGTCGACGACGCCTTCTCCTGCGCCCACCGCGCCCATGCCTCGGTCGAGGCGGTGGCGCATCTGCTGCCGGCCTATGCCGGGCGGCTGATGGAGGCGGAGCTGAAGGCGCTCTCATCCGCGCTCGAACATCCGCAACACCCGGTGGCGGCCATCGTCGGCGGCGCCAAGGTTTCGACCAAGCTCGCCATGCTGCATTTCCTCGCCGCCAAGGTGCAGATCCTGATCATCGGCGGCGCCATGGCCAACACCCTGCTGCTGGCCGAAGGGCGCGGCGTCGGGAAATCGCTGGTCGAGCGCGACCTGCTCGAAGGGGCGCGGAAATTGCGCGGCGAGGCGGAGCAGGCCGGCTGCGAGCTGGTCCTGCCGGTCGACGCGGTGACGGCGAAGGAATTGAAGCCGGGCGTCGCGGTCCAAACCGTGGCCGTCGGCCGGGTGCCGGAGGATGCCATGATCCTCGACATCGGCCCGAAGACGGCGGCGCTCATCGCCGAAAAGCTGGCATCCTGCCGCACGCTGGTGTGGAACGGGCCGCTCGGCGCCTTCGAGACCAAGCCCTTCGACCAGGGCACGACCGCCGTCGCGCGGCAGGCCGCCGAGCTCACCCAGGCCGGAAAGCTGCTGAGCGTCGCCGGCGGCGGCGACACGGTGGCGGCGCTGAAGATGGCGGACGTTAACGGAAAGCTTTCCTATGTCTCGGCCGCGGGCGGCGCCTTTCTCGAATGGCTCGAAGGCCGCGATCTGCCGGGCATCCAGGCGCTCAAGCGCTAAAACGCTAGAACTCGTATTCCTCGATGATCATCGGCTCGTTCTTGGCCGATGCCAGCCATTCCTGATAGGCCGGCCAGGTCTCGACCGCTTCGCAATAGGAAGCGGCCTCGTCGTCCAGCTCGACCGCGTAGGTGCGCAAGCGGCTCACCACCGGCGCGTACATGGCGTCGGCGATCGAGAAGGAACCGAACAAAAAGCCGCCCTTGGCGCGGAAGCGCTTGCGGCAGTCGCGCCACAGCGCGGTGATGCGGTTGATGTCGGCCTGGGCCTCGGGCGTCAGGCCGCGTTTGGGAAAGAAGCCGCGCATGTTCATCGGCAGGTGCCGGCGCAGATTCAAGAACCCGGCATGCATCTCGGCGCTCACCGCCCGCGCCGTGGCGCGGGCGTGGATCGAACTCGGCCACAGCTTCTTCGCCGGAAACCGCTCGTGCAGGTATTCGCCGATGGCGAGCGATTCCCAGATTACGATCTTGCCGTGCGTCAAGGCCGGGACCTTGCCCGAGGGCGAATGGCGCATGATCTCGGTGCGGGTGTCGGGCTGGCGCAGCGGGATCATCACCTCGCGGAAGGTCACGCCCGCGCGTTTCAGCATCAACCAGGCGCGCAGCGACCAGGAGGAGTAGTTCTTGTTGGCGATATAGATGGTGAAGTCCGCCATCGGCTATTCTCGTCTCCCGTCGGCCTCGCCCCATGGTGGCGGGCGCGGGGGCGGCGCGCAACCCCGGCCTGCGGGGCGGCGGCGGCGAATCGGGGGCGCAACTCGTTGGTCATCCGACTTCGAGGGGTTTTGGGGAGAGGGGTCTTGCCGGGCATGGTTTCGCGGTCAAGGGCCGAAGCTGGGGCCGATTCGGCCCGAGTCGAAGCATGGCGATGAGGCCCAAGCCATGAGATTGGGGCGGAAAAAACGCGCGCCGCGGGGCCCGAGCGAGGCGCCGGCGGCGCGAATCGGGCTGAAGCCGCCCGGCGGCGGCAAGCTCAAATGGATCCGGGTGGGATTCGCCTGGGATTTGTTCGTGCTGTCGCCGCTCTTGGGGATTCCGCTGTTCCTGCGCAAGCTGCATCAATGGGGCGCCATGATGCTGGCGTTGCTGCTGCTCTGGTTCGTGCTCGGCACCTTCCTCGGCGAGCAGGCCAAGAATTACGCCGGCGTGATCCTGGCCGCGGTCTTCATCCTGATCGACCTGTTCCTGGGCTTCTACGGCAACCGGCTCACGGCGAAAGCCTATCTGCGCCACGGCTGGACAATCGACCACCCGGATTACGCCGCCACGCGCAAGGTGATGAAGCGCTGGAAGCTCGAGGGCTGACTAAGGCAGCTTGGCGATCAGCTGATGGTGGGCGTTGACGCCGATCTCGCCCCGCGAAACGCCGTGGGTCTGACGGTCGCTGTGGTAAACCAGCAGGACGGCATTGACGCCGGTGAGCATCTGAGGCGCATGCACGGTCATGGCTCCGCTGCCGTCGGCCTTGGCGGTGAACGAGTTGCGCTTGCCGCTGCCGTCCAACGGGGTGAAGCCGACGGGCTGCTGATCGAAGTGGTTCTCGAACAGGCTGTAGACGCCGTTCGGCACCAGGCCGGTCAGACGCACCCGCACAATGGCGCCCGCGCCGCGCGGTCGCAGGGTCACGGCGCCGCTGGCGCCGAGCCATTGGCCGAGCGAAAACCCCAAGGGCTGGCCCTGCGCCGAAAACACCGGCGTGGCGGGCGGGTCCGATGATATATGCGCCGGCCGGAAGCCGTCGATGTGCTGGATGCCTTGCGGTCCGGTCTCGGCCTTGGCGTTGCCGTCCTTGACGAAAACCTGCGGATCGAGCGGCACGCTTTGCTGGGTTTCCTTCGAGAAGAAGGCCGCATGGGTGATGAACGGCAGATGGACCGGCGCGCCTTGCGCAAAAGCCTGGCCCCAAGGGCCAAGCGCGGCGGCGGCGGCCCCGATGATGACGGCGCGGCGGTTCAAAATCGGCATGACGGTTTCCCTCTTTCATTCGGCCGAGCCATTCTACGCCCCGGCCTCGACGGTTTCGATGTCGAAGGCGGCGGCCATCAGCGCCTTGGTATAGGGCTGCTGCGGCGCGTCGAAGATCTGCTTCGCCGGACCGCGCTCGACCGCCTTGCCGTCCTTCAGCACCAGCACCTCATGGGCGAGCGCGCGCACCACGCGCAGATCGTGGCTGATGAACAGATAGGCAATGCCGTGGCGTTGCTGAAGCTCGCGGAGCAGTTCCACGATCTGGGTCTGCACCGACATGTCGAGCGCCGAGGTCGGCTCGTCGAGCACGATCAAACGCGGCTTCAGCACCATGGCGCGGGCGAGCGCGATGCGCTGGCGCTGCCCGCCGGAGAATTCATGCGGATAGCGGTCGGCCGAGGCGGGATCGAGGCCGAGTTCGGCGAGTGACTCTTCAATGAGTTTCCGTCTGCCCGCCGCGTCGCCGCCGAGCTTGTGCACCTTCAGCCCCTCCTCGACGATCTGGGCGAGAGAAAGCCGGGGCGAAAGGCTGGCGAAAGGATCCTGGAACACGATCTGGAGCTCGCGCCGCAACGGCCGCATCGCGCCCGAGCCGAGCGCCGCGATGTCCCGGCCGCCGTAGCGGATGGCGCCCCGGCTTTCCTGGAGCCGCAGCAAGGCCAGGCCGAGCGTGGTTTTGCCCGAACCCGATTCCCCGACCACGCCCAGCGTCTCGCCTTCGCGCAAAGACAGATCGACCCCGTCCACCGCCTTGATGTGGCCGGTGGTGCGGCGCCACAGCCCGGTCTTGACCGGGAACCAGACGCGCAGATCCTCGGCTTCGAGCAGCACCGGCGGGCGCGGGGACTTGGCCGAAGGCTGGCCATGCGGCATCGCCGCGAGCAGATGCTTGGTATAGGGATGCTGCGGGCGCTCGAAGATGTCCCGGGTCGCGCCCTGCTCGACGATCGCGCCTTGCGTCATCATCAGCACGCGGTCGGCCATTTTGCGGACGATGGTCAGATCGTGGGTGATGAGCAGCAGCGCCATGCCGAAGCGGCGCTGCAAATCCTTCAACAGCTTCAGGATCTGCGCCTGGATGGTGACGTCGAGTGCGGTGGTGGGCTCGTCGGCGATCAAGATGTCGGGCTCGTTGGCGAGCGCCATGGCGATCATGACGCGCTGGCGCTGCCCGCCCGAAAGCTGGTGCGGATAGGCGTCGAGCCGGCTTTCGGCCTCGGCCAGCCCGACCAGCTTCAAGAGCTCGACCGTGCGCGCCCGCGCTTCCGGGCCGCGCAGCCCCTTGTGCAGGGTGAGGGTTTCGGCGATCTGCTTCTCGATGGTGTGCAACGGGTTGAGCGAGGTCATCGGCTCCTGGAACACCATGGCGATGCGGCCGCCGCGGATGCGCTGCAACAGCTTCTCCTTGGCGCCGACCAGTTCCTGGCCGTCGAACCGGATGCTGCTGCCCTTCCCGTGGCTCGCCAGCGGATAAGGCAGCAGCTGGAGGATCGACAGCGCGGTGACCGACTTGCCCGAACCCGATTCGCCGACCAGCGCCACGGTCTCGCCCTTGTCGAGCGCGAAAGACACGCTTTTCACCGCCGCGACGGTCTGGCCCGGCATGGCGAAGTTCACGGACAGGTCGCGCAATTCCAGCAGGGCCATGCTTACCTTGTCTTTCGCGGATCGAACGCGTCGCGCACCGCCTCGCCGACGAAGATCAGCAGGCTCAGCATCAAGGCGAGGAAGAAGAAGGCGGTCAAGCCCAGCCAGGGCGCCTGGAGATTGGCCTTGCCCTCGGCCAGGAGCTCGCCGAGCGAAGGCGAGCCCGGCGGCAGGCCGAATCCCAAGAAATCGAGCGAGGTCAGGGTGGTGATCGAGCCGTTGAGGATGAAAGGCAGGAAGGTGAGCGTCGCCACCATGGCGTTGGGGAGCACGTGCCGCCAGATGATGACCGGGTTGGAAACGCCCAAGGCGCGCGCCGCGCGCACGTAATCGAAATTGCGCGCGCGCAGGAATTCGGCGCGCACCAGATCGACCAGCGACATCCAGGAGAACAGCAGCATGATCCCGAGGAGCCACCAGAAATTGGGCTCGATCAGGCTCGACAGGATGATGAGCAGATAGAGCATGGGCAAGCCCGACCAGATCTCGAGGAAACGCTGGAAGCCCAGATCGACCAGCCCGCCGTAATAGCCTTGCACCGCGCCGGCGGCGACGCCGATGACCGAGCTCGTAACCGTGAGCGTCAGCCCGAACAGCACCGACAAACGGAAGCCGTAGATGAGGCGCGCCAGCACGTCGCGCCCCTGGTCGTCGGTGCCGAGCCAATCGGCCTTGCTCGGCGGCGACGGCACCGCCTGGTGGAGATCGAAATTGATGGTGCGGTAGCTGAAGGGAATGGGCGGCCAGAGCATCCAGCCCCCCGCCTCGATGCGGCCGGCCACGGTCTTGTCGCGGTAATCGGCCGCGATCGGCAAATCGCCGCCGAAATTCCGCTCGGTGTAGTCGGCGACCACGGGGAAATACCAGTGGCCCTGATAGGACACGATCAGCGGCCGGTCGTTGGCGATGAATTCGGCGAACAGGGAGAGCCCGAACAGCACCAGGAAAATCCACAACGACCAGAAGCCGCGCCGGTTGGCGCGGAAATTCGCCAGCCGCCTTCGCGTCAGGGGCGACAGTCGCGGGCGCGGCACAGCGGAAACGGTTTGCAGCGTCATGTGCCGCGCGTCCCGAAATCGATGCGCGGATCGACCAGCATGTAGGTCAGATCGCTCACCAGTTTCAGCACCAATCCCACCAGGGTGTAGATGTAGAGCGTGGCGAACATGATCGGGTAATCGCGCCCGATCGCCGCCTGGAAACCCAGCAGGCCCAGCCCGTCGAGGGAGAAAATCACCTCGACCAGCAACGCGCCGGTGAACAGGATCGAGACGAAGGCCGCCGGAAACCCGGCGATCACCAGCAGCATGGCGTTGCGGAAGACGTGGCCGTAGAGCACGCGGGCTTCCGACAGGCCCTTGGCGCGCGCCGTCACCACGTATTGCTTGTTGATCTCCTCCAGGAAGCAGTTCTTGGTCAGCATGGTCAGGCCGGCGAAGCTGCCGATCACCAGCGACAGGATCGGCAAGGCGATGTGCCAGAGATAGTCGAGGATGCGTTCGGGCCAGGCGAGGCTCGACCAGTCGTCGGAAACCAGCCCGCGCAACGGGAACCAGGAGAGATAGCTGCCGCCGGCGAAGATCACGATCAGCAGCACGGCGAAGAGGAAGGCGGGCACGGCGTAGCCCACGATGATGACGCCGCTGGTCCAGACGTCGAAGGCGCTGCCGTCCTTCACCGCCTTGCGGATGCCGAGCGGGATGGAGATGAGATAGATCAGGAAGGTGGTCCACAGCCCGAGCGAGATCGAAACCGGCAGCTTGTCGGCGATCAGGCTGATCACCGGGCGGTCCTGGTAGAAGCTGTCGCCGAAATTGAAGGTGAGATAGTTCTTGATCATCAGCCAGAAACGCTGCGGCGCCGGCTGGTCGAAGCCGTAGAGCTTGTTGAGCTCGGCGACGAATTCGGGATCGAGGCCGCGCGCGGCGCGCGACTGGCCGGCGGCCTGGGCGGCCGAGGTCGCGGTCGCCGAGGTCTCGCCGCCGCCGCCTGTCACCCGTTCGAGCGCGCCCGCGCCGGTGCCGCGCAACTGGGCGATGAGCTGGTCCACCGGCCCGCCCGGCGCCGCCTGGACGATGATGAAATTCACCAGGATGATGGCGAACAGCGTCGGGACGATCAGCAGGACGCGGCGCAGGGCATAGGCGAGCATGGCAGGGTCTTAGCGCTGCGGACGCTTGGCGTCGAGCGCGGCTGCCTTGGCCGGATCCACCCACCAGGTGTCGAGCGCCAGCCCATAGGGCGGATTGACCGGCGGCCGCCCGAACTTGTCCCAGTGCGCGACCCGGAAATAATTCAAGTGCCAGTTGGGAATGACGTAATAGCCTTCGAGCAGCACGCGGTCGAGCGCGCGCGTCCGGGTCACCAGGCTTGACCGGTCGGGCGCGCCGATCACCAGAGAGACCAGATCGTCCACCGCCGGGCTGTCGATGCCCATCAAATTGAGCCCGCCCACCGACTTGCCCGACGCCGCGGTCCAGTAATCGCGCTGCTCGTTCCCGGGCGACAGCGATTCGGGATAGAACACCACGGTCATGTCGAAATCGAAATTCTGCATGCGGTTCTCGTATTGCGCCGGATCGATGGTGCGGACATTGGCGGAAATGCCGATGCGCGCCAGGTTCTGGGTGAAGGGCAGCACCACGCGCTCGAATTCCGGCTGATCGAGCAGGAATTCGAAGCGGAAGGTCTCGCCCCTGGCGTTGACCAGCTGCCCGTCCTTCACGTTCCAGCCGGCCTGGGCCAGAAGAGCGAGCGCCGCGCGCAGATTGTCGCGGATGTCGCCCGAGCCGTCGGTCTTGGGCGGCGCGTAGATTTGGGTGAAGACCGCGTCCGGAACCTGGCCGCGGTACTTGTCCAGGATCTTGATCTCGTCCGGCCCGGGCAGGCCCGAGGAGGCCAGGTCGGAATTCGAGAAATAGCTCTCGGTGCGGATATAGGCGCCGTAGAACAGCTCCTTGTCGGTCCATTCGAAATCGAACAGATAGCCCAGCGCCTGGCGCACGCGCGGGTCGGCGAAGATCGCCCGCCGGGTGTTGAAGCCGAAGGCCTGCATGCCCTGGGGCACCTTGTTCGGGATCTGCTCCTTCTTGATCAGACCGGCCGACAGCGCCGGGCCGTCATAGCCGATGGCCCAGTTCTTGGCGACGTTCTCGGCGCGGATGTCGTAGGCGCCGGCCTTGAAGGCCTCGAGCGCCACGGTCTGGTCGCGGTAATAGTCGTAGCGGATGGTGTCGAAATTGTTGCGCCCGCGATTCACCGGCAAATCCTTGCCCCAGTAATCGGGCACGCGGCGGTAGGTGATGCTGCGGCCGGTTTCGAAGGAATCGATGCGGTACGGCCCGCTGCCGAGCGGCTTGTCGAGAGTCGTCTTGTCGAAATCATGGGCGCTCCAATAGGCCTTGGACAGGACCGGCATCTCGCCGAGGATCGTGGGCAGCTCGCGGTTGTCGCCGGTGCGGAAGGTGAACTTCACCTGGCGCGGGCCGGTCTTCTCGGCCTTGAGCACGTCGGCGTAATAAAGCCGCCAGCGCGGATGGCCCTTGGCCTTGAGCGTGTCGAAGGTCCAGACCACGTCCTCGGGCGTAATCGGCGAACCGTCCCAGAAACGCGCCTCGGGGCGCAGATTGAAGACCACCGATTTCTTGTCGCTGGCCACCTCGACGCTCTCGGCGACCAGGCCGTAGGACGAGGCGGGCTCGTCCTCGGACGGCATCATCAGCGTGTCGAACATCACGCCCACCGCATCCGCCGGCTGGCCCTTGAGGATGAAGGGGTTGAAGCTGTCGAAGGTGCCGATGGCGGCGTATTTGACGTTGCCGCCCTTGGGGGCGTCGGGATTGACGTAATCGAAATGCGAGAAATCGGCGGGGTATTTGAGATCGCCGAACAGGGCCAGCCCATGGCGCGGGCTTGAGGTTTGGGCAAAGGCGGCGGACATCGCCACGCCCAGCGAAACGATAACCAGCGCGAGCAACCGCCTCATTTCGCCAGCTTCGCGCGCGCGGCCTCGGCCAGGCGGGGATCGCCGCTTGCCGCCACCCGCCCGTCGGAATGGAGCGACAGCGCCTTGCCCTGCCAATCGGTGATGACGCCGCCCGCGCCTTCGACCACCGGCACCAGCGCGCAGTAATCGTAAGGCTTCATGTTGGCCTCGACCACCAAATCGACGAATCCCGCCGCCAGCAGCCCATAGGCGTAACAATCGGCGCCGTAGCGCGTGAGCCGGACCGCGCCGCGCAAACGCTCGAACGCGGCAGAAGCGGCGCCTTCGAACATGTCGGGCGAGCTGGCGAACAGCGTGGCCTCGCTCAAAGCTCCGCAGGCGCGGGTCTCGACCTTCTTGCCGTTCATCTTGGTCTCGTGGCCGATGGCGCCCACCCAGCGCTCGCGCGAGATCGGCTGGTCGATCACGCCCAGCACCGGCTTGCCCTTGAAGGCGAGCGCGATCAGCGTGCCGAACAGCGGCACGCCGGCGATGAAGGATTTGGTGCCGTCGATCGGGTCGAGCACCCAGGTGTAATCCGCCTCTTGCCGCACCCGCCCGAATTCCTCGCCCCAGATGCCGTGCGCGGGATAATGCGACTCGATCAGCTCGCGCATCGCCGTTTCCGCCTCGCGGTCGGCCAGGGTGACGGGGGTGCGGTCGGGCTTCTGCTCGACCGCGATCTTCTGGCGGAAATGGCGGCGGATGATCGCGCCCGCCCGCTCGGCGAGTTCGCCGGCCAGCGCCAGATAAGCGGCTGAAACCTTGTCAGTCATGCCGCGCGATATTAGAGGGCCGGACCCGGTTTGCCGAGGGGCTTCTGAAATCTATGGCGCGCGCCGGACGACAGCCCACGACACGGCTGACATCACCCGCCATGTCTATCGTCCTCACCCCCAAGCAAGTCGAGATCGAGATTTATCATCAATACACCCTCTTCCCCTAAGTCTTGGTACTCCATCAAATTGGCGCGTCCAAAAATCCGCCAAATCCGATGACTCGCCCTGACAAAGATAGCCTCCAGATAGAGCAGCTTGCGGCAGAGAGCGTCGATCTCTTCATCGGCGAGATCTCCAGGCCAGCCGCCATGGTGAAAGAACCGGTGCACGAAGAAATCACGCTTTACTTTTACCCATTTCAAATAGTTTAGGTCGCCCGACGCAATGCCATGATTCGAGAGGATCGAGATCAGATTTCCGAGCGTTGAACTTTGGAGCTTGTTCCTCTTGTCGATCAACCTGTTCCAATTCGATGCGTCGGGGCCGAGGAGATTGGCCACCTTGATCCGATCACAGATGGACATCGCGTGGATGATCGTATCCTCCATCAGCGCTAGATTCACGAAAGTCGAGCCGATTTGGTAGCAATAGTGGATACGAAGAACGTCAAGGTCTTTCCGAGTTTTCATAAAGGCACGTAAGGCGGATGCGGTTATAGGCTTTCGCATGCGCGCAGACCTCTATGCTTTCAAGGAATTAACGATGAGGTTTGCGAGCGCATCCCAAAGAGCAGTTAGGTGATCTGGAGATGGCGCAAAGTCAGGGGAATGGATATAGCGATGCAGTGTATCAGCCGAAATCAGCCTGTCGGCGTGTTGGAATTTTTTTATCTCACCAAGGTACTTGCTATCGATCTTGCCTTTGCCGTGAAGGTCTTCGGCGACCTTGAGTGCGCGTAAAGCCAACTTGTCGTTAGCGCCTACTACCAAGCCTGTCTGATCGATGTAATTGTCAATCGACAGTTCTACCAGAACACGAAACAACGCTGAAATCGCGTTTGGATGGTCGGCTAGGGTGAGGTGGAATTGTAGTTCTTCCCAAATGGACCGATGGCGCTGAAGCCGTCCAGGCCAAGCTACCCCGTAGTCGGTCTTCGGAATTAGAGTGACACGACGCGTAGGAGGCGGCGCCGGCGTCGGCCGTGGCGATGGTGGCGGTGATTTCGGTGGCGGAAAGCCCGTTTTCGATTTGCTCAGGCTATGAAAAGCCGTCGGTAGGAGACCTTCGTTTTCCAGGCGATCGAGGTACGAACGCTTTCCCTCAACATCCCAGATATCTCCGAGCACCACCTTTTTGTGAGCGAGGTCATCAGCTATCCGCTGTAAGGCCTTGAGGACGACTGGCTCTTGGTGAGTGAATTCGAACCGTCCCCTGTTAATGCTGAACCCGACCCGATTGCGGAACGCTTCTGATGAGAGGAGACGATTCATCGTCGAACGAGGAATATTGCGTCGACCGGGCAAGAGACCAGCCGAGGTGAGTTTTCGTTCTACTTCATCTGCAACACTTACCGCAGTACCTTTTCCTGTCCGATTAACGAAGTTGGCCTTCATACGGTCGTCCCAGGTACTCTGGCCGACCCCGCTCTGACTGCCAGTGTGTCTCCGAAACAGGATATCGTCGATACGGTCTCTGTCCGCCTCGACTTGGCACAGAACTCGATCAGGGAATGTACCCTTCATCTTCGACCGAAGCTCAACGAAGTAGCTTTGCAGTTCGGCATTTGGAGCCTTGCGAGGGTCTTCTAGTACCTTGAGACAGGTGATACGCCGGTTGCCGTCAAAGACGATGAACTTGTCGCCATCGGGTGAGACAAGCGGTGGTTCGTAAATCTCGCCAGTCTCCACTATATCCTTCGCTAGGCTCTTCATATGCTGTTCACGGTTATTGAAAAGCCAAGCGATCGCCGCCGTCTCGTTTTCAAGTTCGCCATGGCGATCATTCGCCCGATTCACCATGAGCGTTACCAAAGGCAGTAATCGATAGGACATCGCCAGAGGCCTCCAGCCTCGTCTTTATGTTTATCTTGAAAAAAACTAAAACAACTCAAAGACTAATCGTTATACGAGTGTGGCTGCAAGGCAACCATTCAACCGTGAGTTGGCTGTCGATGGTTTGGTTTGGCTTGCCTCACAAGAGGAGCCAACTTTTCGGAACTGGTTAGGATGAAGCGCACACGACGCTACGTGATACCGTCCGACGACCACGAGTTTGTAGGTCGTGTGTTTGATCTCATTATGCCGCTGCATCTGGGTTTTAAGAGCTACGAGCAAGCTAAAGAGTACCCGGACGCGCTTTACGCCTTAGACGTTGGCGACCGCGTCGAACTTCTCACCCGGCGCGTCGAGTCGCTGAACGTTGTCGGAACCATGCTTTGGACTCGCAATCTCCCACGCTCTTTTAAGAAGTTTCCAATATCGCGTTACGAATGGCTCAATGCCATCGCTGACATCTTCCTGATGCGGCTGATATCCGTGAGCGACTGCGCCGCGTTACTTACGAACGAGGTCTTCCAATGCGGCCTTAATCCTCGTGGGTGTACAATCATCGCCCTCGAAAAGAAGGAGATTCCATCTCCAGTTATAGATTCTCTAAGAAAACTGAGCGGCACCCATGTCGAACTGCGAAATGAGCGTAACGCCAGATTTCACCACGGATTAGAGCGCAGCTTTTCCGACGATGATTCGACATTCAAGACGGTCGCATTATTCGAGCACAGATACTCAGGAATGTCTGGAACCGACAGACACGGGCGACCTATCGATCTTCAAAAGTACTTAAGAGATGGAATCGAGGAACTGAGAGTGGAGTTCACTCCGGCGGCACGTGCCCTATATCGCAACTTGAACAAGCTCTATGATCTTTTGTACGACAAGTTTGATCCGACATTCTCTAGGATGTTCCGCGCTCGAAGAAAACCCATGCCTTGGGAATAAGGATGCAAAAATGCCGTCGAGATCGCCGGCGGCTTTCTCATGAATCAGGACGTTCATACGCCGAGGCGGCGCAGGCGTTCGTCCAATTTGGCGAGGGTGAGCGTGGGCGGGTTTTTATCCGCCAGACGCCGGCTCACTTCGGCGGATTGCTGGTCGCTCAACCGGTAGGGACTCTTGTCGTGCTCTTCGATGAGCCTGAGCATCTCGGCGGCGTCCTCTTGACGCTGTTCCGGCCAGCTCAAGACGCGATCGAGCACCCGTTTCACCTGATCCCGTGTCATGGAAATATTATAGCAGAGTCGCGCTTTTTTGGCATGCCCATCCGGTGCTGACGCCACAAGGCCGGAATGATATCGTTAGCCATGACCGGCACGCGAACAGAGAGCGACGGCCTCGGCCCGGTCGAGGTGCCCGCCGACAAGTTGTGGGGCGCGCAGACCCAGCGCTCGCTCGAGCATTTCAGCATCGGCCGGGAGCTGATCCCGCGCGAGATGATCGGCGCCTATGCCGTCCTGAAGAAGGCCTGCGCCGTCGTGAACCATGCCGAAAAGCGGCTCGACGACCAGCGCTGCAAGCTGATCGTCCAGGTCTGCGACGAGATCATCGAAGGCCGCCACGCCGACATGTTCCCGTTGCATGTGTGGATGACGGGCAGCGGGACCCAGTTCAACATGAACGTGAACGAGGTGATCTCCAACCGCTGCTGTGAGATTGCGGGCACGCCCCTCGGCAGCCACGCGCCGGTTCATCCCAACGATCACGCCAACATGGCGCAATCCTCGAACGACACCTTTCCCTCGGCCATGCACATCGCGGCGGCGGTGGCGGTGAAACAGCGCCTCGTGCCCGCCGTCTCCACTTTACGCGACGCCATCGGCGCCAAGGCCAAGGAATGGCGCGACATCGTCAAGATCGGCCGCACCCATTTGCAGGACGCAACGCCGCTGACCTTGGGCCAGGAATGGTCGGGCTACGAGGCGATGCTATCGGACGATCTGGAGCGGATCGAACAGGCCCTGCACGGGGTCTACCGCCTGGCCCTGGGCGGCACGGCGGTCGGAACCGGCATCAACGCGCCGCCGGGCTTCGCCGAGGCCGCCGCGAAGGAGATATCCGCCCTCACCGGACTGCCCTTCGTCACCGCGCCCAACAAGTTCGCGCTTCAGGGCGCCCATGACGACCTGGTGCAGCTCTCCGGCTCGCTGCGCACGCTGGCGGTGTCGCTTTACAAGATCGCCAACGACATCCGGCTTCTGTCCTGCGGGCCGCGCGCCGGCATCGCGGAGCTGATCATCCCGGAGAACGAGCCCGGCTCCTCGATCATGCCGGGCAAGGCCAATCCGACCCAGTGCGAGGCGCTGACCATGATCGCCGCGCAGGTTTTGGCCAACGACGTGGCGGTGGGCTTCGGCGGCGCCGGCGGCCAGCTCGAGATGAACGTCTACAAGCCGCTGATCATCTTCAACCTCGCCCAGTCGATCTCCATCCTGGCCGACGGCTGCGTCAATTTCCGCAGATTCCTGGTCGAGGGCGCGAAGCCCAATCTGAAGCGGATCGAGGAATACGTGAACCGGTCGCTGATGCTGGTGACGGCGCTGGTGCCGGTCATCGGCTACGACAAGGCGGCGCAGATCGCCCACTACGCCATGGACAACGATCTCACGCTCAAGGAAGCCGCGTTGAAATTGGGTTTCGTCTCGGAAGCCGAATTCGACCGCGTCGTCGACCCGAAAAAGATGGTCGGGCCTTACGTGGCGAAAGGCGGCTAGCGCGGAATCCGAACGGATCGAATCATCCACTCTCACCCGTCATCGCGAGCCGTAGGCGAAGCGATCCAGTATGCCGCGCAATTTCTGGATTGCTTCGGCCGCTGCGCGGCCTCGCAATGACGCCGACCTAGAACGGAATTCGATTTGATCGTCTACCGGACTAGGCCGCTGCTCATGTCGTGTCCAGATGCCGCTTCAAGGCACGGATGCCCGGAACAAGTCCGGGCATGACGGGAAAGAACGAAGGAAACCGGCGGCGATCAGGCGGCCGCTTCGGCGGCCGGCCGGACGATTCGTTCGGGCGGCAAGTAAACGCTGATGGCCGAACCGGCGCCCTTGACGCTTTCGATTTCGAGGCGGCCGCCATGCAGTTCGATAAAACGCCGGGCCAGGGGCAGGCCGAGGCCGGTGCCTTGATATTTCCTGCTGAAGGCGTTGTCGACCTGGCCGAAGGGTTCCAAGGCTTCGTCGATCTCGCCGGGCGACATGCCGATGCCGGTATCGGCGACCGTGAAGCGGAACCCCCGCGCGGCGTCGAAGGCGGCCGATACCGTGACCCGGCCGGTTTCGGTGAACTTGACCGCGTTCGACAGCAGATTGATCAGCACCTCGCTCAGCCTCAGTTCGTCGCCGCGAATGAAGGGCGTCCCGGGGGGGATATCCGCTTCGAGCGCGATCCCCTTGCCGGCCGCCTGGACGCGCACCGCCGTCATGCTGGCGCGGACGATCTCGGCCGGATCGAGCACGTCGTCGTGGAGTTCGATCTTGCCGGCCTCGATCTTCGCCATGTCGAGAACGCGATTGATGAGGCTGAGCAGATGCTCGCCCGCGCCGTGGATGTCCTTGGCATAATCGGCGTAAACCGGCTTGCCCACCGGCCCCATGACCTGATCCTTGATGATCTGGGAAAAGCCGAGGATGGCGTTGAGCGGCGTCCGGAGTTCGTGGCTCATATTGGCGAGGAAACGCGACTTCGCCTGGTTGGCGGCCTCGGCGCGTTTCCGGCTCTCGATCAATTCGGCATTGGCCGTCTGAAGCTTGTGGCGCTCGTCGGTGAGTTCGGTATTGACCGACTGAAGCCTGCGATGTTCGTCCGCGAACTCGATATCGCGCATGGTCCGGAGGCCGATCTCGCGCATGAGGTAGAGCGCGAGTCCGCCCAGCAAGAGCGTGACGGCGGCGGCCAGGGCCGAGAGCGTCTTGGCCTGAATCCGCCATGAGGCCAGCCCTTCGTCGTAGCCCAGCCCCACGGATACGATCAGCGGATAGTTCGCGATGCGCCGGTAATTGTAGAGACGCGTCACGTGATCGACGCTGGCCGTCAAGATATAGGAATCCTGGCTGCTTTCCGGATCCTTGACCGGACCGAAGATGTGCACGACGATCCGGCCGACGCCGTCCAATCCTTCCGGGCTCTTCTTGGTGAAGCGGGCGCGAATGACATTGTCCAAACCGACCAGCGTGATGGTGCCGGATTCGCCGAGATCGAGGGATTTATTGAGTGACGTCAGCTTGGCGGGCGACACCAGAAAATCCAGTATGCCGACGAAGCGTCCGTCCTTGGTCTCGACGCGCTCGGTGATCGGGATCACCGTTTGACCGTCGATTCGGCCGATCACATCGGGCCCGATGAACAGGCCCTTGTACCGGCCGTCGAGCGCGGCGCGGATATGCTCGCGGTCTTTCATGTCGATGGGCTTCATGCTTGGGGTCCCCGTACTGGAGACGAGCATGCCGTTGGGCGTCGCGATGCCGGCCTCCACGATGGGTCCGGTCTTGATCGGGATCTCCCGCGACCACGCGTAGATATTCATGTCCGAGCCCTTGGCGCGCATGCGGCCGGCGACGGCATCCATGGTTTTGGCAATGGTATCGAGCGAATGCGTCAGTTCGTCGTCGAAGGCGAGGGCGAGATTGGCCCCATCGGATTTCATGTCCGCGAGCACGGCTTCACGGGAAAAATAAAGCGAGACCCCGACCGCCGCCCACATGGCGAGGACCACGACGGCGACGAAAACCGCGACGCCCGATTTAAGGGTTTTCGCGCGCAGGGCCGGATCGAGGTTGGCTAAATATGACATGGGGGTTACACCCCCAAACCTAAGCGCGCGTTTATAACAAACCGTGATTATTCGACCGGATTTAAGACAATTGCCTCAAGGCCGCGCGGCGGGATCGCGCCTTAACCCTATTTGCCCAGCGGCTTGGGGTTGTCGCTCAGCGTGTTGATGTATTTCAAAAGTGGATCAACCATCGAATATGCGAAAGCAGTTCGGTACAGCCTCCTTGACAACCAAGAGCATCTTGCGAACACTACCCAGAGTTGTTGGCTGACATATAAATTCAATCGATAGTTATTGGGAGGTAAATCACATGTCCGCTACAGAAACAGCAAAAATCTTGCAGCACTTCATGGAGTTGGCCTCCAGGGAAATAGATGTCATTGCAACAAGGGTAAAGTTCGAACCGGCGGCGCAAGCGACAGTAGTCCAAATTCTTAACGGACTATCGGCAGCGACGAAAAAATCGATCTTGGATTTCGCCAATACCGTCGAAAGTCTGTCGGAAAAGGACCGCGAGCGGCTGTTATCGCCGTTGGAGAAATCCGGTGTGGTCAATGCCATGAAGCTCCTAATTCCGCTCCTTGAATTGGGAGACGCGACGGATCCGGGTTTTCTAGAGCATGAAACTGCAAAGACCCTCTACGCGGCCGCGAATATTTTAAGCTGGTGGGCCGGGTACTACGGAGACCCTGCTGGGTATGGCCTAGTACTATCGGCTTCGATCACCGAAGGGGCAGCCTTGCTCTTAGACATAGCTTCCCAGCTTTCCGCTCAAGCTCAAAACGAACAGATGCAGGAGACAATAAACACGATGGAGAATCAGATCCTGCTGTTGGATCAGAAGATAAGCTACATAATGGATCTTCCCGACGGAACACCAGTCCCAAGAACCCCGCCGGACACGAAACCGGTCTCTCTAACCATATTGGAGAAAATGCTCGAGGTCTGTAAGAAATTCTACAAGTTCGAGGACTCCTTTACGCCAACCTTTGCGAAGGACAAGCAGCTGATCAGAATTGGGCCGCTTGCGACCGCGCCGTTGCCAATCCCGCCGATTCCGCTCCTCGTAACGGGGTTTATAGACTTGGGCGCGATGCAGAATAATGATGTTGTGACGATAACGACCAAAGTGCTGGAGCCGGCACCTTCTCCGCATTACGTCATCTGGCGAGTCAAAACTTTCACCGGACAGCAATCCAGTGGGATGAAGCATTTTCAGGATTTTTCTGATCTTTTGGAAGTGCCAGGGGATGGCGTTGAAGTGTTGATCGCTCAGTCGGCTTCGTCACACAACTTTGATCCAAACTTTCTATTAACAATCCCATATCAATTCCTCATCGAATCCACGGTTGTACCGCAATTCGTTCTCTCCTGAGTGCACCGCGTCTGGCGTCAAGCCGGGAACGGTCGCGCGCGCGGCGTTCGGCCCGAACAAATATCGAGCGTGATCGGCCCGAAGGCGATCGCGCGCTAGACCCTATTTCCCCAGCGGCTTGGGGTTGTCGCTCAAGCTGTTGAGATAGGCGATGACGTCGGCCCGGTCCTTGGCCCTGGGCAAGCCGGCGAAGGACATGATGGTGCCCTTGGCGAAGTCCTGCGGGTTGGTGAGCCAGGCGTTGAGGTTGTCCACCGTCCAGGTGCCGCCCTTGGCCTTGAGCGCGTCGGTGAAGTTGAAGCCGCCGCGGCCATGCGCGATCTCGTCGCCGACGATGCCGTAGAGATTGGGGCCGAGGCGGTTGGGCTCGCCCTTGGCGAAGGTGTGACAGGTAAGGCAGACCTTGGCGATGCTTTGGCCGTTGGTCACGCTCGCCGCCGCCAAGAGCGGGCCGATCGGCTCGGGTGCCGCGGGCGCGGCGGGCGCGGCCGCGACCGGGCCCGAAGGCGCGGTGATCGCGATCTCGTAGGCGTTCTTTTCCAGCGGCTTGGGCTTGACCAGCGCGCTGGCGATGAGGCCCGCGACGATGGCGACGATCATGGACGCCAGGATGGCGCCGGCGATCTTGTTCATCTCGAATGACATGGAAACCCGACCACCCCCGTTAACCGCCGCCGGAAAAGCCGATTTCCGTAAGCCCGGCAACGCAATATGATCGAGAGCCGGGCGCCGAATTCATGCGGCATAACGCCGCAACGCCAGGCCGCCAAGGACTCCGCGTCTCGCCTGTGGACAAACTCGATCCCATCGTCCTGATCCCCGCCCGGATGGCTTCGACCAGGCTGCCGGGCAAGCCGCTCGCCTTGATCGCGGGCGAGGCGATGATCGTCCAGGTCTGGCGCCGGGCGATGGCGGCCGGAATCGGCCCGGTGGCGGTGGCCTGCGCCGAGGGCGAAATATCCGCCGCAATCGAGCGCGCCGGGGGCCAGGCCGTGCTCACCACGCCCGGCCATCAATCGGGCTCGGACCGGATCTTCGAGGCGCTCCGGAAACTCGATCCCGCCGGCAAACACAACGTGGTGGTGAACGTGCAAGGCGATCTGCCGCTGCTCGATCCCGCCGCCATCCGGGCGGCGCTGTCGCCCTTGGCCGATCCCGGCTGCGACATCGCCACGCTCTGCGCGACTCTTGAGCCTGGAGAGATGGATGCTCTGAGCGTGGTCAAGGTGCAGGCGGAATTCCCGCCCGGCAAGACCATCGCGCGCGCGCTGTCCTTCTCGCGCAAACCGGTCTCTTCCGCCTGGCACCATATCGGGCTTTACGCCTACCGGCGCCAGGCTCTGGAGCGCTTCGTCGCCTTGCCCCCGAGCGCTTCCGAGCAGCGCGAAAACCTCGAGCAATTGCGCGCGCTCGACGCCGGTTTGCGGATCGACGTGGCGCTCGTTGACGCGGTGCCTTTCGGCGTCGATACTCCGGCCGATCTCGAACGCGCCCGCGCTCTGTTCGCACGAAATCCGGCTCCCAAATCCCCCACCGCCTCATGAGCTCCAGAAAGAAAACCTCGCGCCGCATCATCGCCTTCCAGGGCGCGCCCGGGGCCTATTCCGACCTCGCCTGCCGGCACGTCTATCCGGGCATGAAGACCCTGGCCTGCCCGAGCTTCGAGGACGTGATCGCGGCGGTCAGGCGCGGCCGCGCCGAGCTCGCCATGCTGCCGATCGAGAACTCGGTCGCCGGCCGGGTCGCCGACATCCACCATCTGCTGCCCGATTCCGGGCTTTACATCGTGGCCGAGCATTTCGAGCGCGTGAAGCACCAGCTGCTGGCGCTGCCCGGGGCTTCGCTCAAGAGCCTGAAGACCGTGCGCAGCCACGTCCACGCCCTGTCGCAGTGCCGCGGGCTCATCCGCCGGCTCAAGCTCAAGCCCGTGGTTTCCGCCGACACCGCCGGCGCCGCAGCCGAGCTGGCCCAAAGCGGCGACAAGAGCGTCGCGGTGATCGCCTCGGCTCTCGCCGCCCGGATCTACGGCCTCAAGACCCTCAAGAGGAATATCGAGGACGCGCGGCACAACACCACGCGGTTCCTGGTCATGGCGCGGAAAGCGCGGACGCCGCCCAATGACGGGCGCCTCACCGTCACCACCTTCGTCTTCAACGTCAAGAACGTGCCGGCGGCGCTCTATAAGGCGCTGGGCGGCTTCGCCACCAACGGCGTCAACATGACCAAGCTCGAAAGCTACATGGTCGGGGGCGAGTTCACCGCCACCCAGTTCTACGCCGACGTCGAGGGCCACCCCCAATCGCGCGCGCTGGGCCTGGCGCTGGACGAGCTCACCTTCGTCACCCGCAAGCTGAAAATACTCGGGGTTTATCGGGGCCACCCCTTCCGCGTTCGGGCCGCGAAAAAACTTAGCAACCCTTAAACCGGAGCCTCCGTCCCATGATCCTCGAAATCGCCCAGATCGACGTCAAACCCGGGCTCGAAGCCAAGTTCGAGCGCGGCGTGCGCGACGCCCTGCCGCTGTTCAAGGCGGCCAAGGGCTGCAAGGGAATGGAGCTGCACCGCTCGGTCGAGCAGCCGCGCCGCTATCGCGTCATGGTCCGGTGGGAGACGCTGGAGAACCACACCGTCGATTTCCGCGGCTCGGAGGATTTCAAGAAATGGCGGGCGCTGGTGGGCGAGACTTTCGAAAGCCCGCCCGCGGTCGAGCACGTCGCTCTCGCCTTCAAGGGTTTTTAAGCCACTCTTCAATGAGCCGCCGCGCGATGGAATCCTTGCGCGGCAGGCGGAATTGGTCGTCGTCCTGGTGCTTCAGGATGAAATCGCGCGCGAACCAATGCGCCGCTTCGAGCTCATGGCTGTCGAGGTGGATGTCGCGGGTGCGGGCGCGGGCGTAAAAGCCCAGCATCAGCGAGGACGGGAACGGCCAGGGCTGCGAGGAATGATAGGTTATGTCCTCGATCGCGATGCCGGTTTCCTCGCGCACCTCGCGCGCCACCGCCTCCTCCAGGCTCTCGCCCGGCTCGACGAAGCCGGCCAATGTCGAATGCATGCCCGGCGGCCAGGCGCGCTGGCGGCCCAACAGGCAATGATCGCCGTCATGGACCAGCATGATGACCGCCGGATCGGTGCGCGGGAAATGAGTGGCGCCGCAGGCGGCGTTGGTGCAGCGCCGCAGATGGCCGGCCTCCTCGGACCGGCTGAGATGGCCGCAAACCGCGCAGAAGCGGTGATGCGCATGCCAATAGAGAATTCCCCGCGCATAGGCCAGCAGCGCGCTTTCCTCGCGCGGCAGCAGCGGCCCGACCCGGCGCAGGTCGACGAATTCGGCGCGGTCGTCGGCGCGGATATCCTGCAACGGATTCTCAAGCGCGGACAGATCGATGGCGAAATAGGCCTGGGCGCCAGAGAGGCCCAAGAACACGGTTTCGGCCTCTTCGATTCCCGGCGCCGCGATCTCGGCGCGCGGCGGGCAAACCCCGCGTGGCGCGGCGCCCTGCGCGCCCACCACCAGGCTTTGGCTGCGCCAGACCGGCACGAAGCGGCTCGCCGCATGGGCGAGGCGCTCGGCCAGCCATGCCTTGTCCTTGCGGCGATGCGTGACGCGGTCGAGGCTGCCGGTATAGAAATTGGCTTGCCGCATTTTCCCGTCTTTGATCGAATTCCAACGGCCTTGCGCCACTCATGGGGCGCCCTGTTATAGTGGCATGGGAGGCTGGCGGCGGACAGGCCCCTCGCCAACCCGGTCAGGTCCGGAAGGAAGCAGCCGTAACGAGTCCGGCCTGGGTCGGCGTTCAGCCTCCCACCCTTAGGCTCCCGAGGAGGCGTGATGAGCGAGTCGGGCGGCGCCTATCGGGTGCTCGCGCGCAAATACCGGCCGAGCACCTTCGCCGAGTTGATCGGCCAGGAAGCGATGGTGCGCACCCTGGCCAATGCGATATCCACAGGCCGCATCGCCCACGCCTTCATCCTCACCGGCGTGCGCGGAGTCGGCAAGACCACCACCGCCCGCATCATCGCCCGCGCGCTCAACTGCACCGGACCCGACGGCAAGGGCGGCCCGACGGTCGATCCCTGCGGGGTGTGCGAGAATTGCAAGGCCATCGCCGAAGACCGGCATGTCGACGTGCTGGAAATGGACGCGGCCTCGCGCACCGGCATCGACGACATCCGCGAATTGACCGACGGCGTTCGCTACAAGCCGGTTTTGGCGCGCTTCAAGATTTACATCATCGATGAAGTGCACATGCTGTCCAAGCCGGCCTTCAACGCGCTGCTGAAGACGCTGGAGGAGCCGCCGCCCGACGTGAAATTCGTCTTCGCCACCACCGAGGTGCACAAGGTGCCGGTGACGGTGCTGTCGCGCTGCCAGCGCTTTTCCCTGCGCCGCGTGCCGGCCGACATATTGGCGGCGCATTACACCAAGATCGCGGAGGCGGAGAAAGCCGCGGCGGACAAATCCGCCATCGCACTGATCGCGCGCGCCGCCGACGGCTCGGTGCGCGACGGGCTGTCGCTGCTTGGACCAGGCGATCTCGCTCGCCGGCGGCAAGGTGACCGAATCGGTGGTGCGCGAGATGCTCGGCATCGCCGACCGCGGCCTGTCCTTCGACCTGCTCGAAACCGTGCTCAAGGGCGACGCCGCCGGCGCCCTGAAGCAGATGGGGTCGCTCTACGAGGGCGGCGCCGATCCGGCCATGGTGCTTCAGGAACTGCTGGAGCTGGTCTATTTCCTGACCCGGCTCAAGCTCGCGCCCGATCTGGGCGAGGATCCGGGCGTCGAGGGCGAGCGCGGCCGCGGCCTGCCACTGGCGCAAAAACTCGGCATGGCCGAGCTGGCGCGGGCCTGGCAGATGCTGCTGAAAGGCCTGGGCGAGGTCCAGAACGCGCCCTCGCCCTTGCAGGCGGCGGAAATGGTGCTGGTGCGGCTGGCCTATGCCGCCGATCTCCCCGCCCCGGCCGATCTCATCAAGTCGCTCGAAGGCGCGGCGACCCCTTCCCCTGGACCGGCTTCCGGGCCGGTGCCGGGACCGCGGGTAAGCGCCAATCCTCGCGCCGGAGCGCCGCTCGAAGGAGCATCCAGCGCCGCGCCCCGGATGCAGCCGCGCGAGGCCCCCGCTCCCGCCACGCTCGAGCCGCAAAGCTTTCTCGACGTGATCAAGCTATTCGAGCAGCATCGCGAGGCGCTGCTGCGCTCGCATCTCTACAACAACGTCCACCTGGTGCATTTCGAGCCGGGACGGATCGAGCTCCGGCCCGAGCCGGCCGCGCCGCGCGACCTGCCCAACCGGCTGGGCCAGATGCTGAGCCAATGGACCGGGCAGCGCTGGGTGGTGAGCGTCTCGGGCGAGCGCGGCGATCCAAGCCTGCGCGAACAGACGGAATCGCACAGCCATGAATTGAAAGTGGAGGCGGCGGCCGATCCGCTGGTGCGCGCCGTGCTCGAGGCTTTCCCCGGCGCGCATATCGAAACCGTGCGCGAAAAAACGGCGGAACCGCCAACCCCGGCTCCGGCCGAGGACGGCGAGGAAGAAGCCGAAATCAGCGCCGAGGATCTGGACGAGGACGGCGCTTTCCTATGAGCAACTTGGTGCAGATGCTGAAGCAGGCGCAGCAGATGCAGGCGCGCATGGCCGAGATGCAGGCCAAGCTCGCCGAGATCGAGGTCACGGGATCCGCAGGCGGCGGAATGGTGCAGGTTACGCTCAACGGCAAGGGCGAGGTGAAGAAGCTCAAGCTCGACAAATCGGCGGTCGACCCCAACGAGACCGAGGTGCTGGAAGACCTGATCCTGGCCGCCTTCAACGACGCCAAGGCGCGGGCCGACCGGCTCGCCACCGAGGAGATGGAGAAGCTCACCGGCGGGTTGAAGCTGCCGCCGGGGATGAAGCTGCCTTTCTGACGTGCTGGAACTCGACCGGCTGATCCAGCTGCTCGCCAAACTGCCGGGCCTCGGACCGCGCTCGGCGCGGCGCGCCGCGCTTTACCTGATCAAGCGCCGCGAAAGCGTGATGGAGCCTTTGGCCGCGGCGCTGAAAGAGGCCGCCGCGCATATCCATCCCTGTTCGGTCTGCGGCAATCTCGACACCTCCGACCCCTGTTCCCTTTGCCGCGACCCGAGGCGCGACCAGGGCACGATCTGCGTGGTGGAGGACGTGGCCGATCTCTGGGCGATCGAACGCTCGGCCTCGTTCAAGGGCGTCTATCACGTGCTGGGCGGCACGCTCTCGGCGCTGGACGGCGTCGGGCCGGAAGACCTCAAGATCGAGGCGCTGGTGGAACGCGTCACCCGGACCAAGGCGCGCGAGGTGATCCTGGCGATGAACGCCAATGTCGAGGGCCAGACCACCGCGCATTACATCGCCGATCGCCTGGCGGCTTCGGGCGCGCTGGTCTCGCGCCTGGCGCATGGCGTTCCGGTGGGAGGCGAGCTCGATTATCTCGACGAAGGCACGCTCACCGCGGCGCTCAAATCGCGCAAGCCGCTGAAGGACTGATTATTTAGCCACTTCCGGTTTTTTATCGGTGTACAAAGGCAGATTTGTGATATCACGCTGCATCGTCGACGGAAACACAATGTCTTTCGCCTCCGCTTCTTTCTTGACCTGCTGACTGTCTATTTCAAGAGTTTTATTGGAAATCGATTTTAAGCGTTTCTCTTGGGGCGGATTCAATTTCTCTGCTTTCTCATATTCAACCGCCTTCTCTAGGATGTCGCTCGGTAGATCAGCATTGCACTTAGATAAAATCTCAAGAAATTCGCGGTCGAAAAACAGATCGATCTGAATTCTGCGTTTTGTCATATGCGCAAATCTGCCAATGACTCTGCAAATGTTATCTCTTTCGTCGGGACTTAGTTCATTGACGAACTCATATTCCTCGAGCTTCTTGAGAGACAAAATCAGCGGCTCAAGAGCATCTAAAGTAACAACATAAACATTATAATCGGCCATATTGAACGCGGTCTTTTCGATCACCTCGACCGTGTTAGAAGGAATTACTAGATAGATTTCCTTCTTAACATTTTCCTCTTTGATGTACTTCTTAACCGATTCAGTCTGATTTTTTATGTAGCTAAAGAAATTCCCAAGGTCGTCCGATGCGGGGCTTTTCGCGTCGAAGATAATGTATTCGTCGCAAAGCTTGATCGTATTATCCGGGCTGCCCTTAAACGGTACCTTGTCCACATATTCGATTGTGTGCTTTTGGCAGATGGTTTTTATGGCTTCTTGTACCTTGGTCTCATGCTTTGCCCAGGTCTCTTTTTGGCGCTTCAGTCTGTCAATTTCCTCCTGCTGGCGCTCGCTAATTTCCCGCTGTCTCTCCCCGTGTGTCCGCGCCACAATAGAATTTAAGTTCGCGACGTCCTCTTTGTATTTTTTCTGCCGGTCGTCGTCGGTCTGTTTGAAGATTATATTTTCTTTGTTAAGTCGCGCATGCTCTTGTTCCAGACGAGAGAGTTCCTTCCTTATCGAAAACAGATCAAGACTATGCTGCTGATTACTGGCCTGAAGGTGTTTGTTGTCGTTTTCTAAGATTGATTTAGTCTGCTCAGCTAATTCAAGCTGTTCGGCCTGTTGCTTGGCCTGAGAAACAATCGTCGTGAATTCCTTATATGCTTCGTAACTCAGCGCCCTGAATTGTGACCAGGCAAAGACCCTTTTCCAAAATGTTAGGGTCTTCACCCCGTCAAAGAACTTGTCCAATTTCTCGGTTTTATAATCCATAGTTTTAATAATACCACGGCTCAGGCATCAGGCCCTATCCAATAACTATTAGATACTTTCGCGCTTGTGATCCTCCAAGAGCTTGGAGGACAGATCGAGCGCGGTTTTGTGCATCGCCGCCTGCGCCGCTTGCAGGCTTTCCCGGCGCAACGTCTCGAAATCGCCCCGGCGGTTTTCCGCCTCGCTGAGCTTCTCGCGCGCCACCGCCAGCTCGCGTTCAGCCGCGTGTTGGGCCTTGACCGCCGAGTCGCGGGCGCGGAACAGGACGACCAGGCCCAGCCCGGCAGCCGCCAACAGCGCCACCAATACGATCAGGGTGATTTCCATGCCGGCATCTTATCCCAAGCGCCCGCCCCGCCGCTAACCCGTTGACGAGCCGGGTTTCAGGCCCTACCTAAGAATAATCATGGCCGTTCTTCCCATCCTCACCGCGCCCGACCCGCGCCTGAAGAAAAAATCCTTGCCGGTCAAGGCGGTGGACAACCGCGTGCGCCGGCTGATGTCCGACATGGTCCAGACCATGTACGAATCCAACGGCATTGGCCTCTCCGCGCCGCAGGTGGGCGTGCTGGAGCGCGTCATCGTGGTCGATTGCGCGCGCGAGGGCGAAAAGCCGCAGCCGATGAAGATCGCCAATCCCGAGATCCTGTGGGCGTCGGACGAAACCATGGTGTGCAGCGAAGGCTGCCTTTCCCTGCCCGAGCAATATGCCGACGTGACCCGGCCTTCCGCGATCCGGCTCAGATACCTCGACGAGCAGAACGAGATCCGCGAGATCGAGGCCAAGGGCCTGCTCGCCACCTGCATCCAGCACGAGATGGACCATCTCGAAGGCGTGCTATTCGTGGATCACATCTCCGCCCTGAAGCGCAGCATCATCCTGCGCAAGCTCTCCAAGTTGAAGCGCCAGAACACCCCGGTCCCGGCCTGAGGGGGCCAAGGCCCTCCATGACCAAGCTGCGCCTTGCCTTCCTGGGCACGCCGGTTTTCGCGGCCACCATTCTCGATGCCTTGCTCACGGCCGGGCACGACATCGCTTGCGTCTATTGCCAGCCCGCGCGCCCGGCCGGACGCGGCCACCGCGTGTTGCCCTCGCCGGTGCAGGAACTGGCCGAGCGCAAGGGGCTGAAGGTTGAGACGCCTTCGCTGCTGAGCGCGGGCGAGGCGGCGCGCTTGGTTGCCCTCAAGCTCGACGCCGCGGTGGTGGCGGCCTATGGCCTGATCCTGCCCAAACCGATCCTCGCCGCGCCCCGTTTGGGCTGCATCAATGTCCATACCTCGCTGCTGCCGCGCTGGCGGGGCGCCGCGCCGATTGAACGCGCGATCCAGGCAGGCGACACCGAGACCGGCATCTCGATCATGCAAATGGAAGAAGGGTTGGATACCGGCCCGGTCTGGCTCGTCGAACGCGTGCCCATCGGCGCCAAGACGACGTCCGGCGAACTGTACAAGCTCCTGGCCGAACGCGGAGCGGCGTTGCTGCTCAACGCGCTGGAAGGGATATCCGCCGGAACGCTCAAATCCCGGCCACAAGCCGCCGAAGGCGCCACTTACGCCAAGAAGCTCAAGCGCGAGGAGGGCGATCTCGACTGGCGCAAACCCGCCCCGGAATTGGAGCGCGCGATCCGCGCCTTCGATCCCTTTCCCGGCTGCCATTTCACTTACAAGGATGAACGCATCCGCGTGCTGGCGGCCGAGATCGCCGAGAACGCGGAACCAGCTCCACCCGGCACGGTGCTGGACGGGGATCTGGCGATAGCCTGCGGCCAAGGCGCGCTCCGGCTGATGCGGCTGCAACGTGCCGGGCGCGCCGCGCTCGAATCCCCGGCTTTCCTGCGCGGCTTCGCCATTCCCCCAGGCACGATCCTGCCATGCCCCGCTACAAACTGACGCTCGAATATGACGGCACCGGCCTGGTCGGCTGGCAGCGTCAGGGAAACGGGCTTTCGGTGCAGGAAATCCTGGAAACCGCCGTCGAGCGTTTCTGCGGCAAGCGCGTCACCGTGCACGGCGCCGGCCGCACCGATGCCGGGGTCCACGCGCTGGCGCAGGTCGCACATCTCGATCTGCCGCGAGAGACCAACCCCGAAACCATCCGCAACGCCCTCAACCAGCATGTGAAGCCGCATGCGGTATCGGTGCTGAACGCCGAGCGCGTATCCGACGCTTTCGACGCACGGCGCTCGGCCCGCGGCCGGGTTTATCTCTACCGCATTCTGAATCGCCGCCCGCCGCCCGCGGTCGAACGCGGCCGGGTCTGGCATGTCGGGCCCGGCCTCGACGCGGAGGCCATGCACGAGGCGGCGCAAGTACTGGTCGGCAAACACGATTTCTCGAGCTTCCGCGACACGATGTGCCAGGCGAAATCGCCGGTGAAGACGCTCGACGCGCTCGAGGTTGCGCGCGAAGGGGACGAGATCCGCATCGAGGCGCGGGCGCGCTCCTTCCTCCATCATCAGGTGCGCAACATGGTCGGCACGCTCAAGCTGGTGGGGGCGGGCAAATGGGACAAGAGCGACGTCAAAACGGCGCTCGCGGCGCGCGACCGGCGCGCGGCCGGACCGACCGCGCCGCCCGAAGGGCTTTACCTGGTGCGCGTGGTCTATGCCGAGGATTGAAGGCTTAGGTCAGGGTTGGGATTTTTCGTCTTCGAGCGGCACGCTGTAGCGCATGCCGAAAAATCCGGCGTTGCCGTGCACCGGGTCCTGGGTGGCGCCGCTCTCGAATTGCAGGTGCGGCATCACTTCCAGCTTCAGGCTCACGCGGGTGCCCTCGACCAGCGGGGTGAAGACGCCGTCGCCCCACCAGTAATGCGCGGCGGCAATGCGTGCGCCGTCAAGATAAGGAATCGGCAACCCGAATTCGATGTCGTGTCCGGTGAGCGAATGCTCGGCCAGGGCGCCGCCGACCACGGGACCGCGCGTGGTGCCGTCGGTGAGATAGGACACCGGATCGAGCGCCGTGGTGCTCATTTCGGCGCCGAGATTGGCCTGGGCGTGGCCCAGCGACCAACTGCGGTCGTTGGTTGCGACCGCTTCCCGGGACAAGGCGGCCAGCGACAGTGGGCGCTGGCCGCGCGGCGAGGCTGCCGGTCCGGCATATTCATCCTCGGCCGCAGCAGCGTGATCGCGGTTCGTTGCCGCCGGGTTGACCGGAATCATGCGCGAATTGGTTTCGAGCGCGAGCAGGCCGAGGCCCGGACGCAGATTGCCGCTCGCGCCCAAGCCGATCTCGATCTTGTTCACCCAATTGGCGGCCGCGCCCACGGCATGAGACAGGCCGCCATCGGTGATGGATTGGCGCAGGCCGAGAATGAATGCGGAAATACCCTTGCCTTCCGGTTGCTGTGCACTGTCCGCGAAGGCGGGCGTGCCTGCAACGGCCAGCACCCCCGCAAGGGCGGCCGCGGACGCAAGTTGCAATGCGCGCAACAAAGCACGGTTTTCCATGAATGAAACATTAATCGGCAATTAGTTAAAACTGCGTTAATGCTACCGGAATTTAAACAGAACGCCAGCCTCGCAAGCGGAGCTATCCCCCGGGATTTATTGGGTTATCGGCCGGCTTTCCCCGGAAAATAGTTCTCCAACACATTGCGATAGATTTCCGTGAGATTTTCGATGTCTTGGAGGCTGACGCGCTCGTCGACCTTGTGGGCGCTCTCGCCGACCAGGCCGAACTCCGCCACCGGGCAATAGGCCTGGATGAAGCGCGCATCCGAGGTGCCGCCCCCGGTGCCGAGGCTGGGCGTCAAGCCGGTGACGCGCTTCACCGCTTCGGTCAGTTCCCGGCTCACCTCGCCCTGCGGCACGATGAAGGATTCGCCGCTCACGCGCACATCGAGCTTATCGCCTTCGCGCCAGCCGGCTTGGCCCAGCACGTCCCTCAGCCACCGCTCCAGAGTCTTGCTGGTCCATTTGTCGTTGAAGCGGATGTTGAACACGGCGCGCGCCGTATCCGGGATGACATTGGCCGCGGGATTGCCGACATCGACGGTCGAGATTTGGAGATTCGAAGGCTCGAAATTCGCGCTTCCCTGGTCGATGGGCGTCGAGACCAGGGCGTGCAGCATCGCCGCCAGCCGATGGGCCGCGTTGTCGGCGAACTGCGGATAGGCGGTGTGGCCTTGAACGCCGCGCACGGTGAGGTAGCCGTTGAGGCTGCCGCGCCGGCCGATCTTGATGGTGTCGCCGAGCTTGTTCACGCTGGTCGGCTCGCCCACCACGCAGGCGTCGAGCTTCTCGCCGCGCTGCTTGAGCCATTCCAGAACCTTGCGCGTGCCGTTGACGGCGGCGGCTTCCTCGTCGCCGGTGATGAGCAGGCTGATCGAACCGCCGAACTCCCTCCCGCGCGACGCCAGAAACCGCGACACCGCGGCCGCAAAACAGGCGATCGCGCCTTTCATGTCGGCGGCGCCACGGCCGATGAGGACGCCGTCCCGCTGCGCGGCGGCGAAGGGATCGGACGACCAGCCACCAAGATTGCCGGGCGGCACCACGTCGGTATGGCCGGCGAAGCAGAAATTGCGTCCGGTCTTGCCGAGCCGCGCATAAAGGTTCAGCACCTTGTCGGTGCCGGGCTCGGCGAATTCCACGGTCTCGCAGGCAAAACCCAGCCCTTCGAGCGCGCGCGCCAGAAATGGGATCGCGCCCGCATCCTGGGGCGTGATGCTCGGGAAATGGATCAGTTCCGCCGCGAGATGCGCGGGATCGATGGGAACCATGGGGTTTCCGGCCATCAGTCGCGCAGCAATTCGTTGATCGAGGTCTTGGCGCGCGTGCGCGCATCCACCCGCTTGACGATGACGCAGCAGGCGAGGCCCGGGCCTTTGCCGTCCTTGGCCGGCAGGCTGCCCGGCACCACCACGGCATAGGCCGGCACGTGGCCGATGAAAACCTCGCCCGAAGCGCGGTCGACGATCTTGGTCGAGGCGCCGATGAAGCAACCCATGGCGAGCACCGCGCCTTCCTCGACGATAACGCCCTCGGCCACCTCGCTGCGCGCGCCGATGAAACAGCGATCCTCGACGATGACCGGCGCCGCCTGAACCGGCTCGAGCACGCCGCCGATGCCGACCCCGCCGGAGATGTGGCAATCGGCGCCGATTTGCGCGCAAGAGCCCACCGTCGACCAGGTGTCGATCATGGTGCCCGGCCCCACATAAGCGCCGACATTGACGAAACAGGGCATTAATACAGCCCCGGGAGCAATGTACGCGGAATGGCGCACCACCGCGCCCGGCACGGCGCGGAATCCGGCCTTGTGGAACTGGGAAGCGCCCCAGCCGGCGAATTTGGACGGCACCTTGTCCCACCAGCGCGCACCACCCGGCCCGCCGGCAATCGGCGCAAGATCGTTCAAGGCGAAAGAGAGCAATACCGCCTTCTTGAGCCATTGGTGGACATGCCACGCGCCGCCGCTTTTTTCGGCAACGCGGAGATTTCCCCGGTCGAGCAGGTCGAGCGCGGACGCCACCGCCTTGCGCGCGGCCGTCTTCGCCTTGGCGTCAAGAGTCTGGCGCCGCTCCCAGGCGGAATCGATGGTCGCTTGCAGGCGTGAAATATCCATGGCGTGAAGGTTTTAGGTCGGCTGGGGCGGCAAAACAAGCGGCAGGACCGAACCCCTCAATTCGGGGCCCTGACAAGCTTGGGAGCGATAACCGGCCGCTTCGCCAAGGTGCAAGGCGACGACGCGTTCATCCCCCTGCCGGAGTGACCCGGCGTGCCATCGCGGCCTGGCTAAGGAACGATGCCAGATCCTCGACGGTGTGATGGATATGCGGCGCGTGGGAGGATTCGAGCTCGGGATGCGGACCGTTCTTGAGCCAGATCGTGGTCATGCCGAGCGCCGCCGCCGGAGGCAGATTGCGCGCCATGTCCTCGACCATGGCGGCGCGCGCGGGCGTGATCCCGTAGCGCGCGATGAGATCGCGATATCCGGAAGGATCGGGCTTGGGGCGGTAATCGATGGCGGCGATGTCGTGGATGGCGTCGAAATGCGCCGCCAGACCCAGGCGGTCGAGCACGCGCTCGGCGTGGCGCCTGGTGCCGTTGGTGAAGACCAGCTTGCGTCCCGGGAGATCCGCCAGAGCGCGGTCCAGCACCGGATCGGCCGCCACTGCGGACAGGTCGATCTCGTGCACGTAATCGAGGAAACGCTGCGGCTCCAGGCCGTATTCGTCCATCAGGCCGCGCAGCGTGGTGCCGTGCTGGCTGAAATAGCGCCGGCGCAATTCATGGGCGCCCTCATGGTCGAGCTGCAGCTCCTCCATGATGAAGCGCCCCATGCGCTGCTCGACCTCGATATAAAGCCGGCAGGAGGCGGGGTAGAGCGTGTTGTCGAGATCGAAGATCCAGTTCTCGATGCGGTCGAGCGGAGTGGGATGAGCCGGCATGGCGCGGCTCATTTCCCGCGCTTGCGGCGGCGGATCAGCGTGCCGACGCCGTGCTCGGCGAACAGCTCCAGCAGGATGGCATGCGGCACCCTGCCGTCGATGATGACCGAGGCCTCGACCCCGGCCGCAATCGCTTCCATGCAGGTCTCGACCTTGGGGATCATGCCGCCCGAGATGGTGCCGGCGGAGATCATGGCCTTGGCTTCGGCGACCGAAAGCTCGTGGACGAGCTTCTTCTTCTGGTCGAGCACGCCGGTGACGTCGGTCAGCAACAAAAGCCGGACCGCCTTGACCGCGCCCGCCACCGCGCCCGCCACGGTATCGGCGTTGATGTTATAGGTCTCGCCGTGATCGCCCACGCCGATGGGGGCGATCACCGGGATGATGTCGGAGCGGATCAGATGCTCGAGCACCGCGGCATCAACCGCCGTGGGCTCGCCGACGAAGCCCAGATCGAGCACCTTCTCGATATTGCTGTCGCTCTCGGTGCGTTTCTTGGCGATCTTCCGCGCCCGGATCAAATCGGCGTCCTTGCCGGACAGGCCGATCGCCTTGCCGCCGGCCTTGTTGATGGCGGCGACGATCTCCTTGTTGATCGAACCCGACAGCACCATCTCGACGATCTCGACCGTGTCCTTGTCGGTGACGCGCAATCCGTCGACGAAGGAGCTCTTGATCTTGAGCCGCTCCAGCATCTGGCCGATCTGCGGCCCGCCGCCATGGACGACGATGGGATTGATGCCAACCTGCTTCAGCAGCACCACGTCACGCGCGAACATTTCGGCGATGGACGTGTCGCCCATGGCGTGACCGCCGTATTTGACCACGACGGTCTTGCCGGAATAGCGCCGCATATAGGGCAGCGCCTCGGACAGCGTGACGGCCTTGGCCGCGGCGGCGGCGTCGATCGGGTTGGACGGGGAGTTCTCGCTCATGGCGGGCGTTTATAGCGGCATCGGCGCTAGCTCGCCAGCGTGGCGAGCATGCCGCGCAGCTCGGGCAGCCCAACGCCGCTACGCGCGCTCGCCGCGAAGACCGCGAGATAGGCCGACGCGTAGCGCCGCAATTCCGCGTCGGTGGCGGCCAGGCGGGATGCCAGCGCGTCGGGTTTGACCGCGTCGGATTTGGTCAGCACGGCAAGGCCGGGAATGGCATTGGCGGCCAGAAGCGCGAAGGCGGCGCGGTCGCTGTCCTTCAGACCATGGCGGGCGTCGATCAGCACCAAGGCGTGCTTCAGGCAGGACCGGTGGCTGAGATAGAAACCGATCGAATCGGCCCAGTCGTCCATCTCGCGCTTCGAGGCCGCGGCATAGCCGTAACCCGGCAGGTCGACCAGCATCAGCCGCCCGCCGAGATCGAAGAAATTGATCTGGCGCGTGCGTCCGGGGGTGCGCGAGACGCGCGCCAGGGCCTTGCGGCCGGTGAGTGCGTTCAACAGGCTCGACTTTCCGACATTGGAACGGCCGAGAAACGCCACTTCCGGAAGCCGTTCGGGCGGTAGCGCCGCCGCCTTGTCCGCCCCGGCGGTGAAACGGCAGGAAAGCGCGAACAGCAGGCGGCCCGCCTCGCGTGCCGTCTCGTCCGGCGCCGCGTTTGGAGGAAAGACCGCGGCGGCTTCGGCCATCGGATCTAGGCCTTCCGGGCGCGCCGCATGATCGTCCATTGCTGGGCGATCGACAGCAAATTGTTCCAGCTCCAATAGATCACCAATCCTGCGGCGAACTGCGCCAGCATGACGGTGAACACGAAGGGCAGCACCATGAACATCTTGGCCTGGATCGGATCGGGCGGCGCCGGGTTGAGCTTCTGTTGCAGGAACATGGTGACGCCCATGATGAGCGGCCAGGCGCCGATGTGCAGGATGGAGTGCAGGAGGGCGATGTCAGGCGGAGCGTAAGGCAGGAGCCCGAACAAATTGACGAAGGTGGTGGGATCAGGCACCGAGAGATCGTGGATCCAGCCGTAGAACGGCGCCTGGCGCATCTCGATGGTGACGTAGAGCACCTTGTAGAGCGAGAAGAACACCGGGATCTGGATGACGATGGGCAGGCACCCCGCCATCGGGTTGGCGCCGACGCGCTTGTAAAGCGCCATCATCTCCTTGTTGAGCTTCTCCTTGTCGTCGCCGAATTTTTCCCGCAGCTTCTGTATTTCGGGCTGCAGCTGCTTCATCTTGCCCATCGCCCGGTAGGACTTGTTGGCGAGCGGGAAGAAGGCGAGCTTGATGATGACGGTGAGCAGCATGATGGCGAGGCCGAAATTGCCGATCAGCTTGTAGAAGAAATCGAGCGCCAGGAAGATCGGCTTGGTGAGGAAATAGAACCAGCCGAAATCGATGGCGCGGTCGAAGCGCGGAATCTGGTCCTGGACTTCGTAGCGGTCGAGCAGCGACACCAGCTTGGCGCCGGCGAAGAAGTGGCTTGCGGCGCTGACGGATGCGCCGGGATCGAGCACGCGCGGCGATCCCCGGTAATCGACCTGCCAGAGATCGGCCCGGTCGCGCTCGACATGGGTGAAGCGCGCCTTGATCGCCTCCTTCTGGTCGGGGATAAGCGCGGACAGCCAGTATTTGTCGGTGATGCCGAGCCAGCCGCCGATAGAATCGAATTCCTGGGGCGGCTCGTCCTTGAGGGTGGCGTATTTGATCTCCTTGAGCGTGCCGTCGAGCACGCCGATCGGGCCTTCATGAAGGAGATAGGTCGTGGTCGCGGGCGGCGGGCCGGCGCGCGACACCAGCCCGTAGGAATAGAGCGTGACCTTGTCCTTGGCCGTGCTGGTTACGCTGTCGGTAACGGTGAACATATAATCCGCATCGACCGCGATATGGCGGGTGAATTTCAGGCCCGCGCCGTTATCCCAGGTGAGATCGACCGCATGGTCGGGGGTGAGCGCGCCGCCGGATGCGCTCCAGCGCGTATCCGGTCCAGGCACCTTGACCGCGGGATCGGTCGGGACCCAGCCGAATTGCAGGAAATAGGGATGCGCCGTGCCGTCGGGCGCCAGCAGCACGATCTCGGGACTGTTGGGATCGGTGGTCTCGCGATAGCCGGTGAGCGTCAGATCGTCGACCCGCCCGCCGGTCAGATTGATCGAGCCCTTGAGCCGGGGCGTCGCTATCGCGATGCGCGGCGATTGGGCGATCACGCTCTCGCGCGAAACCGCCTCAACCGCGCCCTGAACGCCGGGTGCCGATGGCCCCGATCTGCCCCGGAGGCGCCGCCTGACCCGGGACGGCGGTAGCGGTCTGGGTTTGCGGCGGCACCGGCTTCGGCGGAAATATCCGCTCATAGAACACCTGGAAGCCGATCAGGATGGCGATCGAGATGCCGATAGCGACGAACAGATTGCGTTGCTGATCCATGGGCTACGGCCTGGCGCCGGCGGCGGGAGGCACGGGATCGACGCCCGAACCGCCCCAGGGATGACAGCGCAGCAGGCGTCGGACCGCGAGCCACAACCCGCGCGTGGGCCCATGGTCGTGGATCGCCTGCGCGGCGTATTCCGAGCAGCTCGGCCAATAGCGGCAGCGAGGCCCCAGCAGCGGCGAGACCAGCAGCTGATAGAGCCTTATGAAACCGCGCAGCACAGCGCTTACCATTATTGTCCGCTCTCCCCGTCCACTCTTACCCACTCTGCTCTTCCCAGGCGCCCAGGCGCTTCATCGCGGTTTCCAGATCGAGCAGCAGATCCGGAAATTTCCGCGACAAGGTTTCGGCGCGCGCGATCACCACGTAATCATGGCTCGATGCGGCGTGGCGTTCGAGCACCTGCCGCGCCGCCGCCTTGAGCCGGCGCCGCGCCCGGTTACGCTCGACCGCGATGCCCACCTTGCGGCTGGCGGTGAAGCCCACGCGCGAGGACGCGGGCTCCGCCGCCTGCGCGCCGGCAGGCCTGCAGGATCAGGCCGGGAGCGACATATTTGCGCCGCTGGCCGGCAACGGCGAGAAAATCGGCCCGCCGTTTGAGGCGCTCGATCTTGGTCATGACTCCGCCGCTTGGGCGCCGCGCCGGTGCTCAAGCCGAAAGGCGCTTTCGACCCTTGGCGCGGCGGCTGGAAAGCACGCGACGTCCCCCGACCGTGGACATGCGCGCGCGAAAGCCATGGCGGCGCTTGCGAATGAGTTTGCTCGGCTGATAGGTGCGCTTCACGGCTGGGGACTCCGGCGATGCTTCTCGCTCGATGGACGGCGCTGTATACGAAAGCGGATGGGCGAAGTCAACGCCGCCGCCTTGCGTGCCAGGGTTACAAAAGGGTTACGTCAAAAGACCTTGGATTAGGGGGCTTTGGAATGGGGAAAATGACGGTGGAAACGGGCAAAACCTTGTTTCCGGGCGGGCTTTCGGCCCGTCTCCTGGTGCTGACCGTCGTTTTCGTCATGGTCAGCGTGGTGCTGATCTTCGTGCCCTCGGTGGCGCGCTTCCGTCTCACATATCTCGAGGACCACATCGATGCCGCGCATCTCGCGATATCGGCGCTCGAGGCCACCCCCGACAACATGGTGAGCAAGGAGCTCGGCAACGAGTTGCTGGCCCATGTCGGCGCCCACGGCATCGTCGTGCACATGCCCAACCGGACCCTGATGCTGGCCCAGGACATGCCGCCCAGCGTGGACGCGACCTATGATCTGCGCAGCCAGGGCATGTTCGCCATGATCCGTGACGCGATGATGACGCTGTCGATGAGCGGCAACCGCGTGCTGCGCGTCCTCGGCGTGGCGCCCAAGGATCCGGCCGTCACCGTCGAGGTGCTGCTCGACGAGCGGCCGATGCGTGACGCGATGTGGAAATTCGGCGCGCGCGTGCTCGAGGTTTCGTTCGTGGTCTCGCTCATCACCGCGGCGCTGGTCTATCTGAGCCTGCAATGGCTGCTGGTCGCGCCTTTGAAACGCCTGACCGCCAGCATGGTCGCCTTCCGCAAGAACCCCGAGGACGCCGCGCATGCCGAAATGACCCGGCAATCGAGGCGACGAAATCGGCCTGGCCCAGCGCGAGCTGGCGGCGATGCAGGAAACCGTGCGCCAGTCCTTGAAGCAGAAGGAGCGTCTCGCGGCCCTCGGCGCCGCCGTCAGCAAGATCAATCACGATCTGCGCGGGATTCTTTCGACCGTGCGGCTGATGTCCGACCGGCTGTCGGAAAGCGATTCGCCGGAGGTGAAGCGGGTGACGCCCGGCCTGATCGCCGCCATCGACCGCGCCGTGGCGCTGTGCACCGGCACGCTCAATTTCACGCGCCAGGACGGGGCGCCGTTGCATCCAAGCGGTTTCGCGTTGCGCGGCCTCGTCGCGGAAGTCGCCGAAAGCCTGGCGCGGCCGGGCGACAACAGCTTCAAGCTGGTCAATGAAGTGGATCCGGATTTCGCCGTCCAGGCCGACCGCGATCAGTTGTTTCGCGCGCTGGAGAATCTGTCGCGCAACGCCGCCGAGGCCGGCGCCAAGCATTGCGCCGTCCGCGCCCAGCGGGAGGGCGGCGATGTCGTGATCGAGGTGTCGGATGACGGGCCGGGCCTGGCTCCCAAGGCGCGGGAAAACCTGTTCCGGCCCTTTGCCGGCTCGGCACGGCCCGGCGGCACCGGGCTCGGCCTCGCCATCGCACGCGAAGTGATGCGCGCCCATGGCGGCGACATCCAGCTCAAGACCAGCACCGGGGCGGGCACGGTATTCACGCTCAGTTTGCCCAACAGCTAATCGAGCGCGATGGTCTGCGCCTTGAGATAGGCGCTCTCCGGCAGAAAGGGATGCACCGGGTGGTCGGGCGCGGCGCCTGAACTCAAGAGAATGCGCCCGCTCCTGCCGGCATCGGCCACGCCGCGCCGCACCGATTCGGCAAAAGACGCCTCGTCCACATTGTGCGAACAGGAGGCGATGAACAAGAGGCCGCTCCTAGCCACCACCGACGAGGCCAAGCGTGCGAGCTTGCGATAGCCCTTGAGGCCCGCGCCCAGGTCTTTCTTGCTTTTGACGAAAGCGGGCGGATCGGCGACGACAATGTCGAAGCGCGTCCCCTCCCCCGCCAGGCGTTCCAATTCGGCGAAGGCCTCGGCGCGCGAAAATGTGCAACGCGATGCGACGCCATTGGCCTCGGCCGAACTTCGAGCGAGAGTCAGCGCCGGTTCCGACCGATCGATCGCCGAAACCGCCTTGGCGCCGGCCAGCGCCGCCGCGACGGCAAAGCCGCCGCCGAAACAATAAAGATCGAGCAGCGATGCGTCCTTCGCCAAGGATGCGATGAAACGCCGGTTCTCGCGCTGATCGTAGAACCAGCCGGTTTTCTGGCCCACCAGCACGTCGGCGAAGAAGCGCGCGCCGTTTTCGCGCAGTTCCACCGGCCCGGACAACGCACCCGCCGCCACCCGCACTTCCTCCGCCAGGCCTTCGAGTTTGCGTGCCGAGGAGTCGTTCCTGAAAATCACCGCCTCGGGCTTCAAGACGGTTTCGCAAGCGGCGATGAGCTCATCTTCCAGCCGCGCCATGCCGGCAGTGTTGATCTGGCAGGCCAGGACATCGCCGAAGCGGTCGATGACCAGGCCCGGCAGGCCATCCGCCTCGGCATGGACCAGGCGATAGAACGGCTCGGGATAGAGCCTGCGGCGCAAGGCCAGCGCGGCCTCCAGGCGTTCGGCGAAGAATTCGCGGCCGATGACGCGGCCGACATCGCGATCGAGGATGCGTGCCGCGACCAGCGTGTGCGGATTGAAGGTGGCCACGCCCAGCGCCTTGCCGCTCGCGGCTTCGAGCCGCACCAGCGCGCCCGGGATCAGGGCCTTGGCCGCCGCATCCATCGCCACCTCGTTGGAATAGACCCAAGGGTGGCCGCTCTCGACGCGCTTGTTGCGGCCGGGCTGGAGCTTCACCACCGGACGGTTTGCGGCGGCGCTCACTTGCCCCGGTCCCGCGCCTGGGCGATGGGCGGGGCGAATTGCGGCTCGATGTCCCAGGGAAACAGGATCCAGGTGTCCTGGCTGACCTCGGTGACGTAGGTATCGACCAGAGGCCGCCCCTTCGGCTTGGCGTAGACCGTGGCGAAATGCGCCTTGGGCAGCATGCGGCGCACCACCTCGGCGGTGCGGCCGGTATCCACCAGATCGTCGATCAGCAGGAAGCCCGCGCCATCGCCGGATACCCCCTTCAGGATTTCGACCGGTCCCTGCTCGCGGTCGTCATAACTGGCGACGCACACCGTGTCGACCAGGCGCAGATCGAGTTCGCGCGCGACGATGGCCGCCGGCACCAGCCCGCCGCGCGTTACCGCGACGATGCCTTTCCAAGGCCCGAGATCGAGCAGCCGCCAGGCAAGCGCGCGCGAATGACGATGCAACTCGTCCCAGCTGACCGGAAAGGTCTTGGTGTATGAAGAGGCGGCAGGCATGAACGCTTCGCACCTCGCGGGCCGGCAGGCAAGCCGGCGCCCGGGCGTCAACGGACGTAGACGCGAACCTCGTTGTTCTGGATATCGCCGCTGGTCGTCGCCGACAGCGAAACCCGGTCCGCCGGCAGGCCCATGCTGGTGAGCGAGCGCATCACGTTCTCGGCGTTGCGCTTCGAGGCATTGGCGTTGACCGCCACCTCCGCCGAATTGCCCGCATTGGGCGCCACCGCCACCAGTTCGAAAGTGGCCGAGGGCTTGCGTTCGAGCGCGCGGCTCACCGCGGTGTAGAGCGCTTGTTCATAGGAGACGTCGGGCCGGTCGAAGCGGATCACCACCAGCGGACCGGCGGCGGCGGCCTGCGGCCGCGGCGCTGCGGCACGCGGTTGCCCCGGCGCCGGCAGCGGCATCGATGTCACCGGGCCGAAGGCGCGGGTGGCGAGGCTCGGCCCGTAGAGCTGACCGTTTTTGATCGCCTGCGACAGGGTGATGAGGTTATCGCGCTCGTTGGCGACGTAGGTGCTCTGGCGGCCGATCTCGTCGCTCAAGGCGCTCAGCAGCGCATCGATCTGCACCGTGGTGGCGTCGATGTCGCCCTGGATTTGGGTCAATTGGCGATGGTCCTCGTCCACCGCGCCCTGCAGCGCGAAGGCGGAGCGGGTGGCGTTCAACAGATAGGCGGCGAAGGACGAATCGGCCGCCGCCTGAGTCGAAACGCCGTTGAGGCGTCCGATATCCTCGCCGACTTTATCGAGCGTGGTCTGGGCCTGGTTCCATTGCGCCACCAACTGCGGATTGCCCGAGGTGGTGCCGGCCTGCAGCTTGGCATTGATGCCGGCCACGGTATTGAAATAGGCGGTCGAGTCGGCCTGGAGCGCGTTATGCGCCGCCGTCATGTCCTGCTGATGCTGGGCCAAATTCGCCTTGAGCCGGGCAAGATCTGCGCGCAGCCCCTGGACCTTCTGGCCGACGATGGTGCCGCTGCTGCTGCCGGCCGACGCGCTCAAGCTCGAACTCGGGCTCGGGCTCGAATTCAGAAACGGCTGGGCGTTCGAACTCGGCGGACGAAGCCGGGATTTGATAGACGGTGGTCTGGCCCGCCGGAGCCGAATTGCTCCTGCTCGTGCTCGAGCTCGAGCTCGACATATGGGTGCCGAACAGGTCATCGGCATAGGAACAGCCGCCGAGCAGCAACACGGCGGCCAGAACGGCGTAACGGCTGGAACGGGATGTCATCCGGGCAACAACCCCCTAAACCCTCGATGCGCGGAGTTTACGCGAACGGTTGATGATGCCACAAGCGTTTCCCGAAGCCGGTTTTACGACGCCTCAGTCCGGGCGGCGCCGGGGAAATCGGCTTGCCAGGGCCCCCGCGATGCGGCTAGCTTCGCCCCGATTCCGTGACAATTTAAAGCGCCCGTAGCTCAACTGGATAGAGCACCAGACTACGGATCTGGGGGTTGGGAGTTCGAATCTCTCCGGGCGCGCCACGATTCGCGACAGTCTGTAAAATTCGCGGACACTCCGGGACCAACCCGCCGCCATGCCACCCCGGTTTCGCGGTTTGCTTGCCGCGCGCGCAACGAAGGCGCTATAGACGCCCCGATGAAGGAACCCCCCTTGGCGGGCGGCCCGTCCGTCACCATCGTCACCGCATCCGACTCGGGATATTTCGGCCTGTTGCAGGATTTGATCTTTTCCCTGCAACGGGGATTAGGCGAGCGCCTGCCGCCGCTTTCCATCCTCGATATCGGCCTCAACGAAGAACAGCGCGTCTGGCTGCGCACTCTCGGCGCCGATATCCGTCCACTCGGCTGGGATCTCGCTTATCCGGCGCGCTCGCATCCGCCCAATTCCTTCAAGGTGCTGGCCGGACGGCCGCATCTGCCCAGGCATTTCCCGGGCTACGACATCTATCTTTGGATCGACGCCGACTGTTGGGTGCAGGATTCGAGCGTGCTCGACCTCTATATCCGCGCTGCCGCCCAGGGCAAGCTTGCCATCGTGCCGGAGATCGACCGCGGCTACTGGACCATCCACAAGCGGCCGAAATTCTGGGGCCAGAACCAGCGCGCCTTCTCCTGGGCCTTCGGCATGCGCGAGGGTTACCGCTTCGGCCGCAACGCCATCCTCAACGCCGGCGTGTTCGCGCTCCGAGGCGACGCGCCGCATTGGCGGTTATGGTCGGAGAATTACGCCCGCGCCTTGAAACGCTTCCGTCTCAGCCCTTGGGCCTATAAAGGCAATATCAGCTTCTTCCTGTCCGACCAGACCTCGCTCAACCGCGCGGTGTTCGTCCAGGGCGCGAAGGCGACCTTCCTGCCCGCCTATTGCAACTGGTTTTGCGGCAAGGGCACGCCGATGTACGACGTTAGCTCGCATCAGGTGGTCGAGCCGCACGAGCCGCACCGTCCGCTGGGCATCATTCACCTGGCCGGCGAGGGCATGAAGGAGCGCATCTGGAAGCTGCAGACGCTCCAGGGCGGCACGATTGAGACGCGGCTGACCTTCGGCGCGGTCAATGCGCTCGCGGCGCAAAATCGGCGCAAGCCGAATGCGCGCTCACGAAGCGGCCGTGGCAGAGGCACAGCCCGTCCGCCGCGCGCACCGCGGCGCGGGCGGAGCTGAGGCTCGCGAGCCCCGGCAACGCCGCTTCAAGGTAATCCGGATCATCGTTGAAATGCGTGCAGAACCGGCACGCAGCCTTTTTTGCCGCGTGGACCGGCCCCGCGCCCGCCGGGAGGAACTCAGCGGACAAGATTGGCCCAATGCGAGGCGAACACCACCGCCGAGAGCACGAAGCCCAGCACGACGTTGACGGCGGCGCCCGCGCTGAAGGCGAGAAAGGGCTTGGCGCCGGCCTTGGCCAGTTCGCGAAAGCGCGTCGTGAGCCCGATGCTTAAAAAGCAGAAGATAAAGGCCCAGCTCCGGAGATCCTGGATCGGCCCCACCAGGGCCGGGTTCACCGTCTTGTTGAAATCGGCCAGGCTGTAATCCGCGGTCGCCACGGTCACGATCACCGAAGCGATGACGAAGCCCAGGACGAATTTGGGAAAGCGCCACCAGATCTGGCCGATATCCGCCTTCTGCCCCGGAACCTTCTCCCAGCGCGTGGTGGCGACGATCGCCAGCACGAAGGCCCAGATGCCGATCCAAACATCGCGCCCCACCACCTTCATCAGGGTGAAGGACCAGACCGCCTGATCGCTGGTGCCGGGCAGGCCGTTATGGACCGCCAGATCGCCATAGGTCTGGGCCGCGGCAAAACCGGCCGCGTCGGCGAATTCCGAGGTGCCGATCCAGGCGCCGCCCACCCCCGCCGGCAGGTGAAACGCCGCCGCGACGAAAGGCAGGATGAAGATCATCGCGATCGCCCAGATCAGGACGGTGGTGATGGCGATAGGCGCATGCTCCTTCTTGGCGCCGACGGCTCCGGCGATGGCGATGGCGGCGGAGACGCCGCAGACGGCGCCGCCGGCGCCGAGTGTTGCCGCCAGGCGCTTGTCGAGACCGAACTTCACCGCCGCGAAATAGATCACGAAGAATGTCGCCAGCGAGATGATCGAGGCCTGGAAAATGGCGACCGGTCCGGCCCACAGGATGAGGGTGAAGGGCAGGGTCGCGCCCAGCAGCACGATGCCGGTCTTGATGTAGAACTCGACGCGGAACCCCGCATCGAGCCAGCGCGGCAATCCCGCGACATTGGAGATCGCGAGACCCGACACCAACGCCACCAGGGGCGCCTCGAAGCCGTAGTAATTCGCCGTCTGCCACTGGCCGATGACGAAGACGCCGACCGAGAGGAGATAGAGCAGGATGAAGGACGGGATGAATTCCCGCGCCTTGTGGCCGAGCGCGCTCAGCGCCAGCGAGAACGCCGCGGTCCAAGCCGCGAACAGGCCGAGATAACGCAGCCAGTTGGCGGCGAAGTGATCGCTCAATTGCGCGAGAGCTCGTCCATTTCGCCGGCGTCACCGCGAGCCATTGGATGCTCGATCCGTTGCCGTACAGCACATAGCTCAATAGGACGATGCCGAGGCCGAGCCAGATCGCCCACCAGTCTTCCTTGCGCCACAACTCGTCCCAGCCCGAGGTCTGGCGGGAAACGGCTCGATCGCGATCGATCGGTTCAACGCGGCTCATGATTCATGTCCTTCCGGTCGAATGGGTGGTCAGGCGGCGAGGCAATCGCAAAGCCCGGCTCCGAGCTTGGCGCGCGCCCGGAGCATCACCGCCTTGAGATCGGCCGGCGAAATCCCGTCCCGGCGCATCACCAGATGCACCAGCGGATCCTCCAGCACCTCGCACAGATCGGGTTCGATGCCGGCGACGCCGTAAGGCTGGCGCTGGCAGAGCGGAACGGACGGCAATTCGAAGGGCCGCGCATAGGCGAAGCCGTGCGGGCCAAAGGGCGGGGATAACGATCGAGACATGGACTTTCTCCTGCTATTGCCCGCGGCTTTGGGCGCGGACGGGACGATGACGGCGCGGCTCGCGGCCCTTATCGGGCCGCGCAGCGACAGACGCAGCAGGAGATCGCGTGGCAGGCGAAGGCTGGGGCAAGGATCGAGCGCATGGGTTTATCTCCCTCTCGCAAGCACGGGGCCCACGGATCGCTCCGTGGCGCTTTAGCGTTTGGTGTCGCGGCGCAAGCTGCCCGTCAAATTCCCGCGGCGATCTAATCTGCAAGAATTGATCGTGCAATGAACTCTAACTACACTAGTAAAAGAGTCAAGATCATTTATTTAACACAATATTCTATGTTTTAAAGAAACTCGCCAGTTCCGTGGCGGTCTCCCGGGGACATTCCTCGGGCACGTAATGGCCGCAAGGCAAGGCGGCGCCCCGGCGGATATCGGCGGCGTAGTCTTTCCACACTTCCAGTGGCTTGTGGTTGCGCCCGACGCCGCCATGGGCGCCCCAGAGCAGCAGCACCAGGCAAGTCACCTTTTTTCCGGCCTTGAAATCGGCCTCGTCCGTCTGCAGGTCGATGCCGAAGGTGGCGCGGTAGTCCTCGCACATGCCGTGGATGGTCTCCGGATTCTTGATGCAGCGGATGTATTCGGCGAGCGCCTCGGGCGCGAAGAATTTGAGTCCCGCGGGGCCCTTAGCAAGCTTGCGGCGAATGTAATACTCGGGATCGGCGCCCATTAACCGCTCGGGAAGATCGAAGGGTTGGGCCATGAAGAACCAATGCCAGGAGAACAGGCCCCAGGCGCGCGAGACGTTGTTCAGTAGATGGTGGGTCGGGATGATGTCGATGATGGCGGCGCGCGTCACTTTTTCCGGGTGGTCGAGGCACATCCGGTGCAGCACGCGCGCGCCGCGATCATGTCCCGCCGCGGCGAATTTCTTGAAGCCGAGCTTGGCCATGACTTCGACATTGTCCAAGGCCATGGCGCGGAAGGAATAATTGGCGTGGTTCTCGCCGTCGGGCGGCTTCGAGGAATCGCCGTAGCCCCGGAGATCGGTGCACACCACGGTGAAATCCCGCGCCAGGATCGGCGCCACCCCGTGCCAAGAGACATGGGTGAAAGGGTTGCCGTGCATCAGCAGCACCGGCGGCCCCTTGCCGCCATGGACGGTGACGATGCGCGCGCCGGAGGTATCGATCTCGGTCTTGGTGAAGCCTTCGAACATGCCTTCCCTCATTAATTGCGCACCGACCGCGCGGCCGCCACGGCCCAGCCGAAAAAGCGGCCGGTTAGCCGGTCCAGTCGCGCACGAAGCCCGCCGCATCGGGCGGGGGTGCGGCCGGCGCCGGGGCATCGGGCGTGCCCAGATACATGAATCCGACGATGGCGTCCGAGGCCTTGAACCCCAGCGCCTGTTTCACGACCGGATCGTAGGCCGGGGCGCCGGTGCGCCACACCGCGCCGAAGCCCAGCGCATGGGCCGCGAGCTGGAGATTCTGCGCCGCGGCGCCGGCGGCGAGTAGCTGTTCCACCGCCGGGATCTTGTGGCCCTCGACGATTTCCGCCGCGACCACGACGATGAGCGGCGCGCGCAGCGGCTTGACCCGCTCCTTTTCCAGAAGCGGCGGCGGCGCGGTGGGATCGCGGCGCTTCAAGGATTCCGCCATCAACGCGCCGAACCGCGCCCGCGCCTCGCCCCGCAACACGAGAAACCGCCACGGCCGGAGCTTGCCGTGATCGGGCGCGCGCATGGCGGCATCGAGTATGGTTTGAAGCGCCGGACCATCGGGCGCGGGGTCCCGCAATTGCGCGGGGCTGCGGCGAGTCAGCAAGGCCTGGAGAGCATCCATGGCATTTCTCTCCCATGCGGCGCGCGCGTCCCGCAACCCCTCGGCGACACCGCCGAAAATCGTCGGCGGCTTATTCCTAGCGGTGATTCGCCAAAGACCCCCTAGATGTAGTTAATTAATAACTTAAAGAGTGGTTAAAAACTCCTTGATTTATATAGGTAATTAATCCATTTTAACCATGCCCTCGCGGGTGCTTTCGCCCCGGCTTTTGCCGGCTCCGCCAGCGGGGGCAATGCTTTTCCGGCCGCCCGAGGGGGAGCCCATGAAGACGGTATCGCAGCTTTTAGACCCGGCGCGCAAAGCGCCTTCGTCCGGCGACGCCGGCGCGGAATTCGCCCGCCTGCCCGACGCGGTCGAGGTGGCGGTGCATGGACAGAAATTCTCCGAATTCGATCTCGAATACGATCCGGAGAAGAGGATTCTCTTCTGCTATTTCAAATTCTCCGGCCGGCCCTGCTTCACGCCCGCCTTGCTGCGCGAAGCCCAAGCGATCCAGCGCCTGATGCGCGGGTTGTTCGGCGACCGCGTCGTTGGCGAGCCGCCGCTGCGCTACATGGTTCTGGGTTCGCGCGCCAAGGGCATTTGGAATCTGGGCGGCGATCTCGAGCTGTTCGCCTCGCTGATCCGGAACCGGGATCGCGCGGCCCTGCGCCGTTACGCGCATAGCTGCTGCGAGGTTGGCTTCACCAACGCCACCGGGCTGGGTTTCGACCTGCCGGTGATCTCGGTCGCGCTGATTCAAGGCGACGCCTTGGGCGGCGGCTTCGAGGCGGCGCTCAGCTCCAACCTGATCGTCGCCGAGCGTGGTGCCAAGTTCGGCCTGCCCGAAATCCTGTTCAACCTCTTCCCCGGCATGGGCGCTTACAGCTTCCTGACGCGCCGCATCGCCCCGGGCATCGCCGAGCGCATCATCATGGGCGGCGAAATTTATACCGCCGAGCAATTGCACGCGTTGGGCGTGATCGACGTGTTGGCGCCGAACGGCCAGGCATTGCAGACCTTCTACGATTTCATCGGCCGGCGCGAGCGCCGGTATGCCGCGCAGCGCGCCATGTACCGCGCCCGCCGCCTGGTCAACCCGGTGACCTTCGAGGAGATGACCCGGATCGCCGATCTCTGGGTCGAGGCCGCCTTCAAGCTCGAGGACGGCGATTTGAAGCGCATGGAGCGGCTGGTGACGGCGCAGGAGCGCCGCGCCCGGGCCTGATCATTCTCAGCCCCGCCCCTGGGCGCGGGTCAATTGCTCCAGGCTGGTGTCGAGCCGGGTGAATTCACCGACGATCTTGTCGAAATAGGCCGTGCCGGTCTGGGACAGATCCTTGGCGGTGACATCCCGCATGGAGGTCAGGGTTTCGCACAGCCGCACCGCGCCGACATTGGCGGCGCCGCTCCTGAGCGAATGGGTCACGTCGCGGAAATCCCGCAAATCGGCCTTCTCCACCGCCTGCTTCAGGTGATCGAGCAGGCGGCGCGCGTCCTTGCGGAAGGTTTCAACCACCTCGGCCACGAAATCATTGCCGCCCAATGTCCGGAGCGCCTCGAAGGTGCGCTCGTCGATCACCGCGCCCTGATCGGGCACGAAGCGCGGATGGGCCGAGATCGGCGTCACCACCTGGGGAGCGAGCGGCGGGCGGCGGTCGGTCAGGGCCGCCCGGCCATGGATCTCGTTGATGGCGTTGAGCAATTGAGCGGGCTCCATCGGCTTGGTCAGCACCGCGTCCATGCCGGCCTCGCGGCAGAGCCGCTCGGTTTCGGTCGTCACGTCAGCGGTGAGCGCGACGATCGGCAGCCGCCATTCGCCGACATGGCCCATGCGGTAGAGCTTCGCCACCTCGTAGCCGGTGACGTCGGGCATGTTGATGTCCAACAGCGCCAAGTCGAAGCGCGCGCGCTCGAGCGCGGCCAGCGCCTCCTCGCCATCGCTCACCACCTCGACCTGATGGCCGGCCATTTCCAGGATTTTCTTCAGGATCTTGCAATTGGCGGCGTTGTCGTCGGCCACCAGCACCTTGAGCGCGCGCGCGGCCGGGGCGGGCGCAGGCTGCGGCCCGGAGGTTTGCGGTCCGGCGGATTGCGGCTGAACCGGCGCAATGCCGGCGGGCGCGGCCGGATATGCCGCGGGCGAGGATGTCGGCCCAGTCATTGGCTGGTTCAGCGACAAGGTTTCGATGCCATGGGCGCGCGGATCGCTCGCCAGCATGCTGAGGAGCACGCTCGCCAACTGCGCCTCGCTCACCGGCGCCTCGATCACCGCGGTCAATTGCGCCGCGCCCAGTCCCGCCACCGCATCGCTGCCGCGCGGCGGAGCGATGAACAGGATCTGATGCTCCTCGGCCGAATCCTTGCCGAGGCGATGGGCGAGCGACAGCGCGGCCAGCGGATTATCGCGGCCGTCGAGCAGCACCATCGCAGGATTGAGCGCCGCCCTGTTCCCCGGATAGATCGGCCAAGGCCGCCTCGCCCTCCGCATACCAGCGCAATTCGCCGCGCCAGCCGCGGATGCGCGCCTGCATCGTGGCGGCGAATTCGCTGTCGGGCGAGATCAGCGCGAGGCTGCGGCCGGCGAGATCGGGCGGGCGGGCGAAACCGGCGGCGTCGGGCTCGAGCGTCAGCTCGACGGTGAAGGTGCTGCCGCGCCCCGCCTCGCTGGAAACCGAGATGGTTCCGCCCATCAGCTCGACCAGTTGCTTGCAGATCGCCAATCCCAGGCCGGTGCCGCCGAAGCGCCGCGTCACGGTTTCGTCGGCCTGGGCGAAGACCTCGAAGATGCGGCTTTGCGCCTCGGGCGGGATGCCGACGCCTTCGTCCTTGACGGCAAGCGCCAAGCGCAGCTTGGCGCCTTCCTGGCCGAGATAGGAGGCGGTCAGCGATATCCGTCCGCGCGCGGTGAATTTGATGGCGTTGGCGACCAGATTCACCAGCACCTGGCGCAATTGCAGCGGCAAGCCGCGATAAACCGGCGGCAGGCGCGGATCGACGCTGAGGGTCAAAGCGAGATTCTTGGCCTCGGCCTGGGGCTTGAGCAATGCCACGACGCCGCCCAGCAGCTCGTGCAGCGCGAAGCTCTCGATCGCGGGTTTCAATTTACCGGCTTCGAGCTTCGACAGATCGAGCAGGTCGTTGATCAAACCCAGCAGGGTCTGGGCGGAGAAACGCATGGTGGCGAGCATGTCGCGCTGCTCGGCGTCGAGATTGGTGCGGGCGAACAGCGCGCCCATGCCGATGAAGCTGTTGAGCGGCGTCCTGAGCTCGTGGCTCATGATGGCGAGGAAGCGGCTCTTGGCGGCGTTGGCTTCCTCGGCCGCGGCCTTGGCGGCGGTCAGGCGGCGCACCAGCGTGGCGGCGTAGCTCGGGAGAAGCGCCAGCGCGACATAAACTCCGGCGGCCTCGGCCGGACGGCTTTGCCAATAAGGCGTCGAAAGCACCACCGCGCCGAAGCCCAGGACCGAGAGCACGGCTGAGGCGGCCAGCGCCCGCAGGCCGAAGCGGAAGCCGAAACCGAAAATCACCCAAAGATAGATCGGGAACCACGGGGCCGCATAACCATCGCCGACGTGCAGGAAGACCGAGACAAAGGTGACGTCGCTCACCAGCGCGGCGGCGCGGCGCAACGTCACCACTTGCGGCACCGCCATCATGTGCACGAACAGCAGCCAGGCGCAGAGCATTCCCGGCACGTCCACCGCCAAGAGCGGCAGCAGCTGATCGCCGCCCACGCCGCAGGCGGCAAGCACCGCCAGATAGAACAGCACCACGCCGGTGAAGAAAACGCGGATGATCGCCTGTTGCGCCTCGCCGCCGGGGCGGGCGCCCAGATCGGCCGCGATGGCCCCGAGGCCCTTCAGCGCGACGACGACAAAAGCGAGCGTCGGTCCGGCGAGACACAGCGCCAAGGCCAGCACGCCCAGGAACGGATCGAGCGTCGCGCCCAGCTTGAAGGCGCCGATGCCGGCAACGATCAACGGCGCCAGCACGGCAAAGAGCGCCAACGCCAACGCGGTGGCGCGCGTCTTGCGCCCGATACGGCGGGCGCCCGGCGGGCGCGATGCCTCTTGCCGTTCGGTCATGCGGCGCTCGTCAACGGACCCTCCCCCGCCCGTTTGCGGCAATGCGAATCGCCGGGCGGGTTAAGGCGGATTCTGACGCCAAGACGGGGAAAAATCCACCTTCGGCGGGAATTCGAGTTGGCCCAAAGGTCGGGCGGCGCGGCCCGTCAGGCGGTGGCTGCGGCGGGGGACGGCACCGCGCGTTCGGCCGGCAGGAAAACCCGCACGGTGGTGCCGGCATCCTTCACGCTTTCGATCGTCAGGCGCCCGCCATGCAGCTCGACCAGTCCGATGGCAAGCGGCAGCCCCAGCCCGGTACCGGCGTGTCGGCGGCTCCAGGTGCTGGCGACCTGGCCGAAGCGGGTGACCGCGGTCTCGATCTCCATCTTGTCCATGCCGATGCCGTGATCGGTTACGACGATCTCGAGCTCGTTCTTGGCCAGACGGGCGGAAAGCTCGACATGCCCGCCGGGGTGGCTGAATTTGATGGCGTTGGTGATGAGATTGAGCAGCACCTGCTTGAGCTTCAAGCTGTCGACGCGGTAGCGCGGCAGCCGGGGCGCGATATCGGTGTCGATGGCGATATCGAGGGCGCGCGCGCGCTCGGCGACCAGTTGCAACACGTCGCGCACGATCTGCGGAATCTCGGCCTCTTCCTCGTCGAGCTCGACCTTGCCGGCCTCGAGCTTGGAGACGTCGAGAATATCGCTGATGATGCCGAGAAGATGCTGGGCCGAGGCGCAGATGTCGCGCGCATAGCCGGTGTAGCGCGGGCTGCCCATGGGGCCCATCACCTCGTCGGCCATCACCTGGGAGAAACCGATGATGGCGTTCAAGGGCGTGCGCAATTCGTGGCTCATATTGGCGAGGAATTCGGACTTGCTGCGGCTGGCGAGTTCGGCCTCTTCCTTGGCGGCGACCAAAGTCAGCTCGGCTTCCTTGCGTTCGGTGATGTCGAGCGCGACGGTGACCACCAGCATCGGCCGGCCGGCCTGATCCTTCAACAGCGCCTTGGTGGTAAGCAGCACGCGCTCCTCGCCCGTGGGCGTCTTGATGGTTTCCTCGCAGGAGCCGGGCTGCTCCAATCCCGCGATGATGCGGCGGTCGCGCTCGGTTTCCTCGCTGGCATGCTGATCGTTGCTCACGGCGTCCGGCCTCTGGCCGATGATCGCGGCCGCCTTCTTGCCGGTGCTGCGCACGAACCAGTCGTTGACGAAGACGTAGCGGCCGTCGCGGTCGGTGGCGACCACCGTCACCGGCACGGCGTCGATGACGCGCAGCAGCAGTTCGTGGCTTTCCCGGAGCGCATCCTGATGGCGGCGCGATTCCTCGACCATCTGCTCCTCGAGCGAGGAGGCGCGCGCCTTGAGCAGCAATTGCTGGCGGCGCAGCGTCAGGAGGTTGCGCGAGCGCACGCGGAATTCATGGTGATCGACCGGACTCAACAGGTAGTCGGTGGCGCCGGCCTCGAGCGCCTGATAACGCAGATCGCGGTCTTCATAGGCGGTGATGACGATCACCGGCACGTCGACGCAGGCGGGAATCCCGCGGATGTGGCGGATGAAGGCGGCGCCGTCGAGCTCCGGCATGTTGAAATCGGTGATGACCAGATCGGGCGGCGATGTCGCGAAAGCGTCGAGCGCGCTTTGCGGCCGGTCAAAGGTCTTGACCTCGACGCCTTCGAGCGAGCACGCGAGCCGTTCCAGAATCTTCAAATTGGTCACGCGGTCGTCGACGATGACGACGGTCTGGAGCTTCACCCCGGACTCCGATGTCAGAGCGGAAAAATCCCGCACGATTGACGTCCTTCAGTATCGGCGCGGGTTTACCCCGCATCAAGCGGGATCAATCCTGGTAAATCTTGGTTAATAAAGAGTTACCGGATTGAAAAAGCGGAGAAAACCCCCGGTCAGGCGGCGGCCAGGGTCAATTGCGACTCGCCGATGAAGGCGAAGCGCGCGACCACCGGGGTGCCGGGGGTCGCGATGACCAGGCCGGTATGCGAGCCGGTGGTAACAAAATCCCCCTGGCGCAGCATGCGTCCGCGCTGGGCGGCGTGGTTGGCGAGCCAGGCGAGAAGCCGCTTGGGATGGCCGGCGGGGTTGCCGCCCACGGCATGGGCCGCCTCGCGCCCACCGATCAGCAGAGTCGCCTCGGGCTTCAAGAGGTCGAGCGCGCGCCAATCCGCCGCCGGCGGCCCGTAACAGAACCCGCCATTCGAAAGATTGTCGGCCAGCAGCGCCAGCGCCGGCACGGCCTTGCGGTCGGCGAAACGGGTATCGAGAAATTCGATCGCGGGATGGAGGCTTTCGACCGCGTCCCACGCCTCGTCCTCGCCATAAGGCCGGCCGCGCGCGGGCAGGTCGCGGCCCAGACGCAGCGCGATTTCGGCCTCGACGCCGTTCAAACCAGTGCGCGAGGCAAGCAGATGCGCCGGGCTTTTCACCACGTGGCCGGCGAAAAGCGGCGCGCAGGACGGCGGCGATTTAGGGCCGGAAGCGCCGACCTTCCAGCCGGACACTTTCACGCCGAGCCTGGCCGCCACCAGCTCCTGCACTTGATAGGCGTCACCCTCCGCGCGGGGACACAGCTCCGGCGCCAGACTGGCGATGCGACGGCCGCTGATGCGCGCGCCGATCAGCAGTGCGGCCAGGCGCTCGGCGGACATTATTCCCCGGGCTTTAGCGGCGCGCCGCCGCCGCCATGGGCTTTGCCGATGAGCCGAGGGCATTGCCCGAAAGATATTCCATCGCCGCGTCGACGCCGCCGCGATTGTGTTTGACCCCGGCCACCGCCAGCCCCATTTCGACGCCCGCCAGCGTGCCCATCAGCATGGTGTCGTTGAAAGAGCCGAGATGGCCGATGCGGAACACCTTGCCCAGGACCTTGCCGAGCCCGGCGCCCAGGGAGATGTCGAAGCGGTCGAAAATCACCTTGCGGACTTCGTCGGCATTGACGCCGTCGGGCACGCGCACGGCGGTCAGCGTGGGGGCATGGGCCTTCGGATCGGCGCATTGGATCTCGAGCCCCCAGGCGCGCACGCAGCGGCGCGTCGCCTCGGCAAAGCGCTCGTGACGGGCGAAGACGTTGTCGAGCCCTTCCTCCTCGAGCATGGCGAGGCTTTCCTTCAAGCCGTAGAACATCAAGGTCGGCGGGGTGTAGGGAAAGAAGCCCTGGGCGTTGGTATCGATGATCGCCTGCCAGTCGAAATAGGCCTTGGGCAGTTTCGATTTCTTGTAGGCCTCGAGCGCCTTCTTGGAGATGGCGTTGAAGCTCATGCCCGGAGGCAGCAGCAGCCCCTTTTGCGAGCCGCCGACGGTGACGTCGACGCCCCATTCGTCCTGGCGGAAATCCATGGAAGCGAGCGAGGAAATGGTGTCGACCAGCAGCAGCGCGGGATGCTTGGCGCGGTCGATCGCCTTGCGCAGCGCGGGGATGTCGCTGACGACACCGGTCGAGGTTTCGCTTTGCAGGACCAGCACCGCCTTGATGGCGTGGGACTTGTCGGCGGCGAGCTTGGCCTCGCACTGGGCGGGGTCGGCGGGATGGCGCCAATCGCCCGGCAGCAGATCGACCTCGATGCCGTGGCGCTGCGCCATGTTGCGCCACAGCGTGGCGAATTGCCCGGTCTCGAAGGCCAGCACCTTGTCGCCGGGCGACAGCGTGTTGAGGATCGCCGCTTCCCAGGCGCCGGTGCCCGAGGCGGGATAGATCACGATCGGACCGGTGCATTTGAAGACGCGCTTCAGGCCCGCCGTCACCGCCTTGAGGAGAGGAGGAAAATCCGCGCCGCGATGATCGATGAGCGGCTGGTCCATGGCGCGCAGAACCCGGTCCGGCAGATTGGTGGGGCCGGGAATTTGCAAGAAATGTCTGCCGCTGCGAAACGTCATAATAAGTCTACTCCCTTGTGAGAAGCGGGATATGTGCCCAGATTCGACAACCGGCCGCAAGTGCCGACTTGGGATGCGACACTCTGCGGCAGAAACAATCTATCGGCACCATAAGCGGTGGGAAACCGCCCCACGGCCGCGATCGACGGCCGGATCGAATGACCGCGCCGGCTTCCGCCAGCCGCTGCCTAGGTTGCGGTTTTCCGCTTCTCGAGAACCGAGACTTCGGGATTAAGCCAGAACGCCCACACCGCCGCGCCGAAAACGAGCAAGCCCGCCGCCACGACGAAGGGCGCAACCCAGGAACCGAACTGGACCAGAACGCCGAAGACCAGCGGCGACAGCGCGCCGCCGATATTCCCGGCCATGTTCATCACCCCCGACACGGTGCCCGAGTATTTCCCGCCCACATGCATGGGCACGGCCCAGGACGGCCCGATGGTGCATTCCAGGAAGAACATGGCGATGGTCAGGCAGTAGATGGCGGTATAGGCGTCCTCCGTCACCGCAGCCGGCACGATGAACACCGCGCAGCCCAGCATGCCGGTGATCGCGACCGCACGGTGCGCGAGCTTGGCGCTTCCGGTCTTCACCAGCAGCCAGTCGGTTACGACGCCGCCCACGGTGTCGCCGATGACGCCCGCCCAAAGCGGCAACGACGCGAAAATGCCCACCTTGAGCAGGGTGAAATGGCGATAATCCACGAGATAGGAGGGCAGCCAGCTCAGGAAGATCCACAGGCAATAAACATAAGTGAAGTAGGCGCACATGATGGCCCACATGTTGGGCGATCGGAACAGAATCCCCCATGGCACCGTCGAGGCTTTTTCGATCTGCGCCGGCTTGATGTTGCCCTTCTCGTCGACGCCCCGGATATAGGCGAGCTCGTCCCGGCTCACGGAGTCTTGCTCTTCCGGCATGTTGCGATATGTCGAAGTACCACAACACGGACCAGAGAATTCCGATCCCGCCGCAAATGTAGAACACCGATCGCCATCCGAGCGTCGTCATGATCAACACCACGAGCGGCGGCGCTATGGCCGCGCCGATGCGGCTCGCGCTATGGGAGACGCCTTGAACCAGGCCGCGTTCCTGACGCGGAAACCACATCTGCATGGAACGGGTTGCGACCGGGAACGCGCCGCCTTCGCCCACCCCGAAGAGAAAACGAATTATCGTGAAGGAAAGCGCCCCGACGCCGGCGGCCGTCAACGCCGTCATGACGGACCAATAGGTGACGATGGCCGTCAACACGCGGCGCGGCCCGAACCGGTCGCCCAGCCAGCCGCCCGGGATCTGGAAGAGAGCATAGCTCCAGACGAAGGCGCTGAAGATCACGCCCATCGTGATCTTGTCGAAACCGAATTCCTTGCTGATGACCGGCGCCGCGGTGGAGATGTTGACCCGGTCGAGATAGGTGATGAGATACATCAGGCTGATCAGGAACAGCACGAACCACCGGCTCTTGCCGGGCCTTTTCCCTTGGCCATTCATGGCGATCTCCCTCCCCTGTACTTTCTTGCTTATCCTTCCAGCCTAGCCGGACGAAGGCCCGCCAGCAAGCCCGCGCATCTTGTCGATGCGCTTGTTGATGCTCTTGCGCCAGCGCGCGAGATGACGGTGGCGCCGGTCCCAGGCGGCGTTGCGCACCACCTTGAGCGCCGAGTCCGGCGGCGCGAAGGCCGCCACCACCCGGGCCAGTTCGGGATGAAGCTTGGGATCGAACAGGATGACCATGCCCGAAGGCGTGCCGAGCAACAGCCGGGGCGTCAAGCCGGATTGGCGCCCGATCTCCGCGATCCCGGCATGGAGATCGAACAGCGCCACGTCGTGGAAGAGATAGACCGCATCCGGCGCCGCCTTGGCGCGCACCGCCCGGTAATCGAGCACCACCTGCTCGTTGGTGTGCAGGCCGTCGATGAAGGCGAAGTCGACCGGGCCGCCGAGCTCGCGGTCGACGACCGACGCCACGTCCTGCGGCGAGGTCGCCTGCACGGCGCGCACCGGAAGCCCGTGGCGCGCCGCCACCCGGTTGGTCAGATCGAGTCCGTCGCGCATCGCCTGGTCGGGCGCCATGTCGATCGCCGCCACCTTGCCCTGCGGCATGAGCAGGCCCAGCGCGAGCGTGCTCCAGCCCATGGAATTGCCGATGATGAGCGCCCGCTTCGGCTTGTAGGCGGCCAGCACGTGTTCGAGGAAATAGACCTCCTGCACGGCGATGCCGAGATTGCCGGTGACGCTCTTTCCGTCCCGGCAGAACCAGGTGAAGGGCGCCCAGGGCAGCCCCTCGGCATGGTTGGGCGCGAGGCCGGCGCAAAGCTCGATGCCTTCCTCGCGATAATATTCCGTCAAATCCCCGATGATCGGCATGGCAGGAAGGTAAAGCACGGCCTTTGCCGCGGCAAAAGGCTTTTCGCGGCATCTGGCGTTTTCGCGCGCCTTCCCGTCTAATCCCGGCCCATGAGGACAAGATCGGGCGATGGCGGACCCAAGCACGACGGCGCCCTGGAAGCGAAGCTCAAGCGCGCGCTCAAGGGCGAAGTGCTGTTCGACGATTTCTCCCGCGGGCGCTACAGCACGGACGCCTCGGTCTACCAGATCGAACCGGTGGGTGTGGCGGTGCCCCGCGACCGCGAGGACGTGGCGGCGGCGCTCGAAATCGCGCGCGATGAGGGCGTGGCGCTATTGCCGCGCGGCGGCGGCACTTCGCAATGCGGCCAGACGGTGGGCCGCGCCTTGGTGCTCGATTGCAGCAAATACATGAACCAGGTCGTCGCGGTGGACGTGGAAAAGCGCCGCGCGCGGGTCCAGCCCGGGCTGGTGCTGGAGCGGCTCAATCGCAGCCTCAAGGCGAAGGGCCTGTTCTTCCCGGTCGATGTTTCCACATCGGACCGCGCCACCATCGGCGGCATGACCGCCAACAATTCCTGCGGCGCGCGCAGTTTGCGCTACGGCAACATGGTGCACAATGTGCGCGGCATCGACGCGCTCTTGCCCGACGGTACGGCGGCGGTGTTCGGCGAAGTGCCGGGCAATTTCGATGAACGCGCCCTGCCCGAACGCTACCGCGACCTGGTGCGCCGGATGCGCGATTTGCACCGCCGCGAAGCCGCCGAGATCGACCGGCGCGTCCCGAAGCTGCTGCGCAAGGTCGGCGGCTACAACATCGACATGATCGCGGATGCGGGATTCAACATGGCGCATCTGCTGGTGGGATCGGAAGGCACCCTCGCCTTCTTCAACGAGATCGAATTGGATTTGCAGCCGATCCCGCCGCACCGCGTGCTCGGCATCTGCCATTTCCCGACCTTCCACCAGGCGATGCAGTCGGCCAAGGCGATCGTCGAATTGAAACCGGCCGCGGTCGAGCTGGTCGACCGCACCATGATCGAGCTGTCGCGCGCGATTCCGATGTTCCGCGCCACGGTCGATAAATTCGTGCGCGGCAAGCCCGATGCGCTGCTGCTGGTCGAATTCGCCGGCGAGGACAAGGAAGAAAACGAGCGGCGGCTGAAGCAGCTGGTCGAGCTGATGGGCGAGCTCGGCCTGCCGGGCGCCGTCGTCGAGGCTACCGACAACGCCTTCCAGAGCGCGGTGTGGGACGTGCGCAAGGAAGGCCTCAACATCATGATGTCGATGAAGGGCGACGGCAAACCGATCTCCTTCATCGAGGATTGCGCCGTGCCGCTGGAGGATCTGGCGGAATACACCGCGCGCCTGACCGACGTGTTCGAGAAACACGGCACCACCGGCACCTGGTACGCCCATGCCTCGGTCGGCTGCCTGCATGTGCGCCCGATCCTCAATCTGAAACAGGAGATCGAGGTCGAGAAGATGCGCGCCATCGCCGAAGAGGCCTTCGCCATGGTGCGCGAATACAAGGGCTCGCATTCGGGCGAGCATGGCGACGGGCTGGTGCGCTCGGAATTCCACGAAGCCATGTACGGGCCCGCGATCATCCGCGCCTTCGAGGAAGTGAAGGACGAGTTCGACCCGCAGGGGATTATGAACCCGGGCAAGATCGTCCGTTCGGCGAAGATGGACGACCGCTCGCTTTTCCGCTTCAAGCCCGGTTACCGGACGGAAAAACTCGACACCGCGTTCGACTGGTCGGAATGGGGCGGCTTCGGCGGCGCGGTCGAGATGTGCAACAACAACGGCGCCTGCCGCAAATGGGACGCGGGCGTGATGTGCCCCTCCTACCGGGCGACCTCGGACGAACAGCATCTGACGCGCGGCCGGGCCAACAGCCTGCGTCTGGCGATCTCGGGGCAATTGGGGCCGGACGCGCTGGTCTCCGCCGCCATGCGCGAAACCATGGAGCTCTGCATCTCGTGCAAGGGCTGCAAGCGCGAATGCCCGACCGGAATCGACATGGCGCGGATGAAGATCGAGTTCCTGCATCAATGGCGCAAACATCATGTGCCGAGCCTGCGCGAGGAGGTGGTGGGATATCTGCCGCGCTACGCGCCTTTGGCATCGCGGCTCGGCTGGCTGCTCAATCTGCGCGACCGCGTGCCGGGCCTGGCCACGCTCAGCGAAAAACTCCTGGGCTTCTCGGCCCGGCGCAAGCTGCCGCGCTGGCACAAACAGCCTTATGTCGACACCCCCACCCCTCCCTCCCCCGCGAGCGGGGGAGGGTTAGGGAGGGGGCATGAGGTGGTGTTGTTCGCCGACACCTTCAGCCGCTGGTTCGAGCCCGAGAATGCGCGCGCCGCCTGGCGCGTGCTGAACCGCGCGGGCTACCGGGTCGCGAGCCTGCTGCCGCCGGGCGTCCCGGCTTCGGCCATGCGGCCGTTGTGCTGCGGCCGCACCTTCCTGTCGGTGGGAATGATCGAGCAGGCCAAGGAAGAGGCGCTACGCACCATCGCGGTGCTGAAGCCGTTCGTCGAACGCGGCGTGCCGGTCATCGGGCTGGAACCGTCCTGCCTTTTGACCTTGCGCGACGAATTCCCGGCTCTGATCCCGGGCGAGGATGCGGAGGCTCTAGCCAAGCAGGCCGTGCTGTTCGAAGAATTCATCGCGGCGGAGAAGGCGGCCGGGCGCTTCAAGCTGGAATTCAAGCCTCTCAAGGCCAAGGCGGTGTTGCACACCCATTGCCACCAGAAGGCTTTTGGGATTGCGGGCGCGAGCGCCACGGCCCTTAAGCTCATACCCGGGCTGGAGGTGGAGAGTTTCGAATTCGACCTGCTGCGGCATGGCCGGAGTTTTCGGCTACGAAGCCGAGCATTACGACATGTCGGTGAAGATCGGCGAACTCGGCGTGCTGCCGAAGATGCGCGCCGCTTCCCCGGACGCGATCCTGGCCGCGCCGGGAACCAGTTGCCGCTGCCAGATCGAACACGGCACGTCGCGCGCGGCCCAACACCCGGCGGTGATCTTGGACAATGCTAGTTCCTAATCCAGCCCCGCCAAGCCCCGCGCGAAATCCTTGGCGACGAAGGGCCGCAGATCGTCTTCCTTCTCGCCGAATCCTATGAAATAGACCGGGAGCTTGAATTTCTCGGCCAAGGGCACTAGCACGCCGCCCTTGGCGGTGCCGTCGAGCTTGGTCATGGCCAGGCCGGTCACGCCGATCATGTCGCGGAAGGTCTCGGCTTGCGCCAACGCGTTCTGGCCGACCGTGGCGTCCAACACCAGCAGCACGGCGTGGGGCGCTTCGGCATCGGCCTTCTTCAGCACGCGTTGGATCTTTTGCAGCTCCTCCATCAGATACGCCTTGTTGTGGAGCCGCCCGGCGGTGTCGATCAGCAGCAAATCGGCGTTCTGCTTCTTCGCGAGCGCCAGCGCGTCGAAAGCCAGGCCGGCGGGATCGGCGCCAGCGTCGCGCGCCACCACCAACGCGCCCGCGCGTTCGCCCCAGATCTTCAATTGCTCCACCGCGGCCGCCCTGAAGGTGTCGCAGGCGGCGAGCACGACCGACTTGCCCTCGTCCTTGAAGCGCTTGGCCAGCTTGCCGATGGTGGTGGTCTTGCCGCCGCCATTGACGCCGACCACCAGCACGACGAAGGGCCGGGCGGGCCCGAGGACGAAATGCCCTTCCACCGGCGCCAGCGAGCGGGCGATCTCCTCGGCCAGCACCGCGCGCACTTCCTCGCCAGTCGCCTCTTTGTCGAGCCGGGTCTGGCGCAGGCGCTCGGTCACCTGGGCCGCGAGTTGGGTCCCGAGATCGGCGGATATCAACAGTTCCTCCAGCCCGTCGAGCGTCGCCTGGTCGAGCTTGCGCTTGGTCAAGACGCCGGAGATTCCGTCGGTCAGGCTGCGCGAGGAACGCGCGAGGCCGGATTTGAGCCGGGCGAAGATTCCGCCGCTCACGCCGCTAAACCGAAAAGCCGGTCGGTCGAGGAAGCGGTCAAGTGGACGCGCAACACTTCGCCGGCCCGGCCGCCGCCCGCGAACGCCACCGGCGCGTAATGCTCGCTGCGCCCGAAGCCCGGCCGCTCCACCAAAACCGAGGCCGGAGACCCCACGCGCGATGCGAGCGAACGCGCCAGCGCGCGCGACCCGGCCGCACGCAGAAGCGACGCCCGTTCCTTCACCAACCCGCGCGGCAGTTGCGGCATGCGCGCGGCGGGGGTCCGGTCGCGCGCGCTGAAGGGAAAGACGTGGAGATAATCGAGGCGGGATTCGTCGATGAAATCGAGCGTGTTGCGGAACATATCCTCGCTTTCGGTCGGGAAGCCGGCGATGAAATCGGCCCCGAGCGCCACGCCGGGGCGAAGATCGCGCGCACGCTGGCAGGCAGCGAGCGCAAGCCCGCGCGAATGGCGGCGTTTCATGCGCTTCAAGACGAGATCGTCGCCGGCCTGGATCGAGAGATGGAGATGCGGCATGAGCCGGGGCTCCTCGGCGATGAGCCGCCACAATTCCGGGTCGATCGCCGCCGGGTCGAGCGAGGAAAGCCGCAGCCGTACCAATCCCGGCACCAAGGCCAGAATCCTGCGCGCGAGACCGCCGAGCGACGGCTTGCCCGGCAAGTCCGCCCCATAGGAGGTCAAATCGACGCCGGTAAGCACCAGTTCGCGGTAGCCCCGATCCACCAAGGCGCGCGCGGCTGACACGGCATCGCCCGCCGGCACCGAGCGGCTGGGCCCCCGGCCGAAGGGAATGACGCAGAAGGTGCAGCGATGGTCGCAGCCCTGCTGCACTTCGAGAAATGCCCGGGCCCGGCTGTTGAACCCGTCGATGAGATGCGCGGAGGTTTCCCGCAGCTGCATGATGTCGCTCACGGCGACGCGCGTTCCGGACGGTATCCAGCTTTCGGGTTTGAGCTTCTCCGCATTGCCCAGCACCCGGTCGACTTCGGCCATCGCGGCGTAGCGTCCGGGATCGATCTGCACGGCGCAGCCGGTGACGATGATGCGGGCCGCGGGACGGTCGCGCCGCACGCGGCGGATGGCCTGGCGCGCCTGGCGCTCGGCCTCGGCCGTGACGGCGCAGGTGTTGACGATCACCGCGTCGCCGAGCCCGGCAGCTTGGGCGTGGCCGCGCATCACCTCGGACTCGAAGGTGTTCAAGCGGCAGCCGAAGGTGACGATCTCGATCCCGGCCATGTGTTATCCCGAGCCTGGCAGCAGCGACGGGTCAATGGTCCCGGTGAAGCTCACCGCCACCGGGCCGGTCATCAGCACGTGATCGTCGCCGCGCCATTCGATCGAAAGTTGACCGCCATCGGCGATGATCTCGGCCTGGCGCCCGGCCAAGCCGCGGCGATGCGCGGCCACCAGCGCGGCGCAGGCGCCGGTGCCGCAGGCGGGAGTCAATCCGGCGCCGCGCTCCCACACCCTGAGCCGGATCTTCGCGGGCGAAATCACCTGCGCCACGCCGATATTGGCGCGCTTGGGGAAAAGCGGATCGTGCTCGAGCTTGGGCCCGAGCGACGCCAGATCGATCGAATCCGCGTCCTTCACGAAGAAGGTCGCATGCGGATTGCCCATGCTGGTGGCGGCGGCGTCGGACAAGGGGCCGAGCGACAGCGGCAGATGATCGGTGTCGCAGTCGCGCGCCAGCGGAATGTCGCGCCAGGACCAGCGCGGCTTGCCCATGTCGACCGCGATCCGGTCCTTTCCCGCCTGGCGCGCCTCGATCAAGCCGGCTCCGGTTTCGAGCGTCACGGCATCCCGGCCGCTTTCGCGCATCAGCATATAGCCGATGCAGCGCGCGGCGTTGCCGCAGGCCTCGACCTCGCCGCCATCGGCATTGCGGATGCGCAGCAATGCCTCGGCGCCCTTGGCCTTGGGCCGCTCGATGACAATGAGCTGGTCGCAGCCCACGCCGGTGTGGCGCGCGGATATCGCGGCGGCTTGCCGGTCGTCGAGCCGGATATCGTGTATGCGCGCGTCGAGCACGACGAAGTCATTGCCGAGACCGTGCATCTTAATGAAGGGCGTGCCGCGCATGGCCAGGGATATAGGCATCCGGCCGCGGCCTGTAAACATAAGGTAAGGGGCGGATCCACGGCGGAGCTGACGCGGTTGACAGGAATCACCCCGGACCTTAACCTCCGCCCGTTTCAAGGGATTAACGCCCTTCCGCCCCCGAGGGGGCAGGCCGGTCCGCGAGTGTCGCGCGCTGGCCCGTTCGGCTTTTGCGCGGGTTTAACCCCCGGCCGGACGGCCGGAACTTTTTGGAGGTCTTTTGTTCGAGAGTTCTGAGCTTCCGCCTGGGCGACATCTTCGACCGCTTGAAGCGCAAGGGCGCGCTGAGCGAGGCCGATGTCGACGCCGCGTTGCGCGAGATCCGCGTGGCGCTGATCGAGGCCGACGTGGCCTTGCCGGTGGTGAAGGATTTCGTGGCGGCGGTGCGCGCCAAGGCGGTCGGCGAGGAGGTGCTGCGCTCGGTGACGCCGGGGCAGATGGTGGTGAAGCTGGTCCACGACCACCTGGTCGAGACGCTCAAGGGCGACGCCGCGCTCAATTTCAACGCGGTGCCGCCGGTGGCGCTGATGATGGTGGGGCTGCAAGGCTCGGGCAAGACCACCAGCGCCGCCAAGCTCGCCCGGCTCCTCAAGGAACGTGAGAAGAAGAAGGTGATGCTGGCCTCGCTCGACACGGCGCGGCCGGCGGCGCAAGAGCAGTTGGCCGTGCTGGCGAAGCAGATCGGCGTCGCCTGCCTCCCCGTGGTGGCCGGCGAGAGGCCGGTGGCGATCGCCAAGCGCGCCCTGGAACAGGCCAAGCGCGAGGGCTATGACGCCGTCATCCTCGACACCGCCGGGCGGCTCACGATCGACGAGCCGCTGATGCAGGAGGCGGCGGCGGTGCACCAGGCGGCCAATCCGGCGGAGACCATCCTGGTAGTCGACGCGCTGACCGGCCAGGACGCGGTCAATACCGGCAAGGCCTTTGCCGCGCGGCTGCCCTTGACCGGCATCCTGCTGACCCGGATCGACGGCGACGCGCGCGGCGGCGCCGCGCTGTCCATGCGCGCCATCACCGGCAAGCCGATCAAGCTTCTGGGCACGGGCGAAAAGCTCGGCGATCTCGAGCCCTTCCACGCCGAGCGCGTCGCCTCGCGCATCCTCGGCATGGGCGACGTGGTGGGACTGGTCGAGAAGGCGGCGGAAGCCTCCGACCAGGCAGAGAACGAGCGCATCGCGCGCAAGATGGAAAAGGGCGGCTTCGATCTCGACGATCTGGCCGTGCAATTGAAGCAGATCAAGAAAATGGGCGGCATGGGCGGCATCCTCGGCCATCTGCCGGGCGTGGCGAAGGTCAAGAAGCAGCTCGACGCCGCCAACATCGATCAGTCCATGCTCAAGCGGCAGGAGGCGATCCTGTCCTCGATGACCAAGGCCGAGCGCAAGAATCCGAAGCTGTTGAACGCCTCGCGCCGGAGCCGCATCGCCGCCGGCTCGGGCACGACGGTTCCCGAGATCAACCGGCTGATCAAGCAGTACCAGGACATGACGCAGATGATGAAGCGCATGGGCAAGCTCGGCAAAGCCGGTTTGGCCCGGCAAGGCATCGGCGCCTTGATGCCGCCGGGCGGTTTCCCCGGCGGTCTGAAACATTAACCCCGGCACAGGACATCACCAGGAAAGGCAATACATGGCTCTCAAGATTCGTCTCGCTCGCGGCGGCGCCAAGAAGCGCCCGTTCTATTCGATCGTGGTGGCGGAATCGCGCAGCCCGCGCGACGGCCGCTTCATCGAGAAGCTCGGCACCTACAACCCGATGCTGGAGAAAGGCCACAAGGAGCGCGTGACGCTCAAGACCGAGCGCATCCAGCACTGGATCAAGATGGGCGCGCTGCCCTCGGAACGCGTCACCCTGTTCCTGGCCGATGCCGGCATGATGAAAAAGCCCGAGTACCGCGAATCGCCGTTCAAGTCGATGCCCCGCGCCGAGCGCCGCAAGCTCAACGCGCCCAAGGCCGAAGGCGAAGCGGCCGCGGCCCCCGCCGCCCCTGCCGCCGCAGGCGGCGAAGCCAAGCCTGCCGGCGAAGCAAAGCCGGCAGCCCCGGCAGCCGCGCCCGCCGCCGACGCCGGCAAAGCCGAGACCAAGCCCGCCGAAAAGCCGGCGGCCTGAACGGAGACGGGTCTTGGCCCATAAGGATGATCAGCGGATTTGTCTCGGCGCCGTCGCCGGCGTGCACGGCGTCAAGGGATTGGTGCGGCTGAAAAGCTTCACCACCGATCCCAAGGACATCACATCCTATGGGCCGCTCGAAGACGAGCGCGGCACGCGGCGCTTCGAGATCGCGGTGACGGGCGCCTCGCGCGGCGCGCTGATCGCGCGCATCGAGGGGGTCGCGGACCGGGAATCCGCCGAACGGCTCAAGGGCGAGAAGCTGTACGTCAAGCGCTCATGCCTGCCGCCGACGAATCCCGAGGAATTCTATCAGCACGATCTGGTCGGGCTCGAAGCCCGGCTCGAAGACGGCTCGCGGCTGGGCCGGGTGGAAGCGGTGTTCGATTTCGGCGGCGGCGCCAATCTGGAAATTGCGCGTCCCGACGGCGGCAGCGTGATGGTGCCCTTCACCCGCCGCACCGTGCCCAAGGTGGATCTGTCCGGCGGGCTGCTCACCGTGGCGCCGCCCGAAGGGTTGCTGGAACAACCCAAACCGAAGAGCCGGCGCGCATGACCGCCCCCTGGACCGCCACCGTGCTGACCCTGTTCCCGGAAATGTTTCCCGGGCCGCTGGGTTATTCGCTCGCCGGCCAAGCGCGCGACAAGGGAATTTGGCGCCTGGAAACAGTGGACATCCGCCGATTCGCGCGCGATAAACACCGCTCCGTCGACGACACGCCCTTCGGCGGCGGGCCGGGCATGGTCTTGAGGCCCGACGTCCTCGACGCGGCGATTGCCGGCACGCCAGCTCCGGGTCCGCTTTTCCTGCTGAGCCCGCGCGGGAAGCCCCTGGACCAGGGGCGCGTCCGGGAACTGGCATCGGGCCCGGGCGTCCGGCTGCTGTGCGGACGCTTCGAGGGCGTCGACCAGCGGGTGATCGAGGCGCGCCGGATCGAGGAGCTGAGTCTCGGCGATTTCGTGCTCTCGGGCGGCGAGCCGGCGGCGATCGCGCTGATCGACGCCTGCGTCAGGCTCCTGCCCGGCGTCGTCGGCAAGGACGTTTCGCTGGAGGAGGAGAGTTTCACCGGGGGATTGCTCGAATATCCCCAATACACCCGGCCGCAGGATTGGCAGGGAATGTCGGTGCCGGAGGTTCTCGTCTCCGGCCATCACGAGAAGGTCCGCCAGTGGCGCAAGGCCGAGGCGGAAGCGGCGACGCGGGAGCGACGCCCGGATTTGTGGGAACAATACCTCGCGCGCTTGCGGGGACAGTAGGACCGGAGAAGTGCCATGGACGTTATGCAGATGCTCGACAAAGAGGCGGTCCAGAAGCTGGCCGCCGCCCGCGCGGTGCCGGAATTCCGGCCGGGCGACACGCTCAAGGTGATGGTGCGCGTGATCGAAGGCGAGCGCGAGCGCGTCCAGGCGTTCGAGGGCGTGTGCATCGCGCGCAAGAACGCCGGGATCAATTCCAACTTCACGCTCAGGAAGATTTCCTACGGCGAAGGCGTCGAACGCGTCTTCCCGCTTTATTCGCCGCGCATCGCCGCCATCGAGGTGGTGCGCCGCGGCTCGGTGCGCCGCGCCAAGCTCTATTACCTGCGCGGGCTGGCCGGCAAGGCGGCGCGCATCACCGAGCGCGAGCGCGAGAAGATCGCGACCAAGGGCATCGACCTGACGGCGATCGCCGGCGATGCGACAGCGCCCGCGGCGGAGGAAGCCCTGGCGCCCGAGGCCGGCGAAGCCCCCGCCGAAGCCAAGCCGAAAACCGCAGCCCGGGTGAAAGCCGAAGCCAAGGCCGAAGCCAAGGCCAAACCCAAGAAGTAACGCCATGGCCCGGAAGCGGACGCTGTTCGACAAAATCTGGGAAAGCCATCTGGTCGAGCAACTGCCGGACGGCACTTGCCTGCTCTATATCGACCGGCATTTGGTGCATGAGGTCACGAGCCCACAGGCCTTCGAGGGCTTGCGCCTCGCCCGCCGCAAAGTGCGCCAGCCCTTGGCCACCATCGCCGTGGTCGACCACAACGTGCCGACCACGGACCGCTCCAAGGGAATTTCCGATCCGGAATCGAAGCTCCAGATCGAGACGCTGGCGCGCAACGCCAAGGAATTCGGCATTCCCTATTTCGGCATCGACGATGTGCGCCAAGGCATCGTCCACATCATCGGCCCCGAGCAGGGCATGACCCAGCCCGGCATGACCATCGTCTGCGGCGACAGCCACACCGCGACCCACGGCGCCTTCGGCGCGCTGGCCTTCGGCATCGGGACTTCCGAGGTCGAGCATGTCCTGGCGACTCAAACCCTGATCCAGCGCCGCGCCAAGAACATGCGCGTGTCGGTCCAGGGCGATCTGCCGCGAGGCGTAACATCCAAGGACCTGATCCTCGGCATCATCGGCCATATCGGCACCGCCGGCGGCACCGGCCATGTCGTCGAATATGCCGGCGATGCGATCCGCAAGCTGTCGATGGAAGGGCGCATGACGGTGTGCAACATGTCGATCGAGGCCGGCGCGCGCGCCGGATTGATCGCGCCCGACGAAACCACTTTCGAATATGTGAAGGGCCGGCCCGCCGCGCCCAAGGGCGCGGCCTGGGAGCAAGCGGTCGCCTTCTGGAAGACGCTCCCCTCCGACCCGGGCGCCGCTTACGACACCGAGGTGAAGATCGAGGCTTCCAAGATCGCGCCGCAAGTGACCTGGGGCACCAGCCCCGAGGACGTGCTGCCGATCACGGGGATCGTGCCCAACCCGGCCGACGTGGCCGACCCCGCCAAGCGCGCGGCGATGGAGCGCTCGCTCGACTATATGGGCCTCAAGCCCGGCACCAAATTGATGGAATTGCCGGTGCAGCGCGTCTTCATCGGCTCCTGCACCAACGGGCGGATCGAGGATCTGCGCGAGGCCGCCAAGATCGCCCAGGGCCGCAAGGTGGCGGCCGGCGTCAACGCGCTGGTGGTGCCGGGTTCGGGCCTGGTGAAGCACCAGGCCGAGGAAGAAGGGCTCGACCGCATCTTCCTCGAAGCCGGATTCGAATGGCGCGAGCCGGGCTGTTCCATGTGTCTGGCCATGAACGCCGACCGGCTCGAGCCGGGCGAACGCTGCGCCTCCACCTCGAATCGCAATTTCGAGGGCCGCCAGGGCCGCGGCGGGCGCAGCCATCTGATGAGCCCGGCCATGGCCGCCGCCGCCGCGGTGACCGGCCGACTCGCTGATGTGCGCGCGCTGAGCTGACCCGGCCGCGTCTCGCCCAGCCGTCAAAAAACCGTCACGAAACTGCAACGCGTTCGACTTTTTGCGCGGGTAAGTTCCCTGGCGACGGAGCGTTGCGCGTGCGCGCCCGCGTTACACCAGAAAGGGGCACTCTTCATGAAACAGCGAATTCTATTCGCCCTCGCCGCGGTATCGGCAGCGGCGATGCTGACCGTATCGGCTCACGCCAAGGACTTGTCCGGCGCCGGCGGCACGGCGATCTACCCGGTCCTGTCGCAATGGGCCGACACCTATCAGAAAGCGACCGGCACCGCCGTCAATTACCAGGCCATCGGCTCGGGCGGCGGCATCAAGCAGATCCAGGCCAAGACCGTCGATTTCGCCAACAGCGACAAGCCGCTGAAGCCCGAGGATCTCGACTCAGATGAACGTCGCGCAATTCCCGATGGTGATCATCTCCATCACCCCGATCGTCAACCTGCCCGGCATCAAGCCGGGTGAAATGACGCTCGACGGCAAGACGCTGGCCGACATCTATCTCGGCAAGATCACGTCCTGGGACAGCCCGGAAATCAAGCGGCTCAACCCCGCCGTCAAGCTGCCGCACATGGCGATCACGACGGTCCACCGTTCGGACGGCTCGGGCACGACCTTCAACTTCACCAACTATCTCGGCAAGGTCAGCCCCGAATGGCAGCAGAAGGTCGGCGACGACGTGTCGGTCGAGTGGCCGAACGGCGTCGGCGGCAAGGGCAATGCCGGCGTGGCCTCCAGTGTCCAGCAGGTCGTCGGCTCGATCGGCTATGTCGAATACGCCTATGTCATGGAAAACAAGCTGACCTACACCAAGATGAAGAACAAGGCGGGCAAGACGATCGAACCCACCATGGACGCGTTCACAACGGCGGCGGCGAATGCCGATTTCAGCAAGGTGCAGGATTTCTATCTCATCCTGACCGATCAGCCGGGCGACAAGAGCTGGCCGATCACCGCGGCGACCTACATGCTGATGCGCAAGGACTACCCGGCGGACCAGAACGAGCCGGTGCTCAAGTTCCTCGATTGGTGCCTCAAGAACGGACAGGAACAGGCGAAGGCGCTCGACTACGTGCCGCTGCCTCCTGTCGTTGTCCAGCAGATCGAAGCATCCTGGGCTCGTGATTTCAAGACTCCGGACGGCAAGCCGCTCTGGACCGCGAGCGCGGCCCACTAAGTCTTCTCTTCTGAAGGTTTCCAAAGGGGCCGGGTCGAATGACCCGGCCCCTCGTTTTTCCGGGCTCGCGCTCGAGCCCGCGCTTGCCTTCCGGCCCCGCCTCCGCTAACCATCGGGCCGCCATGGACAGATTCACCACCCTCACCGGCGTCGCGGCGCCCTTGCCGATGATCAATGTCGACACCGACAAGATCATCCCCAAGCAGTACCTCAAGACCATCGCGCGCACCGGGCTGGGCAAGGCCTTGTTCGACGAGCTGCGCTACAACCCGGACGGCAGCGAGAAGCCGGATTTCGTCTTGAACCAGCCGGCCTACCGCAAGGCGCAGATCCTGGTGGCGGGAGAGAATTTCGGCTGCGGCTCGTCGCGCGAGCACGCGCCCTGGGCGCTCCTTGATTTCGGCATCCGCGCCGTGATCGCGCCGAGCTTTGCCGACATCTTCCACACCAATTGCCTCAAGAACGGGGTGCTGCCGATCGCGCTGCCGGCCGAGACCTGCGCCCAGCTGATGGACGACGCGCGCAAAGGGGCGAATGCCCGCATCACCATCGATCTCGAAAAGCAGACCGTCACCCGGCCCGACGGCCAGGCCATCCGTTTCGAGATCGACCAGTTCCAGAAGCACTGCCTATTGCAGGGCCTGGACGAGATCGGCCTGACCCTGCAAAAGGACAAGGCGATTTCGGGCTTCGAGGACAAGCGCAAGAAGAGCCAGCCCTGGCTCTGAGCCGGGAAAGACCAGACGAGGGGGATCATGCCGTCGAACAAGAAAGTGCTGCTCCTGCCCGGCGACGGGATCGGGCCGGAGGTGACGCGCCAGGCCGCGCGCGTGCTCGAGCTTTTCGGCCGGAGGAAGATCGCCAGCTTCGAGGTGAAGGAAGACCTAGTGGGCGGCGCGGCGCTCGATCAGCACAAGCTGCCTTTGACCGACGCGACCATGAAGACCGCGATGGAGGCCGACGCCGTGCTGCTGGGCGCGGTGGGCGGCCCGAAATGGGACAATCTCCCCTTCGCGCTGAAGCCCGAGCGCGGCTTGTTGCGCCTGCGCAAGGACATGGAGCTGTTCGCCAATCTGCGGCCGGCCTTCGTGTTCGGCCCGCTGGTCGGCGCCTCGACCCTGAAAAAAGAAGTGGTCGAAGGGCTCGACATGATCATCGTACGCGAATTGACCGGCGGGATTTATTTCGGCGAGCCGCGCGGCATTTCGACATTGCCCGACGGCAGCCGCAAGGGCGTCAACACCCAGGTCTACACCACGGCTGAGATCCTGCGCGTGGCGCGGGTGGGATTTGAACTGGCGTTGAAGCGCGGCAAGAAGCTGTGCTCGGTCGAAAAGGCCAATGTGATGGAATCGGGCGTGTTGTGGCGCGAAGAGGTGCAGAAGCTGCACGATGCCGAATACCGGGACGTGGCCCTGTCCCACATGTATGCCGATAATTGCGCCATGCAGCTGGTGCGCAACCCCAAGCAGTTCGACGTCATCGTCACCGACAATCTCTTCGGCGACATCCTGTCCGATTGCGCGGCGATGCTGACCGGCTCGCTCGGCATGTTGCCGTCGGCGAGCCTGGGGGCGGTGGACAAAAGCGGCCGGCGCAAGGCGCTTTACGAGCCGGTGCATGGCAGCGCGCCCGACATCGCCGGCAAGAACGCGGCCAATCCGTTAGCAAGCATCCTGTCGCTCGCCATGATGCTGCGCTGGTCCTTCGACATGGAGGAGGAGGCGCGCATGGTGGAAAAGGCGGTCGAGGCGGCGCTTCAGAGCGGCGCGCGCACCGGCGATATCATGCAGCCGGGCATGACCAAGGTTTCGACCACGGAAATGGGCGACAAGGTGCTGGCCGAGATCTCCCGGCTGGTCTAGGCGCCGGCCCCGTCCGCGCCGAGCGGGAACGGCCTATTGGCCTTCGTGGAAATGCGGCTTCACCTGCTCGGCGAAGCGCGACATCTCTTCCTTCACTTGACGGTGCGGCTTCAGCCCGACGTTGAAATAGAGGATCACCTCGTTGAAGCCGGCGGCTTCGACCTTCTTGAGCTGATCGATGATCTGTTGCGCGCCCCCCATCAGCACCGAATTCTCGGTGAGATCGCTCGGCTTCACCTTGCCCAGCCTGTCCACCATGTCGATGAAATAGCGGTAGCTCGGCGGCGCGGTCTTGGGATCGCCGGGCAAGGCCGGGATGACGCATTCCTTGTAGTAGCGGATCTGGCGGGCGCGCGCTTCGTCTTCCTGTTCCTTGGTGTCGAAGAAATGGGTGAAATAGCTGCACATCAGCCGGCCGGGCTCGCGGCCGAACTTGGCGCAAGTCTCGCGGTAGAGCTCCGAGACCTGCTTGAGTCCGCCGAAGGTCATGGAAGCGGCGAAGGGCGCCACGATCAGGCCACAGCCCAGCCTGGCCGCCAGCTCGATCGAAGGCTTGGAGAAGGAGGCGACATAGGCCGGGATCGGCCGTTGCACCGGTTGCGGCGTGATGCGCACATCCTCGAACTGGTAATATTTCCCCTTGTGCGAGATGCGCTTGCCGCCCGCATCCCACAAGCGGCGCACCACTTCCAGGCCCTCCTCGAAAATGCCCTGGTTGTCGTCGAAATCGATCTTGAAGGGCAGGTATTCGCGCCGGTCGTAGCCGCGCCCGGCGGCCCAATCGACCCGGCCGTGGCTGAGGAGATCGAGCGAGGCCCATTGCTCGGCGACGCGGATCGGGTGGTGCAGCGGCAGCACCGTGACCGCGGGAGCCAGCCGGATGCGCGAGGTCTTCGCGGCGATATGGGCCAGCACCAGATCGGGGCAGGACAGCACGCCCAGGGAATTGAAATGATGCTCGCCGATCCAGGCGGAATGGAGTCCGAGCGCCTCGGCGTGCAGGGATTCGGCGACGATGTCGGCGACGAACTGGTTGGCCGAGCGCGGATTGTTTTCGTAGTGGTTGTCGCTCAGCGTGAAATAGCCGAAATCGAGCATCGCCCCTCCCCCGCGCCGGTTTTTTTAACCATAGACCGGGAGCAAAGCCGCTTCCAAGCCGGAACTGGCCGCTGTTGCGCGCGCTTTGATCCAGTTGCCGCAAGATGAGCCGGGTCAAACCCGCGACCGAAGGCGGAACGCCGGGCGAAGATCGTGGTGAATCCGCGAGCCGGACGCCGCCGTTAACCAGTTTGATGTTGCCGTTAAGTCTTCATCAACCAATTATTATAGTGCCACAAGACAAACTGCCGGTATTTCTTCTATGTTATTACACATTATTACATAAATCACAAAATTCTTTGCACGAATACTCATTTATATATTGGAAATTCTTGCATATTAGGATACAAGTTTGACAGCGACGCCGGTTTTCGTCGGCGGCTTTGACAGGTCGGTGGTTCGCAGAACGCGCATCCGGTCCGTCTCGCGTCCTTGGGTCGAAAAGGAACGAGAGCGAACATGTTGCGTATCTTTGGCCACTTCGTCCCGCTTCCGGCGCTGCTCGTCGGACTGTGTGAAATCTTCCTGATCTCGCTGGCGCTGCTGGTCGCGCTCGGCCCGGCCCCGGCCGAGGCGCTGCAACAGCTCCATTTCATCTCGCCCTCGGCGCAGTTCACCGCCGGGTTCACCGGCCTGGCGATCGGCGCCATGAGCGTGGTCGGGCTTTACAACTACGACGTCTTCCTCGATTCGCGCGTGATGATCACCAAGATCGTGGTGGCGCTGGCGTTGGTGCTGCCGGTGGCGGCGGTGCTGTGCGCGTTCTTCGCCAACGAGGCCTATGGCGGCCAATTGGGTTCCTGGGCCGCGCTGTGCTTCAAGGGCAGCCTGGCCTGGATGGGCGGCGTGATCGTGACGCGCGTGGGTTTCCTCCATTATTCCAGTTCCGAGAGCTTCCGCCGCCGCATCATCGTGCTCGGCACCGGGGTGCGCGCCTCGCGCATCGCCGAATTGGCGCGCTCCGGCCGCAACCGTTATTTCCTGCCCAAGGCCTTCGTCCACGCGCCCGGCGACGTACACCTGGTTTCGGGCTCGACGCTCGATCTCGACCAGACCGAGGACCAGCACGCGCTCGCCAAATTCGCGCGGGCGGCCCGCGTCAAGGAAGTGGTGGTGGCGACCGATGACCGCCGCGGCATGCCGGTGAACCAGCTGCTGCATTGCAAGATCGCCGGCGTCAACGTGGTCGATTACCAGACCTTCTGGGAACGCGAAAATGGCCGCATCGACATCGAAGCGTTGCAGCCGAGCTGGCTGATCTTCTCCGACGGCTTCCGCCAGGGCGCGGTGGTCGACGTCATGAAGCGCGTCTTCGACCTCGCCGCGAGTCTCATGCTGCTGGCCGTGACCTTGCCGGTCATCGCGCTCACCGCCATCGTCATAAAGCTCGAGAGCCCCGGCCCGGTGCTCTACCGCCAGGAACGCACCGGTTATCACGGCCGGCCCTTCACGCTCTTGAAGTTCCGCAGCATGCGCCAGGACGCCGAAAGCGGCGGCGCGCCGCAATGGGCCAGCCAGCACGACCCGCGCGTGACCCGAATCGGCGCCATCATCCGCAAATACCGCATCGATGAGCTGCCGCAGCTCTTCAACGTGTTCCGCGGCCAGATGAGCTTCGTCGGCCCGCGCCCCGAGCGGCCGTTCTTCGTCGCCCAGCTGGCCCGGGACATTCCGTTCTACGAAGAACGCCACGCGGTGAAGCCGGGCATCACCGGCTGGGCCCAGGTCAATTGCGCCTATGGCGCCTCGCTCGATGACGCGCGTTTAAAGCTCGCCTACGACCTCTATTACGTGAAGAACCGCACCCTGTTCCTCGACATCGTGATCCTGATCCAGACCGTCCGGGTCATTCTGTTCCACGAGGGGGCGCGCTAGAGCCATGGGCCTCGCCCCGGTCACGGGTTTCATCTGCGCCGGCGCCTTCGCGGCGCTGTTCCTGTTCACGCTGGCGCGCGGCAAGCCCTCGCGCGAAGGCCGCTTCGTGCTGGCCGCATCGGCGGCGACGGCGTTGTGGGCGGTTTTCACCGCCTTCGGCGGCGAAACCCTGGGCGAATTCGTGCCGCTGCTGGAGACCGTGCAGGGCCTGATCTGGCTCGCGCTGCTGGCGATGCTGCTGAGGCCGCAGCCGGGCGACGGCCGGCGGCTTGCCTTCTGGCGGACAGCGGCCTGGGGCGGAGCCGTGGCGGGCCTGTCGGTCATCGCCGACGATCTGGTGCAATGGGCCGGCTCGGTCGATCTCGCCCTTTCGCAGATTCTGGCGCGCGAGGGACTGGCCGTGGCCGGGCTGCTCCTGGTCGAGAACCTCTACCGCAACACCGAGCAGAAACGGCTGTGGAACGTGGCGCCGCTGTGCATCGCCATCGGCGGCTTTTTCGCCTATCAGCTGTTCCTCTATTCGAACGCGCTTTTGACCGGGCACGTCAATCCGCTTCTCGCCGAGGCGCGGCTGGCGGCGACGGCGCTGAGCGCGCCGTTCCTGGCGCTCACGCTCGCGCGCAACCGCGACTGGCGCATCGACATCCACATCTCGCGCCGCGTGGTGTTTCACACCTTCACCCTGGTGGTGAGCGGCGGATTCCTGCTCGCGGTCGCGGCGCTGGGCGCGGCGGTTCACGAGATGGGCGGCGACTGGGGCCCGGCGGTGCAGGTGATCTCGCTGTTCGGGGCGGTCCTGGTGCTGGCGCTGGTGCTGTCCTCGGGCGGCATCCAGGCGCGGCTCAAATACCTGGTGTCGCGGAATTTCTTCTCGCTGCGTTACGATTACCGCCTCGAGTGGATGAACTTCATCGAGACTCTGTCCGCGCGCGGCGAAGGCGAGGATTTGCAGCACCGCGTGATCGAGGCGGTGGCCAATATCGTCGACAGCCCGCGCGGCGCGTTGTGGCTGATCGACGGCGAGGCCGGCTATCGCCCGGCGGCGGGTTTCAATTTGTGGCTGCCTCCGGAGACGCGCGAATCCCCGGACGGCGCCTTGGTCGCCGGGTTCCGTGGCGGAGCCTGGATCCAGGAAATGGCCCAGGAAACCGCGGCCCTGAAAGACTCCGCGAGCTGGCGCGTCCAGGCGGATTTCTGGCTGGCGGTGCCGTTGGCGCATTGCGGACGTTTGATCGGCTTCATCACGCTGACCCGGCCGCGCGCGCCCTTGGACCTCAACTGGGAAAGCTTCGAGCTGCTGCGCGCCGTGGCGCGCCAGGCGGCGAGTTATATCTGCGAGGAACGCGCGGCGCAGGCGCTGGCCGATGCGCGCGGCCTCGAACAATACGGCAAGCGTTTCGCCTTCGTCGGCCACGACATCAAGAACCTGGCGGGCCAGCTGCGGCTGATCGCCGAAAACGCCAGGATTCACGGCGACGACCCCGAATTCCGCGCCGACGCCTTCCGCACCATCGAAAGCTCGGTCGAGCGCATGAACAAGCTGTTGTCGCAGTTGAAGGCGGGCGCTGCCGAAACCGAAACATCCGATCCGGCCGGCCTGATCGCCGAGGTGGCGCGCGATCTCTCCGGCCCGGAGATATCCGTCCGGGCCGAGATCCGCGGCGCCGGATCCGTCCGCATCGCGGCCTCGACGCTGCGCTCGGCGCTCACCCATCTCGTCAGCAACGCCGTCGAGGCCTCGCGCCCGGGCCAGACCGTGATCCTGAAGAGCGCCGCCGAAGCGGGGAAACTCGTCATCGAGATTGCGGACCAGGGTCCCGGCATGACGCCGGAATTCGTCCAGAACGATCTGTTCCGTCCTCTCCACACCACCAAGGCGGGCGGCCACGGCATCGGCGCCTATCAGGCGCGCGAGTTGATTTGCGCGGCGGGCGGCGAGCTCGAAGTTGTTTCCTCCCCCGGCGCTGGCACCACCATGCGCGTCGTTCTTCCCCTTGCGAGCGAAGGAGCCGTCTCAACCGCGGCGTAATGTCATGAAAGACAGCAAAATCCACATTCTCCTGGTCGAAGACGACGAAGGCCTGGCGCGCCAATATAAATGGGCGCTGGCCGATTTCGAGGTGGCCTTGGCGGGCGACCGCGAGAACGCGATCGCCGAATTCCGGCGCGTGCGCCCGGCGGTGGTGGTGCTCGACCTGGGCCTGCCGCCCGATGCGGACGAAGCATCCGAGGGCATGGCCACGCTCGAGGCCATGCTGGCCATGGCGCCCGAGACCAAGATCATCGTCGCCACCGGCAATGAAAGCCGCGAGGTGGCGCTGCGCGCCGTCCAGCTCGGCGCTTACGACTTCCACCAGAAGCCGGTCGATCTCGACGTCCTCAAGCTGATGATCGCGCGGGCATCGCGCCTCCATGCGCTCGAAGCCGAGAACCGCCGCTTGCAGGAACTGTCGCCGCGCTCGCCGGTCGACGGCATCGTCGCGGCCAGCCCGCAGATGACCCGCGTGCTGCGCACCATCGAGAAGATCGCGCCCACCGACGTCGCGGTGCTGCTGCTCGGCGAAAGCGGCACCGGCAAGGAAGTGCTGGCCCAGGCGGTCCACCGTCTGAGTTCGCGCGCCAAGATGCCCTTCGTCGCCATCAATTGCGCGGCGATCCCCGAGACCCTCCTGGAAAGCGAGCTGTTCGGCCACGAGAAAGGCGCCTTCACCGGCGCGGTCAAGCAGACCATCGGCAAGATCGAAGGCGCCAACGGCGGGACCCTGTTCCTCGACGAGATCGGCGACGTGCCGCTGCCGATGCAGGTGAAGCTGCTGCGGTTCCTGCAAGACCAGGTGGTGGAGCGCGTCGGCGGCCACCGTCCGATCCAGGTCGATGTGCGCATCGTCTGCGCCACCAATCAGGATCTCGACCATCTCATCGGCACCGGCCGCTTCCGCGAGGACCTCTATTACCGCCTCAACGAGGTGCGGGTGAGCGTGCCGCCCCTGCGCGAGCGCGAAGGCGACCCGGTGCTGCTCGCCAATTTCTTCCTCAAGAAGTTCAACGAACAGTTCGACCGCAAGATCAAGAGCTTCGCCTCCGACGCGCTCACCGCCATCGCCGTCCATCCGTGGCGCGGCAACGTGCGCGAGCTGGAGAACCGCGTGAAACGGGCGGTGGTGATGGCCGAAGGCGTCGCGATCTCCGCCTCGGACCTCGAACTCGCCCCGGCCGAGCTGCCCTTCGGCTCGCTCGATCTGCGCGAGGCGCGGGCGCGCGCCGAACGCGGCGTCATCCAGATGGCGCTGGCGCAAAGCGGCGGCAACTTGTCGCGCGCCGCGAAGCTGCTCGGCATCAGCCGGCCGACGCTCTACGGCCTGCTCGAAGGCCTAGGCCTCGAAGTGCATAGCTGAGTTTCGGGAGAACCGCGATGGCCAAATCCACCCGCTTCATCATCCACGCCCTGCCCGTGCTGCTCGCGCTCGGGGCATTGCCGGCGACGGTCTTCGCCGACGCCTATTCCGATTCGGCGCAAACGCTCATCGACCAGGGCAACCTCAAGGGCGCAGCCATCGAATTGCGCAATGCCGCGCAGAACCAGCCGCAAAACCCCGACATCCATCTGCGCTTGACGCGGATCTATCTCGATCTCGGCAATATTCCCGCCGCCGATGCCGAAATCCACAGCGCCATCGCCCAGGGCGCCGACGAGGCCAAGAGCGCGCCGCTCCTGGGCCAAGTCCTGTTGCGCGAAGGCAAGCTCACCCAGGTGCTCAAGGACGTGCCGTCCGGCAACCGCCCGGCCGCGGCCGAAAGCGCGGTGCGCCTGGCGCGCGGCCTGGCCTATCTGGGATTGCACCAGATCGCCGACGCCGAGCCCGCGTTGCGCGATGCCGAGCGGCTCGATCCCCGCGCCGTCGACCCGAAGCTGGGCACGGCGCGCCTGCTGATGGCGCAAAACCTGCCCGCCCCCGCCGAAGGCAAGGTGGACGAGGCGCTGGCGCTCGAGCCGCACAACGACCGCGCGCTCACCATGAAGGCGGAATTCCTGCGTCAGCACGGCGATTTCGACGGCGCGCTCGCGCGTTACAACGATATCCTCGCGCGCGAAAAGCAGAACGTCCCGGCGCTGCTCGGCCGGGCCAATGTCGAAATCGCCAAGAACAGCCTCGACGCGGCGCAGCAGGACATCAACGGCGCCACGGCCGAGAGCCCGAACAATCCCGAGGCGGCCTATCTGCTTGCGCTGCTTTATGCGCGGCAGGGCAATCTCGCCAAGGCCAGCGACATCCTGGAGAAATTCTCGCTGCCGCTCGGCAATTTCCCGGCGGCCATCCTGCTCACCGGCATGGTCGAATATTCGCAAAACCAGCTGGCGCAGGCCGAAGCCAATCTGTCGCGTTTCACCGCGCGCGTGCCCAACAACCCGCTGGCGACCCGGATCCTGGCCGATATCGATCTTCGCCAGGGCCAGCCGGACAAGGCCATATCCCTGCTCGAGCCGTTGACCCAGGCCTATCCCAACGACGCGGCGGCCTGGGCGGTCCTGGCCGACGCCTATGTCGCTTCCGGCAACAACGCCAAGGCGTCGAGCGCCATCGATCATGCCTCCTCGCTCGCCTCGAATAATCCGCGCATCGACACCGAATTGGCGATGTCGCGTTTCACCGTCGGCCAAACCGATCTGGCGCTGCAACAGCTCGAACACGTGTTCCAGACCACCGGCGGCGCCGAAGTCGCCGGTCCGGCGCTCGTGGTCTCCGACTTGCGCGCGCACCGCATCGACGACGCGGCCAAGACGGCCGAGAGCCTGGTGAAACGGCGCCCGGAAGACCCGGTGGCGCAGAATCTGCTGGGATTGGCCCGCGTGGCGCAATCCGACCTGGTCGGCGCCGAGCGCATCTTCGCCGACATCTACACCCATCATCCGGACTTCACCGTCGCCGGCGTCAACCTTGCCCAGGTCTATCTCGGCGAGGGGCGGCCGGAGGATGCGCTGAGCACCTATCGCGCCCTGATCGCCCGTGACGACGGCAATGTCGGCCTGCGCATGACGATGGCCAACGTGCTGGTCGGGATGCAGCGCTACGACGAGGCGGTGGCCGCATTGCAGCGCGCCGGCGCGATCGATCCCAAGAACCCGGCTCCCGGTCTGGCGATCGCCAACATTCATGCCGCGCAAAAGGATTGGCAGAAGGCGATTAACACCATGCGCCCGATGGTCCAGCAATTCCCCAACTCCATCGAGGTGCTGGACATGATGGGACGCATCCAGCTCGCCACCAAGGATTATGCCGGCGCGCAGGCAACCTATCGCCGCGCCATCGAAGTGGCGCCCAACAATGCCGCGATCTACGACCGTTATGCCGGGGTGCTCGGCTTCGCCGGCAATTGGACCGCCGCGCGCGATGCGTTGCGGCGCGCGGTCGCGCTCGCCCCCAGCATTCCCGGCTACAAGGAAGGGTTGATCGAGACCGAATACAAGATCGGCGGCAAGGCGGCAGCGATGACCGCTGGCAAGACGCTGATCTCGACCGGCGACAGCCCGGCCTTGCCGGCGCAATGGACGGCGGCGGCGTTGGGGCGCGACGGCAAGTTCGCCGACGCCGTGGCGCTCTTGACCGAGGCCGATCAGCAGCATCCCTCCGAGGCCGTAACGGTCCAGCTCGCGGTCCTGACGGCGAATGCGGGCGACCCCGCTAAGAGCGTGACGCTACTCAAGGCCTGGGTCGACCATCACCCCGGCAGCCTGGCGGCGATGCACGCGCTGGCCGATCTCTATCTCAGCACCGGCGATTTCGCCTCGGCCGAAGCGGTCTTCCAGACCATTCAAGCCAAGACGCCGGACGACATCGTCGTGCTCAACAACCTGGCCTGGCTCTATCAGCGCCGCGGCGACAGCCGCGCGCTCGACATGGCGCGGCAGGCCTATCGCCTGGCGCCGCTCGCGCCCTCGGTGGCCGACACCTATGGCTGGGTGCTGTTGTCCGCGGGCGACGTCAACCACGCGATACCGCCCTTGCGCATGGCGAACTATGCCATGCCCGACGACCCGGCCATCGCGTATCACCTCGCCGTGGCGCTCAGCAAGACGGGCAACAACGCCGGCGCCCGCCAGCTGCTGGAGAAGGCGGTCGCCAATCCGGCGGCGTTCGATGGCAAGCAGCAGGCAACCGACATGCTGCACGGCCTCGCCGGCAAGATGAACTAGGACGGGCAGCGCGCGTCGAGGAGAGTCTTGATCTCGAGCGGCGTCGCAAAGCGGCCCTTGGCCTCGCCTACGAAGAAATCGAAAAAGCCCTCGAGCGATTCGAGGAAGCGCGCCAGGTCGCCGGCGTTGCGCACATAGGGCGCGCCGCCCGGCATCAACGACGAACTGTGATAGCTCAAATTGAAGACGCGCTGGCCTTGCGCCAAGCGGTGCCGGACCAGGCGGATCTGCTCGGGCAGGCTGTAGCCTTCGGGCGAGAGCTGGATGCGCTCGATGAGACGGAATCGGGAGGCCAGCGCCTTGATCCTGAACCGGTTGCCGGCAGGCGTGTCGATCCAGGAATAAAGCGACGGCGCGGAAGCCCCGAGCCAGCCGGTGACGCCGATGGTGAGCGGAATGCCGAGACGGCGCCCGCCTTGGCCGAAACGGAAGGGATGAATGCCGAAGGCCGAGAAATCCGGCCCGTAACGGCGTGAAAGATCGATGCGCGGCAGCACGCTGACGTCGACCTCGTATCCCAGGCGGTCGATCAGGGCGAGGCTATGCGGCCCGATGCCGTAGCGCCCGGCGCGATAGATCAGGGGCTTGACGCCGAAATTGCGCTCGATCGCCCCGGTCAGCACTCGGAGCTTCTCGCCCTCCAGCTCGGGCGCGAGGTTGCCGGGATAGGAGAGACGATCGCCGACCTCTTCGACATAAGGCGGATTGACCCAGGGATGGAGATGCGCGCCGATGTCGCAACGCCCGTCGGCCAGGAACTCGCGCAACGGGCCGTAGCCCATGCTCTGGCTCGCCACCGCATAATCGACGACGTAAGTCGGCTTGATTCCCACCCGGTCGAAGAGATCTTGCGCCTTTCCCTGATGCGCGAGGTTGCGGACGGCGTTCGATTCCCGATTGAAGGGCTTCGACCAGTCGAACTCCTCCTCGGTGTCGACGACGACCTGGAGCAGCGGAGGAAAGTCGGCGCCGACCGGCACCGGCCACAGCGTCTCGCCGTGGAAGCGGAAATTCTGCCTCGTCCCGGCGGGCGCGGAATCGGGCGCGGTTTTGCGCAGAACCGGCAGGGATGCGGCGCGGCTCATCGCGTCCCTCCCGCCACGATCAGCCGCCCGCGCGCGTCCAGCACCCGGGTGAAAAGCTCGATCTGGCCCGAGGTGGTCGCGTCCCAGGAGAAATTCTCGGCATAGGCCCGGACATCGTCGCGCGAAGGCAAGGTGCGGAACAGCTCGGTCACGCCCGCGGCCACGCCGGCCGCCGAAAGCTCCGGCATCAACACGCCGGCCACCGGATCGGCCACGATCTCGGGATTGCCCCATTCCCGTGACGCCACCACCGGCGTGCCGCAGGCCAGCGCTTCGAGCAGCACATTGGCCATGCCCTCGCGCGAGGAAGCCAGCACCAGCGCGTCGGCGGCGGAATAGATCGCGGCGAGACGCTCATGCGGCACGGCGCCGAGAAAGCGGACGCGCCCCTCGAGGCCGAGCCGGCGGACGAATTCCTCGAGCGCGGAGCGTTCGGGCCCCGATCCCACGATCAGCAGCGAATAACCCGGCAGTCCGGAAAGCGCCTCGATCGCCAGGCGATGACCCTTGCGCGCGATCAAATGGCCGACCGAAAGCAGCACCGGCCCGGGCCCGAGGCCGAGATCCTTCCGCGCGGCTTGGCGATCCAGCGGCCGGAATTGCGCGAGATCGACGCCGTTCCGCAGCGTGCGCACGCGCGCGGGATCGACCCCCAAGGCGATGAGCGCTTCGCGCAAGGCTTCGGCGACGGTGATCACGGCGGAGGATCGGCTTGCCGCCCAGCGGATCATGCGGCGGGGCAGGAGATAACGCGGGATCAGATTGACGTCGGTGCCGCGCGCGGTGAGCACCACCGGCTTGCCCAAGGTTTTTCCCAGCATGATCGCGGCGACGCCGTCGGGATAAAGGTAATGCGCGTCGATCAGGTCGAAATCCTGCTCGGCTTGTAGGCGCTTCAGCGCCGGCAGCGAAGCGGCATAAAGCAGCGCCGGCGTTAGGCTCATGCCGAATTTGGGCAGAACCGGATATCGCGGATGCAGAATCGGCAGGCCGAAGCGGCTTTCGCGGGGCGTCACGCGGGCGAAATCGCCGTAGCGGCCGAAGCGCGGATGCGCGAACGGGAACCAGGGCACCGGCGCCACCACCCGCGCCTCGATCCTCCCACTCGCCACGAGATTCCGCAGGCGGTTCTCGACAAAGACGCCGTGATGGGGCTGGGCGTTGTTGGGATAGAGCGTGGTGAAGGTGACGATGCGCAAGGGCGCGCGCGCGTATCCCGGCTTTCCAAAGCTCCCTCCCGAATCCGGCGCGAAGGCGACGGTCATCGCTTCTCTCCGCCGCTGGGCTCGGCGACGATCGCCACCGCCTCGCTCAATCCGGGCAGCACGTAATGGCGGCTTCGCTCGGCAAACCCGGCTTCGCGCAGCATCGAAGCCAGCTCGGCTTGCGAAACCGGGAAGGGCGCCGGGTTCCGGAAATACGCGAATTGTCGCTTGAAATCGCGGCGCAGGCGGTGCCAGGCGGTGTCGATCCCGTGGGTCAGCACCAGGCGCCGCCCGGCCAGGCGCGCCAGGCCGCGGATGAGCTGGCGCTGTTCGGCAAGCGGGAAATGCATCAGGAAACGCGCCGACAGCACGGCGTCGAAGCTCTGGCCGGCGATCTGGAGTTCGCGGATATCGGCCACCAATGCTGTGAAGCGGGCGCCGAAGCGCGCCAGGCGGTTGCGCGCCATTTCCAGCATGGCGGGCGAGATGTCGATGCCGCAGACCTCGTAGCCCATCTCCAGCGCCACCTCGGCGAGCCGCCCGGTGCCGCAGGGAATGTCGGCGACGACGCTGCCGGGGGCCAAGCCTTCGAGCGCGCGGCGCACCGCGCGTTTGTCGAGGCGATTGAAGACGCGGCCGGCGAGGCTTGAAAAACGCTCGCGGTCGTAGGATTCGGCGACGGCGCCGTCTTGGTAGTGTTGCACCGGGTTCCAGTCCCCGGGCTGCCGCGATACGTCCATCTGGTCCCTCACCCGGCCGCCATCGCGCCGATCAGCTCGTCCGCGACCTGGGTCACGATCTGCTCGAAACGGTAGCGGCCGTAGGATTCGCGGAGCGGGTCGGGCGGCGTCACTTCCAGCTCGATCCAGAAGCGCAGCAACCCGTGGAGCCGGACCCACAGCAACGGCAGGCGCAGATCGAGCGCCGCGCCTGGCGCATAGCCGGCGAAAAAATGCCGCACGATGTCGTCATGGCGCCAACCCAGCATCCAGCCGCTCGGCCGCCAGGAGCGGAAGTCGATGTCGCGGATGAACTTGACGAGGTCGAGCGTCACCACGTCGTTCCAGTCGTTGGAGATGTCGAGGCCCACCAGCGCGCCGTCGGCGATCATCAGGTTCTCGGCCTTGAAATCGCCGTGATGGATGGCGCAAGGAACCGGGATCGAACCGACAAGATCCGCCGCCTGGCGCAACACGCCATTGCCATGGACGAAACTCCGGTTCGCGGAGATTCTTTGCGCCCGGGGCAAGTCTTCGTCGATGCTGGCGATCAAGGCCTTGGTGTCGGTCGGGCGCGGCGCTACGCGCCGCAGATCGTGGAAACGCTTGAGCCAGGCGCCAGCCATTTCGGACCAGAAGGCGATTTCCGCCGTCGAGGTCGTCGGGCTGGCCAGCACCGCGGCGACCGAGCGGCCCTCGACCCATTCCATCACCAGACAGGCATGTTCCTCGATCAGATCCAGCGCGCGCACCAGCTTGATCGGCTCCGGAGCGGACTGCGCGCGCTCGTGGAGCCAGGTGAGCACGTCATATTGCATGCGCGCCAATGTGACGTCGGGACGTCCGTCGCGGGTGAGACAGAATTTGAGCGCGAGCGGCGTGGCATAGCCCGACGCGATGCAACGGAACAGGCGCGACACCCGGCTTTCGCCCAAGGGGCCGATGACGCGGCAGTCGCGGAACGGGGTTGCTCCGTCGATGACGCGGTGGGCTAGCATCCGCACCACCCCCTCGGGCATCAGATCGCCGTAAGTTTCGACGCTCATGGCCGCAGGCTCCGGGCGAGAAGCCTTCGCGCCGGTGTCAGCAGATTGGCGAGCGGGGAACGGCCCGAAAGCGCCGCCTTGAGCAGCAGCCAGGAGCCGCCGCCCCAGGATCCGGCGTCGATCAGATTGCGGCCGAGGCGCTCATAGCGGCGGCCGAGAATGCGGCGGCGCTCGCGCGGCGAGAGCAGCGAACCGAGCTCGGCCAGGTGCCGGCGCACCATGCGCAGCACGTCGAAGGATTGGCGCCGCGCCAGGCCCGTGGAATAGCTGTGCGGCATCCAGTGATAGACCGCGAGCCGTTCGGGCAAGGCGAAGAGACCGCCTTCGCGCGCCAAGCGGATGAACAGATCCTGATCCTCGCCGATGGCGAGATCGGGGGCGAAGCCGCCGACGCGCTCCAGCAGGTCGCGGCGCGTCAACACCGCGGAGGTGGCGATGAAGGAGGAAGCGAGCAGGGTCTTCCAGGCCTCGGTGCCGGACACCGGCGCCTGGCGGTCATAGACCGAGCGGCCTTCGCCGCCCGTCGACGGTGGTGACGCCGAGGTCGCAGATCACCAGCGCCAGGCGGGGATCGGCGGCGAAAACCGCCACTTGCCGGGCGAGCTTTTCCGGCAGCCATTCGTCGTCGGCGTCGAGAAACGCCACCAACTCGCCCTTGGCCGCCGCGATGCCGAGATTGCGCGCCTGGGCTTGGGCCGCAATTGACCGGCAGGCGGATGAGCCGGATGCGCGGATGGTTTCGCGCCGCGACGCGCTCGGCGCCGTCATCCGCGCTCGCATCGTCGATGAAGATCGCTTCCCAATTCGGATAGCTTTGCGCCTCGATCGAGCGCAGGCACCGTTCGATGGTTAACGCGGCGTTGAATACCGGCACGACGATCGAGACGAGCGGCAGGTACGGGCAGCGCCGAATCTTCGGCAATCCGCCGGTTTTCCACGCTCCGCGTGTTGCTCTGCCGCGCCATCCGGGCTCCTCGCCCCCAAACGAAGCTAGACGCGGGAATCCCTCCCCGCGCCCGCCTTCGATCAATGTGACGGCGAGCGGTGAATTTCCGGTTAAGCAATCGTCAACCGGCGCCTTGTTAACTTTTGGGAAGTAACCGGAAAATTAAGCCTTTCAGGCTAAAAAAAAGGGCCAATTCGGCAGAGGAATCCATGGGTTTTCACGAAGCGGGCGTGCTGCTGGCGGCGGGGATGCGGCGATGATCGAAGCCCCCCTGATCCCCAGCGTCGTCCCCAAGATTTCGCTCGGCCAGCAGATCGCCAAGGGCGCGATTTTCATGGTGGCGCTGCGCGTCGCCTTCCGCATCCTGGGCTGTTGAGCTCGCTCATTTTGCTGCGCCTGCTGGCGCCGCCGGATTTCGGCATCGTCGGGCTGGTGATGGCGGCGCTGTCGATCCTCGAGGTGTTGAGCGATCTTTCGTTCCAGGCGGGCCTCATCCGCATGTCCAAGCCCAGGCGCGTCCATTACGACACCGCGTGGACGCTCGGCATCCTGCGCGGCGCCGTGATGGGCTTCTGGTGGTGGCGCTGTCGCCGCTGCTCGCCAAATTCGTCCACGATCCGCGCATCGTGAATCTCTCCTTCGCGCTCGCGGTCATCTCGGTGCTGCAAGGCTTC
>CAWEME010000003.1:0-105503 GCA_963810055.1 uncultured Alphaproteobacteria bacterium | reverse complement strand
TTGGCGACAAAATTTAGAATGCGAATCACCAACGAGATAAACGCGCTCAAATCCAGAATCCTTTGCACGCTCCTCCGCGATCCTCACCATCAACTCGTAATCTTCCTGGCGATGTAATGGTATTGGATCGAACGAGACAATGAGCCATGTTCCGGCCGGATAGGCATTGCGAATTTTTCGATCAATGGCAGCCGTAACCAATTCACCGTATTTTTGGACGATATCCTCTCGCCTCGCAGCAGCTGGTTCTCCTTTGATGGTGTAGTTAGACTTTCCCGGACCCTGTTTCACTTTTTGGATTTCCCCAAATACATGAACCGTTCCTACCCGAGTCAGTTGTTCCATGCGCAACTTTTCGTCGCGGCCATCCATGGCATTGACGATCTCTACTCGGAGCCGCCGAAGCGTAACCAGCACAACGGATTACGGTTGTAGTGAGGCCAGACATTGTGAATAAACGAAAGCGATAGGCCAAGTGAACCAGCGGTGAGCGTTAGAATGGCGCGATCATACAGCCGCGCCTGATCGCGCTCCGCGTCAATCAGTGCGCTGCGTTCGGTCTCATATGATGCTCGCTCAACACTGTGCCGAGATGTCATTTTAGGTCGCATCAGGCCGGGGAAAATCACTGCAACCGCGCCCGCTCCCTTTCCGATTCGCTGAAATATTCTGCCAGAGTTGGGAGAACGGATCAAGAACTAAGAACCAGGTGGCTCATCAGATGTCTAGCAATTCATTACCCCTCACGGCATCCCGCCAACAAACCCGCTCGTATCCACGTTCTTGATCGAGGCCAGCCTCACGCCGCCGCCCGGGGTCTTACCCGGCGTTTGATATCCTTGCCGACTTCCATCCGCGTCTTGGCCAAATCGTGCTGGGTCTGGAGGTTGAGCCAGAATTCCGGCGTGGTGTCGAAATAGCGCGCGAGCCGCATCGCCGTGTCGGCGGTGACGCCGCGCGCGCCCTTGACGATGGCGCTGATGCGGTTGGAGGGCACATGCAGTTCCGCCGCCAGCGCATTGGCGCTCAGTTTGAGCGGCTTCAAAAATTCCTCACGCAAGATCTCGCCGGGATGGGTGGTGGTGCGGTTGGGAGTCATGATTGGGCCGTCCTTATGCGATGGGTTCAGTGGTAGTCCGTGATCTCGACCGACGCCGGTCCTTTTTCCGTCCAGACGAAGCAAATCCGGAACTGGTCGTTGATCCGGATGCTGTGCTGGCCCTTGCGGTCGCCTTTAAGCGCTTCGAGCCGGTTACCGGGCGGGGCGCGAAGATCGCCGAGCGCCGCCGCGGCGTTGAGCATGTCGAGCTTGCGCAAGGCCGGTTTGCGGATGCCGGCGAAGCGCTTGACCGTCTCGCCCTTCCACAGCCGCTCGGTCGCGCCGTCGCGAAAGCCCTGGATCATCGCGAGAATATATATGTTATACGTAATACGTCAAGCATATAATTCACGCCCTCCCGCCCGCGAACCCGCCGGTTTCCTCGTTTTTGATCAGGGTCGGCCTGCCGCCGACGTGGCGGCGGATCGCCGATTGGGGCGGCGAGGGGCGGGCGTTGGAGGCCGATCCACGATAAGATCGGTGAAACGGAGCCGCCTTATGATCTTCCGCCAGCTGTTCGACAGCGTCTCCGGCACCTACACCTATCTGCATCGCCAGCCGCCGCGGCGGCGAGGCGCTGATCATCGATCCGGTGCTGGAGAAGGTCGACCGCTACCTGCAGCTCGTCGCGCGAACTCGACCTGCGCTGGTCAAGGCGGTCGATACGCACCTGCACGCCGACCACGTCACCGGCCTCGGCGCGCTGCGCGACCGCACGCATTGCATCACGGTGATGGGCGAGCAGAGCCAGGTCGACGTCGTCTCGATGCGCATCGCCGACGGCGACAAGCTGACGATCGAGGGCATCAGCCTGGACGTGCTCTACACGCCCGGCCACACCGACGATTCCTACAGCTTCCTGCATGGGCGACCGCGTGTTCACCGGCGACACGCTGCTGATCCGCGGCACCGGGCGCACCGATTTCCAGAACGGCGATCGCGCGCGCGCAGTACGAGTCGATCTTCGGCAGGCTGCTGCAGCCTGCCGGAGGAAACGCTGGTCTATCCCGGCGCACGACTACAAGGGCGACACGGTCAGCACGATCGGCGAGGAGAAGCGCGTGCAATCCGCGCCTGCAGGTGCGCTCGGCCGACGAATACGTCGAGCTGATGGACAATCTGAACCTGCCCAACCCGAAGATGATGGACGTGGCGGTGCCGGCCAACATGCACCAGGGCCTGGCGCAGGAGGAGATCGCGCGCCGCGGCTGGGCGGTGACGGCCGCAGCGAGGCGATGGCGCTGCGTCGGCCGGCCCGACGTGGCGCTGATCGACCTGCGCGAGCAGAGCGAGCGCGACAAGCACGGCAGCATCCCCGGCGCGCTGCACGCGCCCTATCCCGACCTGCAGGACAACATCGGCGCCGGCGGCATGCTGCACGAACTGGCGGCCGCGACCGGCAAGCGGCTGGTGTTCTACTGCGCCTTCGGCGAGCGCTCGGCGATGGCGGTGCAGGCCGCGCAGGATGCCGGCCTCGACCGCTTGCCACATCGAGGGCGGGATCGAGGCGTGGCAGAAGGCGGGCGGGAAGCCGGCGCGCTGACCGGAATGATGCATGGCTGTCATCCCGGCGGCGGGGGCGGGCGTGTCCCGGTCTCATGGGAGGTTCGCCTTGTGCCAAAAGTTGACCTTCGCCGCACAGCCGGGAAAATAGCCGGACAAGCAACGCGGATTTGCGTCAAATCCCCTGCTTCGGCTTAGCCGCTAACTGTTGTTAATAAGTGAGCAGGTAAAATCGGCACTGTGGTAGACCCTTATTCTATCCGAGATTGCATTGTGAATGCCGCGCGTCGTGCCCGACGTCTGAAGCCGCTCACTCTCACCGTGGTTGCGGCCGTGGTGCCGGCGAGGCGACGTCGCTGCTTGGCGCGCTCATGGCCCGTCTCATGCGCGAAATAGGCCGCCGCACCGGAAACGGGATCGCATCCGCCGGGGAGCGTCAAAAGCCCGAAGACACGACCATGTCTCTCCCGGCGGGCAAGGCGCGCGCGGGGCAGGGTGAAGCTCGAACCCGGCACTCGTCGAGCGTTTTGCAAGCGATGCTCGAACACTTTCCGATCGCCGTCTCGGTCGTCGATCGCGATCTCAACATCATCGCCTTCAACCAGAAATTCCTCACGCATCTCGACTTCCCGGCCGGCCTGATCGAACCCGGCGTTCCGATGGCGAAGGTGTTCCGCTACAATGCCGAACGGGGCGAATATGGCCCGGGCGATCCGCAGGAGCAGGTACGGCAGCGCCTCGAGCTCGCGGCGCAATTCCTTCCCCACAAGTTCGAGCGCACGCGCCCGGACGGGATCGTGCTCGAGATCGTCGGAAACCCGATACCGGGTCTGGGTTTTGTAACAACCTACACCGATATAACGGCGCGAAAGCGCGCCGATGAAGAACTACACCGGGCCCTGCAACGGGCCGAGCAGGCCGAGACCCTGCTGATCGATGCGATCGATTGTATTTCCGAGGCCTTCGTCATTTACGACAAGGACGATCGCTTGGTTCTTTGCAACGACGCCTACAGGCAGCTATATCCGCTATCCGCCCAATATATGCACCCGGGAATAAAATTCGAGGAGTTGCTGCGGCACGGCTTGGCGGTCGGCGAATATAAAGACGCGATTGGCCGCGAAGAACAATGGCTTGCGGAACGTATCCGAGGCATCAACAGGCAAGCGGTTCGGTGGAACAGATCCGGTCCGATGGGCGGCATATCATGATCATCGATCGCCGCATGAAATCCGGCGGCATCGCGGGACTTCGTGTCGACGTCACAAATCTCGTGCAAACCAGGGAAGCCTTGGAGAAAGCCCTCGTCAAGGCCGAGGCGGTCAACCAGGCGAAAACGCTCTTCCTCGCCAATATGAGCCACGAGCTGCGCACGCCCTTGAATGCCATCATCGGCTTCTCGCAGATGATCAGGGACCAGATCCTCGGGCCTGCCGGGGTTCCGGCTTATGCCGAATACGCCAAGGACATCCATGACTCGGGCGAACATCTGCTCGAACTCATCAACAATGTGCTCGACGCATCGCGCATCGAAGTCGGCAAACTCGACATCAAGGAAGAGACGGTGGAGATCGGCGAGTTCGCGCAAAGCGCCATGCAGACGGTGCGCATGCAGGCGGCCAAGAAATCGATCGCGCTCGAATTACGCCTGCCCGAAGAGCCGGTCGGCTTGCGTGCCGACACGCTCAGGCTGCGGCAGATTTTGATCAATCTCCTGGCGAACGCGGTCAAGTTCACGCCCGAAGGCGGCCGCGTCACCCTGTCCTTCGCGGCATCGCCCGAAGCCGCCGTCTTCGCCGTGGCCGATACCGGCATCGGCATGTCGCCCGACGAGATCGCGGTGGCAACCGAGCCGTTCCATCAGATCGAGAACGCCCTGGTCAAACGCCATGAGGGTGTCGGCCTCGGTCTTGCGCTCGCCAAGCACATGACGGAAATGCATGGCGGCACGCTAGAGATCGAAAGCGAGAAAGGCGTTGGCACCACCGTGCGCGTGGTTCTTCCGCCCGAGCGCATCCTGCGCGCGCCCAAAGCTTCCGCCGCAGCCTGAAACATCGCCGCGTCGCTGCCTTGCGGTGCATGGCTGTCATCCCGGAGGCGGGGCGAGCAAGGCTTGATCGCGGCCCGCGCTTGGCCCAGATTGTGCCCGGAATCGATTGAAGGGCATGGATAGTAGGGACGAGGCGGTGGAGACGCAGCGCAAGCGGCTGCTCTATCAAAGCCATCACCGCGGCACCAAGGAAAGCGACCTGTTTCTGGGCGCTTTCGCGGGCGAATATTTGCCGAAATTCTCCCCCGCGCAGCTCAAAAGCTACGAAGCGATCCTGAACCAGAACGACAACCACTTGTTCGACTGGATCAGCCGCCGGGCAAAACCGCCGCGCGAATTGGACAGCGACGTGCTGCGCCTGTTGCTGGGTTTTCAATTCAAGCCGTGAGCGCGCTCGATTCATTTTTCACCGCGCCCGTGGCGCCGCAAGCCCGTTTGAACATAGCGAACGCGCCCGAAGGCCGCGACGCGCAAATCCTTGGGCGATCTGGCCGCTGGACATGCATTGGGCGGCTCCGCCGCCGGCGGCCAAGCCGCGACCCTGTTGCATGTCTGCCGCGACGACGGACGTTTGGCGCGGCTCAAGGCGGATCTCGCCTTCTTCCATCCCGGTCTGACGGTTTTGACCTTCCCGGCCTGGGACTGCCTGCCTTACGACCGGGTTTCGCCCAATCCCGAGATCATGAGCCGGCGTATCGACACGCTGGCGAATCTTGCCGGCGCTCCGGGCGGAAAGCGGATCGTCCTGACCACGGTCAACGCCGCGGTGCAGCGCGTGCCGCCGCGCCAGCTGTTCGAAGACCGCGCCTTGCGCCTGGCAAAGGGCGAGGCGGGCAATCTCGACCGGCTCAGAAGCTTTCTCGAGCATAACGGCTACAACCGCACCGACACGGTGCGCGAGCCGGGCGAATTCGCGGTCAGGGGCGGCATCGTCGACGTCTATCCGGCGGGAGCGGCTTCGCCGCTACGGCTCGATTTCTTCGGCGATGTGGTCGAGAACATCCGCAGCTTCGACGCGCTCAGCCAGCGCAGCACCGGGACGCTGGAGGCGGTCGAATTGCGCCCCACCAACGAGGTGCTGCTCGATGAGCGCGTGATCGAACGGTTCCGTTCGCGCTACCGCCAGGAATTCGGCGCTGCGGTGCAGAACGACCCGCTTTATGAATCGGTCAGCGCCGGACGGCGCAGCGCCGGCATGGAGCATTGGCTGCCGCTCTATTACGAAAGCCTGGAGACGATTTTCGATTACCTGCCCGGCGCGGCGGTGTCGCTCGACCACCAGGCCGAGGAGGTGCGCGCGGATCGGCTGGAAACCATTGCCGATTTCTACGCCGCGCGGGAAACCAGCCATGTTCCGGGCGCGCTCGTCTATCGCGCGCTCAAGCCCGAACTGCTTTATTTAAACGATTCCGAATGGGCCAAGACCCTGGACGTCAGGCGCGTGGCGCAGCTTTCGCCTTTCGCCGCGCCCGCGGGCGTCTTGTCCTTCGATGCGGGTGCCGAGCCGGGGCATGATTTCGCCGCCTCGCGCACCGATCCCAACGTCAATCTGTTCGATGCGTTGCGCGCGCAGATCGAAGCCGACGAGAAATCCGGCCGCCACGTCTTGATCGTCGCCTATAGCGCGGGCTCGGCCGACCGCTTGAAGAGCGTGATGCAGGATCACGGCATGGCGGAACCCGCGCTAGTGCCGGATTGGGCCGCGTTCCAAGCCCTGCCCAAATCCGCGCCGGGCCTGGCGGTGCTGCCGCTGGAGAAGGGCTATGTCGCGGCAGGCGCGGCGCTCATCACCGAGCAGGACATTCTCGGCGACCGGCTTTCGCGCCCGGCGCGGCGGCGGACCAATCTCGATCATTTCATCGCCGAGGTCTCGGCGCTCAATGCCGGCGATCTGGTGGTGCATGAAGAGCACGGCATCGGCCGTTATGACGGGCTGGTGACGCTTGAAGTTGCAGGGGCGCCTCACGATTGCCTGCGGGTGATTTATGCCGGCGACGACAAGCTGTTCGTGCCGGTCGAGAACATCGAGGTGCTGTCGCGCTTCGGCTCGGAGGACGCGGCGGTGCAGCTCGACCGCCTCGGCGGCGTCGCCTGGCAATCGCGCAAGGCGCGGGTCAAGGCGCGCATCCGCGACATCGCCGGCGAGCTCATCGAAATCGCGGCCGAGCGGCAATTGCGCGAAGGCGAGGCGATGGCGCCGCCCGAGGGGATGTACGACGAATTCGCCGCGCGCTTTCCCTATCCCGAGACCGAGGACCAGGAGAAGGCGATCCGCGACACGCTCGGCGATCTGGCGTCGGGGCGGCCGACCGACCGGCTCATCTGCGGCGACGTCGGCTTCGGCAAGACCGAGGTGGCGTTGCGCGCGGCCTTCGCCGCGGTGATGGCGGGAACCCAGGTGGCGGTGGTGGTGCCGACCACGCTGCTGGCGCGCCAGCATTACCGCAGCTTCGCCGAACGTTTCGCCGGATTGCCGGTCAGGATCGAGCAGTTGTCGCGCTTCGTGCCCGCCAAGCGCGCCGAGCAGGTGAAGGCGGACATGGCGGGCGGGCGGGTCGATATCGTCATCGGCACCCACGCGCTTGCTGGCCAAGAACGTGGCCTTCAAGCATCTGGGATTGCTGGTGGTGGACGAGGAGCAGCATTTCGGCGTGGCGCAGAAGGAGCGCCTCAAGAAGCTCAAGGCCAACGTCCATGTGCTGACGCTGACCGCGACGCCGATCCCGCGCACCTTGCAGATGGCGCTCGCCGGGGTGCGCGAGATGAGCATCATCGCCACGCCGCCGGTGGACCGGCTGGCGGTGCGCACCTTCGTCATGCCTTACGACCCGGTGGTGATGCGCGAGGCGATATTGCGCGAGCTGCACCGCGGCGGGCAGTGTTTCTATGTCGTGCCGCGCGTCAGCGACATCGCCGAGGTCGAGCGCGAGATCAAGACGCTGGTGCCCGAGGCCAAGCTGGCGGTGGCGCATGGCCAGCTTTCGCCGCTGACGCTGGAAAAGGTGATGCAGGTGTTCGACGAACGCGGCGCGGATGTGCTGCTGTGCACCGACATCGTCGAGAGCGGCCTCGACATCCCCACCGCCAACACGCTCATCGTCCACCGCGCCGACATGTTCGGCCTGGCGCAGCTCTATCAGCTCCGGGGCCGCATCGGCCGGGGCAAGATCCGCGCCTATGCCTATCTGACGCTGCCGCCGGGGAAATTGCTGTCCGAGGCGGCGCAGAAGCGGCTCGAAGTGATGCAGACCCTCGACCAGCTGGGCGCGGGCTTCACCCTGGCGAGCCACGATCTCGACATCCGCGGCGCGGGGAATCTTTTGGGCGAGGAGCAATCCGGCCATATCCGCGAGGTCGGCATCGAGCTCTACCAGCATCTTCTGGAAGAGGCGATCGGTTCGGCGCGCGGCGGCAAGGCCGAGGCGGATTGGACGCCGCAGATCGCGCTCGGCACGCCGGTGCTGATCCCCGAGAGCTATGTGGCCGATCTCAACGTGCGGTTGGGGCTATACCGCCGCATCGCCGCCCTGGTCGACCGGCGAGAGATCGAGAGCTTCGCCGCCGAGCTGATCGACCGTTTCGGCAGCCTGCCGGCCGAGGTCGACAATCTCCTGGAGATCATCGCCATCAAGAATCTCTGCCGCTTGGCCGGGGTGGAGAAGGTCGATGCCGGGGCCAAGGGCGCGGCCATCACCTTCCACAAGAACGTGTTCGCCAACCCGGCGGGGCTGGTTGCCTGGATCGGGCGCCAGGCGGGCAGCGTCAAGCTGCGCCCGGATCAGCGCCTGATCGTCATCCGCGACTGGGAGGTGTTGCGCGACCGGGTCAAGGGGATCGTGAGCCTGTTGGCGCAGTTGCAGGAAATCGCCGGGGCGGAAACCGCGAAGGTTTGACCGGGCTTGATTGTCCCGATCGGCGCGCTAGATCGCGTCCCGCCGATGGACTAGGCTTTCATGGCCGCCGGCGCGGGAAATCCCGGCGCAAACGAGGAGGATCGCGATGAGGAAACCCAGTTCCCTGCCGGCCTTGCTCTTCGTCGTCATTCTCGGCATCGGTTTGATCGCGGCTTATTTGGCCTCCGCGCTGGGCGGCTATGTCGAAGGCGTCGCAATCGCGGTTGGTTCCGCGATCCTGGCTTTCATCGTCTCCTATTCGGTGAGGGTTGCGGATCAGTGGGAACGGGCCATCGTGCTGCGGCTCGGCCGTTTCCATGCCCTCAAGGGGCCGGGCCTGTTTTTCATCGTCCCGGTCTTCGACGCCATCGTTTATTGGATCGACATCCGCGTCATCACCAGCACGTTCAAGGCGGAAAAGACCCTCACCAAGGACACGGTGCCGGTGGATGTCGATGCCGTGCTGTTCTGGAAGGTTGTCGATCCAAAGAAGGCCGCGCTCGACGTCGCCGATTACGTCACCGCCATCAACTGGGCGGCGCAAACCGCGCTACGCGACGTCATCGGCAAGACCGTGCTGGCGGAGATGCTGGAAGGGCGCGACAAGATCAGCGCCGAGCTGCAGAAGATCATCGACGCGCGGACCGAGCCTTGGGGCATCGATGTCATTTCGGTCGAGGTCAAGGACGTGTTGATCCCCGCCGCCCTGGAAAACGCCATGTCGATGCAGGCGCAAGCCGAGCGCGAACGCCAGGCGCGCGTCATCCTCGGCGATTCCGAACGCCAAGTAGCCGAGAAATTCGTCGAGGCGGCGCGGACTTACGCCGACAATCCGGTCGCGTTCCATCTGCGCGCCATGAACATGCTGTACGAAGGGCTGAAGGCCAACGCCTCGATCGTCATCGTTCCGAGCACGGCGGTCGAAACCATGCAGCTTGGCAGCGTGGCCGGCCTGACTGCCCTGACGAAGATCGCGCTCCAGGAACGCGCCGGTGGCCCGCCGCCCGCATCGCCTGCCACGCCTCCGCCCGCCGGCCCCTGGACGGGACAACGCCCTAGATCGGGCGCGCCTCATACGGCCGCGCGTTCGCCGCCGTTCTGGACCAGGTCGAACACCGGGAAGAAGAATTGCGGCTCCTGCGCGCCGGAGATGGCGTATTGCCCGGCGAAGATGAAGCACGGCACCGCGTTGATGCCGAGACGGCGCGCGCCGGCATCGTCGGCCAGCACCTCGGCGCGCTGGCTGTCGCTTGCGAGGAATTTCATCGCCTCGGCGGCGTCGAGCCCGGATTGCCGGGCGATCGAGGCGAGCACGTCGCGGTCGCCGATGTCCAAGCCCTCGATGAAATAGCCCGAGAACAGCCGGTCGACCACCTCGTTGGCGGCGCCGTGACTGTCTGCGAACCGGATGAGCCGGTGGGCGTCGAGGGTGTTGGGCGTGCGCTCCACCTTGTCGAAGGCGAAGGGAATGCCGGCCGACTTGCCGGCGTTGACGATCGCCTGGTTGATGCGTTGCGCGTGGGCGCGGCCGCCGAATTTGGCGGCGAGATAATCGGCGCGCGCCATGCCGCCGGGGGCCATGTCGGGGTTGAGCTGGAAGGGCCGCCAGGTGATGTCGGCGGAAAGGCCCGGGCGCTGCGCCAGCGCGGTTTCGAGCCGGCGCTTGCCGATGAAGCACCAGGGGCAAATGACGTCGGAGACGATGTCGATGTGCATCGAAACTATAGCACGGTTGACCCTGCCGGGGACGCGCTTAAGGTTAAGACCGGGGACGGAATGAAATCGGGCATCTACGACGAAACCCATCTGGCGCGGGGGCGGGCCAATTACGCGGCCCTGTCGCCGCTGAGCTTTCTCGCCCGTTCGGCCGCGATCTATCCCGAGAAAATCGCGGTCATCCACGGCGAGCGCCGTTTCACCTATGCCGAATTCCACGCCCGCTGCCGCCGGCTGGCCGACGCGCTGAGGAAACGCGGGGTGGGCAAGGCGACACCGTCTCGGTGATGGCGCCCAACGTGCCCGCCATGCTCGAGGCGCATTACGGCGTGGCCATGGCGGGGGCGGTGCTGAACGCGCTCAATTACCGGCTCGACGCGCGTACGATCGCCTTCATCCTGGGCCATGCCGAGACCAAAATCTTGATCACCGACCGCGAATTCTCGGCCACCATCAAGGAGGCGCTCAGGCTCTGCGAGCGCAAGCCGCTGGTGATCGACATCGACGACCCGCTTTACGCGGGCGGCGAATTATTGGGCGAGATGGATTACGAGCGGTTCATCGCGGCGGGCGATCCGAAGCCCCCTGGCACATGCCCGGGGATGAATGGGATGCGATCTCGCTCAATTACACCTCCGGCACCACCGGCGATCCCAAGGGCGTGGTCTATCACCACCGCGGCGCTTATCTGAACGCGCTGGGCGACATCATGTATTTCGGGCTGACGCCGCAATCGACCTATCTGTGGACGCTGCCGATGTTCCATTGCAACGGCTGGTGCTACACCTGGGCGGTGACCGGCGCTGCCGGCACGCATGTCTGCCTCAGGCGCATCGATCCGGCGGCGATCTTCTCGCTCATTGAAAAACATCGCGTCACCCATCTCTGCGGCGCGCCCATCGTCCTCAACATGCTCGCCTACGCGCCCGAGGCGGCCAAGCGCCGGTTCGATCATCCGGTCAAGGTGATGACCGGGGGCGCGGCGCCGCCCTCGACCGTCATCGTCAACATGGAGCAGCTTGGGTTCGAGGTGACGCATGGCTACGGCCTCACCGAATCCTACGGCCCGGCGACGATCTGCTTCCCGCAAGAGGCGTGGGCCGCGCTTCCCCTCGAGGAGCGCGCGGCCAAGATGGCGCTCCAAGGCGTGGCGGTGCACACGCTGGCCGCCGTGCGCGTCGCCGATCCCCGGACTTTGCGCGACGTGCCCGCCGACGGCGTCACCATCGGCGAGCTGCTGCTCAGCGCCAACACGGTGATGAAGGGCTATCTCAAGAACCCCAAGACGACCGAAGCGGCTTTCGCCGGCGGCTGGTTCCACACCGGCGATCTGGGCGTCGTCCATCCCGACGGCTATATCGAGGTCAAGGACCGCGCCAAGGACATCATCATTTCCGGCGGCGAAAACATCTCGTCGCTCGAAGTGGAGGAGGCGCTCTACAAGCATCCGGCGGTGATGGAGGCGGCGGTGGTGGCGCGGCCCGACGAGACCTGGGGCGAGACCCCTTGCGCCTTCGTCACGCTGAAACCCGGAAGCTCGGCCAAGGCCGAGGACATCATCGCCTTCTGCCGCGACAACCTCGCCCATTTCAAGGTGCCGCGCACCGTCGTTTTCGGCCCTTTGCCCAAAACCTCGACCGGCAAGATCCAGAAATTCGTGCTGCGCCAGCAGGCCAAGAGCGTAAAAGACTAGCTGGGGTGGGCAAGGGGTGGGACCGGCTCCGGCACCCGCCACAAGGGAGCGGTTTACATTCGACCGCGCCTTGAGGCAAAACAAGGCGATGAAACCCGATGTCATCGCCGCGACGCCGCTCTATCAGCCGGTTTGGCAGGAGCTTGAGGCCGCCTATACCGTGCACCGCCTGTTCGAGGCGCGGGACCGAAAGGCCTTTCTCGCCGGGCTGAAGGACAAGGCACAGGCCCTCACCACCTTCGGCGGCGCGATCAACGCCGAGCTGATTGACGCGCTGCCCAAGCTCAAGATCATCGCCTGCATGAGCGTGGGCGTGGACCATGTCGATCTCGCCGCCGCCAAGGCGCGCGGCATCCGCGTCACCAACGCGCCCGACGTGCTGACCGACGACGTGGCCGATATCGCCGTCGCGCTCCTCCTCGGCGTGGCGCGGCGAATTCCGCAAGCCGACCGCTATGTGCGCGAAGGCAAATGGGCGGCGCAGGGCGCCATGCCGCTCGCCACCAAGCTGGGCGGCTCGACCATGGGCGTGCTGGGGCTGGGCCGCATCGGCTTGGCCGTCGCCAAGCGCGCCGAGGCGATGGGGGTCAAGATCGTCTATCACGGCCCGCGCCAGAGGCCGGGCGTGGCCTATCGCTATTATGCCGATCTCGAAGCCATGGCGAAGGACGTGGATTACCTGATGATCTCCTGTCCCGGGGGCGCGGCGACACGCAATCTGGTCAATGAAAAGATAATCGCCGCGCTGGGCAAGAAGGGCGCCATCGTCAACATCGCGCGCGGCTCGGTGGTCGATGAGCCGGCTATGGTCAAGGCTCTGGTGGAAGGCAATCTGCGCGGCGCCGGGCTCGACGTGTTCGCCGACGAGCCGCGCGTGCCCGAGGCTCTGCTGAAGCTCGACAACGTGGTGCTGCTGCCGCATATCGGCAGCGCCACCCATGCCACGCGCCGCGCCATGGGCCAGCTCATGCTCGACAATCTGGCCGCGTTTTATGCCGGAAAGCCGTTGCTGACACCCGTCGTCTAGACGGGGAGTTTATCCGGCGCTTGGCCCACCCGCGCCGGGGCATTGCGGCGCTCCAGTTCCAACAGCAGGGCGCTGTGGTCGTAGCGCGCGCCGCCATGCGCCACCAGGTCCCGGAACAACCCCAGGGCGGTTTCGGCAAAGGGCAAAGAGAGCTTCGCCGCCTTGGCCGCGGCGACGATGGTCTCACAATCCTTGACCTGGATAGCGGCGGGGCCGCCTGGCATAAAATCCCGTAAAATCATTCTATTGCCGTGCACTGTTAAGATACGACTCCCGGCGAATCCGCCCATGATGGCCTGCCGCACCGCCGCCGGATCGGCGCCGCCCGCCGCCGCCAGCAGCAGCGCCTCGGCCACCGCGCCAATGGTTATGGCAACGATCGCTTGGTTACACAGCTTGGCGAGTTGGCCCGTGCCCACGGGCCCGACCAGGGTCGGAGTCCCGAGTCGCGTAAAAACCGGCAGGGCGCGCTCGAACACGCGCAACTCGCCGCCAACCATGATGGCGAGCTTGCCTTCGGCCGCACCCACCGTGCCGCCCGAAACCGGCGCATCGAGATAATCGACGCCTTTGCTCGCGAGTCTCTTGGCGTGGTCGCGCGCCATCTCGGGCGGCGATGAACTCATGTCAATTACAAGAGTGCCTTCGTTCAATACCCCAGCCGCACCGTCAGCTCCGAACATGACCTTCTCCACTGCCGGGCCGTTGGCCAGCATGGTGATGACCGTACCGGCGCCCTTGGCCGCCACGGCGGGCGAGGGCGCCAGTTTCGCTCCCGCGGCCGCCAGCGCCTGGGCCTTGGCGAAGTCGCGGTTCCAGACCGTCACTTTGAGGCCGCCGGCTATGAGGTTTCTGGCCATGGGCGCGCCCATGAGGCCAATGCCGAGAAAGGCGATTTTTTGGGTATTTTCGAGGCTGGTCATGGCGTTCTCCCGCGCCGCCCTAAGGCGCTAACGATTAATTAACCATACCGGCGCCAGGATTCGCGAATCGGACCCTCAGGGTTTTCAAGCAAAGGTAGAAACCGATGTCGATTTCGCAAAACAATGGAATCAGCGCCCGTCTCAATCCTTTCTGGCTGCCCTGGTCGGTGCCGCGGGTGGCACGGCGCCCGGTCCAGGCGGTTGCCGCCGAAGCGCGCGCCTCATTGATCGCGCGTCTGCTCAAGCGCCGCAAGCTCACACCGTTGCAGCGCGTGCTGGCGATCCACATCATCAACGCGACATATCCGGCGGATCCCAACCTGGCCTAATCCGGGCTTTGGCGGAGCGTCCGGGTGGGTTGTCCGCAGGAAGTGACGAAGCCGTCGCGCGCCAGCTCCGCCAGCACGGTTTCGAAATGCGCCGCCGTGCTACGGCACGATCGAGGCTGGGCCGCGCCCTCGAGCCAGTTCTGATCCAGGAACGAGGCCAGCGCCGGATGGCCCAGTTGCGTCTCCCACAGAATGCCGAGCAGCGAGGCCATCGCTTCCTCGCGCTCGCGTTCGAGGCCGAAGCACGTGGCCGCGCGCTCGGCCCGGGCCCGGTCGCCGGTTTCGGGGCCGGGACCGAGGCCGAATTCGATCGCGTGGCGGCGCGCGGGCGCAGCGAGCTGGAAATGCGCCACCTCGTGCAGCAGGACATAAGCCTCGGTTTCGGTGCGTAACGCCGCGCCGTCCCATGACAAGTCGAGTCGCGGCGCGCCCGGCTTAATGCCGATGTCAAAACTTGTTATAAGATCAATGGATTCCAAGTGATTCTTAACGGCAATTCCGGCCGAAGCGCGGGCCGGATTGCCCGGACCGGCGATGCGCCGGAAGACGGCGCGGGACGAGTCGGATGAGAGCGAGTCGTTGAAACGCGCTAGCGAACTCGGGCAGCTCCGAATCGGGAATAGGGGTCAGAATCATGCGCCCGTTCCTATACCGGGCTGCCGGTAATTTCAAATGCGGCGATTAGAGATGTTGAGTAGGAGGCGAATCGGGAATGCGCCCATCTGGAATGGTTTGCCCGACCAGGGTATCGCCGCCGACCAGCTGCTGGCTGTGTTGGGCAAGAGCCCGGGCATCCTCCGGGGTTTTGAGCGGGGGCGAGCGCACGAAATAGATCATCCGGCCACTTGCCCGCCGGCGGGAAATGATGGTGACGTCGAGGCCTGTACCGCGGAGCTTGCCGGCATATAATTGTGCATAACTTTCAATATCATAAGCACCGAACTGAACCCAATATGTTAGAACTGCGCCAGCTGCGGGCGGGATGGGCACGCTGAAGGCGGCAGCACCGAATCGGGTTTGGCCGTCGCGATGCACGATCGGGAAGATGTCGAGGGCATTGCTGACCTTGAGCGCGGCGTTCTCGGCAGCATCGCGATCGCTGCCGATCCCGGAACGGACGCTGTAATACTGCATGCCGCCGGCGCCGGGCGTCCTGGCGACTTCGGCCTTGATCCCCATGCCATCGAGACGTTTGACCAGCTGGTTGGCGTAATCCGGTCCGAGATAGGCTGCGTATTCCACCCAATAGCCGGGTTGAGCGGCTTTGAGCAAAGCCGGGCCGGCGGCGGGGTTCACCTGGTCGAGCGGCGGTATCGGGGCGGTGGCAAAATTTTGTCCCGGGCCCGGCTGCGCCGGGACGGCGTTCTGGGCTGGATTGCCGGGAGGAGCGGCCGCAGGCGCAGCGGCTTGGGGATTGACGGCTTGTCCGCCGCGGCCCTCGAAATAGACGGCGCCGAATATTCCCAGCACCAGCACGAACAGGATCGACACCAGCAACGCCACGTTGATCGCGCGGCCGGTGCCCGGAGTTACTCCATTTTTTGGCGGCAAATCTGACCGCTTCTTGTGATTGTTGTTCTTGCTGTTATGGCGCGCCAATACCAATACCTTTCCGTGCGGTGCCCCCAACGCGCGGGCGGACAGGATTGTGACCAAACCTTAACATGCGCTCCGGCGCCTGGATCGCAAAAATCAAGCGCGACTCGTTGTTATGCCTGTTAATTACGTGGATAACTCGCGCCGTTCCGGCGAGCTGGGGCGGGTTACATCGCGCTCGATACGATACTGAGTACCGAGGTGATTTTTACCTGGATGTTGCGGAGCGTACCGACGATGACAATGGCGATCAGCGCCCCGATCAGCCCATATTCCAGGGCTGACGCGCCGCTCTCATCGCGCCACAAGGACCGCAGCGAATTCACGCGGAGCTTCCCCCAACCCTCGATCTGATGGAATTTCTCCACACCTAACTACCGTACGGACGTGATTAAATCGCTAATATTGCCAAGGCTTTAGTGGGCAGGTTTGCCCCCGAAATTACCCTGATCGGCCAAGCCGGACGCTATCCGGTCGAGCGGAAACCGCTCAGACTCGGGTTCTAACTGCTTCAAAAACCCCATGAATTTAGGGTCTTGGCGGCGCGTGCGATGTTGCGCTGCGATGGGCGTTGGGGCAATCTGACTCCCCTATCGGCCAAGCCTCGCAGGCACAAGACGAGGCAATGCCATGGAGGACGGAGGACGCGATGACATCGCGATCGGCCGGTTCCGGATCGGGTGTGGCGCACGCCACGCGTGCCGAAAGGCTTCACGGCCTGGCGCGGCGGTGCCGCGAGTTGGCGGAGTTGACGGCGGTGCCCGAGGTGGCGCGCGAGCTCGAAGGCATCGCCCAGGCGCTTGAGGTCGAGGCGGGCGCCGGCGACCGCGAGTGAGAGAGCGGAACAAGCGCGCCGGTCGGACGTTGTGCAAGCGGGAGTGCGGTTCGGTGTTGGTGGCGGAGTAGGCAGGGGGAGAGTTCGGTTTGCAGCCCACCAATATCGGCGTGCCCGATTATTTTCATAAGGTTGTCGACTGCCAATGGGCCTGCCCGGCGCACACGCCGGTGCCGGAATATATCCGGCTGATCGCCGCCGGGCGTTACAGCGACGCCTACATGGTGAACTGGCATTCGAACGTGTTCCCGGGAATTCTCGGCCGCACCTGCGACCGTCCCTGCGAGCCCGCCTGCCGGCGCGGCCGGGTGGAGAAGGAACCGGTGGCGATCTGCCGCTTGAAGCGCGTCGCGGCCGACAACAAGGACGACATCACCAGCCGCCTGCCCAAGGCGCCGGCCAAGAGCAACGGCAAGCGCGTGGCGCTGGTCGGCGCCGGGCCGGCCTCGCTCACCGTGGCGCGCGACCTGGCGCCGTTGGGATATCACATCGTCATCTATGACGGCGACCCCAAGGCGGGCGGCATGATGCGGACCCAGATCCCGCGCTTCCGCCTGCCCGAAAGCGTCACCGACGAGGAGATCGCCTACATCACCGGCATCGGCGGAATGGAATTGCGCCTGGGAAAACGCATCGACAGCCTGAAGGCGCTGCTGGCCGAGAATTACGACGCGATCTTCGTCGGCTCGGGCGCGCCCAGGGGGCGCGAGCTCGACATTCCGGGCCGCCAAGAGGCCAAGGCCAATATCCATATCGGGATCGATTGGCTTTCCAGCGTGTCCTTCGGCCACACCGACCGGATCGGCAAGCGCGTGATCGTGCTGGGCGGCGGCAACACCGCGATGGATTGCTGCCGCACCTCGCGCCGCTTGGGCGGCGAGGACGTGAAGGTGATCGTGCGTTCGGGCTTCGAGGAAATGAAGGCGAGCCCGTGGGAAAAAGAGGACGCGATGCACGAGGACATACCGATCCTCAACTATCTCGTGCCCAAGGAATTCACCCACGTCAACGGCAAGCTGACCGGCGTCACCTTCGAGAAGGTCAAGGCCGAGTACGACGCCAAGGGCAAGCGCAGCCTGGTGACGACCGGCGAGCCGGACCAGCATTTCGCCTGCGACGACGTGCTGGTGGCGGTGGGCCAGGAGAACGCCTTTCCCTGGATCGAGCGCGATATCGGCATCGAATTCGACAAATGGGGCATGCCCAAGGTCGATCCCAAGACCATGGGTTCGACCCATCCCAAGGTGTTTTTCGGCGGCGACGCCGCTTTCGGCCCCAAGAACATCATCTGGGCGGTGGCGCATGGCCACGACGCGGCGATCTCGATCGACAAGCTGCTCCACGGCGAGGACGTTGCCAAACGCCCGCCGCCCGACGTCGCGCTCATCAGCCAGAAGATGGGCATCCACGAATGGAGCTACGACAACGACGTCTCCAACGATTTGCGCTACCGGGTGCCTCATCGTGACAAGGAGCTTGCGCTCAAGGACGTGCGGGTCGAGGTGGAACTGGGCTTCGACCAAAAGCTCGGTTATCTCGAGGCCGAACGCTGCCTCAATTGCGACGTGCAGACGGTGTTCAACGCGCCCTTGTGCATCGAATGCGACGCCTGCGTCGATATCTGCCCGATGGATTGCATCACCTTCACCGCACAATGGCGAAGAGAGCGTGCTGCGCCAGCGGCTCAACGCTCCCGCGAAGAATGTGTCGCAAGACTTGTACATTTCCGCGCACGCTCAAGACCGGCCGCATCATGGCGAAGGACGAGGACGTCTGCCTGCATTGCGGCCTGTGCGCCGAACGCTGTCCCACCGGCGCGTGGGACATGCAGAAATTCCTGTTGGACATGACCCTGGCCGGACCCGCATGCCGAACCCGATAAACAGCACCAACGACTTCGTCGTCAAATTCGCCAACGTCAACGGCTCGGGCTCGGCCTCGGCCAATTTGCTGTTCGCCAAATCGGTGCTGCGCATGGGCGTGCCGGTGGCGACGCGGAACATCTTTCCCTCGAACATCCAGGGCCTGCCGACCTGGTACGAGGTGCGCGTTTCCGAAGCCGGACATCTGGGCCGGCGCGGCGGCGTCGATCTGATGGTGGCCATGAACCCGCAGACCTGGGCGCAGGACGTGGCTTCGATCGATCCCGGCGGTTATCTCTTTTATGACTCGACCAAGCCGATGCCGCCTTCGAAGTTCCGCGACGACATCACCGTCATCGGCATGCCTTTGACGGAGATCTGCAACCAGAAATACACGGATCCGCGCCAAAGGCAGCTGTTCAAGAATATCATCTATGTGGGAGCGCTGGCGGCGCTGCTCGGCATCGAATTGGCCGCGGTCGAGAAGCTGATCGGCGAGCAATACCATGGCAAGGACAAGCTGCTGACGCCCAATGTCGAGGCGCTGCATCTGGGCTACGACTACGCGTTGAAGCACCTCAAGCCGATAGATCTCAAGGTCAAGCGCGCCGACGCGGTGGGCGACCGTATCTTCATCGAGGGCAACGCCGCCGCCGCGCTGGGCGCGGTCTATGGCGGCGCCACGGTGGCGGCGTGGTATCCGATCACGCCTTCGACCTCGATGGCCGAGGCATTCGAGCGTTATTGCCGGCGCTACCGCGTCGATCCGCAGACCGGCAAGCATCGCTATGCCATTGTCCAGGCCGAGGACGAGCTGGCATCGATCGGCATCGTCATCGGCGCGGCGTGGAACGGCGCGCGCGCTTTCACCTGCACGTCGGGGCCTGGAATCTCTCTCATGCAGGAGTTCCTGGGTCTGGCCTATTTCGCGGAAATTCCGGCGGTGGTGTTCGACGTCCAGCGGGCGGGGCCGTCGACCGGCATGCCGACGCGCACCCAGCAGGCCGATATTCTCTCGGCCGCCTATGCCAGCCACGGCGACACCAAGCATGTGCTGCTCTTCCCGGAAGATCCCCATGAATGCTTCGAGATGGGCGCGCAGGCCTTGGATCTCGCCGACCGGCTGCAAACGCCGGTATTCGTCATGCTCGATCTCGACATCGGCATGAATGAGTGGCTGTCGAAGCCCTTCGCCTGGGACGATTCCCGGCGGCTCGACCGCGGCAAGGTCATGAGCGCCGCCGATCTCGATGCGGCCAAGGAGTTCGGCCGTTATCTCGACGTCGACGGCGACGGCATTCCCTATCGGACATATCCCGGCACGCACCCGACCAAGGGCGTGTATTTCACCCGCGGCACTTCGCGCGACCGCTATGCGCGCTATACCGAGGAAGGCCCAGCCTATGTCGACAACATGCAGCGGCTGTTGCGCAAGTTCGAGACCGCGAAAAAGCTGGTGCCGGCGCCGTTGCGCACCGACGCCAAGCAGAAGACCAGGCGCGGCGTCATCTATTTCGGCTCGACCTCGGCGGCGATGCGCGAGGCGCTCGACGCGCTCGAAGAGCAGGGGATCCATCTCGATGCGTTGCGGATCAGGGGCTTCCCCTTCGCCAAGGAAGTGCTCGATTTCATCGCCGCGCATGAGCAGGTCTTCGTGGTCGAGCAAAACCGCGACGCGCAGTTGCGGACGCTGATCGTGACCGAAGGCGGCGTCGATCCCGCCAAGCTCGTCCCGGTGCTGCATTACGACGGCACGCCGATCACCGAACGATTCATCACCGGTGCGATATCCAAGCTGCTGCGCGCCGAAAAGCCGTTGCGAGAGGTGGCGTCATGACCTACATCGCCAAGCCCAAGCTCCATCACCCCGGTCTGCCGGTCAACAAGCTGGGCTTCACCCACCGCGATTACGAGGGCGCGGTATCGACGTTATGCGCCGGCTGCGGCCATGATTCGATCAGCGCCGCGATCATTCAGGCCTGTTTCGATCTCGATCTGCAGCCGCACCGCATCGCCAAGCTGTCGGGCATCGGCTGCTCGTCCAAGACGCCCACTTATTTCCTGGGCAATTCTCACGGGTTCAACTCCGTCCATGGACGCATGCCTTCGGTGCTGACCGGCGCCAATCTCGCCAACCGCGATCTCATCTATCTGGGCGTCTCGGGCGACGGCGACAGCGCTTCGATCGGCATCGGCCAGTTCGCCCATGTGATCCGGCGCGGCGTCAACATGGTCTATATCGTCGAGAACAACGGCGTCTACGGCCTCACCAAGGGCCAGTTTTCGGCCACCAGCGACAAGGGTTCGAAGAGCAAGCGCGGCGTCTTGAACATGGACGAGCCGATCGACTTGGTCGGCATGGCGCTGCAACTGGGCGCGACCTATGTCGCGCGCAGCTTCTCCGGCGACAAGGCGCAATTGGTGCCGCTGATCGCCGGCGCCATCCGCCACCACGGCGCCGCCTTCATCGACGTGATCTCGCCTTGCGTCGCCTTCAACAACCATGTGGGCTCGACCAAGAGCTTCGATTACGTGCGCGAGCACAATGAATCGGTGAACCGGCTCGACATCATCGAGGCGCGCGCGCCGATCACCGCCGATTACGCGCCCGGCACGGTCGAGACCATAATCCAGCATGACGGCTCGATGCTGCGTTTCCGCAAGCTGCACGCCGATTACGATCCGCAGGAGCGCGTCCAGGCCATGACCTATCTCCAGCAGCGCCACGCCGCGGGCGAGATTGTCACCGGCCTGCTCTATGTCGAGCCCGAGGCGCATGATCTGCACGATCATTTCGATACGGTGGAAAAGCCGTTGAACGCGTTGGCGGATGCCGAGTTGGTGCCCGGCAACGCGGCGTTGCAGAAGCTGAACGCCGGTTTGCGCTAGCTGCATTGCGATATTCCGCAAACCCGCAGCGGACCGAGGTTAATATCCCTTAATTTCCACTAGTAATTGCGTCCGCCGTAAGTTTTGGGAAACCATTAAGCGCGTAGATTGGCCCCTCTACCAACGAGGGGCCGGACCCGGTTCATGCGCAAGCCCACCCTGACCTTCGCCGTGCTGAGCGCGGTCGTGATGCTGACCGCGGTTTTGGTCATTTCCTATGCGCACCGGCTTTACACCGTTAACCAAGTGGGCGCGATGGCCGAGCGCAACAACGCGGCGTTGGCGCAAATCATCGCCAACGCCACCTTGCCCGATTTCCAGGACCTCACCTCCGCCAATGAGGCCGCCCAAGGGCAGGGCTCCGGCGACCTCACCGCAAACCCCGCCTATGCCGATCTCCGCGCCAAGGCCTTGAAGCTGATAGCCAATTCGCCGGTGGTTCGGCTCGACATACTCGACCGCGATGGGCGCGCCATTTTCTCGACCGAATCCTCGGCCATCGGCCAGGCCGGCGGCGACGGGGCCGCGTTCCAGCAGGCTTGGTCCGGCCGCGCCGGCAGCCGCATGGAAGGGGGCGAGCGCGACATCGTCGCCAGTTACGTGCCGGCCTTCGATCCGGCGGAACCGGGCCGGGTGATCGCGGTGTTCCAGATCGACACCGACGTGACCGCGGATTTCGCCGAACTCGAGAGCTATCACCAGAGCGTCATGCTGCTCATCTGGATCGCCTTCGCGATCACGTATTGCGGGCTGATCTGGATAGTCTTGCGCACCAACCGCGCCGCCGCGCGCCAGAACGAGGCCAATCTCAAGCTGGCCGCCGCGGTGGCGCGCAGCGAAGCCGCCAACCAGTCGAAAAGCGACTTCCTTGCCGCCATGAGCCACGAGCTGCGCACGCCCTTGAACGCGGTCATCGGCTTCTCGGAGATCATGAAGAGCGAGCTGTTGGGTCCGGTGGCGGTGCCGGCCTATCGGGATTACGTCACCAACATTCACGCCTCGGGCACGCATCTCTTGTCGATCGTCAACGACATCCTCGACATGGCCAAGACCGAGACCGGCAGCGTGCCGCTCGATCGCGAGGAATTCGGCATCAAGGAGATGCTGGAGCAGACGATGGCCATGGTGGAGGAACGCGCCGCCTCGGCCGGGCTGACGATCCATCTCGACGCTGCGCCCGAGCTCGGCACCATGGTTTCCGACCGGCGCCGCATCAAGCAGGTGCTGTTGAACCTGCTGTCGAACGCGATCAAATTCACGCCGGCGGGCGGGTCCATCACCGTCACCGCGCGCCGCATCCTCAACAAGGTCGCGCTCGAAGTGGCCGACACCGGCGTCGGCATATCGGAACAGGACATGCCGACGGCGTTGGCGCCATTCGGCCAGGTCGATGCCTCGCTGGCGCGCAAGCACGAAGGCACCGGGCTGGGCCTGCCGCTGGCCAAGAAATTCGTCGAGCTGCTGGGCGGCACCTTTCACATCGACAGCAAGCCGGGCGAAGGGACCCATGTCGGCATGTCGCTGCCGGTCGCGCCGCCCGCGCCGGGCGACATGCCGCCGCCGGCCGAAGCGCCGGTGCGCACCCAGCCGCGCATCAAGAATCCCAGCCGGCGTTTCCGCGTCGCCGCCCAATAAGGCTCAGTGTTTCAGCCGGCCGAGCACGAAGGTCCGGCCGCGCGCGATCTCGGCGTAAGGGGGTGGAGCCGGTATTTCCTCCGGCCGGATCAACAGCACGTAATCGAAATAAGGCGCGAGATCCGCCGATGGCAACTGGGTCGCCAGCGCGCGATAGGGCTCGCGATAGACCAGTATCTGATTCCCGAGATCGGCGAAAAGCGAAGGGATGAGCGCGCCGCGCAGCGTGACGGCGAGCGCGGCCATGTGCGCCAGCGGCGGATGCTGTTCGGGCTCGACCAGATCGGGATCGGCTGAAAGCGGCAGCAGCTTCGCCCCCTCGGGCAATTGGGCGAAGGCGGCGCGGTATTGGGCGTAATCCTCCTGCCAGCTTTGCCATTGCACGACGGTCACGCCCCAGCGCAGCAGGAACAGCGCCAGGATGAAGGCCTCGGCGCCGCGCCGACGGGGCGCCGCGCACCGGCGCCAATCGAGGGATCCGGCCAGCAGCAGCGCCGCGATGGCGGGCATGCGGTAATCGACGAAGGTGCCTTCGCCCCATTGATGCGGCAGCAGGACATAGGCGAGAGCGAGCGCGGCCAGCGGCAGAACCAGATCGCGGTCGATCTCGATCCGCCGCAGCACCGCGAGCGAGAAGAGCAGCACCGCCAGCAGCGACAAGGAATCGAAAGCGGGATTGTAGAATCCCACGGCGCTGCGCAGCTCGGCGAATTTCAATAGTAACGGCGCGTAGTGGAAGCCGTCCGCCATGACCTCGCGCGGCATCAGCCCCCAATAAATCGCCAGCGGCACCAGCAGATGCAGCAGCGGCAGCAGGGCGGGCAAATGGGATTTCCATGCCCGCCGTTTGGTCTTGAGCAGCAACCCGGCCTCGTAAGTCAGAACAACCAGCGCATAGACACCGAAGGCGAAGAGATGGGCGACCAGGATCAGGCTCGACAGCGCGGCAAAAGCGGGTAGCGCCCAGGGCCGAGTGCGCCAGCTCATCCACAGCGCGAACACCCACAGCGCGAGCCCCAAGCCAAAGCACAGATTGACGAATCCCATCATGAACGGGCCGTTATAGACGAACAGCGCGGCCAACACGCCGAGGCGCGAGATCTTGCCGTGCAATGCGCGGTTGACCGCCAGCGCGCCCCAGAAAAGTTGCGCCGCCGTGACCGCCAGGAACAGGCGCACGGCGCCTTCGACGCCGATCAAGCGGTAAAACAGAAAGACGAATCCTTCCATCGCCAGATTGGGCAGCAGCCGCCAATGTGCTTCGTAATATTGCGCGGCCCCGGGCGCGCCATCGCCGAAGAGTATGTGTTGGCGGGCGATGTGATCGGGCAGGTCGTAAAGCGGCAGGTCGCGGAAGACGAAGAACGGCGCGATCAGCAGCAGGGTGACAAGTCCGAGGATGGCGCCTTCATGGCTCAGATATCGCCGCATGTTCCCCTACCGCGCTCCTTGTCGTACCCGCTGTCTTCCGCTTCCCCAAACGCCGGGTAATTATAATTCTTGGGTGCTTTGCGGGCCCCAAGCGGAGTGCGTTGCTCCGCCATGGACTCCGCTTGATCTAAATCAATGCCAGAATCGCGAATTATTTCTCTATGTAACGGTGCTGCGTGGCGCCTCCGCCTCGTCCGGGAGTTTGTCATGTATGGAATACTCGCCGCAACGTGAACGCGGTCATTGTCGTTCCATAAGGCCGGCGTCGCGGTGCGCCGTCGGCCGGCGCAGTCAATGGACAGGGGCGGGACTGTTGGAAACGCAAAACCGATAAACGGAGGAAACCATGGCCGCGACGCATCATTCCTGGAACCGGTGGTGGATCGTCTTCGCCTCGATACTGGGCCTTATCGTCGGACAAGGCTCGATCAACGTCTTTGCCGCCGGCGTGTTCTTGAAGCCGGTGGCGCAGGAGCTTGGATTCGGCCGCGGCGAAATCTCGACCGCCATCGGCCTATCGTCGGTGGTAACGGCGCTGATGATACCGTTCTTCGGCCGGCTGGTGGACCGATTCGGCGTCCGTCCCATGCTGCTGGGATCGGTCGCGCTGTTCGCCTTCGCGACCGCGGCTTTGTCGTTGCTCACGGCATCGACCACCATGCTCTTATTGTTGTTCGCGATCTCCGGCGTCATGGCGGTGGGGCAGACCCCCACCGCCTATTGCAAGGTGATCACGGAATGGTTCGACCGGCAGCGCGGCCTGGCGCTCGGCCTGGCGCTCGCCGGGGTCGGGCTGGGAACCGCGCTGATCCCGCAACTCTCGAACGCGCTGATCGGAAATTTCGGCTGGCGCATGGGCTATGCCGGGCTCGGCGTCACGATCTTCGTCCTGGCTTTCCTGCCGGTGGCGCTGTTCGTGCGCGAGCATCCGAAGGCCGAAGAGGCGCCGGTTGTCGCACCCCACGCGCGAGATATCCGCGCTTCCGGGCATCGGCTTTGGCGAGGCGATCCGCACCTGGCGCTATTGGGCCATGACGCTCACCTTCTTTTTCGCCGCGACGACAATCAACGGCACGCTCATTCACGTCGTGCCGCTGCTCACCGACCGTGGCATTCCCGTCGGCGTGGCCATCGGCGCGCTTTCGGCGGCGGGCCTTGCGCTCATCCTCGGCCGTGTCGTCGCTGGCTATTTCATCGACAAGATCTTCGCGCCCTATATCGCGCTCATCTTTCTGCTCTCGCCGATGGTGGGGATCGCCATTCTCGCGACCGGCATGGGCTCGCCGCTCGTCGGAACCGTTCTGCTCGGACTTGGCATCGGCGCGGAGATCGATCTGATGTCGTTCATCATCAGCCGCTATTTCGGCGTCCGTTTCTTCGGCAGCCTCCACGGGTTCATGTTTGCGCCGGTGCTGCTCGGCAACGCCGTGGGCGCGAGCATCCTCGGTTGGTGCTTCCAGTTGATGCACAGCTACATGCCCGGTTTCGCGCTGTTTGAGGCTCTGTTGGCGATCGCCTGTGTGCTGATCATGACGCTCGGGCGCTATCGCTATCCGGCCGTGCCCGAACCGGTGGCGGGTGAGATTACGGCTCTTCAAGCGCGGCCAATGCGTCATTGACCATCCGGCGCCCGGGAGCATTCGCCGCCGCGGCGCTGCGGCATTAAGTCACAGCGGATCGTGGCACGGAGCGGCGCTCGAAACCAGATATCGCCCGCGGCGACAAAACTGCGGCAATTTGCCCCCGCTCCATCGGCGCTAATTTACCGTACGATAAATATAGATCGATGGAGGGCAGAATGTTGGACCAAGCAGTTCCGCTGACACCGGATCGTCCGTTTTCATTGCTCGATGAGAAGGCGATTGCCGCCGCGGAAGTGCGGCATGATCCCTACGATTTCACCTTCGTCGAACACGCGATCCCGCAGCGTTACAAGGACGAGGTGTTGGCCGATGCGCCGCCCATCCCCGATCGCGGCAGCTACGGCCTTCCCAGTCTGCGCTATGGGAAGCGTTTTGGAGAAGCGGTCAGTGATCTGCTCAGCCCGCGCTTTCGCCGCATCGTCGAGAAAAAATTCGACATGGATTTGAGCGCCTGCCCGCCGGTCATCGTGATGATGGGCAACACCACCGGCCACTACAACGAGGGCTACGCGCACCCCGATTCCAAGCACAAGATCGTCACCGTGCTGGTCGGTTTCAGCCGCGAATGGCCTTACGAAAAGGGCCGGCTGCGCGTGCTGCGGAGTTCCGATCGCAGCGACTACGCCTTCGAATTCGCGCCGGAATTCGGGCGGATGCTCATGTTCCGCGTTTGCGACCATTCCTGGCACGGCTTTCTGCCGCAGAAGGGGCAGCGCATGAGCCTGCAACTGTGCTACGTGGATTCGGACTGGTATGTCCGGCGCGAATATCTGCGCCATAGCGTCAGCGCCTTCGCCAAATCGGTCCCGCTGTTGCGCAAGGCGATCGAATGGGCGCCGCGGTGACGGACGCCGCCGCACGCCTGGCGCCGGGACGCGCGGCTGCGGATTTTCCTCCTGTGCCCGATGCGGCCGCGATCGCGAGGCATTTCGGACGCGCCCTGCGGCAGGCCCGCCGCGACGATCAGCCCTACCGCCACTGGAATCTCGATGCGGTGCTGCCCGAAAGCCTCGCCATCGGCGTGCTCCTGCTGCCGATCGCGCCGCCGCTGGTCGGCGACAATGAAGGCGTGCGCGACCGCGACAACGGCAAGCGGACCTTCTTCACGCCGCGGCTGCGTTCGCGCTTTCCGGTTTGCGCCCAATTCGCCGAAGCGATGCAGCGTCCGGAAATCGCGCGGCTGTTCGAGGAAGTCTGTGCGATCAAGGTCGCCGGCGGCTTTCTGCGCATGGAATACATCCAGGACACCGACGGCGCCTGGCTCGAGCCGCACCGCGACATCCCCGAAAAGCTGTTCTCGATGGTGATCTATTTCTGTACCGGTCCCGAGGCGAAGGGATGGGGCACCGACATCTACGACGACCAGAAGAAATGGATAGGCCGCACTTCGGCGGAATTCAACAGCGCGGTGATTTTCGTTCCGGGCCCCAATACCTGGCACGGCTTCGAGCGCCGCCCGATCGAGGGCGTGCGCCGCCTGATGGAGATCAACTACGTCCGGCCAAGCTGGCGCGACCGCGACCAGCTTGCATTTCCCGAGCGGCCGATCACCCTGGAGTAGGAGTTTCGCGGTTCATGTACGACTTGCGGGAAGCGGGCGGCCATTCGGCACAAGCCGACCGCGGCTTCGCCACCAAGAGCTTTTACGGCGCCAAAGGAGGCGCCGAACATTTCATCACGGTGGTGGTTCCCTCGGACCTCGATCTGAACATGCAGATCGGCTTCGTCGAGGAGCGTTATGCGGCGGCGCGCCGCTCGCTGGGCCTGGCTTCCGAAACCGCGGTATTCCGGCGCATCTTCCTGAGCGACGTACTCAACCAAGCGCCGCTGATTCGCAATAGCGGCCTCGCGCTCGATCCTCCCGGCAATCCGGTCGCCACCTCCATCGTACAGCAGGCGCCGCTGTCCGGCGCGAAACTGGCGTTGCTCGCGTATCACGTCGACAGCAGTCAACCGCTCGTCCGGCGCCGTATTTCGCCTAAGCACCTCATTATCGAGAAGAACGGACGGCGCCACTTGTGGAGCACGCGCCTTTGTACCGACGACCACGAAATATCCGGCTCGTCGGCCGCGCAGACTGAAAAGATTTTCGGCGAACTGATCGATACCCTCGACAACGAGGGCGCCAATCTGCGCGACCACTGCATTCGCACCTGGATTTATCTCAAGGATGTCGACGTGTTCTACCAGGGCATGGTGGATCGCCGGCGCGAGTTGTTTGCGCGGAACGGCTTGACCAGCGACACGCATTTCATCGCCAGCACCGGCATCGAGGGCGCGTGCGCGCACCGCTTCGATCTGGTCGCCATGGACGCGTATTCCATCCTCGATCTGGCGCCGGAACAAATCGCTTATCTCAACGATTTCGATCGGCTGTGCCCGACGGCGGATTACAAGGTTACCTTCGAGCGCGGCACGCGCGTCGCGTATTCCGACCGCGCGCATCATTTCATCTCGGGAACCGCGAGCATCGATAACGCCGGCCGCGTCATGCATCGAGGCGATGTCTTGGGCCAGCTGGAACGGACGCTTGGCAATGTCGCCGCGCTTTTGCACTCGGGCGCGGCCGGCCTGGCCGACCTGATGCATCTGTTGGTCTATCTCAGGGACCCGGCCGATTTCGCGCGCGTCGACGGATATCTCGCCGACCGCTTTCCGGGTTTGCCCGTGCTGATCGTTCAGGGCGCGGTTTGCCGGCCGGATTGGCTGGTCGAAGTCGAAGGCATCGGCGTGGCGTCGAATGCCGAACCCGCTTTGCCGGCGTTTTGAGCGCGCCATGGCGCCCGCACTGCCTCTCGGGTTTCTCCGCTATGCCGGCGAGCGCATACCGCGCTATACCAGTTATCCGACGGCGCCCTTCTTCACGCCGGATATCGGCGAGGCGCAAGCGCGCCAATGGCTCGGCGATCTGGATCCCGATGCAACGGCATCGCTTTATTTTCACGTGCCGTATTGCCGCTCGCTGTGTTGGTACTGCGGCTGCCATACCAAGATTCCGGCGGACGATACGGCGATCATCCGTTATGTCGAAACGCTCATCGCCGAAATCGACATCGTGGCCTCGCTGGTGCCGGGGCCTCTGCGGATATCCCATCTTCATTGGGGCGGCGGCACGCCGACCATTATCGGCTCTTCCGCGCTGAATCGCGTGCTGGCGGCGGTACGCCGCAACTTCCGTTACGATACCGGCGCGGAACTGGCGATCGAAATCGATCCGCGCACCTTGACGTCCGGCATGGCATACGCGTTGGGCGAATGCGGCTTCACGCGCGCGAGCCTGGGCATACAGACCTTCGATCCCGCCGTGCAGCGGGCCGTTCACCGGGTCCAAAGCGCGGAGATCACCGAAGCCGCGGTTTATCACCTGCGTAAGGCCGGCATCGCCGCCCTCAATGTCGATCTGATCTACGGTCTGCCGCACCAAACCATTGCATCCTGCAAAAGCACGGTGGAGCGCGTCGTCGCGTTCGAGCCCGACCGGATCGCCGTTTTCGGTTATGCCCATGTGCCGTCGTTGAAGCCGCATCAGCGGCACCTCGATGAATTGGCGCTGCCGGACGCCATGATGCGGTTTGACCAGGCCGAAACGATCGCCGAAGCGCTCGTCGCCGCGGGCTATCGCCGGATCGGTCTCGATCATTTCGCCAAGCCGGGCGACGCCATGACGCGGGCGCTCGACGCCGGAAAGCTGCGGCGGAATTTTCAAGGCTACACGACGGATCAGGCCGATGCGTTGCTGGGCTTCGGCGCGTCGTCGATCGGCCGTTTGCCGCAGGGTTATATCCAGAATACGCCGCGCATCGGCGCATACCAGGAAGCGGTCGCGGCCGGGCGTTTGGCCGTCGTCCGCGGCTTCGCGCTTTCGCCCGATGACCGGCTGCGTGCCGACGTCATCGAGCGGCTGATGTGCGATCTTGCGGTCGATCTCCGGGCGGCGATCCTGGCGCATCACGTTCCCGGCATGGATTTCGGGCGCGAGCGGGCGGCGCTCGGCGTGCTGGCGGAAGAAAGTCTGGTGCGCATCTCCGGCGACACCATCACCGTGCCCGAAGCCATGCGCCCGTTCGTGCGCAAGGTGGCGGCGGTGTTCGACGCCGCGCAGGCAAAGACGGCAACTCACGCGCCGGCGGTGTGAACACCGGCGGATGGGGCGGGATTACTTCCCTTCAAGCGCGGTCAAGGCGTCGTTGACCGACTGGCGCTCGGGCGCGTTCGGCGGAATGACTTCGAGCAGGTGCCGCCAATATTGGCGGGCGGTCGAGAAATCGCGCTGCTGCGCCGCCGCCATGCCGAGGAACCACAGCACCATCGGCTGGTCCGGCTGACTCTTTTCGACCGATTTGAGCAGTCCCACCACGCGGGCGGGGATCGGGTCTTCGGGCTTGCTGTCGGCGAGCAGCGCGGCGGCCTCGTTCATCGCGACGGTCGCGTCGCCGGGCTTGAGCGCGCGGGCGTGCTCGTAGGCGTCGGCGGCCTTGGCGTTGTCGCCGAGCACGGAATAGGAGCGGCCGAGCATCACCCAGCCGTCGAAATCGGCGGGTTGCTGCTGCAGCCGCGCTGCCAGGCTGTCCACCATGCCTTGGATCTGCGCCGTGTCATGCTGCGGCGGCACGGCGCGGTGCGCGAAGGGCTGGTCGGGAAGATCCGGCGCGCCAAACAGAACGTAAATCGCGAAGACGCCCACCGCCGCCGCCGCCGCCACCATGACGGCGAGGCGAGGCTTCGGCGCGCTCGGCGGCAGGGTATCGGGCTCATCTGCCGCGGCAAGAATGCGGCGTTCGATCTCGCGCCGGGCCTGTTCGGCATCGGCGGGCTGGACGATGCCGCGCGCCACGTCGCGTTCGATCTCCTTGAGCTGGTCGCGAAAAATTGCGCGATCATAGCGGCCGCGCGCCGCGCCTCCGGTCGATGGCCGCCACAACGGCCAGAGCACCGCGGCGAGCACGATCGCCATGATGAACAGAAGGATAAGCGTGAGAATCATTGGTCCTCGTGCAAAAGCCGGTCGAGCTCGCGTTGTTCCTCGGGGGTCAAAGGCCGGTCCCCGCTTGCAGCGCCAGCGCTCCGCCGGCGCAGATAGAGCCAGATGCCCGCGCCGCCCAGGATCAGAACTGCGAAGGGCGAGAACCAGAGCACATAGGTCGCCGGTTCGACCGGCGGCTTGAGCAAGACGAAATCGCCATAGCGGTCGACGATGTATTGGATCGCCTGCTGGTCGGTGTCGCCCGCGACCAGGCGCTGGCGCAGAAGCACGCGCAGATCATGAGCCAGGTCGGCTCCGGAATCCTCGATCGATTCGTTCTGGCAGACCAGACAGCGCAGCTCCTTGCCGATGGCTTGGGCGCGGGCTTCCAGCACCGGATTGGAAAGCATCTCGTTGGGCTCGACTGCGCCCGCGCCGGGCGCCGCCAGAAGCGCCAGCAGAAGCCCCCAGGCGAGAACGCGCCTCACGATGCGCCCAACTCGCGCAACAGGGGATTGAGTTCCTTGGCGACGGCATTGGCGTCGAGCGGCCCGACATGGCGCCAGCGGATGCGCCCCTGCCGGTCGATGGCATAGGTCTCGGGCACGCCGTAGACGCCGAAATCGATGCCGGTGCGGCCGGTTTCGTCGAGGCCGACGCGCTTATAGGGATCGCCGAGGGATTGCAGGAACTTGGCCGCGTCCGCGGGCTTGTCCTTGTAGGCGATGCCGTAAAGCGGCACGGCATTGTCGCGCGCGAATTGCATCAGCGTGGCGTGCTCTTCGCGGCAGGGCACGCACCACGAAGCGAAAAAATTGACCAGCACCACCTGGCCCTTCATGTCGTCCGTGGTCAGGTTGCCCGACTTCCCCAGCGTCGCCAGGCTGAAGACCGGCTCCGGCTTGTCGATCATCGCCGATGGGAGAGTCTGGGGGTCGTAATCCGGGGAAAGGCCGCGCCAGAAATAGGCCGCCAGCACCAGGAACAGAACTAGAGGCAGCAGGAACAGCGCACGGCGAAAGGTCACGCGCGGCCTCCGCCTGCCGGCAGTGCACCCTTGACCACGCGCCGCGCCGCCACGCCGACCCGCCAGCGCCGATCCGATAAACTGACGGCGCCGCCAAAGGCCATGAATACACCCCCGATCCAGATGAACGGAACGAGCGGCTTCCAATAAGCGCGCACCGCCCAGCCGCCCTGGTTATCGGGATCGCCCAAGGCCAGGTAGAAATCGGCCAAAAGATTGGTGTGGATCGCGGTCTTGGCGACGGTCTGCTGCTGCAAGGGGAAGAACCGCCGCTCCGGCTTCAGCTCCGCCACCACCTGGCCGCCCTTGAGCAGGGTGAATACTCCGGCGTCGGCGGTGAAGTTTTCGCCGTTCCGCTGGCCGATTTTGTCGAAGTGCAAGATATAGCCGGCGATGGGAAATTCCTGGCCCACATGAAGCATCTGGATGTGTTCCTGCTCGAATGCAGAAGCGGCTATGCCGGCGACGGTGACGGCCATCCCGAAATGCGCGATCGTCATGCCGTAGGAGGCGCGCGGATAGTTGAGCGCGCGCCGCCAGGTCTCACGCCACGGCGAACGGAAAATCCGCAAACGCTCGGTCAACTCCACCAACGCGCCCATGCCAACCCAAGTCGCAAGCCCGAGCCCGAGCACCGCCAGCACCGGCCCGCCCCATGTCACGTAAAACAAAATCAGCATGGCGACGATCGCCACCGCGAAGGCCGCCCACAGCCGCTGCAACGCGCCCAAGAGATCGCCGCGTTTCCAGGCCAGCATCGGGCCCACGGCAATGGCGATCAGCAACGGGATCATCAGCGGCACGAAGGTCCGGTCGAAGAAGGGGTAACCCACCGACAGCTTGGGTCCGCCCACCGCGTCCAGGAACAACGGATAAAGCGTGCCGATGAAGACGGTGGCGGCGCAGCTCGCCAGGATCAGGTTGTTCAACAGCAGCGCCCCCTCGCGCGAGACCGGGGCGAACACGCCGCCGGGTTCCAGGCGGGGGGCGCGCCAGGCGTAGAGCGTGAGCGAGCCGCCGATGGCGATCAGCAGCAGCAGCAGGATGAACACGCCGCGCTTGGGGTCGAGCGCGAAGGCGTGCACCGAGGTCAGCACGCCCGAGCGCACCAGGAAGGTTCCGACCAGCGAGAGCGAGAAGGTCAGGATCGCCAGCAGCACCGCCCAGCTCTTGAGCGTGTCGCGGCGCTCGACCACGATCGCCGAATGGATGAGCGCGGTCGAGGCGAGCCACGGCATGAGCGAGGCGTTCTCGACCGGGTCCCAGAACCACCAGCCGCCCCAGCCCAGCGTGTAATAGGCCCACCAGCTGCCCATGGATATGCCCAGGGTCAGGCAGCACCACGAGGCCAAGGTCCAGGGCCTGACCCAGCGCGCCCAGGCCGCGTCAACCCGGCCCTCGATCAACGCCGCCACGGCGAAGGCGAAGCTCACCGCGTTGCCGACATAGCCCAGATAGAGGAAGGGCGGATGAAAGGCCAAGCCCGGGTCCTGCAGAATCGGGTTGAGGCCCTCGCCATTCGCCGGCGCCGGATCGAGCCGCAGGAAGGGATTGGAGGTGAGCAGGATGAACAGCAGAAATCCCACCCCGATGAGCCCCATGACCCCGATCACCCGCGCGCACAGCCGCGGCGGCATGGAGTTCCCGAACCAGCTCACCGCCGCCCCGTAAAGCGACAGGATCAAAACCCACAACACCATCGAGCCTTCGTGATTGCCCCACACGCCGGTCAATTGGTAGAGCAGCGGCTTATCGGTATGGCTGTTCTCGGCCACGTTCAAAACCGAGAAATCCGAGGTCACATAAGCGTGCACCAGGGTCGCGAAGGCCAACGCGATCAGTACGAACTGCGCCAGCGCCGCCATGCGTCCGGCGGCCATCATATTCCATTCGTTCCGGCGCGCGCCCTCGAGCGAAAATCCGCTCTGCATCACCGCGACGCAAAGAGCGAGAATAATCGAAAAATGCCCGAGTTCGATGATCATCGGTACCTCGACCCCACGCCACGCCGCGCCCTCTTCCGGGGGCGGCAGAAAATCCAGGCACCTTCTACAGCATCTGGCGCTGAATCGAAATCGAGTAATTTCAATATGCTGGCGGATGGGGTGGGATTCGAACCCACGAGGCGCTTGCACGCCTGCCGGTTTTCAAGACCGGTGCCTTAAACCGCTCGGCCACCCATCCGCATTGAAACTACAATGACTTAGCGAGCGTCGTCGATACTGCAATGCCCGGTTGCCGCATCAACGGCAAGGTTCGTATCCACCCCTGACGCCGTTCGGAGAAAAGATAAATTGCCCGACATTAACAACTCTTGAGCGAAAGCCTCCGGCGCAAGAGAGATGGTAGTACTCCCACATGCGGCAGAATTTGTCATAGTCCCGGCCGGATTGTTCGATTGCGGATCTGACCGAAGCCTTATTGGCCTGGAATTTCTTGTCCCATTCCACGAGCGTGCGGTCATAGTAAGCGCCGAAATTGTGCACGTCTTCGACCACGAAGAGTCCTTCGACCGCGGAAGTGATTTCTCCCACGCTCGGCAACTGACCGTTGGGGTAGATGTACTTGTCGAGCCAGGGATCGATGGCCGGGGAGCGCTTATTTTGCCAAATGGTATGGAGCAGGAATAGCCCGTCCTCTTTCATCGCTTGGCGGGCTAGTTCCAAATACCTTCGGTAATTCTTCGATCCGACATGCTCGAACATTCCCATTGAAACGACCCGGTCGAACTTCCGGTCCGGCTTGAAGTCGCGGTAATCCTCGAGACGGAACTCGACCGGCAATCCCGCGTATCGTTTGCGCGCATACGCGACCTGTTTGCCCGATATCGTCGTGCCCACGCACCGCGCCTTATATTTCTCCGCGGCGTAGCTCATGAAAGAACCCCAACCGCATCCTATGTCCAAGACATGATGATTTGCGTTCAAGCCGATTTTCCGGCAGACGAGATCTTGCTTGGCGAGCTGTGCTTCATCGAGCGTTTTCGCGTTTTTCCAATAGCCGCAGCTGCCTGTCAGGCGTGAATCGAAAGACGCCTCGAACACCTCGACGGGCAAGTCGTAGAAAGTTCCGACAGTCTCGAGCGACCGGCGTTTGGTCTGTTGATTTCGATATTTGGACCGCAAAAACAGCATCGCCGTGCCGAAAGAAAACGGCAGATGTTTTCCGAGATCTAGGGCGATGACGCGATTAAAAAATTCATCAAGCTGCCGGCAGTCCCATTGCCGGTCCATGTATCCTTCCCCGAGACCGATCGTTCCTTCCGCAATAACGCGCGCATAGAGGTTCGGGTCGTGTACCTCGATATCCCAAGGTCTGTTTCCGTTTATTTCGATGTCCGCTTTGGCGAGCAGATCGCGGGCAAATTGTTCTGCATTCATGGCGCTTTCTCGAAAGATCGTCTCCCCCAACCGGCGCCTTAAAACCGCCCGGCTGCCCATCCGTCCCGGTGATATCAAATAATTCGGCCAAGGTCACGCGGCCCGGCCGACCGCGCGAAGCGGGTTGACGAAAAGAGTGGGCGAGGGCAGCCTAACTCTTCCGATGGCGCGCCAAGCTAAGCCGCTCGCCGTTCAATTCCTCGACTGGGTGAGGCGCTGGCATTCCGGCTGAACAAGGATTGAACGAGCCGATGCGCTGCGACAGCCACGTCCACATCGTCGGCGATCCGGCGCGTTACAAGCAGGCGGCGGATCGGCCTTATACGGCGGGCATCGCCGATCTTGCCGTGCTGCAACGTCTCGCGGCGCGGCGCGGCATCGCGCGCTTTGTCATCGTGCAGCCGAGCTTTTACCGGACCGACAATACGCTTTTGCTCGAAAGCCTGGATGCGCTGGGCGGGCAGGGCCGCGGTGTCGCAGTGCTCGATCCGGAAAATGCTCCATCGGAACTCATGGCCGACTACCACGCGCGCGGCGTGCGCGGCCTGCGCATCAATCTTTACACCCGGCCCGGCGACAAGCCGCCGCCGCTCGCATCGGCATTCGCGACGAATGCCGCGCTCGCGCGCGGACAGGGCTGGCACGTCGAGGTGATTGCGCCGCTTGCCATGCTGCTCGAAGCGTCGGGCGATCTCGCCCGCTCGCCGGTGCCGGTGGTGATCGACCATTACGGGCTTTATTCCGGATTCACGCCGGATAGTGACGGGGGAAGAGGCCTGCTCGCGCTGCTGCGATTGCCGCATGTCTGGGTCAAGCTGTCGGCGCCCTATCGCTGCGGGAACGACGCCCTGGCAATCAAACCGGATCCGGCCTGGCTCGCCGCGATTCTGGCCGCGGCGGCGGAGCGCTGCGTCTGGGGCAGCGACTGACCGCATACGCCGCCGCACGAGTTGCAGACCGGCGATGCCGTGGCGGTGCCCTATCGCGATTTTCGCTACGAGGACGTGGTGGATGGATTTCTCGCGGCCTTGCCCGCGGCGGCAACCGCGGACAAGATCATGATTCATAACCCGGCGGTGCTTTACGGTTTTCCGCATGAAGGTTGAGGGACGCCGCCGGACCCGGGGCATGGCGGCCCGATTCGCCGTCATTGCGCCGCCATATAGCCCTGATAGACTTCACCTCAACCAAGAATGGAGGCTGGCATGTGGAAAAAAATCGGCATCGGTGTCGTCGTACTGCTGATCATCATCGCCGGCGTCGGCTATTACCTCTTTTCCAATCTCGATGCCTACGTCAAGGCGGCGATCGAGAAATACGGCTCGCAGGCGACCCAGGCCTCGGTCACGCTCGACAAGGTCGTGATCTCGATCACTTCGGGCGAAGGCGGGCTTTTCGGCCTCACCGTCGGCAATCCCAAGGGCTTCGCCACCCCCCACGCCATCACCGTCGGCTCGATCGTTCTCAAGCTCGACACCAGCACGGTCACCGGCAGCGGCCCGATCGTGATCAAGGAGATCGACATCGACAAGCCGCAAGTGACCTACGAGGTCGGCAATACCGGCGGGAGCAATCTCGACGCCATCCAAAAAAATACCCAGGCTTATGCCGGCGGTAGCAGCAACGCGCCGACCGCGGGCGGCAGGCAGGAGCGCAAGCTGATCATCAACGATCTCTACGTGCGTGACGGCCAGATCGGCATCAGCGCGACGGTGCTCCAAGGCAAGACGCTCAACGCGCCGCTGCCCACCATCCATCTCACGAATATCGGCAAGAGCAGCAACGGCGCGACCGCCGCCGAAGTGGCCAACGACGTGCTCGGCGCCATCACCAGCGAGGCGGCCAAGGTCGGCAGCAGCCAACTCATGCAGTCGATCGGCTCTTCGGTGACCGGCGCCACCGGCGGCATCACCAGCGGGATCAAGGGATTGTTCGGCAAGTAGCCTAGGAGCCGGAGAGCGTATCCGGATCGATCATGTTGGCGCAGCCATTGGGCGAAGGCATTCGTCACAGCCTCCTTGCTTCGTCGTTCAAACGGCGCAACGAAGAAATGTGGCCGGAACACGGGCGGTTTTGCCGCCCCATGCCATAATAAGAGCCATTAAGGCAGGATGGGATGGAACGGATACGGATTCGGGTGCCTATAACCCATTGTCCAGTCCGCAACCACGGACCTTGATTCCGGCGGTGACTAAAAGTTTCAGGCATAATCACAACCACAGAGGCAAATCATGATCCATTTGACCAAGCGATGCGGTGGCATCCTAACCGTGGCGATGATGACCGCGTTGATTTCGGGCACCGTTTCATTCGCCGTCCCCGCTCAGGCGGACATACAACTCGCCCAGGCGGGCCAGGCGCCGCCTCCCGGGGCAACCCCGGCGCCGCCCAACGCGCCGCCGCCGTCTTCGATGAACAAGCCTGCGCCGGCCGACTGGATCGAAGCCCACATCAAGTCGCTGCACGATCAGCTTAAGATCACCCCGGCCCAGGAAAGCCAATGGGCCGCCGTCGCCCAGGCGATGCGCGACAGCGACAACCAGATGCAAAAGCTCTTCCAGCAGCGCGCGCAGAACGTCAAGACCATGACCGCGGTCGAGGATCTCCATTCCTATCAGGCGATCACTCAGGCCAATCTCGACGGCCTGAACAAGCTGGTACCGGCTTTCGAGACGCTTTACGCCTCGATGTCGGACGCGCAGAAGAAGATCGCCGACAGCGTGTTCAAGCATCAGCCGCGCCATGCGCCCAAGAAAAGCGGCTGACCGGTTCGTACGGATGAGGGCGTCATATTGACGTGCTTGGAGCGCGATAGTCTGTCGCGCGCCGAGCGGCACGATCACGGTCGTGACGTCGCCGCTAAGAAGATATGGCCGGTTTCTCTACGGGTCGAATGTCACTCCTTGATTTGGAAGCTGGTGGCGGCGCCGTTCACGGTCACATCCACACGATAAGCGCCGGCCGGCATGGTGACATTGTTGCCGTAATGGGTCGAGGCCGCCCCCTTGCCCGAAACCTCCATCACCACCACCGGCACTTGTGTCGCCGGGCCGGAATCCTTGCCGCTGGCGTCCTTCGGCGTGAAGCTGATGGTGACGGCGGCATTGGTTATGACCTTGCCGGAAGCCGCGTCATGCACATGGACGACGAGATGGTGATTGGGATGCGACGGTGCGTCCGGAGGCACCGGCGCGGCGCCGCCCTTGGCCACCATGACAGCGCCTTGGCCCATGCCCGACATGCCGCCCGTGTTCATGGGCGTGCCGAAGGGCTCGGCGTTCAAGACATTGAGCTCGACGCGGTAGGCGCCCGTCCTATGCGTCATCTTGATGTCGGCAGCCCGGGCATCCAGTGCGGAAAGCATGGCGACAGCAAAGATTGTGGCAGTCAGCAAACGAAATGTCGGGTTCATGACGTTTCCTCCTTGCTGCATTGTCGATGTTGAATGGTAGGCAAATCTTCATCACTGCTCCGTCACCTTGTAGCCGAAATCGCCCTCGATGGCATGGGTATCGACCGAGATCACGTGCCAGGGGTAACGAGCGGAGGAATCAAGCTTTTCACGGCGAGAAACCTTCTCAAGGGTTAGAACGGTTGCCGGGCAGGAGCGGCGTTACAGCCCGTTCGAGCGCGTCCTCGGTGACCGGGACCTTGTCCGGCGTCATGACGGCACGTACGATTCCCGCCGCATCGACGATATAGGTCACGGGCAGAACGGCCGGCTTGCCGAAATCGTTCGTTTTCGCGTCGGCCAAGATCGCGACGGGATAGTGCACCGTCTGCGCCACTTTGACGACGTCGTCGCGGTCGCGGCTGCGATCGACGCTGATCCCGATCACCGCGACGCCGCGGGCGTGGAACCGGACGTAGAAGGCGTCGATCGCCGGCATCTCTTCGCGGCAGGGCGGGCACCAGGTCGCCCAGAAATTGACGATCACGACCTTGCCGCGGAATGCGGCCAGATCGAACCTTGTGTTGTCGATTTCCGTCGCGATCAGGGCGGGCGCCGGCTCCCCGACCGCGGGCGCGGCGACGGCGGGACCGGCGAGAGCCACAAGTGTACAGGCCAAAATCAAGGCAATGCGGATTGTCGACATATTCGAACGCTTTCCATTGGCACGAGCCGCTAGAAAGAATACCCGAGCTGTACTTTCACGGCAAAAGGCGCCACCAATTGTCCCGAGGTTCCCTCGAGGCCGATGTTCTGGGCGGAATTGGTGTATTGATAGATCGGAATCTCGATATCGGCGTAAAGATTCACTTTGTCGATCGCCATTTCAATGCCAGGGGCGATCATCAGCCGCTGGTAGCCCGAGTTCAACGGATCGGAATTGGCGCCGTTGTCGTGATTGCGAACGCTGGTGAGCAGCGACAGGACCGGCGCCACTTTGCTGATCCGCCCGAACGATCCGAAATTATAGATCAATCCAGCCGAGCCATCGATCTCATTGCCGGGCCGGTAATATCTGTCCAGGGTCCAGACCGCAAACTGATATGTCGCCTGCACGTAATAGGAAAGCGAGCCGTCGGCATTCAACCCACCGACATGGTAACCCCCGAACATGAGATCGGTGCTGCCGGTGCCGGGCAAGCTATCGGGGTCGAACTGCGGACCGCCGAGTGGACCTGTCGGGCCGGCATAATTGCCCGTGGGCAATTTGACGCCGAAGCTCAACCCATTCGACATGTCCGGCGAGATCCCGGTGTAGACGCCCATAATTTTTGCATCACCGAGAGCGGTCATCTTGGCGTTATAAACAGTGCCGGCCGGCCCGGCTATGTTGCCGTTCGCGTCGGTCGTGGTGAGCTGGCGATTAAAAACCGGCAATTCGGCCATGACCGTCCAGTCGCGGTTGATCATGTCTTCGCCGCCGATCGTGTAGAAATTGGTCTCGATATGTTTGTCGCCATTGTCCGAGTTGGGCGCCTTGGCGCTGCCCTCCCAGTTATGATCCTGGTTCATGTAGCTGTAGCGGAACCAGACCGAGTAGCCGGAATCGGAATCGGTCGGCATCAATGAGGTGGGGCCGGCGTTGAAGATGCCGCAGCCGCAGGCGCAAGCCAAGGCTTGGCCCGGCGCTAGTCCCACGGAAAACGCGAGAGGGGACAGCAAGAGCGGGGTCATGGCGCCGCCGCGTAACAATGCGCGCAGGCTGCGTTGAATGAATGATGGATACATTATGTCCTCGCATGAGCGGATTTGATCGATTTTGCCTGTCCAGGAACGGACCGACTTCCGCGTCTAGACGGCGGTCGTGTCCGGGCCGGATGGATTGATCAAACGTTCAGCGGCGGAGCGCGCGCGCGATAAGAAGAATAATAAAAGGCCTGAAGACGAGGCACTGCCGGCGCGAACGCATCCGCCGTTTCATAGCTTTGGGGCGCGGACAACGACGGCGATGCCGCGGTGTCGGTGAAAGCTTGGCCGCATGCCACCGCCTGGCAGATCGGGCAGGTGGCCATGCCGCCGTGATGACGGATGGGCGATGGATTCTGGCGATCGGTGGCCGGGTCGGCGGCTTGTTTGAGTCCGGCTGCAGTGCAAATCGGTATCTCGCCCGCATTCGCCATCCGGATCTCGGCGGCGAGCAGTAACGGCAGCAATGCCTGCACGGCCATGGCCAAGCAGCCAAACCAGCCGGCCGCCAAACGAATTTGGCGCGTCCCCCTCCCCATATTGCGAATCTATCGCAATTGGGCTCAGGCTAACAAGCGCGGCTGCATGCGGCGAAACCGCCCTTCAATCACAACTTTGTGGGTTGATGGCGGCGGCCGAAGGGAATGAATTAGCGTGGTAAGGATGCTCGCCCGGCAAGAACGGGGCAGTTTTACTCATAAGGTCATATAGAGGAGACATCCATGCGCTTTCCCTTCCTGATTGCCGCGGCCGCGATGATCACCCTGGGCGTAGCCGCAGCCCGCGCCGACGACATGACGATGCCGGCTATGACCGGGGATTCCAAACTCGGCAAAGTCCTTACCGACAATAAGAAAATGACGCTCTACACCTTCGACAAAGACCAGCCCGGCAAGTCGAATTGTAACGGCACTTGTGCCAACAACTGGCCGCCCTTGATGGTGCCCGCCAACGCCAAGCCCATGGGTGATTGGTCGATCGTCACCCGCGACGACGGCACGAAGCAGTGGGCCTACAAGGGCAAGCCGCTTTATGGCTGGGGTAAGGATGAGAAGCCCGGCGACACCACCGGCGACGGCGTCAACGGCATCTGGCACGCCGCACATCCCTAGCCCCGAATAGCGCCGGACGCGCCGCAAAACGCCCGCGGCGCTTCGGCAGCGCCGCTAAACCCCGATCCGGTTCAGGCGTGGACGTGTTCGGGCGCGGTGGCGATTTGGAGGGCAAAGACGAGTTGTTCGATCACCGATGACCAATCGCCTTCGTGCCCCTGTTTGAATACCAGAGTATTCGGAAGGGAAATCGGCGGCTCTTCCACCGGCTGCAACACCCAGGCCGGAACCTCGAGCGCGGCGGCGTTGAGCGCCGTTGCGTTGGCGCCGCCGATCACCAGATCGAGCTGGGACAGAATGGCGCCCGCATCGGCGGGATCGGTCTCGGCCATGGAGAGATCGGCCATCCAGCCGGCGAAAGGTCCATGTCCGATCTGCACCGCGGTTTCGGCGTTGAGAGCATAGAAGCGCAGGCCCGGCACGCCGAGCAGCGGCGCGAGCGAAGCCAGAGCGGGCGCCGGATTGTACGATTGTCCGTGTGCGTCGAGCGCCAGGCCCACTTTCAGCCCCTCGCCTTGGAAATAGGGCGCATAAGCGGATGCCCGCGCCGGATCGACGATGGGGGCAGGGGCCGTAGCCGGGGCGCGTGAATTCCCGGGCTCATGCGGCGCCAAGCTTGCCGATGCGCCGTAGATCGCCAACCCGTCGGCGATCTCGCGCACGGTTTCGTTCCAATCCTTGCCCTTCTGCCGGTACAGCAGCAGCGAGGGATACCACGGTGTGTCGGTGCGTCCGGTCATCCAGCGCCAATGCGCGAAATTCGGCAGCATCACCCAGGCGGGGCGGCCGAGCGCTCCGGCCAGATGCGCGATCGGGCCGTCAACCGATATCACCAGATCCAGTTGGGAGATCGCCGCGGCGGCATCGGCATAATCGAGCAGGCAGGAGGAAAGATCGGTGACGCGTCCGGCAAAGGGGCCGGCCGCGATCGCGGATGTATCGGCATCGAGCGCGAAGAAGCGCAGATTGGGGATGTCGAGGAGCGGCGCAAGATCGTTGAGCGCCGGACCCGGCCGGTCGCCGCTCCAGGCAAGCCCGATCTTGAAGCCAGGGCCCGCGAGAGCGGGGGCGAACGCCGTCGCGCGCGCCGCCTCGACGGCAAGATAGGGAATGCCGTTGGGAATGGTGTCGGAGGTGACACCCAGGCGCTGGATCAAGCTGGTCAGCGGCACATGCGCGGCAAAGACGGGCAGGGCTTCGCCAATAGCGATCACCCGATCGATGCCCGGGGCGGATTCCAGCAGGCTAACGAGCGGCGCCGGCGCGCATAGCACGATACGGCCGGCGTAACGGTGAAGATCGGGCGCGAAGCGGATGAACTGGATCAGCTCGGACAGGCTCTCCTCGGTCCAGAGCAACAGGGTGGCTTCTTGGCCGAGCGGTTTGCCGTCCCACAGCGGCGCCGGGAGATTGGGCAGGCGCATCGGCCCGTGCCAGCGCCATTCATAGGCGGCGCTGCCGGCGGGCAAATCGCCCAAAGTCAGCAACGCCAGGCCGAGGCTGATGCGGTAGACCGGCCGATCGGGCGCAAGCTGGGCGGCGCGGGTGAAATATTCTGCGGCCGCTTTGGCTTGGCCCTGCTCGATCAGCACCGATCCCGCAAGGTGCAACGACTCGGCGTGGTCGGGATTGAGCTTCAAGGCAAGATCGGCGCATTCCGCCGCCTGGTCCGCGCGGCCGAGCGCCTTCAGCGCCTGGCCGATATTGGCCAGCGTGTCGGCGGATTTGGGAATCAAGACCAGGGCGTGGCGCAGATGGGTCACCGCCTCGGCATGACGGCCCAATTGCCGGAGCACGGTGCCGAGATTGTTGAGCAGCGTGACATTGTCGGGCATTCCCGCGCGCGCGCGCTCGAAGGTGACGACAGCTTGGTCGAGCTTTCCGGTGCGGGCGAGCAGGGTGCCGTAGAGGAACAGCAATTCAGGCGCATCCGGCGAGGCTGCCAGCGCGGACGTCAACAGCGTCTCGGCCTCGGCGATGCGGCCCAGCCGCAAGGCCTCGGCCGCGGCGGCCTGGATGTCGGCGTTGCTGCGATCGGCGGTCATGACGCCGCCATTGTGAATGAAAAAAGTTAAATGAATGGCGATGTTAGTGTTTCGGTAGGAATTGGGCTTCGCCGCCGGACGGATACACGGAAATTTCCGTCTCGCGCCATAAAATGGCCAAGGTTGGCCGGCATTATGATTGCGTTGCCGCCGTCTCCGGTGCGCGGGTCGGCGGGGTTAACAGGCGGTTAAGGAGAGTGGTATGTCACGCTGGCGATTGGCGGGTGAGCCCGATCTGGAAGAACTCTTGGGCGACGATGTGATGGGACCCGTGGTGCGGAGCGCCGGAGTGAGCCACGAGGAATTGCGGCGTCAACTGAGTGACATCGGCCGCCGCCTCGCGCGCAACAAGGCGCGCGCCGAGTCAGGATACGACGCCGCTTTCTGGGAACTTCGCGCGTTACGCTAGGGCCGGGAATTACGCGCCCTCCGCCAGGGGCGGGAATGAGTCGGAAACCGCCGGCTCTGCTTGCTCTTGTGCCATCGGCAGGGAGAGGATCGCCTTGAGGCCGGGATTGTTGTCCTCGAGTGTGGCCGTGCCGTCATGGAGCCGCGCCACCGCACGCACCAAGCTCAATCCCAGCCCGTTGCCGGGCGTCGAACGGCTGCCTTCGAGGCGGACGAAGCGGTCGAACACCGCCTCGCGGCGGTCTGCGGGGATGCCGGGTCCGTTATCGGCGACCTCGACCCGGGCCGTCTGATCCACGCCGCCGACCTTCAGCGCGACTATGCCCGCCGGCGTGTATTTGAGCGCATTGTCCAGCAGATTGGCGATCGCCTGCGACAACAGATGGCGGTCGCCGCGGACATTCACCGGCTGCGGCGCATCGAAGCTCAGGACCAGGCCTTTTTCCTCGGCCACCGGCTCGTAAAGCTCGGCGACGGCGCGCGCGATCTCGGACAGGTCGACCACCGTGGCGGTATCGCGCCGGGAGCCCGCCTCGGCCTCGGCGATGCTCAAAAGCGCGTTGAAGGTGCCGAGCAGCTGATCGGCCTCGGCTATGGTTTCGCGCAAGGCTTCCGCGTAACGCGTGGTGTCGGGTTTTTCCAGCAGCGTCACTTCCAAACGCGCGCGCAGGCGCGATAACGGCGTGCGCAGATCGTGCGCGATGTTATCGGTGACCTGGCGCATGCCGGCCATCAACCGCTCGATCTGGTCGAGCATCACGTTGAGATTGGATCCGAGCTGGTCGAATTCGTCGCCGCTGCCGGATAAGGGCACGCGCTGAGCGAAGTCGCCCCGGATGATCTGTTCGGTGGTCTTGGCCACGGCCTCGACCCGGCGCAGCATGTTGCGGGTCATGATCACGCCACCGGCGACGCCGAGGCCGAGCGCGATCAGCCCCGACCAGGCCAGCGTGGTCAGAATCCGGATGCGGAACATGGTGGCGTCGTGCAAATCGCGTCCGACCAGCAGATGGTCGCCATTGTTCAGCACGAAGACCGAGCACAGCACGTTGTGGGTTTCGGGACCGTTGCGCGTGGCAACCTGGATCGGAAACAGGAACCAGCCGGGGCGCACCTGCCGCGCCTCGCGCGGCCATTGCGAGAGATTGCCGGCGAGCGGATTCAGCAACGGATCGGTGAGCAAATAGAGCATGTTGTTGGCGCGGCCGGGCGCGCTGCGTTCGTGGATCACCTCAACCAAGCCCTGGAAATCGCGCTGTTCCTGCAAACCACGGATCTCGGCGTCGACCGTGGCTTCGATTTGGCGCTCAAGGAAATCGGCGGTCGAAAAATAGAAGAAGACAAGCAGCGCCAGAACCGAAGCCGCGAACAGCACGAAATAGACCGCGGCGATGCGGAAGGCGTTGGTGTGGAGAAAGCGCCAGATATCGATGCCGCGCACGGTCAAGGGCATGGGCTATTCCACATTCAGGCGGTAGCCGGCGCCGCGCACGGTTTGCAGCAGCGGCTTGTCGAAGCCCTTGTCGAGTTTCTGCCGGAGACGGCTCACATGCACGTCGATGACGTTGGTTTGCGGGTCGAAATGATAGTCCCAGACGTTTTCGAGCAGCATAGTGCGGGTGACGACCTGGCCGGCATGGCGCATCAGGAATTCGAGCAGGCGGAATTCGCGGGGCAGCAGATCGATCTCGCGGCCCGAGCGCGTGACGGAGCGCGCCAGCAGGTCCATCTCAAGTGATCCCGCCTTGAGCTTGACGGTGGCGCCGGAGGCGGGCCCGCGCCGCAGCAGCGCCTCGATACGCGCCAACAGTTCGGCGAAGGCGAAAGGCTTGACCAGGTAGTCGTCGCCGCCGGCGCGCAGCCCCTTGACCCGGTCGTCGACCGCGCCAAGGGCGGAAAGGATCAAGACCGGGGTCTTGACTTCGGCGGCGCGCAAGGCGGCGATCAGCGCAAGCCCGTCCATGCCGGGCAGCATGCGGTCGACGACGAGCGCGTCATAGCCGCCGCCCGAGGCCATGAACAGCCCGTCGCGGCCTTCATAGGCGCGGTCGACCACGTAACCCGATTCAGCCAAGCCCTTGGCGATGTAATCGGCGGTTTTCTGGTCGTCCTCGATAAGCAGGAGCTTCATACCAGGCGACGATAGCGGCATGGTGCGGGCGCGGAAACCCCCGGCGCGGATTAAAGCCCGGTTAGGCGGGTTGGCCGCGGCTAGCGGGCTTAGGTCAGTCCCGCTGCGTAAAGGCTAAGTCAGGGTCGTGATGAGCGCCATCACCCAGCCCAGCAGCAGGACGGCCGCGCTTTGACGGTCGAATGACTTGGTCGGCATGGAATATCCCCTCCGGTTGGCCACTCCCAGAGCCTAGCAAAGGAACATAACAAGAACAAGTGTTATTCTGCAATCATGGGCCAGCCAAGAGCCGCATGAGTTGGTTGGCCGGTTTTTAAGCCGGCTTGAGCGCTTTCTGCGAATCGGAAGGCTACGGCATATTGGCGGAATGAATGGAAAAAGGCGGCTATACGTCCTGGCCGCGTTGGGCCTGATCGCACCAGGCTGGGCCGCGCCGGCGCAGGCGCGCGACATGACGGCGTCGAGCGTGCCGCAGATCCTGCAGGATCTGGCGGGGGCGCAGGCGGGCGACAGCGTCACCATCGCGCCTGGAACCTACGAGCTGCCGCCGCTACGCCTGAGCCAGAACGGCGCGCCCGGGCGGGGGATCGTCCTGCGCGCCGCTGCCCCGGGCACGGTCGAGCTCCGCTCGCACGCCACCGAGTTCATCAAGGTTTCGGGTTCGGATTGGGTGTTCGAGAACCTCGACATTGCCGGCACCTGCGCCAGCGACAGCGATTGCGAACATGCCTTCCACATCGTCGCCGGGGCCGACCGCACTGTGATCCGCTTCAACCGCATCCGCGACTACAACGCGCATATCAAAGGCAATGGCGAGGGCGGACGCTTTCCCAAGGACGTGCTGATCGAAGGCAATTGGCTGTTCGATACCCATCACCGCCAGACCGATAACCCGATCGCGCCTATCGACGTGGTGGGCGGGCAGGGCTGGATCGTGCGCGGAAATCTCATCGCCGATTACGGCAAGGCGATCAACCACCCGGCGGTGATCAACGACGATTTCGGCTATGCCTTGTTCTTCAAGGGCAATTCTTCGGGAACGCTGATCGAACGCAACCTCGTCGCCTGCGCGATGATGATGTCGCCCTTGCCCTATACTCGCGGCATCTCTTTGGGCGGCAGCGCCAGCGGCCCGCAATTTTGCGAGGGCAGTTGCGATGAGGACGAGAATCGCGACGGCGTTATACGCAACAATGTGGTGCTGGCTTGCCCGATGGAGGACGGCATCTATCTTTGGCGCGCGAAAAACGGCCGCGTGCTCAACAACACGCTCATCGGCACCTATGGCATCGAAGTGCGCGGCAAGGACAGCGATGCCGCGATCATCAATAATCTCGTTTCCGGCGGCATTGTCGCCAGCGAGGGTGCGCGCATTGAAGCTTCCGGCAATGTGGTGGCAGGGCCGGGGGCGTTGCCGCTCGATCGATATTTTGTCGATGCGCGCGAGGGAAATCTCTCGCTTCGCCCCGAAGGACATTTTGATTTCGAGAGCGCGCCCTTGGCCGACGTGACCGATGATTTTTGCGGAAATCCGCGGCCGAAGGATGCGAGCGTCCCAGGCGCCCTCCAATACGACAAGCTGCCGTGCAACCGCGCGGCGCAATTGCTGGCCGATTACCGCATCTATGTGGCTAAGCTCAGGGGCGCGAAACCTTAACTGCGAGAGGCGTATCTCAGGGCGCCGGCGTCGAGCGCGCCGCCCGCCGGCCGCGTGGTGAAGCCCAATGGCGTCAACGGCTCATAGACGGGCAACAGCTTGAAGCCTGCACCGTCGCCTGGATCGGCGCCGGCGCCGATGGCCGGCGATCCCGGCAGCAGGTGATAGTCGTAACGCGTCGGATCGGTGAAGCGCACGTCGGCGACGATGCGATTGCCCCGGCCGCCATCGGCGTTGGGATCGCCATCGGCGCGCGCATTGTTGGAGAGCACGTTGTTGATGAACTTGCCGGAACCCGAGATCAGATCGCCTGGGCCGGCGAAGATGTTGTCGGCGACATAGGCCGGATTGGGGCCGCGCGAACGGATGAAGATGCCGCTCGAGCGGTCCATGATCATGGTGTTGCCGACGACGTAAAGCTCCTGCACCGGATTGGTCGGGCCCTCCATCGCAAAAGCGATCATGGTGTAGTTTTCAGCCTGGGGGCCCTTCTCGATGATGTTGCCGATGACGTAGCTGCGCCCGCCGTTCGACAGATCGATCGAATAGCTGGCGTTGCTGTTGGGGCCGTCGAGGATGCGATTATAGAGGATGTAGTTGGTGAGCGCGCGCGTCTTCACGTGATGGCCGGTCACGGTGTCGTGGAAATAGCTGCCGCGCAGCGTGAGGCTGCGCACGTTGCCGATATAGATGCCGTGGGTCGAGCCGCTCGGCGTGCCGTTATGCGCGAATTCCGAATCCTCGATGACGATGTCGCTTTCGGCATTGCTAGTGGAGAGGATGCCGTCCTCGTTGTCGTGGATATAGACCTTGGACAGGATGAGGCCGGCGCCTTCGGCGCGGATGGCGGCGCCGTTGCCGTCATTCACATGGCAGCCCGACAATTCGACATTCTCGATGCGGATGTTGTTGCCGTGAGTGACCCAGATCCCCTTGCCCTGCGCGGCTTCGCCGTCGGCGGCGAGATGGGGGCGGCCGCCGATGCCGCGGATGACGATGTCGTTGGCGTTCCAGATCGCCACGTCGCCGCGGTAATCGGCGGCGTCGATCTCGATCACGTCGCCGTCCTTAGCCGCCTTGGCGGCCTCGCTCGGCAGTTTCATGTCACGTCCGGGGCCGACATGGAGCACGCGGCCCGAGGGATGATTGGGCGCCAGCGGCGCCATGGCCAGGGCCTGGGACGGAAGATTGGCCGCGATGGGCGCGGCCGGCCGGGTTGCAGCGGCAGGGGCGGGCGCTGCCGCAGCCGCAGCTGAATGGGGAGCGGTGAAGGTGATCGAATCGACGTCCTGGGGCGAAACCGGCACGGTAATGACCCGGCCGTCCTTGAGCTTGATCGCCATGTCGGCGGCGGCCGGCAAGGCGCCGATCGCGATCACGGCCAAAATGAGCAGCAAGGCGCGAAGGACGCGCATGGGAAATCCTGTCAATAAAGTTGCTTCAAAAACAATATACCAGAGACAATTATTAATGTGTTGTCTCAGAATATGGTTAACTCCGCTCAGGGACGTCCGGCCTCCGCTGCCGCACCTTTTAAGACCCTGATGAAAACAGGGTTGCGTGGGCTTGATCCATCGGCTTTAGTGCCGATGTAATAAGTACTGAAACTGTCCTAATTACGCCCGGCACCCGGAGAGCCCAAGAAACCCAATGATCATCCTGAGTAAAATGGCCGATTACGCCGTCATCATCGCCACCCAGATGGCGCTCGATCCCGGGCGCCAGATGACCGCGGCCAGCATGGCCGAACAGACCCGCCTGCCGCGCGCGACCGTGGCCAAGGTGCTGAAAGCGCTGGCGCATGGCGGGGTGGTGACGGGTTCGCGCGGCGCTGCCGGCGGCTACAAGCTGGCGCACGCGCCCGAGGCGATCTCGATCTCCGCGGTGGTGGCGGCGATCGACGGCGCCATCGGGACAACGCAATGCACCATCCACGGCCCGTCCTGCGTGCGCACCGATTTCTGCTCGACCAAGCCGCATTGGCAGCTCATCAACGACGCCGTCGGCAACGCGCTTTCGGCCATGAGTCTGGCCGAGATGGTGCCCAATGGCCTGCTTGCGCGCTGGGCGCGCATGCCGCCGCCAAAGGGACCGGCACCGGGCGGGGGAGCCGCGCCCAAGGGAGCAATGTCATGAGCAGCGACACTTCGAGCGACGTGAGCAAGCTCGGCGCGTTGCGCGAGAGCTACAAATACGGCTTCGTCACCGAGATCGACAGCGACAGCGCGCCGCCCGGCCTCAACGACGACACGGTGCGGTACATCTCGGCCAAGAAGCGCGAGCCGCAATGGCTGCTTGACTGGCGGCTCGAAGCCTTTCACCACTGGCAAAAGATGGAAAGCCCGCATTGGGCCAAGCTGCGCCTGGCGCCCATCGACTACCAGGCGGCAACCTATTATTCCGCGCCCAAGCGCGCCAACGCACCCAAATCGCTCGACGAGGTCGATCCGGAAATCCTCCAGACCTACGAGAAGCTCGGGATTCCCCTGCACGAGCGCGCCGCCTTGGCGGGCGTGGCGGTCGACGCGGTGTTCGACAGCGTCTCGGTCGCCACCACCTTCAAAAAGACGCTCGGCGATCTCGGCATCATCTTCTGCTCCTTCGGCGAGGCGGTGCGCGAGCATCCCGAGCTGGTGCGGAAATATCTCGGCTCGGTGGTGCCGCAAGGCGATAATTTCTTCGCCGCGCTCAACTCGGCTGTATTCAGCGACGGCTCCTTCGTCTATGTGCCGAAGGGGCTGCGTTGCCCGATGGAGCTTTCGACCTATTTCCGCATCAACGCCGCCAAGACCGGCCAGTTCGAGCGCACCCTGATCATCGCCGACCAGGGCAGCTATGTGAGTTACCTCGAAGGCTGCACCGCGCCGCAACGCGACGAGAATCAGCTTCACGCCGCGGTGGTTGAATTGATCGCGCTCGAGGATGCGCAGATCAAGTATTCCACGGTGCAGAACTGGTATCCCGGCGACGCCGAGGGCAAGGGCGGCATCTATAATTTCGTCACCAAGCGCGGCGCTTGCCGGGGAGCGCGCGCCAAGATCTCCTGGACCCAGGTCGAAACCGGCTCGGCCATCACCTGGAAATATCCGAGTTGCATCCTCGAAGGCGATGACAGCGTGGGGGAGTTCTACTCGGTCGCGATCACCAATAATTTCCAGCAGGCCGATACCGGCACCAAGATGATCCATATCGGCAAGAACACGCGCTCGACCATCATCTCCAAGGGCATCTCGGCCGGCAAGGGACAGAACACCTATCGGGGTTTGGTGAGGGTCCAGCCCAAGGCGCAAAACGCGCGCAACTACACCCAATGCGATTCATTGCTCATCGGCGACAAATGCGGCGCGCATACCGTGCCCTATATCGAGACCCGCAATCCCACGGCGCGGGTCGAACACGAGGCGACGACCTCCAAGATCAGCGACGACCAGCTGTTCTATTGCCAGAGTCGCGGCCTGACGGTGGAAGATTCGCTGTCCCTGATCGTTAATGGATTCTGCAAGGCGGTGTTGAAGGAATTGCCGATGGAATTCGCGGTCGAGGCGCAGAAACTCCTGGCGGTGAGCCTCGAAGGCAGCGTCGGATGAATCTGAAAACTGCCAAACGAACCCAATTTTCGCCCTAGGACCCGAGAAAATGCTGGAAATCAAGGATTTGCACGCGCGCATCGCCGACGGGCGCGAGATATTGAAGGGCGTCGATCTCGACGTGAAGGCGGGCGAGGTGCACGCCATCATGGGTCCCAACGGCTCGGGCAAGAGCACGCTGGCGGGCGTGCTCACCGGCAAGCCCGGTTATACCGTGACGCAAGGCCGGGTGCTGTATCAGGGAAGCGATCTCTTGGCTCTTGCGCCGGATGAGCGCGCCCGCGCCGGCGTGTTCCTGGCCTTCCAGTATCCGGTCGAGATTCCGGGCGTGAACAACATGTATTTCCTGCGCGCCGCATTGAACGCCGGCCGTAAACAGCGCGGCGAGGCCGAACTCGACGCCGGCCAGTTCCTGAAAGCGGTGCGCGCCAAGCTCAAGCTCCTGGATATCGGCGAGGATCTGCTTCAGCGCGGGGTCAATGTGGGCTTCTCGGGCGGCGAGAAGAAGCGCAACGAGATCTTCCAGATGGCGATGCTCGAGCCCAAGCTGGCCATTCTCGACGAGACCGACAGCGGCCTCGATATCGACGCGCTCCAGACCGTGGCCAAGGGCATCAACGCGCTGCGCGGGCCCGACCGCGCCGTGCTGCTCATCACCCATTACCAGCGGCTCTTGGACCACGTCGTGCCCGACCGCATTCATGTGCTGGCGGGCGGGCGCATCGCCAAATCCGGCGGCAAGGAATTGGCGCTGGAATTGGAGAAGAGCGGCTATGCCGCCTTCGGAGACGCGGCGTGAGCGACGCGCTCTCTGAAATCCGGCCTTATGTCGAGGCCTTCAAGCGACGCGGATCATCCGGCGAGCCCGCTTGGCTGTCCGCGCGGCGCGAAGGCGCGATGAAGCGTTTTGCCGAACTGGGCTTTCCGTCGCGCCGGCAAGAGACCTGGCGCTTCACCAATCTCCAGAGTTTGCAGAAGGCGAGCTTCCCGCCGGCGGATGATGCCGCCGCGATCAAAGCTTCCGCTTTGGCGCCTTGGCGTTTTCCAGGCGAAGCGCATCGCCTGGTGCTGGTCGATGGGCGCTTTTCTTCGAAGCTCTCCGTCATCGGCGACTTGCCCAAGGGCGTCTATCTCGCCTCGACGGCGCAAACCCTCAAACAGCTCCCCGATCTTCTGGACTCCGCGCTGCGCGAGACCGATACCATCGGCGGCCAGCCCTTTGTCTCGCTGAACGCCGCGCTGTTCGAGGACGGGTTTGTCCTGGCGCTCGAAGCGGGCGCGGCGCTCGACCGGCCGGTGGAGATCGCGCATTTCGGCAAGGGCGGGCAGCGCTCCTGCCATCTGCGCAATCTGGTTTTGCTGGGGCCGGGCAGCCGCGCCACGTTGATCGAAAGCTATGCCGGTACGGGAAATTATTGGACCAATGCGGCCGGCGTGATCGGCCTAGCCAAGGGCGCGTCTCTGACCCATGTGAAATTGCAGGACGAGGGCGAAGCCGCCATCCATCTGGCGCAGAACCGCATCGAGATCGGCCGCGATGCGCGTTACGAGAGTTTCGTCCTCACGCTCGGCGCCAAGCTGTCGCGCCATGATAGCCAGGCGCGGCTCGAAGGCGAGGGGGCGGTATGTTACCTCAACGGCGCTTTCCTTCTGCGCGGCGCTCAGGAGGCGACCAACGTCACCTTCGCCGACCATGCCGCGCCCCGCGGCACCACCCATGAACTATTCAAGGGCGTGGCCGACGGCAGCGCGCATGGCGCGTTCCTCGGCGCCATCGCGGTCAGGCCGCAAGCTCAGAAGACCGACGCGCATATGCTCAACAAGAATCTGCTGCTCAGTCCGCGGGCAGCCATCGACACCAAGCCCGAGCTCGACATCCTGGCCGACGACGTCAAATGCGGCCACGGCGCGACCGTAGGCGATCTCGATGAGGCGGCGCTGTTCTATCTCGAAAGCCGCGGAATTCCAGTGCCCGAGGCGCGGCAGATGCTGATCGCCGCCTTCGCCGCCGACGCGCTCGACCGGGTCGAGGATACAAGCTTGCGCGAATTCCTCGATGTTCATCTGCAACGCTGGCTGGCGGGACGCGCATCATGACCGCGGCCAAGCTCCAAGCGGCGGCCAAGCCCGGCTTCGATCCGCGCCGCATCAAGCGCGACTTCCCGATTTTCGAGCGCAATCCCGGGCTGGTGTTCCTCGACAGCGCGGCCAGCGCGCAGAAGCCCGCCTTGGTGATCGACCGCGTGTCGGATTTCTACCGCACCGATTACGCCAACGTGCATCGCGGCGTCTATCGCCTGTCGGCGCGTTCCTCCGATCTCTATGAAGGCGCGCGTGAAACCGCGAGGAAATTCCTCAACGCCGCGAGTTCGGACGAGATCGTGTTCGTGCGCGGCGCAACCGAGGCGATCAACCTGGTCGCCTATTCGTGGGGCCTGACCTTCCTCAAGCCGGGCGACGAGGTGCTGGTCACCGAGCTCGAGCACCACGCCAATATCGTGCCCTGGCAATTGATCCGCGAGCGCACCGGATTGAAACTGGTGGCCGCGCCGATCGACGCCTCGGGCGGGCTCGATCTCGCCGACTTCGAGAAAAAACTTTCCAACAAAACCAAGCTGGTCGCGGTGACTCATCTGGCCAACGCCACCGGCGCGCTGCTGCCGGTCGACAGCATCATCCGTTTGGCGCACCAAGCGGGCGCCAAGGTGCTGGTCGATGGCTGCCAGGCGGCGCCGCGCTTACCGGTTGATGTGCGCGCGCTCGATTGCGATTTCTACGTTTTCTCCGGCCACAAGACTTATGGGCCGACCGGCATCGGCGTGCTCTATGCCAAGAAGGACATCCTCGAATCCATGCCGCCTTTCCAGGGCGGCGGCGACATGATCGAGCAGGTGACTTTTGAGAAAACCACGTTCCAGCATCCGCCGTACCGCTTCGAGGCCGGCACGCCCGACATCTCCGGCGCCATCGGCCTGGCGCGCGCGCTGGACTACATCGAAGGCCTGGGCCGCGACGCCATCCTGGCGCATGAGGAGCAACTCACCGGTTACGGTGTGGACCAGCTCTCCAGGCTGCCGGGCGTCAAGCTGATCGGGGCGGGGCAGCGGCGGCTCGGGATCCTGTCGCTCGACCTTCCCGGCATCCATCCCCACGATCTCGCCACGGTGCTGGACCAGCATCACGTGGCGGTGCGCGCCGGGCATCATTGCGCCCAGCCGCTGATGGACAGGTTGGGCCTGGCCGGCACCACGCGGGCCTCGCTCGGCATCTACAACGACGAGAGCGACATCGACGCGCTCGCCGCCGCGCTGATCGCGGCGCAGAAAATATTCGGGTGAGGACGATGGATACGCGCGAGCTTTACCAGGACATCATCCTCGATCACGGGCGCCATCCGCGCAATTTCCATGCGCTTGCCCACGCGACCCATTCGGCCAAGGGCCACAATCCGCTTTGCGGCGACCGCGTCACCGTCTACCTCGAACTGGACGGCGACGTGATCAAGGATGTGAGCTTCGAGGGGCGCGGCTGCGCCATCTCTACCGCTTCGGCCTCGCTGATGACCGAGGTGCTGAAGGGCAAGACCGTGGCTGCCGCCGGGGAGCTGTTCAAGGATTTCCATGCCCGCGTCACCGGCAATCCGCTCCCTTCCTCGCATCCGTCTCATGGCCTCGAGGACGAGCTGGAGCGGCTCGAGCCGTTGACCGGGGTGAAGGCCTATCCGGCGCGGGTCAAATGCGCGACCTTGGCCTGGCATGCCGTCGAGGCGGCGCTCAAGGACGGCAACATCACGGTCAAAACCGAGTAGATCATGCAGGACGAAGGCAAGGACCCGTTCGATTTCATGCGCGCCGCGCCGCCGGAAATGGAAGAGGTCGAGCGGCCGGAGCCGGGCGAGAAGGACCCCGAACTCGAGGAGAAAGTGCTGAGCGCGCTCAAGACCGTGCGCGATCCCGAAATCCCGGTCAATTTGGTGGATTTGGGATTGATCTACGAACTCATCGTGCGCAAGGACGGCGTGGTCTATGTCGAGATGACGCTCACCGCGCCGTCCTGCCCGGTGGCGGAGTCGCTGCCCGGCCAGGTGCGTGACGCGGTCTCCAGCGTGCCCGGCGTGCAGGACGCGCGGGTCAAGCTGGTATGGACGCCGCCCTGGACCAAGGACCGCATGAGCCTGGAGGCCAGGCTCGAACTTGGGCTGATGGATTAAATAAAACGCGCGAAGGGGAGGTGAATCTCACGCAATCGTGACTCTCGCGCCCCGGTGCGCGGCTTCTATCATCCCCCGCCCGGCGTGAGGCGGAGAGGGATGGATGATTAAATCTAGTGCTGCGCTGTTCGCTGCCGCCGGCTGTGGCCGCACCGCTTCCCAACGCAATTGTGTTGCTCGCCGCGTGCGCGGGCCTATTCCTGGTTACTCTCTCGATGGGCGCCGCTGCCAGGGCCGCCGACCAAGCCGCCATCGCGCGCGGCGCCTATGTTTTCAACGCCGCCGATTGCGTTTCCTGCCACACCGACAAGAAGAACAAGGGCGCGCCTCTGGCCGGCGGCCGGGCGTTGGCGACGCCCTTCGGCACCTTTTACAGTCCGAACATCACGCCTGATCCAGGCACCGGCATCGGCAAATGGACGCTCGATGATTTCCGCCGCGCGTTGCGCCACGGCAGGGACGATGACGGCGATTTTCTTTTCCCGGTGTTTCCGTATCCCTCCTTCACCGGCATGAGCGACGCCGACATTGCCGATCTTTACGCCTACCTCATGGCGCAGCCTCCGGTGGTGCGGCCGAATACGCCGCACCAGGTCAAATTCCCGTTCGGCTGGCGGCCGCTGCTGTTCGGCTGGCGCCTGATGTTTTTCCGCGAAGGACCGTTGGCGCATGTGGCCGGGCAAAACGCGGAATGGAACCGCGGCCGGTATCTGGCCGAGGCGGTGGTGCATTGCGAGGAATGCCACACGCCGCGCAATTTCCTGGGCGCGCTCGATCATGCCCATGCCTTCGCCGGCAATCCGCAGGGACCCGACCGCCAGAAAGCGCCAAACATCACGCCCGACGATGCCACCGGCATCGGCAAGTGGAGCATCGCGGACATCGAGACCGCGCTGCTTACCGGCAAGACGCCGGATTTAGAAGACCTGGACTCCGGCATGTTCGATGTGGTGGGCGGAACATCCCAACTCACCCAGGAAGACCGCCATGCCATCGCGGTCTATCTCAAATCATTGCCGCCGCTGCGCGCCACGGGTAAGTAGAACCCCTGGCAGACGAGGGTAATACGACGGAGGGCGGCATGGATTTCGGCCTTAAGGGCAAGACGGCGCTGGTTTGCGCCGCGAGCAAGGGGCTTGGCAAGGGTTGCGCCGCGGCCTTGGCGCGCGAGGGCGCCGAGCTCGTCATCACCGCGCGGGGCAGGGACGCGCTCGAGGCGACGGCGGCCGAGCTTCGCGCCAAGTTCGGCGCCAAGGTGACGGCGGTTGCGGGCGACATCACGACCCCCGAGGGCCGGAAGCAGGCGCTGGCCGCTTGCCCGTCGCCCGATATCCTGATCAACAACGCGGGCGGCCCGCCGCCCGGCGATTTCCGCGACTGGACACGCGACATCTGGATCAAGGCGCTCGACGCCAACATGCTGACGCCGATCGAGCTGATCCGGGCGACCCTCGACGGCATGATCGCGCGGCGTTTCGGCCGCATCGTCAACATCACCTCGAGCGCGGTGAAGGCGCCGATCGATATTCTGGGTCTTTCCAACGGCGCGCGCACCGGCCTGACTGGATTCGTCGCCGGGTTGTCGCGCAAAACCGTGCGCCACAACGTCACCATCAACAATCTGCTGCCCGGCGCGATGGATACCGACCGGCTCAAGTCGAACATCGAGACCATGGCCAAGAACGCCAAGATCTCGGTCGAAGAGGCGAGGCGGCAACGTTTGGCGGGAATGCCGGCGGGACGTTTCGGCACGGCGGAGGAATTCGGATCGGCTTGCGCCTTCCTGTGCAGCACCGAGGCCGGTTACATCACCGGCCAGAATCTGCTGGTCGATGGCGGGGCCTATCCGGGAACGTTCTAGAGCGTGATCGCCTTTGGCGAACACACTCTACCAGTTGGTTGGCGAGCAATTTCATCGGTCGAATGGAATCACCGATTCCATTCAGACCGATATTGCTCTAGGCGATGATCTACCGGCGGCCCTGAGCGCGGTTTCGGCCGGAGTGCGGAGTGAACGCTCGGGCGGGAAGCGCACCGTGATGGTGGTTCCTTCACCCAGTGTGCTTTTGATCTCGAAGCTGCCGCCGTGATGTTCGGTCATCGAACGCGCGAGCGGCAACCCCAGGCCGGTGCCGTCGTATTTGCGCTGCAACGTGCTGTCGATCTGGACGAAGGGCAAAAGCGCCTTCTCGATATCCTCGGCCGCTATGCCGATGCCGGTATCGACGACGGAAATATAGACGCCGTCATCCAGGGCCACGCCCGCCACGACGCGCACCGAGCCCTTGGGCGTAAACTTGATGGCGTTGGAGAGCAGGTTCAGCAGCACCTGCTTGACCATGCGCTCGTCGGCGTTGAGCGTCGGCAGATCGGGGGCGAAATCCACGATCAGATCGAGCCCGGCATTGGCGGCTCGCTCGCGCACGATCCTGAGACAGGATTCGACGGTATCCCTCACGTCGATGGGCACTTCATCGAGAGTAAGGCGGCCGACCTCGATCTTCGACAGATCGAGGATGTCGTTGATGATCTTCAACAGATGGACGCCGCTCTCATGCACGTCGCGCACATAGTCGCGGTAAGAAGCGTGGCCCAAAGGCCCGAGGCCTTCTTGCCGCAATATTTCGGAGAAGCCGATGATGGCGTTCAAGGGCGTGCGCAGCTCATGGCTCATATTCGCGAGGAATTCCGACTTAGCCCGGTTCGCCGATTCGGCGCTGTTCTTGGCTTCGATCAATTGCGCCTCCGCGCGTTTGCGCTCCATGGCATAGCGGATCGCTCGGCTGATGAGGTGGCCGTCGCCTTGACCCTTGACCAGGTAATCCTGCGCGCCTTCGTGCAGCGCGTTCACGGCCACGGTCTCGTCCTCGAGGCCGCTCAGCACGATCATCGGCAATGTGGGATGCCGTTCGTGCAGCCGCTTGACGACTTCGATGCCGCTGGCGTCGCCCAGCGACAAATCGGCCAGGACGATCTGGAATTCCTGCTCGAGCAGCAGAATGAGGCCGCGCTCCAGGCTATCGGCGCAGACGCATTCGAAGGTAAGCACACCGGCCTCGCGCAAAAGCTCGGTCGTCAGCCGCGCATCGCCCGGGTTGTCCTCGATCAGGAGGATGCGCAGGACGGCCGTGGAGGCCATGTTCGCCTTGCTCAGCACCTGACGAAATCCCTCGACTTGCCTTAGAACGCGGCGAGCTGCGGATTGTGGCTTGGCAGAGTCACCACCGCCAGCCAGAAACTCTCGATGGCGCGGACGATCTCTATGAACTTCTCGAGATCGACCGGCTTGGTGATGTAGCAATTGGCGTGCAGCTCGTAGCTCTTGACGATGTCCTTCTCGGCCTCCGAGGTGGTGAGCACCACCACCGGGATAAGACGGAGCCGCGGATCCTCCTTCATTTCGCCCAGTACCTGACGCCCGTCCTTGCGGGGCAGGTTAAGGTCGAGCAGGATCAGATCCGGCGTCGGCACCTTGACGTAGGCGCCCTCGCGCTTGAGGAAGGCCAGCGCTTCGACGCCGTCCTTCACATGGTGAAGATTGTTGCGGATCTTGCCCTCGCGCAACGCCTCTTGCGTCAGGCGCGCATCGCCGGGGTTGTCCTCGACCAGCAGAATCTCGATGGGGCGGCTATGAATGACGTCGTGCATCAGACTTTCTCCGTTTTGGAAGCTGTCGGCAAAGTGAAGTTGAACTTGCTGCCCTGGCCGGGCGTGGACTCGATCCAGATACGGCCGCCGTGGTGCTCGATCACCTTCTTGGCAATGGCGAGACCGATGCCGGTGCCGGGATACTTGTTGCGCTCGTGCAGGCGCTGGAAGATCAGGAATACGCGGTCGAGATATTCCTTCTCGATGCCGATGCCGTTGTCCTCGATCGTGAAGTGCCAGAATCCGCCCTCGGGCACGGCCGAGATGCGGATGAGGGGGCTTTCGCCGCCGCGCCGGAACTTGATCGAATTGCCGATCAGGTTCTGGAACAATTGGGAGATCTGGGTACGGTCGGCGTGGATCGCGGGCAATGCGTCGAACTCGATCTTGGCGCCGCTTTCGGATATTGCGCCCTGCAAATTGGCGAGCGCGGTCTTCAGCGCGTCGGCGGCCTGGATATTCTCCGGGTTGCCGCCCTTGCGGCCGACGCGCGAATAACCCAGCAGATCGTTGATGAGGCGCTGCATGCGGTTGGCGCCTTCGACGGCGAAGCCGATGAACTCATTGGCGTCGTTGTCGAGCTTGTCCTTGTAGCGGCGCTGCAACAGCTGGCAATAGCTCGCCACCATGCGAAGCGGCTCCTGCAGATCGTGCGAGGCGACATAGGCGAACTGCTCGAGCTCCGCATTGGAACGTTGCAGTTCAACGGCGCGCTCCTCAATCTCGCGCGTCTTCTGCCTGACCGCTTCCTCGGCCACGCGCAGTTCCGTGACATCGCGAAGCGTGCCGGTATAGCCCACGGGTTTGCCATGCTCGTCGTATTTCACGACGGTTTCGCGGTAGATGGTGCGCACTTGGCCATCGGGGCGGATGATCCGGTATTCATAGGACTTGAGGGCCTTGCCCGCATCGATGTCCTGGCGCGCCTCAAGACAGATGTGCCGGTCGTCGGGATGAACTATGCTGAGGAAATTGGAGTAAGTCGGAACGAAACTCTCGCGGCTGACACCGAAGATCTCATAAGTCGTATCGGACCATTCGCCCTCGCCGGTGATCAGATTCCGCTCATCACTGCCGGTGCGAGAAATCCTCTGCGCGCGATCGAGATGCTCCTGGCTGCGCTGGAATTTCGCGGCGACTTCCTGCAGCTCTTTTTCGCGTTTCTTAAGCTCGGTGATGTCGATGCGCACGCATACAGTGCCGCCATCGGCGGTGCGCCGCTCGAAGGCCTGGGTCCAGCGGCCATCGGGGAGCTGATCGGGCGGGGTGACGCCGGGGTTGCGGAACTGCTGCAACCGCTTCTGCACCAACTGCTCGATTTCTTCCGCCGATGCTTCCGGACGGAGACGGCGATAGCGCGCGCGGGTCAGCTCTTCGATCGTAATTCCAGGTACGAGAAGATCGGCGATTTCCGGGAAGAATTTCTCCGCCTGATGGTTGCAGAGCAGAATCTTCTCCTCGCGATCATAGAGAATGAGGGATGCCGGCATGGTCTCGATGGCGTCTCTGAGCTGGGATCGCGCGGATTTACGCTCTTTTTCGCGCTTCTTGAGCTCGGTGATATCCATGCGGATGCCGATGATGCCGCCCTCCGAGGTGCGGCGTTCGATAATCTGACTCCAACGGCCGTCGCTATAAGAGCGGGAGAAGTTGGTGTTGCCGGAACGGTGGGTTTGCATGCGCTGCTGGATCCAGCCCTCGAAATCCTTGCCGATCTCGGCGACAAATCCGCTGGCGGCGTGGGCGCGCAGCAGATCCTCGTATTTGGTGCCGGGGACGAGCAGATGCGCGGCGGTGGGGAAATAACGCTGCGTGGCGCTGTTGCAGAAGACGATGCGATCCTCGCGGTCGCACAGCATCAGGCTGGCCGGAACGTTTTCGATCGCCTCCATGAAGCGGCGATTGGCTTCATTGGCGCGGCGTTCGCTCTGCACCTGCTCGGTCACGTCGCAACCGGTGCCTCGGTAGCCGAGGAATTTACCGCTCGCGTCGTGAAGCGGCTTGCCGCTTGCCTTGATGAAACGGATGCCCTTGGGCGTGTCGATCGAGGTTACGACGTCGCGATAGGGCTTGCGTTGCTGGATGGTGTTGAAGTGATTTTGCACGCTCGGATCCTGGGCGGCGCGCGAGAAATCGTCGGCCTTTTTTCCGATCAGCATCTCCGGCTTGATTCCCAAGACGGCCTCGACCGGTCCCAGGATGCGGATGAAGCAGTGGTTCTCGTCGGATTCCCAGATCCAGCTCAAGGAACTCTGCAAGGCATCGCCGAGAATTTCCTCGGCATCGGCGAGCTTGGCTTCGGCCGCGGCCAGCCGTGCCTCGATCACGCTTTCAGGCGCGTTCGAAGAAGTGAGCGGCTCGGCGGGGAGCCCCACTCGCTTGGGCGTTGCGTTCATCAATCGAATCTCGACTCGCAGCCTTAATATCCGTGTCAAATTGGCGTAATCCGGTTAATGGGCCATGAATGCTCACGAATTGGGCAGTAAAAGGCCCTTTATTGCAGTGCAATATTTGTTTCCTTGACCCGGACAGCGGAGAGAACTAGACCCGGTTCGTGCTGTACGAGACCTATCAGGCGCAAAGCGACGCCTTGGCCCCGCTCCGTTTTCTGGCGCAAACCGCGCGCGGGCTGCTGTCACAGCCCTGGCCGCTTTTCGCCTATCATCCGATGGTGCGCAGCGCCGCCGCCGCCTGCGAGATGGTGGCGCGCGCCGGCATGGGGCACGAACGCCCGGACTTCGGCATCAAGAGCGTCGAGATAGCCGACAAGACCGTGGATGTCCGCGAAACGGTGGTGGCGCGCCATCCCTTTTGCACGCTGCTCCACTTCAAAAAGGAGAACGTCAAGCATCCGGGGCCGCGCATCCTGGTGGTGGCGCCGCTCTCGGGCCATTTCGCCACGTTGCTGCGCGGGACCGTGGAAACGCTGCTCCAGCACCATGACGTCTACATCACGGATTGGACCAATGCGCGCAAAGTACCGATGCTCTATGGCCGCTTCGACTTGGACGATCACATCGATCTGATGATCGCATTCATGCGGGAGCTCGCGCCCGATTTGCACGTCATCGCGGTGTGCCAGCCCTCGGTGCCGGTGCTGGCGGCGGTGGCGCTGATGGCGGCGGAGCGCGACCCCGCCCAGCCCCGAAGCATGACCCTGATGGGTGGACCGATCGATACCCGCGTCAATCCTACTTCCGTCAACCGGCTTGCCACCACGCGCTCGCTCGAATGGTTCGAGCGCAACGTCATCGCCACGGTGCCGGCGCGCTATCCCGGCGCCTTCCGCAGGGTCTATCCCGGTTTCGTCCAATTGGCCGGGTTCATGACCATGAATTTCGACCACCACGTCACCGCCCATGTCGATCTGTTCCGTCACCTGGTCGAAGGCGATGGCGAAAGCGCCGGCTGCCACCAAGAAATTCTACGACGAATACATGTCGGTCATGGATTTGTCGGCCGATTTCTATCTGCAAACGGTGAAACGCGTGTTCCAGGATCATGCCTTGCCGCTGGGCCGGTTCGTCTCGCGCGGGCGGAAGGTGGAGCCCAAGGCGATCGCGCGCACCGCGCTCTTGACCGTCGAGGGCGAGAACGACGACATTTGCGCGGTTGGTCAAACATCGGCCGCGCACGAATTGCTCACCGGGCTGAAATCGCGCAGGAAGCGGCGCCATGTCCAGCCCAAGGTCGGCCACTACGGCGTGTTCAACGGGCGGCGCTGGCGCGAGGAGATCTATCCGCAATTGCGGGATTTCATCCACGCCAACGACTAGATATAAAAGATAAGGCCCTCTCAAAGACGGGGCCGGCGGGGAGGGATTCATGGCGCGTTCGGGCAAGGTCATCATCACCTGCGCGGTAACGGGGTCGATCCACACGCCGACCATGAGCCCGCATCTGCCGCTGACGCCGGACGAGGTGGCGAAGCAGGCGATCGAGGCGGCCGAGGCCGGCGCCGCCATTCTCCATCTCCACGCCCGCGATCCCAAGGACGGGCGGCCGACGCCCGATCCCGCCGTGTTCATGCAATTCCTGCCCCGCATCAAGCAGGCCTGCGACGCGGTCATCAACATCACCACCGGCGGCGGCCACAACATGACGGTGGAGGAGCGCCTGGCGGCGCCGATGAAGGCGTCGCCCGAGATGTGCTCGCTCAACATGGGCTCGATGAATTTCGGGCTCTATCCCATGCTCAACCGCTACAAGGAATTCAAATACGACTGGGAGCCGAAATACCTGGAGATGACGCGCGACTTCATCTTCAAGAACACCTTCAAGGACATCGAGCGCGTCCTGAAGGATCTCGGCGAAGGCCACGGCACGCGCTTCGAATTCGAATGCTACGACGTCGGCCATCTCTACACGCTCGCCCATTTCCTCGACCGCAAGCTGGTCAAGCCGCCGCTCTTCGTCCAGACCATCTTCGGCATATTGGGCGGCATCGGCGCCGATCCCGACAATCTGAGTCATATGAAACGCATCGCCGACAAGCTGTTCGGCGACCAGTTCTACTGGTCGATCCTGGCGGCGGGCCGCCACCAGCTGCCGCTCATCACCATGGGCGCGATCATGGGCGGCAATGTCCGCGTCGGTCTCGAGGATTCGCTCTATATCGGCAAGGGCAAGCTCGCCCAATCGAACGCGGAGCAGGTGCGGCGGATCCGTCTCATCCTGGAAAACCTGTCGCTCGAAATCGCCTCGGCCAAGGAGGCGCGCGAGATGCTGTCGCTCAAGGGCGGCGACCGGGTAACCTTCTGACATGATCGACAAGCGGGTGAAGAACCTCGCCGCGGCGGTGGCGGGGATCAAGAGCGGATCGACCGTGCTGGTCGCCGGCTTCGGCTCGGTGGGCGAGCCGATCGAACTGACCGAGGCTCTGATTACTCTCGGGGTGAAGGATCTCACCATCGTCGCCAACAACGCCGGCACCGGCAAGACCGGCATCGCCGCGCTGATTTTGGCCGGTGTCGTCAGGAAGGTGATCTGCTCTTATCCGCGCACCACCGATGCGCAAGTGTTCGAAGCGGCCTACAAGGCGGGCAAAATCGAGCTGGAACTCGTGCCGCAAGGCACGTTGTCGGAGCGCATGCGCGCGGCGGCGGCGGGGATCGGCGGCTTCTATACGCCGACCGCGGCGGGAACCAAGCTCTCCGCCGGCAAGGAGACCAAGCAAATCGACGGCCGGTTGCACGTGCTGGAGAAGCCGCTCAAGGGCGACGTGGCGCTGATCCGCGGCCTCAAGGGCGACCGTTGGGGCAATCTGGTCTACCGGAAATCCGCGCGGAATTTCAATCCGATCATGGCCTCCGCCGCCTCGCTCACCGTGGCGCAGGTATCGGAGGTGGTCGAGCTGGGTACGCTCGACCCCGAAACCATCGTCACGCCCGGCATTTTCGTCGACCGCCTGGTCGTGGTATAAGGGGAGGGAAGAGAGGTCATGCAGCCCTTGTCCCGCCGCCAGATGGCGTGGCGCGCCGCGCAGGACATCGAGAGCGGCGCCGTGGTCAATCTCGGCATCGGCTTGCCGACGTTGTGCGCGGACTACATCCCGGCCGGGCGCGAGATCATCTTCCACAGCGAGAACGGCCTGCTCGGCATGGGGCCGGCGCCGGCCAAGGGCCGGGAGGATCCCGATCTGATCAATGCCAGCAAGCAGCTCGTCACGCTGGTGCCCGGCGGCTGCTATTTCCACCACAACGACGCCTTCCTGATGATCCGCGGCGGGCATATCGATCTGGCGATGCTGGGCGCCCTCGAAGTGTCGGAAGCGGGCGATCTCGCCAACTGGATCACCGACGATCCCCTCGCGCTGCCGGGCGTGGGCGGCGCGATGGATCTGGCGGTGGGCGCGAAAGAGGTGCGCGTTATTCTGGAACACGCGACCAAGGAAGGGAGCCCTCGCATCAAGCAGAGCTGCACCTATCCGCTAACCGCCGCCCGATGCGTCAGCCGCATCTATACCAATCTGGCGGTGATCGACGTGACCGAGAAGGGGCTGGTGGTGCGCGAGATGGTGGACGGCCTCGATCTCGCCCAGTTGCAAAAGCTCACCGAGCCGAAACTGTCTCTCGCCAATGACTGGAAGAAGCTGTCGGCTCCGGCGGTCTAAGCCTTGCCGTTGCCCACGCGCTCGATGACGGCGGCGATGCCCTGGCCGACGCCGATGCACATGGAGACGAGCGCATAACGGCCCTGGCGGCGTTCGAGTTCCCTTATTGCCGTCAGCGCCAGCCGCGCGCCCGAGGCGCCCAGCGGATGGCCGATGGCGATGGCGCCGCCATTGGGATTGATGCGGCTGTCGGCGAAATCGAGGCCCAGGATCTTGAGGCAGCCCAGCACCTGGCTGGCGAAGGCCTCGTTGATCTCGATCACGTCCATATCCTTGAAGGTCTTGCCGGCGCGCTCCAGCGCCTTGTTCGAGGCCGGCACCGGCCCCAGCCCCATGACGCGCGGCGGCACGCCGGCGACGGCGGCCGAGACGATGCGGGCCATCGGCGCCTTGCCGGCCTTCTCGCCCGCTTGCCGGGTGCCGACCAGCAGCGCGCAAGCGCCGTCATTGATGCCCGAGGCGTTGCCCGCCGTGACCACGCCGCCCGCGAAAATCGGTTTGAGTTCGGTGAGCCGCTCCATGGTGGTGTTGGGGCGGGGATGCTCGTCCTGGTCCACCGAAACCGTGGTGCCTTTCTTCGGTCCCGGCACGCTCACCGGCAAAAGCTCGCCGGCATAGAAACCGGCGGATTTGGCCTTGGCGTATTTCTCCTGGGAGGCGAGCGCGAAACGGTCGCTGTCGGCGCGCGAAATGCCGTGCTCGCGCGCCACGTTGTCGGCGGTTTGCGGCATGGTGTCCTCGCCGAATTTCTTGCCGATCTTGGGATTGGGAAAGCGCGCGCCGATGGTGGAATCGAACAGCTTGGTTTCGCGGCTATAGGCGCTTTCGGACTTGGACATGACGTAGGGCGAGCGGCTCATGCTCTCGACCCCGCCGGCGACGAAGAGATTTCCCTGGCCGCAGGAAGCGGCGCGCGAGGCGTCGAGCACCGCGGCGAGGCCGCTGCCGCACAGCCGGTTGACGGTCAAGCCGCCGGTCTCGACCGGCAATCCGCCGAGGAGGGCCGCGTGGCGCGCGACATTGCGCGCGTCTTCGCCGGCCTGGTTGGTGCAGCCGATGATGGCGTCTTCGTAATCCTCGGGCTTGAAGGGGTTGCGCGCGATCAGCGCCGCGATCACCCCGGCGAGCAGGTCATCCGGCCTGACGGGCGCAAGCACGCCGGCATGGCGTCCGATGGGCGTGCGCAAACCGTCATAGACATAGGCGTCCATCATGGCACCGAATCTCCTCGGGCGAAACTTAGGCAAAACTGCCTTTTGCCACAAGCGCCATCGCGGCATGTCAGGCGCGCGTCAGCGTGCGCGCTCCTTGAACACCTCGCGCGCGGTCTTGAAGCTTTCGAGCGCCGCCGGGATGCCGCAATAGATCGCCGTCTGGAGGAATATCTCCTTGATTTCCTCGAGGGTGACGCCGTTGGCGAGCGCGCCGCGCAGATGCAGCTTGAGCTCGGCCGGGCGGTTGAGCGCGGTGAGCATGGCAAGATTGAGCATCGAACGGGTTTTGCGCGGCAGGCCGGGCCGGGCCCAAATCTCGCCCCAGCACCATTCGGTGGTGAGCTTCTGGAACGCCATCATGAAGTCGTCGGCATCGGCCAGCGACTTGTCCACGTAATCGGCGCCCAGCACCTCGCGGCGCACGGCAAGTCCCTTGGCAAACAGCGGCGAATTCGGTTGAGCGGCGGACATGGGGCATTCTCCTCCCGGTTGATAGAAAGCCGCGACGTTAGGGAAAGCGACGATGCGCGGCAAGTCGTATGATGGCCCTTGCCTCGCCGTGTCCGCGGGTGGCATGGATACGGGCTTTTTTGAGGAATGGAATGCGCGATTTTCAACAGCTGAGCCGATCTCCGGCGATTTCGAGTGAGGCCATGGCGGCGACCTCGCATCCGCTGGCGACGCTGGCGGCGGTCGAGGTGTTGCGCGCCGGCGGCAACGCGGTGGACGCGGCGCTGGCGGCGGCGGTCCTGCTCTGCGTGGCCGAGCCGCAAATGACCGGCACCGGCGGCGATTGCTTCGTGCTCTATTCGCCCAAATCGGGTTTGCCCAGGGCCTTGAACGGTTCCGGCCGCGCGCCGGCCAAGGCCAAGGCGGAATGGTTCGCCGCGCGCGGCATGGAGACCATTCCCTTCAACTCGCCCCATGCCGTCACCGTGCCGGGCGCGGTCGATGCCTGGCTCACCCTGCACCGCGATTACGGCAGCAAGGATCTCGCCGAACTGTTCCGGCCGGGGATCGATCTTGCCGAACGCGGCGTCCGGCTGACGCCGCGCGTCGCCTGGGACTTCGCCAATTATCAGCAGAACGTCATGACCGACCCCGATGCCGCGGCGGTGTTCGCGCCCGGCGGCCACATACTGGGTCTGGGCCAGACCTTGCGGCTGCCGGCGCTGGCCGAGACCCTGAAACGCATCGTCAAGCAAGGCCGCGCGGGTTTTTACGAAGGTCCCGTCGCGCAAGACATCGTCGCCAAGCTCAACGCCTTGGGCGGGTTGCACACGCTCGAGGATTTCACCGCGCAGAAAAGCGAATATGTCGAACCGGTTTCGACGTCCTATCGCGGCCACCAGGTGTTCGAATGCCCGCCCAACGGCCAGGGCCTAGGCGCGCTGATGATGCTGCGCACGCTGGAAGGCTACGAGCTAGGCGGCGATAAATTCTCCACGGCCGACCGGATTCATCTTCACGCCGAGGCGGCCAAGGCGGCCTATCGCGCGCGCGACGCCTTTTTCGGCGATCCCAAGCACACGAAAGTGCCGGTCGAGCGTTTGCTCTCCGACGGTTATGCCGCCGGGGTGCGCGCCAAGATCAGACTCGACCGCGCCTCCGAGCCGGTATTCTGGGACGAAGTGGAGCACAAGCACACGGTCTATCTCTGCGTCGTCGACCGCGCGCGCAACGCCGTTTCCTTCATCAATTCGCTGTTCGATGAATTCGGTTCCGGAATTCTGGCGCCCAAAAGCGGCGTGCTGCTGCACAGCCGGGGCAAAACCTTCCGCACCACGCCCGGCCATCCCAACGCCATCGCGCCCGGCAAGCGGCCGCTGCACACCATCATTCCCGGTCTGGTGATGAAGAATGGCAAGACGGTGATGCCTTTCGGCGTGATGGGCGGGCATTACCAGGCCAACGGGCACGCGCATTATCTGTCGCAGATTTTCGATCGCGGCCTCGACCCGCAAGCGGCGGCCGAAGTGCCGCGCAGCTTCGCCTTCGACGGCGTGCTGCAACTGGAGCGCGGCATTGCGGAAGACGTCGCGCAGGATTTGACGCGGCGCGGCCACAAGATCGTGCGGCAGGACAAGCCGCTGGGCGGGGCGCAGGCGATCTGGATCGATCACGACAAGGGCACGCTCACCGGCGGCTCCGATCCGCGCAAGGACGGCATGGCGCTGGGCTATTGATTGAACGCGACAAAGAGCGTCTTGGCATAAGCCGTACGCTCGCGTAGAAAGCACCGCCGCTCAGAAGTGGAATTGTTCCACTTCCACAGGAAAATTGGGGTTATATCGACGGCGCGTTCCGCCGATACTGCATTGCAATGACCGAACTCCGGCTAAAACACGGATTGGCTTTCGAGGATTTGTACCGGCGCGAAGGGCTTGTGCGGCTCGATGCCGCTTTCCTCGCTCATCTCAAATCCGTCGCGGCTGCACTGGCAGAACGCCTCGCGGCCGCGCGCGCCGATCCCGACGCGCTTCCAGCCAAGGCGGAATCCGATTTGCTGGTCGAACTCGCGCCGCATCTGGAAGATTTCATCGGCAATCTTTTCGGCATATCGGGCGAGATGCGCGCGCTTCAGGCGGGCCACGGCGCTCTCGCGCCGCTCTACCGGGTCAAGCGGCTCTTCGTTCAGCGCCGCGCGGTCAAGGCATTGGGGCCGGAGCAGGCGGCGTCCATCGACGGTCCGGCCTTGGCGCGCGATCTCGAAAAGATTTTCGGCGAAAGCCTGACCGAACCGGTCTTCGCCAAGCATGTCGCTGCCTGGATGGACGACGAGACGAAACACGCCGCCGAGCTTGATCTGGCCGCGCGTTACGCCGCCTGGGCTACGCTGTCCGCGGCGGGCAAGACGAAGCATCGTGACGGCGTGCTGTTCAAGGTTCCGCACAAGACCAACCCGTTGCATCTGATCGCGGCCGAAACGGTCAAAGCGGGAGACGCCGCCGCGCTGCGCTTTCCGCCTTCACGGTGGCGGCGGCGCGAGGGCTTCGCGCTCACTGATCCGGGCATGGAATTGACCGCCGCGCTCGACCATTCGAATTACTGCATCTGGTGTCACGAACAGGGCAAGGACAGCTGTGCCCGCGGCCTCAAGGACAAGAAAAGCGGCGTCTTCCAGAAAAGCGCGTTCGGGGTGACGCTCGCCGGCTGCCCCCTGGAAGAAAAAATATCCGAGATGAACATGACCAAAGCGCGGGGATATTCGGTCGGCGCGCTGGCGATAGCCATTATCGATAATCCGATGGTCGCCGGCACCGGTCACCGCATCTGCAACGACTGCATGAAGTCCTGCATTTATCAGAAGCAGGAGCCGGTCGATATTCCGCAGATCGAGACGCGCACGCTCAAGGACGTTCTCCATCTGCCTTGGGGCTTCGAGATCTACGGGCTTGCTGACGCGCTGGAACCCGCTCAATCTGCGCCGGCCCGTGCCCAAGCCGGAAACCGGCTACAAGGTGCTGGTGGTGGGGCTGGGCCCAGCAGGATTCACTCTCTCTCATCATTTAATGAATGACGGCCACCATGTCGCGGCCATCGACGGCCTGAAGATCGAACCGCTGCCCAAGGAAATTTCCGGCGTCGATGTAACGGGATCGCGCCATGCCTTCAAGCCGGTGCGCGACGTGAACGAGCTTTATGAATCGCTCGACGACCGCGTCATGGCGGGTTTCGGCGGCGTGGCCGAATACGGCATCACCGTGCGCTGGAACAAGAATTTTCTCAAACTCATCCGCCTGCTGCTGGAACGGCGCGCAGAATTCGCCATGTTCGGCGGCGTGCGCTTCGGCGGCACCTTGACCATCGACGATGCCTTCGCTTTGGGCTTCGACCACATCGCGCTTTGCGCCGGCGCCGGGCGGCCGACCATCGTGCCGATGAAGAACGGTTTGGCGCGCGGCGTGCGCCAGGCCTCGGATTTCCTCATGGCCTTGCAGTTGACCGGTGCGGCCAAGACCGAAAGCCTCGCCAATCTCACCGTGCGTTTGCCGGTGGTGGTGATCGGCGGCGGGTTGACCGCGATCGACACCGCCACCGAATTGTTCGCCTATTATCCGGTGCAGGTGGAGAAATTCCTCAAGCGCTATGAAATCCTGGTATCCGAACGGGGCGAAAGCGCGGTGCGCGCGAGCTGGAGCGCCGAGGATACCGTTATCGCCGAGGAGTTCATCGCCCATGCCCGCGCCATCCGCCATGAGCGCGAAACCGCCAAACGCGCGGGCCGCGCGCCCCGGATCATCGAGCTGATCGACGGCTGGGGCGGCGTCACCATCGCCTATCGCCGCCGCCTGATCGATGCGCCGAGCTATACCCTCAATCACGAAGAAGTGGCCAAGGCGATGGAAGAGGGCATCCGCTTCGCCGAGGGCCTGGCGCCGGAGGCGGTGGAATTGGACGGCTTCGGCCACGCCGCCTCGCTCACCTTGATGCGCCACGGCGCCGCCAAGCCCGAACGCGTTTCCCTTCCGGCGCGCACCATCCTGGTCGCGGCCGGGACCCAGCCCAACACCGTGCTGGGCCGCGAGGATCCGTCTCATGTCGTGCTCGATGGCAAGTATTTCCAGGCGCTCGACGAGGACGGCAATCCCGCCAGCCCGGAGCCGGTGGCCAAGCCGGCGGCGGTCCATGTGCTGATGAGCCTTGCCGCCGATGGCCGTGCCATCAGCTTCTTCGGCGATCTGCACCCGTCATTCTCGGGTAATGTGGTGAAGGCGATGGGCGGCGCCAAGCAAGGCTATCCGGTGGTGAGCCGCATGCTCCTCCGCCGCAAGCCGTCCGGACCGATGCCGGCGGAATTGATCGCGCGGCTCAACCATGAGCTGCGCGCCACGGTGCATGAGATGATCCGCCTGACGCCGAACATCGTCGAAGTGGTGGTCAAGGCGCCTGCCGCGGCGCGCGCCTTCCATCCCGGGCAGTTCTATCGCTTGCAGAATTACGAGACCCAAAGCCCGTTTATCGACGGCACGCGCCTGGCCATGGAGGGCTTGGCGCTGACCGGCGCCTGGGTTGACCGCGACCGGGGCCTGATCTCCACCATCGTCCTGGAGATGGGCGGTTCGTCCGATCTCTGCATGCTGCTGAAAAAAGGCGATCCGGTGATCCTGATGGGTCCGACCGGAATGCCGACCGAAACGCCCTCCGGCGAGAAAGTCCTCCTGGCCGGCGGCGGGCTGGGCAACGCGGTGCTGCTGTCGATCGGCAAGGCGCTGCGCGAAAACGGCTCCACGGTGCTCTATTTCGCCGGCTACAAGCGTCTGGCGGACCGCTACAAGGTGGCCGAAATCGAGGCCTGCGCCGACACGGTGGTGTGGTGCTGCGACCAGGCGCCGGGATTTACTCCGGCCCGCAAGCAGGACCGCGCCTTCGTCGGCAATATCGTGGCGGCGATTTCGGCCTATGGAACGGGCGGGTTAGGGCTCGCCCCGATTCCGCTGGATCAGATCGACAGGATCATCGTCATCGGCTCGGACGTCATGATGAACGCGGTGGGGCAGGCGCGGGAAGGCGCGCTCAAGCCACTCTTGAAACCCGGCCACCGCGCCATCGCCTCGATCAACTCGCCGATGCAATGCATGATGAAGGAGATCTGCGCCCAGTGCCTGCAAATGCAGAAGGACCCGGCCACCGGCGCCGAAACCGCGGTGTTTTCCTGCTTCAACCAGGATCAGCCGCTGGATCGGGTCGATTTCAAATGCCTGCATGACCGCTTGGGGCAGAATGCGCTCGAGGAAAAGCTGACGGCGCAGTGGATCGACCGCTGCCTGCGGCATCTCGGCGTGCGTTCCGCCGCGGAATAGGCTGCGTCGCATAAAATTGTTCAAATACAGATTGCTAAGTAAGTTTCTTCACGCGATTCGCGGCTACTCCATGCGCTGCCAGGCGCCGCCGGTCAAGGCTTCGAGCGGCCGGAAGCGCTCCTTGTAGGCCATCTTGGGGCTGGCCGAGATCCAATAGCCTAAATAGACGTAAGCCAAACCGCGCCGCCGGGCTTCGTCCACCAGCGCCAACACCAGCATGGTGCCGAAACCGCGCTTGCCTTCCTCGGGATCGTAATAGCTGTAGACCGCGGAAATCCCGTCATCGAGCACATCGGCCAGGCAGGCGCCGCGCAGCGCGCCGCTTGCCTCGCGCAAGGTCAGAACCCGGGTCAAAAGCGGGCTGTCCTCGATCATCGCCCGATAATCGCCATAGGTCATCGCCGCCATGTCGCTGTCGGCGTGGCGCGAGCGCTGATAGCGCTGGAACAGGCGGAACTGCTCGTGATCGGCATGCGGAGTTTCGGCCGATGCCACCAGATCGCGGTTCAAATTGCGGATGCGGCGTTGCGAACGGCTTTCGGCGAAATCCGACACCGGTATGCGCACCGGCACGCAAGCCGAGCAGCCGGAGCAGGCGGGGCGGTAAGCCAGCGCATGGCTGCGGCGAAAGCCGGCGCGCGACAAATCATTGTAAAGCTTGGCGGCGCCGCTGCCGTACAACTCGGTGACGAGCTTGCGCTCGCCGCGGCCGGCGACGTAAGGGCAGGGCAGCGTGCCGGTGGCGAAGAAATGTTGTGGCGGAATCAGTTCGATCGCCACTCTCGACGAGCCGCCGCGGCCTTCGGGCATCCTGCCACCCTCCTACCGGCCGATTATGGACGGCGGAACGGTCTGGGTGCAAGCCCAAGCCGGTTCATGTTTAAAATGCTATAGAAGGACTCCTGGGAATTGGAAACGCATGGAACCGACAGGGAGAATCGCATGACTGCCTATCTCGTCGCCGAAATCGACGTTACCGATGCCGCCGCCTACGAGCCTTATAAAAAGGCCGCCAGTGAATCGATCGCCCGCCACGGCGGCAAATACATCGCGCGCGGCGGCAAGACCCTGTCGCTCGAAGGCGCGCCGCCCAAGCGGGTGGTCGTGCTCGAATTCCCCAGCCTCGATGCCGCCAAGCGCTTTTATGAATCGGCAGATTACCAGGCAGCGATTGCGCTGCGCAAGAAGGCCGCGGCATCGGGCCGGCTCTACATCGTCGAGGCCTAGCGGCCGGGTCGCCGCTCAGGGCGGCGAAAGCACGAGCGTGCCGCCGCTGGTATCGCCGCCGAAACGAACGTACTCCACGTTGCGCCAGGGCGTCAGCAGATCGTCCCAATGCCGCGACAGCGGATTGCCCGATTGCCCCGGCACCACCATGAAACGGGCATCTCCCGGCTCGGCCATGTCGACGATCATGCGCATCACCGGGCCGAAGCGCTCGGCGAAGGGCGCGTCGTCGTCGCGGACGAAGAAGGCGCCGGCATTGACCGTGTCGATGCCGCCGTCGGCGGCGATGCTCGGCGTCAGCCAGTCCTTCAACCGCGGCAGCTTCGACCACAGCGGATGTTCGAATATGGCGTGATGCGCCTTGCCCCAGTTCCACGCGGCGGGATCGGAGCCGTAACGCGACGCGAGATCGTCGAGCGCGCGGTCGAGCGATAGCGCGAGAGCCGAGCCGCAGCCGGAAGCGCCGCACCAATCGGGATGCGATGTGAGAACGGCGCGCACCGCATTGGGACGCAGGCTCCAGTAATCGGCGAAAGCGGGGCCGAGTTTCGCGGCGAACAGCGTGCGGTTGAGCTCGCGCAGCCAGGCGCTGAAGAGCAGCGGCTCGATCCTGTCCCGGCTCATGCGTCCGTCCCAGGCGCGAAGCCGGTCCATCGCCGCCTGGGCGCGCGGATTGGAAGGCAGGGTGATAAGCATCAAAGGCAGCAGGTCGTGGGTCATGAGCGAGAGCGTATCGCCCTGAATCGCCGCCATGGTATCGGGCGATTGCTTGGGCGCGCTGTCGAGCAGCGCGGCGATGCGCTCGGCGCGGTTGGGCAAATCCCAGTCGCGGCTGAGGAAATAGGGGTAGCTCTTGGGCACGATGCGGTTATTGGCGGTGACCAGGCGTTGCAGCGGAGGATCGAAGGCGCTCGGCAATTCGCCGAAGGGAATGAACCCGGTCCAGTCGTATTCGCCGCTCCAGCCCGGCGCCGGCAGCCAGCCGTCGCCCTTGGCGCGGATCGGCACGCGCCCCGGCGCGAAGAAGCCGATATGGCCGGCGGCGTCGGCATAGAGGATATTCTGCTGCGGCGCCGTCCAATCCTTCAGCGCGGCCAGGAATTCGCTCCAGTTGGTGGCGCGTCCCAGGCGCCAGATCGCCTCGGGCGTGCGGTCGTCGCCGCCGAGCCAGGTGGTGGAGAGCGCCAGCATCTCGCCGCCCGGCACATTCAGGCCGGCGAGGTCGGAAATGACCGGGCCGTGGCGCGTAGAACGGATGATGAGCGTAACCGGCGAAGCGCCGCGCACCTGGATTTCCTCCCGCCGCACGTCGAAAGGGAGCGTGCCGCCGGGCGCGAGATAGCGGCTGGCATCGTCGGGATCGGGTTTTTCTATAAAGAGGTCCTCGACATCGCTCGTCGTCGTGCTGAAGCTCCAGGCGATGCGGTCGCTGTGGCCGATGAAGATGAAGGGCGCGCCCGGGGCGGTGACGCCGGCCAGATCGAGCGCCGGCGTCTTGATGCGCGCCAGATACCAGATGCCCGGCGCGGCGAAGGCCAGATGCGTGTCGTTGGCGAGGATCGGCTTGCCCGACCGGCTGCGCTTTCCCGACACCGCCCAATTGTTCGAGGCGCGCACGGGCCGGTCGTCGCCGGGAGGCAGCGCGGCGGCCAACGCATCGGCAGGCAAGCCGTCGAGCAGCGCGCGTTCGCCCGTGGGCGTGGGCGCGTCATCGGGGTAGGGGGGATAGAGCACGTCGAGATCGCCGGGCGAAACCCGTTGCAACAGCCGCACGCGTTGCAGCTCGCCGCGATAATTTCCGGTCAATTGCAAATCCATGATCTTGCCCCAGACCAGCGAATCCGCCGGCGTCCAAGGCTCGGGCGCGGCGCCGATCAGATAATATTCCGGCGGCAGCGCGCCGCGCCGCGTGGCGAGGAAGGCGTTGACGCCGGCGGCATAGGCGTCGAACACCGCGCGCAGCTCGGGCGAAAGCGCGTCGTATTGCTGTTGCGCCGCGCGGTAGAGCCCGAGCATGCGGGTGAAACGGTCGATCGGCACCGCCGTTTCGCCGAACCATTCGGCCAGTCTTCCAGCGCCATAGCGCCGCATCAAATCCATGGCGTAGAGCCGGTCCTGGGCGTGGAGGAATCCCAGCGCGAAGGCGGCGTCGCGGTCGTTTTGCGCGGTTATGGTGGGAATGCCGTTGACGTCGCGGCTGATCGAAACCGCGGCGGAAAGGCCGGGCAGAACCAGGCTGCCGCTGGTTTGCGGCAGCGAACTTCTGAGCCAGAGATAACCCACGCCGCCCGCGCCGATGACGAAGGCCAGCACCAGCAACAGAAATCCCAGCGCGACCCGGCGGAAAGACGAACGGAGGCGCCGCGGCGCCTTTTTTTTACGCCGGGTTTTCTTCAACTGAGATTGAGGATGATGGTCTTCTTGTGGGTGAAGTGTTCGAGCATGGATTCGAGCGAGGCTTCCTTGCCGAGGCCCGAACTCTTGACGCCGCCATAGGACATGTTGGCCTGCACCACCAGATTCTGGTTCACCTGCACCAATCCGGCCTCGAGCCGCTGGGTGGCGTCGAGCGCGGTCTTGAGATCCTTGGTCCAGATGGTGGCGGCAAGGCCGAATTCGGTGTCGTTGGCCTGGCGGATGGCGTCCTCGTAATCCTTGAACTTGATGACGCAGGTCACCGGCCCGAAGATTTCCTCGCGCGCGAGCTTGTTGTCGTTCGACAGGCCGGTAAAGATCACCGGCTGCACGAAATAGCCCTTGGCCAGTTTCGCGTCCTTGGGCATGGAAGAGCATTTATTGGCCTTGGCGCCCGGGCTTTTCTCGCCGTATTCGATATAGGCGATCACCTTGTCGTATTGGCCCTTGGAGATGATCGTGCCGATATCGGTCGCCTCGTCCAGAGGATCGCCAATTTTCATCGCATCGACCTTGGCCTTGAGCTTCGAGACGAAGGCGTCGTGGATCGATTCATGGACGAAGATGCGCGAGGCCGCGGTGCAGCTTTGCCCCTGGCGGGTGAAGCGCATGCCGACGATCGCGCCCTCGACCGCCTTATCCAGATCGGCGTCGCCCATCACCACCATCGGGCTCTTGCCGCCCAGCTCCAGCGTCACCGGAATCAGCTTCTGCGAGGCCGCGGCGTAGACCATTTTTCCGGTTTCGACCGAGCCGGTGAAGGTGACCTTGCCGACGCCCTTATGCGCCACCAGCGGCGCGCCGCATTGCGGCCCGTCGCCCGAGAGAATATTCAGCACGCCGGGCGGCAGAACCTGATTCATGATCTGGCAGGCGCGCAGCACGGCGAGCGGCGCCTCCTCGGCGGATTTCACCACCACGGCGTTGCCGGCGACCATCGCCGGCGCGATCTTGAGCGCCATCAGCAGGAGCGGGACGTTCCAGGGAATGATCGCCCCCACCACGCCGATCGGCTCGCGTTGGGTGATGGTCAGCATGCCCGGCTTGAAGGGAACGGTCTCGCCCTTCAGTTCCGAGCCGAGACCGCCGTAGAAAACCAGTATGTCGGCGAAAACCCCGGCTTCGACCCGGCTCTCGGTGCGGATCGCCTTGCCGGTTTCCAAGGTGATGAGCCGCGCCAGTTCCTCGACATGATCGCCGAGCAAGCGGCCGCATTCCTGCACCAGCTTGCCGCGCTCGCGTGAAGCAAGCTTGGCCCAGGCCTTTTGCGCTTTCTGCGCCGCCTTGACTGCGACGTCCACGTCGGCCGCCGCGCCGTCGGCGGCTTCGCCGATGATTTCCTGATTGGCCGGGTTGACCACCTTGAACGTCTTGCGCGACGCGGCCTGCACCATGGCGCCGTCGATCAAGAGCTTGTTCGACATCTCGCGCGCCAAGGCGCGCGGATCGAGCACGGGCGACAAGCGATTTTGCAGCATGAGCTGGCTCCCTAGGGCTTGAAGGCTTATGCCGGCTTTGGGCCGAGTGTAAGCCGGGATGGGGCGTGGCTTAAAGCCCCAGCTCTTTCAGGATGGCGGCCCGGTCGGCATCGAGCTGGGGCGCGGGATCATGCGCTTTAGGCTCGGCAAATCCAGAAATCTTGAGCGGATTACCGGCGAGCTTGAGCGGGCCGGCGGCGGGATCGTTCACCGTCACCAGCATGCCGCGGGCCTCCACCTGGGGGTGGGCGAGGGCCTGGGCGATATTGTTGATCGGCCCGGAAGGTATCCCGGCCTTGTCGAACAGATCGAGCCAGAAGGCAGCGGGCTTGGCGCGCAGCACCAGCTCGATCTCGGCCTTCAATTGCGGCTCGTTGCGCAAGCGCAGGTCGTTGCTGGCGTAATCCGGGTTCCGGGCCATTTCGGGCCGGCCGAGCGCGTCGCACAATTGCTTGAACAGGGCGTCGTTGCCGGCGGCGATGATGATGTAATTGTCCGAAGTGGAAAATGCCTCGAACGGCGTGATGGTGGGATGCCGCGCGCCCAGCGGCCCCGGGATCTCGCCGGTCACGGTGTAGCGCATGATCGCGTTTTCCAGGAGCGCGAGCTGGCAATCGAACATGGCGATGTCGACCTTGGTGGCTTCGCCGGTCTTTTCGCGGTGGAGCAGCGCGGCATTGACCGCGATGGCGGTGTAAAGCCCGGCGCCGATGTCGCCGATCGACATGCCGATCCGCACCGGCGGCTGGCCCTTGTGGCCGGTGACCGACATGATGCCGCCCAGGCCCTGTACCACCATGTCATAGGCCGGGTTGCCGGAGGACGGGCCGGTATGGCCGAAGCCCGAGGCGGCGGCGTAGATCAGCCGCTGGTAACGCGCGTGAAGCGTGTCCCAGCCATAGCCGAATTTCTCCATGGTGCCGGGGCGGAAATTCTCCACCAGCACGTCGGCCTTCTCCAACAGCTTGTCGAGGATGCGCTTATCGGAATCTTTGCGCAAATCGAGCGCGATCGACTGCTTGCCGCGGTTGACCGAGGCGAAATAGGTGGACACGCCGGCGCGAAAGGGCCCGTATTCGCGCGCGTCGTCGCCCTTGCCCGGGGCCTCGACCTTGATCACCTGCGCGCCGAGCTGGGCCATCAGGAAGGTGCAGTAGGGACCGGCGAGAATGCGGGAAAGATCGATTACGGTGATGCCCGAGAGCGGCCCTTTGACGGCCATTTTGTCCTTACCTTTTCTTGCTGGGGACCGAAGCGTTTCTTGCCCCCAGTCTTGAATCCCGTGTTTCTTAAACCATGGCACGGGCCTCGTCCATGACCTGTCTTGATACACCGGTCACCGGCGGCGCAATCTATTGGGGTGGCGATGATTGAAAAGACCCTCGACTGCGCGGGACCGCCTGCCCACCGCCTCGCCTATTACGAATGGACGGGGCCCCAGGGAACGAAAGGACGGGCGCGCACGGTGCTGTGCCTGCACGGCCTGACGCGCAACGGCCGCGATTTCGATTTCCTGGCGGAGGCGCTCTCATCCGATTTCCGCGTCGTCTGTCCGGACATGCCCGGCCGCGGCCACAGCCAGTGGCTCGACGATCTCATGGCCTATGACCATCCGCTCTATCTCGCCGACATGGCGGCGCTGATCGAGCATCTCGCGGTCGAAACCGTCGATCTGGTCGGCACCTCGATGGGCGGCATCATCGGCATGTTGATGGCGGCGCAGCCGGATTCGCCCATCCGCCGTCTGGTCATCAACGATGTCGGGCCGCTGATCGCCAAGCAGGGGCTGAAGCGCATACGCCGCTATGTCGGCCTCGACCCGAGCTTCAAGGATCTGGCCGCGCTTGAAAAGGGCTTGCGCTCGATTTTCGCCGGCTTCGGCGATCTGCCGGACGACATCTGGCGGAAGATGGCGGCGCACAGCGCGCGGACCAAGCCCAATGGCCGGCTCGGAATGAACTACGATCCCAAAATCGCGGCGCCGTTCAAGAAGGGCTGGTTCGTCAGGAATATCGATCTCTGGAAATATTACGACGCCATCACTTGCCCGGTGCTGGTGCTGCGCGGGGCGGAGTCCGACATCCTGCGCGCGGCCGACGCCAAGGCGATGACGGAGCGCGGCCCGCGCGCCCGTCTGGTCGAGTTCCCCGGCATCGGCCACGCGCCGTCGCTGACCACGCCGGACCAGATCAAGATCGTGCGGGAGTTTCTGCGTGGCTGAGACCGCCTACCTCGCGCCGGAAGGATTCCTCAAGGAACTCCAGGAGGAGCTGGGAAAGACCGCGCGCGCGAGCTTCGGCCGGCTGGTTTTGGCTGAAGGCCCGGCCCGGACGGTCGCGTGGAGCGCCAATACCTGGATTGATCCGGTGCGCCTGAAAATCCGGTCCATCGGCGATGCGGCAAAGCAGCTGCGCGCGATACAGCGCAACTGGGCGCTTTATCCGTTTGCGCACCGCCGGCGCTCCGCGCTGATGGCGGAGAAGCTTCCCAAGGTCTCGGCCAAGCTGTTGGCCTTCGGCGCGCCCGCGCCGGCGGCGCCCTTGGGATCCTGGACCTTGATCGACGCCGAGACCTTGCTTGCCGCGCCGCGCTGTTCGAGCCCGTTTCCCAACGGCGAGGCGCGTTTCATCGAGGACAAGAAGGCGCCGCCGAGCCGCGCCTATCTCAAGCTGTGGGAATTGTTCACGCTTATCGGCGAAAAACCCGGGCCGGGCGACACCTGCCTCGATCTGGGATCGAGCCCTGGCGGCTGGAGCTGGGTGCTGGCGCGGCTCGGCGCGCGCGTCATCAGCGTGGACAAGGCGCCGCTGGCGCCCGACGTGGCAGCGTTGCCCGCCATCGAATACCGCAAAGCAAGCGCCTTCGCGCTGGCGCTCAAGGATGTCGGCCCGGTCGATTGGTTGTTTTCCGACGTGGTATGTTATCCGCAACGTTTGTTATTGCTGGTCGAGAGTTGGTTGGCGGCGGGAAATGTCCGGCGTTTCGTTTGTACCATCAAGTTCCAGGGCGAAACCGATTTCGCCGTGCAGCGGAAATTCGCCGCCATCCCGAATTCGCGGCTGTTGCATCTCCATGCCAACAAGCACGAGCTGACATGGTTGAAGTTGGCTTAGACGGATTGCCGCCTTTCCGCCAACGTCTGCCGTGGTGGGGGCCGGACCTTCAGACCATGCGCGGCGTGATGATGAAATGCCGCGCGCCGCTCGAGCTCTACCAGCAAGAGCGGCTTTTGATTCCCTTGAACGACGGCAGCGGCGATACGCTTTCCGCCATGCTCGGGCATTCCCGCGTGGATGCTTCGCGGCCCCTGGTGGTTTTGATCCACGGCCTCACCGGTCTCGAAGACAGCTTCTACATGCGCGAAAGCGCGGCGCATTTCCTGTCGCAGGGCTATCCGGTGCTGCGGCTCAATTTGCGCGGGGCGGGGCGTTCGCGCCCACTTTGCCACACGCAATACCATGCCGGCAGCAGCAACGATCTCGCCCGCCTGTTCGCGGTCTTGCCGGGCAACCTCACCGCGCACGGCTTGGCGGCGGTGGGTTATTCGCTCGGCGGCAATCTGCTGCTCAAATATCTGGGCGAACGCGGCGGCGAAACCCGGCTCAAAGCGGCCGCCGTGGTGTCGGCGCCGCTCGACCTTGCCGGCACCGCTCGCCGCCTCGGCGGTTGGCGCAACCATTTTTATCAGCGCTATCTTTTGCACTACATGAAGGCCGAGGCGGTGGCGCCGGGCGTGGCGCTGTCAACGGCCGAGCGCGAAGCGGTGATGAGCGCGCGCAGCGTGTGGGAATTCGACCAGGTCTACAGCGCGCGGCGCGCCGGATTCAAAGACGTCGAGGGCTATTACGCGCGCTCGTCGTCGGGTCAGTTCCTGCCCGGCATCGCGGTGCCGACGCTGCTGTTGCACGCGCGCGACGACCCCTGGGTTCCGGACGAACCTTATGACGCATTCGATTGGAGACGGAATCCGAACTTGCGTCCGGTGCTGACCGCGCGCGGCGGGCATGTGGGCTATCACGGCCAGGGCGGCGCGGCTTGGCACGATCTCGCCATCGCGCGGTTCTTCGCCGCGCTCAGCCCTGCTTGAGAATCCTCGCCGCTTCGAGCGCGAAATATGTCAGCACGCCGTCGGCGCCGGCGCGCTTGAACCCGAGCAGCGTTTCCATCGCCACGCCGGCATCGAGCCAGCCCCGCTCGATGGCGCCCTTGAGCATCGCGTATTCGCCGCTCACCTGATAGGCGAAGGTCGGCATGCCGAAGCGTTCTTTCACGCGCCAGACGATGTCGAGATAAGGCAGGCCGGGCTTGACCATGACCATGTCGGCGCCTTCGGCGATATCGAGCGCGACCTCGCGCAACGCTTCGTCGCCATTGGCCGGGTCCATCTGATAGCCGCGCTTGTCGGCCTTGCCGAGCGCGCCCTTGCTGCCGACCGCATCGCGGAACGGGCCGTAGAAGCCCGAGGCGTATTTCGCGGCATAGGCCATGATCAGAACGCGCTTCAGCCCGGCCGCGTCGAGCGCATCGCGGATCGCGCCCACGCGCCCATCCATCATGTCGGAGGGCGCGATCACATCGCAGCCCGCCTCGGCCTCGACCAGCGCCTGGCGGCACAGGATATCCACGGTTTCGTCATTGGCGACCTCGTCGCCGCGCAACACGCCGTCATGGCCGTGGCTGGTATAGGGATCGAGCGCGACGTCGCACATCACGCCCAGATCGGGATGCGCCTTTTTGACCGCGCGCACCGCGCGGCAGACCAGATTGTCGGGATTGAGCGCCTCTTCGCCTTCGGGCGTTTTGAGTCCGGGCGGCGTCGCCGGGAACAGCGCGATCAAGGGTATGCCGAGTTCCTTGGCCTTGCCCGCCTCATCGATCAAGGCCGCGATGGAAAGCCGGTCCACGCCCGGCATCGAGGGAATGGGCGCGCGCGCGGCCTTGTCATCATGGACGAAGACCGGCCAGATCAGATCCGCCGGCGTGAGGACATGCTCCGCCACCAGGCGCCGCGACCAGTCAAAACGCCGGTTGCGGCGCAGGCGGGTGCGCGGAAATGCCCCTGGCGTGCGATCCTTGCGGCTGGCGGCGGCGTGGCCGCGTCTCGGCTGGTCGTCCATGGCGGCGGATCATAAGGAGCGCGGCCGTCCTAGGCAACCTCTTGCCGCGCCTTTATGATTTCGCGCATGGCGGCGGCAGACATAAGGATCGAGCGCCGGGGCGGGCTCGGGCTCATCGCCCTCAACCGGCCGCAGGCGCTCAACACGCTCTCGCTCGCCATGTACCGCACTTTCGATCCCCAGCTGGTCGCTTGGGGGCGCGATCCGGAAATCCACGCCATCGCCGTCAAAGGCGAGGGCGGTCGCGCCTTCTGCGCCGGCGGCGACGTGCGCGCGATCTATGAGGCGCGCCGGAGCGCCGTGGGCGAGGGCGACTACAAGACCGATTTCTTCCGCGAGGAATATTCGCTGGTCGCGCGCGTCCACCACTTCCTCAAGCCCTATGTGGCGCTAATGAACGGCATCGTCATGGGCGGCGGCGCGGGAATTTCCGTGAACGGATCGCACCGGGTGGTTACCGAGAAAACTCTATTCGCGATGCCCGAGGTGTTCATTGGCTTGTTCCCGGACGTCGGCGCCTCGCGTTTCCTCAACCTCGCTCCCGGCCGGTTGGGGCTTTACCTGGCGCTGACGGGGAAGCGCATCGGCGCGGCCGATTGCCTCTATTGCGGGTTCGGAACGCATTTCGTGCCCAGCGCGAGGATTGACGATCTCGTCGAATCCCTGGCCGCGATCCAATTTCAGCCCGGCCAGGCCCGCGCGCAGGTGGAGGCGGCGATATCCCGGTTTACCTCGGATCCCGGCCCGGCGACGCTGCCCGATATCCAGCCCGAAATCGACCGAGTATTCGCCGAGGAATCGGTCGAAGCGATCCGAGGCGCGCTCGAGAAGCAACCCGCCGATTGGGCCCAGGAAGCGCGCCAGGCCATCGACCGCGCCTCGCCGATTTCGCTCAAGATCACCTTCCGCCAGCTCCAGCTCGGCCAAGGCATGAGCGTCGAACAGGCGCTGGCGCTCGAATACCGCATGACCCAGCACATCCTGGCGGGCCACGATTTCTTCGAAGGCATCCGCGCGGTGGTGGTCGAGAAGGACAACAAGCCGCGCTGGCAGCACGCCGGCCCGAAAGACGTCACCGCGCGCGAGGTCGAAAGCTATTTCGCCAGCCTGGGCGCGCGCGAATTGACCTTCGCCTGAGCCGCGCCCGCCTAGCCGCCCTTGACGCCCCAGGCGGCGAAGATCTTGTCGATGCCGGGATCGAGCTTCTTGGCCGCCGCGATGTCGGCATCCGCCCCGGCCTTGTCGTTTTTCATGCGCTTGGCCAAGCCCCGGCCGTAAAGCGAGCTGACGCGCTCGGGATTGGCGGCCAGCGCGGCGTCGTAATCGGATATGGCCGCTTCCGGCTGTTTCAGCTTGAGATAGACGAAGCCGCGGCTGTCGAGCGTGTTGTCATCGCCGGGACGGAGATTGAGCGACTGGTTGCAGTCCTGGAGCGCCGGCTGCAATTGGCCGAGCACGGCGCGGTCGAAGCAGCGGTTGTCGAGCGTGGCCGGATCCTCCGGGTCGAGCGCGAGCGCCCGGCTGTAATCCGCTATGGCGAGCGCGCGCTTGCCCTTGCCGTCATAGGCGGCGCCGCGGTCGATATAGGCGTCGGCATAGGTCGGGTCGAGCTTGATCGCATTGGTGAGATCGGCAATGGCGTCGTCGAAGCGGCCGGCGGCGAGATAAGCGTCGCCGCGGTGATAATAGGCCTTGGTGAATCCCGGATAGAGCGCGATCGCCTGGCCGTAATCGGCGGCCGATTTATCGTATTGCTGCATGTTGTCGTAGACCAGGCCGCGATTGAAGAAGGCGGTGGCGTAATTCGGGTCGAGCTTGGCCGACTGGTTGCAATCGCCGAGGGCGGCGTCGTATTGGCCCAGATCGTCGTTCAGATTGCAGCGCGTGGCGAAGCCGTCGGCGTTGGCGGGATCGAGCGCAATCGCCTGGTCGCAATCCGGCGCGGCCTGGGTGTATTGCTCATTGGCGTCATAGGCGGCGCAGCGGCTGGCATAGGCGATGGCCAGGCTTTGCGGCGTCCCCTTATAGACCTCGATGATCAGGCCGCAGGCGGCGATGCGCTGGTTGGGGTTGGCGGTATTGTCGCGGCATAACGCCGCCGCCTGGGCCGGGCTCGGCAGCGCGATCGTCGCCGGGGCCATGGCGGGAGCGGACGGCTTGGCTGGAGCAACCGCCGGAGCGGGCGCGGGGGCGGGAGCGGCAACCGGAGCGGGCGCCGGGGCCGGAGCGGAGGCGGCAGCAGGAGCGGGCGGCTTAACCGGGCTTTGCGCCGCGGCCGGGCCGGCCAAGGCGCCGGCCAAAGCGAGCGCGGCCAAGCCCGCCAGCGGCATTTTCCAATTATTCAAGCGCCTGCCCCTTCTTATTGCCCGCCAATCGAAGACGTGGGGCGATAGCTAACGAAGCGCCGCGGAGAAGGCAAGGTGCTAAGAAGCCGGCCCCGTGTCCCGGTTCGACCCGGAGCGGACATCGGTCAAACGTCTCCGAATGATTCATTTAGGAACAGTACGCCATCTGCGCGGAGGCGCGGACCTTTGGGGCCTTGACTTGGATCAACCACAAGGAGGCTCAAAGCGATTAACTTCACCGCATTGAGTGGCGGAACCGGTTTGCCGCCCAGATTACATTGGCGTCATGGAGCGCGCTTGGGCGGCATCGCGGAGAGGTGACATGGAAAAAACAGGGTTGCATCCAGGGCTGGAAACGCGGCTGACGGCTTTGGCGGCGCGCATCGCCCAGCTTCGGCAAAAGATGAGCCAAGCAAAGGGTATCGAAAAGATCGAGGAATTCGGCCAGATCGAGGAACTGGAGCGGCGTTACAAGGCGCTCGAGGACCGGCTGCGCATGCTCAATCGCGAGGGCCCGGGTTTCCGGCAGGACATGAAGGCGGAAATCGAAAAGGTGACCGACGATCTGACCGGCACGGTCCAGGATTTCATGACGTGGATCGATTCGGGCTATCATCCCGGCCAACGCCCAAAGCCGCTGACCAAATCCTAGCCGCTCTCGAGGACTTGGACGGGATTTCACTCCGCCCCGGTACAGGAAATCGAACGACCAAGAGGCCGACATGGCGCAGAAAAACCGGCGGTGAAGAAAGGCCTTGGCGAAAAGGCTCCGGCCCAGGCGGCGAGGAACGCCGCCGGTCTGACGGAAGCCGAGGCGGCACGGCTTCTTGCCCAATACGGCGAGAATGCTCTCGCCAAGCATCACGTCAGCGTTTTCGAACGTCTCGCCCGTTTCTTCTGGGGACCGATGCCGTGGATGATCGAAGCCGCAGATCGCCCGGTGGATCACCGACCAGCCCGGAGCCTATTGAAGCCCGTTTCGAGAGGTTCGATCCACATTTCCCATAATGAAATAAAAATCTGGGCGGCGAGCGCCAATCCCATGCCCGCTCCGCCGATGACGACGACGTAGGCGAAGAACGCCGGATCGAGATATTTGGTCAACCACCAAGAACCGATATCCATCAGGATGGTCAGGTAGGGAATGACAACGAGGGATACGCGTACCCAGATCGGCGTTGTACTCAGGGCGAAAACCGCTCCAGTTAGCAAGAATATGATGCTGATGCCGAACAGGTGAATGTGAGAAACTTCGGCCAAATCGCTCAGGCTCGTTCCCGTGTCCGCCGCTGCGACTTTCTGCACGTCCACGAAATTCGTGAGCGGCGGGATCGACCTGGCGTTGGCCATATGGCACATGATGCAGTTATTGGTGAAGATCGGTTCGACCTGCGGATAGCCCTCGATAGTTGCGCCAGCCTTTATCCAATTCAGAATGCGGGTGCGGTCGGCACCGGATAGTTTGTCGGCCATCGGCCCCAGCAGCGCCGATTCGAGCAAGGGTGCTCCTTTCGGCATCCCGTGATATTCGTCGCCGATACCCGCCACCAAGCCCTCGCCCATCTGGTGGTGAGGCTCGATTACAACCAGGTACAAGTACGACAGCGCCATCATGTATCCGACGCCGATCAGAATCAGGAAGCTGCTGAACAGCGCGCGAAAGGCGATCGGAAGGTTGCGTAATGAGAGCATTGAACGCTCCATGTTTTCGCCCGATGCATAATTATCACCAGGCATTAAAGATAGGGAAGCATCAGCCGAGCGCCATTATCGATCAGTTTGACGGGTAGTGGCAGATCGTCGAGTTCAGCGGCGGTTATGGGCGCATCAGGAACCCCAGATAAGCTGGTCAGCCGAGCGCCCAGCCAGTAGTTTGAAGCGGTTCCGACCCGCGCTAAGCTTTTCGGGATGCACTCTGGTTAGGGTGAATCAACTGAAGGTTCAAACCCGGCCCTCGCGGCTGACGCTACCCAAAAACCGCTGGAGACTGCTCATGCGCTTTTTCTCGCCGGGCAAGGTTGCAGTGGATCCGGAACACGCGCACAGCATCAGGCTGAAGCTACGTGACTTGAACCAGCTCTTCAACTCGATGGACCCTTCCCCCTTCATCGAGAAGGACCTCGACGACCGCGCGGAAGAATTCATCGTAGGCTGGGCGCAGGAGTTTCCGCCCGGCGCACCGGTAAGGCTGCGCATCGACCTGGAACAGTGGCCGGCCGAGGATCCCAAGGAACTAGTCCGGCAGGCCGTTCATAACCATTTTGCCCACCGCGCCCAGTTTGCCGACTTGGAGTTCAAGCGCCTGATAAAGCAGGGCCGCACCAGTCTGTTCATCGGATTGGTGTTTCTGGCCGCCTGCCTTATCGTCATCAGGACATTGCTGCCCAATGTAGAGACGGGCACCGGGGCCAGCATGTTGCGCGAAAGCCTGACGATCGCGGGCTGGGTCGCGATGTGGCGGCCGATGCAGATCTTTCTCTACGATTGGTGGCCTTTGCGCCGGAGGGAAAGAATCTACGCGAAGTTGAGCCACATGCCGGTGGAAGTTGTCCAGCACGGGAAAGCCGCGGAAGCTGTCCAGCACGGGAGGCCTTGAGCGTTTTTTTATCGAGGCTGTGGTCCGGGAGCGCTGGCCGGCGGGCCGTGTCCCGGTTCGAGCCCGCGTCGCCCTTCAGCCGCGCTGGACCGGCTTTTTCCGTTTGAGCGGGCGGCTGCGGTCGGCGGCAATGAGATGCCTGACCTTGGGCGTACCTTTGGTGTGAAAACGCCAAACCGCGTTTTGAACCATGCGATCGGCGTTGGTGACGCGCCGGTGCTGGCGCAAATGATCGAGCCAGGATTGCACCATGAAAGTTTCCACGATCCGGCCGTTTTCGGCGGCGTCCTCGAACACCATCCAGCGGTAGGCGCCGTCGCGCCGGCGCTCCTGCTCGAGAGCTTCCAGCGCCTTGAGGAAACGCGCGCGGTTTTTGGGATCGATCCGGTATTCGACCGAGACCAGCACCGGTCCGCTGTCGAGATCGATATCATGCACGGTGACCGGCGCGGGCCAATGCATCGACGGCGCCAGATCGGCGCCGAGCGCGGTCTGCAATTTCCACCGCCAGGTGAGCGGCACGGTCAGCAGCAGACCGGCGGCCGCCGCGAAATGGGCGGCGGGCAGGCCCAAAACCCCGCCCAGCTTCCCCCAGATGACGCTGCCCACGCTCAACGCGCCGAACATGACCATGACGTAGAGCGCGAGGCCACGGGCGCGCACCCATTCCGGCAGCGCCAACTGGGCGGACACGTTGATGGCCGAAAGCACGGCGATCCACGAAGCCCCGGCGATCAGGCTCGCGGCCAGCGCGGTAAAGGGATCGCGCGCCAAGCCATAGAGCGTCATGGCGAGAGCGGTTGCGGCCGTGGCCGCCGCCACCAGGAGATCCGGCCCAAGCCGTTGCCGCAGCCACGGCAAGACGAAGGCGCTGGCCAGCGCGCCGGTGCCGATGGCGCCGAGCAGGACGCCATAGAGCTCGGGACCGCCGCCGATCCGGTTGCGGGCGACCAGCGGCAGCAGCGCCCAATAGGCGCTGGCGAAGAGGAAGAAACCCACCGCGCGCCGGAAGGTCGCGCGCAAATGCGGATTGTTCCGCGCGTAGCGCAGGCCGCTGCGGTTGGCGTTGGCGAAGCGTTCGGCGGGCAGACGCCGCGCGGGTTTTTGCGGCGGACGCCACCAGATAATTCCCGCCACGACGCCGAGATTGCTGACGGCATTAAGCAGGAACGGCGATGTCAGGCCCCAGGCCGCAAGGATGATGCCGCCCAGAGCCGGTCCGATGACGCGGCTGATGTTGAAGTTGACGCTGTTGGCGACGATCGCGGGCATCAAGTCGCGCTTGGGCACCAGCGCCGGCACGATGGCCTGCCAGGCCGGGGCTTCCAGCGCGCCGGCGATTCCCGCGAGAAAGGTGAAGAGCAGCAGGATCAACGGCGTCACCGCGCCGATCCAGACCAGATACGCGAACACCGCCGAGATCGCGGTGATCAGGATCTCGACGCCGATCAGAAAGCGGCGCCGGTCGACGATGTCGGCCAACGCGCCCGCGGGAAGCGCGAACAGGAACATCGGCAGGCTGGTGGCGACCTGGACCAGCGACACGGTCAAGGGGTCCGGATCGAGGCTGGTCATCAGCCAACCGGACGCCGCGCTGTACATCCAGCCGCCGACATTGGAGACGAGCGTGGCGCTCCACAGCACCGTGAATGCGGCGTGGCGGAACGGGCTCCAGGGAGAACCCGGCGCCGCCGGCGCGGCGGGTTCAGTGTTTCGCCGAGGTAGTTTCATGACCGTCCAGACGGAATTTCTTGGCCGTTCCGCGCCGCTCTATTGGGAACGACGCGCCAGGCAAAGAATTCCTCGGAAGCGGCGCAGACATAGACCCGCACCCCTTCGGCGGCCAAGCGCAACGCGGCGGCGGTCTTCGCCATTTCCGGATCATAGCCGGGCCGCCCGATTTTTGCCTATACTTGCCCCATCGGGCTGAGCGAGGGCGCATGAGAAAGTTGAAAAGGATCTTGATCGGCTTGGTCATCGTGCTCGCCGCGCTTCCGGCCTGGGCGCAGAGCCAAGATGCGCAGGACAAGGCGGCGCAGGACAAGGCGGCGCAGAAGAAAGCGGAGCAGGCCAAAAAGGATGAAATGAGAGCCGAAAGTTGGGCAAATTGCACGAGCGACGATCCCAATCTCAGAATCAAAGGCTGCAGCGCCGTCATCGAGATGGGCGCCGACAGCATGACGAGCCTGGCCGTCGCCTACAACAATCGCGGCATCGCCTATAACAGCAAGGGCGACTACGACATGGCGATAGACGACTACACCCATGTGATGGCCTTCGACCCCAATCAACCCGGAGCCTTCATCAATCGCGCCTGGGCCTATCACTTGAAAGGCGACGACGCCAAAGCCCTGCCCGACGCCAACAAGGCGGTCGAGCTTGCGCCGCGGAATGCCGGCATCGTCGAAACCAGGGCGGAAATCTACGAAAAGCTCGGCCAACGCGATCAGGCGATCGCCGATTACCGCGCGGCGTTGCAGATTGATCCGGATGACACCCGGTCGCGGCAGGGCCTCCAGCGTCTCGGCGTTGCGCCTTGAAGCAAGCTTTGCGGCCGAACGGCCACGGACCGGGGTTGACGGCGGGAAATAGCCGCCTAGCGGATAGGTAGATTCCCGCATATCGGATACGTAGATTCCCGCATTCATGGACGGAGGCGCTTGAGCTAGCAATCTTCGCCGTGGAGTTTTCACCGGCAGTCGCGTTAATATCCATGGTTATTCATCCAAAGAATCCATGAGATATCCAGGGGGGAACAGGATGAAGGGGCGGGCTCTCTACCGGAACAATTTCGCGATGCCAGGCGTCGAATCCGTTTCGATGTCGCCGGAAATCTTCTTTCAAAGGGAAAAGCGCCGGCGCTCGCTCTTTTCCCGCACTTGGGGCGAATTGATCCCCAAGGTTTTCGAGGACGTGCCGAAATATTACCGGCCGGGAAACATCGTCGCCAGCCTGGGCTTGTGGGAAATCTGGGTTTGGCAGTTCGTCCGGACGATCAAGCTGAAACCCGGCTACAAGGTGCTCGATGTGTGCGCCGGCACCAACGACATCGGCATCAGGCTGTTGCGCAAGGAGCCGGGCATTTCCGTCACCGCGATCGACCGCAGCCGGAACATGCAGGAAGAGGGCCAGCGCCGCGCCCGGAAATACGGCGTTCGCATCGAAAGCGTGATTCACGACGTGCATGAACTGCCGTTTCCGGACCGTTCGTTCGACGTCGTCACGCTGCAGGCCGCGTCGCGCCATCTGCGGCTGGACAAGGTATTGCCGGAGATCCTGCGCATCCTGAAGCCGGGCGGGACGTTTTATCATTGCGACATGCTGAAACCGAGCAACCGCGTGGTCGAATGGTTTTATCTGCGCTTCCTGCGCCTGTCGCTGGCCTGGACCTCGTGGATTTTCGGATCGACCGAAGCGTCCCGGCAATGCCGCGGTTATTTCAAGGATGCGATCTCGAATTTCTACACGCCGGAAGAGCTGTCCGAGGTGTTTCGCCTGGTCGGCTTCAACCGCGTGACCTGCGAGAAGAGCATCTGGGGCGGCATGGTCGGCTATCACAAGTCGCAGTAGCCGCCGGGCCTGCTAGCGAAATCTCCACCACGGGGAGCGCCGCGATGCGCTCGTACTGCGCGCGCCAATCGCGGGCGGGGAGAACCTCGTCGCCGGCGGCGTCTTGATAGGGGCGCGTCGCGCCGTTGAGGTCGCCGTCATTGTTCCGGAAGGTTTCGCCGCGCAAGCCCTCGGTAAATCCGGCCGGAAATTCCGCCGGGTCGACGAAGAAGGCGTTGACGCCGCTTTGCTCGACCGAGACGAAGGCGTAACCGTGGGCCGCGAACAGCGCCCGCCATCCGCCGATCGAGCAGCCGTAATAGAGGCCCGAGGGATGCGCCGACCAGCGGTTGAAACCCGGCGTGTCGGGAACCGACACCGGCCGTTCGGGGCCGAACACCGAATTGTATTCCACCACCCAGATCTTCGGCCGGCAGCCGAGAGCCAGGACTTTCGCCGCCACATGGTAATCGATGCTGTCGATGTCCAGGCTGAAGACGTCGGGCTGGCGGTGAGGACACATTTTCAACAACGCCGGCACGGAGTCCGGAGTGACGAACCGGTTGACCACGAAAACGTTCCAAAGCGTTTTGGCAATGGCCGCGCGCGCCTGCCGGCACAGCTCCGGATCGCCTTCGACCCACACGCCGCCATAGGACCGGGCGAAGGCCAGCCAGGCGGTGCAGTTTTCGATCCCGTTGGCGGCGCCGATTTCGAAGAAAAAGCGGGCCGGGTTTTGCAGCCGGCTGCACAGATAATCGACGATGCCGTCTTCGCCGTGCTGGCTGAAGCCGCCGAACTCCCAGCTCCGCGGCTGCTTCGGGTCGATGACGCGAAGCGGCGCGGTGGCGGCCGCCCGCGCCAGCGCCAGGCCGATCTGCGCCCGCAGCCTTGCCGGGCCGAACGGTTCGACTTGCGTCCCGCGACCGATAAACGCTTCCGCCAGACGACGAAACATCAACCTGCCCCTTGCGGCGTCATTCCCGCCCGAATTTATGCCGGCCCTGATGTCGGCTCCCTTAAAATGGGGCACGCCGTTTCCCGGTATGCTTTACCGAAAGTTAAAACGGGCGGGATCGGGGCGCCCGGATTTCCCGGAGATTTTCCGGTGATACCCCGATTCCTCGCCGAGAGTGCCGGGGATATTTCGCTTAAATGAAGTCTTAACCCGGGAGAGCGTAATCTCGGCCCTGGAATTCAGTTTCAAGCCATGGCCGAGGCAAAAATGCAAACCGCGTATATGGACGTGATCGCACTGGTCGAGCGGCTTCACCGCCAGTTCCTCGAGGTGATCAAGCTCGAACTCGACACCAACGGCGTCCACGACATCAACAACGTGCAGGCGATGATCCTCTACAACATCGGCGACCTCGAGATGACGGTCGGCGAGTTGACGCTGCGCGGCTGCTATCTCGGCTCCAACGTCTCCTATAACGTCAAGAAGATGCTCGAAAACGGCTATATCGTGCAGGAACGTTCGCCCCACGACCGCCGCTCGGTGCGCGTCCGTTTGACCGAAAAGGGCCTGGCGCTGCACGAGAAGATCAACCAGATGCATGACCGCCAGATCGCGGCGCTCGGCCAGGGCGTGGTCTCGGCCGAGGACTTGGCCAACGCGCACAAGACGCTACGCCGGCTCGAACGCTTCTGGACCCAGGCGGTCGAGCTCGGCTCGCGCAACCTGGCCTTCACCTCGGCCGCGTAACTCAATCCATCCTTTGGCAAGAAAACGGCCGGTCCTTGGTGGGACCGGCCGTTTTGCGTCATGGATGGGCCGCGCTTCAGCCGTTGGGGTGCCGGCGCATGGTGTCGAGCACCACCGACACGTCGCCGCCGTTATGCTCGATGAGAGCGGTGAAATAATCGCGGTACGACAGGTTCTGGCTCAGCCCCTCGAGGTCGACGTCGACGATCTTGAACGCGCCGTTCTCGCGCATGATGTACCAATCCACGTCGATCGGCGGCCGCTCGCCGGTCAGTTCGATCTGGCTGTGGACGATGGTGGTGCCGCTGGCGTCGGTCCGTTCGGACAGCACCGCGTAACCCGAGCCGTAATAGATGTTGAAGGTCTTCCAGTAATAGCCGGCCATGTAGACGGGAAACAAAGCCATGTATTGCCGCCGCTGCTCGTCGTCGAGCTGGCTCCAATAGCGGCCGAGCGCGAAACGCGCCATCTCCCGGTTGTCGGAGGCGTTGTCGAAGATGATTTGGAATTCCCGCCGTCGCGCCGCCTCGGGCCGGTTGCGGTCATCGACCAGCACGCCCACCTGGCCGGCGAGCCGGTTCATGAAATCCATCGCGCTGCCGTTCTGGGCGAAGGCCGGCCCGGGCGAAAGCGCGGCCAGGCATGAAGCGGCAATGACGAAGTTGCGCCGGCTCACCTGCATCGGAGAACTTTGCACCCCGACCGGGAAGAAATCATGACCGCCGCCCGGCATCAGGGCCCGGCGCCGCAAGCGGCGAAGCTCTTGCAGAAATGGTCGAAGGTCACGACCATCGGCAGGTACCACACCGTCACCCGCATGGAGAGCGGCACCAGGCTGGCGTCGTCGGTGAACACTGCCTCCACCGGGCGCGATGCGTTCTCGGGGTCGCCATCCTCGCTCGAACTCCGCCCTGAAGCCGGCGATGGGCCGGAGCGTGAGCAGCAGGCGGATCAAGTGTTCCTTGCCCCCGACCGAGACGATGTGAACCAGGACGTCGAAGCGGCGCGCGCCGTCGTAAACCGGGACGGTGAAGTCGCGCGCCGGAGCGGGCAGCTGGACCCAGAGCTCGCGGCGGATGGCCGCCATCGCGGCGATCGGATCGACCACGTTGCGCCGGTAGAGATCCGGCAGCGGCGGCTTGCGGCTGGTGTCCGCGGCTTCGCGCTCGGCGAAAACCGCGCCGTCGCGGCGGATGAAGGCCATGCTGATGCGGCTGTCGCGCCGCTGACGCAGATCGTAAAGCGCATCGAAACGCAGCGGCGCGGCCTGGCCGTCGGCCGCGAGCCGGCCTTCGCCTGCGGCGGTGCCGCGGAAATGCGTGACCAGGCGCGGCAGGCCCTCGGACTCGACCCCGACCTCATAGCGGTAGGTCGCGCCGTCGCCGGCGAAGCGGAAGCGCACCTCGCCGGCCGGCAGGCCGGCATAGCTCGCGCGGTAAAGGGCGACGATCTCCTCGGCCCCCGCTTGCGGAGCGGAAAGACCGGCGCAAGCCAGCATCAGCGTCGCGCCGCCGGTAATCCAAATGAACGCGCGTCGTTGCATGAGACTCTTATTAATCCGCTCACACGGGCTAAAAATCCAGAACGCCGTCATTCCCGCGAAAGCGGGAATCCAGCTTTTCCTGGACCCCCGCTTTCGCGGGGGTGACGAGGGATATTTACTGCGAGCGCGGCCTGAAAACTAAAACGCCGCGATGCCCGTCTGCGCGCGGCCGAGGATGAGGGCGTGGATGTCGTGCGTGCCCTCGTAGGTGTTGACGGTTTCCAGATTCATCATGTGGCGGATGACATGGTATTCGTCGACGATGCCGTTGCCGCCGTGCATGTCGCGCGAAGCGCGCGCGACGTCGAGCGCCTTGCCGCAGGAATTGCGCTTCAGCATGGACACCATCTCGGGCGTCGATTTGCCTTCGTCCTTGAGCCGCCCCAGGCGCAGGCAGGCATGGAGGGCGAGGGTGATCTCGGTCTGCATGTCGGCGAGCTTTTTCTGGATGAGCTGGTTGGCGGCCAAGGGCTTGCCGAAGGCGATGCGGGAGAGGGTGTAGTCGCGCGCCGCGAACCAACAGAACTCGGCCGCGCCCAGCGCGCCCCAGGCTATGCCGTAACGCGCATTGTCGAGGCAGGAGAACGGCCCCTTGAGCCCGGTCACGCCGGGCAGATGGTTGGCCTCGGGCACGAACACGTCGTCCATCGCGATCTCGCCCGTGACCGAGGCGCGCAGCGAGAACTTGCCCTCGATCTTGGGCGTCGACAGGCCCTTCATGCCGCGTTCCAAAAGGAAACCGTGGATGGCATCCTTGTCGTCCTGCAACTTCGCCCACACCACCAAAACGTCGGCGATGGGCGAATTGCTGATCCACATCTTGCTGCCCTTCAACACATAGCCACCGTCGACTTTACGGGCGCGCGTCTTCATGCCGCCGGCGTCGGAGCCGAAATCGGGCTCGGTCAGGCCGAAACAGCCGACCAGCTCGCCGGTGGCGAGCTTGGGCAGGAATTTCTTGCGCTGCTCTTCGGTGCCGAAGGCGAAGATCGGGTACATCACCAGCGAGGATTGCACGCTCATGGCCGAACGGTAGCCGCTGTCGACGCGCTCGATCTCGCGCGCCACCAGCCCGTAGCACACGTAATTGACGCCGGCGCAGCCATAGCCCGAGATGGTCGAGCCGAGGAATCCGAGCTGGCCCATCTCGTTCATGATCTCGCGGTCGAAGCGTTCCTCGCGGAAGGATTTGAGGATGCGCGGCGCGAGCTTGTCCTGGGCATAGGCGCGCGCGGCGTCGCGCACCATGCGCTCGTCCTCGGACAATTCGCCTTCGAGCAACAACGGGTCCTGCCAGTCGAAAGCGGGCCTGCTTGGTTTGGCGGCTCCGCCGCCGGGGGCGGATTTCGCGGGCTTGGCGTCGGCCGCAGGTTTTGCGGCGGGCTTGGCCGGGTTGTTGCGGGCGAAAGAAGCGGTCATGGGGGTTTTCTTAAGGCCAAACCGGGTCAAGGGCAATAACCGCGGATTTATCGTCCGCAAGACGTTTTATCGCGCATCGGGTCGAGGTCGATTGATCTAGATCAACGATCAAGCCAAGGCATCGCCCCGACCGCGTCACTCGGCCGGGCGAAGCTGGACTTTCTTGGCCTGATTGGCCTGGAACGCGCGCGCCGCGGCGATCAGCGTCACCGCCGCGCCCAGGCCGAGCACCGCCCAGCCCGGGCGGATGCCGGTCATGGTGGAGAATTCGGCCTGGATGATGCGCGGCAGCGACGCGTGAAAAGCCAGCCAGAAATACATGGTTTCGCCGAAGATGGTGCCGAAGCCCACGACCAGGCTCAACAGCCCGGCATGCGACCGGCCCCACCTTGCGCGAACGGCCGTAAAGCCGGCGCAAGCCCCGGTAGCCCAACAGCCAGACCAGCAATCCCGCCATCATGGTCGGCTGCCATTCGTTGAGCTTCGACTGCATGAAGTAATGCGTCACCGCCAAGATGCCGATGACATAGACGAATTGATGGAGGCGCTGCCAATTGCGCGCGCCCATCTGCCGGACCATGCCGTCGGTCGAGGTCACGGCCAGCGCGGCCAATCCCAGCCAGGCGGTGAAGCCGATGGTGAGATAGATCCGCTTCACGATCTCGCCCGCCACCTTGGCGAGGTTGAACATCTCGTCGGTGGTATAGAGCGTCAGATGCGCCGCGACATAGGCGAAGGCCATGACGCCGATCATGCGCCGCACCAGCTGCAGCCGCGGCCATTGCCAGAGCTGCGACAGCGGCGAGATCGCCAGCGCCAGGAATATGAAGCGGATGGTCCAGTCGCCGATCTCGTGCAGCGCCTCGGTCAGCGGCCGCGCGCCCAAGGCGTCGGTGGCGTACCAATAGGCGGTGAACCCGGCCGGCACGAACAGCCCGAAAAAGACCACGGTCTTCAGGGGCGAGAAGCGGCCGCTGTAGTCGCGGAGAGGGGGGATGAGCCAACGCATGCCGGGCTTGTAATCGAATCCGCCCGGTCTGCCCAGCCACTTCCGATCAAATTCCGGCGAGGGGGCGGTGAGGGGTCCGGGGTTCACGGGGCGGACCAGGCGACGTAACGGTCGCGGCTGTTATTCATCCAAATGACCGATTCAGGACCGATCGCGGCTCAGGCTAGCGTCTTGGCCAAATCGATCCACTCGCATGCGGCGTCTAGCGCTAGCCGTCGGCGCCACTTGCCCCGTGGAAACCGCGCAGCAATCTGCCGGCGAGTACCTCGCTCGGGCGGCATCGAATGCCGCGCTTGCCGGCAACCGGAGCGGCACCCTACCGCTTAACCTGGGCGGCCATGGCCTATTTCCTGCAGCAGCTCATCAACGGCCTGACGCTCGGGCGCCATCTACGGCCTGATCGCCATCGGCTACACGATGGTCTACGGCATCATCGGCATGATCAACTTCGCCCATGGCGACATCTTCATGGTCGGCGCCTTCCTCTCCCTGATCGCCTTCTCGTGCTGCGGCGCGCTCGGCATCACCTCGGTGCCGCTGGCGCTGGCTGCTCGTGCTGCTCTCGCCGATGGCGCTTCACCGCGGTCTATGGCTGGACGGTCGAGCGCATCGCCTACCGCCCGCTGCGCGGCTCGTTCCGCCTGGCGCCGCTGATCTCCGCCATCGGCATGTCGATCGTGCTGCAGAACTTCGTCCAGGTCACGCCAGGGCGCGCGCGTCAAGCCGCTGCCGCCGGTGATCCCCGGCGGCTTCCAGCTGATGGAGAGCGGCGGCTTCGCCGTGCAGCTCAGCTAGCTGCAGATCTCATCATGCGTCGTCGACCGCTGGTGCTGATGGCCGGGTTCACCTGGCTGGTCACCCGCGACGCCGCTGGGCCGCGCCAGCGCGCCTGCGAGCAGGACCTGAAGATGGCGGCCTGCTCGGCATCGACACCGACCGCACCATCTGCCTCACCTTCGTCATCGGCGCCGCGCTCGCCGCCGTCGCCGGGCTGATGTTCCTGCTCTATTACGGCGTCGATCGACTTCTTCATCGGCTTCCTCGCCGGCGTCAAGGCCTTCACCGCCGCCGTGCTGGGCGGCATCGGCTCGCTGCCCGGCGCCGTGCTGGGCGGGCTGCTGATCGGCCTGATCGAGGCCTTCTGGTCCGCCTATTTCACGCGCCGAATACAAGGACGTCGCCGCGTTCTCGATCCTGATCCTGGTGCTGATCTTCCTGCCCACCGGCTGCTCGGCCGGCCCGAGGTCGAGAAGGTCTGATGACGACGGCCGGCGCGGCGCTGCGCCGCGCTCAAGGATGCCGGCGCTCGCCGGCGCTCGTCGCGCTCGGCCTGTTCGTGCGCCGCTGGTCGGCCTGAGACCGTCGACGCGGCCGACCGGGCCTGGCGCTGCGTCACGCGCTCGGCTGGGTCGCGATCGCGTCGGCGGCGGTGTTCTTCGGCCGGCTGCTGCTCGGCTCGTGCTGGCGCGGCCGGCGCTGCCGCGGCCGGCGCGCCGCGCCAGCCGCGGCGCGCGGCCGAAGCGCGCGCGGACGCGCGCCGGTCGCGGCCTGGTGCTGGCTCGGCCTTCGCGCTGGCGCTGCCGCTTCCTGCCGTTCTCGTCGCGCTACCTCGTCGATCTCGGCACCCTGGTGCTGATCTACGTCATGCTCGGCTGGGGGCTGAACATCGTGGTCGGGCTGGCCGGGCTGCTCGACCTCGGCTATGTCGCGTTCTACGCCGTCGGCGCCTATTCCTACGCGCTGCTCGCGCAGCGATTTCGGTCTCGGCTTCTGGACTGCCTGCCGCTCGCCGGCGCTGCTGGCGGCCTGCTGGCGGCGTCATGCTCGGCTTTCCGGTGCTGCGGCTGCGCGGCGACTACCTCGCCATCGTCACGCTGGGTTCGGCGAGATCATCCGCATCGTGCTGATCAACTGGGTCAGCGCTCACCGGCGGCCCCAACGGCATCGCCGGCATCCCGCGGCCGACCTTGTTCGGCCTGCCCTTCACCGCGGGCGCCGGCGGGCCGGCGACCTTCGCCGAGTTCTTCGGCATCGAGTTCGACCCGAGCCAGCGGATCATCTTCCTCTATTACGTGATCCTGGCGCTGGCGCTGCTGACCAACTTGGTTCGCTGCGGCTGCGGCGGCTGCCGATCGGCCGCGCCTGGGAGGCGCTGCGCGAGGACGAGATCGCCTGCCGCGCGCTCGGCATCAACGCCACCAACATCAAGCTGTCCGCCTTCGCCATCGGCGCCATGTTCGGCGGCTTCGCCGGCGCGTTCTTCGCCACCCGCCAGGGCTTCATCAGCCCGGAGAGCTTCACCTTCATGGAAAGCGCCACCGTGCTGGCCATCGTCGTGCTCGGGCGGCCTGGGCAGCCAGCTCGGCGTGGTGCTGGCGGCGATCGTGCTGATCGACGGCTGCCGGAATTCGGTCCGCGACTTCGACCGAGTACCGCATGCTGCTGTTCGGCGCGGCGATGGTGGTGATCATGGTCTGGCGGCCGCGCGGCCTGGTCGCCGACGCGCGCGCCCTCGATCCGGCTCAAGCCGCAAGGCGCGTCGATGAGCGCGCCTGGCGGCACGGGACGACCGGCGCTGCTCGACGGTCGAGCGCCTGACGCATGCGCTTCGGCGGCCTGACCGCGGTGGACGACGTGTCCTTCACCGCCGCAGCGCGGCGAGATCACCGCCGTCATCGGCCCCAACGGCGCCGGCAAGACCACGGTGTTCAACTGCCTCACCGGCTTCTACCGGCCGAGCGCCGGGCAGCATCGCGCTGACCCATCGAGCGGCAAGACGCTGGCGCTCGAGCGCATGCCACGGCCACCGCATCGCGCGCGAGGCCGGCGTGGCGCGCACGTTCCAGAACATCCGCCTGTTCGCCGGCATGACCGTGCTGGAGAACCTGATCGTGGCGCAGCACAACATGCTGATGCGCGCCAGCGTGCTACGATCGCTCGGCGGGTGTTCGGCCTGGCCGGCCACCGCCTGGCCGAGCGCGCGGCGGTCGAGCAAGGCGCGGCATCTGGCTCGACGCGGTCGACCTGCCGGCCGCGCCGACGACGCCGGCCGGCAACCTGCCCTACGGCGCGCAGCGCCGGCTCGAGATCGCGCGCGCCATGTGCACCGACCCGGTGCTGCTCTGCCTCGACGAGCCGGCCGCCGGCCTCAACCCGCGCGAAATCGCAGGAGCTGGCGCAATCTGCTGCTCTGCGATCCGCGACGACGCGACGGCATCGGCATCCTGCTGATCGAGCACGACATGAGCGTGGTCATGGGCATCTCCGACCACATCGTGGTGCTCGATCACGGCCGGAAGATCGCCGACGGCACGCCCGCGCAGGTGCGCGCGCGACCCCGCCGTGATCGCGGCCTATCTCGGCGAGGGCGACGAGGCGCGTGACCTGGCGCTGCTGCCGAGGTCTGTCCGGGCGTGCACAGCCTTCTACGGCGCATGTCCAGGCGCTGAAGGGCGTCGATCTCGACGGTCGACGAGGGCGAGATCGTCACGCTGATCGGCGCCAACGGCGCGGGCAAGTCGACGCTGCTGATGACGATCTGCGGCCGGCCGCGCGCGCGCGCAGGGCCGCATCGCCTTCGACGGCGCGCGACATCACCCGGCTGCCGACGCACGAGATCGTGCGGCTCGGGCATCGCCCAGGCGCCGGAGGGCCGGCGCATCTTCCCGCGCATGACGGTGCAGGAGAATCTGCAGATCGGGCGCCGTCGTGGCCGACCCAAGCGCGATTTCGCCGGCGATCTCGACCGCGTCTTCACGCTGTTCCCGATCCTGCGCGAGCGCCTGGCGCAGCGCGGCGGCACGCTGTCGGGCGGCGAGCAGCAGATGCTGGCGATCGCCCGCGCGCTGATGAGCCGGCCGCGCCTGCTGCTGCTCGACGAGCCCTCGCTCGGCCTGGCGCCGCTGATCGTCAAGCAGATCTTCGAGCGTCATCCGCGACCTCAACGCCGAGCGAGAAGATCACCGTGCTGCTGGTCGAGCAGAACGCGCTACCACGCGCTGCGCCTGGCCCATCGCGGCTATGTGCTGGTGACCGGCCAGATCATCCTGTCGGGGCGGGGCAAGGACCTGCTCGCCAACGAGGAGGTGCGGGCGGCCTATCTCGAAGGCGGCGCCTGAGCGCCGTTGGTCTGGAAGGCGGCGCGTGAGCGCCGGCGGCCCGGAAGGTGGGGCATAGACCGGCACGGCCGCCTGCTGTTATCCTCGGCGGCAAACAGGCAGGGAGCGGGACATGCGTTTTCTCGGCAGGATGGCGTTGGCGGCGGCGTTTGCCGTTCTGACGGTTTCGGGCGCGCGGGCGGATATCCACATCGCGGTGGCCGGGCCGATCACCGGCTCGGACGCCGCGGTCGGCGAGCAGATGCGGCGCGGCGCCGAGCATGGCGGTCGCCGACATCAACGCCAAAGGCGGCGTCGCTCGGCAAGAAGCTCGCGCTCAACATCGGCGACGACGCCTGCGATCCGAAGCAGGCGGTCGCGCGTCGCCAACAAATTCGCGGTCAGCGGCGTGGTGTTCGTCGCCGGGCATTATTGCTCGGGCACCTCGATCCCGGCCTCGGCGGTCTATGCCGAGGCCGGCATTCTGCAGATCTCGCCGGCCTCGACCAATCCCGGCCTCACCGACGACGCCGCCAAGAAAGGCTGGAACAACGTGTTCCGCGTCTGCGGCCGCGACGACGTGCAGGGCAAGGTCGCCGGCAACTACATCGCCGAGCGCTTCAAGGGCAAGCAGGTCGCGATCATCGACGACAAGTCCGACTTACGGCAAGGGCCTCGCCGACGAGACGCGCAAGACGCTGAACGCCGCTCGGCATGACCGAGGCGATCGACGAATTCCGATCAACCAGGGCGACAAGGATTTCTCGGCGCTGATCAGCCAAGATGAAGGAGGCCAAGGTCGGCGCGATCTATTTCGGCGGCTATTACACCGAGGCCGGGCTGATCGTGCGCCAGGCCAACGACCAGGGGCTCAACGCCGTGCTGATGGGCGGCGACGCGCTGGTGACGACCGATCTGTGGAAGATCACCGGCGATGCCGGCAACGGCACGCTGATGACCTTCCCGCCCGATCCGCGCAGATCTGCCGGCGGCGCAGCCCGTGGTCGCCGAGTTCAAGAAGCAGGGCTACGATCCCGAGGGCTACACGCTCTACACCTATGCCGCGGTGCAGGTCTTCGCCGAGGCGGCGGCGGACGCCAAGTCGATCAAGCTCGACGATCTGTCGAAGGCGATGAAGTCGAACAAATTCAACACCGTGATCGGCACCATCGGCTTCGACCAGAAGGGCGACGTGGTCGGCCCCGATTACGTGGTCTATGCCTGGAAGGACGGCGGCTACGCCGAGCTCAAGAACTGAGCCGCATGGCGCTCGGTCGCGGGCGGGACATAGGATGAAGAAAGCAGCCGCAATTCCGACCAAACAGCAGATTTTAAAGGTCGCGGTGGCGAGCATCGTCGGCTCGGTGATCGAACAATACGACTTCCTGGTCACCGGCGTGATCGCGGCGACCGTCTGGGGCGGCGTCTTCTTCAAGCTGCCGGGCCTTGCGGCCGTCGCGGCGGCGATCGGCGTCTACGGCATGGGCATCATGATCCGCCCGATCGGCGCTTATATCTTCGGCAATATCGCCGACCGGCGCGGGCGCAAGAACGCGATGGTTTACGCGCTGGTGCTGATGGGCGTCAGCACGCTGCTGATCGGGCTGACGCCGGGCTACGACAGCATCGGCGTCGCCGCGCCGGCGCTGCTGATCGTCTTCCGGCTGATGCAGGGGATCAGTTTCGGCGCCGAGTTCGGCACCGCCTCGACCTGGGTGGTCGAACAGGCGGCGCGATCGAAGCACCGCGCCTTCTGGGGTGCCTGGGTCGGGTTCGCGATCCCGATCGGGCTGCTGCTCGGCTTCGGCTCGGTGATCTTCGTCAAGTCGCTGATGACGCCGCAGGATTTCGTCGCCTGGGGCTGGCGCATCTTCTTCTTCGCCGGCTTCCTGGTGGCGATCGTCGGCATCGTCATCCGGACGCGCACCGAGGACAGCTTCGTCTTCGAGCGGCACAAGGCGCAGAGCGCGATTCTCGAACATCCCGCGCGACAGGTCTGGCGCGACATGCCGCTGACCATCCTGCGCACCTCGCTGGTGAACGCGATGTTCGGCGGCGCGTTCTTCCTCTACTTCGTGTTCGGCACCGGCTACATGAAGGCGGTCGGCTTCACCGGCAACGACGCCCGAGACGATCGGGCTGATCGCCGCGGCCTTCATGCTGGTGTTCATGATCATCGGCTCGCTGCTCGCCGACATCATCAACCGCCGGACGATCCTGTTGATCGCCGCCGTCGTGTTCCTGATCTTCGCGATCCCGTATTTCTATCTGATCAACACGGGCAGCTTCGTCCTCGCGACGATCGCCGAGATCATCGGATTCGGCTTCGTGTTCGGCTTCGGCTACGGCGCGATCCCGACCTTCTATACGGAGAATTTCCCGACCCGCTATCGCGCCTCGGGCGCGAGCGCGGGTTATCAAATCGCGCAGGTCTATGGCGGCGGGCTGATCCCGATTCTCGCCGGGCTGATCCTGCAGGCCTACGGCATTCACAGGGCCTATATCTATATCGGGCTTCTGGTGATGGTCTACGCGGTGCTGGCGATCCTCGCGATCCTCGCCACGCCGGAGACCAAGAACGCCAATCTCGAAGCGTGATGTCGCGCCGAGCTAGGCCGGCTTCTTCTTGCCGGCGCCCTTGCCGAGGCCGATCTTCTTGGCGAAGTCGGAACGCTGCGCCGCGTATTTCGAGGCCACCATCGGGTAATCGGCCGGCAGGTTCCATTTCTTGCGGTACTCGTCGGGCGTCATGTTGTAGGTCGAGCGCAGATGGCGCTTCAGCATCTTGAGCTTGCGCCCGTCCTCGAGGCAGATGATGTATTCCGGCGTGATCGATTTCTTGATCGGCACCGCCGGCTTCAAGGCCTCGCCCAACGGCGCCTGAATCTTGCCCTCGATCGAGCGCAGCGAGCCATGCACCGAAGCGACGATGTCGGTGATCTGCGCCGCCGGCACGCTGTTCTTGCGCAAATACGCCGCCACCAGATGCGCGGTCATGCGCAGGAAATCTTCGTCCGCCGTTTTGGCGGCTTTGCTGGGCGCTTCATCGGCCATCGGGGGAGTCCTCAATACTAGAACAGATTCGAGGCGTGTATATTGAAAGCCTTGCTTTCTGTCAATCATGGGCTGGACTAGGGCCAATAATCGCGCCCGCTGTCTTGAATTTTTCTGAAAAAGACCGAACCGGGACTATCGCCTAGTCTGGCAAGGGCGGCGGTTTCATTGGAGGCCGATGCGGGAAGGCGAGGACGGCCCCGATGGATGGTAGGCGGCTGACTCCCGACGGCGATATCTGGTAGAGTTGCCGCTGGCTTTTATTGCGTCCGGGGTCATGGCTGAAATCGTCGCCGTCGCCGCCGATCATGGCGGCTATGAGTTGAAATCCGTTCTTTTGCCGGAGCTGCGCGCTTTGGGATTCGACGTGCTCGATCTCGGCACCGACAGCACGGCGTCGGTCGACTATCCCGACTTCGCCGAGAAGGTGGCGCAAGCGGTGGAGACGGGCAAGGCGCGGTTCGGCTTGCTCATCTGCGGCACCGGGATCGGCATGTCGATTGCCGCCAACCGCCACCGCAAAATCCGCGCCGCCTTGTGCCACGACGTCACCACCGCGCGGCTCGCGCGCCAGCACAACGACGCCAATGTGATGACGCTGGGCGGACGCATGATCGGCACCGAGACCGCCAAGGATTGCCTCAAGACCTTCCTTTCGACCCCCTTCGAAGGCGGCCGCCACGCCCGCCGCGTCGCCAAATTGTCGTGAACGAGACAAGGCAAGTTGAAACCATGTCCGCCCGCAGCAACCCGGCCGCAGCCCAAGACGACTTCTTCACCGCGATGCTCGCCGACAGCGATCCGGAACTGGCCGACGCGATCGCCGCGAACTCCATCGCCAGCAGGACCAGATCGAGCTGATCGCCTCGGAGAACATCGTGTCGCGTGCAGTACTCGAGGCCCAAGGCTCGGTGCTGACCAACAAATACGCCGAAGGCTATCCCGGCAGCCGCTATTACGGCGGCTGCGAATTTGTGGACCGCCGAACAGCTCGCCATCGACCGCGCCAAGAAGCTGTTCGACTGCGGCTTCGCCAACGTGCAGCCGCATTCGGGCGCGCAGGCGAACCAGGCGGTGCTGCTGGCCCTGCTCCAGCCGGGCGACCCCACGCTCGGCATGTCGCTGGCCGCGGGCGGGCATCTGACCCACGGCGCGCCGTTCAATCTCTCGGGCAAATGGTTCCGCGGCGTCTTCTACGGCGTGCGGCGCGAGGACGCGCGCATCGATTACGACGAGGTCGAGCGCCAAGCCAAGACGAAGAAAAGCCCAAGCTCATCATCTGCGGCGGCTCGGCCTATCCGCGCCTCATCGACTTCGCGCGCTTCCGCCGGATCGCCGACGAGGTGGGCGCCTTCCTTCATGGTCGACATGGCGCATTTCGCCGGGCTGG
>CAWEME010000002.1:0-49549 GCA_963810055.1 uncultured Alphaproteobacteria bacterium | reverse complement strand
CGCGCTCGCGAGCATCATCGGTTCGGTCATCGAACAATACGACTTCCTGGTCACCGGCGTGATCGCGGCGACCGTCTGGGGCGGCATTTTCTTCAAGCTGCCCGGCCTTGCCGCCGCGGCGGCGGCGATCGGGGTCTACGGACTCGGCATCATCATTCGCCCGGTCGGCGCCTTTATCTTCGGCCATATCGCCGACCGGCGCGGCCGCAAGGACGCGATGGTCTATGCGCTGGTGCTGATGGGCGTCAGCACGCTGCTGATCGGCCTGACCCCTACCTACGACAGCATCGGCGTCGCCGCGCCCATGCTGCTGATCGTCTTCCGGCTGATGCAGGGCATCAGTTTCGGCGCCGAGTTCGGCACCGCCTCGACCTGGGTGGTCGAACAGGCGGCGCGATCGAAATACCGCGCCTTCTGGGGCGCCTGGGTCGGGTTCGCCATTCCGATCGGGCTGTTGCTCGGCTTCGGCTCGGTGATCTTCGTCAAGTCGCTGATGACGCCGGAGGATTTCGTCGCCTGGGGCTGGCGCATCTTCTTCTTCGTCGGCTTCCTGGTGGCGATCGTCGGCATGGTCATCCGCACGCGCACCGATGGACAGTTTCGTCTTCGAACAGCACAAGGCGCAAGCGCGGTCCTCGATCATCCCGCGCGCAGGTCTGGCGCGACATGCCGCTGACCATCCTGCGCACCTCGCTGGTCAACGCCATGTTCGGCGGCGCGTTCTTTCTCTACTTCGTCTTCGGCACGAGCTACATGAAGGCGGTCGGCTTTACCGGATCGACGCCCGAGACGATCGGCCTGATCGCCGCCGGCTTCATGCTGGTGTTCATGCTCATCGGCGCGCTGCTCGCCGACCGCATCAACCGCCGGACGATCCTGTTGATCGCCGCCGTCGTGTTCCTGATCTTCGCCATCCCTTATTTCTATCTGGTCAACACCGGCAATTTCGTGCTGGCGACGATCGCCGACATCATCGGATTTGGTTTCGTCTTCGGCTTCGGCTACGGCGCGATCCCGACTTTCTATACGGAGAATTTCCCGACCCGTTATCGCGCCTCGGGCGCAAGCGCCGGATACCAGATTGCGCAGGTCTATGGCGGCGGGCTCATTCCGATATTCTCGCCGGGCAGATTCTGAAAGTCTACGGCGTGAAAGCGCCTATATCTACATCGGGGCTTGTGATGCTTTACGCGGTGGCGGCGATCGTCGCGATCCTCGCCACGCCGGAGACCAAGAACGCCAATCTCGAATTGTGACGCCGGCTACTAGGCCGGCTTCTTCTTGCCCGCGCCCTTGCCGAGGCCGATCTTCTTGGCGAAGTCGGAACGCTGCGCCGCGTATTTCGAGGCCACCATCGGGTAATCGGCCGGCAAGTTCCATTTCTTGCGGTACTCGTCGGGCGTCATGTTGTAGGTCGAGCGCAGATGGCGCTTCAGCATCTTGAGCTTGCGCCCGTCCTCGAGGCAGACGATGTATTCCGGCGTGATCGATTTCTTGATCGGCACCGCCGGCTTCAAGGCCTCGCCCGGCGGCGCTTGAATCTTGCCCTCGATCGCGCGCAGCGAGCCGTGCACCGAGTTGACGATCTCGGTGATCTGCGCCGCCGGCACGCTGTTCTTGCGCAAATACGCCGCCACCAGATGCGCGGTCATGCGCAGGAAATCTTCGTCCGCCGTCTTGGCGGCTTTGCTGGGCGCTTCATCGGCCATCGCGGGATTCCTCAATACTAGAACAGATTCGAGGCGTGTATATTGAAAGCGCCGCTTCCTGTCAATCATGGGCCGGACTAGGGCCAATAATCGCGCCCGCTCTCTTGGATTTTGTCTGAAAAAGCCCCAACCGGGACTGTCGCCTGTTCTGACAAGGGCGGCGGTTTGATTACAGGCCGGGGGTGGTCGGCGAAGGCGGCCTCGATGGATGGTAGGCGGCTGACTCCCGACGCCGATATCTGGTAGAGTCGCCGCTGGCTTTTATTGCGTCCGGGGTCATGGCTGAAATGGTCGCCGTCGCCGCCGATCATGGCGGCTATGAGTTGAAATCCGTTCTTTTGCAGGAGCTGCGCGCTTTGGGATTCGACGTGCTCGATCTCGGCACCAACAGCCTGGAATCGGTCGACTATCCCGACTTCGCCGAGAAGGTGGCGGCGGCGATCGAGACGGGCAAGGCGCGGTTCGGCGTGCTGATTTGCGGCACCGGGATCGGCATGTCGATCGCCGCCAACCGCCACCGCAAGGTGCGCGCCGCCTTGTGCCACGACGTCACCAGCGCGCGGCTCGCGCGCCAGCACAACGACGCCAATGTGCTGACGCTGGGCGGACGTTTGATCGGCACCGAGGCCGCCAAGGATTGCCTCAAGACTTTTCTTTCGACGCCTTTCGAAGGCGGACGCCACGCCCGCCGCGTCGCCAAATTGTCGTGAACGAGACAAGGGAAGCGAAATCATGACCGCCCGCAGCAACCCGGCCGCAGCCCAAGACGGCTTCTTCACCTCCTTGCTCGCCGACAGCGATCCCGAACTGGCCGGCGCGATCCACCGCGAGCTGCAACGCCAGCAAAACCAGATCGAGCTGATCGCGTCGGAGAACATGGTGTCGCGCGCGGTGCTGGAGGCGTCGGGCTCGGTCCTGACCAACAAATACGCCGAGGGCTATCCCGGCAAGCGCTATTACGGCGGCTGCGAATTCGTCGACCAGGCCGAGCAGCTCGCCATCGACCGCGCCAAGAAACTCTTCAACTGCGCCTTCGCCAACGTGCAGCCGCATTCGGGCTCGCAGGCGAACCAGACGGTGCTGCTGGCGCTGCTCCAGCCGGGCGACACCACGCTCGGCATGGCGCTGGCGGCGGGCGGGCATCTCACCCACGGCGCGCCGTTCAATCTCTCGGGCAAATGGTTCCGCGGCGTCTTCTACGGCGTGCGGCGCGAGGATGCGCGCATCGATTACGACGAGGTCGAGCGCCAAGCCAAGGCTTCAAGGCCCAAGCTCATCATCTGCGGCGGCTCGGCCTATCCGCGTCTCATCGACTACGCGCGTTTCCGCCGCATCGCCGACGAGGTGGGCGCTTACCTGATGGTCGACATGGCGCATTTCGCCGGGCTGGTCGCGGCGGGCGTGATCCCGTCGCCCTTGCCGTTCGCCCATGTCGTCACCACCACCACGCACAAGACCCTGCGCGGCCCGCGCGGCGGCATGATCCTTTGCAACGACTTGGAGATCGGCAAGAAGATCAACAGCGCCGTCTTCCCCGGCTTGCAGGGCGGGCCGCTGATGCACGTGATCGCGGCCAAGGCGGTGATGCTGGGCGAGGCGCTCCGGCCCGAATTCAAGACCTATGCCCGCGCCGTCATCGACAATGCCCGCATCCTCGCCGCCACCCTATCCTCGCGCGGGCTCGCCATCGTCTCGGGCGGCACCGACACGCATCTTTTGCTGGTCGATCTCCGGCCCAAGAAACTCACCGGCAACGTCGCCGAGATCCATCTCGAACGCGCCGGCATCACCTGCAACAAGAACGGCGTGCCCTTCGATCCGGAAAAGCCCACCGTCACCTCGGGCATTCGCCTCGGCAGCCCGGCCGGCACCACGCGCGGCTTCGGCCAGGCCGAGTTCCGGCACATCGGCGAATTGATCGCCGAGGTGCTCGACGGCCTCGCGGCCAAGGGCGAGGACAACGGCGCGGTCGAAGCGGCGGTGAAAAAGCGCGTTTTGGCCTTGTGTTCGCGCTTCCCGATCTATCCGCAAGGGCCGGGCTGAGCAATTATAAAAAGAGGGAGGAAAAAGGAATGCGTTGCCCGTTCTGCGGATGCGAGGATACCCAGGTCAAGGATTCGCGGCCGACCGACGACCAGGCCGCCATCCGCCGCCGCCGGCTCTGTCCCAATTGCGCCGCGCGCTTCACCACCTTCGAGCGCGTCACGCTGCGCGAGCTCACGGTGGTGAAGAAGAACGGCCAGCGCGAGCCGTTCGTGCGCGACAAGCTGGCGCGTTCGGTGCAGATCGCGCTCCGCAAGCGCCCGGTCGAGCCCGAGCGCATCGAGCGCGCCATCAACTCGATCGTCCGCCAGCTCGAAAGCTCGGGCGAAACCGAAATCAAAAGCGACATGATCGGCGAGCTGGTGATGGAAACGCTGAAGACGCTCGACCAGGTCGCCTTCGTGCGCTTCGCCTCGGTCTACCGCAATTTCCGCGAGGCCAAGGATTTCGGCGATTTCATCGACCAGTTCGGCGCCGACCGGGACTGAGGACCGCCGCATGAGCAACGATCCCGGGCCGATGCGCGCGGCATTGGCGTTGGCGCGGCGCGGGCTGGGTTCGACCTGGCCCAATCCGAGCGTCGGCTGCGTCATCCTCAAGGGCGGCGCTGTCGTCGCGCGGGGCTTCACGCAAAGGGGCGGGCGCCCGCATGCCGAAACCGTGGCGCTGGAGCGCGCCAGAAAAGCCGCCAAGGGCGCCACCGTTTACGTCACGCTCGAGCCCTGCTGCCATCACGGCAAGACCCCGCCCTGCACCGAGGCGCTGATATCCGCGGGCGTCAAGCGCGTCGTCGTCGCCACGCAAGATCCCGATCCGCGGGTTTCCGGCCAAGGAATAGAAAAGCTGCGCGACGCCGGGATCGCGGTCGAGCTGGGATTGCTATCCGCCGAGGCCGAGGATGTGAATGCCGGATTCTTTTCCCTGATGCGCCGAGGGATGCCGTTGGTGAGCGTGAAGATCGCGAGCTCGCTCGACGGCCGCATCGCCGTCGCCTCGCGCGAAAGCCGCTGGATCACCGGCGAGCCCGCGCGCGCCCGCGTCCATCTGCTGCGCGCCACCCATGACGCGGTGATGGTGGGGAGCGGCACGGTGCTGGCCGACGATCCCAATCTCACTTGCCGATTGCCAGGCATGAGCGGAAGGAGCCCGGTGCGTATTGTTGCCGACGGCTCGCTTCGCGTGCCCTTGACCGCGCGGGTGGCGGCGACGGCGCGCGAGGTGCCGACCTGGTTCCTGGTCCGTCACGGCGTATCCGGCGATCGCCGCGACGCCTTCAAAAGCTGCGGCGTCGAGATCGTCGAGGCGCCGGCGACCCCATCGGGCGAGACCGATTTGGGCGGCGCGCTCCAGGAATTGGGCAAGCGCGGCATCACCCGGCTGCTGGTCGAAGGCGGCGCCACCATCGCGACCGCGCTGTTGCGCGCCGATCTGGTCGACCGCCTGTACTGGTTTCGCGCCCCCAGCGTGGTCGGCGCCGACGGCTTGCCCGCGCTGACGGAACTGGGCCTGGCGACGCCCGCCCAGGCCCCGCGCTTCGCGCGGCTGGCGCTCGAGACGGTGGGCGAGGATGTGCTGGAAACCCTCGGGCGCGCGGCCTAAATTGAGCCCGTTCATGTTTACCGGAATCATCAGCGATATCGGCCAGGTGCGCGCCGTCCAGCCGGGCGGCGATGTGGGCTTCACCATCGCCACCGGCCTCGATCTCGGCGATCTGGCCCCGGGCGGCTCGATCGCCTGCGCGGGCATCTGCCTGTCGGCCGCCGACAAGGGCAAGGACTGGTTCTCGGTCCGGGTCTCGGCCGAGACGCGTTCGCGCTCCACCGCCGGCGGCTGGAAGGTGGGCACCCGGCTCAATCTCGAGCGTTCGCTGCGGCTGGGCGACGAGCTGGGCGGGCACATGGTGATGGGGCATGTCGACGGCCTGGCGACGGTGGTGGCGCGGCGGTCCGAAGGCGACAGCGTCCGCTTGACTTTCGAAGCGCCGCGGCCGCTGGAATTGTCGATAGCAAGCAAGGGCTCGGTTTCGCTCGACGGCGTCTCGCTCACCGTCAACGAGGTCGAGGGGCGGCGCTTCGGCGTCAACCTGATTCCGTTGACGCTGGCCAAGACGACTCTTGGACAACTTCAACCCGGGGATCGGGTCAATCTCGAGCTCGACGTCATCGCGCGTTATGTCGCGCGGCTGTTGGCGATGGCTCCCGCATGAGCTTCGTCGAAATCGCCTCGCCGACCGAGGAAATCATCGAGGAAGCGCGCAACGGCCGGATGTTCATCCTGGTCGACGACGAAAGCCGCGAGAACGAGGGCGACCTCATCATCCCGGCGCAGATGGCGACGCCCGCGGCGATCAACTTCATGGCCAAGCACGGCCGCGGCCTGATCTGCCTGGCGCTGACGCGCGAGCGGGTCGAGCAGCTTGAAACTGCCGCTGATGGCGCAGCAGAACGCCTCGCGGCTCCAGACCGCCTTCACCGTCTCGATCGAGGCGCGCGACGGCGTGACCACCGGCATCTCCGCGCCGGACCGGGCCCGCACCGTCGCCGCCGCCATCGACCCGAGCAAGGGCCCGGAGGACATCGTCACGCCCGGCCACGTGTTTCCGCTGATGGCGCGCGACGGCGGCGTGCTGGTGCGCACCGGCCATACCGAGGCGGCGGTCGACATCGCGCGCCTGGCCGGCCTCAATCCCTCGGGCGTGATCTGCGAGATCATGAACGACGACGGCACCATGGCGCGGCGCGCCGACCTGGTCGCGTTCGCGCAGCTGCACGGCGTCAAGGTGGCGACCATCGCCGATCTGATCGCCTATCGCCGCCGCCACGACCGCATCATCGAGCGCGTGCTGTCCACCGACTTTCCGGCGATTCATGGCGGCATTTGGCAGATGCATCGTCTACGTCAACAAGGTCGCCTATGCCGAGCACATCGCGCTGGTGAAGGGCGACCTCTCGACCAAGGAGCCGGTGCTGGTGCGCATGCACGCGCTCAACGTGCTCGACGACGCGCTGGGCAGCATCCGGAGCGGCCGCGCCGGGCTGCTGCAAGCCGCGATGGACATGATCGCCAAGGAGGGAAGGGGCGTCGTCGTGCTGCTGCGGGAATCCACGCCCACGGCGCTGTCGAATCGCGTGCGCGGTTTCCTCGAAACCGGCAAGACCGTGCCGGAATTGCGCGATTACGGCATCGGCGCGCAGATCCTGTTCGATCTCGGCGTGCGCGACATGATCCTGTTGTCCAACACCGAACGCAGCATCGTCGGCCTCGAAGGCTATGGCCTGACGGTGGCCGAACGCCGGCCGATCGAACCCGGCCGCTGACATGGCCAAGAAGCCGCAGGTCCTGATCGTCGAGGCGCGGTACTACGCGCACATTGCCAATGCGTTGCTGGACGGCGCGCAGGCGGCACTGAATGCGGCCGGCGCCGATTACGACAAGATCGAGGTGCCCGGCTGCTTCGAAATTCCCGCCGCCATCGCGATGGCGGCGGCCGCGGACAAATATGACGGCTTCGTCGCGCTGGGCTGCGTCATCCGCGGGGAGACCTCGCATTACGACCTGATCTGCGCCGAATGCGCGCGCGGCATCCAGGACCTGGCGCTCAAGGGCCTGGCCGTGGGCTTCGGCGTGCTGACGGTCGAGAACGAACGCCAGGCGATGGCGCGCGCGCGCAAGGACAAGAAGGACAAGGGCGGCGAGGCGGCGCGGGCCTGTCTCGCCATGATCGCGGTGAAGCAGCGTTTCTCGGACAAGAGCCGGTGAACGCGCCCACCGGCCGCAGGCGGACATCCGCGCGGCTTGCCGCGGTGCAGGCGCTCTACCAGATCGAGCTGACCCAGGCCGAGCCGCGCCAGGTGATCGAGGAATTTTTGGCCCACCGGCTCGGCGACGGGGCCAAGGGCGAGGATTTCGGCGAAGCCGACAAGGAATTCTTCGGCGACGTCGCCGCAGGCGCGGCATCGCATCAGGCCGAGCTCGACCGCGCGATTTCGGCCGCGCTGTCGCCGGACTGGCCGCTCGAACCGGCTCGAAACCGTGTTGCGCGCCATTCTGCGCTGCGGCGCCTTCGAGCTGGCGCACCGCCCGGACGTGCCGGCGGAAATCGTCATCAACGAGTATCTCGACATCGCCCATGCCTTCTTCGGCGAGAAGGAGCCGGGGCTGGTCAACGGCGTGCTCGACAGCCTGGCGCGCCGGATGCGCGCGGGCGAACTCGGGGAGAAGCGCCATGGCGCCGAACCCGCATCTCGATGAATTCGAGCGCATCGCGCGCTTCTTCGCGCCGCTGGCGGCGCCGGGCGGCTTGCGGCTGCTCGACGACGTCGGATTGATTCCCGGCGCAACGGGCGAGCAATACGTGCTCAAGACCGACGCCATCGTCGAAGGCGTGCATTACCGGCCCGACGACCCGCCGGGCCAGGTCGCGCAGAAATTGCTGCGGGTCAATCTGTCGGATCTCGCCGCCAAGGGCGCGACGCCGGTGGGTTATCTGCTGGTGACCTGCCTGCCGCCGGCATGCGGCGAAGCCTGGCTCGAGGCAATTCGCCAAGGGCCTGGCCGCCGACCAGAAGCGTTTCGGCATCAAGCTCTATGGCGGGGATTCGAGCGCGACGCCGGGGCCGGCGACGCTCTCGGTCGCGGCCTTCGGCACGGTGAAGCGGGGCAAGGCCATCCTGCGTTCCGGCGCCAAGCCGGGCGACCGGGTCTATGTCTCGGGAACCTTGGGCGACGCGGCGCTGGGCCTGGCCGCGCTCAAGGGCGAGTTGGCCGGGCTCGATCCGGCCGGGCGCGATTTCCTGATCCGCCGTTACCGCCTGCCCGAGCCGCGGCTCGAATTGGGCCGCGCTCTGGTGGGGCTGGCGCATGCCGCCGCCGATATTTCCGACGGGCTGGTCGCCGATCTCGGCCATGTCTGCACCGCCTCGAAGCTCGGCGCCACCATCGAGGCCAGGAAACTGCCGTTGTCCAAGCCCGCGCGCGCGGCGGTTGAGGCCGAGCCCGAGCGCATTTTCGCGGCGTTGGGAGCGGGCGACGATTACGAGCTGGTCTTCGCCGCGCCCGCAAAGGCGGAAAAGCGCCTCGCCGCTCTCGCCAAGAAACTCAAACTGCCGCTGACGCCGGTCGGCCGCTTTGAAAAGAGGGAAGGGGTCCGCGTGCTCGACGCCGAAGGCCGGCCCGCCCTGGTGCCGCAAACCGGCTACCGCCACTTCTGATTCCCGAGCCCGGGCCTTAGCCTGGGGCCAGCCTTCCGCCTGCAATCCTCATGGGTTGCCTCGGCGGTGGCGTTCTGGCATGGTCCGCCCGCTTTTTCCGGAACGATTCGAGATCGGGGGATATCCGACATGACCTTGGCCTATTGGGTGATCATCCTCGGCGGCGTGACCGCCGTGCTCTACGGCATCGTGACCAGCCAAATGGTGTTGTCGGCCGATCCCGGTTCGGCGCGCATGCAGGAAATCGCCGCCGCGGTGCAGGAAGGCGCCAAGGCCTATCTCAACCGCCAATACCGCACCATCGCCATGGTCGGCGTGGTGATCCTGATTATCCTGACGGTCACGCTGGGCTGGCGCAGCGGGCTCGGATTCCTGATCGGCGCGGTGCTGTCGGGCTCGGCCGGTTATATCGGCATGAATATTTCGGTGCGCGCCAATGTGCGCACCGCCCAGGCGGCGCAAGAAGGGCCTCGCCGCCGGCCTCGATCTGGCGTTCCGCGCCGGCGCGGTCACCGGCATGCTGGTGGTGGGGTTGGGGCTGTTGGGCGTTTCGCTCTACTACCTGTTCCTGCGCTCGACGCTGCCGGTCGACAATCCGCGTCCCATTCTCGAAGCGCTGGTGGCCTTGAGCTTCGGCGCCTCGCTGATCTCCATTTTCGCGCGGCTGGGCGGCGGCATCTTCACCAAGGGCGCCGATGTCGGCGCCGATCTGGTGGGCAAGGTCGAGGCCGGCATTCCCGAGGACGATCCCCGCAACCCGGCGGTGATCGCCGACAATGTGGGCGACAATGTCGGCGACTGCGCCGGCATGGCGGCCGATCTGTTCGAGACCTATGCCGTGACCATCGTCGCGACCATGCTGCTATGCGCGATCTTCTTCGACGGCGCCTTGCGCGACACCATGATGCTGCTGCCGCTGCTGATCGGCGGGGTGTGCATCTTCGCGTCGGTGATCGGCACCTTTTTCGTCCGGCTCGGCACCGAGCAAGAACATCATGGGGGCGCTCTATAAGGGCCTGATCGCGGCCGGCATCCTGTCGGCCGGAGCGATCTGGTTCACGATCTACAAGCTGGTCGGCTTGAGCGACACGCTGGTCATGAACGGCGGCGCCACCACCACCGGCTATCACCTGTTCGGTTGCGCGCTGGCCGGCCTGGCCGTCACCGGCCTTCTGGTCTGGATCACCGAATACTACACCTCGACCTCCTACCGCCCGGTCCAGAGCATCGCCAAAAGCTCGACCACCGGCCACGGCACCAACGTCATCCAAGGCCTGGCCATCTCGATGGAAGTCGACGGCGCTGCCGGTGATCGTGATCTGCGCCGGCATCATCGTCTCCTATCTCTTGAGCGGCGTGTTCGGCATCGGCATCGCCGCGACCACCATGCTGGCCCTGGCCGGCATGATCGTGGCGCTCGACGCCTACGGGCCGGTCACCGACAACGCCGGCGGCATCGCGGAAATGGCCAATCTGCCGAAAGAAGTGCGCAAGATCACCGACGCGCTCGACGCCGTCGGCAACACCACCAAGGCGGTGACCAAGGGCTACGCCATCGGCTCGGCCGCGCTCGCGGCGCTGGTGCTGTTCGCCGCCTACACCAACGATCTGCGCCATTACTTCCCCGACCTCGACGTGCGCTTCGCCTTGCAGGACCCCTATGTGGTGATCGGCCTCTTCATCGGCGGCCTGTTGCCCTATCTCTTCGGCTCGATGGGCATGACCGCGGTCGGCCGCGCCGCCGGCTCGGTGGTGGTCGAGGTGCGCCGCCAGTTCAAGGAGATCAAGGGCATCATGTCGGGCAAGGGCAAGCCCGATTACGGCCGCGCCGTCGATCTGCTCACCAAGGCGGCGATCAAGGAGATGATCGTGCCGTCGCTGCTGCCGGTGCTGGCGCCGATCGTGCTCTATTTCGTCGTCTCGGCGATCGGCGGCAAGGCCGCCGGATTCAGCGCGCTGGGCGCGATGCTGCTGGGGACGATCGTCACCGGCATCTTCGTCGCCATTTCCATGACTTCGGGCGGCGGCGCCTGGGACAACGCCAAGAAATACATCGAGGAAGGCCGTTACGGCGGCAAGGGCTCGGACGCCCACAAGGCCGCGGTGACCGGCGACACCGTCGGCGATCCCTACAAGGACACCGCCGGGCCGGCGGTCAACCCGATGATCAAGATCACCAACATCGTGGCGATTTTGCTGCTGGCGATACTCGCCGCCTGGCACTGACGCGCCGGGACCCTCTGGCGCTGATCTTTAAACGGAAAGGCCGGGGAGGCGCGGGCTTATTGCCCGTTGTCCTCGCTGCGGGGCTTCTTGTTGACGAACTTGCCGAAATTGCCGAGGAACATCTCGATGGTCGAGAATTCGCGGCCTTTGGTCGGCGTGACGTTGGGATTGGGCGTCACCGCCTCGGCGTCTTGAAGGCCGCGGTTGCTGATGCTCTTGACCTTGCCGTCCTCATCGAAGGTGATCGCGATCACTTCTTGATCGAGCACGTCGGTGCGGAAGAAGGCCACGGTCTTGGTTTTCTGGCTGATGTAATACCAGGTGTTGGGATCGAAGGCGGCGACCGAGGAGGGCGAGCCGATCAGGCGCGTCACCGTCGCCTTGTCGGTTTCGCCCGGCTTGATTTGGGAAAGGTTGCGCTCGTCGGGCAGATTGCCGCGCTGATCGACCGGAATGCCGCAGGACGCCAGCGCCAGCGCCAACGCCAATGCGGCGCCAAGCTGCGCGGCCAGGCGCCAGCGGCGGCGATCAAGGGGCTTGAAAAACATCTCCATGTCGGCGGAAAGTTGTATCCTGAAAGGCCCCGTCTTTCAATGGGCTATCCGGGGTTTTTGACATGACTTTGGCCGCGCTGTTCCGCCGCAAACCCCGTTTCGACGCCGTTCATGCGCTTTATGGCGAGATCGTCCGGGCTTCGCGCGCGGAGGCCTTCTTCGCCCATTGGGGCGTGCCCGATACGCTCGACGGGCGTTTTGAGATGATCGCGCTCCATGCCTTCTTGGCGCTGCGGCGGCTCAAATTCGCGCCCCTAGCCGCCGGTTTCTCCCAGGAGCTGTTCGATATCATGTTCGCCGATCTCGACCGGAACTTGCGAGAAATGGGCGCCTCCGATCTCGGCGTCGGCCGCCAGGTCAAGGCCATGGCGCAGTCCTTCTTTGGCCGCATCCGCGCCTATGAGCGGGAACTCGCGGGCGAGGAGAATCTCGAGCAGGCGCTGAAACGCAATCTGTTCGGCACGGCCGAGCCGGCGCCCGCGCAGCTCGCGGCCTTGGCATCCTATCTGCGCCGCCAGGAAGCGGCGCTGGCGCGCGCGCCGGTCGAGGATCTGCTGCGCGGCGAACTGCCGCTGGCGGCGGCGGAGGAGGGGCCATGAAAGCGTCGCCCGCGCCCGAATTCTCCCGGCCCATCGAGATCACGCGCCTGACGCGCGACGGGCGGCACTTCGAGATCGCCGCCAACCCGGCGGAACGCGATGCCCTCGCCAAGCGCTTCGATCTTTTGGCGCTCGACCGGCTCGCGGCGGTGGTGCGCCTGGAACAGATTCCCGGCGGCCTTTTCCGCCTGACCGCCGAGCTCGACGCCGACGTGACGCAGGCCTGCGTCGTGACGCTGGCGCCGGTCAAAAGCCGCGTCGAGGAGGGGTTCAGCGTGCTTTACGGCGGCGGCGGGGAGGCGCAGGAGGTCAATCTCGACGGCGCGGCCGAAACCATCGAGCCGATTGAAAACGGCGTCATCGATATCGGCGAAGCGGTGGCCCAGCAGCTTTCGCTGGCGCTCGACCGGTTTCCCCACGCTCCCGGCGCCGAAGCCTCGATCCCGGAAGGGGCATCCAAGCCCTTGTCGCCCTTCCAGGCCCTGGCAGCCCTGAAAAAGCAGAATAATTCCAAGGAATAGGCGAACGAGGTTGCGGTAAAGCCCGATTTTCGCTACCTAACTGCGTCCCGGCCCCGCCGGGGTCAAACTCCCCCAAAACTTCCGAGTTTCATTCCATGGCAGTTCCGAAGAAAAAGACCTCCAAGTCGCGCCGCAACATGCGGCGCTCGCACCACGCGCTGAAGCCGTCGGTTTACGTCGAATGCCCGAACTGCGGCGAGCTGAGGCGGCCGCATCACCTCTGCGCCGCCTGCGGCTATTACGACGGGCGCGAAGTGGTTCCGGCTCCGACCGAGACGGCGTGACGCGCGCGCGGGCGGGGGAAACCCGGCTGTGAGCAAACGGGTGGTCATCGCGCTCGACGCCATGGGCGGCGAACAGGCGCCCGACATGGTGGTGAAAGGCGCTTCCATCGCGCACGAGCGCTTCCCGCATGCCGAGTTCCTGTTCTACGGCATCGAGGCCCGCATCCGTCCGCTCCTGGACAAGCTGCCCAAGCTCAAGGCGCACGCCGTCATCCGGCATACCGACGAATTCGTCACCGACGACGCCAAGCCCTCGGCCGCGTTGCGCGGCGCGCGGAATTCCTCGATGCGGCTCGCCATCGACGCGGTGGCGGCGGGCGAGGCCGACTGCGTGGTTTCGGCCGGCAACACCGGCGCGCTCATGGCGATGGCGAAATTCGTGCTCAAGATGATTCCGGGTATCGACCGGCCGGCGATCGCCTGCTTCATGCCGACGCTCCGGAGCGAGAGCGTGATGCTGGATCTCGGCGCCAATGTCGCATGCGATTCCGAAAATCTGGTGCAGTTCGCGTTGCTGGGCGACGTGTTCGCGCGCACCGTGCTGGGCGTGTCCCAGCCGGTCGTCGGCTTGCTGAACGTGGGCGCCGAGGAAATGAAAGGCAACGACGCGGTGCGCGGCGCGGCTTTGCGCCTGCGAGGGCCGGGCGCCCCGGTCAAATTCCACGGCTTCATCGAGGGCAACGACATCGCCGCGGGAACGGTCGACGTGGTGGTGACCGACGGTTTCACGGGAAACGTCGCGCTCAAGACCATCGAGGGCACGGCGGGGCTCTATACCAGCTTCCTGCGCGCCGCCTTCCGCAATTCGCTGATGGCCCGGCTGGGCTATGTTTTCGCCAGCCGATCGCTGGCCAAACTCAGGAAACGGATGGACCCGCGGCGCTATAACGGCGCGGTATTCCTGGGCATCCAGGGCATCTGCGTCAAAAGCCACGGCTCGACCGACGCCTTGGGCTTCGCCAACGCCATCGGCGTGGCTTGCGACATGGAGATCAACGGATTCCTCGACAAGCTGCATGAGGAGATCCTGCAGATGAGCGCGTTGCCCGTGGCGGCAAGCGGCGGGGGTCCATGAATTACCGTTCGCAAATCCTGGGCTGCGGCTCCTATTTGCCCGAGCGCATCGTCACCAACGCCGAGCTGGCGGCCAAGCTCGACACCTCCGACGAATGGATCGTGCAACGCACCGGCATCCGCCAGCGGCACATCGCCGCCGCGGGCGAATTCACCTCGCATCTTGCTATCAAAGCGGCCGAAAGGGCCTTGGCGGCGGCGAAGTGCAAAGCCGGCGACATCGACCTGATCGTGCTGGCCACCGCCACGCCCGACAACACCTTCCCCGCCACCGCATCCAAGGTGCAGGCGAGCCTCGGCGTCACCAAGGGCGCCGCTTTCGACATCCACGCCGTTTGCACCGGGTTCATCTTTGCGCTGTCCGTGGCCGACAACGCGTTGCGTTGCGGCCAGGCCAAGCGCGCCCTGGTGATCGGCGCCGAGACCTTCTCGCGCATCCTCGACTGGACGGATCGCGGCACCTGCGTGCTGTTCGGCGATGGCGCCGGCGCCCTGGTGCTGGAGGCCAAGCCGGTCAATGGCGGCGAAGCCGCCGGCCGAGGGTCGAACATGAAAGAGCGCGGCATTCTCTCGACCCATCTGCACACCGACGGCAGAGGCTACGATCTGCTCTATGTCGATGGCGGCCCGTCCACCACCGGCACGGCCGGGCATGTGCGCATGGAAGGCAAGAAGATCTTTCTTCACGCGGTGCAGCGCCTGGCCGAGGTGGCGCAAGAGGCGCTCGACGCCAACGGGCTCGAAGCCAAGGATATCGACTGGCTGGTGCCGCATCAGGCCAATCGCCGCATCATCGACGGCACCGGCAAGAAGCTGGGCATCGCAAGCGACAAGGTGGTGGTGACCATCGATCGTCACGCCAACACCTCGGCGGCCTCGGTCCCGCTCGCTTTGGCCGAGGCCAGCGGCGACGGCAGGATCAAGCCCGGCCAGCTGGTGCTGCTCGAGGCGATGGGCGGCGGATTGACCTGGGGCGCCGGGTTGGTGCGCTGGTAGGACGCGGATCGCGATTCCGGCCGCATTCCAGGCCGGTTTGGGGATGGTTAAAGTTATCCCCATTATTCAAGAACTGCCCACAAGACGCTGTAATTGCAAAATATCCGGCCGGGGTCTAGGTTTCCGTCACAAGGGTCCAACATCAAGGGCCCGGGATAGATAAAGGACAAAGGGGGTCCTGAGATGGCGGGGCAAACGGTCACGCGCGCTCAATTGAGCGAGGCGGTCTACCAGGAGGTTGGGCTCTCGCGGAATGAATCCGCCGAGTTGGTGGAAACCGTCCTGAACGAAATCGCCCAGGCGCTGGCCCGCGGCGAAATGGTCAAGGTTTCCTCTTTCGGCAGCTTCGCCGTGCGCAAGAAGGGCCGCCGCATCGGCCGCAATCCCAAAACCGGAAAAGAGGTGCCGATCAACCCGCGGCGCGTTCTGGTGTTTCGCGCCTCGCATGTCCTGAAGGATCAGATCAACACCGCGCTCTCGCCGGGCGCGGCCAAGCCGGTCGGTGCCGCATGACCATGCGCATGCCCGAGATGTTGACGCCGCCGCCGCCCTCGGCCGCGCGGCGCAACGCCAAATCGGCCGACGCCTTTCGCACCATCAGCGAGGTGGCGCAGGAGCTCGAGGTGCCGCAACACGTGCTGCGTTTCTGGGAATCCAAGTTCCCGCAGGTGAAGCCTTTGAAACGCGCCGGCGGGCGGCGTTATTACCGCCCCGACGACGTGTTGCTGCTGCGCCGCATCCGCCAATGCCTCTACGAGCAGGGCTACACCATCAAGGGCGTGCAGAAGCTGTTGCGCGAGGGCGCGCTCAAGACCGACGACATACCGCGCCTGAGCCTGCCGACCACCGCCGCGGTCCGGGAAGGCGACAAGGTCGACGACATGCGCCGCGAGCTGTTCGAGCTGCGACGCGAGCTTTTGACCCTGCGCGAGGAATTGAAGAAAGTCCGCGGCTAAGGCCCGCCCGTCTCAATAGACGATTTGGGTGTTCGGGCAGTGGCGCCCGATCCATTCGGCGTAATCCCTGGAACAGAAGGCTTGCCGCTCCGGCGGTACGATCGGCATGCAATCGAGTGTGCCGGGCGGCGGGCATTCACGCTGGGCTTCGGCCGGCTTGGGCGGGGTCCGGCAGGCGCTCTGGCAGCCCAGATCGCCGGGGGCGCAGTTGCATGGCGCCTGGGCCATGGCGCCCGGCGCGCCTAAGAGCAGGGCCAGCAGCCCTATCGAGCCCAGCAGGGCAAGCCAATGCCGGATCCGGGGCGATAATCGGGGCGATGGTGCGGTTGCCATGGGGTGGGCCTCGTCACTATAGTCGCGGCAGCCGAATCGGGCCGGGCGGAGCGTAGCGCAGTCTGGTAGCGCACTTGCATGGGGTGCAAGGGGTCGCGAGTTCAAATCTCGCCGCTCCGACCATTTTCTTTCTGCCTGGCAAAGCCAGGCGGAGCCATTTCTTGGCCCAGCCGTTCTCCGTTGCGCCTTGTCGACCTATTAATCTTATAAATTCAGGTCTTAGTCGTTTTCTTCTCATCTGACGGATGAGGATGGGCGCGGGCCTGGCGGCCTTGGGCGACGCCACGGCCCTTTTCCGTCAGGCGGCAGATTTGCCAATCGGGCTTGATCGGGTTGGCGATCCAGGGCTCGGCCCAGCCGGCATCGATGCAGGTCTGGACCGTGCGCTGGTCGATCTGGCGGCCCTGGTCGTCGAACATGGGCAGCTTGCCGCCCGGCTCGTCCAGGCCGCGCTTGAGCCAAGCGCGTTGCGACGCGGTCGGGCTGTGATGCTTCTTCGGCTCTTTCGCCTGGTCTTCGGACAAGTCCCCACCCCCTGGCGAACGGCCTGCGAAGCCGCCATGGTAGCGTCCTAACGGCGGCCGGGGAAGCGCTGCGACTCGTGGGGCCAGGGGCAGGAGGGATTCATGGCGGTGATGTGGGTCTATGCCACCACCAGCAGCCGGGCGGAGGCCGAACGGATCGGCCGCGCCGCCGTGACGGCGCGGCTTGCCGCCTGCGCCAATGTCATCGGCGGCGTGACCGCGTTCTACCGCTGGAAGGGCAAGCTGCAACGCGGCCGCGAGGCGGTGCTGATCCTGAAAACCACCTCGGCGCGGCTCCGGCGTCTCATCGCCCAGGTCAAACGGCTCCATTCCTACGATTGCCCCTGCATCGAAGCGATCCGCGTGGATGCCGGTTTCAAGCCCTATCTCGATTGGGTGGCGCGCGAGACCAAGCCGGCGCGCGCCGTCAAGGCGCGGCGATGACCGCACCGGTTGCGATCGACCGCATCGATCATTTCGTCCTGACGGTCAGGGATATCGAGGCGAGTTGCCGGTTCTACGAGCGCGTGCTCGGGCTGCGCCGGGTCGAGTTCGACGGCAGGGTCGCGCTCCATTTCGGCAAGCAGAAGATCAACCTGCACCGCGCGGGGCACGAATTCGAGCCCAAGGCGAAACGGCCCGCGCCGGGATCCGGCGATTTCTGTCTGATCGCCGCGACGCCCTTGGACGACGTCATCGCCCATCTCAAAAGCAACGGCGTCGCCATCGAAGCGGGCCCGGTGCCCAAGACCGGCGCGTTGGGGCCGATGCGCTCGGTCTATTTCCGCGATCCCGACGGCAATCTGGTCGAGGTGTCGAATTACAGCGCAATACCATGAAGGCAGGCGCGAACCGGAAGTTCAGCCGGCGTAGTCGACGGCGTCGTCGGTCTGGTCGCGGCGCTGACCGGCGCCCAAGCCGTTGAACACCGGCGTCAACACCCCCGACACCACGAAGTTCAGGACCACGGTGTAGAGCGCGATATAGCCGGGGAAGGTCCAGCCGGCGAAGGCCAGCGGATAAGTGGCGGTGTAATTCATCACCACGAACATCCAGCCGCCCAACGCCGTGCCCGCGGCCCAGCCGCAGAGCAGCGCCCAGTGGTTGAACCAGCGGGTATAGAGGCCGACGATCACCGCCGGGAAGGTTTGCACCATCAAGATCCCGCCCAACAGCTGGAAATAGATCGCGTATTGCGTCGGGATGAACAGGATGAACAGCAGGGCGCCGAACTTGACGATCAGCGACACCCATTTCGCCATCTGCGATTCCTGTTTGTCGGTGCAGCGCGGGTTGATGAATTCCTTGTAGATGTTGCGGGTGTAGAGATTGGCCGCGGCGATCGACATGATCGCCGCCGGCACCAGCGCGCCGATGCCGATGGCGGCGAAGGCGATGCCGACGAACCAGGACGGGAAGGCCCACATATAGAGCGCCGGCACGGAGAAATTGTTGCCGAACTGCTTGAAGCCGGCGGCGAATTGCGGCATGGCGCTGACCCCGGCGGCCAAGGCCATGAAGCCCAGAAGCGCCAGCAAGCCCAGCACGAAGGAATAGGCCGGCAGCAGCGCCGCGTTGCGGCGCACGGCATGGCCGCTCGACGCGCTCAACACGCCGGTGATCGAATGCGGATAGAGGAACAGCGCCATGCCCGAGCCGACCGCCAACGTCACATAGACGCCGTAGGAGCCGGTGGTATTGGCGCCGGGCACCGCCAGCAGCAGCTTCTGTGGCGGCACGGCGGCGAAGATCTTGCCGAATCCGCCGAATTCGATCGGGATGACGATCACCGCGGCAATCACCATGGTGTAGACCAGGATGTCCTTGACTATGGCGATGGCGGCGGGCGCGCGCAGGCCGCTGGAATAGGTGAAGGCGGCGAGGATGATGAAGGCGACGATCAGCGGCGCGTCGGCGGCCGCGCCCGAACCCTCGATGCCGAGCGCGCCGATCACCACCTGCAAGCCCACCAGCTGCAAGGCGATATACGGCATGGTGGCGACGATGCCGGTGACGCTCATGGCCAGCGCCAGCCAGGGATTGCCGAAGCGGCCGCGCACGAAATCCGCCGAGGTGACGTAACCGTGCTTGTGCGACACTTTCCACAGCCGCGGGAACACCATGAAGACGAAGGGATAGACGATGATGGTGTAGGGCACGGCGAAGAAGGCGATGGCGCCGGCGCCGAAGGCCAATGCCGGCACGGCGATGAAGGTGTAGGCGGTGTAGAGATCGCCGCCCAAGAGGAACCAGGTGACCATCGTGCCGAAGCGCCGTCCGCCCAGGCCCCATTCGTGCAGCAACTCGAGATTGCCCCTGCGCCAACGCGCGGCGGCAAAGCCGAGCCAGGTGATGAAGCCGAACAGCACCACGAAGACGGTGAACGCCACCCAATTCACGTTACCCAAAGCTTGTCTCCCCCTTTACGAAACAACCACTACTCGGTGGCGAAATAGACGATCGCGGTCAAGCCGGCGGCCAGCAGAATCCACAGCAGCTGGTACCAGTAGAAAAACGGCATGCCGATGAAGGACGGCTCAGCCATGTTGTAGAAGGGAACCCATAGGGAGGCGATGTACGGGACCAGCAGCAGCAGGTACCACCGGCTCCAGCGGCCATGTTTCTTTTTCTCCGGCATTTCCTTCTCCCCGGTTGAAGGCGCGAATTCTGGCTCTTTACCTTGCCAGCGTCAAGGCAACCGCTTCAGGCGATTCCACGGTGGAAACGCGCGTATTCGATTTTGGGACAGGGGTTCATAACGACTTGGAGACCGGCCTGCTCGGCCTTTGCCGCGGCTTGGTCATTGCGCACGCCGAGTTGCATCCACACCACCCGGGCGCCTTGCTTGATGGCTTCATCCACGACGGGCCCGGTTTCTTCGCTGCGCCGGAAGATGTCGACCATGTCGACCTTGCCGGGGATTTCGGCAAGGCTCTTATAGACCTTCTCGCCGAGAATCTCGGGCACGGAGGCCAGCGGATTGACCGGAATGACGCGGTAGCCCTTGCCTTGGAGAAAGCGCATCACGCCATGGCTGGGCCGGTTCGGTTTCTCGCTGGCGCCGACCATGGCGATGGTTTTGACGCGGTCCAGAATGCCGCGCAGGTAATCGTCGCTGTAGGAATCGTGGTTCAACGGTTCTCCCATACCGGCGGGCGCTTCCCGAGGAAGGCGTCGATGCCTTCCTCGGCGTCGCGCGCCAGCATGTTGGTCGTCATCACCTGGCTGGCATAGTCATAGGCTGCGGCCAGGCCCAGCTCGGCCTGGCGGTAGAACGCCTCCTTGCCGATCTTCAGCACCAGCGGCGACTTGGCGGCGATCTGCTTGGCAAGCTGGATGGTCTCCGAATCAAGCCGGGCCTCGGGCACGACGCGGTTGACCAGGCCCCAGTCGCGCGCTTGGGACGCGCCGATCATCTCGCCGGTGAGCAGCATCTCCATCGCCTGCTTGCGCGGCACCGCGCGCGACAGCGCCACCATCGGCGTCGAGCAGAACAGGCCGATGTTCACGCCCGGCGTGGCGAAGCGCGCATCTTCCGCCGCCACCGCCAGATCGCAGGAGGCCACCAGCTGGCAGCCCGCCGCGGTGGCGACGCCGCGGACTTGCGCGATCACCGGCTTGGGCAACCTGACGATCGAGAGCATGAGCTTGGAGCATTGCGCGAAGACGCGTTCGTAAAATTGCCCGCCGGGATTGGCGCGGATCTCGCGCAGATCGTGACCGGCGCAGAACACCGGCCCGTTGGCGGAGATCACCGCCACCTTCACCGCCGCGTCCAGGGCGATGTCGTCGAGCGCCTGTTGCAGCTCGCCCATCAGCGCCACGGAAAGCGCGTTGCGGGCATCCGGGCGGTTGAGGGTGAGATAGGCGACGCCATCCGCACCGTGCCGCAGCACGACCGGCGCACGGGATTCCGGACCGCTTTCGGGTTTGCCGCGAACATCCATGGCCGCCTCCCTGGCTATCCAGTTTCATCTCAACGCTTAACCTGTTCACGATCAACGAAAATCATGCGATTGCGCCGCAACGCGGCCGGTTCATCTGCCTAACCTTGCCGCCTTGTCCCCAAGGCCGACATGTCCTATAGGTTGTTCAAACATGCCCCGTATCCGCCGGGGATCAGGGATGTTTATCGGAAGATCAGGGAGGGTATCATGAACCGCTTATTCCGCTTCGCGGCCGCGGCGCTGTTGCTGGCCGCGCCCGCATTGTTGGCGTCCAAGGCGCAGGCGCAAGACACCATCACCATCGGCTTCACCACCTCGCAAACCGGCGCGCTCAACGTCGATTCCCTGGCGCAGCTGCGCGGCTTCGAGATGTGGCGCGACGACGTGAACGCCGCCGGCGGCATCAAGGCGGGCGGCAAGTCCTACATGGTGAAGTTCGTCAGCTACGACGACCAGTCGCAGGGCGCGCGGGTGCAGCAGCTCTACACGCAGCTCATCGTGCAGGACAAGGCGCAGTTCCTGTTCAGCCCGTATTCCTCCGGCCTGGCCGCCACCGCGGCGGTCATCTCCGAGCAATACGGCGCGTTGATGATCACCGCCGGCGCCGCCGAGGCCAAGACCTACGAGCTCGGCAACAAATACCTGTTCCAGCTCTATACCCCGGCCGACAACTACCTGACCGGCGCGCTCCAGGCGCTCAAGCTGAAGAAGCCCGGCGCCACCATCGCGATGGTCTACTCCGACGATCCGTTCTCCAAGGCGGTGGCGATCGCGACGCGCGACCAGGCTAAGACGATGGGCTTCAAGATCGTGCTCGACGAATCCTATCCGCCGGACCAGACCGATTTCAGCGCTATCATCAACAAGATCGTCTCGGCCAAGCCCGACGCGCTTCTGGGCGGCGGCCATTATCCCGACGGCGCCACGCTCACCCGGCAGATTCACGACCAGAAGGCGGGCATCAAATGGGTGACGCTGCTGGTCGCGCCCGACAGCGCCCAATTCGCGACCTTGGGGCCGGCGGCGGTCGGCGTCTCGGTGCCGTCGCAATGGGCGCCGCAGGTGAAATACAAGTCCAATTACGGCCCGAGTTCGGAATCCTTCGCCCAGCGCTTCAAAGCGAAATACAGCACGGATTCCGATTACCATTCGGCGGGCGGCTACGGCGCCGGGTTGATCTTCCAGCACGCCATCGAACAGGCGGGCTCGGTCGATCCGGCGAAGGTGGCGGCGGCCCTCGACAAAACGAACATCACCACGCTGTTCGGCCCGTGCAAGTTCTCCACCGACCCGGCGAGCCACGGCTTGCAACTGGTGCACCAGATGGTGCTGACCCAGTGGCAGATGAAGGGCGGCCAGCTCGTGAAAGAAGTGATCTGGCCGTTGGCGGGAGCGTCGGCGCCGATCCTCTACCCGATCCACTGAACCCAGAGGGAGGGAACGAAGCCGTTCCCTCCCGCGCTTTTCCCCCATGTTCGGAATATTCGCTTCCATCGTCGACGGCCTGCTGATCGGCACGGTTTACGGCATGGCGGCGATGGGCTTGACGCTAATCTGGGGCGTGATGAACGTCGTCAACCTCACGCATGGCGCGATGATCGTCGCCGGCATGTTCGCGTTGTACCTGATCGGCGACTGGCTCGGCATTTCGCCCTATGCCATCGTGCCGCCGGTGGCGGTGATCGGCTTCGGCGCCGGGGTGCTGATTTATTGGCTGTCGGTGCATCGCATGATCGGGCGGCCGCCGTTGATGAGCCTGCTTTCGACCTTCGCGGTCAATCTGGTGCTGATCGGCCTGGGCACGGATTTGTGGGGCACCAAGCTGTTCAACATCCCGGTGTCGCTGCCCGGGCTGAGTTACGAGGGCTACACCTTCCCGGGAACCCATTTGATGGCGGCGGCGCTCACCGGCGTCATCGCCGTGCTGCTTTTTCTGTTCCTCGACAAGACGCGCTCCGGCAAGGCGATCCGCGCCGTCGCCGGCAACCGCGTGGCGGCGGAACTGGTCGGCATTCCGACCACGCGCGTGCTGGCGCTCGCCTTCGGCCTCGGCGTCGCGCTCGCCTGCGTCTCGGGCGCGCTCATCGCCACCATGTTTCCCTTCACCGTGCTGTCGGGCAACGCCTACCAGCTCAAGAGCTTCGTCGTCACCATTCTGGGAGGCCTGGGCAACCCGGCGGGCGCGTTTCTGGGCGGCATCGCGCTGGGATTGATCGAGGGCCTGGCCACGCCCTTCATGCCGGTGAGCTGGACCACGGTCATCGAATTCGTGATGTTCGTTCTGGTGCTGATCGCTTTTCCCCGCGGCCTGTTCAATTTCACCTTCCGGCGCTCGTGAGCACGGACGTTCATAGGCGCCCATGGCTTTCCTGAACATTTTCCGAAACCCCTTCTTCTGGGTGATCGTCGTGACAACCGCGGCCTTCGTCGCGGCGCCGCTCTGGCACAACGACGTGGGGTTGCGCGAGAGCCTGGTGCTCGCATCCGTCTACATCATCCTGGCCAGCAATCTGAACCTGATGATCGGCTATGCCGGCTACGTCAATTTCGGCAGCATCGTGTTCTTCGGCCTCGGCGGCTATTTCGGCGTCTTTCTCATCATCGATTACGGCTGGCCGCCGGCCTTGGCGGCGCTCGCGGCAGGATTCGTGGTGAGCGCGCTGGCGCTGGTCCTCGGCCTCGGCATCCTGCGGCTGCACGGGTTCTACTTCGCGCTCGCCACCATCGGCGTCAACCAGGCGGTGCAATCCTTCGTCTCGAATTTCACGCCCTGGGGCGGCGCCAGCGGCATTTATATCTCGATGAGTTCCTATCAGGCGCTGGGCGGGCCGATGCAGGCGCTGTGGACGATTTATTTCATGCTGGTCGCCGTCATGGCGGCGTCGCTGCTGCTGAGCTACGGCATCAAGAGTTCGAAATTCGGGCTGGGATTGCTGGCGATCGGCCAGAATGAGGACGCCGCAGCCGTGCTCGGCGTGCCGACGCCGCTCTACAAGGCCTTGGCCTACAGCGTCTCGGCCTACCTGCCGGCGGTCGCCGGCTGTCTTTATTTCTTCAAGAGCGCCTTCATCCAGCCGGTAGACGCCTTCGATCTGAGTTTTTCGACCGAGGCGGTGGTGATGGTCATGCTCGGCGGCCAGAGCACGGTGGCGGGACCGGCGATCGGCGCGTTCCTGTACGAGGAACTGCGCGGCTGGCTCCTGACCTCGCCGACCTTCTCCGACTTCCAGCTCGTCGTCGCCGGCGCGCTGCTGCTGCTCATCGTTACTTTCGCTCCCGGCGGCGTGATGGGCTTTATCCACCGCTACTTACCCAAGACGCGGAAGATCCTAAAATGAACGCGCTCTTGGAAATCGAAAATCTGAACCTGCGCTTCGGCGGCGTGCGCGCGGTGCAGGATTTGAGCTTCACCGTGAAGGAGCGGGAAATCCTCGGCCTGATCGGCCCGAACGGCGCCGGCAAATCCACCGTCTTCAACCTGATCGACGGCATCTATCCGCCCGACGCGGGCCGCATCAGTTTCGCCGGCCGCGATATCACCGGCGAGAAGCCCTATCGCGTCGTGCGCCACGGCATTGCCCGCACCCACCAGATCGTCCAGCCTTTGACCGGCATGAGCGTGCTGGAGAATTGCATGGTGGGCGCCTGTTTCGGCTACGAGAACCAGTCGTTGCGCCAATCCCGCGAAACCGCCCGCGAGGTTCTGGAATTGGTCGGCCTGGCCGATCGCGCGGACGGCGCCGCGAGCCAGCTCACCATCGCCGGCAAAAAAAGGCTGGAGCTGGCGCGCGCGCTGTGCGCCCGTCCCAAGCTGCTGCTGCTCGACGAGGTGCTGGCCGGTCTCAACCCGGCCGAAGTCGAGCGCATGATCGAGGTGATCCGCGGCATCCGCGAACGCGGCGTGGCGATCCTGATGATCGAGCATCTGATGCAGGCGATCATGAGCTTGAGCGACCGCGTCGTGGTGCTGAATACCGGGCAGAAGCTGGCCGAGGGCTTGCCCGCCGAGGTTGCCCACGACAAGAGCGTGATCGAGGCCTATCTCGGCGATCCCAACATCGTCGCCAGCCTTCCCACCGAGCAGCCGCCATGAGCGACGCCCTGCTCACGGTCGAGGGGCTCGAAACCGGCTACGGCGAGGTCCAGGTGCTGTGGGGCATCTCGCTCGCCGTGCCGCGGGGCAAGCTCGTCACCGTCATCGGCGCCAACGGCGCGGGCAAGACGACGACGCTCGGCGCCATCGTCGGCTCAGTCCGGCCGTGGAAAGGCCGCGTCACCTTCGAAGGCCAGGACATCACCGGCCGGTCGCCGCACGAAAACGCGGCGCACGGCCTCGTCCTGGTGCCCGAAGGCCGCCAGATCTTCTCCGCCATGACGGTGGAGGAGAATCTCGACATGGGCGGCTATTCCAGCCGCGCCCGGAAAAAATTCGCCGAGCGGCTGGACAACGTCTACACGCTTTTCCCGCGCCTGAAGGAGCGGCGGCGGCAGCGCGCCGGCACTTTCTCGGGCGGCGAGCAGCAGATGCTGGCGATCGCGCGCGGCCTGATGTCGGATCCGGATGTGCTGATGATCGACGAATTGTCGCTGGGCTTGGCGCCGGTGGTGGTGCAGCAGCTTTTCGGCACGCTCCAGACGCTCAAGCAGCAGGGCATCACCATCCTGCTGGTCGAACAGAACGTGCATTTGGCGCTGTCGGTGAGCGACTACGCCTATGTCATCGCCGAGGGCCGGCTGTTCACCGAAGGCCCTTCGGCCAAGGTGGCGGCCATGCCGGATATCCGCCGCGCTTATCTCGGACTGTGAATTTCCGATAGGGCGACGGTCCGGATTAAATACCCATCAGCTTTTCGCTCATCATGTAACCGGTGAGCAGCAGAAACCCGAAGGTCATGACCAGCGCCGCCGCCGCGGTTTCGAGGCCGCGCAAGATCAACAGGCCGCGGCCGGGTTTGGCGCGCGCGAACTTGGCGGCGACGCCGCGGGCGCCGACCGCCAGCGTGGCGATCAGCCCCACCGTGATCGCGGTGCCGAGCCCCATCATGAAGGTCGAAGCGACGCCGACCCAGAACAGGCCCTGCGCCAGCGCGAACACCAGCACGATGATCGCGCCCGAACACGGCCTGAGTCCCACCGAGACGACCGTGGCCAGCCCGCGCCGCCAGCCCCGGGGCCCGGCAAGCTCCCGCGGCTCCAATGCATGGGCGTGTCCCCAGGCGGACGCGTCCTCGTCTTCGTGGCCATGAAGCGCGTGGCCGCGATCGTGCTCATGACCGTGGTGATGGTCGTGCGAGTGTTCCTGCGTCTCGGTTCGCCACAATTTCACAAACGCCCGGCCTTTTACCCACAAGAGACGCGCGCCGATCAGGATGATGAAGACATAGCTGATGGTCTCGATGAGGTTGACGGTGTCGTCCATCATCTTGGCGGTGGCGTTCAGCAGCAATGCCGCGACGGCGACGATCGTGATCGCCGTCAGCGATTGCAGCACCGCCGACGCGGTCGACAGCACGATGCCGCGGCGCCAGGTTTCCTGATTGGCGACCAGATAGGAGGAAATCACCGCCTTGCCGTGGCCGGGGCCGGCGGCATGGAAAATGCCGTAGACGAACGAAATGCCGAGCAAGGCGTAGACCGCGCTGCCGTTCGACTTGGCGTTGCGAATGGCGCCCGACAGCATCTGATAGAACATGGATTGCTCGGACAGGATCCAGCCGCCGAAGCCGCCGAACTCCGGCGGCGCCGATCCCTGTGACACGCCGAACGGGTCCGCCAGCGCGAAGTCGAACGCTCCCGCCGCCAGCAGAATTCCGAACGCAACTATCGCCGTCGCGGCGCAACGCAACGCAGGCAAGGGCAGGGACGAGGTCATGCCGATGCCGCCCATTTTCCTCTGTCGCGCCCCGATCGGCATGCTCAACCGCAATGGACCATGATCTTGTTGGCGAAGCGCTCGCCCCAATTCTGGGCGGGGGTGAGCGAATTGAAGAATGCCTCGCCGAGCACCTTCCCCTGCGAAAAGGTGAACTTCATTTCGGGCGGCCGCTGGTACTTCAGCTTGCATTGCGCCGGCGCACCCGCCGTCGAGACCGGATCCTGCTTGGCGAATTCGAAATCGACGTAAATGGTCGGGTCGTAGATTTCGATCAGCAGGTTCTTCGCCTTCACCGGCTCTTTGAACGGCAAGGTGAAGTGCAGGGTGAGCACCGCGTCTTTATAGTCGAGCCAATAGTCGGTCGGCGGATCCGAAAGCGGTATCTTCTTTCCGTCCGCGGTGACGAAGGTGAAGTAGTCGGAATCCTTGAGCGTGTCCATATTGACCTTGGCGAGCGGGGCGAGCTCCTCGCGCGTGAATACGCCCCTGGTCTGCCGGTCGAGGCCCTGCGTGGCGAAAGCCGAGTACATGTCGTCGAACGCCCAGTCATGGCGCACGCCCGTGATCGAGCCGTCCGGCGCATAGATCAGTTCGGTCTTCATCGTCACCCAGATATGCGGATGCGCCAGCGCATGCCCGGCAAATGCGCAGCTCGCCACGGCGGCCAGAAGAAGGATGCGCAGGAAAGCCGTCATGTGCCTGCCGCCATAATATGGAAAGCGAAGCAAAAGGACACTCGCTCTTTCAAACCCGGACGTAACATGTCACGTTTGTAATTATGGCCGGAAGCGGATTCCCGCGCATTGTGATCGCGAGCCGGGTGCGATGGATGCCACCAGCCCTTCTGGCGTTTTTCCTGCTTTGCGGCATTATTGCCGCAAAGCAGGAAAGATGTCGAAGGCCCGCAGCACGTCGTCACGATGAGGGCCTTCGCGCTCGGCAAATTCGACGTAACGAATTCGGAATTCCTCGCATTTCTACGGCAGACCGGCTACCAGCCGGCTCCGTGCAATCCCATCCTGGGCCTGAGCTGGAAAAATTTGGGCCTGGGCCGCGCCTATACGCCGGGTGAGAGGGATCCGCCGCTCAATCCGGCGGTCTGTTTGAGCTGGAACGATGCCCAGGCTTATATCGCGTGGCTGAACGGCAAGGTGCGGGGTCTGCCCTCGTCATCCAAGACGCGTGAAGGGCCTTATCGCCTGCCGAGCGAAGCGGAGTGGGAGTACGCGGCCCGGGCCGGGACGACGACGGCGCGCTGGTGGGGCGACGCCATCGGCACCGGCAACGCCAACTGCAACGGCTGCGGCAGCAAATGGGACGGTACGCTGATCGCTCCGGCCGGCAGCTTCGGGCCCAATCCTTTCGGCCTCTACGACATGTTGGGAAACGTCTGGCAATGGGTGAACGATTGCTGGAACGAAAGCTATGTCGGGGCGCCGGGCGACGGCGGCACCTGGACGAGCGGAGATTGCAGCAAGCACGTGCTGCGCGGCGGCTCGTGGAGCAACGTGCCCAACTTTATACGCTCCGCCACGCGCAGCAGGGCCGACGTCAAGGAACGGGACTTCGACTATTCGAGCTATGCCGGCTTCCGCGTCGCCCGCACGCTTCCGTGACCCGGCGGCGCTCGCCGCGCCGATCACTGCATGACTTTCTTTGAGCTGAAATCGACGACGATATCCTTGGCGATATCGTACGCGCCGGGCGGCAAGGTCAGCGGGGACGACAGCAGCACGGCGTCGCGCGCGCTGATGGCGAAGTCGCGGTAGGCGTTGTCGGAGTTTAGCCGCGGGCTGTCGACGATCTCTGCGGAACTGATTGCGCCGTCGGGCCTCAGCCGGATATGGATGTCCACCACCCAGTCGCCGCATTTCAGCGTGTTGCAGTCCGTATTCAAGCGGCGCAAGACCTGGGCGCGGATGAAATCCTTCACGCGGTAGGTCGCATCCAGCGCCGCGGCGCTGTCGGCGCTGGATGCCGTCGCATCGGACGCGCCCGAGCCGTTCTGCTGCCGCGGCTTGGACGGCATCGGCGGCGTTGGCTGCCGCAGCCGCGCCAGAAGTTGGAGCCGGGCGCTGAGATTGTCGGTCGGCAAGGTTTGCTGTCGCGGCTTGGCGGCGGAGGACGTGTCGGGCGTGGGCCCCTTCAAGGGCCTGGGGACCGCCTTATCGGGCTGGTGCAGCGTGGCTTGAGACGGCAGCGTTTGCGCTTCCGGCACGGCCTGGGTGGATTCCGGATTCGAGGCTTCCCTGGCTTTCTCCTGCGGCAGCGGCGCCAGGTCCGGCGACGGCGGCGCAGTGTTTCTCTCGCCGAGCTGAACCAGATTGATCGACATGATCATCTCATGCTCGGGCACGAAGCGGGGCAGGCCCAAGATGAACAGCAACCCCACCAGGGCGTGCAGCAGCGACGAGCCGATGAGGCCGCCCGTCATCCGCTCCCCGCGCTCGCCGCGCGTCAGGATCGAACCGATTTTAAAGTGGATACCGTTATCGAACATTCGGAGCCTGTCTTGTGCGCTCTCAAATGATGCGCGTAAAAGATACCCGATAATCGAACCCTTGGGGCACAGCGTTCATGTTGCCGGATCAATTCACGCTGTCCGGCTTGACTTAAGGCCGGCCGGCTTCCCGTTCAGATCCGCGCCCGCCGCGCGGCAAACTTGCGAACAGGTAGATGCCGGCGCTCAGGGCGGTGATCCAGAAGCTGCTGGGCCAGTCGGTATAGAAAGCCAGGGTGATCCCGATCCAGGCTTCCATCAACGCCAATCCGGCGGAGAGCAAAAGCCCTGTTCCGAAGCCGGTCGTCAGGCGTTGCGCGGCCGCCGCGGGACCGACCATCAGGGCGAAGACCAGGAGCACGCCGACGATCTGCGCGCACTCGGCGGTCGCCAGCGCCACGGTGGCCAGGAACAGCACGGAATAGAGCCGGAGCGACACGCCCTTCGCCTCGGCCAGTTCCGGCTGGAGGCTCGCGAACAGCAGCGGGCGCGAAATAACCGCGAGCGCGCCCAGGCTGACGACGCCCAGCGCCAGGAGTATCCAGACGGTCCGGACATCGACGGCGAGCACATTGCCGAACAGCAGTGATGTCGCCTGCGTCGCGTAGGAGGTGACGAAGTGCAGGAACAGCAGACCGAGGCCCAGCGACAGGGCGAGAACGATGCCGATCGCCACATCGCGCTGGGCCAGGCGCTCGCCCAAAAAGCCCATGCAGATGCCGGCCGCCACGGTCATCACCACCATGCCCCAGAGCGGCGCGACGCTGATGAGAACCGCTCCCGTGGCGCCGGTGAAACCGACATGGGAAAGGGCGTGGCCCGCGAAGGTCTGTCCGCGCAACACCAGAAAGTAGCCGACCAGCCCCGAGACGATCGAGACGATGGTGGCCGCCGCGAAGGCGTTCTGCATGAAGTCGTATTCAAGCATCATGAAGGTGTTCTCCTGGCCGGTCGTGCGCGTGCGCAGATCCCGTTTTCGTGGCGATGCACGTCGCGTTCCACGTCGTGGCCGCCGGACATGACGAAGATCCGGCCCTTTCAGGCGGATGACGTCGATTTCGGAGCCGTAGAGGCGCGACAGCACCGGCCCCGTGATCACTTCGTCGACGGTGCCGAGCGCCGCATGCCCCCGGCCGAGATAAAGCACGCGGTCAAGCGCGCCGAGCAGCGGGTTGAGCTCGTGGGCGGTGAACAAGACGGTGATCCCGAGTTCGGCCTGGAGCGACTTCACCAGCTCCACCACCTCGCCTTGGTAGTGCGGGTCGAGGCTGTGCAACGGCTCGTCGAGCAGCAGCAGCCGCGGGCGGCCGAGCAGCGCCTGGGCCAGCAGCAAACGCTGCCGTTCACCGCCCGAGGTCTCGGCCAGCGGACGCCGCGCCAGCTCGCTGGCGCCGACCAGATCGAGCACGCGATCGACTTCGGCGCGGGCCGCCTTGTCCGGAAACGGCATGCCCAAGCGGTGACCGTCGACAACCCTGGCGATGAAGTCCCAGCCGCTCAAGCGTATGGATCCCGCGACGGTGCTGCGCAGCTGCGGCATGTAGCCGATCGCCGGGTTACCCCGCGCGGCCGGATTGCCGAGCACCCGGATGCTCCCCCGGCTTGGCGGCAACAATCCCAGAACCGCGCGCATCAGCGTCGTCTTGCCGGCGCCGTTCGGCCCGAGCACGCCGACGAACTCGCGGTCCGATATCTCCAGGCTGACGCCTTCCAGCACGACCCGGCCGCCGAGCGTCAAAGTCACATCGCGAAACTCGATCGCGTTCATGGACCTTTGGCAACGCCCGATCCACGGCATCGAGCTCGCTCATCATCCAGGACTGGTAGTTCATGCCGGCGGGCTCGGTCTCGGCCGCCCCGACCACGGGAATTTGCGCCGCTCGGGCGATCTTCGCCATCCGTTCGGCGGTCGGGTCCGAAGCCTGGCTGTTGTAGATCAACAGCCTGACCCGATGCGTCTTGAGATCGTTCTCGAAGGCGGCGATGTCCGAAGCGCTGGGTTCGGTGTTGTTCATCACGGCGATCTGGAAGGACCGGTTCCTCACCTCCATGCCAAGCGCGTCGAGCATATAGCCGAAGACCGGTTCCGTGGCCGTGACCGGCGTGCCGGCCAAGCGCTGGCGGAGTTGGGAGATCTTCGCCTGGATCGGCTTCACGGAATCCTCGAAACGCGCCCGGCGTTGCTCGTATCCGGCCTGGTTTGCGGGGTCATCCGCGATCAGGGTTGCGGAGAGGGTTTGCGCCAGCGCCAGCATGGTGGCGGGGTCGTACCAGATATGCGGATTGTCGCCGGGTCTTTTTGCCGACCAAATCGGCGACCACGATCGTCTGGCGATTGCTCGAACGGGCGGCCTTGAGCATCTTCTCCATCCACGGATCGTAATCGATGCCGTTGTAGATGATGATCCGGGCGGCCGAGACGGCCCGGCCCACGGCGGGACTCACCTCGAACAAATGCGGGTCCTGGTCGGGGTTGCTGAGGATGCTGGTCACTGTCACGTCCGGACCGCCGATCTGCTGGGCGATGTCGCCGTAGAAATTCTCCGCGGCGACGATGGCGACCGGCCGGGCCGTCTGCGCGAACGCCGGCATTGCGGGCAACGCCGCGACGGCGGCCAGAATCAGGATCGGCAGGCGAAATAAAGGCCGGATTCCAACCATGGCTTGCGCCGATCACCGGCGTTTCCGGCGCGGATTCCGCACCGTCCGGCAGTTCCCGCAGACGCCGCTGAAAACGATGTTGTGCTCGGCGATGGCCGCTCCGGTGCGCGCTTCGAGCGCGGCGAAGGTGTTGGCGCGGACGACGCACGGCATGGGAACGAGTTCGTCGCAGCTTGTGCAATGCAGGTGATCGTGATGCGCTCCGGCCTGTTCGAAACGGGCGCGACCATCCTCGATCACGAGTTTGCGGACGGCGCCTTCAGCCGCCAGTTTTTCGGCGGCGCGGAACACCGACGAAAAATCCGCGGCGGCACCGTCGCGGACAAGCCCGGCCTGAAGCTCCTCGAGCGTCCAGGCGTGATGCTTGCCGCGCGCCATCAGCCCGACCAAGGCGGCGGGGATGCGGGATTTTCGCGCCATGACGGAGAGATAGACCGCAGCGGCGGATAACGCAAGTAACTTGCAATACCGGCGCCGGGCTGCGACACTTCTTGGATCGGATCGCCTTACCTATGCTGGCGACAAAGGGGCGGGGATTGCGCGGCAAATCTGTTTCGCTCGGACCGGACGTGATTGAAGCGGCGGGGCAGGGGGGAAGTGCCCCGATGGCTGGTATCGCCCGCTTCCTCGCCTTGGCCGCCATGCTGGTGCAATTCGCCGCCAGTTACGGCCACATGCATCCCGAGGATTTCTACCGCCTGCTGGGCAGCACCGGCCCGACCGTTTTCGCCATGCCGGCCCGTGACAGCGTGCCGATACCGGCCGGGCCCGACGAAGACGGCTGCGCCATCTGCCAGGTCATGCACATGGCCAGTGGCGCGGCGCTGCCGCCGCCAATCGTGTTGGCGTTGCCGAGCGAATCCCCCGCCGCGGCACCTGCCGCCGGGATATCCGAATTGCTGCTGTCGCCGCCGGCTTATTACCTCTTTCGCACCCGTGCTCCGCCCATCGCCTGAGATCGCCTGACTGAACCTCCGGCCGGGCCGGGTTGCCCGCTGCCGAAATCGATCTCATGCCGATGGAATCCGTGCCGGTGCATCACGACGCATCCGCGACCTTCGATCCGATCTGCCGCAACGCCACGCGGCTTGGCGCGCTGGCGCTCGCCGTCATGCTGGCGCCCGCCTGGATCAGCGCGGCGCGGGCGCAAGCGCAGGAACCGCCGCTACCGCCGCCCGGCGCCCCGACGGAAGAGATCGTCGTAACCGCGCAAAGCATCGGCGCCGTCAGCACAATCAAGAGCGATGTCGGCGCCGCGAGCTACAGCCTGGGCAGCCAGGCGATCGAAGCGCTGCCCGGCGGCGCCGATGCCTCGCTCAGCCAGGTGCTGCTGCAGGCGCCCGGCGTCAACCAGGACAGCGCCGAAAACGCCGAGCTCCACATCCGCAACGAGCACGCCAACGTGCAATACCGCATCAACGGCATCCTGCTGCCGGAAGGCATCAGCTACTTCGGCCAGGGCTTCAGCACCCGACTCGCCAGCTCGGTCGAGTTGATCACCGGCACCTTGCCGGCGCAGTACGGGCTGCGCACCGCCGGCATTGTCGATATCGAAACCAAGAGCGGCAGTTTCGCGCCCGGCGGCTCAATCGGCATCTATGGCGGCAGCTACGACACGATGCAGCCGAGCGTCGAATATGGCGGCTCGATCGCCGGTTACAATTATTACGTCGCGAGCGATTACCTGCAAAACACCCGTGGCATCGAGCCGCCGACGCCCGATTACAACGCCATCCACGACGATACCGAGCAGAGCCACGACTTCCTCTATCTCGACAAGCCGGTTGATGCCTCGACACGGATCAACCTGCTCGCCGGCACCTTCGACGGGCAGTTCCAGATCCCGAACAATCCGGGGCAGGCGACGGCCTATACCATCAACGGCAACGGCACCTACAATTCGGCGCAGCTCAACGAATACCAGGTCGAGACCAGCAGCTATGGGATTCTTTCCTACCTGCAATCGCGCCAGGATTTCGACGTCCAGGTTTCCGGCTACAGCAAATACAGCACGCTGCATTTCCATCCCGATCTATACGGCGACCTGCTGTTCAACGGCATCGGCCAGGAAGCGTTGCGCCAAAGCCTCGTCAACGGCATGCAGGCCGATGGCAGCTACAAGGCGATCTCCGGTCACACCTTCCGCGCCGGGCTGCTGATGGAGACGGAACGGGCCTCCACCGCCACGAATTCCTATGTTGAGTACGCCGCCGGGCCGGACGCGCCCTTCTACATCTCCAACAATAGCGCCAAGAGCGACTGGACCTACAGCGCCTATGCGCAGGACGCCTGGAAGCTGACGCCGGGCTTCACGCTGAATTACGGCGCCCGCTTCGACCAGGAGAGCTATACGAAGGAAAACCAAATCAGCCCGCGGCTCAACGGGGTCTGGCAGCCGATGCCCGCCACCACGGTCCATGCGGGCTATGCCAATTATTTCACCCCGCCGCCCTTCGAGCTGGTCCCCAATCCCAACCTTTTCGTATCGACGACCGGTGCGGCGGCGTCGAGCGCCAATTCGCCGATCAAGGCCGAGCGGGCGCAATATTTCGACGCCGGGGTTGAACAGGAAATCATGACCGGCCTCAAAGCCGGCATCGACGTCTATTACAAATATTCGCGCAACCTGATCGACGAAGGCCAGTTCGGCGCGCCGGTCATCCTGACCCCGTTCAACTACCACGTCGGGTTCAACAAAGGCGTCGAACTCACCACCACCTACGAGAAGGGCAATTTCTCCTATTACGGCAATCTCGCCATCGCCGAACAGAAGGCCGAGGATATCTCCTCGGAACAGTTCAATTTCTCCAACGTTCCGGCCAATGGCTGCCCGGAATTGGATTTGCAATACGCCGCGACCCATCTGGTCAACACCGACCACAGCCAGCTGATGACCGCCTCGGCGGGCATGTCCTATCTCTGGTACGCCACGCGCTACAGTATCGACGTCATCGCCGGCTCGGGCCTGCGCACCCAGAATTACGGCGATTGCTACAACCAGGGCACGGTGCCGTCCTACGAGCAGGTCAATCTCGGCGTCTCGCACCGCTTCGACAACGTGCCGGGCGGCGCCATCGACGTCAGCTTCAGCGTCATCAACGTGCTCGACGAAACCTACCTGTTGCGTTCGGGCACGGGTGTCGGCGTGTTCGCCTCGCAATACGGACCGCGGCGCTCGTTCTTCATGGGCCTGAAGAAGGAATTCTGAATGGCCTCCTATCGCGCACCGCGACTTTCGACCGCCCGGCTGGTGGGGCTGGGGCTCGTCGTGCTCGTCCATGTGGGACTGATCTACGCGCTGGTGCATGCGCTCGCCCAGCGGTCGATCAATCTTTTCCAGCATCAGATCGAGGCCAGTATCATCGCCGTGCCGCCGCCGCCGCCCGAACCCGCCAAACCGCCGCCGGCGCCGGCGCCGAAACCCTTCGTGCCGCCGCCCGAGGTGCAGTTGCCGAGCGCTCCGGCGGGACCGACCGCGATCACCGGCAGCGCCAACGTGCCGCCCATGGTCGATCGCGCGTGGAGCCGCGATCCCGATTACCCCGCGAATGCGCGGCGCGCCGGCGAGCAGGGCTCGGTCGTGTTGCAGGTTCTGGTCGGCACTGACGGCCGCGTGCTCGACGCAAGGCTCGCGCAATCGAGCGGCTTTCCCGATCTCGACCGGGCCGCGATCGAGGGCATCAGGAGCGATTACCGCTTCATCCCCGGCATGATCGACGGGCAGAAGCGCGAGATGTGGCACACGTTGAAATTCACCTGGAAACTCAGATAGGCAGGCATCACCATGACCATCATCCGACCCTTCACGTTTTTGCCTCGTTGGTGCGCCAGTCTCGCCGTGGCGGGATTGCTCTTAATCGCGGTTCCGGCGGCAGGATTCGCGCAAACCAGCCCAGCGCCCGCCGTCGCGACGGCGCCGACGGCGCCACCGGCGATCAATGACGCGACCGTGCTGGTGGAAAACCCCTACGGCCTGTCGGCGCTGTGGGCGAGCGGCGATGTCGTCGCGCGGGGCACGCTGCTGATACTCGTCATCATGTCGCTCGGCAGCTGGTACATCATGATTACCAAATGGATCGAGCAGACGCAGCTCTTGCGCCAGGGCCAACGCGCCAACGCCACCTTCTGGAGCGCCGCGTCTTTGCGCGACGGCTCCAACCGGCTCGATCAAGACAGCGCCTTCCGCATGGTGGCGGAGGACGGCATGCAGGCGGCGCAGAGCTACGAGGGCGGCTTGGCGAAGCAAGTCGATCTGAACTCCTGGATCCTGATGTCGCTTCAGCGCTCGATCGAAACGATCAACAACCGGATGCAGTCCGGACTCGCCTTCCTGGCGACGGTCGGCTCGACCGCGCCTTTCGTCGGCCTCTTCGGCACGGTATGGGGCATCTACCACGCGCTCACCGCCATCGGCATCGCCGGGCAAGCGAGCATCGACGTGGTCGCGGGCCCGGTCGGCGAGGCGCTGATCATGACGGCGCTCGGCCTCGCGGTCGCGGTGCCGGCGGTGCTCGGCTACAACTGGATGGTCCGGCGCAACAAGGTTGCGATGGACCGGGTGCGCGGTTTCGCCGCCGATCTGCACACCATGTTGGTCGGCGGCAAGACGGCGAAATCCGCCGTGCGGGGGGCTTAGATGGCGGTCAATCGCGGCCTGTTCGACGAGCCGGGCGACGACCACGCCCTTTCCGCGGCCATCAATACGACGCCGCTGGTCGACGTCATGCTGGTGCTGCTGATCATCTTCCTGATCACCATCCCGGTGGTAACGCATGCGGTGCAGGTCGCGCTGCCCAACGAAGTGAATCAGCCGACCCAGACCCGGCCGGAAAACATCGTCATAGCGATCGACAAGACGGGCCGGGTCTATTGGAACAATGAAATCGTGCGAGATCGCGCCGTGCTGCTGGCCCGGCTCGAGGCGCGCGCGACGGATCAGCCGCAACCCGAGGTCCATATCCGCGCCGACAAGGACGTCGCTTATGAATTCGTCGGCCGTGTCATCGTCGATTGCCAGCGCGCCGGAATAGCCAAGATCGCCTTCATCACCCAACCCCAGCGCGGCGCGGCCGCGCCGGCGGCGGAGTAGGGCCGATGGCGATCAATCTACGCGAGCATAGAGGCGAAAACGAGGTGATGGTGGACATCAACACGACGCCGCTGATCGACGTCATGCTGGTGCTGCTCATCATGCTCATCATTACCATTCCGGTGCAGACCCACGCGGTGAAACTCGACATGCCGCGCAATCAGCCTCCGCCGATCGTCAAGCCGGTGGTGGTCGATCTCGCGATATCGGCCGACGGGGCGATCACCTGGAACGGCGGCGCGGTTCCCGACCGCGCCGCGCTGGAACGCGACATGCGCAATGCGGCGAACGCGGAGCCGCAGCCGGAAATCCACGTTGCCGCCGACCGGCGGACGAAATACGCCTATGTCGCGATGGTGCTGGCCGAGGCGCAGCATGCCGGCGTGGTCAAGATCGGCATCGTCGCCAACCAGCAATATATGGAGTGACGCCCGCACGCGAAGGCGCGGAAAATCATAAGACCGGTCGCGGATTCAGCCGGGCAGCGGCGGCGATGCCCCCGGACTACCAGTTCGAATTCGGAACCGTGCCCGAGATCGCCGGATTGCCGATGAATTGCTGCTGCAGCGCCGGCGACATGCTGTAATTGTTTCCGGAGCCGCCGCCGATCGACAGGGTGGTGTTGCCGAAATGCATGATGCTCGAGCTGGCAGTGCCGCCGTTGCCGCCGTCGGTGAGGTGCTCGGCCATCGCGTCGGTGGTCTCGTCGGGATCCGCGAAGCGCGGCGTGCCGTCGGGGTTGGTGTCCGTGTGCTGTATTTCCCAGGCGAAAGCAGCGGGCGCGATCATCACCGAAGCCGCTACCAGTGCCGCCAGCCAAAATCCCTGCCGCATGATTGTCCCCATCCGCCAAAGCCGAACCGATATTGAATTATAGGGCGAAAATGGCGCTTTTCACCACCCTCGGTCGAATAAAAGGCTAAAATAAAAGACAGGGTGCCTTGGCGCCGAAGGCCGATCCCGGCTTTAAAGCTTGGGGCCGGGCTGCCGGGGCGCTTGGAAGCGGCATCGCGACGCGACATAGTGCGCCGGGTTAAACTCTCGTCTCATGGTCTAAAAAGCTCAAGAACAGGGGTTTTTCGATGAAATTATCGACGGTCGCCGAGGCCGACCGCGCCGCCCGCATCTGGCAGGGCGCCGCGACCGGGCCGGTGCGCCTGGGCAGCGACACGCACAAGGCGATGTTCAGCCAGATGCTGCTCGACACCTTCAATCCCTACAAGCCTGCGGTGATCGATTGGCCCAAGCTCGATGACGGCGCGCGCAACCGGCTGGTCGGCCTGCCGATCTGGGACATCGCGGTGCAGACCGAGCGCAAGGCTAGGCTGCGCGTCTTGACCTATGGCGAACAGGTTTCCGACCCGGTGCTGCACAAGGCGATCGAATTGAACGGCTTCGAGGAAGGCCGGCACAAGGAGGTGCTCGCCAACATGGTCCAGGCCTACGGCATCAAGCTCGCGCCCGAGCCGCCCTACGTAAAGCCGCGCGACCCGGAATGGGCCTTCATGGTGACGGGCTACAGCGAATGCATCGACAGCTTCTTCGCCTTCGGCCTGTTCGAAGTGGCCAAGCGCTCGGGCTTTTTCCCGCCCGAGCTGGTCGAAACCTTCGAGCCGGTGATGCAGGAAGAGGGGCGGCACATCCTGTTCTTCGTCAACTGGGTGGCCTGGCACAAGCGCAACATGCCTTGGTGGCGCCGGCCGTGGTTCGCGCTCAAGGTGCTGGGCGTCTGGGCGTTCCTGATCTGGGAGCGCATCGGCATCGCGCGCGGCATCGGCAGCGTGCCCGACGCCGACAACAACTTCACCGTCACCGGCAGCAAGCAGGTCGGGGTCGATATCGACACCGCGGAGCTGATGGACGTCTGCCTGGCCGAGAACGACCGCCGCCTCGACGGCTACGACACGCGCCTGCTGCGGCCGAATTTCGTGCCGCGGATGGTGCGGCTGGCCCGTCGCTTCATGGGCAAGAAGAACGAGATCGCCATCGGCTCAGAAGCGCACAAGGAAGCGTTCTGCCGCCACTTCAAGGAGACTTATCAGGATTACGACCCCGAAACCTTGCCCTGGCCCGAACTCGACGACGCGGCCTTGAAGCGCCTGCGCTCGGTGCCGTTCTGGCAGGAAGTGCTGCACACGGAAAAGCGCGCCGGCGCCATCGTCAAGGCCTTCACCGAGACCATCGACGACCCGGTGGTGAAGGACGCGGTGGCGCTGCAAGGCTTCGAGGAGGCGCGCCACGCCGATCTGCTCCGCGTGATGATCAAGCGTTACGGCATCGATGCGAAGGAAATGCCGCTCGAACCCTTGTCGCCGGACATCGAGACCGCATTCAAGGATTTCGGCTATGGCGAGTGCGTCGATTCCTTCCTGGGCTTCGGCGTGTTCAAGATCGCGAAAGAGGCGGGCTTCCTGCCGGAATCGATATTCGCCATCTTCGACCGGCTGATGTACGAGGAGACGCGCCACATCGTCTTCTTCGTCAACTGGATGGCCTATCACGAAATGCGCCGCGGCCATGCCTCGGCCTGGCGCCGCGGCCTGACCTCCTTGCGCTACTATTACCGCGCGTTGAAGCGCCTGGTCGGCACGGCGCGGCGCGGCGCGCAGGTCAATGACGGCAAGGATTTCTCCGCGACGCAGGCCAGCGTCTTCCTCGAAGGCTTCACCTTCCGCCGCTTCCTCGAGAATTGCTACGGCGAGAATGCAAGGCGCATGAAGGAATTCGACGAGGGATTGCTGCGCCCGAGCTTCCTGCCCAAGCTCGGCGCGGTGGCGTTGTCGAGCCTGCGGCTGTGGAGCTTCCGCGCGTCATGAAACTGGCCGCGATCCTCGCCGCGATCGCCGGAATCATCCTCGGCACCTGCGTCGTGGGTTATTACGGTTTCGGCGCGGTGGCCGACGCGCTGCTGGCGATCGGCTGGGGCGGCTTCGCCATCGTCTGCCTCTATCACCTCGTTCTCTTCGGTTTGCTGGGATTGTCCTGGTGGGTGATCGTGCCGAAGCATGGCGCGGCCAAACCCTGGATCTTCGTCGTCAGCCGCGCCATCCGCGATGCTGGCTCGGATGTGCTGCCGCTCTCGCAGATCGGCGGTTTTGTCATGGGCGCGCGGGCGGCGACGTTGCTCGGCCTCGCCGGTCCTGTCGCCATCGCCACCACCGTCGTCGATATCACCGTCGAGATGCTGGCGCAGCTGGGATACACTGGGCTGGGATTGGGATTGCTGCTCTATGCGCGGCCCGGCACCGAACTCGCCTACGGCGTCGCCGCCGCGATCGTGGTGACGTTGGCCGCCGCCATCGCCTTCATCGTGGCGCAACGCCGCGCGCTCGACCTGTTCGAAGGCTTCGCCCGGCGCATCGCCCGTCAATCGCTGCCCTCGGCAACCGCGCGCATGCGGCCCGTTCAAGACGCGATTCACGCCTGCTATCGCCACCCGCCGGGCCTGGCGCAGGGTTTCGCGTTTCATCTCGCCGGCTGGATCGCCAACGGCATCGAGGCCTGGATCGCGCTTTCGCTCATGGGCGTGCCTGATGAGCCTGGCGGCGGTGCTGACCATCGAAAGCCTGCTCTATGCAGCGCGTAGCGCCGCCTTCTTCGTGCCCAACGCGCTGGGCGTGCAGGAAGGGGTCTATGTCATGCTCGGCTCGCTCTTCGGCCTGCCGCCCGAAACCATGCTCGCGCTCTCGCTGTTGAAGCGCGCGCGCGACATCATCATCGGCGTGCCGATGCTGCTCCTCTGGCAGGGGTTGGAAAGCGGGCGGCTGTGGAAGCGCCGCGCGCGTCCGGCCTCGGCCGCCGAATAGAAGATGTCGCGCATCACGGCCGCCGAATTCGAGGCGATCTTGCGCGCGGGCGCGCCCTTCGCCGCGGCTTTTGGGATCGAGACGGTGGAGTTGTCGCGCGAGCGCGCCGTTTTCCGGCTGCCCTATCGCGCCGATTTCCAACGCCCCGGCGGCACCATCAGCGGGCCGATGATGATGGGGCTGGCCGATCTCGCCCTGTACGGCGCGGTGCTGGCGGCGGTCGGTCCGGAGGAACTCGCGGTCACCACCAATCTCAACATCAATTTCCTGCGCAAGCCGCCGCCGGCGCCGTTGATCGCCGAGGCGCGGCTGCTCAAATTAGGCAAGCGCCTGGCGGTGGGCGAGGTCGAGCTTTACTCCGAAGGCGATACCGAGATGGTCGCCCATGTCACCGCCACCTATTCACTGCCGCCCAAGCCCGACGGGACCAAGGACGGGGATAATGGCGGCGATTAGGGTATTTGGATACCTCACCGTAAGCGCTTGACGCAGCAGGGCTTGGCCATTAGGGTGCGCGACCTTCGCCCGCATCCCGCCCGCAATCCTGTAGACACCTCATGCAAACCGTTTCGCTTACGCCCAAAGATCTGAACAAAAAGTGGCTGCTGATCGACGCCAACGGGCTGGTGCTCGGCCGGCTCGCTAGCATCATCGCCATGCGGCTCAGGGGCAAGCACAAGCCGAGCTACACCCCGCACATGGATTGCGGCGACAACGTCATCGTCGTCAACGCCGAGAAGGTGGCGCTCACCGGCAACAAGGCGAAGCAAAGCCTCAACCGCCACTACACCGGCTATCCCGGCGGCTTGAAGGAAATCAGCAAGGGCACGATCCTGGCCGGCGCGCATCCCGAGCGCGTGATCGAGAAGGCGGTGGAGCGCATGATGCCGCGCGGGCCGCTCGGCCGGCAGATGATGAGCCATCTCTTCGCCTATAAGGGCCCGAGCCACCCGCATGAGGCGCAACAGCCGCAACCGCTCGATGTCGGCGCGATGAACCGGAAGAACAAGAGGTAGATATGGCCGAACCGAACCAGCCCAACCCGCCCGCCAATCAGCCGGGTCTGGGCGGATTGCGCGAGGCAATGGCCGCGACCCAGGTGGTGCGCGTCAAGCCGCCGGCCGGCGCGCCCGCAGCGGCTCCGGCGCCGGGCGAGGAAGCCAAGCCCAAGCTCGACGCGCAAGGCCGGGCTTACGCCACCGGCAAGCGCAAGAACGCGGTGGCGCGGGTCTGGATCAAGCCGGGCAAGGGCGCCATCAACGTCAACGGCAAGGACAGCCCGGTCTATTTCGCGCGGCCGGTGCTGCGCATGCTGTTGAACCAGCCCTTCGTTGTGACCCAGCGGGTAGGACAATTCGACGTCATCTGCACCGTCATCGGCGGCGGCCTTTCGGGCCAGGCCGGCGCGGTGCGCCACGGCATCAGCAAGGCGTTGACATATTACGAGCCGGGGCTGCGCCCGGCGCTCAAGGCCGGCGGCTTCCTCACCCGCGACAGCCGCGTGGTCGAGCGCAAGAAATACGGCCGCGCCAAGGCGCGACGCAGCTTCCAATTCTCGAAACGGTAACCGCGGAACCCGATTTTGCGTGCAAAGGGGGCATCCGTCGGATGCCCCTTTTGTTTTTGGCTTCTGTTATTATCTTGGAGAGGATTTCGAGATGGCCACGATGGCACCCAAGGTTTTCATCGACGGCGAGGCCGGCACCACCGGTCTCCAGATTCACCGGTGGCTCAAGCCGCGCCGGGACCTCGAACTCGTCTCCATCGATCCCGCCCGGCGCAAGGATGCGGGCCTGCGCCGCGATCTGCTGAACGGCGCCGATCTGGTGATTCTGTGCCTGCCCGACGATGCCGCGCGCGAAGCGGTGCGGCTCATCGAGCGCAACGATGTCCGCGTCATCGACGCCTCGACCGCCCATCGCACCGAGCGCGGCTGGACCTACGGCTTTCCCGAGATGTCCAAGGAGCAGCGCGCCGCCGTCGCGAATTCCCGGCGCGTCGCCAATCCCGGCTGCTATCCGACCGGATTCATCGGCCTGGTGCGGCCGTTGGTGGAGGCGGGGCTGGTGCCGAAGAACTGGCCGGTTTCGGTCAACGCCGTCTCCGGCTATAGCGGCGGCGGCAGGAGCATGATCGCGGAATTCGAGGACAAAGCGTCGCCCAACTACACCACCGCGCCTTATCGCATCTACGCGCTCAACCTCGCGCACAAGCATGTGCCCGAGATGCAAATGCATGCCGGACTTGTGCATCCTCCCGTCTTCGCGCCCGCCGTCGGCCGCTACGCGCAGGGCATGATCGTCGAGGTGCCGCTGCAGCTCGACGCGCTGCCGTCTGCGCCGAATCTCAAGGATTTGCACGCGGCGCTGGCGCGCTCCTATGTGGGCGAACGCTTCGTCGAAGTTGCGTCGCTCGAGGAATCGTCCTCGCTCCAGACGCTCGAGCCGGAAGGGCTCAACGGCACCAACCGCATGAAGCTCTACGTCTTCGGCTCGGAATCGTCGCGGCAGGCGCGGCTGGTGGCCCTGCTCGACAATCTCGGCAAGGGCGCATCGGGCGCCGCGGTGCAAAACCTCAACCTCATGCTGGGCTTGCCCGAAACCGCGGGGCTGGCGCAGGAAAAGCTGTTTCCGTAACTAAGCGCCCGAGCGCACCATCACATAAGTGCCGGGCGCGTCGTCCAGGGGTTTCAGTTTTCCGTCTCCCGGTTTGCGCGCGGCGACGTCGCCGCCAGAACATTGCGACACCCATTCGTTCCAGTCGGGCCACCACGAGCCGTCATGGGATTGGGCGCCCTTGAGCCAATCATCCGGGCTGGGCGGCAGATCGTCGTTGCGCCAATGGCCGTATTTGGATTTGCCCGGCGGATTGACGACGCCGGCGATGTGGCCCGAGGCGGCCAGCACGAATTTGACCGGGCCGGAATAAAGCTGGGTCGCGGCATAGGTCGATTTCCACGGCGCGATATGGTCTTCCTTGGTCGACAGGATGAAGCACGGCGTCTTCACCTGGCGCAGATCGATCTTCACGCCGGCCAGGGTGATTCCGCCCGGCTGCGACAGCTTGTTCTCCACGTACATGGTGCGCAGATAAAAGCTGTGCATCGCCGCCGGCATGCGCGTTGAATCGCTGTTCCAATACAACAGATCGAAGGGGAAGGGCTCCTTGCCGAGGAGATAATTGTTCACGACGAAGGACCAGATCAGGTCGTTGGCGCGCAGCATGTTGAAGGTGGTCGCCATGTCGGCGCCTTCGAGAAATCCGTGCTTCTTCATGCGCTCTTCGAGCGAGGCCAGCTGTTCCTCGTCGATGAACACGGACAATTCGCCCGCTTCCTTGAAATCGACCATCGAGGCGAAGAAGGTCGCGCTCTTGGCGCGGCTGTCGCCTTTCGCCGCCATATAGGCGAGCGTCGCCGCCAGCAGCGTGCCGCCGAGGCAATACCCGATCAGATTGACCTCCCTTTCGCCGGTCGCCTGCTCGATGGCGTCGAGCGCGGCCAGCGGACCCTCGAGCAGATAATCGTCGAAGGTCTTGTCCGCGAGCTTGCCGTCGGGATTGACCCAGGAGATGACGAAGACGGTGTGGCCCTGCTCGGTCGCCCATTTGACGAAGGAATTCTTGGGGCGCAGATCGAGAATGTAAAACTTGTTGATCCAGGGCGGCATAATCAGCAGCGGCGCGCGTTTGACCTGGGCCGTGACGGGATCGTATTGGATCAATTCGATCAGGTCGTTGCGGAACACGACCTTGCCCGGCGTCACCGCCAGGTTCTTGCCCACCTTGAAGGACTCCATGTCGGTCATCTTGATCATGAGGCGGCCCTTGCCGCGCTCGAGATCGTCCAGCATGTTCTGCAGACCCTTGACCAGGTTTTCGCCGCCGCTCTCGATGGTGGTGCGCAGCACCTCGGGATTGGTGGCGACGAAATTGGTCGGCGCCATGGCATCGACGAATTGGCGCGTGTAGAAATCCACCTTGCGCGCGGCCTTTTCGTCGAGCCCGTCGGTCGCCTTGATGGTGGTTTGCAGCCAGCGCGCGGTCAGCAAATAGCTCTGCTTGATGTAATCGAACAGCGTGCTTTCCTGCCACGCCGGATCCTTGAAGCGGTAATCGCCGGATTCGGGCTCGGCCACCGGCGCGGGATTGCCGCCGACGAAGCGCTCAGCCGTGCTCTGCCACAGCCGCATGTAATCCTGCCACAGCGAGAGATGCGCCTCGACCATGCGCCCGGGATCGCTCATCAGCCGCTGCGTCATCTCGAGAAAGGCGGCGCCGATATTGAGCGGATCGGCCATGCCTGACACCGGCTCCTTCCGCCTGGCGGGCGAGGAATTCCGATACCAGGCGCTGACTCTTCTCCGCGATTTCGGCCATGGATTTGGCCCAGACAGCGGGATCGGGAAGCTTCATTTCGGGCGGGCCGGAATCGGTCATGGTCGTCAGGGGCTATACTCTTGTACCCGGTACGCGGAAAGCATTGCGCGGCGGGCGGTTGGCGCTTTAATACAGCAGCGGGAAGCCGCGCGCAGTATCCTTTTCGGCGAGCAATTCACCGGGATGGCGCGGCCATTATGTGGTATTTATAGGTTATGCGACTGGTCGAAGACATTCATGTGAAGGCGCCGGGACGGGCGGCTATCTCCGGCTTTTGCCGCATCCGCGGCGGGCTTTGCCGTAATCGGGCTGCCGCTGGGGCTTGCCGCTTGCTCGCATGTGCCCGATGCGGTCAACCCGGTGGCCTGGTACCGCGACATCTCGGGCAATTCCAGCGGCGACGCCAAGGACCAGGAAGGCCGCAACCAGAAAAATCTCGCAGCCGGCGGCGATAAGGCTTATCCCAATCTTGCCACCGTACCCGATGAGCCCGACCGCGCGCTCAGCGGCATCGATCGCGACAAGCTTCAGGAAAGCCTGATCGCCGACCGCAACAACGCCAAATACAGCGCCGACCAGCTCGAGGCCGGACAGGCGGCCGGCCCCGGCACCGCATCATCGGCCGCGGCACCGCAACCGGGAACTCAAGCGGAGGCGGCGCCTGCGCCGGCCCAGCAATCCGCCATGGTTCCGCCCGTCGCCGCCGACCAGCGGTCTCCATCGGCGGCGCCTACCGTGCCGGTCCAGAAAACCGCCGCCTTGCCGCCTCCGGCTCCGGCGGCGCCCGCAGCGCAGAGCCGCCAGATTGGCAGTGAGCAGTCGCCCGCGGAATCCTCGCTGCAATCTCCCGGAGTGCGCTCCGTGCCGCAGGGCGAGGCACCGCCGCCGCCGCCGGCGCCGGCCAATATTCCCCAGCCGCCCGCGCCTTCGCCGGCGCCGGTGAAGAGCGCGGCGGCGAACCCGGTCCAACTCACTCCGCCCCCCGCCGCGCAAGGGCAAATCCAAACTCCTCCCGCGGAGCGGCCGGCGCAGTTGACGCTCGCCCTGCGCACGCCGAACGGCTCCGGAAAGGCCATGTCGGTTTCGGTCGGCGACATCACCTTCGCCACCGGCTCGGCCGCGCTTCCTCCCGCGCATACCGGTCCGCTGAGCGATATCGCCGGCCTCTACAAGCAAGCGGGCGGACGCATTCGCGTGATCGGCCATGCTGAACGGAGCACTAGCGGTGATCCCGTGCAGCAGCAGGTGGCGAGCCTCGATCTGGCGCTCGATCGCGCCAACGCCGTGGCCCAGGCTTTGGCGGCGCTGGGGGTGCCCGCTAACGCGATTTCGGTCGAGGCCGCCCCGACGCACGGCGGCAGCGAGTTGCCGCGCGCCGAAGTGTTCATGGAGTATTGATCGCCGGACGGGTGATTATCCCAACTCGGGGCCCTTGCCAAAAACTGTCGCCAGTCACGGATTCCAGGGGTACAAACGGCTCCCCAAGGAGATCCGCGTGAAACCGCCTCTGAAAATCGCCATCGCCGGGCTCGGCACCGTCGGCACCGGCGTCGCCCAGTTGCTTGCGCGCAACGGCGATCTCATCGCCGGCCGCGCCGGGCGCCGGATCGAGCTCTGCGCCGTGCTGGAGAAGGATCGCAAGCGCGACCGCGGCGTCGACCTGTCGAAGCCGAAATGGCACGGGGATTTTCGCGATCTCGCCGCCGATCCCGGCATCGATGTGGTGGTCGAGCTGATCGGCGGCACCGAAGGCGTGGCGCTCGACCTGGTCAAAGCCGCGCTAGCCGCCGGCAAGCACGTCGTCACCGCCAACAAGGCGATGCTGGCGCATCACGGCAATGAATTGGCCGCTCTGGCGGCGAAGCAGGGCGTCGCCTTGGCCTTCGAGGCGGCGGTCGCCGGCGGCATTCCGATCCTCAAGGCGCTGCGCGAGGGCCTGGCCGCCAACACCGTCAAGCGCGTCTACGGCATCCTCAACGGCACCTGCAACTATATCCTGACCCAGATGCGCGACAGCGGCCGCGACTTCGGCGATGTGCTGAAGGAAGCGCAGAAGCTGGGTTATGCCGAGAAGGATCCGGGCTTCGACATCGACGGCGTCGACACCGCGCACAAACTCGCGCTCCTGGCGGCGGTTGCCTTCGGCGGCGCCGTGGATTTCAAGGGCGTGCATGTCGAGGGCATCCGTCATGTCTCGGCGCTCGATATCGAATTCGCGCAAGAGTTGGGCTATCGCATCAAGCTGCTGGGCCTGGCACGGCTGACCGGGGACGGCCTGGAACAGCGCGTGCATCCCTGCATGGTGCAGGCTTCGACGCCGATCGCGCATGTCGAGGGCGTGTTCAATGCCGTGGTGGTCGAGGGCGATTTCGTCGGCCGGGTCATGCTCGAAGGCCGCGGCGCGGGCGCCGAGCCCACGGCTTCCGCCGTCGTCGCCGACCTGATCGACATCGCCATGGGCCGCGCCGGGCCGGGGCTCAAAAATCCGGCGGTCCGGCACAAGACCGCGCCGATGGCGCGGCACAGGGGCGCCTATTATTTGCGGTTGATGGTGCTGGACCGGCCGGGCGTGATCGCCGACGTCGCCGCCGCCTTGCGCGACGAAAAGGTGTCGATGGAGCAGATGATCCAGCGCGGCCGCGGTCCGGCGGGTGAGGCGGTGCCGGTGGTCATCACCACGCATGAGACGGTCGAGGATTCCATGCTGCGCGCGCTCAACCGCATAGCCAAGCTCAGGACCGTACGCGAGAAGCCGCGTATGATCCGGGTCGAGACGCTCTAAAGGGGTGAACATGGCCGATAACATCGCCGATATGATGGACCGCAACTTGGCGCTCGAAGCGGTGCGCGTCACCGAGGCGGCGGCGTTGTCGGCTTCGCGTCTCATGGGACGCGGGGATGAAAAAGCCGCCGACCAGGCCGCGGTCGACGCCATGCGCCAGGCGCTCAACACGCTGTCCATCGACGGCACGGTGGTGATCGGCGAGGGTGAGCGCGACGAGGCGCCGATGCTCTATATCGGCGAGAAGGTGGGCAACGGACATGGGCCCAAGATCGACATCGCACTCGATCCGCTCGAGGGAACGACCATCACCGCCAAGGGCGGACAGAACGCGCTGGCGGTCATCGCCATGGCGGAATCGGGCGGCTTCCTCAACGCGCCCGATGTCTACATGGACAAGATCGCCATCGGCCCGGGCTTCGGCGACGTGGTCGACCTCGACGCCAACCCGGCCGTGAATCTCAAGAATCTCGCCAAGGCCAAGAAATCCGAGGTCGCCGATCTGGTGGTGTGCATCCTCGACCGCGAGCGTCACGCCGAGCTGATCGCCAAGACGCGCGAAGCCGGGGCACGCATCATGCTGATCTCCGACGGCGACGTATCGGGCGTGATCGCGACGGCGCGGCCCGACAGCGGCGTCGACATGTATGCGGGATCGGGCGGCGCGCCCGAGGGCGTGCTGGCGGCGGCGGCCCTCCGGTGCATCGGCGGCTTCATGCAAGGGCGGCTGCTGTTCCGCAACGAAAACGAAAAAAACCGTGCAAGAAAACTGGGCATCAAGGATCTGAACCGCAAATACGCCCTGTTCGATCTCGCCAAGGGCGAGGTGATGTTCGCCGCCACCGGCGTCACTGACGGCTCCATGCTCCGGGGCGTGCGGCGTTTTGCCGGCGGCGCCGTCACCCATTCGATGGTGATGCGCTCCAAGAGCGGCACGGTGCGGTTGATCGAGGCGACCCACAATTTCGCCCGCAAAACCTATCTCAAGTGAAACGATGGACGGCGCTGCGCCTCAGGGATTTCTCGGCGTCGAGCGTTCGTTGCGCGGCCTGCGCTGGCGCGAGCGCGGCGGCGACGACCGTTTGGGCTTGGCGCTGGCGCAACGCCTCGACCTGCCCGAAATAATCGGGCGGATTCTGGCGCGGCGCGGCATCGGCGTGGAACAGGCGCCGGGCTTTCTGGCGCCGACGCTGCGCGATTTCCTGCCCGATCCGCTGCAATTGAAGGACATGGGCGCTGGCGTCGAGCGGTTGAAGCAGGCCGTCGTCAAGGGCGAGACCATCGCCATCTTCGGCGATTACGACGTCGACGGGGCCACCTCGGCGGCTTTGCTGCGGCGCTTTCTCGAAGCGGTGGGCGCGCGCGTCGTCGTCTACATTCCGGACCGGCAGCGCGAGGGTTACGGCCCCAACGCGCCGGCCTTGCTCAAGCTGAAACACGACGGCGCATCCGTGGCGGTCACGGTCGATTGCGGCGCCACCGC
>CAWEME010000001.1:0-190115 GCA_963810055.1 uncultured Alphaproteobacteria bacterium | reverse complement strand
ATCCCAGCGCGGATCGCCGGTCGAATTGAGATGCAGGCCCGGCACCTTGGTGCGCAGCCTTTGCCGCACGGTGTTGGCGATGGCCACCGCCAGCCCCGCCACCCGTCCGCCTTCGCGCGCCGAAACCAGGAACGGGCGGAATTCCGCCGGCAAGGTCGCAAGCCAGGTGCCGATCCACGCCCAGGACAGGAAGAACGAGCGGGAGGATCGCGCCTCCAGCTCGCGCCACTGCGATTCGACGGCGTCCGGCGAATCGATGGGCTGGAAGGTAAAGCGGATGTCCTTTGCCACGTGCCCGTTATCCCGTTCCGATTCCGGATTTCCCGCCAAGGCGCGGGGATGTCCGGTGTAAGCTAGCGCCATCCGCAGAGTCTGGCAGCGCGATGGCCGTTTACGAGAATCCCGACTTCACCAATCTGCCGCAACCCCTGGCGTCGCTGTTCGCCAAGGCGGCGGAGCGCAGCTTCTTCGCCCTGCCGATCTGGTACCACGTCCTCTTCCACTACGGAACCGGCAAGGGCGCGGTGCCCCGGCTCTATGCCGATGACGAGGCGAAGCCGCGCGCGGCGCTGGTCTGCCAGGCGCCGAAAACCGGCTCGCGCCGGCTGTTGAGCCTGTCCAATTACTACAGCACCGAATACGGGCCGCTTTACGCCGCCGGCGAGGAAAATTTGCCCGAGGCGTTCGGGATCATCGCGCGCCAGATCAAGGCCGGGCGCTGGGCGGCGTTGCGGCTGGCCGGGCTCGATCCGGATGATGCGGCCTTCGCGCCTTTGGCCGATGCCTTCGCCCGGGCCGGCTTCGCGGTTTTCCGCTATTTCGATTCCGGAACCTGGTACGAAAACACCACGGGCCTCGATTTCGCGCGCTATGTCGAGGCGCGGCCGGCGGCGCTCCGCAATACCTGGCGGCGCAAGAGCCAGAAGCTCGCTGCCGAGCACAAAACCGAATTCGTGTTCTACGACGGCGCGGCCCATGTCGAGGACGCGGTCGAAATTTACCAGCGCGTCTACCAGACCAGCTGGAAAGGCGCCGAGCCCTATGCCGAATTCATGCCGAACTTGATCCGCGCGGCGGCGCAAGCGGGCGCGCTGCGTTTGGGCGTCATGAAAGTGGACGGCGAGGAAGCGGCGGCGCAGTGCTGGATCCTGTGGGCATGGCCGCGCCACCATCTACAAGCTCGCCCACGACGCGCGCTTCAACGAGCATTCGCCCGGCACGCTTTTGACCATGGCGATGATGGAACGGGTGCTGGAACGCGACCGGCCGCGCGAGGTCGATTTCGGCCGCGGCGACGACGGCTACAAGAAACTCTGGCTCGGGCAAAGGCGCGAGCGCTGGGGCCTGGTGATCGCCAACCGCGGGACCCTGGGCGGGCTGGTCCTGGCGGCGCGCGAAAGTGCGGCCAGGATGGTCAAGCGCCTGATCCGACGCTAACATCGGCGCCGAGGAGACAGACCATGCCCGTGACCGATTTGAACCATGTCACCATCCGCTGCAAGAACATGGAAGAGACCCGCGACTTCTACATCAAGGTGATGGGCTTTTACGCCGGGCCGCGGCCGCCGCTCACCTTCCCCGGCTATTGGCTTTATTGCGGCGAGCAGCCGGTGGTGCATCTGGTGCCCGACACCGGCGCCATCGGCGCCGGGCCGGACGGCGAGGATACCGGCAATTTCGACCACGTCGCCTTCCTGGCCAAGGATTTCGACGGCATGAGAAAGCATTTCACCGCCTGCGGCATCCGATACACCGCGCGCGACGTTCCCGGCGGGGGCGTGCGCCAGATCTTCTTCACCGATCCCAACAAGGTGATGATCGAGATCAATTTCCCCGCAACGGCTTGAGCCGCGCTTGGAGGCGCGGCTCAAGACAAATCTGGTGGTTCAGGCGGCGGTGCGGCTATGCGCGCTTCGCGCCGTGCCGATTGCGGTGACAAGGCGGGGCGACGCGGACGCCGGCACCATCCTGGTCAAGCTCAATCGCAAAGATCTCGGTTTCGCCGTACTCGCTCAGACCCGCGGCAAAAACGGAGAAAGCGCCTGGATCCGGGCAACCGGCGAGGCTCTCGTCGATGAGCAGACCGCCGACGCCTATATCGCCCGCCAGCTCAAGCGCGATCCCGATCTCTGGGTCGTCGAGATCGAGGACCGCGAGGGCCGCCCGGTGTTTGCCGGACCGGTGCTTTGAAGGCCGGTGCCGTGAAAATACGCCGTCAGACTTCGAGATTCTCGTTTGCATGATCTTCCTCCTCGCGATGCATGTGGCGGCCGCAGACGCGCTCGGCGCGCTCCACCAATCGTCGTTCGAGATGGACGCCCAGGATCGGCGGCAAGCCGTCCGCGCGCGCCTGTGCCCCGGACGAGCGGCGCGCCCGGGTGAAGTCGATCACCTCGGCCCCGCCGTAACCGTTCGGGCTGAAACTATCGCCGGTCATGTCGTTCTCCCTGAAGAAACTAGGCTGGGGCGATGCGTCGGCCAAAACCGGAAGGACATCGCCGGACGTTGCGGGCTTGTGGCGCCGGGCCAATCCCGCCGCGATCAGCGCCGCGCCGGCGAGCGCCAGCGCCAGCGCGCCGCCGATTTGCGGCGTGGTTGCCGCGGAAATTTCAGTGGCAGGCGCCGACGAAAACAGCAGCGACGCCGCCATCGCGGGAAGGATTACGAATTTCATGTCCTCGACTCGTGTTCTTGGTTAACGGGCTTTGACTTTTCCTCAAGCCATCACAGAGCAACATCCGTGCCGGAAAGCGAAAGCCCGGATTTCCGCCGGTTTCCGGCCGGGGCTTCGGGTTTTCGTCAAATCCGCCGACGGATCGGGGCGCGCGCGGCCGGGCTTTCCCGCGCCCGCGTTAACCGGCAGGATGCGGGTGTTGGAGAGGTGATTCGATGATTCGGGTGAAACGTCTTTGCGTCTATTGCGGCTCCGCGAGCGGCGCCGCGCCCGCCTATCGCGAGACCGCCATGAGGCTCGGGCGGCTTCTGGCCAAATCCGGCATCGGCCTGATCTATGGCGGCGGCAGCATCGGCCTGATGGGAACCCTGGCCGACGCCGTGCTCGCGGCCGGCGGCGAAGTGACTGGGGTCATTCCCGGCCATCTCCATGAGCGCGAAATCGGCCACCCGGGCCTAACCCGCCTGGTCGTGGTCGGCAGCATGCACGAGCGCAAGCAGAAGATGTTCGAGCTGGCCGACGCCTTCGCCATCCTGCCGGGCGGGCTCGGCACCATCGAGGAAACCATGGAGATCATCACCTGGCGGCAGTTGGGATTGCACGACAAGCCCATCTTCCTGATCGACGCGGCGAATTATTGGGCGCCGCTCGTGGCCTTGTTCGACCACGTGATCGCGCAGGGTTTCGCCCGCAAGGAGGCGCGCGATCTCTTCCGCCTGTTGCCGCGGATCGAGGATCTGACGCCGGCCCTGGCCGAAGCGCCCGCCCCCGCGCCCGCCAAGCCCGAGCTGCTGTAAACGCCGGTCTCGTGTGACGACGCGCCGCTTGCGCGGCGGTTTCGCCGTGCTATTGTCCCGCCCGCCGCGCGCCTCTCCGGCGCCTACGGCTCAAAAATTGAGCATCCAAAGAAGGCCCCGCAGACATGAAAAAGATCAAGGTGGCGACCCCCGTCGTCGAGATGGACGGCGACGAAATGACTCGCATCATCTGGAAGTTCATCAAGGACAAGCTGATCCTGCCCTATCTCGACATCAAGCTCGAGTATTACGACCTCGGCATGGAATACCGCGACAAGACCGACGACCAGGTCACGATCGACGCGGCCAACGCCAACAAGAAATACGGCGTCGGGGTCAAATGCGCCACCATCACGCCCGACGAGGCGCGGGTGAAGGAATTCAACCTCAAGAAGATGTATCGCTCGCCCAACGGCACCATCCGCAACATTCTGGGCGGCACCATCTTCCGTGAGCCGATCGTGATCAAGAACGTGCCGCGTCTGGTGCCGGGCTGGACCGCGCCGATCGTCATCGGCCGCCACGCCTATGGCGACCAGTACCGCGCCACCGATTTCAAGGTGCCGGGTCCGGGCAAGCTGACCATGACCTTCACGCCCAAGGACGGCGGCAAGCCCGTCACCTACGAGGTGTTCGATTTCCCCGAACCCGGCATCGCGATGGGCATGTACAATCTCGACGAATCCATCCGCGGCTTCGGCCGCGCCTGTCTCAATTACGGGCTGCAACGCGGCTGGCCGGTTTATCTCTCGACCAAGAACACCATCCTCAAGGTCTATGACGGCCGCTTCAAGGATCTGTTCCAAGAGATCTTCGACAAGGAATTCGCAGACAAGTTCAAGGCCAAGAAGATCACCTACGAGCACCGTTTGATCGACGACATGGTGGCCTCGGCGCTCAAGTGGAGCGGCAACTTCGTCTGGGCGTGCAAGAACTACGACGGCGACGTGCAATCGGACACGCTGGCGCAGGGCTACGGCTCGCTCGGATTGATGACATCGGTGCTGATGACGCCCGACGGCAAGACGGTGGAGGCCGAAGCCGCGCACGGCACGGTGACGCGCCACTACCGCCTCTACCAGCAGGGCAAGGAGACCTCGACCAATCCGATCGCCTCGATCTTCGCCTGGACGCGGGGCTTGTATTATCGCGGCACTTTCGACAAGACGCCCGACGTGGTGCGTTTCGCCGAAACCCTGGAGAAGGTGTGCATCGAGGCGGTGGAAGCGGGCGAGATGACCAAGGATCTGGCGATATTGATCAGCGACAAGACGCCCTGGCTCAACACCAACGCCTTCCTCGACCGGCTCGACGCCCGGCTCAAAAAAGCGATGGCATGAACGCCAAGCCCGGACCTCTTACCGCGCGCCCTTATCGCGGCAGGATCAATCCGGGCTTTTTCGCCCATCTGTTCAAGGCCGCGTTCAAGCAGCATCACCGCGCGCTGTTGCCGCTGTTGCGGCCGTTGATCAAGCCGGACGCGGTGGTGCTCGACGTCGGCGCCCATGCCGGGCAATACGCGAAACTTTTCGCCAAGCTCGCTCCACATGGCCGGGTTTACGCGGTCGAGCCGCAGAGCTATGCGCGGCGTATTTTGCGCGTGGCGCTGGCGTTGAACCGGCTCGGCAACGTCACCATCCTGCCGCTGGCGCTGGGCGCGAAACGCGGCACCGCGCGTCTCACCATTCCGGTCAAGGAATCGGGCAGTTACGGCTTCGGCCTTGCGCATTTGGGGCCCTCGACGCGCGCGGGCCTGGCCGAGGTCGAAGAGGTTGCCGTGGAAACCCTCGACGCCCTCGCCCAACGGCTCAAGCTCGAACGGCTCGATTTCATCAAGGCCGACATCGAAGGCTTCGAGCAGGCGATGATCCAAGGCGCGCGTAAAACCCTGAAGCGCCTCAAGCCCGCGCTGCTGCTCGAATTCAACCAGGAGCATCTGGCGCGCGCCGGCGGCAGCGTCGCCGGCCTATGGAAAATGCTGAAGGGCCTGGGCTACCGGCCCTTCGATCCGGGAGCGGGCGCGGATCTGGCGCCCATTCCCCGCCCGCGCCAGGGCGATATCCTGTGGCTCCATCGCGAAGCCAAGCGCTAGGCGGCTTTCGCCTTCGCCGCCACGGCGCGTTCGACCGCCGCCAGCGCCGCCTCGGCCTGGCCGACATCGGGGCCGCCGGCCTGGGCCATGTCGGGCCTTCCGCCGCCGCCCTTGCCGCCCAGCGCCGCCGCGCCCAGCTTGACCAGCTCCACCGCGTCGAAGCGCTTCATCAGATCGTCGGTCACCCCGACGACGATCGAGGCCTTGCCTTCCTCGCGCGCCACCAGCGCCACCACGCCCGAGCCGAGCTGGCGTTTCATGTCGTCGGCCAGGCTCTTGAGCTCCTTGGCCGGCACATTGTCGAGCGCGCGGGAGGCGAATTTCACGCCCGAGAGATCCTTGGCGGCGCCGATCGGTCTTGGCGCCGCCGCCGCCCATGGCAACGGAGCGCCGCGCCTCGGAGAGATCGCGTTCGAGCTTCTTGCGTTCCTCCAAAAGCGCCGCCAGCCGCGCCGGTAATTCGGCCGGGCCGGTCTTGAGCGCGAACGCCGCCTGGTGCAGCAGCGTCTCCTCGGAGGCGACGAAATTTTCCGCGGCGGCACCGGTGAGCGCCTCGATGCGGCGCACGCCCGAAGCCACCGCGCTTTCCGACGACGATCTTGAAGAAGCCGATATCGCCGGTGCGGCGCACATGCGTGCCGCCGCACAGCTCGACCGAGTAATGGCGGTGGCCGGTCTGCGCGTCGCCTTCGTCGCCCATGCTCACGACGCGCACCTCGTCGCCGTATTTCTCGCCGAAGAGGGCGAGCGCCCCCTGCTCCACCGCGCGGTCGGGCGTCATCAGCCGGGTCGAGACCTCGGCATTCTGGCGGATGCGGGCGTTGACCGTCGCGCTCGACCGCCGCCAGATCCTCAGGCGCCAACGCGCGCGGATGGGAGAAGTCGAAACGCAGCCGGTCGGGCGCGACCAGCGAGCCTTTCTGCGTCACATGCGGACCGAGGCGGCGGCGCAACGCCTGATGCAGCAGATGGGTCACCGAGTGATTGGCGCGCAGCGCGTCGCGCCGGCGCGGCGTCGATCCGGAGTTCGACCACGTCGCCGAGCTTGAGCACCCCGTGCGTCACCTTGCCCAGATGGGCGAACAATTCGCCGGCGCGTTTCTGGGTGTCGGAAACCTGGAATTCGCCGCCCTTGGCCGAAAACATCGCGCCGGTGTCGCCCATCTGGCCGCCGGATTCGGCGTAGAACGGCGTCTGGCTGACGACGATGGCGGCCTCGGCGCCTTCCTTGGCCTCGTTCACGCTCTTGCCGCCGACGACGATGGCCTGGATCGCGCCTTCGGCTCTCGGCCGCCTCGTAGCCCAGGAATTCGGTCGCGCCCAGTTTCTCGCGCAATTCGAGCCACACCGGGCCGGTGGCGGCCTCGCCCGAGCCGACCCAGGATTTGCGCGCCTCCGCGCGCTGGCGTTCCATGGCATGGTCGAACGCCTTGGTCGTCGACTTTCCGGCCGCGGCCGCGCAGCACGTCCTCGGTCAAATCCAGCGGAAAGCCGAAGGTGTCGTAAAGCTTGAAGGCGATCTCGCCGGGAAATTCCTTGCCCTTGGGCAGATTGCCCTCTTCCTCGTCCAGGAGCTTCAGGCCGCGCGCCAGGGTTTCGCGGAAACCGGTTTCCTCGAGCTTGAGGGTTTCGGTGATGAGCGCCTCGGCGCGGCCGAGTTCGGGATAGGCCGCGCCCATCTGCCGGACCAGCGCCGGCACCAGGCGCCACAGCAACGGCTCTTCGGTGCCGAGGAGATGGGCGTGGCGCATGGCGCGGCGCATGATGCGGCGCAGCACGTAGCCGCGGCCTTCCTTGCCGGCAGCACGCCGTCGGCGATGAGGAACGAGCTCGCGCGCAGATGATCGGCGATCACGCGGTGCGACGACCGCCTGCTTGCCGTCGGCCGCCACATGCGAGGCTTCGGCCGAGGCGACGATCAGCGCGCGCAGGATGTCGGTGTCGTAATTGTCGTGCTTGCCCTGGAGCACGGCCGCGATGCGCTCCAGCCCCATGCCGGTGTCGATCGAGGGATGCGGCAGGGCGACGCGCTTGCCGCGCGGCCTGCTGCTCGTATTGCATGAACACCAGGTTCCAGATCTCGACGAAGCGGTCGCCTTCGGCGTCGGGCGAGCCGGGCGGGCCGCCGGGAATCTTGTCGCCGTGGTCGTAGAAAATCTCCGAACACGGGCCGCAGGGGCCGGTTTCGCCCATCGCCCAGAAATTGTCCGAGGTCGCTATGCGGACGATCCGGCTCGTCGGGCAGGCCCGCGATCTTGGCCCAGAGCCTGGCCGCCTCCTCGTCCTCGGCGAAGACCGAGATCAGCAGCCTGTCCTTGTTGAGCTTGAATTCCTTGACCAGCAGGTTCCAGGCGAGCTCGATCGCGCGCTCCTTGAAATAATCGCCGAAGGAGAAATTGCCGAGCATCTCGAAGAAGGTGTGGTGGCGCGCGGTATAGCCCACATTCTCGAGGTCGTTGTGCTTGCCGCCGGCGCGCACGCATTTCTGCGACGTGGCGGCGCGGCTTGTAGGGCCGCTTCTCCATGCCGGTGAAGACGTTCTTGAACTGCACCATGCCGGCATTGGTGAAGAGCAGCGTGGGGTCGTTCCGGGGGACAAGGGGCGAGGACGGCACCACCTCGTGCCCGGCGCGCTTGAAATAATCGAGGAATGCGGCGCGAACGTCGTTGGTCAACATGAGGCTAAAATGGCCCTTCCCCTGCCCGGAACCAAGCCCTTCCCTTATCTGGAACCGGCGGGAAACCGGGCCTTGGCCGCATTAAGCCCTCCCGGGCGCTCGCTTGTAAAGTTTCGGGCGCGGGTGCGGGGCGCGGGTCCCGAATCGGATGCGGCCAACCGGCGTCAAATTGGGTTCGTTTCGCAGATTTCAGTTTTTGCGGCTCTCATGCCCCCAAAATAATACCGGCGCCGTGGGGGGCACGGCGCCGGTGGCGGGATTGACCGTCGCGGGGGGCGCGACGGGCGGTTCCCTATCCCAATTCCTTCTCGTTCTTTGCGTCGGCCTCGGCCTCGGCCTCGCCGGGCGCGGTCACCATCATGGCATCGGCGACCAAGCCGGCATTGGCGCGGATCGCCTGTTCGATGGCGGCCGCCGTTTCGGGATGCTCCTTCAGATACTGCTTGGCGTTTTCGCGGCCCTGGCCGATGCGCTGGCCGTCATAGGAGAACCACGAGCCCGATTTCTCGACCACGCCCGCTTGCATGCCGAGATCGACCAGCTCGCCGCGCTTGGACACGCCCTCGCCGTACATGATGTCGAACTCGACCACCTTGAAGGGCGGCGCCATCTTGTTCTTCACCACCTTGACGCGGGTCTGGTTGCCGACGACCTGCTCCTTGTCCTTGATCTGGCCGATGCGGCGGATGTCGAGCCTGACCGAGGCATAGAATTTGAGCGCATTGCCGCCGGTGGTGGTTTCGGGATTGCCGAACATGACGCCGATCTTCATGCGGATCTGGTTGATGAAGATGACCATGGTGCGCGATTTGGAAATCGAGCCGGTGAGCTTGCGCAAGGCCTGGCTCATGAGGCGGGCATGGAGCCCCATATGGCTGTCGCCCATCTCGCCTTCCAGTTCGGCGCGCGGCACCAGCGCCGCCACCGAATCGACCACCAGCACGTCGAGCGCGCCGGAACGCACCAGCGTGTCGGCGATCTCGAGCGCCTGTTCGCCGGTGTCGGGTTGCGAGATCAGCAGATCGTCGATGTTGACGCCGAGTTTCTTGGCGTAGCCGGGATCGAGCGCGTGTTCGGCGTCGATGAAGGCGCAGGCGCCGCCCGCCTTCTGCGCCTCGGCGATGACGTGGAGCGCGAGCGTGGTCTTGCCCGAGCTTTCCGGCCCGTAGATCTCGATGACGCGGCCGCGCGGCAATCCGCCGACGCCGAGCGCGATGTCCAGTCCCAGCGAGCCGGTCGAAACCACCTCGGTCTCGCCGGCGCTGGCCACGCGCGCGCCCAGTTTCATGACCGAGCCCTTGCCGAAGGCGCGCTCGATCTGGCTGACGGCGTCGTCGAGCGCCTTTTGGCGGCTCATGGTGCTTTCCCTGCCGGTGTCCTTGGCGATGTCTTTATCCTTGCCGGCCTCTTTATCCAACAGACGCAAATTCGCTGGCGGCATGATGATCCCCTCTCTTATGCCATCGGCCCGGAGCCAGCAATGGCCGCTCGTGAGCCGACGCAATCCGATTACTGTACCCGCTTTGTTCTCAAAAACAAGTACTTTTTTTGTTCCCCGTGAAACATGGGCCAAGCCGTTGATTTTTGACGATTCCCTCTCTCATTCGAGGTCGGCGATAGGGGCGGAAGTTAAATTATCCCGGTCTGGCGATTATCCCAAACATGCTTATCCGGTTGTTACCCATTGGCGCTACCTATCGCGCCTGTCGCCATTGCCAAACGAGCGGAGTTCACTTTCCGCAAGAGGGCCAAGACGATCCTCAATCTTTCGCCGTTCGATTTGAAGTGCGTTTGTAGGAGGTATCTGTGCGTCAGGGCCAACAGCCATCCACGGCGACCATTGACCGCTCCATGACTGCCAGCGAAATTCATCTGCCATATCTAGCTCCTGTGTGCGTCAACCGGATAAGCATGATCCCAAAACCCGCCCGCTGGCGCGCCTGCGCCGGACGGCGTTACGGCGCCGAGGCCGCGTCCCCGTGCTGATGGATCAATGATCGGAAGGCCGGTCAATTCACGGGCATCAGCAACACGACCGCAAGCAGCACCGCCCCGATCGCCCAAAACAGCGTGAAGGCCGCGATTCCGATCACCCATCCAGAGATGGTGCCATTGCCCGACATGGCCACCTCCTTATGGGAATCAGCCTTGGCGAACGGCGCCGAAACCGCATTGATTTAGATCAAAATTGGGCGAGAAAGAGTTGCGCGACGCGCGCTGTGCTGATTCTTCTTAGCTTCGCACGACGGCCGCGCTTCTCGCGGCCTGTGCTACGGACTCTTTAGCTTCGCACGACGCTCGCGCGCGGCGTTGCGCGCTCGTTGTGCTACGCTTGGTGCTACGCGACCGGTTCCGCCTGCATCACCTCTTTCACCTTGCCGGCCAGCTGCTTCAAGGAGAAAGGCTTGGGCAGGAAATGGATGTCGCGCTCGTCGCCCAGCCGTTTCCTGAAATTATCCTCGGTATAGCCCGAGATGAAGATCACCTTCATGTCCGGATGGGTCCGGCGCAAGGCCTGCACCAGCCCCGGCCCGTCGAGCTTGGGCATGACCACGTCGGTCACCACCAGATCGATGCGGTGGTCGCCCTTGGCCATGATCTCGAGCGCCTGCTCGCCGCTCTTGGCCTCGATCACCTGATAGCCCTTGTTTTTAAGCGCGCGCGCCGAGAACAGCCGGACCGGATCCTCGTCCTCGACCAAGAGGACGGTGCCCGAGCCGCTCAAATCCCGGAGCCCGCCGGTCTCGGACAGGTCCTGGCGCGCCGGTTCCGCCGCCCGCGCGCCGGCATGGCGCGGCAGGAAGATCGAGAACTTGGTGCCCTTGCCCGGCTCGCTGTCGACGAAGACGAAGCCGCCGGTCTGCTTGACGATGCCGTAGACGGTCGAGAGCCCGAGCCCGGTGCCCGAGCCCACCTCCTTGGTCGAGAAGAACGGCTCGAAGATGCGGGCCTGGTTCTCCTTGGGGATGCCGATGCCGGTATCCGTCACCTCGATCAGCACGTAATCGCCGGGCGGCATGATTTCGTGGCCGCGCCGGGTTTCGCTGTCGCTGGCGATGTTGGCGGTCTTGATGGTCAATGTCCCGCCCTGCGCCATGGCGTCGCGCGCGTTCACCGCCAGGTTGATGATGACCTGTTCCAATTGCCCCTGGTCGACCTTGACCAGCCACAGCTCGCGGCCATGCACCACCTTCAATTCGATGTTCTCGCCGATGAGACGCCGCAGCAGATGCGAGAGCTCGGCCAGCACGTCGGTGACGGCGAGGATGCGCGGCTGCAAGGCCTGCTGGCGCGAGAAGGCCAGCAATTGGCGGACCAGATTGGCGGCGCGGTTGGCGTTCTGCTTGATCTGCATGATGTCGGCAAATGAGGGGTCGCCCGGCCGGAAGCGCAGCAGCAGGAGATCGCAGAAGCCGATCATGGCGGTGAGCAGGTTGTTGAAGTCGTGCGCCACGCCGCCGGCGAGCTGGCCCACCGCCTGCATCTTCTGCGATTGGGAGAATTGCGCCTGGAGGCTCTTCTGCTCGGTGGTGTCGATGAAATGCAGGATGAACCCGGCCTCGCTTTCCTCGCCGCCGGAAACCTCGCCGCCGAGCCGGCTGATGAAGAGCGAGGCCGATTTGGCGCGCGTGCCTTGGAGGCGCACCTCGACCGGATCGGGCATGCTCTTGCCTTGGGAGGCGGCCTTGAGCCCGGCCCAGGCCGCGCCCTGGTCCTCGGGATGGAGGAACCCCAAAAGCGGCTTGCCGATCACGTCCAACGGCGGAAGATTGACCAGGCCGCACAACGCTTCGTTGGCTTCTTCAATACGCCCCTCGCGGTCCATCAGCGCGATGCCCACCGGCGCGTTGGCGAAGAAGCGGCGGAAGCGCTGGCGCGACAGCCGCAGCTGCTCTTCCCATTCGCGCTCGGGCGTCAGGTCCCGGACCACCGAACGGGTGCGCAGATGCTCGCCGTCGCGCACCACGCTCTGGGTGATGAGGGCGTGGATGAGCCGCCCCTGGCGGCCCTTCAAGCTCACCTCGCCGCGCGCCTCGCCGCCTTCGAAGGGCGCATGCGGCGGCGATCCCAAGGGCGCGGGGGTTGCGAGAAAATCGGTCAGAAGCGCGCCGCCGGCGACCAGATCCGCGGGCGCCGCGCCCAGCCAGGATGCCAGCGCCTCGTTGACGAACAGGAAGCGGCCGGTCTGGTCGACGGAATAGAAGCCCACCGGCGCGTTGTCGAGAAAGTCCGCGAGCTTCATGCGTTCGTCGCGCAGCATCTGCTCCATGTCGTGGCGCGAGGTCACGTCCTCGAAGCTCCACAGCGTGAATCCGGTGCGGCCGGCCAAGGGCGAGACCGAGAGATTGAACCAGGACATTCCGTCGCCCGGGCTGCCGCATGGCGACGAGACTGGCGGCGCGGCCCGAACGTTGCGCCTCTTCCTTGAGCCGGGCGAAATCGGTGGCGGCGCTGCCTTGGGATTCGTTGCGGGTGACCAGCGCCGCCAGCGGCGAGCCGGTGAAGCCCGGAAAGAAGCGGTAGAAGGCGGCGTTGGCATAGGCCATGCCGCCCGAAGGCGTCAGGATCAGATGCGCGGTGGCCGAGGCCTCGAGCGCCTGGCTCATCAGATCGATGCGCTTCGAGAGGAGCGCGTGCATCTGCCGCGCCACCACGCTGGCGGCGCCCGCGCCCAGCGCCAAGGTCGCCAGCACCACCGCCGCCGGGCGCAGCAGCCAGGCCGCATCGGAGAGATGGAACAGGATCAGCCCGGTCGCCGCCGTAGCACCCAGCGAGAACGCCACCGACAGCGCGCCGAGCGCGCGCATCCATCCCGCCACGCCGCCCGCCACCGCATCATCGGCGGGCGTGGCGCGGGCCTGCGTGCTGGCGTGCGATGACGGGCGGGACGCAGCTTTGCGTTTCGCGCCATCGCCGCCGTAAGGCAAATCCATCACCATGGAATTTTATCACAACCGCGGCAGCCGCGTGAGTGCGCGCAACGGTCGAAGGACGGCGTCAAGACAGATTCTCCCGGGCCCGAGTCGAATCGCCAGGGCCGAGCTTCGCCAGAAGAAGGTTAACGAAAGGTTAAGACCGTGCGTAGCACCGGCCGCGCAGGCCGTCATGCGAAGCCAAACGAAAAGACTTCGAGTCGGGATCTTTTAGTATTGCAAAACCGACCTGCGCCCTTCGACTACGCTCAGGGTGAGGCAGGCATGGCGGATGGCATTAAGAAAATCGCCTCATGCTGAGCGTAGTCGAAGCACGCACGGCGTCTATCCAACCCTACGCTTTGGCCCTGGCTTCGCATGTCGGGTGCTGCGCGGCCTGTGCTGATTCTTCTTAGCTTCGCACAACGTCTCTCGGGCCTGAAGGTTCGGCCCTCGGCTGTGCTACGCGCTTGCCCTACTCGTCCCGATGGGTGCGTTCCATGCGCTCGTGGCGTTCCTGGGCCTCGAGCGAGAGCGTGGCGATGGGCCGGGCTTCGAGCCGGCGCAGGCCGATCGGCTCGGCGGTTTCCTCGCAATAGCCGTAGCTGCCGTCCTCGATGCGGAGGAGCGCGGCGTCGATCTTGGAGATGAGTTTGCGCTCGCGGTCGCGGGTGCGGAGTTCGAGCGAACGGTCGGTTTCGAGCGTGGCGCGGTCGGTGATGTCCGGCTCGGCCAGGTTCACCTCTTTCAGGTTCTGCAGCGTGCCCGTCGATTCCGCCAGCAGCTCGGCCCGCCAGCGCAACAGCTTCTGGCGGAAATATTCAAGCTGCTGCGCGTTCATGAATTCCTCGTCGTCCGACGGACGGTAATCGGGCGGAAGCATCGGCCGCATGACCTACAACCCCATCAACCCCACGACTGACAAGTGGCCGGCAAAGCGGCGCGATTCATATACTGCGCGCGCCGCCGCTACAAGCGCCGCCGCGAATATTTTAACGGCTTGATTTGACTAGCGGTTTCCGGCCTGGCCGGGTGAAGCGGAATTCAACTCGGAGGAAGGCGCCGCGCCCTCCTCGCCCTGGATCAGCAGCTTGGCGGTCTTGAGCGCGCGGTAGAACTGGTCTTCGTCGAGACGGCGGCGCAACTCCTCGACCGTCGCCTGGGCCTCGGGGCGGGTTTGCACGTAGTCCTTCAGCAGCTGGCCGATATTGGCGAAGAACAGATCGGCCTTGCCGGCGAACAGGTATTGGCACTGGATGGCGAAATAAATCCGCCGCGCCGGCGTGGTCGCCTTCTCCTCCGCGATCATGTCTTTTTCGCGCAGCAACGCGGCATTGGTGTGGATGAGAATTTTGGCCATCGGGCCGGAATTCTCGATCACCACGCCGTTGAGAATCAGCTTTTCGCGCGGCTTGAGGTTGATGGTCAGCGGCATCGGGGGCCCGGCAGGTCGAGGAAAACCCAGCCTAAGCCCCAAGCTTTAGCATTCCATTAAGACCTGGACCGGCCTTAACCCCTGAAGAAACGATTTTTACTTAAATTATCCAGCGAGTTAGCGGGTGCCCCTTTTAGGGGTTTGTTAAACTGGGCAGGCTAAATTCGCGGTCATGCAATCGCGATTTTCCTCGCCCGCAAGTGCCGCCCTGCAGCAAGCCGCTGGCCGGCCCGCCGAAACCGGAACCGACGCCGACTGGCTGGTCGATATCGGACCGGTGCTGTCGCTCGACAACCTGCCGGCGCCCGAGACCAAGCGTTGGGTCATCCGCCGCAAGGCCGTCGTGGTCGCCGCGGTGCGCGCCGGCATCATCAGCCTCGAGGACGCCTGCCGCCGTTACACGCTCTCGATCGAGGAGTTCCTCGCCTGGCAGCGCCTGGTCGACGGCCACGGCCTCCCCGGCCTGCGCGTCACCCGGCTCCAGGACTATCGCAGCCTGAACCGCCCGCGCTGATTATTCTTGGCTTCGCACGACGGCCGGCCAAGACGCGGCCCTCGTGCTTTGTACGCCTTTTGATTTGGCTTCGCACGTCAGGTGCTACGCGGGGGGCTTAATCTCTCCTTCATCACGTTCTTGTTTATGGTTGGCCGGCAATTGACGCCGGAAACGGATTTATTTTATGGCGCGCCAGGACAACATCACCGAAACCGCCGTTGAAGGCCGCGCCGCCAGCGGCCGAGGCCGTGCGCAGGCTGGCCGCCAGCATCTCGAGGCCGCGCTCCGCGCCCATGGCCTGGCCGCTTCCCAGATCCGCAAGCTCCTGGCCCAGGCCGCACCCTTCGAGGGCGAGGATCTGCTGGCGCCCCTCGCACGATCTCTCGCCAAGCTCTATCTCTTCAATCCGCTCGATCCGGCCAAGAGCGGCCGTTTCATGCTCGTGGGCGCGCCGGGCTCGGGCAAGACCCTGGCCGTGGCCAAGCTCGCCTCCCGCGCCCGCGCCAAAGGCAACCGCGTGCGGCTCGTCACCTGCGACGCCGCGCGTTCGGGCGGCATCGAGCAGCTTCGGCATTTCGCCCACGGCCTCGGCCTCGAGATCGAGACCGCTTCCGGCAAGGAACAGCTCGCCCAGCTCGGCCCCAATGCCGGATGCCTGGTGCTGATCGACAGCGCCGGCATCAATCCCTACAGCCCCGCCGACCGCCAGGAACTCGAAAGCCTCGCCAATGCCGCCAAGGCCGATCCCATCCTGGTGCTGGCGGCGGGCGGCGATCCGGCCGACACGGTCGAGACCGCGCATATTTTCCGCGATCTCGGCTGCCAGCGTTTTCTCGTAACCCGCCTCGATATCGTGCAACGCCTGGGCAGCGTTTTGGCCGTGCCCGAGGCGCTCGGCATCGCCTTCGCCGAAGCGCTCTCGGTGCCCGCGCCCGATGCCGGCCTCTTGCCCTTCACCGCCGATTATCTCGCGCGGCTGCTGCTGAAACAGGCCTAATTTTTTCATACCATCCCCGACTCGCTGTCCTTTCGATCGTCATTGACGAACGCCCTGGCGCGTGTAGGCTCGACGCTGCTTTTGCGACGACTATCCGCCGCCACCGAGTCGCGCCCGGCGCGATTCGATTAGGGCCTGGAAATGCGAGACTTCTTGCTATTTGCTGGTATGACGCTATGAAGACGGTGTCGCTGGACAAGGGGAGAATGCGAAATATGACGACCACACCTACAGCTACCAAGCCGACCGCGCCGACGGTAACGCTGAAACACCTTGCCGCGGAAATGGCCGAGAAGCACGGCATGGCCAAGAAGCAAGCCGAAGCCCTGCTGCAGGAATTCATCGACCGCATCACCGCTCATCTCAAGAAGGGCAATCGCATGCGCATTGCCGGCTTCGGCATCCTCCAGGTGCGCCACCGCGCGGCGCGCATGGGCCGCAATCCGGCGACCGGCGAAGCGATCAAGATCAAGGCGAGCAAGAAGGTCGCCTTCCGCGCCGCCAAGGAATTGAAAGAGACTATTCTCTAGTCGAGACGCCCGGCGTAGCACAGCCGAGGGCCGGTTTCAGGCCCGAGGCGTCGTGCGAAGCCAAATTGAGATTTTACCGTTAACGGAAAACAGCTCGTCGCAAGGCGGGCTGTTTTTCCATGCGCGCGACCCGCGTAGCACCTGACGTGCAAAGCTAATTAGGCGTAGCACAGCCATCGCCCAAGCCCAGGGCGATGGCGTCGTGCGAAGCTAATTAAAGGGCTCCCCGGCGGCGCTTCTGCTCGGCGTGCGACGCGGCCGCGATCTCGTGGCGGCGCACGCCGTGATAGGCCTCGCTCAGCCCTTCGCGGGCTTGGCGCAGCTGGGTTTCGACGCCGGCAAGGGATTGTTCGATATGCGCGCGACGCTCGGCCAGGGCCTGGCTTTGCGGCGCGGGCGCATTTTCCGCCTCGGCCGCTTTCTGCTGCGATTCGATCTTGTCGCGCTGCTGGCGCAGCCGCGCGGCGAGCCGGTCGAGACCGGCGATCTCGCGCCGGTATTCCTCGAGCTGGAAGCGGTAGCCCTGCAATTGGCGGTCGCCGCGTTTCATGCCCGCGGACTCCGGCATGACGTGGCTAATGCGCTATCGACTCGGGTTACGAATCGACTCGAACTCGACGGGCAAACGCGTTTTGCCGCTAAGGTTATCGATCACTTTCGCAGGCCTTCGACATAAATATTTGCGGCGGCTTCTCGGCCGCCGCCGAATCGACTCGGACTATGCCTCAGGCCGCTTAAGAGCCGGTTAAGCCAATGAAATGAACGGTTTGAAGGGTGGTTTCGGGCCATGCCCCGGGCACGACTCGATCTCGAGTCGTGTCGGCAGGGTAAATAAAGGATCAGGAATGAATCAAAATTAACGAAGTTTTTACCCCGATTGGTAAGGATGATTAAAGTTGGAGTATGGTTTCCAAAGCCCTTCTATCTGGAGGATCGCGATGCGCGTGTTGTTGATTGAAGACGATTCGGCCACCGCGGCCAGCATCGAGATGATGCTGAAGAGCGAGGGCTTCATTTGCGACACCACCGACCTCGGCGAGGACGGACTCGAGATCGGCAAGCTCTATGATTACGACATCATCGTGCTCGACCTCATGCTGCCGGACATCGACGGCTACGAGGTGCTGCGCCGCCTGCGCGCCGCGCGGGTGCGCACCCCCATCCTGATCCTTTCGGGCCTGGCCGAGCTCGACAACAAGATCAAGGGCCTGGGTTTCGGCGCCGACGACTTTTTGGCCAAGCCCTTCGACCGCCGCGAGCTGATCGCCCGCATCCAGGCGATCGTGCGCCGCGCCAAGGGTCATTCCGAATCGCTCATCCGCACCGGCAAGCTCACCGTCAATCTCGACAGCCGCACCGTCGAGGCCGAGGGCGCGCCCCTCCACCTCACCGGCAAGGAATACGGCATCCTCGAATTGCTGAGCCTGCGCAAGGGCACGACGCTGACCAAGGAGATGTTCCTCAATCATCTCTATGGCGGCATGGACGAGCCCGAGCTGAAGATCATCGACGTCTTCGTCTGCAAGCTCAGGAAGAAGCTTTCCGTCGCCACCCACGGTGACAACTACATCGAAACCGTGTGGGGCCGCGGCTATGTGTTGCGCGATCCGCCGGCGGGAGAAACCGCGGCGGAGCCGGTCAAGGTCGCGGCGACCGCCAAGGCCTGACTTTTACCCGCTTTGCCGGGGGTTGTTATCGAAGCGGCGGCGCAGAATGCGCCGCCGTTTTGTTTTTAGGTTTTCTACAGCCGAGGGCCGAAAATGAACCGCTTCTTTTCTGAGCCAACGCCGAGCCGCTGGACCATCAACATGCAGATCTACGAACCCTTTAAAATCTCTTTGTTGCCGCAAGCTATAGCTTCGGACGCCGAAGTTTTCATCGGCGGCGCGCACGGTTCGTTATCAGGCCCGAGGCGTCGTGCGAAGCCAAAAAAGAATTCGCCGCGGATTTAATTTAAATTCAATCTACTGCTACGCGACATTAAACACCGCGCGCTTGGGCGCCTCGGTAAGGGTCAGCTTGGCGCCGAGCTGTTCGGCATAGCGCGCGGTGAAATAGCCGTGGATGGTGCGCGCAGTGAGCGCCGCCACGCTGGCTCCCGGCGCCAGCGCCGCCTTGGCCTCTTGCGTCAGGTTCACGCTCTCGCCTTCGGCCACGGCTTCGAGGCCTTTCTCCTTGCCCGACAGCGTCACCTTGCCGCCGCGCGGCAGCAGCTCGGCGGCCAGGATCGCCAGGTTGCAGGCGAGCTTCTGCCATTCGACCGGCAGCGCGTCATAGGCGGCAGGCCAGTCGCAGGCGACCTTGCCGCCTTCCATCATGCCGGCTATCAGATCCTTGGGCGCGGGCGCGCCGCCGCCCGATCCGCCCGCGCCATAGGCGAAGCGGTAGAATTGGAGCCGGTAGCCCGCGCGCTTGGCGCTTTGCGCGACGATGGATGTCGCGTCCTTGGCGAATTCCGGACCCTCGTCGGCCATCAGCTCGATGCCGTTGGTGATGGCGCCGACCGGGCTGATGAGGTCGTGGCACAGCCGCGAGGCGAGAAGTTCGAAGACGCGGAATTCGAGCTGCATGACCGCGACCCTATAATGGGTACGCGAGTCGCAACAATGCTTGAAGCGTCGCCTTTAGCTTAAAACCGCGGCCGCGATCCGCTCCGCCTCGGCCAGATCCTCGGGCGCATTGACGTTGAAGAACGGATCGTAGGGCTGGACCGGGAATTCGACCCGCGCCAGGCGGAAGCGCGAGGTCCATAAATCCACTTTGCGCAGGCCCGAAGCCAAGGCTTGGCGCAAATCCTCGCGCAACGCCACCGGCCACAGCCCGAACACCGGATGCTCGCGCCCGCCCGAAGCGGCGCAGGCGAGATCGTGTTTCCCGTCCCTCACCGCCTCTTCCAATCGCTTGACCAGATCGGGCGGAAAAAACGGCGCGTCGGTGGCGAAGCTCGCCACATGGCTCGCGCCCGGCGCTTGCGCCGCCGCCCAGTCGAGCCCCGCCAGCACCCCGGCCAAGGGTCCGGCGAAACCGGCGACGCTGTCGGCCACGACCGGCAGGCCGTAACGCGCGAAACGCGATGCATCGCCATTGGCGTTGAGCACCAGAGCCGTCACTTGCGGCCTGGCGCGCGCGATCACGCGCTCCAAGATGGTCTTGCCCGCGAGCAGTTTGAGCGATTTGTCGCCGCCGCCCATGCGGCGCGAGAGCCCGCCGGCCAGCACCACGCCGGCAACGCTCAAACCGCGTCCTCGAGCGAGGCCTTGCGCTGCACCGCGCGCGGCTCGTCCCCGACATCGCCGCGCGATCGGCGTCGAACACGATGCGGCTTTCGCCGGAAAGCGCCACGAAGCGCTTGCCCTTGGCGCGGCCGATCAATGTCAGATTGGCGCGCCGCGCCAGCTCCACCCCCCAGGCGGTGAAGCCCGAGCGCGAGATCACGATGGGAATCCGCATCTGCACCGTCTTGATCACCATCTCCGAGGTCAGCCGCCCGGTGGTGTAGAAAATCTTGCCCTTGGGCGAAACCTTGTTCATCCGCATGTAGCCCGCGATCTTGTCGATGGCGTTGTGGCGGCCGACGTCTTCCATGTAGACGAGTGGCTTGTCGCCTTCGCACAGCACGCAGCCATGGATCGCGCCCGCGGCGAGGTACAGGCTCGGGCTGGTGTTGATCTTCTTGCTCAGCGCGTAAAGCCACGAGGTCTTCAACACCGCCTTGGGATCGAGCTTCACCTTGTCGAAGGTTTCCATCAGATCGCCGAAGGCGGTGCCCTGGGCGCAGCCCGAGGTCAGCGTCTTCTTCCGGAGCTTCTTCTCGTAATCGGTCTTGCGCTTGGTGCGCACGACGATGGTTTCGAGATCCTCGTCGTAATCGATCGACAGGATGGCGTCGTCGGGCCGGAGCATGTTCTGGTTGATGAGATAGCCCACCGCCAGGTAGTCGGGGTGATCGCCCACCGTCATCATGGTGACGATCTCCTGGCCGTTCAGAAACAGCGTCAGCGGCCGTTCCACCACCACGGTGGTCTCGACGCGGCGCCCGTCCTGGTCGAGGCCCGGTAATTTTCTCGTGAGGCGCGGGTCATCGGGGTTGGGGCGGACGGCGAATTCCTTCATAGTGCAATCATGGTCCCGGCTTCCCGCCTCCGCAAGACCCCCGGCGCAAGGATACATGCGATGTCCGCCAGGCTTTTCGCCGCGCTGCTTTTGGCCGTGCTCGCCCTCGCCGCCCCCGCGCGCGCCGCCGATATCGACTGGTCCAAGGCCCAAACCGTCACCATGGCCATGTCGGAATACAAGTTCACGCCCGACGCCCTCACCTTCAAGCAAGGCGTGCCCTACCGCCTGCACCTGGTGAACCAGGGCAAAAGGCTGCACGAACTCGACGGGCCGCAATTCTACGCTGCGATCTCCGTGGGCAATCCGGAAATCCTGGTCAATGGCGGGCTGGAGGTCGACGTCCAGCCGGGCCAAAGCCAGGACCTGCTGTTCGTGCCGTTGCAGGCGGGCAAATATCCCGTCGACTGCGACGACCACGTAGAATTCGGCATGAAGGGCGTGTTTACGGTGGAGTGAGCCCGCGTAGCACCTGACGTGCGAAGCCGAGAGAAATCGGCCCTCGGCTGTGCTACGCATCTAACCCCCTGAATACCCATGCGCAATTCAGGGGCGACATTTCCGCCAATGACGCTATCCTAGGACTCCCTATATCGTCAGCATGACCATGATCGATCCCTTCGGCCGCTCCATCACCTATCTGCGCGTCTCGGTCACCGACCGCTGCGATTTCCGCTGCGTCTATTGCATGACCGAGGACATGGCCTTCCTGCCCAAGGCCGAGGTGCTGACGCTGGAGGAGCTCGACCGCGCCGCCTCGGCCTTCGTGCGCCTGGGCGTGCGTAAGCTGCGCCTGACCGGCGGCGAGCCGCTGGTGCGGCGCAACGTCATGAGCCTGGTGCGTTCGCTCGGCCGCCACCTCAAGACCGGCGCTCTCGACGAACTGACCCTGACCACCAATGGCAGCCAGCTTGCGCGCTTCGCCGGCGAGTTGAAGGAGGCCGGCGTGAAGCGCCTCAACGTCTCGCTCGACACGCTCGATAAGGATAAGTTCACCGCCATCACCCGCTGGGGCAAGCTCGGCCAGGTGCTGGACGGGATCGCGGCCGCGCACGACGCCGGGATCGAAATCAAGATCAACGCCGTGGCCTTGAAGGGCGTCAACGACGACGAATTCGACCGCATGATTTCCTGGTGCGGCGAGCAGGGCTACGATCTGACCTTGATCGAGGTCATGCCCATGGGCGAGATGGGCGAGACCGCGCGGCTCGACCAATACCTGCCGCTCTCCCTGCTGCGCGCCAAGCTCAAGCAGAATTGGACTCTGGACGACAGCGATTACATCTCCGGCGGCCCGGCGCGCTACGTCACCGTGCGCGAAACCGGGCGGCGCTTGGGCTTCATCACGCCGCTCACGCATAATTTCTGCGAGAGCTGCAACCGCGTGCGGCTCACCTGCACCGGCACGCTCTATATGTGCCTGGGGCAGCAGGACAGCGCCGATCTGCGGAGCCCGTTGCGCGCCTCGGACGGCGACCGCGCCTTTGGAAGCGGCCATCCACGCCGCGATCGCGCGCAAGCCCAAGGGCCATGATTTCGTCATCGACCGCCGCCAGGGCACCGTCTCGGTGCCGCGCCACATGAGCGTCACCGGCGGCTGAACCCTTCCCCAAAGGCCCCTTGACCGAGTTCCGTTCCATAGCCTTCGTCGCCAGCGAGGCGCCCCAGGCGCAAGCCGCGCTCTCCGAGCTGCAAGCCCTTTACGGCAAGGCGGCGCCGGAAAAGGCCGACATCATCGTGGCCCTGGGCGGCGACGGCTTCATGCTCGAAACCCTCCACCGCTATCTCGAACGCAAGGTGCCGTTCTACGGCATGCATCGCGGCAGCGTCGGATTCCTGATGAACGACTACCGCGCCGAGGGCTTGAAGGAACGCCTCGCCCGCGCCGAAGCGGTTGTCATCCACCCGCTTGAAATGATCGCGCGCGACGTCAAGGGCAAGGAGTTGAAGGCGCTCGCCATCAACGAGGTCTCGCTCACGCGCCAGGGCCGCCAGGCCGCCAAGATCCGCATCAGCGTCGACGGCGTGGTGCGCCTGGACGAGCTGATGGCCGACGGCGTGCTGCTGGCGACGCCGGTGGGCAGCACCGCCTATAACCTGTCGGCGCATGGGCCGATCATTCCGCTGCAATCCGATCTGCTGGCGCTGACGCCGATCAGCGGCTTCCGCCCGCGGCACTGGCGCGGCGCGCTGTTGCCGCAAAGCGCGCGGGTCAAGTTCGAGACGCTGGAGATCGACCGCCGGCCCGTGAGCGCCGCGGCGGATTACACGGAGCTGCGCGACGTGACCTCGGTCGAGCTGCGCCAGGCGCGCGAGATCGCGTTGACCTTGATGTTCGACCCCGAGCACACGCTCAACGAGCGCGTGCTGAAGGAGCAGTTCATCTCCTGACCAAGCCCCCGCGTGAAAGCGAAATCACGCAGGCGTGATAGCCAAACCGGACCGTAAGGCGCAAACTCGACCGAACTGAATTATCATTGGGTGCCGTCATTCCCGCGAAAGCGGGAATCCAGTCTGCCGCTCTTGACGCCGCCGAACATGCCCCCGGCATGTTCGGGCCAAGCGTCCGGGGAACGCTTGGCAGGCGTCAAGCCCCCGCTTGCGCGGGGGTGACGGGCAATAGTGAATACGAGGAGGTAATAATGTTCGACCGCCGACCCTTCGACCCCCTTCGCCGCGCCCTGCTCGGATCCTTCGGCGCGTGGCTTGCCGCCGCTTCCCTGCCCTTCCCCGCCTTCGCGCAAAGTTCCGGCGCGGCCAAGTCGCGGATCGGCGTCGTGGGCTCGGGCAAGATCGGCGGCACGGTCGGCTCGCTTTGGGTCAAGGCCGGGCATGAGGTGATGTTTTCCTCGCGCCATCCCGAGGAGCTCAAGGATCTGGTCGCGGGGCTCGGCTCCCTGGCCCATGCCGGAACCGTCGCGCAGGCGATCGCCTTCTCCAACACGCTGTTCTTCGCCGTGCCCTATGGCGCGTTGCCGCAGCTCGGCCAGGATTACGGCGCGCAGCTCAAGGGCAAGACCGTGCTCGACGCCGGCAACGCCAGCACCGGCCGCGACGGCGCCATCGCCGACGAGGCCGAGAAGAACGGCATCGGCGTCACTTCGCAGAAATACCTGCCGGGCACGCATGTGGTGCGCGCCTTCAACACGCTCTCCTACATGATTCTGGCGCGCGAGGCCAACCGGCCGCCGCCGCGTTTGGCGATCCCGATCGCCGGCGACGATCCGGCTTCGGTCAAGGCCGCGGCGCAACTGGTGCGCGACGCCGGGTTCGATCCGGTGGTGGTGGGCGGGCTGGCCAAGGCGAGCGAATTCCAGCGCGGCGGGCCGGGCTACGGCCAGGATGTCACCGCGCCCGAGCTCAGGCAGACGCTCCACCTCGCGCCGTGAACGCGGTTTGGCATCTTTTCGCGCGCCTGGTTCCGGGGACGGCGCAAGAGCGCGGCGCGCTGTGGTGGTCCTTCGCCTATTTCTTCGTGCTGCTCGCCGGCTATTACGTGCTGCGGCCGTTGCGCGACGAGATGGCCATCGCCGGCGGCGTCAGGAACCTGCCGTGGATGTTCACCGCCACCTTCGCGACGCTGCTGGTCGCCCAGCCGCTTTACGGCGCGCTGGTGGCGCGGCTGCCGCGGGCGCGGTTCATCCCCGTGGTCTATCACTTCTTCGCCCTCAATCTGGCGCTGTTCTGGCTGCTGCTGACCCTCGATTGGGGCACGGTGATGGTGGCGCGGGTGTTTTTTGTGTGGGTGAGTGTGTTCAACTTGTTCGCGGTCGCCGTGTTCTGGTCGTTCATGGCCGACATCTTCAACGGCGAGCAGGGCAAGCGGCTGTTCGGCTTCATCGGCGCCGGCGGCACGGCGGGCGCGCTCTTGGGCCCGGTCATCACCTTCGTCCTGTCGGTGCCGCTCGGGCCGGTCAATCTCCTGATCGCCGCCGTGATCTTCCTCGAATTGTCGGTGTTCTGCGTCTACCGGCTCGAACGCGCGGCGGCGAAACTCCGCCGCGGCGAGACGCCCAAGGCGGAAAAGCGGATCGGCGGCGGCGCCTTCGCCGCGCTGCCCGAGCTGGCGCGCTCGCCTTACCTGTTGGGCGTGGCGTGCTGGGTGAGCCTGTTGTCCTTCGGCGGCACCATCCTCTATTTCGAGCAGGCCAACATCGTGGCCAGCGCGGTGCACGGCGCGGGCGCGCAGACGCGCATCTTCGCCGGTATCGATTTGGCGGTCAGCCTGCTGACGCTGGCGACGCAGTTCTTCGCCACCGGCAAGCTGATCCAGCGCTTCGGCACCGGCGCGGCGGCGGCGGCGCTGCCGGCGGTTTATGTCGCGGGCTTCGCGATCCTGGCCGCGGCGCCGGGCCTGGCGGCGGTGGTGACGATCCAGGTGGTGCAGCGCTGGATGAACTTCGCCATCTCCAACCCGGCGCGGCAGATCTTCTATACCGTCGTCGGGCGCGAGGAGAAATACAAGGCCAAGAACCTGATCGACGTGGTGGTGTTCCGCGGCTCGGACGCGCTTTATGGTTGGGTCTATGACAGCCTCCAGGTTTTGGGCCTGAAGCTCGGCGCGATCGCGCTGTGCGCGCTGCCCGTGGCGCTGGGCTGGACAGTGTTATCCGCCGCGCTCGGCCGGACCCAGGAACGCCGCGCCGCCGCGGAGATATCCGTTCCCGCAGCGGGAGATTGAGGAGAGCGACATGACCCAAAATCTGACCCGCCGCGATTTCGCCCTGTCCTCGGCCGGGCTGGTGGCATCTTCGCTATTGCCGCTCGACGCCTGGGCGCAAGGCCATGATGAGCCCATCACCCGCGCCATTCCCGGCAGCGGCGAGCGCGTGCCGGTGGTGGGATTGGGCACGGCTGCGGTGTTCGACGATGGCGACGACGCCACAAGGCGCGCCGCCGGCGCAGTCATCAAAACCCTGGCCGATGCCGGCGGCCGGATCATCGACACCGCCTCGACCTATGGGTCCGCCGAGATCGTCATCGGCGACGTGGTCGCGGCGGCGGACTTGCGCGACCGCATCTTCATCGCCACCAAGCTCGAATCCCCCGACGCGGCGGAATTGAAGCGCTCGCTGGCGCGGCTCAAGACCGCCAAGCTCGACCTGCTCCAGCTCCACAACGTGCGCGATCCGCAGCAATCGCTGGCGGCGTTCCGCGACTGGAAAGCGCAAGGCCTTTGCCGTTACACCGGCATCACCTCGACCTTTCACGGCGATTTCGCCGCGGTCGAGGCGGTGCTGCGCCGGGAAAAGCCGGATTTCGTCCAGATCGACTATTCGCTCGACGACCGCGAGGCGGAGAAGCGGCTGCTGCCCTTGGCCGCCGAGGTCAAGGCCGGGGTGCTGACCGCGCTGCCTTTCGGGCGCGGGCGTCTGTTCCGCGCGGTGCGCGGCAAGGAGCTGCCCGCTTGGGCCGCCGATTTCGACGCCAAGAGCTGGGCGCAATTCTTCCTCAAATATCTGCTGGGCGATCCGCGCGTCACCGCGGTCATTCCCGGCACCTCCGACCCGGCGCATATGGCCGACAATCTCGGCGCCGCGCGCGGCCGCCTGCCCGATCCCGGCCAGCGCCAGAAGATGATCGCCTTCGTCGAGGGGCTCTAGCCGCTTGACGGAGACGATGATCGGACGCATGAAAATGCGATGACGATAAGCTCTGAGGGCCTTGCTCGCTTCTTCAAGACATACAATTCGCGGTTCAACAAGTGCTTAGAACCGCAAATGAAGTGCGAACAAAATGCCATTCGCGCCCATTCCATTCAGAACGCGCGCGTGATCGATTTGATTGCGACTAAAGGTCACGTCATCGCGCTTACCGTAAAGTTTTCCGACGCAGGTCCTCAGATTGAGTTTGAATCCATCGGACGGAATGAGGTTTCCACGTTTACGGGGCTCTGCAGCGAGCACGACACAAGCCTTTTCAAGCCTCTCGATACCAAGCCCTTCGATATCAATGATCGCGAGCAACTCTTCTTGTTGGCGTACCGATCTGTTACGCGCGAATTGCACGCTGTCATGGAGGGGGCAGCAAAAGTTCAGTCGGTGTACTCGTCCAGAGTTGAGCGTGGAATTGATCCCGTGGACGATATGAGTCCGGCAGGCATTGTGGCTACCGAGCACTTGTTGATTGCGTTTCTCACCTATCAATACAGGGCTGAGTATTACGACCGTCCACTTCTCGTGGCGAATTATGACGCAATCGAGCATGATGTTATTGTTCTAGACAACCAGCCGCCTCGTATCGCCGTGTCTTCGTTGTTCTCACTTGACGAAATTCATCATACGGATGGTGAAATCGTACGAGTGGCACTCAATGTTTTTCCGGTTGACCAAAACAAGACGCTAGCAATCTTTTCTTACCCAAAAAAAGATCGGCAAAAGGCCTCGCCTGCGCTTGACCGCGTGTTATCGACCCAGGGCCAGTATCAAAAATACGAGCTATCAAAGTTGATCTTGGAGCGGATTGAGAACTTTCTGATCTCACCGATCCACTTCGAATCTTGGGGGCCAACAAAGACTGCGTTGATCAGAGAAATGTTTGTCAAAACTGCGCTCAACAGATCAAGCATCAAAGAGCACCAAGACTTGATGTTGTTCTGATGAGGTGACGTGGGACAAAATCTAGCCTTGAGTATCACGCCTTGCGGCGGCGGTTAGCGTGAGGGATATTGGCAGCCATGAAAGCCCTCTCTCCTCTCGAAATGATCCGCAAGCTGGTGGGCTTCGACACCACCAGCCGCGAGAGCAATCTCGCCTTGATCGAATTCGCGCAAGAGTATCTCGAGGGCTTCGGCGTCGAATCCGAGCTGGTGTTCGACGAGACCAAGCGCAAGGCCAATCTCTACGCGACCCTCGGCCCCCCGGACAAATCCGGTATCCTCTTATCCGGCCACACCGACGTGGTGCCGGTGGACGGCCAGGACTGGCACAGCGATCCGTTCAAGGCGGTGGAAAAGGACGGCAGGCTTTACGCCCGCGGCGCCTGCGACATGAAAAGCTTCATCGCCGTGGCCCTCGCCCTGGTGCCGGATTTCTTGGCGGCCAAATTGAAAACCCCGATCCATCTTGGCCTGACCTATGACGAGGAGGTGGGCTGCCTCGGCGTGCGCCCGCTGATCGCGGCGCTCAACAAGCGGAAAGTGAAGCCGCGGCTGTGCATCATCGGCGAGCCCACCTCGATGCAGCCGGTGATCGCCAACAAGGGCAAGCGCAGCTATGTCTGCCGCGTCCACGGCCATGAGGTCCATTCCTCGCTCACCCATGCCGGGGTCAACGCGGTCGAAACCGCGGCCGAGATCGTGGCCTATCTCAAGACCATGGCGCGCAGGCGCCGCGACCAAGGGCCGTTCGACCACGGCTTCGTGCCGCCCTACACCACCATCCACACCGGCACCATCCAGGGCGGCACCGCGCTCAACATCGTGCCGCGCGATTGCCGCTTCGAATTCGAGATCCGCAACCTGCCGGGCGACGATCCCGCCTCCATCCGCGCCGAGTTCGAGCGCCACGCCAAGACCCTGCTGGCCGAGATGCAAGCGGTGAGCCAGCAGGCCAAGATTGAATTCGACGAATACAATTCCACCCCGGCGCTGTCGGCCGATCCCGGCGGGGAGGCGGTGCAGCTCGCCCTCGCGCTTTCCGGCGCCAATGCCACCGGCAAGGTCAGTTTCACCACCGAGGGCGGGCTGTACCAGGAATCGGGCATCCCCACCGTGATCTGCGGCCCGGGCTCGATCGAGGAGGCGCACAAGCCCGACGAGTTCGTGGCGCTCGACCAGATACGGTTATGCGAGGGATTCATGCGGCGGCTGATGGAGCGCGCCGCGCGATGAGCAAGTTCCGCATCGAGATTCCTCCGCCCGACCTGTCGCCTTACCGCGCGGGCAATACCGGCATCCCCTACGTCACGCGCTTCGACAGCGGCAAAGCCGGCCCGTTTGTGGTGGTGAACGCGCTCATCCACGGCAACGAGCTTTGCGGCGCGGCGGCGCTCGACCATCTGTTCCGCGCCGGCCCGCGCCCTTCGCGCGGCGCGCTTACCCTGGTCTTCGCCGATGTCGAAGCCTATGAGGAGTTCGATTCCGCCGATCCGCTGGCTTCCCGATATCTCGACGAGGACATGAACCGCGTCTGGGACAAGGAAACGCTCGACGGGGGGCGTTCGAGTTCCGAGCTGAAACGCGCCCGCGCCTTGCGTCCGGTGTTCGACAGCGCCGATTTCCTGCTCGATCTCCATTCCATGCAAAACTCGTCGACGCCGCTGCTCCTGGCCGGGCTGACGGAAAAGAGCCTCGGCCTCGCCCGCCGCGTGGGCTCGCCCGCGCTTATCGTGCGCGACCGGGGCCACGCCGCCGGGCCGCGCTTACGCGATTACGGCGCTTTCGCCGATGAGAAGGCGCCGCAGACCGCGCTGCTGGTCGAATGCGGCCAGCATTTCGAGAAGGCTTCGGCCGACACCGCCATCGCCGTGACGTTGCGCTTCCTCGCCGCCGCCGGAATTCTCGAAGAGTCCGAGGCCGCGCGCATCCTTGCCGCGCCCGTGAAGCATCAGCGCGTCATCGCCGTCACCGAAGCGGTCACGGTGGCGAGCCCCGATTTCCGTTTCTTGCGCGATTTCCGCGGGCTCGAGATCATCCCCAAGGCCGGCACGGTGATCGCCCAGGATGGCGGGCGCGACATCACGACGCCTTACGACGATTGCGTGCTGATCATGCCGTCGCGTTATCTCGCGCCCAGCCAGACCGCGGTTAGGCTCGGGCGTTATGCCGACTAGCGCGCCCGGCCCGCGCGCCAGGCGAAAAGCCGGCGGCCGCAAATGGTCCGCCGCGGTCACCTATGGCAGCTTTGCGCTCGAGCTGGATGCCGGAATCTTCACCGCGAACGACCCCAAGCGCATCGCGCTTTCGCTCAAGCGCTCGGCCGAGCGCAGCACCCAACGCAAGGCCGGGCCGTTCCAATCGGCCATGTCGATGCTGAATTTCTACATCAACCGCGCCGGGCGGAATCTTCCCGCCGCGCGCCGCAAGGTTTTGGAACAGGCGAAAGTCGAACTGCGGCGGCTTTACGGCCGGACCGGCTAGAGCGTGATCGCCTTCGGCGAACGCGCTTTATCATTTTTTGGCAAGCAACAATTGATCTATGTCCGGTTTACCCCCAAGAGCGGACATTCGACCGCGGCCACGGAATGTCCGCTATGTGCCAGGAGCGGACATTCTTCGCGGCACATTTATTCTACGGTTGTTGGTAGTTCAACAGAAAGCTGGCTACCTCATCTATAGAGTCGGACACCAATACATATCTGTCGTAATCATTCACGAACAGCTTCCTCAACACGGGCGTGACAGGGAGCTCATTACTCCAATAGGCGCTGCCAAAAAATACCATGGGAATAAACGGTTTTTTATCTCTATAAAAGTTTACTACAGCGTCTTGAAAGATTTCCTGAAGAGTGCCGGCTTTGCCCGGAGCAAATACAACGCCGTAGTTCGCTATTGTGACAAGACCATCTTCCCGTACACTGTTTTCAAAATACTTCGCGATGTCCGTAGCGAATGGCGTGAACGGCTCTTGGCCGTATTGCCATGTCGGAATCCCGGCACTCCTGGTCGGCCGGGAGACCGCTTGACTCGCCTTGAACGCCGGCAAGAACCAATCAAACAACTGCTTTACGATTTTTTCATTCACGGTCCCATCGGCCGACACGACGTCAGAAAGGCCCTCAGGAAGTTTTGGCGACGAGGCGAGAAGCTTTAGAGCCGCGTCTAGCCGCTCCTGCGTTTCGGTCGCATATAAGGCGCCGAGATGCGCCGCTTCCATTGCGCCGGGACCGCCGCCGCTCACCACAAAACGGCCAGCGTTGGTCAGACGGCGAGTAAGCATAACAACATCCGTAAACGATTTTTCAGCGCGGCTTATGTCGTGACCACCCATGATCGCGACTACCTTCTTCTCGCGCAAAAGATCCGCCAGCGCTTGTGTAATTGAGTTGTCGTGCAGCACTTGCATCATGCTTGTAAAATATTCCCTGGGTCTCGTTCGCCCCTGAGTAACCCAAAAGCGATATATTTGAAAATCGCTGGTTCGTGAGAAGCTTTTCCAATCGTTTTCATCGAAGCCATCTAGCAATTCGTGAGGTGAATACAGGCCTTTTCGTAAAGGTTCGAATGGAATCTGTAGGCTTGCCATGGTCGTACCCCTAGATTGTTCAGGAGGCAAGATGTCGGTCTTGCTGTCGCCGCTTTGTGAGGTCAACCGCCGCATCCGGTCAGGCAGTTGCACGCGTGCCGCAAGCGGCCAGGCCGTCGCACCGCCGAGAAGGGTAATGAACCCGCGTCGTTGCATGTGCCCCCGTAAGGATCACGCCCTGTGCAATCCCTAAACTATAGTAATCTCGGATCGTGCGGCGAGTAAGATATGGCACACAACAGGCCTCAGACGCTGGTCAGGCTCCATGTCCGCTTAGGGTCAAAAGCCGACATGGCGGCATGACATTAGAATGTCCAGTTTATCCCCAAAAGCGGACATTGATTGACCGCGCCTTGATGTGTCCAATTCCTAGCGCGCCCTCGCCAGTTTCCGCGTCGCGTCGCGCCGCGCCGAGGCGCTGCGTCCCGCCAGCTTCACTGCGACGTGGCCGTTCTTCTGCGCGAAGCCCAGATAGCGGTAGGACATGCCGGTGTCGCGCGAGAATTCCTGGAACGCCTTCCATTCGTGGCGCTGCCAGCCGGGATAGTTGAAATACTCGTCGAACACGATCACCGAGCCCGGCCCGAGCAACGGCCCGAGATGCCGCAACACCGTCACGGTCGAGGAATAGATGTCGCAATCGACGTGAAGAAAGGCCACGCGCGCGCGCGGCTGGGTCTTGAGGAAGATCGGCAAGGTGTGCTCGAACCAGCCCTGGTGCAGCGTGATGTTGGCCGGCACCTCGGGCAGAGATCCCGCTTGCGAGAACTTGCCCTTGCGCTCGAACGTGCCGGCCCAATGCTCGGGCAGTCCCTCGAAACTGTCGAAGCCGTGGAACGGCCTGTCGCTCTGCCCGGCCAAATGGCGCAGGCTCGATCCGTCGGCGACGCCGAATTCCAGCGCCAGCCCTTCCGCCGGCGCCTCGCCCAGCGCGAAGCTCAGCAGATCCCAGCGGTCGGGGAATATCAGCGCCTCGGTCATGTGGCGCTCGATGTAATCGATGCTCTGCGCCTTGGCGCGGTATTGCAGATCGGTGATGAGATAACGGCCGTGATATTTGATGAAGAAGCGACGGTAGAGCCGCTCGGACAGCGGCATCTTGCGGCGCTCGCCCTTTTTGCCGAACAGGCTCAAACGCGCTCTCCATCCTTGCCGGTGGCGAGCTTCAAATCGATCAGCAGCGGATAAAGCGCCGAGAACAAGGCCAGCGCCACGCCCCAGGCGCCTTCGCGGCGGCCTTGGCGCGCGACATAGGATTTCCAGCCGCGCGAAAACGAGCGGCGCAGCGCGCGGGAAAGGCGCGGCTTCTGTCCGGCCTCGCGCGCATCGGCGGCGGCCAGGTCGGTGTAAAGGTTGAGGCGCTGGATCATGTCGGAGAGGCTGCGGTCGACCAGATGCTCCATGGGTTGAACCAGCGTGCCTTCCGTCCCCTTGAGTTCGATCTTGGGATGGACGCGGCCGGCGCCCCAATGCTTCGCGCCGTTGCGGAACAGCGAAGGCTTGGCGGCCACCCCGTTATAAGCGCCCCAGCCGAAACGCACCAGCCTGCCGCCGACGTAATTGGCCATCGGCACCAGGAAATAGCCCCGCGCGATCTCCTGGTCGGCCCATTCGAGATTGGCGCGGATCTCGGCGGCCAATTCGGGCGTCACCCGCTCGTCGGCGTCGACCTCGAGAATCCAGGGGCATTTGCAGGCCGCGATCCCGGCGTTGCGGCGCGGGCCTTCGCGCTCCCACGCGCCCTCGACCAGCCTGGCCTTGAAGCGCCGCGCGATCCTGGATGAGTCGTCGCTCGAGCGGTCGAGCACCACCACGATCTCGTCGGCGAAGCGCAGGGTTTCGAGGCAAGCGGCCAGCTGCGCCTGTTCGTTGCGCGCCACCACCAGCGCCGAAAGCTTCGGCCCGGCCCGGCCCGTCTTGGATAGGCGTTTTTCCCTGCTCATCGGCGATGAAGGAGCCACGCCCAGCGTCCAAGGTCAATGCCCCGTGACGGCCGCCGCCGATAAGGCTTTCAACGCCGCGCGGAGAAAGGAATAGAATGGCCGGCGAATGCCGAGGCTCCATGCCGCAGCGTAACGTCCATCTCGTCGGCAGCGTGCCGTTGCCCGACGCCGCCGCGGTATTCGAGACCGTCGGCGCCGCCCTGGGCGACAGACTCAAGCGCATCCCTGACGGCGAGACCGGCGCCAGGATTGACTGGATCACCTGGCTCGAGCCGGTTTTTTCAAAGAACCCGCTGTTCGAGCCCGCCGAGACTTTCCGTCTCCATGAAACCGCGCCGCAACGGCAGCGTTACCGCTTGAAGCCCGGGATTTCCGTCAAGGACGTCCGCCTCGGCAACTTGTTCTATGCCGACATCGCGCGCGAATCCTATGCGACGTTCAAGCGGCTGCGCGACGCCGGAAAGATCGCGCCCGGCGTGAAATTCCAGGTCGATCTGGTCCCCGCGCATTCGGTGCTCTGGCTCTATGTCACCGAGCGGCAGCAGATGGAACTTGACCCGATCTACAACGAGGCGGTGATGCGCGAGATCGACAAGCTCGCGGAATCGATCCCGCATGAGGACCTCGCCATCCAGTTCGACGTCGCCTCGGCGGTCTTCGCGCGGCTCGAACGCAACCAAGCAAGCCCCTACGGCCGAACCAAGGAAGAAACCCAGGCGCATTTCACCGCGATCATCGCCAAGCTCGCCAATCGCGTGAAGCGCGACATCGACCTGCTCTTCCATTTTTGCTACGGCGACAGCAACCACCGTCACGTGGTCGAGCCGACCGACATGGGCGACATGGTGGACATGGCCAACCGGTTGACGCGCGCGATCGCGCGGCCGATCCAGCTCATCCACATGCCGGTGCCGCGCAACCGTTCCGACGATGCCTATTTCGCGCCGTTGACGCGCCTCGCGCTCCGGCCGGAGACCGAGCTTTGCCTGGGCCTGGTCCACCACACCGATGGGCTGGAGGGAACCCAGCGGCGGATGGCGGCAGCGGGAAAATACGTGAGGGATTTCGCCATCGCCACCGAATGCGGCCTTGGCCGCCGCCCGCCCGAGACCATCCCGGAGCTGCTGCGCATTCACGCCGCGGCGGCGGCGATGGGGTAAGCCAATCCGATTCTTTCCGGCCGCGCCGGCCGGACAGGAACTTTCCCGACGGCCCGGCAAAGCGAAGCTTTTGCATTGGTTTCGGGCGCCGCGCCGCAATTGGGTAAGCCTGGCCGCCAGGCCATTGCCGCCGCACACACCCGGCCCTAGAATCCGCGCCCAGGGAAGAAACGGGCCAGAGATGAACGAGACCGGCAGCGGGACGGACGGCAAGTTCGCGGAGGCGACGCTCGACGACAAATACACCAAGCCCTCGGGCCGGGTGTTTTTGTCGGGCGTGCAGGCGCTGACGCGGCTCCCCATGATGCAGCAGGAGCGCGACCGCGCCGTCCAGCGCAACACCGCCGGATTCATTTCGGGCTATCGGGGCTCTCCGCTCGGCGTCTACGACGCCGCCTTGATGCAGGCGCGCGCGCATCTCCTGGCGCACAACATCCATTTCCAGCCCGGCGTGAACGAGGACCTGGCGGCGACGGCGATCTGGGGCAGCCAGCAGGTCAATCTCTTCCCCGGCGCGAAATTCGACGGCGTGTTCGGCATCTGGTACGGCAAGGGGCCGGGCGTCGACCGTTCGATGGACCCGTTCAAGCACGCCAACAACGCCGGCACCTCGCGTTACGGCGGCGTGCTGGCCATCGCCGGCGACGATCATGGCTGCCAATCCTCGACCACCGCGCATCAAAGCGAGCAGATGTTCCAGGCCGCCATGATGCCGCTGCTCAATCCCGCGACCTTGCAGGACTATCTCGATTTCGGCATCTACGGCTTTGCGCTGTCGCGCTTCTCGGGTTGTTGGATCGGCTTCAAGGCGATCGCCGAGGCGGTGGAAAGCTCGGCCTCGGTCCTGGTTGATCCATTAAGGGTCAAACTGGTCACCCCGGCCGATTTCGAGATGCCGCCGGGCGGGCTCAACATCCGCTGGCCCGACACGCCGTTGCAGCAGGAAAAGCGCCTGCACGGGCCGAAGATGGACGCGGTCGCGGCTTTCCAACGCGCCAATCCCATCGACCAACTGATCTTCGATCCCAAGCAAGCGCGCTTCGGCATTCTGGCCAGCGGCAAGGCCTATCTCGACGTGCGCCAGGCGCTCGACGATCTGGGGCTCGATCAACGCGCCTGCGAGAGATTGGGCATCCGGCTCTACAAGGTCGGCCTGACCTGGCCCTTGGAAGCCTCGGGCGCCAAACGCTTCGCCGCCGGTCTGATCGAGGTGCTGGTGGTCGAGGAGAAGCGCGGCTTCCTCGAGGATCAGCTGATGCGCATCCTCTACAACCTCGAGGCTTCGCAACGCCCGCGCATCGCCGGCAAGACCGACGAGAGCGGGGCCGTGCTGCTGCCGAGCCAGGGCGAGATCGATCCCACCATGGTGGCGCGCGCGATCGTGTCCCGGCTCGAAAAACTCGACGCCGCTTCGCCGGAAATGAAACAGCGCCTGGCGCGGCTTTTATCCTTCGAAAGCCTGTCCGAAGCCGCGCCCAAGACGCCGCAGCGTTCGCCCTATTTCTGCGCCGGCTGCCCGCACAATTCCTCGACCAAGCTGCCGGAAGGGAGCCGCGGGCTTGCCGGCATCGGCTGCCATTTCATGGCGATCTGGATGCCGCGCAACACCCAGACCTACAGCCACATGGGCGGCGAAGGCGCCGCCTGGATCGGCCAGGCGCCGTTCTCCGCCGACAAGCACGTGTTCCAGAATCTCGGCGACGGCACCTATGTGCATTCCGGATCGCTGGCGATCCGCGCCGCCGCCGTCTCGGGCGTCAACCTCACCTACAAGATCCTCTACAACGACGCCGTCGCCATGACCGGCGGCCAGGAAGCCGAAGGCCATTTCAGCGTGGCGCAGATCAGCCGCCAGGTCGCGTCCGAAGGCGCCAAGAAGATCGTGGTCGTAACCGACGAGCCGGACAAATATCCGAAGGGTTCGGACTTCGCCCCCGGCACCGAAATCCGCCACCGCGACCAGCTCGACGCCGTGCAACGGGAACTGCGCGAAATTCCCGGCCTAACCGTCCTGATCTACGACCAAACCTGCGCCGCCGAAAAACGCCGCCGCCGCAAGCGCGGGACCTATCCCGATCCGGACAAGCGCGTCTTCATCAACGAGGACGTGTGCGAGGGCTGCGGCGATTGCCAGGAACAGTCGAACTGCGTCGCGGTCAAGCCGGTCGAAACCGAATTCGGCCGCAAGCGCATGATCGACCAGTCTTCCTGCAACAAGGATTTCTCCTGCCTCAAGGGCTTCTGCCCGAGCTTCGTCACCGTCCATGGCGGGGAACTCAGGCGGCTCGAAAGCCGCAAGGCGGTGCGCTCCATCGCCGACCATCTCAAGGAACTGCCCCTGCCCGCGCCCAAACCGCTGGGCGAGCCCTACAACATCCTCATCACCGGCATCGGCGGCACCGGCGTCGTCACGGTGGGCGCGCTGTTGGGCATGGCGGCGCATCTGGACGGCAAGGGGTGCAGCGTGCTCAATTTCACCGGCTTGGCGCAGAAGAACGGCGCGGTGATGAGCCATGTGCGGCTCGCGCCCGATCCCTCGGACCTGCACGCCGTGCGGCTCTCATCCGGCGGCGCCGATCTGCTGCTGGGCTGCGACATGGTGGTGTCGGCCAGCCCGGCGGCGCTGGCGCGGATCGAGAACGGCGTCACCCGCGCCGTCGTCAACAGCGACTACCAGCCCACGGCCGCCTTCGTCTTGAACCCGGACATGGATTTCGAGACCGCGGCGATGCGAGCCGCGATCAAGAACGCCGCCGGCGAGAAGAACGCCGATTTCGTCGACGCCGCGGAAATGGCGACGGCGCTGTTGGGCGATTCCATCGCATCCAATCTGTTTTTGCTCGGCTACGCCTTCCAGAAAGGCCTGATCCCGTTGAGCCTCGACGCCATCGAGCGCGCGATCGAGCTGAACGGCGCCGCCGTCGAGATGAACCGGCACGCCCTGGCCTGGGGACGGCTCGCCGCGCAAGATTATGCGCGGGTGGCGGCGCTGGCGCATCCGGTGGATCACGCGGAAAAGCCGAAGCCGCTCGGCCTGGCCGAACTGGTCGAGCATCGCGCACGCTTCCTGGCGCTTTACCAGAACGAAGCCTATGCGCGGAGCTACCGGGAATTCGTCGCCGAGATCGAGCGCGCGTCACAGGCCCGCCTCGGCCGCTCCTCCGAGCTCGTCGCGGCGGTGGCGCGGAACCTGTTCAAGCTCATGGCTTACAAGGACGAATACGAGGTGGCGCGGCTCTATGCCGGCGGCGAATTTCTGAAAAACCTGCGCCATCAATTCGCCGGCCGGTTCCGGCTCGAATTCAGCCTGGCGCCGCCGCTGTTCGCCAAGCGCGATCCCGTAACCGGCCATCTCTTGAAACGGACCTATGGCCCCTGGATGTTCCAGGCCTTCCGGCTGCTGGCGCGGTTCAAATTCCTGCGCGGGACGCCTGTCGATCCCTTCGGCCGTTCGGCGGAGCGGCGAACCGAGCGGCTGCTCATCGCCCAATACCGCGACACGGTGCGCGCGCTCCTGCCCGGGCTCGCCCCCGCCAATCTCGCTGGCGCGGTCGAGATCGCCTCGCTGCCCGCGCGCATCCGAGGTTACGGCCACGTTAAGGAGCAGGCCATCGCCGCGGCGCGTTCGCGCCAGGATGAGCTGCTCGAGGCCTTCCGCCGTCCCGCCCCCGCCGCCAGCGCCGCGGAATGATCTTGCACCGGCGGCGCGGAAGGCTAATCTGCGCCCGGGAAACCAGGCCTTTCGGGAAGGAGTGTCATGGCCGCGCCGCAAGCTTCGCCCGCGAACCGACCTTACGCGATTGAATCCGTCGAGGTGCTGGCGGAAACGCCGGAGCTGCGGATGTCGATCTTCACCATCGGCGCGGGCCAGGAGATTCCGTGGCACTGGCACAGCAACGTCACCGACACCTATTTCGGCATGGAAGGCGTGACTGTGGTCGAGATGCGCGCCCCGGCCGAGCGTTTCGAGATCGGGCCCGGCGCGACCGGCCGCGTGCCCGTCCGGCGCGCGCACCGCGTCAGCGGCAAGAACGGCGCGCGCTGCAAATTCGCCCTGCTGCAAGGGATTGGCCGCTATGACTTCAACCCGGTAGGCGGCTCATGAACCGATCCCTGCGCTATTTCATACTCGGCGCCGTTTGCGCGCTGGCGGCGGTGGCCGTGTGCGCCGTGCTGCCCATAACCTCGCTCAGCGCCGCGACCGACAAGGCCGGCGCCGGGCTCAGCCTGTTCAGCGAGGTCTTCGACGAGGTGCGCACCAATTACGTCGAGCCGGTGACCGACCAGAAACTGGTCGAAGGCGCGATCAAGGGCATGCTCGCCTCGCTCGACCCGCATTCGAGCTACATGGACGCCAAGGAATACGGCGAGATGCAGGTGCAGACCCGGGGCGAGTTCGGCGGCCTGGGCATGCAGGTGACGATGGAGAACGGCCTGGTCAAGGTGATCTCGCCGATCGACGACACCCCGGCGGCCAAGGCCGGCATCCAGAGCGGCGATCTGATCCTCGCCATCGACGACGCGCCGGTCACCGACATGACGCTGTCCGAGGCGGTGGACAAGCTGCGCGGCCCGGTCGGAACCCAGGTCAAGCTCACCATGCGCCGCGAAGGAGTGCAGCCCTTCGAAATGAAACTGACCCGCGGCGACATCAAGGTCGATCCGGTCAAGTTCCACGTCGCCGACGGCGACATCGGCTATATCCGCATCACCTCCTTCTCCGAGCGCACCGACAGCGCGGTGCAGCAGGCGATCAAGGCGATCAAGACCCAGACCGGCGGCAAGCTCGCCGGCATCGTGCTCGACCTCCGGAACAATCCGGGCGGGTTGCTCGACCAGGCGATCGCGGTGTCGAACGACTTCCTCGACAAGGGCGAGATCGTCTCGATCAAGGGAAGGGTGTCCAAGGACAACCGCAGCTACCAGGCGTTGCCCGATCACGATCTGGCGCGCGGCCTGCCGGTCGTGGTCCTGATCAACGGCGGTTCGGCCTCGGCCTCGGAAATCGTCGCCGGCGCGTTGCAGGATCTGCATCGCGCCGTGCTGCTCGGCACCCGTTCCTTCGGCAAGGGCTCGGTGCAGACCGTGCTGGCGGTGAAGGAAAGCGGCGGCGCCATCCGCCTCACCACCGCGCTCTATTACACGCCGTCGGGCCGCTCGATCCAGGCCAAGGGCATCGAGCCCGACGTGGTGGTCGCGCCGGCCAAGATCGAGAAGGTGGCGGTGGGCGAAACCCTGCACGAGGCCGATCTGAAGGGCGCGTTCAAGAACACCGATGCGGGCTCGGCCGGCCCGGCGCATGCGGCGCCGCCGCCGTCATCCACCCCGGCGCCCGCTTCGGCCGTGCCGCCGCCGCAAGCGGCGGCGCCGTCGGCTCCCTTGCCGCCGGGCGCCACGCCGCTGGCGCAGCCCGAAACCGCCGCGCTCGACGTCAACACCATCGGCACCGACAGCGATTACCAGTTCGTGCGCGCGGTCGATCTGCTGCACGGCTTGAAGCTGTTCAAGAGCACGGCGGCGGCGGCGCAATAACGCCGCAATCCCAAAAGACTAAAGTCCGGGCCTCGGCCTAGATGTGCGAGATCACCGCCCGCGCGGCGCCCCGCGGCGCGAAGCGCCGCCAAAGTTAAAATCAACCGCGCACTAAAGACGCGGTCAGATATGCGAAATCACCGCGCGGGCCGCATTCGTGATGCTGACATCGGTGGCGGTGGCGCTGATCGCTTCGGCGTACCACTGATCGACGGCCTGCGACAGCAGCAGGCTGCCGCGTTTGCGGAGATCGGCCCCGATGATGGCCTCGAGCGAACGCAGCCGGGCGAACAGCTTGCGCGTCGCCGCCTTGCGCCGTTCCTCGGCCTGTTGCGCCAGCGCCTGACGCGCCGCCGCTTCGCCTTGCGTTCCGGGCGGGCGGACGCCGCCGGCGGGCGATTTCACCGGCGGCTTGGCCGGAGGCTTGGCCCCGCCCGCGGCCGGGGCCATGGGCCGGGCGAGCTGGCCCGGCATCGGCCGCGCCGGCATAACGGGCTTGGCCGCCGGCAGCGCCGGCTTGGCGGGCAAGGCGGATTTCTTCGCCGGAATGACGGCCTTCTTGGCCGCCAGTTTTTTGTCGAGAACGATCTTTTTGACCGGTTTCTTGCTTGCCGCCGCTTTGGTGCGAGCCGTCATTCATTTCCTCCACGGGCCCGGGCGCCGGGCCGGTCATAACACGTGCGTTTACCCCCGCGCCGGGGGGCCAACCAAATCATCCAACCCACGAAACAAACTGGGATTTCCGGCAGTGGCCAAGGCCACTGGGCAGGTTTCCGTCCCCTTCGCGCCGTTCCCCGCGGCGCATGTGTATAACTAGCTGGACGAGCGTCATATTTCCATAAGTCTCTGGCGCTTGTCCAGAGCGGCGCGGAGCGAGTCAGATATATAATCGTTTAATTACATATGGATAGTATGTTTTTCTCGTGTTGAATATAAGGACAAAATTTTCCGTCACATGAGCCTCGGCGCCGCCCGTCCGGATTTGTTCCGGTCCTCCTGACCCTACTCCCGCCTCGCTCCCGCCCACCCGAATCGGCGCATATAGAGCTGTATAGGGCGCCATACGGCGGTATGGGCTTTGGCCGGGTCAACCGGGCAGAGGGGAATCAGGGTCAATTCCATGCGCGCGGGCTCCGATCCGCAGCTTTGCGAAATTCAGGCCGTGGTGCCCGCGGTTGGATTCGAACCAACACCCCGGTTTCCCGGTACGGATTTTAAGTCCGTTGCGTCTACCATTCCGCCACGCGGGCAAGCCCGGCGAAGACCGGGTTCATTCTAGCATCAGGACCGGGCGCTATTCGATTGTGGGTACGCCGCCCAGCTCGCGCACCATCGCCATGACCTCTTGCGCGGCCTGATCGAGTCGCTGCGTATCGCGGCCCCGCAGCACCAGGCTGGCGCCGAAACTGCCGCGCCGGTAGAACGGGTAGGAGCCGATATCGACATCGGCATAGCGCGCCTGGATCGCGCCCAGCCCCTTGGCGATCGTCCCTTCGGGCAGATCGCAGCCCACCGTGCGCGACAAGACCGGCGGCCCGCCCTTGAGCGTCGGCCGGACGCTGTCGAACATCGCCCGCATCACGCCTGGAATGCCCGCCATGACGTAGACATTGCCCATCTTGAAGCCCGGCGCGCGCGACACCGGGTTGACGATCAGGCTGGCGCCTTCGGGCGTGTGCGCCATCCTGAGCCGCGCCTCGTTCAGGTCTTCGGGCTTGTAGAGCGCCAGGAAAATCTTGTGCGCCTCGGGATGGAGCGTCCATTTGACGCCGAAGGCCTTGGCCACGCATTCCGAGGTGATGTCGTCGTGGGTCGGGCCGATGCCGCCGGTGGTGAAGAGGTAATCGTATTGGGCGCGCAGCTCGTTGACGTGCCGGATGATGACCGCCTCGACGTCGGGAATCACCCGCGCCTCCTTGAGCACCACGCCCGCAGCCGCCAGGCCCTTGGCGATATAGGCCAGGTTCTCGTCCTGGGTGCGGCCCGACAGGATCTCGTTGCCGATGATCAGGACGCAGGCGGTGTAAATCTTCCCGGCAGCTTGGTTCATGGGGATTTGTTAGACCCAAACCAGCGTCAGGGCAACGCTCAGCGGGCAAGCGGCCCGGCCTTGCGGCAGCGCAATAAAGGTATTATCTCAAATGGATATGAGCGAACCCGTAACCGTTCCAGTGGTCGAAACGCGGCCCGCGCCCGAGGAGCGCCGCATCCGGCTGCACGGACCCGAGGATTTCGCCGGCATGCGCAAGGCCGGGAAACTCGCCGCCCAGGTGCTGGATTTCATCACGCCCCATGTGAAACCGGGCGTGACCACCGGCCGGCTCGACAAGCTGTGCCACGATTTCATCCTCGACCACCACGCCATCCCGGCGCCGCTCAATTACCGGGGCTTCCCCAAATCCATCTGCACCTCGGTCAATCACGTGGTCTGCCACGGCATTCCCGGCGAGCGCGTGCTCGATCCGGGCGACATCCTCAACATCGACGTGACCGTGATCCTGGACGGCTGGCACGGCGACACCAGCCGCATGTATCTGCTGGGCGAGAAGGTTCCGGTCAAGGCGAAAAAGCTGGTCGAGGTCACTTACGAGGCGATGATGAAGGGCATCGAGGTGGTGAGGCCCGGCGCGCGTTTGGGCGATATCGGGCATGCCATCCAATCCTATGCCGAGGCCAATCGCTGCTCGGTGGTGCGCGATTTCTGCGGCCACGGCATCGGCCGCATCTTCCACGACGCGCCCTCGATCCTGCATTTCGGCGCTCCGGGCAAGGGCCTCGAACTGCGCGAGGGCATGTTCTTCACCATCGAGCCGATGATCAATGCCGGGCGTTGGGAGGTGAAGGTTTTGAACGACGGCTGGACCGCCGTGACCAAGGACCGCTCGCTCTCGGCGCAGTTCGAGCACACCGTCGCCGTGACGGCGACCGGCTACGAGATCTTCACCCTTTCGCCCAAGGGCTGGCACAAGCCGCCTTATCACCACCAGGTCTGAGGCAGGATTGCCGCCTCACGACAAAGGGCCCTCGCGGGGCCCTTTGCGTTTTTCGCGCCGCGCAAGCCTGGCGCGCGAGGTTTATTTCGGCGGCGCCGTGGCGTGCTCGAACACGAAGCTATAGCTCGTCGCATAGGTGTTGGGCGACGGACCCGACGCACCGGTGTGGCAGAAGAGACAACCGATCTGCGGTTTTTGCAGGAAGGTTTCGAGCACCGCGTTTACGACATTCGGTGCGTTGGGGCTTCCATTGGGCAGCGGCGCTTGGGCGGGTACGGGCAGCGTCGAGATCTCAACCGCCTTCTTCGCCCATTGCACGTCGACAATCTTGTAATATTGCCACGGCGTCGCCGGATCATACTGTTTGATTATCGACTGCATGTAGGCGTTGAGCGGGCCCGCGGAGGCATCGTCGGGATTGATCTGCACGACCTGACCGGGATTGGCGTTCTTGACGTTGATCGGGCAAGGTTTCGTGCCGCCCGGAACGGTGCAATTCGGATTGTAGAAATTGTAGGGACCGGGGCCCGGCGGCGTTCCTTGAACTGGAGCGTTGTCGATTTGGGCGAAAGTGGCCCATATGCCCTGGGCGCCGTCGGGAAGGAACATGTGGAATCCAACCAGCCCCACGGTCACGGGCGCCGTCGACTTCGGCAGCAACGCCTGGATCATGTGGAAGCGCTTGGAATCGATTTCAGGCTGTGAGAGCACTTTCCAGGCCGCCTTGACTTCGAGCGAACCGATCGGGCTCGACGGCGTCGGGGCCGAAGGCAGGGAGACGTTGGTCTTCCCGGCATAGGCGATCTGGGTCGCGGCGTTGTAGAGGCCGTTTTGAACGATGTATTCGTATTGAACCTGGTCCATCGATATTTCGTAGTAGACGGGTTTCCCGTTGAGATCGTAGAGCACGCCGCCGCCCGCCTGCTGGATGGCCTTCAGGATTTCGGCCATGGTGGCATTGGCGCCGGCGCGGGCGGAAAGAAATTTTGCCTGCCGTATCGCGTTGCGCAGCACCACGCGCGAGATCTTCGACGTCTCCGTCAGGCGGCGGACGTCGCCGGAAGCGATCAACTGCGCGAGATTCTTGTTGATCCCCGAGATCGCCAGGCCCTGGTTCCACGGCCCCGGATTCGCTCCGTTGGGCAGGAAGGTCTGCTCGTCGGTCTTGTAGGTTTCCCAGACCGTCGCGCCTGGGGCGCCGAACTTGGCGTTCGTGTCCGGCGCGCCGCGCTGGTCCTTCAGCGCCGGCCAGTTCAGGTAGACGAAGTCCTGCCACATCGCGCATTCGAAGCCGAGATTGGTGAAGTCGCCCCCGCCCGAGGCCGGGACCGGGGCGATGGTGGGCGTGAATGGATTGACGCCGCCGCAGCCGAACTTGGCCGGAGCTTGAGCGTGAGCCGCCGTCGCGCCGAACGCGGTGGCGAGCAGCGCCAATATCGCAACGATATGATTTTTCATCGGTTGTTCCCCCTTGAATGCTTTTGCCTCTTCCCCGGAGGCTGAAAGACAAAATCATAATTAGCATTTTTCCGGTTACCCTTGAAGATAGAATATTTTACAGATTTGCTACCGAGGCCGCGATGCATACCCCGCTCCTCACCCCTCGCCGCCGGCTTGATCGGAATTGTAATCCGCCGGTTTTATCGCGCCGGAACCAAAGCCGGGACCATCTGGCCAGGGCCGGTCGAGTTCGCTAGGCTGGCCGCCGCATGGCGCCGCGCAAGCCCGACGACAAAGCCGCCGGCAAGGACAAGCCGCACTATCTCGGCCACCGCGAGCGCTTGCGCGCGCGGCTGCTGGAAGCCGGGCCCGAGGCGCTGCCCGATTACGAGCTGCTGGAATTCCTGCTCTTCGCCGCCAAGCCGCGCGGCGACACCAAGCCGCTCGCCAAGGAATTGCTGAAACGCTTCGGCGGGCTCGCGGGCGTGCTGGGCGCCTCGCGCGATGCGCTGGTGAAGGTCAAGGGCATGGGCGAGGCCTCGGCGGCGCAATTGCTGGCGGTGCGCCAGGCGGGCCTGCGCCTGTTGCGCGCCGAGGTGGCCGAAAAGCCGGTGATCGGTTCATGGCAGAAGCTGCTGGACTATTGCACCGCCGCGGGCGGCTTCGCCGAGACCGAGGAGTTCCGTCTTTTATTCCTCGACCGCAAGAACGCGCTCATCGCCGACGAGCGCCAGCAACGGGGCACGGTCGATCACGTGCCGGTTTATCCGCGCGAGGTGGTGAAACGCGCGCTCGATCTCGGCGCCTCGGCCATCATCATGGTGCACAACCACCCTTCCGGCGATCCCACCCCGTCCAAGGGCGACATCGAGATGACGCGCGAAGTGGCCAAGGCCGCTGCGGCGGTGGGATTGTCGCTGCATGACCACGTCATCCTCGGCCGCGGCAAGCACGCGAGCTTCAAGAGCCTGGGATTGCTCTAGCGTAGCACAGGCCGCCTAGCGGCCGTCGTGCGAAGCCAAGAGAAATCCCGCGTAGCAAAGCCATCGCCCGAACCAAGGGCGATGGCGTCTTGCGAAGCGAAGCCTGCTTAGCGCTTATGCAGCGCCGCCCAATGGGCGGGCAGCTGGTTGAAGCTGCCGAAGCCTTCCTCGACCTGCTGTTCGAACTGCGCCTGGCTGATGGGCGGCGATTGCCGCGATTCGTAGCCGATGAAACCGGTCAGGACGAGCCCCAGTCCCAGCACCAGGGCCGAGGCGGTGTTGATGCTCTTGGTCATGCCGAAACCCCCATTCATACGCGCTAATACCCCCACCTCCCAGGCTGTGCATAACCCGTGCCAAACGCGCCGGCTCCGATGTTTTGCCGCTCCGCGGCGGGGCGCCCTTCTAGTTGCGTCTAGGGAAGGGCTGGGCTATTCCGTCGGGGGAGAAGCCGATGATTCCACGCTATAGCCGGCCGGAAATGAGCGCCATTTGGGCGCCCGAGAACCGATTCCGCATCTGGTTCGAAATCGAAGCGAGCGCGCTCGACGCCATGGCGCGCGAAGGCACCGTGCCCAAAAGCGCGGCAAAGGCGTTGCGCGCCAAGGGCAAATACGACATCGCGCACATCGACGCGATCGAGCGCCAGACCAAGCACGACGTCATAGCCTTCCTCACCAATCTCGCCGAGCATGTCGGGCCCGAGGCGCGCTTCGTCCACCAGGGCATGACCTCCTCCGACGTGCTCGACACCTGCCTGGCGGTCCAGCTCAAGCAGGCTTCGGACATCCTGATCGCCGATCTCGACGCGGTGTTGAAGGCGTTGAAGCGCCGCGCCTTCGAATACAAGCGCACCATCTGCGTCGGCCGCAGCCACGGCATCCATGCCGAGCCGACCACCTTCGGCCTGAAGCTGGCCGGGCATTACGCGCAATTCGCCCGCGCCAAGGAGCGGATGGAACGCGCGCGCGGCGAGGTTTCGACCTGCAAGATCTCGGGCGCGGTCGGCACCTTCGCCAATGTCTCGCCCCAGGTGGAAGAACACGTCGCCAAGCAAATGGGCCTCAAGCCCGAGCCGGTCTCGACCCAGATCGTGCCGCGCGACCGCCATGCCATGTTCTTCGCGACGCTGGGCGTGATCGCCAGCTCGGTCGAGAACCTGGCGCTCGAAATCCGCCATTTGCAGCGCACCGAGGTGGGCGAAGCCGAGGAATATTTCGCGCCCGGGCAAAAAGGCTCCTCCGCCATGCCGCACAAGCGCAACCCGGTGCTGGCCGAGAACCTCACCGGCTTGGCGCGGCTGATCCGCTCGGCGGTGACGCCCGCTCTCGAAAACGTGGCGCTGTGGCACGAGCGCGACATTTCGCATTCCGCGGTCGAACGGGTGATCGCGCCCGACGCCACCATCGCGCTCGATTTCGCGCTGGCGCGCGCGGCCGAGGTGGTGGACAGGCTGGTGGTCTATCCCGAACGGATGAAGAAGAATCTCGAAAGCCTGGGCGGGCTGGTCAATTCCCAGCGCGTGCTGCTGGCCCTGACCCAATCCGGCATGAGCCGCGAGGACGCCTATCAGGCGGTGCAGCGCAACGCCATGAACGCCTGGCACGGCAAGGGCGGCTTTGCCGATCTCTTAAGCAAGGACCCCGAAGTCGCGAAACACATCAAGCCCGCCGAGCTCGCCAAGCATTTCGACGACGCCTATCACCTGAAATACGTCGACGCCATCTTCAAGCGCGTGTTCGGCAAGGCGTGATCTTTCATCGGCGAAAGATGCCGCGTAAAAGTCTACCTCAGCCTGAGCCTGTCGAAGGCCGCAACACTGGAACTGCAACCGATCCCGTAAAGTGAGCGCCTATGTCTACATCCTCCGCTGCGCCGACGGGTCGTATTACGTCGGCAGCACGCGGACCACGCTCGAACAGCGTATCGCGCAACATAATAACGTAATGTTCACCGGCCATACATCACGCCGCAGACCGGTGACGCTGGTCTTCCATCAGGAATTCGACCGCATCACGGACGCGATCGCCGCAGAACGACAGTTGAAGGGATGGAACCGGGCAAAAAAGGAGGCGCTGATTCGCGGCGACCTCGAAGCTTTGCCCGCCTTGTCACGCAACCGCCAGGATGATGCATGAATGCCGTGCGGCCTTCGACAGGCTCAGGCTGAGGTATATCGAGAACGGCTTCGACGGATAACTTTGCGCCTATTTCGGCACGCCGAGTTGTTTCCTGGCCGCGGCGGCGCAGCGTTCGAGCTCGAGATTGATGCGCACGCGGTCGTGCTTCACGCCCTTCTTCTCGAAATCGCCCGCGATCTTGTTCACCACGCCCTCGTCGCCGTGCTTGGCGAGCGTGCCGGTGACGATCTCGCGCGCATAGGCCTCGGCGGCGTTGCCCTTCAAGCCCAGCTGTTCCGCCGCCCACAATCCCAGGATATGGTTGCGCCGCGCCTTGGTCTTGAAGGCCAGTTCCTGCTCGGTCTGGAACTTCTTTTCGCTCGCCTTTTCGCGTTCGTCGAAGGTCGTCATGCCCTGCCCCCATTCCCCCATCCCGCTTCTAGCCAATCGTAGCGCGCCGGTCCATCATCGCATACCGTCATGTGCACTTTCGTGATATTGCGCCGGCCGGGGGCCGATTTCCCGGTGCTGATCGCCGCCAACCGCGACGAGATGATCGCCCGCCCGTGGCTGCCTCCCGCGCGCCACTGGCCCGACCGGCCCGCGGTGATGGCGGGCAAGGACGAGCTTGCCGGCGGCACCTGGCTGGGCTTGAACGATCATGGCGTGGCGGCGGGGATATTGAACCGCTTCGGCTCGCTCGGCCCCGCGCCGGGCGCGCGCTCGCGCGGCGAGCTGGTGCTGGAGGCGCTCGACCATGCCGACGCGGCCGAGGCGGCCAAGGCGCTCTCCGCGCTCGACCTTAAATCCTACCGGACGTTCAACATGATCGTCGCCGACAACCGCGACGCCTTCTGGCTTTCTCACGCCGACCCGGAAGGCGCGGCCCCGGTCAAGCGCGTGGCCTTGAAGCCCGGCCTCGCCATGATCGCGGCCGGCGATCTCGACGACGACACCACGCGCCTCAAACGCTATCGCCCGCGTTTTCAAGCGGCTCCCCTGCCCGATCCGGCGCATGGGCGGTGGATGGCATGGGAAAATCTGCTGGCCGACGCCGTCGCCGAGCCCAAGGACGACCCGCTCAGCGCCATGCGCTTCAAGCTCGAAAACGGCTTCGCCACGGTGTCGAGCGCGCTGATCGCGCTTCCCGCCCCCGGGCTGGGTTTGAAGCCCGCCTTCCGCTTCGCCGCCTGGCAGCCCAAGCCCTTGCCCTGGCGCGACGTTCTGGAGAGCCAAACCTAAAGGGCGCGACATTTTGCTGTGAACGAATCGGGCAAGCGGCGTTGTGACCGTCCCCTGCCGTTGCTATATAAGGAATTCACCACTCCCGCCGCGGAGCGGCAAAATATACAGGCACCGGCCATGACCAGACGCAAACAGATCTACGAAGGCAAGGCCAAGGTGCTGTTCGAGGGTCCCGAGCCCGGAACCCTTGTCCAATACTTCAAGGATGATGCGACCGCCTTCAACAACCAGAAAAAGGGCACCATCACCGGCAAGGGCGTGCTCAACAACCGCATCAGCGAATATCTGATGATGCGCTTGGCCGAGATCGGCATCCCCACCCATTTCGTCCGCCGCCTCAACATGCGCGAGCAGCTGATCCGCCAGGTGCAGATCATACCTATTGAAGTGGTCATCCGTAATGTCGTGGCGGGCTCGCTGGCCAAGCGCTTCGGCATTCCCGAGGGCCAGGCGCTGCCGCGCTCCATCGTCGAGTTCTATTACAAGAAGGACGAGCTCGGCGACCCGATGGTGTCGGAAGAGCACATCACCGCCTTCGGCTGGGCCACCACCCAGGACATCGACGAGATCATGCAGATGTCGCTGCGGGTCAACGATTTCCTCACCGGACTGTTCCTCGGCATCGGCATCAGGCTGATCGACTTCAAGCTCGAATTCGGCCGGCTCTACAACGACGACGAGATGCGCATCGTGCTGGCCGACGAGATCAGCCCCGATAATTGCCGGCTGTGGGATTTGAAGACCAACGAGAAGCTCGACAAGGACCGTTTCCGCCGCGATCTCGGCAAGGTGGAAGAGGCCTATCAGGAGGTGGCGCGGCGCCTGGGCGTGCTGACCGAAAGCGCGCCCGGCGATCTCAAGGGCCCGCAGGCGGCGCAGTGAACGCTTCCGGCCGATGAAAGCCCGCGTTTACGTCATGCCCAAGGAAGGCGTGCTCGACCCGCAGGGCAAGGCGATCGGCCACGCGCTGGCCTCGCTCGGGTTCAAGGGCGTGGGCGAGGTGCGCCAGGGCAAGGTGATCGATCTCGACCTCGCCGAAACCGATGCGGCCAAGGCCAAGACCGCGCTCGAGGCGATGTGCCAGAAGCTCCTCGCCAACACGCTGATTGAAAGTTATCGCATCGAAATTCAGGGGTGAGGCGCGACCATTCATTGCCGCCGCGCGTCCGGTTGGGCGCTTTGGATTTATTGCTACGTTTAATAGAAATAATTTGCTAGGCTTCTCGCGTTAGTTGAAGCGGACAGATTGTCAGCGCGGGCGATTTCATACCGGCATACGGGGGTACGTGAATGCCCGGAAGCCCGTTTGTGCGTTCCGCGCCGGAGGATATTGAAGGAGGCCGTATAATGTCGGAGAAAACTGACCTCACGCAAACGATCATGGCGTTCAACGCGGCGGCCAACCGCGCAACCGGCGCGTTCGGCAATACCAAACAGATCACGAATTTTCTCAGCTTGGCCCTCGGCGAGGGCGGGCCGTGGACCGGAAAATTCATCGGCAAGAATCCCGACTCGCCGCAGAACCTCATGGTGACCGGATTCCTGAAATCCGTGGGGGACATGCTGATCGGCGGAGACTGGCGGATCACCTGGGGTCCGTGCGTCTACGAATTCAACGATGCGGACCGGAAGCTCCTGCTCGGCACTGCGGAAACCGAAGCCCGGCAATGCCTGGACAATGGCATGTACGTCGTCTACAGCCCGTCGCAGGACGTGTACGTCGTCGCGATCGCCGCAACCAACGTGACCTCGCTTTGGGACTGGCTGGTCGAGGACGCCAATGTCGGCTTCAAAAACATGATCAAGGCGCCGATCAACCTCGACAAGGACATCTCCAAGCAACATCAGAACGCCAGTTCGACCGTGCCGCAATTGACGGCGGGCACGGCCCGTGGGATTCAAATCCTATGCCGGCAACTGTCCGATCCCGAACACGGCGACCTCGAACACTACCTCTTTAAGGTCGCGGAACGAACAGCCAAGACGAAAATCGTCTTCACCGGCCACAGTCTCGCCGCGGCTCTCGCTCCGGCGCTGGCGTATCAGCTCTATAACGGGCTTATTCGCGCGAAATGGACCAAGAAAAACATCCTGGTGCTGCCGACGGCGGGCGCGTCGCCGGGAAACCTGGTTTTCAAGTCATTGTGGGCGGCCCGTTTTCCGGCGACCCCGGCCGGCGCGGTCAATCCCGGCAACAAGATCACCCATTTCAACAGGCTCTATTGGAACACGAAGGACATCGTTCCCCACGCCTGGACCAACTTCACGGACTACTATCAAAAATACGACAAGAAACGCGAGATATTGCAGACGAACCTCGGCGAGGCGCAGGGAAAAACTCTGTGCTATGGACTCATCGCCGGACTCAACCTCGCCAATACGGCGGGTCAGCTCAGCCATTTGTCCCGTTTGCCCGGGACCTCCTTCGATGGGACTTGGCCGACGCGCTACTGGGACGATACAAATCCGGCCGGCGGTGCATGGAAGGACTACACGCCGACCCTGCCCTATCGGGAGCTTAAAGACATCGGCACGGCGGCGGGCCAGGCCCATTCGGGGCAATATATGCAGCTCATTGGTTTGAAGGGCGATTTGCTGCCGCCTGCGGTGGCGGCGCACACTTAGCCGGGACGCGACGCCGCCGCCGGTTTCGCCCTGGACGCGACGCGCTAGCTCAGGCCGGCGCTCGAAGCGAGGCCGTGCAGCAGCCAAGCCAGCAGCGGGGCCTGGAGATCGGGAAAGAGAATCAGGCCGGCGGCGGCGGCGCACAACGCGGCGACGATTCCGGCCAGCATCCGGAACACGAAACGCGCGACGATGAAAACGGCGGCGGCGGCGACAATGGCCGTGACGGTCAGCATGGTTCAAGGTTAACGGGTGATTTTAAATGACTGATTAATTTTCAAACTGGCTTACAAATACCTGAAATCATTTGATATATTTATCCGAATCACGGGCCGGATGGTAAATCCGAAGGATCTCCAACCCTCAGCCAAACCCTCAACCGTCCTGACGCCGGTGCGGCGCGGCCGGCCTTGAACGCGCGGGCGGCGCGGGCTATTTGAAGGGCGTATCCCCGCGAGGCCGCCTCGTCCATGCAAGCCGCCATCATCGTCTTCCCCGGCTCGAATCGCGAGCAGGACGTGTATGACGCGCTCACCCGCGCCTCCGGCAAGAAGCCGCTCAAGGTCTGGCACCGCGACAGCGATTTCCCCAAAGCCGATCTGATCGTCATCCCCGGCGGATTTTCCTACGGCGATTACCTGCGCTGCGGCGCCATGGCGGCGCATTCGCCGATCATGCGCGAGGTGAAGGCGCGCGCCGGCAAGGGCGTGGCCGTGCTCGGCATCTGCAACGGCTTCCAGATCGTCACCGAGGCGGGATTGTTGCCGGGCGCGCTCTTGGTCAACCAGACGCTCAAATTCCACTGCAAGGACGTGTTCCTCAAGGTCGAGACCAGCCAGAGCGTGTTCACCCGCGGCTACAATGCCGGCCAGGTGATCCGCGTGCCGGTGGCGCATCACGACGGCAATTATTTCGCGGACAAGGACACGCTCGACCGCATCGAGGGCGAAGGCCGCGTCGCCTTCCGCTATTGCACCGCCGAGGGCAAACTTTCCGAGGAAGGCAACGCCAACGGCTCGGCGCGGAATATCGCCGGCGTGTTCAACGCGAACAAGAACGTGCTCGGGCTGATGCCGCATCCCGAGGACGCCACCGACCCGCTGTTGGGCTCGACCGACGGCCAGGGCTTCTTCAAGGGGCTGGTGGAGGCCCTCTCTTGATCGAAAATGTCGACCCCCAGGTTTCTGGGGAGACCGCGCGCCAGTTCGGGCTCGATGAGGAGGAATTCGCGCGCGCCTGCAAGATCATGGGGCGTTTGCCCAATTTCACCGAGCTCGGCATTTTCTCGGTGATGTGGAGCGAGCATTGCTCCTACAAATCCTCCAAGGTTTGGCTGAAGAAGCTTCCCACCACAGGCCCGCGCGTCATCTGCGGCCCGGGCGAGAATGCCGGCGTCATCGACATCGGCGACGGCGAGGCCGCCATCTTCAAGATGGAAAGCCACAACCACCCCTCCTTCATCGAGCCTTATCAGGGCGCGGCCACCGGCGTCGGCGGCATCTTGCGCGACGTCTTCACCATGGGCGCGCGGCCGATCGCCAATCTCAACGCGCTGCGTTTCGGCAGCCCGGATCATCCCAAGACCAGGCATCTGGTCGAAGGCGTGGTGCGCGGCATCGGCGGCTACGGCAATTGCGTCGGCGTGCCGACGGTGGGCGGCGAATGCAATTTCCACCCCAGCTACAACGGCAACATCCTGGTCAACGCCATGACGGTGGGCTTGGCGCGCGCCGACCGCATCTTCTATTCCGCCGCGGCGGGGCCGGGCAACCCGGTGATCTATGTCGGCGCCAAGACCGGCCGCGACGGCATCCACGGCGCCACCATGGCCTCGGCCGAATTCAGCGAAGACAGCGAGAGCAAGCGGCCGACGGTGCAGGTCGGCGATCCCTTCACCGAGAAACTCCTGATCGAGGCCTGCCTCGAATTGATGGAATCCGACGCCATCGTCGCCATCCAGGACATGGGCGCGGCGGGGCTGACCTCCTCCTCGGTCGAGATGGCCGGCAAGGGCGGGCTCGGCCTCGAGCTCGATCTCGACCGCGTGCCGGTGCGCGAGCAAAACATGACCGCCTACGAGATCATGCTCTCCGAAAGCCAGGAGCGCATGCTGATGATCCTCAAGCCCGAGCGGCAGGATCTCGCGCGCAAGATTTTCGAGAAATGGGAACTGGATTTTTCCGTCATCGGCCGCGTCACCGACACCGGGCGGCTGGTCTTGAAGAAGGACGGCAAGCTCGCGGCCGACATGCCGGTCGGGCCGTTGGTGACGGAAGCACCCTTGTATGAGCGGCCCTGGACGCCCGCCCCCGCCTTGCCCGAGCTCGCCGCCAAGGACGTGAAGGCGGTCGAGCCGATAGCGGCGCTGAAAAAACTCGTCGGCTGTCCGGACTTGGCATCCAAGCGCTGGATCTGGGAGCAATACGATCATCTGGTGATGGGGCACACGGTGCAACGCCCGGGCGGCGACGCGGCGGTGGTGCGGATTCCAGGGCGCAAGAAGGCGCTGGCGCTGGCAACCGATTGCACGCCGCGTTACTGCGCCGCCGACCCGAAGCGCGGCGGCGCGCAGGCGGTGGCGGAAAGCTGGCGGAACTTGACATCCGTCGGCGCGTTGCCCTTGGCCATCACCGACAACATGAATTTCGGCAATCCCGAACGCCCCGAGATCATGGGGCAGTTCGCCTTGGCCATCGAGGGAATGCGGGAGGCCTGTCTCGCGCTCGATTACCCGGTGGTTTCGGGCAATGTGTCGCTTTACAACGAAACCAACGGCAGCGGCATTCTGCCCACCCCCGCCATCGGCGGCGTCGGGCTGATCGACGACGCCGCCAAGAGCGTGAGCCTGGGATTCAAGCGCGCAGGCGAAACCGTCATCCTGATCGGAAAAACCAAGGGGCATCTGGGCCAGTCGCTTTATCTGCGCGAGGTTCTGGGCCGCGAGGAAGGCGCGCCGCCGCCGGTCGACCTCGCAGCCGAAAGGCGCAACGGCGATTTCGTGCGTGCGCAAATCCTTGGCGGCAAGGTTTCGGCCTGCCACGATCTTTCCGATGGCGGGCTGTTGGTGGCGCTGGCCGAGATGGCGATGGCGGGCGGCATCGGCGCGACCGTCACGCTGCCGGCATCCTTTCCTGCTCACGCCTTTCTCTTCGGCGAGGACCAGGCGCGTTATCTGCTCGCCGCCCCAACGCCGGACGCGGTGCTTGCCGCCGCGGCCAAGGCCGATGTCCCTGCTTTCATTGTGGGTAAAACCGGCGGCGATGCGTTGACACTCCCGGGCGGCAATGCCATATCGGTTGCGGAATTGCGGCGCATCAACGAGGCCTGGCTGCCCGCCTACATGGCGGCGGCGGTCTAAGGAGCTTGCGGAGAAACCATGGCGCTCGACGCGGCCACCATCGAGAAGCTGATCAAGGCGGGCTTGCCCGACGCGCGAATCACCATCGAAGCGCTGGCCGACGACAACGACCACTGGTCGGCGTTGGTGATCTCATCGGCTTTCAAGGGCAAGAGCCGGGTGCAACAGCACCAGATGGTCTACCGCGCGCTCGGATCCCGCATGGGCAACGAGCTCCACGCCCTCGCCTTGCAGACCGGCGTGCCCGAGGAATAAAGTAGGAATAGGAAAGAGGTTCTCATGACCGCGACCGCCGCCGCCGACCGCATCAAGCAGGAGATTTCCGAGAATCCCGTGCTACTCTACATGAAGGGCACGCCGGTCTTCCCGCAATGCGGCTTCTCCGCGCGCGTGGTGCAGATCCTCACGACTCTCGGGGTGAAATTCAAAGGGATCGACGTGCTGGCCGATCCGGATATCCGCCAGGGCATCAAGGATTTCTCGAACTGGCCGACCATCCCCCAGCTTTACGTCAAGGGCGAGTTCGTCGGCGGCTGCGACATCGTCAGCGAAATGTTCGAATTGGGCGAGTTGAAGAAAGTTCTCGCCGACAAGGGCGTTCAAACGCGCGGCTGAACCCGCGCTAATAGCGAAACGGGGAGGAAGCCATGAACAGGATTTTGGCCGCGCTGACGGGCCTAGTCGCGCTGCTGGCGCTGGCGGCGCCGGCCGGGGCGGCGACGACGCTGGTGGTGTTGAGCTCGACCGGCATGCAGGCGGCGCTGACCGAGATCCAGCCGATCTACGAGAAGCACAGCGGCAACAAGCTGGACTTCACCTTCCTCACCGCCAACCTGCTCAAGGACAAGATCGACCAGGGCGCGGCCTTCGACGTCGCTATCCTGCTGCCGCCGGTGATCGATCCGCTGATCCAGCAAGGCAAGCTCGAGCCGCACATGGTTCCGCTCGCCAAATCGGGCCTCGGCATCGCGGTCAAGGCCGGCGTCCCCGCGCCCGATCTCTCGACGCCCGAGGCCTTCAAGGCGGCGCTCATCGCGGCCAAGGGCGTCGCCTACACCACCACTGGCCAGAGCGGGCTCACTTTCACCAAGCTGCTCGACCAGTTCGGAATATCCGACCAGGTCAAGGCCAAGTCGATGACCATCGCCACCGGCGCCACCGCCGAATTCGTGGCCAAGGGCCAGGCCGACATCGCCATCCAGCTCATTCCCGAATTGAAGGCGGTGCTGGGGGTGCAGGTCTTCCCCTTCCCGGCGGCGGTGCAGAACTATCTCAAGTTCCAGGGCGGCATCAGCCCGGCCTCGAAGCACAAGCGGACCGCCGCCGCCTTCCTCAAATTCCTGTCGAGCCCGGCGGCGGTCAAGGTGATCAAGGCCAAGGACATGGAGCCGGGGAACTAGTCCGGCCTTCGCGGCACGATCAGGTTGGCGATGAAGTCCTGGACCGGCTCGCCGTTCTGGTTGAGCGTCGTCACCCGCACCTTGACCACGCCCTGATCGGGCCGGGATTTCGACGGGCGCTTCTCGATCACCTCGCTTTGGACGCGCAGCTCGTCGCCCGGCCGCACCGGGCGCGGCCAGTTCAACCGCTCGACCCCGGCGCCGAGAATGCCGCCCGCCGGCTTGAATTCGCTGTCGACCAGAATCCGCATGGTCAGCGCCGCGGTGTGCCAGCCGCTCGCCGCCAGGCCCTTGAAGAAGGTCTTGACGGCGGCCGCTTCGTCGAGATGGAAGTCCTGCGGGTCGAATTCGCGGGCGAAGCGCTTGATCGCCTCCGCCTCGACCTTCATCCGCCCCGAAGCGAAACGCTGCCCGGCCTCCAGATCCTCGAAATAGCGCTCCTTCATCTCCACTTCCGCCCGGGCGCCCAAGACACCGGCGCGGCGGTTATGATATGAACCGAGGCGAAGGGAGAAGGCCATGAAAATCCTGGTGGTCGGCGCCGGCGCCATCGGCGGCTATTTCGGCGGCAGGCTGCTCGAGGCCGGGCGCGACGTGACTTTCCTCGTCCGGCCGAAGCGCGCGGCGCAGCTCGCCGAAACCGGCCTGGTCATCAAAAGCCGCTTGGGCGACGTAAGCCTGCCAAGCCGCCGACGGTTTTGGCCGGCGATCTGCGCCGTCCCTACGACCTGATCCTGTTGAGCCTGAAGGCCTACGATCTCGAAGCCGCGCTCGATTCCTTCGCGCCCGCGATCGGGCCCGGGACCGCGATCCTGCCGCTGTTGAACGGCATGCGGCATCTGGACGTGCTCGACCAGCGTTTCGGCAAGGATCGCGTGCTCGGCGGCGAATGCGTGATCGCGGCGACGCTCGACGACCAGGGCCGCGTCCTGCATCTGAACGATGTGCATCTGCTGACCTTCGGCGAGCGTGCGGCATCGCGCTCGCCGCGCACCGACGCGATCGCGCGGGAATTCGCCGGCGTCAAGACCGAGGCGCGAATCAGCGCCGTCATCCTGCTCGAGATGTGGGAGAAATGGGTCATGCTCGCGAGCCTGGCTTCCATCACCTGTCTGATGCGCGCCACGGTCGGCGACATCGCCGCCGCGGGCGGCGCGAACTTGGCGCTCCGGCTGCTGGAGGAATGCGCCGCGGTCGCTTCCGGAGCGGGTTTCGCGCCCCGGCCCGAATTTCTCGAACGCACCCGGAACACGCTGACGGCTTCGGGCTCGACCTTCGCCGCCTCGATGCTGCGCGATATCGAGCGCGGCGCGCGGATCGAAGGCGATCACATCCTGGGCGATCTCATCCGCCGCGGCGAGCGGAGCCTGCCGGAGCCTGCGCTGCTGCGCCTGGCCTATACGCATCTCAAGGCCTATGAGGCGCGGCGTGCGCGCGAGCAGGCTCAGGCGGCGAAGCGGTAGGCCGCCATGCTCATGCTGCCCAAGGTGAAGCCCTTGAACAGAAGTTGGGATTTGGGCTTTTCGCCGGCCGCGCCATAGGCGACGAAAATCGGCAGGAAATGCTCGGGCGTCGGATGGGCGCGCTTCGGCTCGGGCGCCTTGTGGGTCCAGTCGACGAAGGAGGATTCGTCGCCCTTGGCCAGGGTCTCGGCGAGCCAGCGATCGAAATTCTCGGCCCAGGCGGGCGTCTTCCCGCCTTCGCGGTCCATCTCGCGGAGATTGTGCACCGCGCCCCCCGAAGCCAGCACCAGTACGTTCTCGCGGGCCAGGGGCGCGAGCGCGCGGCCCAACGCGACGTGCCAGGCGGCGTCCCGGTGCGGCTGCACCGAAAGCTGGGCCACCTTCATGTTGGCGAGCGGATACATGTTCTTGAGCGGAACCCAGGCGCCGTGGTCGAGGCCGCGCGCGGGATCGACCTGGACGGGAATCTTCGCCGCATTGAGCAAGCCGGTCACGCGCTTGGCCAAATCGGGCGCGCCCGGCGCGGGATAGGCGATCTGGTAAAGCGGCGCGGGAAAGCCGTAGAAATCGTGGATGGTGGCATTGGCCACGGTCGAACTCACCGTGGGATTCTCGGTGGTCCAATGCGCCGACACCGCCAGCACCGCGTCGGGCCGCGGCAATTCGCGCCCGAGACGCTGCCAGAACGCGCCGGCATCGAGCGCCAGCATCGGCGAACCGTGGGACAAAAAAATCGTGGGCAGAGGCGCGGCCATGACGAACCCTTGCAGTGAGCGATCAAACGATCAAATGGTTAAGGGGTGCTGACCCAGCAACCGCGGGTTGCGCATGGCTGATGCCCGCGCCGCGCAAGCGCGCAATCCCGCCGAGTTGTTTTGAATTTATTTAATGGCCCGCCCGCGCAGCCCCCTCCCATTCCCTCCCCCGTTTCACGGGGGAGGGTTAGGGTGGGGGCAATCGCTCATCGCCCCTCATGCATGATCGGGAACAGCTTAAAGCGTCAGTGCCCCGCGCGCGCGCGCTGCCGGCGCCGCTTGGCCTTGAGCCTGCCCTTGCGCTTGGCGGCGCGGATCGTCTGGCTCGATTTCTTGGACTTCTTTTTCATCACTTACCTTTCAAAAATGCCGCGCCTCGTTCCTACTTGCCGATCAGCGTCGACGCGCCGGGCTGGGTGACCACGTCCCATGTGTCGGCGGCCACGTTCCAGCGCGTCACCACCACGTCGTCGAGCGACAAGCCGCGCTGCGGCGTGGCGTCGTAGTCGTAGATGCCGTCGGCCCCGGCCACGCCCTTGAGGTGAATGAGATAGTCGTGCAACTGCTCGGCGCTGGCGCCGGCGGGCAGCGCCCGCAACGCATCGACGACGATGGTCGCCGGGTCCCAGCCCAGAAGCGAGCCCTCATCGGGCCTCGACCCGGCCTCCTTGTAGGCGGCGTAAAGCTCGCGCTGCTTCGCCGCCACCTTGGGGTCGAGCTTGACGTGCGGATCGCGGTTCACCGGCCATTCCGCCGTCGGCAGATAGAATTCCTTGGGCAGGAAATCGGCGAAGCGGTGCATCTGCGCGTAAGTCATGTTGCCGCCGGTGGTGCCCATCGGCCCCGTCAACCCGCCTTGCACCGCGCCGCGGAAAATGGTGGCCGAGGGCGCGCCCGTGCTCCAGCCGATGAAGGCCTGGGGATTGGCCGCCTTGATGTTCTCGATCTGCGCCGAGATGCTGACGTCGCTGGGATTGAAATGCTCGTGCACGGCCACGGTCAAGCCCTTGTTCTCGGGCAGGGCCAGCAGCTTGTCGAAGCCCTTGTCGGCGTCCTGGCCGGTCGCGTCGGTCGAGGTCATGATGCCGAGCTTGGTCCAGCCCCGGAGGCGGAAATAACGCACCAGCCCGATCGCCTGGTCGTAGGTCGAAACCCCGGAGACGAAGACGTAGCTGCCCTCGGCCGGATGGATGCCGGCCGAGAAGCAGTACATCACCGGGCCTTTGTCCTGCACCAGCGGCGCCATGGCGTTGCAGGTCGCCACCAGCGACGAGCCCATGAACACCGTGGGATGTAGCGCCATCACGTCGTTGAGCAATTGCACCGCCACTTGCGGGCTGGACTGGTCGTCGTGGAAAACATAGCGCAGCTTCTTGCCGTGGATGCCGCCGGTCTTGTTGACGGTTTTCTCCACCAACAGGAGCGCGTCGTGCTCCTCCTGGCCGAGGAAGGCGCCGCCGCCGGTGAGCGAGGCGATGATCGGAATGTCGTAGAAATCCTCGGCCCGCGCGGGCGCGCCCCACAGCAGGACGAAGGCGAGCACCGCCGTCAAGATCACGCGCATGGTTTCCCTCCCGTTTTTCCGTCTTCGCCGGTCTTTGCCCGGAAGCTTAGTGAATAGGCATGATTCAGGCAACCCCCTCGCCTGCTTCCGAACGCGAAGGCGAGCGGCGAAGCCGGACACGCTCTAACATTTTTTTAACGGGCGATGCCGCCGGTTCGGACGGAATTGGCCGATTCCATCCGGACCTGAAAGCCCTAGCGCGAGTAGAACTCGACCACCAGATTGGGTTCCATCGACACCGGATAAGGCACGTCGGCGAGCTTGGGCCCGCGCACGAACTTGCCCTTGAAGGCGTCGGCGTCGACCGAGAGATAGTCGGGCACGTCGCGCTCGGCCGATTTGGCGGCTTCGAGCACGATCGCCAGCGTCTTGGCCTTTTCCTTCAGCTCCACCGTGTCGCCGTCCTTCAGGGAATAGGACGGGATGTTGACGCGCTTGCCGTTGACCAGCACGTGGCCGTGGTTGACGAATTGCCGCGCGGCGAAGGGCGTCGGCACGAATTTCATGCGGTAGATGGTGCAGTCGAGCCGGCGTTCCAGCAACTCGACCAGGTTCTCGCCGGTGTCGCCCTTGCGCCGCCGCGCCTCCTCGTAGAGGCGGCGGAACTGGCGCTCGCCCAGATTGGCGTAATAGCCCTTGAGCTTCTGCTTGGCCATCAGCTGCGTGCCGAAATCGGAGGGCTTCTTGCGCCGCTGGCCGTGCTGGCCGGGGCCGTAATCCCGGCGGTTGAGGGGGCTCTTGGCCCGGCCCCAGAGATTGGCCCTGAGGCGCCGGTTGATCTTGTACTTGGACCCTTCGCGTTTGCTCATCGTTCCTTTGTGCTTCCGTTAGGATTGTTGTTGCTTGTCCCAATAGGCCTCCCGGGCGGTTTGCTTCCGCTGGAAGACGGGGTTCACACCCACGTTCTTGGGAATGGCCGGGACTATAAGCGGGCGGGCGGGATTGTCAACCCGCGGAGATTGCGGCTACGGCCTTGCTTATGAAAGGATAATTGCGGCATGAAGGTCTGCGATGCGATACGATTACTAGAGGACGATGGCTGGGCCCTGGCCGTGACTCGGGGAAGCCACCGCCAATACAAGCATCCGGCCAAGCCCGGCCGCGTGACCGTCGCGGGCAAGCCGTCGGATGACTTGGCGCCGGGAACCTTGAATAGCGTTCTGAAGCAGGCGCGACTGAAGGAGAGACGGTGATGCGCTACGCGGTGGTGATCGAAAAGGCGGAAGGCAATTATTCGGCCTATGTCCCCGATTTGCCGGGCTGCGTCGCCGCTGGGCCGACGGTGAAGGACGTGCAAAAGGAAATCCAGTCCGCCATCCGCTTCCACATCGAAGGGCTGAAAGCCGACGGCTTGCCGGTGCCTTCGCCCTCCAGCATCGCCGAATACATCGAAGCCTGAGCCGGCCGCGCTAGCCCGTCACTTCGGGCGGGAAGTCGTGCTTGCCGCCGAATCCCAGCGGCAATTCGCGCACCCAGAGCGTCCGGTTCACCGGCAGGACGCCGTAGAGATGCGGGAAGAGCGCGCCGTCGCGCGAGGGTTCCCATTTGAGCGCGGGCCCGAGCGATTCGGCGTCGACCGCGATCAGGACCAGATCGGGCAAGCCCGCGAAATGCTTGCTGGCGGTGTCGCTCACCTGCGAAGCGGTGGAGAAATGGATATAACCGTCGGTCTGGTCGATCGGCGCGCCGCGGAAAACGCCCAGCCGCACCGCGTCTTCCCACAGCGCGCGTTGGCAGATCTTGTAGATCGTGGTCATCCGCCCTCCGTCTTCTTCCTGCGCTTCCTCGGCCCCGCGAAGGCCGTGACCACGCCGTGGAGCGTGCGCAGCTCCTGTTCGGTGCATTGCGCGCGCTGAAAGAGATTCCGCAGGTTGCGCACCATCGAAGGCCGCTTCTCGGCGTTGCGCATGAAGCCGTTGTTGTCGAGCTCCTCTTCCAGATGCTCGAAGAAGCGGATCAGCTGCTGCTTGGTGGCGGGCTTGGAATGGCCGGTGGCGAGCAGTTCGCCGGGCGTTTCATTCCCGGCGTTGAACCACTCATAACCCAGGATCAGCACCGACTGGGCGAGGTTGAGCGAGGAAAAGGCCGGATTGAGCGGCACCGAGATCACCGCCTCGCTCAGCGCGATATGCTCGTTCAAAAGCCCGGTGCGCTCCGGCCCGAACATCACCGCGCAGGCTTCGCCCGCCGCTAGAAACCCTTTGATCTCGTTGACGGCGAAGCGCGGCTTGAGGATGCGCTTCACCATGTAGCGGTCGCGCGCGGTGGTGGCGTAGACGTGGCGGAAATTCGCCACCGCCTCTTCCACGCTGTCGTAAAGCTTGGCCTTGTCGAGCACCGTATCGGCGCCGCTCGCCGCCGCCACCGCCTTCTTGTTGGGCCAGCCGTCGCGCGGTTTCACCAGCCGCAGATCGGTCAGCCCGCAATTGAACATGGCGCGCGCCGCCGTGCCGATGTTCTCGCCCAGCTGCGGCTCGACCAGGATGATGGCGGGCCCGCCGGAAAGCTTGGCGCGGCGCCGGTCGGTTCCGGCCATCAGAGGCGCACGGCAAAACTGGAGCGCGCCCCCACCCTAACCCTCCCCCGCTTGCGGGGGAGGGAATGGGAGGGGGCAAACCGAATTGCGCAAGACATGAATGCGCGAGCCTCAGGCCCTTCGGCCGCTGCGCCAGAGCTTGTAGGTGAGGCTGTCGTGCAGCGCGTTGTAGGAGGCGTTGATGATGTCGGACGAGACGCCGACGGTGGACCAGCTCTGGCCGTTCTCCGCGCTTTCGATCATCACCCGCGTCACCGCCTTGGTCGCGTCCTGGGGCGTCAATATCCGCACCTTGTAGTCGGTGAGCCGGATCGGCTCGAGTTCGGGAAATGACGGCACCAGCGCCTTGCGGAGCGCGGTGGTGAGCGCGTCGACCGGCCCATCATGGCTTTCCGCCACTTCTTGAAAGGGCTTGTTGCCGACCTCGCCGGTGACGGTCGCCTCCGACACCGTGATCAGCTCGCCCTTGGCGTTGTAACGCCGCTCGTCCATGATGCGGAAACGCTCCACGCGGAAATATTCCGGCACCGCGCCGAGCGTGCGTTGCGCCAGCAGCTCGAAGCTCGCCTCGGCGCCGTCATAGGCATAGCCCTGGAATTCGCGCGACTTCACCTCGTCGAGCAGCGCGCCGAGCTTCGGGTGGTCGGGCTTGATCTCGATGCCGATCTCCCTGAGCCGCGCCAGCAGATTGGCCCTGCCCGCCTGATCGGAGACCACGATATGCCGGCGGTTGCCGAACAGCGCGGGGTCGGCGTGCTCGTAGGAGCGCGGGTCCTTCTCCACCGCCGAGACGTGCAGGCCCCCCTTGTGCGCGAAGGCGCTTTCGCCGACATAGGCGGCGTGGCGGTCGGGCGCGCGGTTCAGGCGCTCGTCGAGGAAACGCGAGACGCGGGTCAGCCGCTTCAAGCCTTCGGCGTCGACGCCGGTGGCGTAACCCATCTTGAGCATGAGATTGGGGATGATCGAAACCAGATTGGCGTTGCCGCAACGCTCGCCAAGGCCGTTCAAGGTTCCCTGGATATGCCGCGCGCCGGCGCGCACCGCGGCCAGGGAATTCGCCACGCCGTTCTCGGTGTCGTTGTGGCAATGGATGCCGAGCTTGTCGCCGGGCACGGTCTTGGTCACTTCGCGTACGATACGCTCGATCTCGTCGGGGAGATTGCCGCCATTGGTGTCGCACAGCACGATCCAGCGCGCGCCGGCCTTGGCGGCGGCGGCAATGCAATCGAGCGCGAATTTGGGATTGGCCTTGTAGCCGTCGAAGAAATGCTCGGCGTCGAAGATCACCTCGTCGAGCTTCGACTTGGCTTGCGTCACGCTCTCGCCGATCATTTTCACGTTCTCGTCGAGGCCGATGCCGAGCGCGACCTTGGCGTGGAAGTCCCAGGCCTTGCCCACCAGGGTCGCGACTTTTGTCCCTGCGTTAAGCACGGCGGTCAGGCCCGGATCGTTGCCGGCGCTGCGGCCGGAACGCCGCGTCATGCCGAAGGCGCAGAGCCGCGCATGGGCGAGCTTGGGCGGCTTGGCGAAAAACGCGTCGTCGGTCGGGTTGGCGCCGGGCCAGCCGCCTTCGATGTAGTCGATGCCGAGCTGGTCCAACTCGCGCGCGATCGCCAGCTTGTCGGGCACGCCGAAATCGACGCCCTGGGTCTGCGCCCCGTCGCGCAAGGTGGTGTCGTAAAGATAGATGCGCTCGCCCGCCATGCGCCGCATCCTATGGGGACGACGGCGATAAGTCGAGTGGCGGCAGGGAGTTAGGCCGCGCTATCGGAGTTGGGCTGGATTGCTTCCGCCGCGCGGTTGCGCGGCGTCGCAATGACGGCCGAATTGTCATTGCGAGCCGCAGGCGAAGCAATCCAGGGAAAAACGCGCTCAGACCGTCAGGTAATGCACCCCGAACTGGCCCGCGCCGGTCCAGCACTGGACCGGGCGGAAGCCGGCGCGCCGCGCCAGCGCCTGGAATTCATCGACCGCGTATTTGTAGGAATATTCCACATGCACGCGCTCACCCCGCGCAAACATGAAGCGCCGCCCGGCGACGGAGACGATCTGGTCCATCAGGCTGCGGATGTAGATCTCGATGCGGCCCAGATACGGGTTGTAGAACGCCTCGTGTTCGAAGCGCGACAGGTCGAAATCGGCGCCGAGCTCGCGGTTCAAACGTTCGAGCAGGTTGAGGGTGAAGCGCGCCGTCACCCCGGCCGCGTCGTTATAAGCGGCGTGCAGCAGCGCAGGGTCTTTCTTGAGGTCCGCGCCCACGATCATGCCGCCTCCCGACCCCAGCAAGTCGCGGCAGCCGCGCAGGAACCGGATCGCCTCCTCGGGGGTGAGGTTGCCGATGGTCGAGCCGGGGAAGAACCCCACTCGCTTTCCGCCCGGGCGCGACGCCAAATCCGGCAAGCGGCTGCGGATTCATGTAATCGGCGCAGACCGCGATCACCTCCAGCGCCGGGAAATCGGCGGCGATCGCCGAGGCCGCCTGGTGCAGCGTCTCGCCCGAAATATCGACCGGCACGTAGGAGAGGGGATTGTCGAGCGCCTCGAGCAGCAGGCGCACCTTGCGGCTGCCGCCGCTGCCGAACTCGATCAGGCGGGCAGCGCGGGCCGATGAGGCGCGCAATCTCGCCGGCATGATCCGTCAAAATCGCGGTCTCGGCCCGGGTCACGTAATATTCGGGAAGGTTGCAGATCTCCTCGAACAGCGCCGAGCCGCGCCGGTCGTAGAGAAAGCGGCAGGGTATCGCCTTGGGCGTACGGCCGAGCCCGGACAGCGCCGCGGCGCGGAAGCCCTCCTCGCGCGGCGCGAAATCGAGATAGGCCTTGAGCGTGCCCCTTGGCATCACCCATCCTCCGCCAGCCTGATGCCGCCGAAACACCAGCGCGCGCCCGGCGGGAAGAAATTGCGGTAGGTCGGCGCGCGCATGGCCCGGCGGCGTGGCGAAGCTGCCGCCGCGCAGCACCATCTGGCCGCTCATGAACTTGCCGTTGTATTCGCCGATCGCGCCCGAAGCCGGCCGGAAGCCGGGATAGGGTCCATAGGCCGAGGAGGTCCACTGCCAGGCCTCGCCCACCGCCTGCTCCAGCAGCCCGGACACGGCGGCGATTTCCCATTCGGCCTCGGTCGGCAGCCGCCGCCCGGCCCAGCGCGCGAACGCATCGGCTTCGTAATGGCTCACATGCAGCACCGGCGCGAAAGGATCGAGCTTCCTCATGCCGGAAAGCGAAAAGACCGACCAGCCGTCTTCGCCCTTCTCCCAATAAAGCGGCGCCTGCCAGCCTAACGCCTGCACCGTGGCCCAGCCGTCGGAAAGCCAGAATTCCGCCCGGCGATATCCCCCATCCTCGATGAAGGCGAGATATTCGCCGTTGGTCGCGAGCCGCGAGGCGATGCGGAAATTCTCGAGCCAGATTTTGTGGCGCGGGCCTTCATTGTCGAAGGCGAAACCGTTGCCGTCATGGCCGATCTCGGCCAGCCCGCCCTTGAAATCGATCCAGTTCAACGCCCGCGCCTGGTGCGGCGCCTTCGCTTCATGCCGCGCGTCGATAAGCCGGCTTCAACGGGTTCTGCGCGAACAAATGCTTGATATCCATCAGGATCAGTTCCTGATGCTGCTGCTCGTGGTTGAGGCCGAGCTCGATGAGAGCCGATATCTCCGGCCACGATTCCGCGTTGGCGTTTGCGATCAGCTTTTCGGTGGCGGATGTCACATGCGCGCGATAAGCAGCGATCTCCTCGACGCCGGGGCGCGTAATCAGGCCCCGCGCCGGGCGCGCATGGCGGGGCCCCGCCGCCTCGTAATAGGAATTGAACAGATAGCGCATAAGCCGGATCGACCGCGCGATAGCCCGCGAGATGGGGCGTCAGCAAGAAGGTCTCGAAGAACCAGGAGGTGTGCGCCAGATGCCATTTGGTCGGGCTGGCGTCGGGCATGGATTGCACCACCATGTCCTCGGGCAGAAGCGGCCGCGCGAGCTGCTCGCTATGGCGGCGGATCTCGCGCAAGCGAGCGGCCAGCTCTTCCCGCGCCGCGCGCAAAGCCGGATCGGCTTTGTTTTTCGCCAATGAATTCCACGCCGTCTCCCCTGTTTGCGCCGTTCTTGGTTTGGGCGCTTGGTCCGATTATAGGGCTTTCGCGGCTCATCGTCAGGCGGGTTTCGCGCCGGACTGAAATTGGGCCTGAAATCTTCGCCATCAAAAAGTCACGAAAACGTGACGCTGCCCTTCACAGCGCGGCCAGATGCCAGGCCCAGACCGCCAGCGCGCCCGCGCCCGCCACGCCGAGCCAGGACACCCAGGACGGAATCGCCGTCGAGCCGATGCGCACCGGCCAGCCATAGAACAGCCGCGCGGCGTGCACCACGGCAACCACCGCGAAAACGATGCCGGACAGGATGACGAACGCGTTCATCGCTCCAACTCCGTCGCTAGCATATCCAGACGCTTTTCCGGCCGCGCGTCACGAAACCGTGACGCCTTTCTAGAACGCGACCCGGCCCTTGATCTGCGCCGCCGCGGGCTTGGGCTCGGGGTAATACCAGGCGGCGTCCTTGTTCTCCTTGCCGCCCGCCACCACGCTGTAATAGCTGGCAACGCCCTTCCACGGGCAAACGCTGGTGGTGGCGCTCGGCTTCAGCGCCGCCGGCTTCACCGAGCCAAGCGGGAAATAGTGGTTGCCCTCGACCACCACGGTCTCGCCGCTTTCGGCGATGGTCTCGCCGTTCCACACCGCCTTGACCATCAGTGCCTCCTCGGGCGCCTAGCCGCGCCGCCACAGGGTCTTGCCGCCGGGCTTATCTTCCAGGATTATGCCTTCAGCGGCAAGGTCCGCACGAATTTTGTCTGCGCGTGCAAAATCCTTTGCGTTGCGGGCTTCGTTGCGTTCTTGAATCAGCTGATCAATCCTTCAATCATTAATTTTGAATTCAACTTTGCCACCGGTAATTTCATATTTTCCTGGTTCAGCAATAAGTTTTAGTTCTCTTTTCAGCCAGGCCTCGGGAGCCTGCTGCAACAATCCCAGCACCGCCCCCGCCGCCAGCAAGCCGCTTTTGAGCCGCGCCTTGTCCTGGTCGGCCGCCGCCTTGTTGAGCTCCGCCACGCCCTCATGCAACGCCGCCAGCGCCAAAGGCGTGTTGAGATCGTCTTCGAGCGCCGCGCGCAGCGCCGGCGGCAGCTCGCCCGCCTCGGCCTTCACGCTTTCGACGCTCCGCAGCGCCAGATAGAAGCGGTCGAGCGTTTGTTTGGCGTTGGCCAGCCGCTCGCCGGTCCAGTCGAGCGGGTCGCGGTAATGCGCGGTCAGCATGGCGAGCCGCGCCGCTTCTCCCGGCGCCTCGGCCAGCACGTCGCGGATGGTGCGGAAATTGCCTTCGGACTTCGCCATCTTCTCGCCGTCCACGGTGACGAAGGCGTTATGGAGCCAGTATTTCACGAAGGGCCTGCCTTCATGCGCGCATTCGCTTTGCGCGATCTCGTTCTCGTGATGCGGGAAGATGAGGTCGAGCCCGCCGCCGTGAATGTCGAAGCTCTCGCCCAGCAATTCCTCGCTCATGGCCGAGCATTCGATGTGCCAGCCCGGCCGGCCCCGGCCCCACGGGCTGTCCCAGCCGGGCAGATCGCCGGGCGAAGGCTTCCACAGCACGAAATCCGCCGGGTCGCGCTTATAGGGCGCGACCTCGACCCGCGCGCCGGCGATCATGTCGTCGCGGTCGCGGCGCGACAGCTTGCCGTAATCCGGTTTGCTCGGCACGGAAAACAGCACGTGATGGTCCGCGACATAGGCGTGGCCCGAGGCGATGAGCCGCTCGATCATCGCGATCATCGGCTTGATATGATCGGTGGCGCGCGGCTCGGCATCGGGCGGCAGGCAATTGAGCGCCGCCACGTCCCGGTGGAAGGCCTCGGCGGTGCGGGTGGTCAGAGCGCGAATGCTTTCCTTGTTCTCCTTGGCCGCGGCGTTGATCTTGTCGTCGACGTCGGTGATGTTGCGCACGTATTTGACGTGACCCGCGCCGTACTCATCGCGCAGCAGCCGGTAGAGCACGTCGAACACGATCACCGGCCGCGCATTGCCGATATGCGCCAGGTCGTAAACCGTCGGCCCGCACACATACATGCGGACGCGCTGGGGATCGAGCGGCTCAAAACGCTCCTTGCGGCGCGTCAGCGTGTTGTAAAGGGTGAGTGGCATGTCAGTCGCGTTTACGCCTTCGCATAGGAGTCGCGCAAGGCCACGGTGCGGTTGAAGACCGGCTTGCCGGGCGCGGAATCCGCATCGGCGCAGAAATAGCCTTGGCGCTCGAACTGCACCACTTCGCCGGGTTTGGCGCTGGCGAGGCTCGGCTCCAGCCGCGCCTCTTTCAATACTTCCAGGGAATTCGGATTGAGATCGGCAATGAGATCGCCGCCCGCGCCGGGATCGGGCCGAGTGAAGAGCGGATTGTAGATGCGGATTTCCGCCGGGATCGATTGCTGGGCCGCCACCCAGTGCAGCGTCGCCTTCACCTTGCGCCCGTCGGGCGCGTTGCCGCCCTTGGTCGCCGGGTCATAGACGCAGCGAAGCTCGGTGACGTTGCCGGCAGCGTCCTTCACCACGCTCTTGCAGGTCACGAAATAGGCGTAGCGCAGCCGCACCTCTTTTCCCGGCGACAGGCGGAAGAATTTCTTGGGCGGGTTTTCCATGAAATCCTCCTGTTCCACATAAAGCTCCCGCGCGAACGGTATTTTCCGCGAACCCGCCGCCGGATTATCCGGATGGTTGACGGCATCCAATTCCTCGCTCTTGCCCTCGGGATAATTCTCGATCGTCACCTTCAAGGGCCGCAGCACCGCCATCCGGCGCTGCGCGTTCTTGTTGAGGTGCTCGCGCACCGAGAAATCGAACAGGACGATGTCGACGGTGGAATTGGCCTTGGCGACGCCGATGCGGGAGACGAAATCGCGGATCGCCTCGGGCGGCACGCCGCGCCGCCGCAACCCCGCCAAGGTGGGCATGCGCGGATCGTCCCATCCCTTGACGCGCTTTTGCGCCACCAACTCGGTTAAAAATCGCTTGGACAGCACGGTATAGCCCAAATTGAGCCGGGCGAATTCGTATTGCCGCGGCCGCGACGGCACCGGCAGATTGTCCAAAAGCCAGTCGTAAAGCGGCCGGTGATCCTCGAATTCGAGCGTGCAGATCGAATGGGTCACGCTCTCGATCGCGTCCGACTGGCCGTGGGCGAAATCGTAGGTCGGATAGATGCACCATTCCTTGCCGGTGCGCGGATGTTCGGCGTGCAGGATGCGGTACAGCACCGGGTCGCGCAGATTGATGTTGCCGGCGGCCATGTCGATCCTGGCGCGCAGCACCCGCGCGCCGTTGGGGAATTCGCCTTGGCGCATGCGGCGGAAGAGATCGAGGTTCTCGTCCACGCTCCGTTTGCGGAACGGGCTTTCCCGTCCCGGCTCGGTCAGCGTGCCGCGCGCGGCTTGCATCTCGGCCGCCGGCGTGTCGTCGACATAGGCCTTGCCTTGGCGGATCAGATGCTCGGCCCAGTCATAAAGCTGCGCGAAATAATCCGAGGCGTGATAGAGGTGCGTGCCCCAATCGAAGCCCAGCCAGCGCACGTCGCGCTCGATCGCGTCGATGTATTCCTGCTCTTCCTTGGTGGGGTTGGTGTCGTCGAAGCGCAGATGGCAACGCCCGCCGTAATCCTGGGCGATGCCGAAATTGAGACAGATCGACTTGGCGTGGCCGATATGGAGATAGCCGTTGGGCTCGGGCGGAAAGCGCGTCACCGGCGCGGTGATGCGGCCCGCCTTGAGGTCGGCCTCGACGATGTCGCGGATGAAATCGCGGCCGGGTTCCTTCGCCGCCCCAGCTTTGCTCAACGGGCCCCCGCCCGGCGGAATTGCGCTCATGTCGAGGCTTGCGGCGTCGGCGCCTTGGGCGCGGCTTCGGGATCGTATTCCGGCTGCTGGCCCGTTTCGTGGAACGCGTTGACGATGGGATAACGCCGGTCGCGGCCGAAGGCGCGGCGCGTGATCTTGACGCCGGGCGGCGCCTGGCGGCGCTTGTATTCGGCGCGGTCGAGCATGCGCCACACCAAGCGCACGGTTTCGGCGTGGAAGCCCTTGGCGACGATGTCCTCGACCTTCATCTCGCGCTCGATCAGGCATTCGAGAATCCCGTCGAGGATTTTGTAGGGCGGCAAACTGTCCTCGTCGATCTGGCCGGGCTTCAATTCGGCGGTGGGCGGCTTGGTGAGGACGCGCTCGGGCATGACGCGGCCCAAGGGGCCAAGGAAAGAGTCGGGCCGGTTCTGGTTGCGCCAGCGGCTCAAGGCGAACACCGCCATCTTGTAGACGTCCTTCAGCACCGAGAAGCCGCCGCACATGTCGCCGTAGAGCGTGGCGTAGCCCACCGACATCTCCGATTTGTTGCCGGTCGAAAGCACCATCCAGCCGAATTTGTTGGAAAGCGCCATCAGCGTCATGCCGCGCGCGCGCGCCTGGATGTTCTCCTCGGTGGTGTCGGGGGCATTGCCCTTGAACGAGGGCTTGAGCATCGCCTCGAACGCCTTCATCGCCAGCGTGATCTCGATCTCGCGCAATTCAACCCCGAGCAGATGCGCCACCTCGGCCGCGTCCTCGACGCTTGCGGCCGAGGTATAGGGCGAGGGCATCATCACGCAATGCACCTTGTCCGCTCCCAGCGCGTCCACCGCCACCGCGGCGGTGAGCGCGGAATCGATGCCGCCCGAAAGCCCGATGACCACGCCGGGGAAACCGTTCTTGCGCACGTAATCGCGCAGGCCCAGCACCATGGCGTGATAGACGTTCTCCGGCCCCTCCGGCGGCTTTTCCATCATGCCGGGTTCGGCCGCCCAGCCCTTCGGTCCGCGTTTCCAGCGCGTCGGCGCCAGCGCCTCGCGCCAGCTCGGCGCCTGCACCCGGAGCGCGCAATCCGCGTCGAGCGCGAAGGAGGCGCCGTCGAACACCAGCTCGTCCTGGCCGCCGACCTGGTTGACATAGAGCAGCGGCAGCCCGCTTTCGCGGATGCGCGCGGCCGCGTGCGTCACGCGCTCGCCCAGCTTGTCGTGCTCGAAGGGCGAGCCGTTGATGACGATGAGCAGCTCGGCGCCGCTTTCGGCCAGGGTTTCGGCGCAGGCCGGGAACCACATGTCCTCGCAGATCATGACGCCCAGCCGCACGCCCTTGAACGCCACTGGCCCCGGCGCGGGACCTGCGGCGAAAACGCGTTTCTCGTCGAACACGCCGTAATTCGGCAGCTCGTGCTTGAAGCGCAAACTCGCCACCTTGCCTTCGGCCAGCAGCAGCGCGGCGTTGTAGAGCTTGCCGTCCTGGGTCCAGGGCGAGCCCAGGATCACCGCCGGTCCGCCGCGCGTGGCCTTGGCGAAATCCTGCACCGCGCCCTGGCAGGCGGCGACAAAGGCGGGCTTCAACACCAGATCCTCGGGCGGGTAGCCCGAAACGAACATTTCCGAGGCCACCACCAGATCGGCGCCCTGCCCGGACGCTTCCTTCAAGGCGCGCTTGAGCTTGGCGAGATTGCCCGCGATGTCGCCCACGACCGGGTCGAGCTGGGCGATGGAAATGGCGAGCGAATCGGTCATGCTGCCGGAAAGCTAGGTAGTAGGCCGGGGGGTGTCAATCCACGTAGCACAGGCCGCCGCGTAGCACCTGACGTGCGAAGCCAAGAGAGATCGGCGCGGCCGTCGTGCGAAGTAAAAGAAAAGCAGGGTTGGATCGCGGCCCGCGCCATGCCATATCCAGGAAATGGGCGCGGCATAACGGGAGAGAGCCATGATCCGCAAGCTGCCCTCGGGCCAATACCGCCTCTATTCGCGCAAGATCAATCCCAAGACCGGCAGGCGCCGAAACCTCGGAACCTTCCCCTCGCGCAAGGCCGCCCTCCGGCACGAACGCGCCATCCAGTATTTCAAGCGGCACTGAGGCGCTATCGCCTCAGCCGGCCGAGCACATTGGCGCGCGCCAGGGTTTCCTTCAGGCTTTGATCGCTCACATGGGTATAGACCTGGGTCGTGGCGATGCTGGCATGACCCAGCAGCTTCTGGACGAAGCGGATATCGACGCCGGCCTCGACCAGATGGGTGGCCGCCGCATGGCGCAGCATGTGCGGCGTCAACCGGCGCGGCAAACATGCGGCTTGGGCAAAGTTCGTCAGGCGGCGGCGCAGATACTGGCTGCTGGCCGGCCGTCCTTGCGGCGTTATCAGCAGCCTGTCGGTGTCGTGCGCCGTCTCCTGGCGAAGAACGAGGTAACGCTCCAATAAACGGCGCAATTCGGAGCCGATCAGATAAACCCGGCGCTCCCGGTTGCCCTTGCCGCGCACCTGGATGATGCCTTCCCGTTTATCGAGATCGTTTAAGCGGACCGCCGCGAGCTCGCCGATGCGCAGCCCGGTGGTGAACAACAGGCTCACGGTGAGATGGAATAACGTGGCCGCGAAGCCCGGCTCGCCCTTGCGGATATGCGCCAGCAGGCGGCGGAGCTCGTCGGACGAAACGCCGCGCGGCAAGCGGCGCGGCAGGCGCACCACCATGTCCAATCGATGGAATGGGTTGATCGTGATCGTCCCTTGGCGCTCGAGCCAGCGGAAGAACACTTTCAGCGTGGCGACGCGGCGCTTGACGCTGGCCTCCTTGAGGCCGCGCTCGTCCAGCAGCCACCGCACGTAGTTTTGCAATCGCTCGCGGCCGATTTCCGGAACCGGCGCCGACGGGCCGGCGAAGCCGGCGAAATCCGCTCCGTCGGTCGCATAGGCCCGCAAGGTATTGACCGACAGGCCGCGATTGACGCGGCAATGCTCGATAAAACGGCCGAAAACGGCGGCGATGCTCAACACGCTCCCCTCCCTTTTTGATTCGAGGCCGGGTTGTGCGTGACATCCCCAGGATGCGCAAGAGAACAAACCGCACACGATGCGGAAGATGGCGGATAACTCAGAATTATTCATCATATCTTGTCACCCGGATTCAAACGCAGCGAATTAAAATCCCGATACGATGTCACGTCTTTTGAAGAGGACGAGTGGCATCAATATTCTGGATTAAATACAAAATATTTTGTGGCGCGGCATCTTCCCACTTCTAGTCGGAGAAAGGGCCTGTTGCTGAATGCAGGTGCAGGTGTATACGAGATTCAATCGATTGAATTGACCGAGATTTGGCTGGATATCTTCACGACGCCAATACAAACGCGACAGCTGGCGGTGTGTTCAACCGTTGAGAGTTTGCCATTTCCTGCTGATGCTTTTGACGTAGTTATATGTGTCGGTGAGGTCCTTGGGTATTGTGACCCGGCTGCGGCGATACGTGAATTCGCCCGCGTACTGGTACCTGACGGACTGCTAATCTGTGATTATGGGAGCAGCAGGAGCATCCGGCATTGGCTGCGTGGGAGCTTCGGTCGCGCAGCCGATCTCGTTACAGATATTTACAACGACACACCAGAGCGAACCTGGGTCTACGATCCGCGTTATATAGGATCGCTTCTCGATTCATATGGATTCGAAATTAAAGAAGTGATTGGTACACACACTTGGTCAGCTCTCGCTCGAAGACTTGGCGCCTCTAGTTCTCTGGCCGTTTCGATTTAGAAATTTGCTCAATTTATTCGATTGCCAGCTGCTTGGGCTGACGTTACGACGGTCGCGGCCGTTCGTTCGAGAGCCGAGAAATAACAGCGAGAAATAGTTTACGAGATGTCGCGGTATCTTCTGCAAGACAATATAATGCGGACACCGCCAAGACGAATGGAACTAGAAGGAATTCATTCCCCAACAACCGCTGTAAAACCAACGTTATCAAAATCACTACAATCAATCTTGGGAATTTGGGCCCAAAAATCTTGCTTAGTAAATCTCGAATATGCGGAGCGTAAGCAGCAAAACGGCTGAGCGGAGAACGTTTGTCATCACCAGTGGTGCCGAAGGTATTGTCACCGCCAATTCTAGCGACTTGGCTGGAATATAATTCGTTTATCAAGCGCTCTCGTTCTTTGAAAGGGTCCGGCTCTAGAAATGGCCTATCCCAACGGAGGTAGTGCTTGAAATATACACATCGAAGAATTGTTCGCATTTCTGACGAGCCAATCACCTTTCTTTGATCTGGCAGACTGACCATCAGATCTGCGGGATAGCTCGTCTCACCATCATAGGATTGCAGTATCGGGTAGCGATAATTAAAGGCCACCTTACGAAATCCAAGCCGTGTAAAATATCGAATCAATTTTTTATCTGGTGCCCATTGCGTACCATCGATGCGCTTCTGGGCAACTTCAAAGACAATAGTGAAATTTGGTGGATAATTACGAGATAGATACTCACCGATCTTGTTTATCGCTGCGCTCGGTACCATGCCCGTATATTTTCTGTCACGAATGCATAAGTACTCGAAGAAAAAAATATTTTCCTCGCGGAAGTAGCTGTACTGAAAATATCCGACTACCTTCTCGCCTTTTTGGATGGCAAAGCACCTGAATTCATCAGCAAGGCTCTCCTTGCTATGAACTATCCAATATAAAATCTGTCTCTCAGGGTTTTGAGCCTCAGGCAAAATTGTCTCTCGGTAAATGCTCAGAGCAGCATTTAACCGGTTAATGCCACGATCGGTTCGATCGATTGGCTTCAGTTCCATTGAGACGATAATTCTGAGTTATCAGTTGCGGGGAATACAGCTAATCGTAAGTGCCGGGGCTTTTGAAATCAACAAATGGTTGAAACGCCGAAAAGGGCCCCCGCTCTCACGCCAGATCGATCGCGTGCTTCTTGAGATCGGCGAGCGCGCAGTAATCGAGCGCGCCCTGGTGGGTGGCGCGCAGCACCACGCGCGGCGCGCGCCCCGCTTCGAGCGCCTCCTGCCAGCGCGGCGCGCACAGGCACCAGCGGTCGCCGGGCTTGAGTCCGGCGAAGCCGAAAGCCGGCAACGGCGTCGAGAGGTCGTTGCCGCGCGACTTGGAGAATTCCAGGAATTCGGCCGTGGCGATCACGCACACCGTATGGCTGCCGATGTCCTCCGTTCCGGTATCGCAACAGCCGTTGCGGTAGAACCCGGTCATCGGCTTGATCGAACAGGCTTCGAGCGGGCCCCCCAGCACGTTGAGCGACGGCGCCCACCCGCCTTCGCCGCCGGAACCCGCATCGAGGGGCATCGTTTTTACTCCTCTAGCTTCTTTATTTTCTTCTGTGCGTACGGCTCAGAGATAGATTTTAACTTTATGCCACCGCCACCGGCATTTCATCATAAGTGCGGCCAAAAAGTTTTCGACCGGTTTTATCCTTACGAACGCCACCCCATTGTTTAAAGAAAAATGCAACTTCTGCAGTCTGACACTGATTGAATATTGATTCTACCCAAGCTGGATTCATTGGCCGAGCCTTTGGTCCCGACTCTCCGCCGACGATCACCCAATGGATTCCGATGAGGGGTAAGTCATCTAGAGGTCCTATCAGCGGCTCGCATGATAAGAAGCGCACAGCCGCAGGTACTTGAGCCAGATACTGTATTCGGTCAATTACGTGCATGTCTTCAACACTCACTCCCATCCACACATTCCGCGGCCAAGGTAGAAATTTAGCAAGATCGAATAGACGTGCGCCTCTCTTGGTAAGAATTTGGAATGTGTGCTGAGGACAGGCCGCCATCGTATCAAAGACGCGGCAAATAAAATCAACGGGCACTTCATCTTGAAATAAATCACTCATCGAGTTCACGAAAACAGTTCGAGGTTTTTTCCAACTTCGTGGTAAGTCGATGAGATCATCATGCAATGTCATTTTAAATCCATTGCGATAACGCGCTGAGCCCATAGCATACAATCGTTTTGCCATACGCTCAGCGTAACAATGTTTACAGCCCTGACTGATTTTGGTGCAACCCGTCACGGGGTTCCAAGTCATTTCCGTCCATTCAATATTCGATATAGTCGCCATGATTCCTGTGGCAGTTGGTTCAGAATTCTAATCGGCGCTGCGGTGTTACGTTGCGTATTTTATCCCATAATTCATCAGCCTTCGGGTTCCGAGAAATCATCACCAGCCAATAAAGTCTTTGGTTTCTACTTCCCGAGATAAGCTCAATGCCTTGTGAGGGCTTCATATCAAGACGCCGGATGAGACCAAGCCAATGTTCCAGAAAACATACTCGAATTCTTTCGTCCCTGTCGCGCGGATCAACCACATCGCGCCACCTGGGTGCAACACGATCAAGGGGGCCGCCTTGTTCATCAATATACCGACGTAAATTTCGTTGTAAATCCATCACGCTCACATGAATGAGCATGTCCATTCTTTTTAACCGCGCAAGCTCCTCGATAATTGAGAAGGGGATGTCATCCAGCTTAAAAGGGTCAAGAAACGCAAAATGCAATGCTCGTGGCTCAAGCTGCGGTGCAATATCCCTTACAGTTTGTTCCGCTAGCCCAATGAATTTCTTTGCAGCTATGCCACGCATTGCAAGACGTTTACCCGCAGCCTCAACACATTCCTCTTCGGCGTCGGCAATAAATACATTAGTAAAGGGCGCTCCACTTTCTTGTGCCTTCATCGCCGCTATGATCGGACTGCCGTCAATTATTTGACCGGTTTCCTGTATTCGAGACCGGCCAGGGCCGCAGAATAAGTCGATGTAGGTGGCACCACTAACCTTCGCGCCGGGCCATAACGGTGTTAGCCATTTTTTTCGGACCGCCCTCGTGATATCAACGTACTGGCGAAGACGGTCGTGCTTTTCTAGCGTCCATTCCCCGACTTCTGATATGGGCAGACCGTCGTCGGCCAATTCCATGGCGGCGCGCTTACCCTCCTTAGGGCTGCTTCTTCATCAAAAATTCGCGGCCGAGCTTCACCATCGGCTTGCCGTCATAGGCGATGATGTCGGCGGTGGCATAGGTCTCGGTCCAGGTTTCGGGCAAATACGAGCCTGTCCCCACCACGTCGATCGGCGTCTCGGCCACCGCCATGGCGCGGCATTTGTCGGGGGTGAAGCCCGAGCTCGCCACGATCTTCACCTTGGCGAATCCCGCCTCGTCGAGCTTCTCGCGCAGGTGCCAGATCGCCGCCGCCGAAACCCCGGTGCCGACCAGATAGCGCAGCTCGGTCTCGGTGCGGTAGCCGCGGATCGCCTTGGGCGCGCGGCGCTCGAGCACGGCATAGGCCCGCGTCAAATCCAACCCTTCGATATAGCGCCCGCCATGGGTGTCGAGCCGCAGCGCCAGCTTGCCAGCGCCCGCCAGTTCCTTGAAACGGCGGCACACGGCGAGACCGTCGGAAATCTCCTTGCCGAAATAATCGACCAGCGCGGTCAGGGGCTCGTTGGGAAAAGTCTCGTGGAACATCTCGGCCGCGCGCAAGGTGGAACCCGCGTAACCGATCAGCGCGTGGGGCATGGTGCCCCTGCCCTTGTCGTTGCCGAAATAATGCGCCGTGGCGTCGGTGGCGTTGCCGATGAAGCCCACCGCCCCCACCGCCTGCTTCGCCGCGTTCGATCCCACCGAGGCGGCATAGGCCATCATCTCCGCCATCTCCGCTCCGGCGCAGTGGCGCGCATCCATCGCCAGGAAGGCGGTCTTGGGCAGATCGGCGCACATCGCATAGGCGTTATAGGCGGCGACGCAAGGCGGCCCCAGCTTCTGGAGATAGAGCGTCTCGAGATCGACCAGGTGATAAAGCGAGCCCGAGAGATAAACCATCGGCTCGCCCGCGCCCACCCATTCGCCTTCCTTGTATTGCAGATCGATCTCAATGGTCGTGCCGCGATCCCTGGCCACCTGTTCGACGAACTCCACCATCAGCCGCGGCGTCGCGATCACCGGGCGGCGCAAGAACACGGCATAGGTCGCGCGCTTGTCGCCATAGGCGGCCACGATCGCCTTGGTCTTGAGGAAATAGGAATCGGTGAGGCGCGCCAGTGGGTCTTCCGGCGGGCGGGGCGAGAACGCCTTGCGCGCGCCGTTACTCAGGAGGCCGCTCCCGCCGCCCGGCGCTTCACCGCTTCGCCGCGCTTCTTCTTCAACTGTTCGGCCACGGTGAAGGCCAATTCGATCGCCTGGCTGGCGTTCAAACGCGGGTCGCAATGGGTGTGATAACGGTCGCCCAGGCTGGTCTCGGAGATCGCCTGCGCGCCGCCGATGCATTCGGTCACGTCCTGCCCGGTCAATTCCAGATGCATGCCGCCGGCATAGGTGCCCTCGCCTTCATGCACGGCGAAGAAGCTTTTCACCTCGCTCAATACCCTATCCACCGCGCGGGTCTTGTAGCCGGTCTTGGAGATGATGGTGTTGCCGTGCATCGGGTCGCAGCACCACACCACCTTGCGGCCGGATTTCTTCACCGCGCGGATGAGCGGCGGCAGTTTCGCTTCCACCTTGTCGGCGCCCATGCGCGCGATCAGCGTCAGGCGCCCGGGTTCGTCCTCGGGGTTGAGGATGTCGATCAGATGCAGCAGATCGTCGGCGGCCAGACTCGGCCCGCATTTCAAGCCGATCGGGTTCTTGACCCCGCGCAGGAATTCGACATGCGCGCCGTCAGCCTGGCGGGTGCGGTCGCCGATCCACAGCATATGCGCCGAGCAATCGTACCAATCGCCGCTGGTGCTATCGACGCGCGTCAGCGCCTGCTCGTAGGGGAGCAGCAACGCCTCATGCGATGTAAACAGATCGGTTTCGCGGATCTGCGGCGTGGTTTCCGAGGTCAATCCGCACGCCGCCATGAAGTCGAGCGTCTCGGTCAGCCGGTCGGCCAGCTCCTGGTAGCGCTCGCCCGCCGGGCTGCCGGCGACGAAGCCCTGGGTCCAGCTGTGGACGCGGTGCAGATCGGCATAGCCGCCCTGGGCAAATGCCCGCAGCAGATTGAGCGTCGCCGCCGACTGGCTGTAGGCCTGCAACATGCGCGCGGGATCGGGCTTCCTCGCGGCGGCGGTGAATTCCATGCCGTTGATGATGTCGCCGCGATAGGCGGGCAGCGTCACGCCGTTCTGGGTCTCGGTGTCGGCGCTGCGCGGCTTGGCGAATTGCCCGGCCATGCGCGAGACTTTGACGACCGGGCAGGCCGCTCCGTAAGTCAGCACCACCGCCATCTGCAGCAACACGCGGAAGGTGTCGCGGATGTTGTCGGGGTGGAACTCGGCGAAGCTTTCCGCGCAGTCGCCCCCTTGCAGCAGGAAAGCCTTGCCCGCCGCCACATTGGCCAGCGCGGCCTTCAAGCGCCGCGCCTCGCCGGCGAAAACCAGCGGCGGATAACGGCGCAACGTCGCCTCGACCGAAGCCACGGCCTCGGCATCGGGATAGTCCGGCGCCTGCTTGACAGGCTTGGCGCGCCAGCTCTCGGGCGCCCATTTCGCTTTGCTTGGCATGGGTTAGAGATAGTCGGTTTTGGCCGGGAAAGCCAGTAGCCGGGCCGGATTCCGGCCCCCGCCGGGCTTAAAAACCGGCCAAACGATTAAGGGTCAGGCCGGTTTCCGCCCCTACCCGGCCAAACGGCTACCCCGCCGGGTTCTCACCCGGCTAAACGGCTGTAAGTATAGGCGGGCGGGCCGGCGGCGGCGGCGCGGCCGTTCCCCGGGGGTATGGAGGAAGCGGCCGGCGGCAGATAGGCGAAGCAGAAACCCTGGCGGCGCAGGGCCTGCTGGGCGTCGCGGTAGTCGAAATAGCCATAGAGCCAAAGCGCGGCTTCGCCGCGCTGGATACGCTCCCAATCCGGCTCCGGCACAAGGTTGGGGCGCTCGATCGAGAATTGCTGCCGGGTATCCACCGTCACCGGCGCGGCCAGGCGTTCCACCGCCTCGGCGGGGTAGCTGGGCATGGGCGGCAGGGCGCGTTCGACCGCAATCGCCAGGCACCGGCTCTCGATCTGGGCCTTTTCGCGACCCTGATTGATGAAACGCAGGACGCAGAACTCCGACCCCCGGCCGATGGTGATGCCGGAGCGGGCGAAGGGCGGACCGGTTCCGGTTTCGGTCCCGGATGGCGGGGACGCAGGCGGCGGCCGGGGCCCAATGCCGGAGGGACCGCCGGGCGGGCTGCCGGGCGGACCGGCGGCATTGCGCGGCGGCGGCGGCGGCGGCGGCTCGGATCGTCCCCGCGTCAGCAGCCACAGCAGAAGCAGCAACAGAACCAGCAATCCCAGATCGACATACCAATAATCCCGCCAATCCTCGATCACCGCGAAAGCCGAGGCGATCAATCCCGGCTGGGCGGTTTCGGCGGGTGCGGGCGGCGGCGCGGGCGGGGCCGTAGTCTCCGCAGGCGGCGTCGGCGCGGGCGGCGGCGTTTCCGGCGGAGCAGCAGGTGCGGGCGCGGGTGTGGGCGCTGGCGCCGGTGTCGTCACCGGAGCCGGGGCCGGAGCCGGCGGCGCGGGGATCGCCGCCGCGACTTTCGGTGTTGGCGGTTTGGCCGCGACGTGCTTCTTGACGGCAGGCTTGGGCGCCGGTGCGGCTTGCGGCGCCTGCGCTTGGGGCGGTACGGCGGGTGAAACGGCCGGCGTTAGAGCGGGCGGCGGCGTCACCGGCGCGGTCGCGGCGCAACCGCTCGCGGCGATCAACAATCCTATGAGGCAAAATCTGCGAAACATGCCTTGGCCGCCCCCCGGCGGGCCGGGGTTTCTCCCCGGCAAATGTTCTATAATTATAGTGTTTTAAGGCGATTCTGTCATCCGGCCCATTCCAGCTCCGGAACGGGCGCGTTAACGAATTCAGTGGGGAGGTTGCCATGCGCTACGAGCTGTATTACTGGCCGGATATCCAGGGCCGCGGCGAATTCATCCGCCTGGCGCTGGAAGAGGCGGGCGCGGATTATGCCGATGTGGCGCGCGGACGCGGCGGCAATGCGGCGCTGATGAAGCTGCTCGAAGCATCCTCCGCCGCCCGCCCACCCTTCGCCCCGCCCATCCTCAAGGCGGGCAAGCTGGTGATCGCGCAAACCGCCAATATTCTGTTCTATCTGGGGCAACGCCACCGTCTCGCGCCCGCGGGCGAGTCCGGAAGGCTCTGGGCCAACCAGTTCCAGCTCACCATCGCCGATTTCCTGGTCGAGATCCACGACACCCATCACCCGATTGCCTCCAGCCTCTATTACGAAGACCAGCGCGGCGAAGCCGCGCGCCGCGCGGTCTTGTTCCTGAAGCAACGCGCGCCGAAATTCCTGAACTATTTCGAACGCGCCATCGCGGGCAATGGCGGCAGGTTTCTCGCCGGCGCGAAACTCTGCTATCCCGATCTGTCGCTGTTCCAGATCGTCGCCGGGATGCATTACGCTTTTCCGCGCGCCATGGCCGGGCTCGAGAAAAATCTGCCGCGCGTGAAGGAACTCCACGACGCCGTGGCGGCGCGGCCGCGCATCAAGGCCTATCTTGCCTCGCAACGGCGCATTCCCTTCAACCGGCAAGGCATCTTCCGGAATTATCCGGAATTGGACGCGCGCTAGCAGGCTATTCCGCCGCCCCCGCCTTTACGGCTGGGCCCGGCACGGGCTCGGGTGCCTTCTCGCGCATTGTCACGAATTCCTCGGCCGAAGTCGGGTGGATGCCGATGGTGCGGTCGAATTGCCGCTTGGTCGCACCGCAATTGAGCGCCACCGCCAGCCCGACCATGATCTCGGGCGCATCGTCGCCCACCATGTGGCAGCCGAGCACGCGGTCCGAAGCGCGGTCCACCACCAGCTTCATCATGCTGCGCTCTTCGCGGCCCGAAACCGTGGACTTCAAGGGGCGGAAACGCGCGCGGTAGACGTCGATCGCGGCGCCCGAGGCGCGCGCCTGCTCCTCGGTCAAGCCGACCGTACCCACCGGCGGGATGGCGAAAACCGCGGTCGGGATATTGGCACGAACGAGCTTTAACTTGTTGTTATTAAATAATGTTTCCGCCAGCGCTCGGGCCTCGTAGATCGCCACCGGGGTCAGATTGATGCCGTTCGAGACGTCGCCCACGGCATAGATGTGCGGCACTGCGCTGCGCGACCATTCATCCACCGCCACCCTGCCATCCTGGGCGAGCGTCACCCCGGCTGCTTCGAGCCCGATGCCCTTGGTGTTGGGCGCGCGGCCGGTGGCGTACATCACCACATCAACCGCGAGCGTCCCGCCCGCCTTGGTGGTCAGCCTGAAGCCCGTGCCCGCTTTCTCGATGCGCGCGATTTCGGTGCGCGGATGCAGCTTGAGCCCGCGATGGCGGAAATTCTCGCCCACCGCCGCCCGCACGTCGCCGTCGAATCCCCGCAGCACTTCGTCGGCGCGATAGACCAGATGCGTCTCGGCGCCCAATGTCGAAAAAATCCCGGCGAATTCGACCGCGATATAGCTCGAGCCGACGATGGCGATGCGCTTAGGGAGTTGCTTCAGGTCGAGCGCCTCGTTGGACGAGATCACATGCTCGATGCCGGGGATTTGCGGCGTCACCGGATGGCAGCCGGTCGCGATCAGGATATTGGCGGCGGTGTAGCGTTTACCCGCGACCTCGACGGTGTGCGGATCGATCAGCGTGCCGCGCCCGGTTATCAGCTTGACGCCGGAATCGGACAGGAGCTTGCGGTAGATTCCCTCGAGCCGGTCGATCTCGGTGTTCTTGGCGGCGATCAGGCTCGGCCAGTCGAAATTCTTGCCCGAAAGGCGCCAGCCATAGGAAGCCGCGTCATGGAGGTCGTCGGCGAAATGCGCGCCGTAGACCAACAGTTTCTTCGGCACGCAGCCGCGGATGACGCAGGTGCCGCCCCAGCGGCTGTCCTCGCAGATGCCGACCCGCGCGCCGTAGCTCGCGGCGCGGCGCGATCCCGCCACGCCGCCCGAGCCGGCGCCGATGGTGAACAGGTCGAAATCGTATTGCGCCATGCCTGCCCGCCCGGGATTCAGGTGGTGGGCGGGTTGAGCTGCGGCTGCAACGCATCGAGCCGTTTCAGGATGCCCAGGATCACGGCGTATCCGACATAGAGATAGAAGAAATAATTGATGCCAGGGATGAGCGACAACACCACCCACAGCACCACGCTGTGGCCGAGCCTGCGGGCGAGGAAACCGTTGCCGATCGCCATCCCCAGCCACAGCAGCAGCATGACGGTGAAGAACGGAAACGACGCCATCGCATTGTCCATTATCGTCTGATCGTAAATCATGGAGATCGCCCTCGATCGTTTCGTGGCAAGAATTTATTCGACTGCGGCCTCTCTCGCTAGCCCGGCGGCAACGTCCATTTTTTGACGCCGTTCCGCAGCGGAGCCGCCAAAATGAATAGTAGTTGGCGCTTCTCTAGCCGCGCGTGCTCCAGTAAAACAGCAAGGCGCCTACCGCCACCAGCGCCACGCCGATCGCCATTTCCTGCGTGCCGCCCGGCCGGACCAGGAAATTGAAGCCGGCCAGGGTCACGGCCGCCGCGGCAAGCTTCTTCACCAACGCCCAGTTCATTCTTCAGGCTTTATCAGGGCTGACCTTGCTTGTCATCGCTTCCGTCGTTCTGCTGTTCCTGGGCCTTCTCCCGTTCCAAATCCTTGGCATAAGCTTCGATGACGGCGCGCAATTTGGCGCGGGCGCTTTCGGCGAGCGCCGCCTGCGGCCGGGACGGATCGGCGATCGGCGCGGCGGGTTTAGCGGGGCCGCGCGGGAAAAGCCCGAGATGCCGCGCCAGGCTGTCGAGCGCGCGCTGCTTGCTGTGGAGGCGGATGCGCGCGCCTTCCTTGCCGCCCGACAGCGCGGCGATGGATGCCCGGTCGTCCTCGGCGATCTCGCTCCAGGGCTTGAGCACCAGGCCCTCCTTGCCCCAATCCGCCACCCGGCTCAGATCGGAAAAGGCGAGGCGCGCATATTCGGCCAGCACACGCGAGGCTTCGACATGCGCCGCGCGCGCCTGCGCCTCGCGGCCGCGCTCGATCGCGCGCGCCACGTTGGGCAGGCGTTTGAGATAACAGGCGAGCTCGATTGCGCTCTTGATCGAATATCCGGCGCGGATCGCGGCCTCGCGGCCTTCGCCGACGATCAGATACTGCTCGACGAAACGCCGCTGGCGCAGATTGAGAGGCTTATCCGCCGGCGGCTTTTTGCGCAGGGGCGGATTTTGACGTTTGGGTTTCGGGCATGAGGATACTGCGCCCGGCGATTGTGGGTTCATAGGAGGTCTCGTGGCAGGTTGGGGATATCGTTTGGTGCCCTCATCCTGAGCTTGTCGAAGGATGGGGCCACGAATCAGGCCTGAAAATCAGGCTCTAAACGGACTTGTAAGCGTTCCTGTTTTGTACTAGTTTGATCCGGACTAGTCAAGAACTCAGTTGGCGAGTCGCGATGGCGCCAAGGCTGCATTTGCGTCTATTAAGTTTCCCTACTGGGCTTGGGTCACGCCGCCAGCGGGGGATGCGGGCGATATGCTGAATTCCGAAATCGGCAACTCGTCGCCATAGCTATCGCGGACAGGGGAGAAGAAACATGCTCACAGCTTTGGAATTATGCGCCGGCGGCGGCGGTGCCGCGCTCGGGCTTGAGCAAGCGGGATTTTCACATGCTGCTTTGCTCGATAATGACCCCCATGCTTGTGCGACCCTGCGGCGCAACCGGCCATACTGGAACGTGATCGAGGCCGATATCCGGCGGTTTGATTCTGCCTATTGGCGCGATGTTGATTTGCTGTCCGGTGGTCTTCCCTGCCCGCCATTTTCGATCGCTGGCAAGCAATTGGGCGCTGATGACGACCGCGACATGTTCCCCTCCATGTTGAAGATTGTAAAAGATGTGCGCCCGCGCGCGGTTTTGATCGAAAATGTGCGCGGGATTCTTACTGAGCGCTTCACCCCGTTCCGCGCAAAAATCGACAAAATTTTAGACGGGATGGGCTTTGATGCTCATTGGACCGCGTTCAATGCGGCAAATTTCGGCGTGCCGCAAACTCGCTTCCGGGTTTTCCTCGTCGCCCTCCGGCGCGGTGCAACAGCGCCGCTGCGATGGCCGATTGCAACGGAAGGACCAGCTCCGGCCGTAGGAATGGCGATTGGCGACCTCATGAGTGAACGGGGCTGGCGCGGCGCGGCAGCATGGATCAAGGGCGCCATGTCTCCAGCGCCTACCATTGTTGGCGGCTCACATAAGCATGGCGGCCCCGATCTCGGCCCGACCCGCGCCCGCCGTGAGTGGGCCGCACTCGGCGTTGACGGACTTGGCTTGGCCAATGAATCGCCTGCACCTGAATTTACCGGAATGCCGCGCCTGACAATAGCGATGGTGGCGCGCCTCCAAACTTTCCCCGATGATTGGAAATTTGCTGGGGCCAAGACACACGCTTACCGCCAAGTTGGAAATGCGCTTCCGGTCCGGCTCGCATACAATGTGGCGAAAGCGGTTAAGGCATGTCTGGCCTAATCAGAACGGGTTGAGACGAATCGCTAGAGAGTGTCAAAGTGGGGCGTGCCCAGCGCTCCTCTACTGTCGTCTCACCCCGACTACCCGCTCTTACGGCCGCTTGTTGATGCACTGGTCAGGGCAGCAGGCGGTATGGCACGGCTTAAACAAGAAATCCCTCAAATCATCCGGAAAGGCATTGATGAGGTGATCGATGCGCCGCGTACAAATCGATTCACGTTGTCAGATACGGAAAAGACGGAGAAGACCTACCTCGGTACGAAGATCGAAATACTGCTCCGCGCGCATCTTGGCTTGCCGAAGGGCCAAATGTTGGATTTGGCTATCGATGGCATAGATACGGACATCAAGAACACGATGGGGGGCAATTGGACAATTCCCATGGAGGCTTTCGGGCATCCCTGCCTCCTCATCAAAGAGAACGAGAAGACCGCGACATGCTCCTTTGGCATCATTGTGGCCCATGAGAATTATCTGAATCCTGGCCGCAACCGGGATGCTAAGGCTGGATTCTCGGCTGCTGGGCTTGCAAACGTCTGGTGGATTCTCAAGGACCATCCATACCCAAGGAATTTTTGGGAGATTATGCCGCTCAAGCAGCGGAAGAAAATCATGGGCGCGGGAGGCGGCACGCTGCGGCTGGCCGAGCTTTTCAAGGCGATTCAGAAAACCCCTGTCTCTCGGCTCATCGTTCAGGCCGTAGCACAGCAAGACGATTACATGAAGCGCATCCGCCGGAATGGTGGTGCGCGAGATATTCTTGCGCCGCAGGGAATCGCGATACTATGGGGACGCGCCGACCGGAAACTCATTGCAAAACTCGGTCTTGGCTCAATCGGGCCGGACGAGTTCATCTCATACACGCCGCGGTCGCGATCAGAGATTCAGCTTCTTCGGGAAGCAAGGCACATTGATTAAATGGACCGCCTATCATCTAAGCGCCGCTCGCAGAATATGCGGCAGATTAAAAGCAAGAACATGGCGCCTGAAGTGAATATCAGACGCATGGTTCATGGTTTGGGATATCGCTTTCGTTTGCACCGCAAGGATTTGCCCGGCAAGCCGGATATTGTTTTTCCATCACGCCATAAGGTGATCTTTGTTCATGGATGTTTCTGGCATCAGCACACCGGATGCCGCGAAGGGCGTGTTCCTGGCTCGAATACCGGCTATTGGAAGCCCAAGCTCGCGCGCAATGTAGAACGAGATATGGAAAATCTAGCTCAATTGAAAAGTGCCGGATGGAAAGCGCTGGTGATATGGGAATGTGAGACCAAGAATACCGCACGGGTGATTTCGCGTCTGCGCCGTTTCCTGGGTAAGAACTAGCCCCCTACTCCACCGTCACGCTCTTGGCCAAATTCCTGGGCTGGTCCACGTCGGTGCCTTTCTGCACCGCCACGTGATAGGCGAGGAGCTGCACCGGGATCGCGTAGAGGAGCGGCGCCACGAACGCATCGCATGCCGGCACTTCGATGCCGTAGGCCAACTGGCCGTCGAGCCGGTCGAGGCCCTTGCGGTCGGAGATCATCACCACCTTGCCGCCGCGCGCCAGAACTTCCTGAACATTCGAGAGCGTCTTGTCGAACAGATCGTCGGAGGGGGCGATCACGACGATGGGCACGTTGTCGTCGATCAGCGCGATCGGCCCGTGTTTCATCTCGCCGGCGGCGTAACCCTCGGCGTGGATGTAGGAGATCTCCTTGAGCTTCAACGCGCCTTCGAGCGCCAGCGGATAGGAGGTCCCGCGCCCGAGATAGATCACGTCGCGGGTCTCGGCCATGGCCTGGGCGATGCTTTGGATGTTCTGGTCGTGGTTCAAGACCTCGCTCGCCCGTTCCGGCACTTCGGTCAAGGCCACGGTCAGCTCGCCCTCGCGTTTCCCCGTGATTTTGCCGCGTGCCCGCGCATGCGCAATGGCGAGGCAGGCGAGCACCACCAGTTGCGTCGTGAACGCCTTGGTCGAGGCGACGCCGATCTCCGGCCCGGCATGGGTCGCGAACACGGCATGGGCCTCGCGCGCCATCGAGCTTTCCGGCTGGTTGACGATGGCCAGCACGTGCTGCTTCTGCTTCTTGGCGTAACGCAAGGCGGCCAGCGTGTCGGCGGTCTCGCCCGATTGCGAGATGAACAGCGCCAAGCCGCCATGCGGCATGTCGGCCGCGCGGTAGCGGAACTCCGAGGCGATATCGACCTCCACCGCCACCCGCGCCAGTTTCTCGAGCCAATATTTGGCGATCAGTCCGGCGTTGAACGAGGTGCCGCAGGCGATGATGGTGACGCGCTCGATCTTGGAAAGTTCAAATGGCAGAGACGGTAAGTGCACCGCGCGCGTCGCCGGGTTGATGAGCGAGCGCAGCGTGTCGCCGATCACCGCCGGCTGCTCGAAGATCTCCTTCTTCATGAAATGCGGATAATCGCCCTTGCCGATGAGCGCGCCCGACAACGCGGTTTTCTTGATCGCCCGTTCTACATCCTTGCCGTCGCTGTCATAGATGGCGGCGCCGTTGCCGGTCACCACCGCCCAATCGCCTTCCTCCAGATAAACCAGGTTGGAAGTGAGCGGCGCCAAGGCGAGCGCGTCCGAGCCCACATACATCTCGCCCTCGCCATAGCCGATGGCGAGCGGGCTGCCGCGCCGGGCGCAGATCAGCAGGTTGGGTTCGCCCGCGAACAGCATCACCAGCGCGAAGGCGCCGTGCAGACGCCCCAGCGCCTTTAACACCGCCTCGCGCGGGCGCAGACCTTCCTTCAGGTAGCGCGTCAGCAGCAGCGCCACCGCCTCGGTGTCGGTCTGGGTCTCGAATTTGTAGCCGGCCTGCGCCAGCTCGGCCTTCAGCTCCTGGTAATTCTCGATGATGCCGTTATGCACCACGGCGACGCGCTCGGTGGCGATGGGGTGGGCGTTGGTCTCGTTGGGCGCGCCATGGGTGGCCCAGCGCGTGTGGCCGATGCCGATAGCGCCGTGCACCGGCTCCTTTTCGAGCCGCTTGGCCAGCTTCTCCAGCTTGCCCTCGGCGCGGCGGCGTTCGATCTTGCCGTCCACCAGCGTGGCGATGCCGGCCGAATCGTAACCGCGGTATTCCAGCCGCTTGAGCCCTTCGATCAGCAGCGGCGCCGCCTCGCCCCGGCCGATGATGCCGACGATGCCGCACATCAGCGCGCCATGCTCGTCATGCCTTCAAGGCGCTGCATGAGCGCCCTGCGTGCTTCGACAGGCTCAGCATGAGGAAAACCGTGATGGCATAAAGAAATGTTCCTCGTCCTGAGCTTGTCGAAGGACGAAGGACAAAAGCCGCCGAACAAACTCACCTCGTCCTGAGCTTGTCGAAGGACATGAAGCCGCACCGCTCATCGCCGTCCCTTCTTCTTGGGAGCAGTCTTCTTCTTGGACGCGGGTTTCTTGGCCGGCGGTTTTTCTTGGCCGATTTGGCCTTGGCGGCGATCGCGGCCTTGCGTTGCGCGCGCCATTTCCGGGCGAGGCCCGGCTTGGTTTCCTGATGGGCGCGGCCCAGCGCCAGCGCGTCGCCCGGCACGTTCTTGGTGATGACGCTGCCGGCGGCGATCATCGCGCCCGGTCCGATGGTCAAGGGCGCGACCAGGGATGCGTTGGTGCCGACGAACACGTTCTTGCCGATGGTCGTGCGGAATTTCTCGATGCCGTCGAAATTGCAGGTGATGGATCCGGCGCCGATATTGCTCCCCTCGCCCACCGCAGCGTCGCCGAGATAGGCCAGGTGATTGGCCTTCACGCCCTTGGCCAGGCGCGAATTCTTGACCTCGACGAAATTGCCGATATGCACGTCCTCGGACAGCGCGGCTCCCGGACGCAGCCGGGCGAAAGGCCCGATCACCGCGCGGTCGCCGATGGTCGATCCCACGATGTGGCAGAAGGCCGGGATGGTCACGCCCGCGCCCACCTTCACCCCCGGCCCGAACACCACGAACGGTCCCACCACCGTGTCGGGGCCGATGCGCGTATCGGCGCTGAGATAGACCGTGTCGGGCGAGACCAGCGTCACCCCCGCCGCCATGATCTGGGCGCGCAGGCGTTTCTGCATGTGGGCTTCGGCCGCGGCCAGCTCGCCCGGGCTGTTAACCCCGAGCAATTCCTCGGAGGGGCCTTCGGCGGCGCGGCAGATCAGGCCGCGCGCGCGCGCCAGCGCGACGATGTCGGTCAGGTAATACTCGCCCTTGGCGTTGGCGTTGCCGAGCCCGGCGACCAGGCCGAACAGCGAAGGCCCGTCGGCCAGCATGACGCCCGAATTGCACAGGGTGATGGCGCGCTCGGCCTCGGTGGCGTCCACCGCCTCGACGATGCGGTCGAGCGAACCGTCCGGCGCCAGCAGCAGCCGGCCATAAGGCCCGCCGCGGTTGAGCCGCATGCCCAAAACCACCAGCGCCGCCTCGGGATGGCGGCGGTGCTCGTTCAGGAGTATGGCAAGGGTGTCGCGCGTGACCAAGGGCGCGTCGCCATAGACCACCAGCACGTCGCCCTTGAATTGGCCCAACTGCTTCCTGGCCGCCGCCACCGCGTCGCCGGTGCCGCGCTGCTTGGTTTGCACCGCGACCTCGGCCGGGGCCACGGCTTGGGCCACGTCGTCCATGCCCGGGGCCACCACCACGATGGTGCGGGCGGGCTTCAACTGGGCCACCGCGGCCAGCACATGCGTCACCATCGGCCGGTTGGCCACCTGGTGCATCACCTTGGGCCGGGCGGATTTCATGCGGGTGCCCTTGCCGGCGGCAAGGACCAGGGCTGCGATGGGAGCGGTTGGCATGGCGTTGGCTGGTCGGGGCGGTTGGAGGGCTAAACTCTCACGGTAGAATGCTTAAGGCCAATTCACGAATCGTGAACGACTATAGCATAACCAAACCCCGCTTCCTTGACAGGGGCCCATTCCTTGACAGAGTTGGGCGCGCGGCCTAAATCCAGCCTCCTACGGGCGCTTAGCTCAGCGGGAGAGCACACCCTTCACACGGGTGGGGTCGCAGGTTCAATCCCTGCAGCGCCCACCATTCGCCCAACGGAGCTGAAACAGCCCCTTTAGCGACCCTCAAGCGACCTTCAACCGACCCTCAAGCGAGCCTAAGGAGAAACGCATGAAATTCCGTCCCTTGCATGACCGCGTTCTGGTGCGGCGCCTGGAGGAGGAAACCAAGACCGCCGGCGGCATCATCATCCCCGACACCGCCAAGGAAAAGCCCATGGAGGGCGAGATCATCGCGGCCGGGCCGGGCGCGCGCGGCGACGACGGCAAGCTCCATCCGCTCGACGTCAAGGCGGGCTACCGGGTGCTGTTTGGCAAGTGGTCCGGCACCGAGGTCAAGATCGACGGCGAGGAGCTGATGATCATGAAGGAAAGCGACATCATGGGCGTGATCGACGCCAAAGCTTCCAAGAAGAAATAAGGTCTTCGCCGCCGCCGCTATTTCTCGAAATCTGGCTGCTGCTCGGGCCGCGCGCGCGCGAAGGCTTCGAGCTTCATGCAATTCTCGAACACGCGCAAAATCGCCAGATAAGGCTTCAAATCGAAGCTCGGATAACGCTGGGCGTTGAACACCTGCGGCACCAGGCAGATGTCGGCCAGGCCAGGATTGTCGCCGTGGCAAAATCTCCCGCTGAGCTTGTCTTGAGCCAGCATCGGCTCGATCGCCTCGAAGCCGAGCCTGATCCAATGATTGAACCATTCCTCGACGGCCTTTGCGTCATGACCCAGCGGCTTCGCCAGGTAGCGCAGCACACGCAGATTATCCAAGGGATGGATGTCGCAAGCGATGATCTGGGATATCGCGCGCACCCGCGCCTTATCGGTGGCATGTTTGGGCAACAGCGGGGGTTGGGGGTGAGTCTCGTCGAGATATTCGATGATGGCGAGGGATTGGATCAGCTCCCGGCCGTCTTCTTCCAGTAGCGGCACCAACCCCTGAGGATTCCGCGCCAGGTATCCCTGCGCGCGCTGCTCGTTCTTGCGCAGATGGACGAAGGCCTGCTCATAGGCCAAGCCCTTGAGATTGAGCGCGATGCGCACGCGGAACGCCGCCGAGGAGCGGAAATAGCCGTGAAGCTTCAGCATCGCGTCATGATTCTCCCAAGACCGATCCTCCCCAAGATTGCCGGAGCGCACAATAGCCGCAGCATACCGTCGCGCTTGACGAGTTGTTCTTGATGGCGCATTAGTTAACAATGAAACCAATTGTCAAGCAGGCCGGCGAAGACGCGGGTTTTGCCATCGAGCATTTCCTGCCCTTCCGGCTTTCGGTATTGAGCAACCGCCTGACGCGCGCCGTGGCCCGCGTCTATACGCGGCGCTTCCGCTTGTCGGCGCCGGAGTGGCGCACCTTGGCGGTGCTCGGCCGCTACGGCGCGATGAGCGCCAACAGCGTCGTCGACCGCACCGCGATGGACAAGGTGCGGGTAAGTAGGGCGGTGGCGCGCCTGACCACGGCGGGCCATATCACCCGCCGCATCGATCCCGTCGACCGCCGCCGCGCCATTCTCGACCTGACGCCGCAAGGCACCGGCGTCTATCAGCAGATCGTACCGCTGGTGCGCGCGGTGGAAAACGACATCATGCAGACCCTGAGCGCGGATGAGCGCCACGCGCTCGACCGCGCCTTCGCCAAGCTCGAGGCGCGCAGCGCCGCGATGCCGCAAGCCGATACCGCGGAATACTGAGCCCGGCTTTTACCGGATCTGTCCCTGGAACTTGTCGCCGATGATCGGCATGTCGATGCCGAGATTGATTTTCCGGGATTCGACCGGATAAGTCGGGCGGTAGACGGTGAAGGATTTGTCGATGCGCCCCATGGTGCCGCCAATGGAGAAATGCGCGACCGCGATGAAATCCGGCCGCGCCAGCACATTCTCGAAACGCCGCATCTCAGCCAGATCGTCCCAGAAACCGTCCTGGGCGACGACCAGGGAGACGCCGAGATCGCGGATCATGCGCGCGATTTCATCCTCGCTGTAGTCGCTGTCGCCGACGCCGCGGCGGCGTTCGATCGCGACGCGCAACAGCAATTTATCCGCCCGCAGGGTCGAGATATCGCGCCGGTCCTCGCGCGCGCGCAAATCGAAGACGAAATTGCCGTCGCGATAGCCGGAGAACAACACCACCCCGTTTGGCGGCGCATGGCCGGCGACGTAATCGGCGATTTCCCGATAGCCCGTAACCACCGGCACGGGACATTCGAAGACGCTCCAGGCCAACATGCCAACGCCGAGAAGACAGGCGGCCAGGCCGGCGGACCGGCGCGGTAACAGGCGGTCGAGCACGGATGCCGCGAGGATGGCGAAAGGCGGCATGACGGTCAGGATATGCCGCGGCTCACGCACCGCGATGGCGCTGAAGAAAGCATAGCCGAGCACGATCCAGCCCAGCAGCAGCCAGGCGGGCCAGAAGCCGGCGCCGGAAGATTTAAACGCGGGCAGCCGGCCGGCGAGCAGCAGCCCCGCCCCCGCGAGCGCCAGCGCCAGCACCGGCCAGCCGAGAATCTGCGGCAACAGATCGGGATAGAATTCCCAGGCCGCCAGGCTCCAGCGCGGCAACTCGCCGGCGAGATCGTCGACGGATTGGAAATTCGCCATGCCGAATTCGAGCGCGAGATAAACCGCCGGCAGTGCTCCGATCATGGCGGCCAATCCCGTCCACAACACGCGCCGGTCGCGTAAGATGGCTCCGCCTCGGGCAGCGACGAGCGCCAGCATCAACACAGGGGCGATGAAGATCACGTCGTATTTGGTGTAAAGGGCCGCGAGCAGCATCGCCGCGCCGAAGGCAAGATCGGCGCCCCGGCCGGCGCGCATGAATTTGGCGCAAGCCCAGATGCCCCAGACCAGCCACGCCATGGCCGGAATGTCGAGCATCACCTGCCGCCCCCACAACGCGATTTCGGGCGCGCCCATCAACATCAGCGCGGCACCCAACGCGGTGAAACGCGGCAGCCACAGCCGCGCCAGACGATAAACCCCTAAACCCAAGAACGCGTAGAACGCCGCCACCGTCGCTTGGGCGGTGAAATGGCTGACTCCGAAGACGGCATAGGACACGGCCTCGAAAAGATAGAACAGCGGCGGATAGAACAGGATCGAGAGCGCTGGATATTGCAGATAATAGTTCTCGGCCCATGCGACCGGATGCCGCCAAGGCAGCGCGGCGATGAAATCCTTCACGAAGGCGCCATTGAGCGCGTGGCGCGGCGCATCGCTCCAGGAAAAATCGCCGTCGACCGGCGAGGTGGCAAGCAGGATTCCGGATGCCACGAGCAAAACGGCATAGGGCGCCCAGCGCCGGGCGAGGCGCATGAACGCCGCCGCGCGCGTGGCGCGCGTCCAGCCGGCATCGATCGCAGAGGGTAAAGCCATGTCCCGCCTTCCGTCCAAGGCGGTAGAGCCTAGGCAATTCAGGTTAACATCGGTGAAACGGCCGGGCGCGCTTGCGGGCAGCCCCTCCCATGCTATAACCCTCTCTCGGAACAAGGAATTTCGGGGAGTCCGGACGTGGCTGGCGCGACCATTCTGGTCCTGAACGGACCTAATATGAACCTGTTGGGCGTGCGCGAACCGGCGACCTATGGGCGCGACACGCTCGCCGACATCGAGGAGGCCTGTCTCGAGCGCGCCGCGGTGCTCGACCTCCGCCTGGATTTCCGCCAATCGAACCATGAAGGCCAGCTGGTCGAGTGGATCCAGGAGGCGCGCGAAAACGCCGACGGCATCATCATCAATCCCGCCGGTTATACGACCACGTCGGTCGCGCTGCTCGACGCGCTCAAGGCGGTGGATCTGCCGGTGATCGAGGTCCATATCTCGAACATTCATCGCCGTGAGCCGTTCCGCCACAACTCGCTCGTGAGCCAGGCGGCGCGCGGCGTCATTTGCGGCCTCGGCGCGCACGGTTATCTCCTGGCGCTCGATGCCATCGCGCGCATCGTCGAAGGCGAAAGCGGAACCGAATAACGCATGACCAAGCAGAACGACCCGATGGTGGATGGCGATCTCATCCGCGCGCTAGCGGCGCTCTTGGAAGAGACCGGACTTTCCGAGATCGAGATCGCCCATGGCGACCGGCGCGTGCGCGTGGCGCGCAACCCCCACGCGGCCACGGCGGTAACGGTGTCGGTGCCGCCCGCGGCGCCGGGACCGGCCGCTGCGCCCCAGGCCGAAGCCGCTGGCGCGGTCAAGTCGCCGATGGTCGGAACAGCCTATCTCGCGCCGCAGCCGGGAGCGGCGCATTTCGTCAAGGTGGGCGACAGCGTGCGCGAAGGCCAGGCGTTGCTCGTGATCGAGGCGATGAAGGTGATGAATCAGATTCATGCGCCCCGCGCGGGCCGCGTCGCCGAAATCCGGGTTGCCGACGGCACACCGGTCGAGTTCGGCCAAGTGTTGATGGTTCTAGAGTAGACAGGCACACATGTTCGAGAAGGTGCTGATCGCCAACCGCGGCGAGATCGCGTTGCGCATCCACCGCGCCTGCCGCGAGATGGGCATCCGCACCGTGGCGGTGCATTCAACCGCCGATGCCAACGCCATGCATGTGCGGCTGGCCGACGAAAGCGTGTGCATCGGCCCGCCGCCGGCGCGCGACAGTTACCTGAACGTGGCGGCGATCCTTTCGGCGGCTGCCATCACCGGCGCGGACGCCATCCATCCCGGGCTGGGTTTCCTTTCGGAGAATGCCGACTTCGCGCAGATCGTCGCCGAGCACGGCCTGGTCTTCATCGGCCCTTCGCCCGAGCATATCCGGATGATGGGCGACAAAGTGGTGGCCAAGCAGGCCGCGACGGAACTCGGCATTCCGGTGGTGCCCGGTTCGGCGGCGGTGACGGATATCGGGACCGCGCGCGAGGCCGCGCAGAAGGTGGGCTATCCGATTCTGATCAAGGCGGCGGGCGGCGGCGGCGGACGCGGCATGCGCGTGGCGCCGGACGTCAAGACGCTGGAGGCGATGTTTCCCATTGCCCAGGCCGAGGCCCAGACCTTCTTCGGCAATGGCGCGCTTTACCTCGAGCGTTTCCTGGCCAAGCCGCGGCATATCGAGGTGCAAATTTTAGGAGATGGCCAGGGCAGCGTGGTGCATCTCGGCGAACGCGACTGTTCGATGCAGCGCAAGCACCAGAAGCTGCTCGAGGAATCGCCCTCGCCCGGCATCAACCAGGAAGAGCGCCAGCGCATCTGCCGCATCGCCGCCGCGGCCGTGCAGAAGCTCGGCTATAAAAGCGCGGGCACGCTCGAATTCCTATACCAGGACGGGGAATTCTTCTTCATCGAGATGAACACGCGGCTCCAGGTCGAGCACCCGATCTCCGAGGTGGTGAGCGGCATCGACATCGTGCGCGAGCAGATCCGCGTCGCATCGGGCGCCAAGCTCGGCTACCGCCAGGAGGACATATCGCTCCAAGGCCACGCCATCGAATGCCGCATCAACGCCGAAAACCCCCAGAGCTTCGCGCCTTCGCCCGGCGACGTTCTGCGCTATCACGCGCCGGGCGGGCCCGGTGTGCGCGTCGACAGCGCGCTTTACCAGGGCTACACCGTGCCGCCGCAATACGACAGCCTGGTCGCCAAGCTCATCATCCACGGCACCAGCCGCAATGAGTGCCTGATGCGCCTTCGGCGCGCGCTCGAGGAATTCGTCATCACCGGCATCGAAACCACCATTCCGCTGCACCAGCGGCTGGTGACGTCGCCGGATTTCATCAACGGCGCCTATGATATCGGCTGGTTCGAGAGGACCTTCGACCGCCTAGGTTAGGCGGAAAATCCCCGTTTTCCGCAGGACGCGTGACGGGGAAGAAGAAATTCATTCTAATCGGCGTCCATGGCTGGGCTCACTCCCGATAGTCTGCTGCGTGCCTATGCCGCCGGCATTTTCCCGATGGCGGAAACGGCCGAGGATCCGGAGCTGTTCTGGGTCGACCCCGAACGCCGCGGCGTGCTGCCGCTCGACAAATTTCATCTGCCGCGGCGGCTGGCCCGGACATTGCGGCGGGAGGTTTTCGAGATCAAGATCGATCGCGACTTCGAGGGCGTGATCCGCGGCTGCGCCGAGGCCGCACCCGATCGTCCGCAAACCTGGATCAACCGCGAGATCGTCGCGCTCTATTCCGAACTGCACCGGCGGGGCCAGGCGCATAGCATCGAGGCCTGGCGCCAGGGCCGGCTCGCCGGCGGGCTTTACGGCGTCAGCCTGGGCGGCGCGTTCTTCGGTGAAAGCATGTTCTCGCGCGAAACCGATGCCAGCAAGGCGGCGTTGGCGACACTGGTCGCATTGCTGCGCAAAGGCGGCTACAAGCTTCTGGACGTGCAGTTCGTCACCGAACATCTGCGGCGTTTCGGCGCGATCGAGATTCCACGCGCGCGCTATCACCGCATCCTGGGCGAGGCGATCAAGACTCCGGCCTACTTCCCGGACGGGCCGCTCGGCGGCGCGGAGGTCGCCGGAATCTTGCAGTCGAGCACGTTGACGTCGTAGATCGGATTATCGAGCGCCGAGATCGCCGGCGAGGAGGCGAACATCCAACCGCTGAAGACACGCTTGGTTTCGTTGGCCGCGCCGTTGGGCCGGGTTTCGTCGATCTCGAGAAAGGCCGTGGTCTCGGGCCTCTCCTCGGGAGGGTGCTTGTAGCAGGCGCGCACGGTAATCACCAAGGTGCCGAAATGCACCGGCTTGTCGATCGGCGCGTCGAATTTCGAAACCCGCGCCGTGGTCTTGTCGAGGCCTTGCAGCACCGCCACGTTTCCTTGCAGCTGGACCATGGTTCCCTGGGCGCCAGCATCGCCCGCGGCCGCGAGCAGCGCCATCAAGCTCAGGACTGCAATCCGCCTCACGCCTTGTCCTTCTTGTTCTTGTAGGGATTGGTCAGCCCCTCGCCCAACTCGCGCAGCACCTTGCGGAATTGCGTCTCGTCGCAACCCATCAGCACCGCGTCTTCGAGCGCGTCCTGCGCCATGTCACGGATTTCCTCGAGGTTTTCGTTCAACACCTTGATCTTGTCGAGACAGGAAACCGGCTCGCCCGCAGGCGTAAGCCAGGTGGGCAGCTTGAGCTTGCTCATGGGGATCTCTCCGCCGGCTTCAACGCGGCAAAGCGCAACCGCACGTAATCAACCGACCAGAGTCCATCCTTGAAGAGAAACGGCCGCAGCGCGTCTTCGACCTCGTCCTTGAAATCCTGGCGTTGGGATTCCGGCACCAACGCCAGGAAGTTCTCGGCGAAAGTGTCGAGCCAATCGCCCAGCCGTCCCGGCAGCTCGGTCGGGCGCGGGAACGACACGATCGAGGCGATCTTGAATCCTCGCGCCTCAAGCTTGGCGCGATATTCATCGGGCGAAGGGAAATACCATGGGATGGCCGTCCTGCCGTCGATTCCACGCCGCTTTAACGCCGTCAGCGAAGCGTCGATGACATGGGCGACATTGCCCGCGCCGCCGCATTCGGCGACAAAACGCCCGCCGGGGCGAAGCGCGCGCCACACGCCGTCGATCACCGCGTCGGGATCGCGCATCCAGTGCAGCGCCGCGTTCGAAAACACGGCGTCGAATTCTCGGTCGAAGGGGAGACGATTGCCGTCCAGCACGCGCGCGTCGAGGCCGCGCGCCTTGGCCGCCGCGATCTGCTCGGCGCTCGCATCGACGCCCACGACCTCGGATATTGCCGCCAGGGTGGCGGTCAGCGTGCCGTCGCCGCAGCCGAGATCGAGGATGCGTTCGCCCAGCTTGGCGGCGAGCAACTCCACAACGCCCTGGCCCAAGGCCGGGACAAAAGCGGCGTTGCGGCGATAGCGTTCGGGATCCCAGCGCTGCTCGGCGATGCCCGCGCCCGGGGCCAGCGTCATGGCTTTTTCGGTGCAGGCGCGAGCGTGGGCAAAGAGCTGTCGCTCTTCTTCTGCTGCGCCTGGCCGTAAATCATCTGGCCGATCAGCGATTTAAGGCTCATGCCCGATTGGGTGTGCGTGATGCGACCGCCCGGCGGGATGGTCTGGTCCTCGTTGCCGGGCTCGATCGAAAGGAATTTATCGCCCAACAACCCCGAGGAGGTGATGGTGGCGACCGAATCCACCGGCAGCTTGATCGCCGGGTCCATGCTGATGGTGAGGTTGGCGAAGAAGGTCTTGGGATCGAGCGTCTGCGACAGGATGGTGCCGACCTTGATGCCGCTGATCCTGACGTCGCCGCCGTCGCGCAAGCCATCGACCTTGTCGAATTGCGCCGAAAGCGTATAGCCGCCCACCGCATGCACCTGGGTAGTGGTATAGGCGAAGAACAGGAAAACGGCCGCGACCACCAGGACGACGGCGCCTACGACGGTTTCGACGACATTGCGGCTCATGGCAGTTCCGCTCCTTGAGGCAAGAATTTCATTCCGGCGTCCACGGCTCGTAATCGCCGCTGGCATGTTCGCGCGCGCCGCCTTTCAAGAGCGAACCCGGCGGGCGATAGGCTCCGGGCGTGCCGCTCAGATTGGGCTGATGCTCTTTCTGCCAGGGATATTTGAGGTGGCCGGCATCCTTCGGCAACTCGTCCACGGTGTGATGCAGCCAGGCGTGCCATTCCGGCGGCACGCGCGAGGCCTCGACCTCGCCGTTATACATCACCCAGCGGCGCTCGCGGCTCTCGATCCCGCCGCCGCGCTTCAAGGCGCGCTGGCCGCGCTCGCGGTAATAGCGGTTGCCGAATTGATCGGTGCCGACGAGTTCGCCTTTGAACCAGGTATAGAGTAGGGTGCCGATGTTCATGCGCCGTGAGGCAAAGACGCGCCCAGATGTCCGTGACGAATGGGGCGGACTATGGCACTGCCCACAAGCCCCGTCCAGACGGCAAGCATGAGTGGGCCATGAACCAGCCCACCCGGCGCAAAGCGCGGAACTGGCGGCGAACGGCTACCGCGTCCTGGCGCAGGGGAGAGTAATGTATTAAGGTTTCGAGCAACATAAGCAGCAAAGTCGAGGGAGGGGTTATTCATGAATATCAATAAGCGCCGCCAGGGTTTAGCGGTGATGGGTTGGGTTGTCGCCGCCTTCGCGGTCTTGGCATTGCCCGCGGTTTCGCTGGCGGCCGAACCGATCAAGATCGGCTTCAGTATGTCCGAGACCGGTGGCCTCGCCGGCGGCGGCAAGCCGTCGTTGCTGGCGATCGAGATGTGGCGGGACGATATCAACGCCAAGGGCGGCTTGCTGGGCCGCCCGGTCGAGCTGATTCATTACGACGACCAGAGCACGCCCTCCAATGTGCCCGGGATCTACACCAAGCTCTTGGATGTGGATAAGGTGGACCTGTTGATTTCAGCCTACGCCACCGGCCAGATCGCCCCGGCCATGCCGATCGCCATGCAGCACAACATGGTGTTCATGGCGCTGTTCGGCACCGCGGTGAATGCCCCGTTCAACTACGACAAGTATTTCCAGATCCTGCCCAATGGCGAGAACACCGCCATCGCGCCGTCTTACGGCTTCTTCCAAGTCGCCATGAGCATGAACCCGAAGCCCAAGACCGTGGCTTTGATCGCGGCCAATGCCGAATTCGCGCAAAACGTGATCGGCGGCGCCCGCGAGGTGGTGAAGCAACTCGGATTGCAAGTGGTCTATGACCAGAGCTATCCGCCCAATACGGCCGATTTCTCACCGATCATCCACGCCGTCCAGGCGACCAAGCCGGACATCGTCTATGCCGCCTCCTACCCGCCCGAATCGGTGGGCATCGTGCGCGCGGCCAACGAGGCCGGGCTCAAGGCCAAGATATTCGGCGGCGGCATGATCGGCATCGCCTTCACGCCCATCAAACAGCAGCTCGGGCCGCTGTTGAACGGCCTTGTCGTCTACGACGTCTACGTGCCGGAGAAGACGATGAAATTCCCGGGCACCGAGGATTTCCTCAAGCGTTACCAAGCGAAGGCGCCGGCCGCGGGCGTCGATCCGCTGGGCTATTATCTGCCGCCCTTTGCCTATGCCGAGATGCAGATCCTGGGCGAAGCGGTCAACAAAGTCGGCAGCCTCGACCAAAACAAGATCGGGCAATACATCCACGCCAACACCTTCAAGACGGTGGTCGGCGACGTGAAGTTCGCCCCCAACGGCGAATGGGCGAAGTCGCGCATTCTGTTCGTCCAATATCAGGGGGTCAAAGGCAACGACATCGACCAGTTCCGCCGGGCGGGAACGCAGGTGATTCTCTACCCGCCGGAATTCAAGTCAGGCGTCTTCCATTACCCCTACGACGCCAAGAAAGCGGCGGGGCAATAACCCGATCCGAGCCTCCATGGCGGGCCGCGGCGATGATTCGCCGCGGCCTTTGCTTTTGTGACAATCGAAGGGACCCGGAAAGCGCCGTTATCCACGGGATCATCCACTGTTACGCGCTGATGAAAGCCTGAAAACACGATAAAATCTATATATCGCAGTGAAATCTATCCCCAACCACAAAATCTAGTTGAACTGATGTAAGACTTCTGTCAACTTTGGTGGTCTGCGCATTAGGCAGACACAAGATGTGGTGTCCCGTCCGATGTGCGGTTTAGTCGGGGGGAATGTGAATGCGTATAGAGCGTCGTTTTACGACTGCCGGCCAAGATCCCTATCAGGGCATCGCCTTCAAATCAGCCATCAGCGAGATTCGCAACCCGGATGGGTCGCGCGTCTTCTATCTGCCGGACATCGACGTGCCGGCCGATTGGAGTCAGGTCGCCTGCGATATCCTGGCGCAGAAATATTTCCGCAAGGCCGGCGTACCGGCAAAGCTGAAGCCCATCGAGGAGAAGGACGTACCATCCTGGTTGTGGCGGAAAGTGCCGGACGTCAAGGCGCTGGAGAAGCTGCCGGCGGCCGAACGCACCGAATCGGAGCGTAGCGCCAAGCAGGTGTTCCATCAACTCGCGGGAACCTGGACCTATTGGGGCTGGAAGGGCGGCTATTTCGACGCCGAGTCGGACGCCTGCGCTTATTACGACGAAATGTGCTTCATGCTGTGCCGCCAGATGGCGGCGCCCAATTCGCCGCAATGGTTCAACACCGGCATGTTTTGGGCCTACGGCATCGACGGCCCGGCGCAAGGCCACTACTACGTCGACTTCAAGACCGGCGAGCTGGTGGCGTCGAAGAGCGCCTATGAACATCCGCAGCCGCATGCCTGCTTCATCCAGTCGGTCGCCGATGACCTCGTCAACGAGGGCGGGATCATGGATCTGTGGGTGCGCGAGGCGCGCCTGTTCAAATACGGCTCGGGCACCGGTTCGAATTTCTCCAAGCTCCGGGGCGACGGCGAGAAATTGTCGGGCGGCGGCAAGTCCTCCGGCCTGATGAGCTTCCTCAAGATCGGCGACCGCGCGGCGGGCGCGATCAAGTCCGGCGGCACCACGCGGCGCGCCGCCAAGATGGTCACGGTCGATATCGACCATCCCGACATCGAGACCTATATCGACTGGAAGGTGGTCGAGGAGCAGAAGGTCGCGGCGCTGGTTTCGGGCTCGAAGCTCGCGCAGAAGCACCTCAATCTCATCATGGCCGCCTGTAACGGACCCGAGGCCCAGGCGCTGGGCGACAACCGTTACGATCCCAAGCGCAACATGGCGCTCCGGCGCGAGATCAAAGCCGCGCGCGCGGTCATGATTCCCGAGAACTACGTCCAGCGCGTCATCCAATTCGCCCAGCAGGGCTTCACCAAGATCGACTTCAAGACCTACGACACCGATTGGGACAGCGAGGCCTATCTCACCGTCTCGGGCCAGAACTCCAACAACTCGGTGCGGGTCACCAATGACTTCCTCGAGCGCGTGCTGAAGGGCGGCAAGTGGGACTTGATCCGCCGCATCGACGGCAAGGTTCATAAATCGCTCGAGGCGCGCGATTTGTGGGAAAAGATCGCCGAGGCGGCCTGGGCCAGCGCCGATCCCGGCCTGCAATACGACACCACCATCAACGAGTGGCACACCTGCCCGGCGAGCGGCCGCATCAATGCGTCCAACCCGTGCTCGGAATACATGTTCCTCGACGACACGGCCTGCAACCTCGCCTCCTTGAACCTCATGGCCTTCCGCCGCGAGGGCGGGCATTTCGACACCCCGGCTTTCGAGCATGCGGTACGGTTGTGGACCGTCGCGCTCGAAATCTCGGTGCTGATGGCCCAATTCCCGTCGAAGGAAATCGCCAGGCTCAGCTACGAGTTCCGGACCTTGGGGCTGGGCTTTGCCAATATCGGCGGCCTGTTGATGGCCATGGGCCTGTCCTATGACAGCGACCAAGGCCGCGCGCTGTGCGCCGCCATAACCGCGGTGATGACCGGCGTCGCTTATGCCACCTCGGCCGAAATGGCGGGCGAACTGGGCGCCTTCCCCGGCTACGACAAGAATCGCGACGCCATGTTGCGCGTCATCCGCAACCACCGCCGCGCCGCCCATGGCGAGCGTACCGGTTATGAAGGCTTGTCGGTGCCGCCGGTGCCGCTGGACGCGGTCAACTGTCCCGACCGGACCTTGATCCAGGCCGCGCGTCAGGCCTGGGACGCGGCGCTGATGCTGGGCGAGTTACACGGCTACCGCAACGCCCAGGCGACGGTCATCGCCCCCACCGGGACGATCGGCTTGGTGATGGATTGCGACACCACCGGCATCGAGCCCGATTTCGCGCTGGTCAAGTTCAAGAAGCTCGCCGGCGGCGGCTATTTCCGCATCATCAACCGCGTCGTGCCCGAGGCGCTCGCCAAGCTCGGCTATGCCGCGAAGGAAATCGAGGCGATGGTGCTCTATGCCGTGGGCCACGGCACGCTCAAGGGCTCGCCCGTCATCGGCCACAAGGAGCTGAAGGCCAAAGGCTTCACCGAAGGCGCGCTCGAAGCGCTGGAGAGCCAGCTCGCCACCGCCTTCGACATCAAATTCGCCTTCAACAAGTGGACGCTGGGCGAGGAGTTCTGCAAGGCGGCGTTCGGGTTCACCGACGCGCAGATGAACGAGGTGTCCTTCGACATGCTTGCGGCCTTGGGCTTCACCAAGGCCGAGATCGACGCCGCCAACACCTATTGCTGCGGCGCCATGACGCTCGAAGGCGCGCCCTTCATCAAGAACGAGCACTTGCCGGTGTTCGATTGCGCCAATCCCTGCGGCCGCATCGGCAAGCGCGCGCTCTCGGTCGACAGCCACATCCGCATGATGGCCGCGGCCCAGCCCTTCATCTCGGGCGCGATCTCCAAGACCATCAACATGCCCAACGCCGCCACGGTCGAGCAGTGCAAGGACGCCTATATGCTGTCCTGGCGCCTGGGATTGAAGGCCAACGCGCTCTATCGCGACGGCTCCAAGCTGTCGCAACCGCTGCAATCGATGCTGATCGACGACGAAAGCGACAGCGATGCGGTTGCCGACCTCGCCGCGAAGAATCCGGCCGAGCGTGCGCCCGTGGTCGCCGAGCGCATCGTCGAGCGGGTGGTCGAGCGGGTAATACGCGAACGCTCGCGCCTGCCGCAACGCCGCAAGGGCTACACCCAGAAGGCTACGGTCGGCGGCCACAAGGTCTATCTCCGCACCGGCGAATACGAGGATGGCCGCCTGGCCGAGGTGTTCATCGACATGCACAAGGAAGGCTCGGCCTTCCGCTCGCTGATGAACAACTTCGCCATCGCCATCTCGATCGGCCTGCAATACGGCGTGCCGCTGGAAGAATTCGTCGAGGCCTTCACCTTCACCCGCTTCGATCCGGCCGGCATGGTCGAAGGCAACGACGCCATCAAGATGTCGACCTCGATCCTCGACTACCTCTTCCGCGAGCTTGCCATCTCCTATCTCGGACGTAACGACTTGGCGCATGTGCAGCCGGCCGATCTCATGCCCGACACGCTAGGCAAGGGCGCGGCGGAATCGAATCTGCCGGAAGGGCCCAAGCCCGACATGGCCGCCGTCATGCAACGCGTCGCTTCGAACGGCTATATGCGCAAGAAGCTCACCGTGTTCCAAGGCGGCCAGCAGGGGCAGGTTCAGGCCAGCCTGCGCGCTACGACGCTGGAAGTGGCCGGCGGCGGCAACGTGGCGGTGGCGACCAGTCTCGCCGCCGAACTTCACGCCACCACGTCCATGACGCCGCCCGACAACCGGATCGAGCAGATCAAGGCGGCGCGGATGAAGGGATATGAGGGCGATAGTTGCGGCGAATGCGGCAACTTCACCCTGGTTAGGAACGGCACCTGCCTCAAATGCGATACCTGCGGCGGCACCAGCGGCTGTAGTTGATCGCAACGCGGGACCCCGGCTACAGCCTCCCGGCCAGCACCGTGACTGAGGCAGAAATTGGGGGGCACGGCGCAAGCCGTGCCCCCTCTTTTTTCGTCCGCCATCCATCGCCTTTTTGCGCAAACTGACCGCATGCTGGTTCACCGCCGCGAATTCCGCATCGAATGGGGGCAATGCGATCCCGCCGGGGTCGTGTACTATCCGCAATTCTTCGTCATCTTCGACGTCAGCACGTCGCGGTTGTTCGAGCGCACCGGGCTTTCCGGATCGGAGCTACGGAAGAAATACGGCACGGTCGGCATGCCGCTGGTCGATGCCGGAGCGACTTTCCTCAAGCCCTGCTTCTATGACGACGCGATTTCGGCCGAATGCGAAGTCGCCGAATGGGGCCGCTCGAGCTTCACCGTCCGCCACCGCATCCTCAAGGGCGGCGAGCTGGCGGTTGAGGGGTTCGAGAAGCGCATCTGGGCCAAGCTCTTGCCCGAGCGAGCCGGCATCAAGCCCATCCCGCTGCCGGACGAGATCAAGGCCAGCCTGTCCGTTCCGCTTAAACCTTGAGCCTCAAGCCCGAGGCCGAAAATACCCTGCCGGGACGGGGATACCCCGCCCAGCGCCCGCCTAAAACTGTTACCCTTGCCTTATGGGCGAGGGGCCACGCGCAGTTGACTAACCGGCCATCCTCGGATGGCCGGTTTTTTTATGTGGAATCAAGGCGTTGCTGTGTTGCACTGGCCAGGCTAGGGACAACCGGTTATCCACAGGCAGTGACAAGGGAGGGGCCATGGCTGGACGAATCGAGGCGCGATTGAAGCAATTGAAGATCGAGCTGCCCAAGCCGGTGCCGCCGCGCTGGAGCTATGTGCCGACGGTGCGCAGCGGCGATTTGCTGTTCGTTTCCGGCCAGCTCTGCCATTGGCAGGGCGAGAACCGGTTCATCGGCAAGCTCGGCCGCGAGATCTCGCTCGATGACGGCAAGCAGGCGGCGCGGCTGTGCGGCCTCAACCTGCTGACGCAGGTGAAGTCGGCGCTGGACGGCGATCTCGACCGCGTCGTGCGCTGCGTCAAGCTGGTGGGCTTCGTCAATTCCACGCCCGATTTCACCGACCAGCCGCAGGTGGTGAATGGTTGCTCCGAACTGATGGGCGAAGTGTTCGGCGATTCCGGCAAGCATGCGCGCTCGGCCGTGGGCATGGCGGCGCTGCCGGGCAATGTCGCGGTCGAAGTCGAGGCGGTGTTCGAGGTGCGCTGACGATGGACGGCAGCGACCGGCTTTCGATCAAGGTCGTCGAACGGCTCTCCAAGATTCGCGCCGCGGACTGGGATGAATGCGCCGGGCCAGACAACCCCTTCGTCTCCCACGCCTTCCTCGACGCGCTCGAAGCCTCGAACTCGGCTTGCGCCGAGACCGGCTGGCTGCCGCAGCACCTGGCGCTCGAGGACGGCAACGGCAATCTCCTGGGCGCCGTGCCGATATACCTGAAAAGCCACTCCTACGGCGAATACGTGTTCGACCACGGCTGGGCCGAGGCCTATGAACGCGCCGGCGGGCGTTATTACCCCAAGCTCCAGGTAGCGGTGCCGTTCACGCCGGTGACCGGGAACCGGCTGCTGATCCGCCCCGGCGCGCCGCCGGACGCCGCGCGGCTGTTGGTGGCGGCCATGATCGAGATCGCCAAACGGTCGAAGGTGTCGTCGCTGCATGTCACCTTTCCGACCAAGACGGAATATAAACTCCTTGGCGATGCCGGATTTCTCCAACGCCTGGGGCGGCAATTCCACTGGGAAAATCAGGGCTATAAAAGCTTCGACGATTTTCTCGGCGCGCTCAGTGCAAGAAAGCGCAAACAAATCAAACGCGAACGGCGCGAGGCGAACGAAGGCATGGAAATCGAGACGCTCAACGGCGCCGAGATCAAGCCCGGGCATTGGGATGCGTTCTTCCACTTCTACACCTCGACCTCGGACAGGAAATGGGGTTCGGCCTATCTGACGCGCGAATTCTTCGACTTACTGGGGAGCCGTTTGGGCGAGCGCGTGGTGCTGGTGATGGTGAAGCGGGACGGCCGCTATGTCGCGGGCGCGTTGAACCTGATGGGCAAGGACACGCTCTATGGCCGCAACTGGGGCTGCGCCGGCGACTTTCCTTTCCTGCATTTCGAGGCGTGCTATTACCGCGCCATCGATTTCGCCATAGCGCGCGGATTGAAGCGGGTCGAGGCCGGGGCGCAAGGCGCGCACAAGATCCAGCGGGGATATCTCCCCAGCCCTACCTACAGCGCGCATTGGATTCGTGATCCCGGCTTCCGGCACGCGATCGAAGATTTCCTCAATCGCGAGCGCCGCGCGGTCGAGAACGAGATGGAGGAATTGGAGGAAGGCCTGTCGCCCTTCAAGCGCGAGGCGGAATAACGCCGGCCTAACAAGCGCGCGGCAAATCCCGCGTCGAGGCCTCTCGCCTATTCGACGAATTCGTGCTTGGGCTCGTCCTGCTCGTCCTTGCCGGAGGAGCGCGGCTGCGACGGCGGCGCCTCGATATAGGTGAAGGCGAGCTTGCCTTCGGCGACCTTGACCTGCACCAGACCGCCCTTGGCGAGCTTGCCGAAGAGCAGTTCCTCGGCCAGCGGCTTCTTGACGTGCTCCTGGATGATCCGGGCCAACGGCCGCGCGCCGAACAGGCGGTCATAGCCTTTCTCGGCCAGCCATTTGCGCGCCTCGTCGGTGAGCTCGATGGTAACGTTGCGGTCGGCGAGCTGCTCCTCCAATTGGAGGATGAACTTGTCGACGACGCGGCCCACGGTCTCGGGCACCAGCGCCGCAAAGGAAATCACCGCGTCGAGCCGGTTGCGGAATTCGGGCGTGAACAGCCGGTTGATCGCTTCCTCGTCGTCGCCGGTCCTGGCCTCGCTGCCGAAGCCGATGGCGTTCTTGGCCAGGTCCATCGCGCCCGCATTGGTGGTCATGATGAGAATCACGTTGCGGAAATCGATCGATTTGCCGTTGTGGTCGGTGAGCTTGCCGTAATCCATCACCTGCAACAGGATGTTGAAGAGATCGGGATGCGCCTTCTCGATCTCGTCCAGCAGCAGCACGCAATGCGGATGCTGATCGATCGCGTCGGTCAGCAGCCCGCCCTGATCGAAGCCGACATAGCCCGGCGGCGCGCCGATGAGGCGCGAGACGGTGTGGCGCTCCATGTATTCCGACATGTCGAAGCGCGTTAATTCAATTCCCAGAGTCCGGGCCAGCTGCCGCGCCACCTCGGTCTTGCCGACGCCGGTCGGGCCTGAGAACAGGTAGGAGCCGATCGGCTTGCCGGCCTCGCGCAAGCCGGCGCGGGCGAGCTTGATCGCCGCGGTGAGCGCTTCGATCGCCTTGTCCTGGCCGAACACCATGGTCTTCAGGTCGCGGTCGAGATTCTTCAAAACCTCGCGGTCGTCGCGCGACACGCTCTTGGGCGGAATGCGGGCCATGGTCGCCACCACCGCCTCGACGTCCTTGGCGGTGACGGTCTTGCGCCGCTTATTTTCGGGCAAAAGCATCTGCGAGGCGCCGACCTCGTCGATCACGTCGATCGCCTTGTCCGGCAGCTTGCGGTCGCCGATATAGCGGTTCGACAGCTCGACCGCGGCGCGGATGGCGTCGGCGGTGTAGCGCACGTGGTGATGGCGCTCGTAATAGGGCTTCAATCCCCGGAGGATCTTCACCGAATCCTCGACCGTGGGCTCGTTGACATCGATCTTCTGGAAACGGCGCACCAGCGCGCGGTCCTTCTCGAAATAATTCCGGTATTCCTTGTAGGTGGTCGAGCCGATGCAGCGGATCGCGCCCGAAGCGAGCGCCGGCTTCAGGAGATTCGAGGCGTCCATCGCGCCGCCCGAGGTGGCGCCGGCGCCGATGACGGTGTGGATCTCGTCGATGAACAGGATCGCGCCGGGCAGCGCCTCGAGCTCGGCCAAGACCGCTTTGAGCCGCTCCTCGAAATCGCCGCGATAGCGGGTGCCGGCCAGGAGCGCGCCCATGTCGAGGCCGTAGATGGTGGCGTTCTGCAGCACCTCGGGCACTTCGCGCTGCACGATGCGGCGCGCCAGCCCTTCGGCGATGGCGGTCTTGCCGACGCCGGGATCGCCGACATAGAGCGGGTTGTTCTTGGAGCGGCGGCAGAGAATCTGGATGGTGCGGTCGACCTCGGCCGCGCGGCCGATCAGCGGGTCGATCTTGCCGTTGCGCGCCTTCTTGTTGAGATTGACGCAATAGGCGTCGAGCGCGTCATGGGCGCGCTTCGGCGCCTTCTCGGCGCGCTGCGGCTCCTCTTCCTCCGCGCCCTGAACCCGGCGGGTTTCGGAGCGGCCCGGCGCCTTGGCGATGCCGTGCGAGATATAGTTCACCGCGTCAAAGCGCGTCATGTCCTGCTCTTGCAGGAAATAGACGGCGTGGCTTTCGCGCTCGGCGAACAGCGCCACCAGCACATTGGCGCCGGTCACCTCCTCGCGGCCCGAGGATTGAACGTGGATCGCGGCGCGTTGCAACACGCGCTGGAAGCTTGCGGTCGGCTTGGCGTCCTCGACCTGGGCCGCCACCAGATTGACCAGTTCGTTGTCGACGTAATTGATCAGCTCGCGGCGCAGCTTCTCGATGTCGACCGTGCAGGCGCGCAGCACCGCCATCGCATCCTGGTCCTCGGTCAAGGCCAGCAGGAGATGCTCGAGCGTCGCGTATTCGTGCCGGCGTTCGTTGGCGTAGGCCAAGGCGCGGTGCAGGCTCTTCTCAAGGTTACGCGACAGCATGAACCTTCAATCCTTTTCCAAGGTGCATTGCAGCGGATGTTGGTGCTGACGGGCGAAATCCATCACCTGGGTCACCTTGGTCTCGGCGACCTCGTAGGTATAGACTCCGCAGATGCCGACGCCGCGGCGATGCACATGCAGCATGATGCGCGTCGCCTCGTCGCGGTTCTTGGCGAAGAACCGCTCGAGGATGTGGACGACGAACTCCATCGGCGTGTAGTCGTCGTTGAGCATTAGAACCTTGTACATCGAGGGCTTCTTCGTCTTGGGCTTGGCCTTGACGATCACGCCCGTGGTCGGGCTCTCGCTGCCGTTGCGTTTCTCGATGCCGCTCATCGCCGAATCCGTGTAACAACTCCGGTTCCCCACCCCCCGAATTTACCATCTCTGACATGATATGGGGTAGGCGTCCCTCGGGGGAAGCCCTTTCCAAGGCGATTCGGCTCCTCTCGCTCATCGCGCAAGCCTAGGCAAGCCGGGTTAACGACGTGCAAAACAAAAGACCCGGCCAAGCGGCCGGGTCTTTGAAATGCTTACAGCCGGGAAACCCTCGCATCACGCCGCAGAGTGTTTTGTCAATTTCGCCAGCGTCGTCTCGAAGCACCGTTCGAGCGGCAGCGCGGCTTCCTTCACCAGCGCCAGGCTCCATTGTGACAGCTTGGTCGAGCGGTCGAGCAGCGTCTCGACGCCGGTCTTGGCCAAACCGGCATTGATCTCGATCACCTGATCGAGGGTCTTGGCCTGGAGCAGGCTCTGGGCGGCCTCGCCGGCCGCGGTCAGGGTGGCCTGGGTGTAGCCCATGTATTCCTTCGCCAGCGCCTCGAAACCCTCGCTCAGCGCCGCATTGGCCTTGAGCAGGGCATCGAGATGTTCGCGCGAAAACGCGGCCAACTCTTCATAGCCGCTCAGGGCGCTCGGGAACGTGGATTCCGTCTTGGCGCTTGCCGATTCGACCGGTGCCGGAACCGCCAGCTTTTTCGCCTTCGACGCCATGCTGATCTCCTACCGCCATGTTGCGTTGCAGCATAAAAATATAGTTCGATTTCTGGACTATTTCAAGAGGCATGGTGCGCTGCAATTGAGCCGGCCAAGGGCGCAGCCAAAGGCCCGTGACGACGGGGTGCCCGGCCGAATTCAATGAAAATAATGTTGGATCAAGCCAGGAAGAACTGGACAAGGAATCCCTAAATTCCTAAGCTTTTCCAAGGTTAATGCCGTGTTCCTGTTGGCGTAGTCGAGTTCTTCGGGGGAACCAAGTCCTTGATGATGGCAGAAGCGCCGGCCGCTCAAGACCGTCGATGGGTTTCCCGGCGACTCGTTGCCTTGGCCGCAGCCATCGTGATCCTGTTGCTCGCGCCGGCGCATTTCGCCCAGGCCCGCCGTTACACCGCACCCCATTTCTCCGCGATCGTGATCGACGCCCAGAGCGGAAAGGTTCTGAACGAGACCAACGCCGACCAGCCCACCTATCCCGCCTCGCTCACCAAGATGATGACGCTCTATCTGCTGTTCGAGGCGCTGGAGCAGGGCCGCGTCACCCTTGACGATACCTTCACCGTGTCGTTGCACGCCGCGCGCCAGGCGCCGTCGAAGATCGACCTGATCCCGGGCCAGAAGATTCGCGTGCAGGATCTCATCCTCGGCCTGATCACCAAATCCGCCAACGACGCGGCGGTGACGGTGGCCGAGAATCTGGCCGGCAACGAAGCCGCCTTCGCCGACCGCATGACGCAAAAGGCGCGCGCGCTCGGCATGACCAACACCGTCTTCCGCAACGCCTCGGGCCTGCCCAATCCCGCGCAGCACACCACGGCGCGCGACATCGCCAAGCTGGCGCAGGCGTTGTGGCGCGACTTTCCGAAGGAATACGCTTTCTTCGCCACCGAGGAATTCACCTATCGCGACACGACCTACGAGACCCACAACCATCTCATGCAGCAATTCGCAGGCATGGACGGCATCAAGACCGGATACATCCGCGCCGCCGGATTTAACCTCGCCGCCTCGGCCGTGCGCGACGGCAGGCGGCTGATCGGCGTCATCATGGGCGGCAGTTCGGCCCATGGCCGCGACATGCAGATGGCGCAATTGCTCGAAACCAGCTTCGCCGGCAATCCCATCAGCAATGACGCGCTGCGCACTGCCGCCTATGACGACGGCTCCAACAATAACCTCGACGGCGGCGCCGCGCCGCCCGCCATGGCCGCGCTCAACCCGGTGAGCCGCGCCGAGGCCTCGACGCCCAAACAGACCGCGCACCGCAACAAGCCGGTTCATCCGGACGCGTCCAGCACGGGATGGAGCATCCAGGTAGGCGCGTTTACGAATTATGACGCCGCCCAAAGCGCCGGCGCCGCCGCATTGGCCAAGCTCCCCGCCGCCAAGGACAAGATCGCGCTGGTGCTGTCACCCGTGCATAGCGACAAGCAGCCCTTCTATCGCGCCCGCATCGCCGGCTTCACCGAGACCGAGGCGCAGAAGGCCTGCCGCACCCTGCACAGCGTGATGAGCAGCAAGCAGAAGCTGTGCGCCGTGATCCCGCCGCTTCCGGCCCCCCGGACCGTGTTGCAGTTCGGCCCAACCACCCCGGCGCCCGCGCCTGTCCAGCCGGCCGCCCAACCGGCGGCGGCGCCGGCGCCCGGCGCGCCCGGCGCGGCGAGCACCTCCGAAGACGATTAATTCCTGAATTGAGACGCTAGAAGCCGGGCGGCGGCGCGACGCCGCTTTGGCGCAGCTGCGCGGCCAGTTCGGTCTTGAGCCGTTTCAGCGCGGATTCGTCCTTGGCCTCGACCCGCGCCACCAGCACATCCTGGGTATTGGAGGCGCGCAGCAGCCACCAGCCCTCCGGCGTCTTCACGCGCACGCCGTCCATTTCCGAGACCTCGGCGCCCGCGCGCTTCAGCCGCTCGCGCACCTCTTCCACGCTCTTGAACTTGCGCTCCGCGCTGCAAGGAAATCGCAGTTCGGGCGTGTTGACCACGTTGGGCATGCGATCGCGGATGTCGCTCAGGCTCTCCGTGCCGCGCGACAGGATGGACAGCAGCCGGACCGCGGCGTAGAGCGCGTCGTCATAGCCGTAATAGCCGTCGGCATAGAAGATATGGCCGCTCATCTCGCCGGCGAGCGGCGCCTTGAGCTCCGCCATCTTCGCCTTGATGAGCGAATGGCCGGTCTTCCACATCAGGGGCTTTCCGCCCATTCGTTCAATCTCGTCGAACAGCGTCTGGCTCGCCTTGACATCGGCGATGATGGTGGCGCCGGGCTGCTTGTCGATGATCTCGCGCGCCAGCACGATCATGAACTGGTCGCCCCACAGGATGCGCCCCTTGCCGTCGACCACGCCGATGCGGTCGCCGTCGCCGTCGAAGGCGATGCCGATATCGCATTTCCTTTCCAGGACGGTATCCTGGAGCTGCTTCATGTTCTTGGGCTCGCTCGGGTCGGGATGATGGGCGGGAAAGGTCCCGTCAATCGCCTCGTTGAGGAGGATATGCCTTCCCGGCAGAAGCGCCGCGAGCCGCTTCATCGCCTCGCCGGCGGCGCCGTTGCCCGCGTCCCAGGCGACGAAGAGCGGACGCTTGCCCCGGTAATCGGCCGCCAGCCGCGCGACATAGGAGTCGAGCACGGGCTGGGCTTCCGCCTTGCCGTGCCCGACGGGAAATTTCCCGGAAGCCGCGATCTTGCCCAGGCGCTGGATGTCGGCGCCGAAGAAGGATTTCTTGCCGAGCACCAGCTTGAAGCCGTTGTGGTCCGGCGGGTTGTGAGAACCCGTCACCATGATCCCGCCATCGACCGGCTGCGTGTAGGCGGCGAAATAGAGCATCGGCGTCGGGCCCATCCCCACGCGCGTGACGTCGATACCGCAACTGGTCAAGCCATCGACCAGCGCCGCCTCCATCTTGGGCGAGCTGAGCCGTCCGTCGCGGCCGACGACGACGCGCCGGCATCCGGTTTCGGCCAGCACTGCAGCGAAGCTTTGGCCGATGGCGCGCGCATCGGCCTCGTGCAGCGTCTGTCCGACGATGCCGCGGATGTCGTATTCGCGCAGAATGGTGGGATCGAAGCTATGGCCGGAAGCCACGAATCCCTCTCAGCGATAAGCTTGCAGGATCTTCTTGACCGCCGGCGCCATGTCCTTGCGGTTGAGCGCGAAGGCGATATTGGCCTCGAAGAATCCGGCCTTGTCGCCGCAATCGAAGCGCTTGCCCTCGAAGCGCAGCCCATAGAATGGCCGCTTGTCCTTGATCAGTTCGGCGAGCGCGTCGGTCAACTGAATTTCGCCACCCGCGCCCTTGCCGAGATGCGACAGATGCTCGAACACCAAGGGCTCGAGAATGTAGCGGCCGATGATGCTGAGGGTCGAAGGCGCCTTGGCCGGCGTGGGTTTCTCGACCACGCCCTTGACCGTCACCAGCTTGCCGTCGTCCTTGGCGATGTCGAGTATGCCGTAGCGGCTGGTGTGTTCGCGCGGCACTTCTTCCACCGCCACCATGTTGCCGCCGGTCTTGGCGTACGCCGCCACCATCTGCGCGAGACAGGGCCGGTCGGACAGGATCAAATCATCGGCCAGCAGCACGGCGAAAGGCTCGTCGCCGATCAGATGCCGCGCGCACAGCACGGCATGGCCCAGCCCGAGGGGCTTCTGCTGGCGGGTGAAGGCGATCTGGCCGGGCTCGGGCATCCAGGAATTGACCTCGCGGATCTGCGCGTCCTTGCCGCGTTCGCGCATCGTGGTTTCGAGCTCGTAGGAAAGATCGAAATGGTCCTCGATCGCCGTTTTGGAGCGGCCGGTGACGAAAATGAACTGCTCGATGCCGGCCGCGTGCGCCTCCTCCACCGCGTATTGGATCAGCGGCTTGTCGACGACGGGAAGCATCTCCTTGGGCATGGCCTTGGTGGCGGGAAGGAATCGCGTGCCGAGACCGCCGACCGGGAAAACCGCCTTGCGAACGCGTTGTGTCATGGCCGGTTTGTATACTGCTTCCGCCGCTCAATCCATAAGGCAATCCGCCCGCGAGTCGAACGCTTTTACCGCCGCCGGCAATATGTTAGAGAGGAACTAACACGCCATAAAGGAGGGGAAAATGATCCGGTCCGTAATCTATCTAAGTCTCGCCGCGGTTTTGCTCGTCGCCGCCGGCGGCCAAGCCGATGCCAGCGACAAGCAGGTGGCACGCGGCAAATTCCTGGTGAGTATCATTCCCTGCAGCGATTGCCACACCCCGGGAACCTTTCTCGGCAAGCCGGACAAAACGCGCTTTCTCGGCGGTTCCGAGGTCGGCTTCGCGGTGCCGGGATTGGGCGTGTTCTATGGTCCGAACCTGACGCCGGACAAGGAAACCGGGCTCGGCAATTGGACCAATGAGCAGATCGCCACCGCGATCCGCACGGGTAAGCTGCCGGATGGCCGAATCATCGCCCCGCCCATGCCCGTCGAAGTCTTCAGCCATCTCTCGAAGGCGGATGCGCTGGCAATCGCCGCCTATCTGAAGACCCTGCCGCCCGTCAAAAACAAGGTACCCGGTCCATTCGGTCCGGATGAGAAGGTGACATCCTTCGTCATGACGGTGCTTCCGCCCGATGTTTACAACAACCTGCCGAAGCCGGGCGGACCGGCGCCGGCGCCGGGCCAGCAGAAATAGCGGTCAGTCGCCCAGCAGTATTTCCTTGGCGCGGTTGAGCTTGGCGGCGAGATAGGTCGAGCCGCCATGATCCGGATGCAATTTCATCATCAGCTGGCGGTGCGCATCCTTGACCGCATTATCCGAGGCGCCGGGCGCGAGGCCCAGAATCGCATAGGCCTCGTCCCGGGTCATGGCGTCGGATGAAGCGGCGCGCGCCTCGCCGCCGCTTGCGCCGCCCGCCTTGGCCCGCCAATCCGGCTTGAACCGGTCGAGATAGGCTTCGAGCAGCCGCGCCGCATCCGCGTCCTCGATGCGGCATTGGCGCCACAGCGCCAACAGCTCGCCCTCATCCAGCTCGTCGAGCCGCCTGCCCGCATAAGCGCCGCGCTTCACCATGCCGCTCATCTCGCCGGTGCCGTGATCGAGGCGCATCGAGATCATGCCGGTTTCGACCTTCGAGACGCGGCCCGGCGCAAACCCCGAAGCGCCGCCGCCATGGCGCCACTGCGTCCAGAGCCGGAAGCCGATCGGCGCCAGGCTGCCCGCCGCGACCAGCGCCGGCAGCAGTCTTTCGCTGAGCAGCAGCAGCACCAGCGCCGTCCCCGCCCCGGCCACGGCGAGCCCGCCCAGGAACCAGGTGATGATGCGCCCGAGCTTGGCCGGATCGGCGGCGACGAAGGCGCGCGCCAGCAGCAGCAGCGCCACCAGCAGCCCGACGCCGAGGATGAGATAGATCATTTGCTGCCACCGAGCCTGCGGGCAAGCAGCAGTGCCGGCCCGCCGGCCGATTTGCCGTAATTCACCAGCGCCTTGCGCCCGCCGGCCGCATAAGAAGCGACCGCGCCCAGCAGCGCCTTGAGCTCCGAGGCGCTCGAGGAATCGAACGGACAATAGGCGCCATGCGACAATCGGGCGATTTCCTTGAAACAGCTCGCGGCGGTCGGATCCTGGCCCTCGTGGAAGACGAAGACCGGCACGTTCAAGAGGCCCAATTCGCCGGCGAGATTGGCGAGCGTATCGGGCTCCTCCTCCATCGCGTCGCCGACGAAGACCAGGGCATCGAGCCTTCCGGCGCGCGCCGCCTTGATGCCGTGGCGCAGCACGCGCTCGATCTGGGTCTCGCCGCCGAGGCAGGACACCGCGCGCATGGCGTTGTGCAATTCCGCGGCGCTCGAAAGCCACCGGCTCGACTTGCATTCCTTGAAGCCGCGATAGTAGACGAGTTGGATCTCGATCCCGCCGAGCCCGGCCGTCGCCTCGAACATCTCGCCTTGGATGCGGCAGGCGCGGTCCCAGCTCGGCTCACGGCTAGCGGTCGCATCCATGGCGAAGACCAACCGCCCCCGTCCCGAGGCGGCACGCACCGGCAGATGCTCGATCTTGCGCAGGAACGCCTCGACCTCCGCCGATTTGCCGGCGGCGGGAAGCTTGTCGCGGGAGTTGGTCATGGTTCGCCGCGCTCCTCTCCTTTCGGATTATAGGGGCGGCGGCACGGGCTAAGTCCAGCCCGGCCTTGGCCAACACGGCGCCGCAAGCGGGATAGCCCGAGGTTGCCCCAAGCCCGCTTTGGCCCTAAACAAGCTTTCCCATCCCCGGACCGCCGCGAGGGCGCTTGCTCGCTAGCTTTTTCCATGAAATCCACCGCTATGTCGGCGATTACGGCTACGCCGCCATCATCATCGGCTTGGTGGTCGAGCATCTTGGCCTGCCGGTGCCGGGCGAAACCCTGCTGATTACCGGCGCGGCGTTGGCCTCGCGCGGCACGCTCGACATCCGGCTGCTGTTGCCGCTGGCCTGGTCTGCGGCGGTGATCGGCAACACTATCGGCTTTCTCATCGGCCGCACCGGCGGACAGCGCCTGTTGATCCACCATGGCGACCGCTTCGGCATCACCCATGAGCGCCTGGTCAAGGTCCAGGGTTTCGTGCAGCGCTATGGCGCTGTTGTCCTGATCTTCGCGCGATTCATCGTGGTGGCGCGCCAGCTGAGCGGCATCGCCGCCGGCAGCCTCGACATGCATTGGCTGCGGTTCACGCTATACAACGCCATCGGCGCGGCGTTGTGGGTGGGGTTCTGGGGACTGCTCGCCTATTGGCTCGGCCGGCGCGTGTTCGACTACCTGCACGAACTCGCGGGCATGGAGCCGGTGCTGCTGACCGCGGCCGGCGTCGCGATCGCCGCCGTCATCGTCTACCTGGTCCTGCATGCGCGGCGCGCGCGCCGCGCGGACGGAAGCGACGCCTAGCCGCCCCGTCGTCTAACCACGTGGCCGCAAGGACGCGCGGATCTGGCCGATGGTCTGTTTGGAGGTGATGGCCTCGGGATCGACCTTGAGGTCGAGCAGCGCCGGGCCGGCAAAGGCGCGCGCGCGTTCATAGGCGGCGGGGAAATCCTCGGTGCGCTCGACCGTCTCGCCATAAGCGCCATAGGCCTTGGCCAGAGCGGCAAAATCGGGATTGTGGAGCTCGGTGCCGAAGACGCGGCCGGGATAATGGATTTCCTGATGCATACGGATGGTGCCGTACATGCCGTTGTTGACGATCATGGTCACGAAAGCGAGGCGATGCTTCGCCGCCGTGGCCAGCTCTTGCCCGGTCATCAGGAAATCGCCGTCGCCGCAAAAGCACACCACCGTGCGCTCGGGATGGAGGAGCTTCGCCGCCACCGCCGCGGGGAAACCGTAGCCCATCGAGCCGCTGGCCGGCGCGAGCTGAGTGCCGAAGCCGCGATAGCTGTGAAAGCGGTGGACCCAGCCGGCGAAATTACCGGCGCCGTTGGTCCAGATCGCGTCCGGAGGCAGATGCGCGTCGAGCCAGCGCACCACCTCGGCAAGCCGGAGCGCGCCCGGCTCTGGCGTCGGCTTGATGTAATCGAGATACTCGGCATGCGCCTGTCTGGTGGCATTGGCCCAGGGCGGATCGGCGATGGGCTTGAGCGCGGCCGCCGCGGCCGCGAAATTGCGCGGACTGGCGTTGATGGCGAGCGCCGGATGATAGACCCGGCCCAGCTCCTCGGGATCGGGATGGACATGGATCAGGCGCTGGCGCGGCACCGGCACGTCCGCGAGGCTGTAGCCCTGCATGGTAGCTTCGCCCAGCCGCGCGCCCACGGCAATGAGCAAATCGGAATTCTTGATGCGCTCGGCGAGTTTGGCGTTGATGCCGATGCCGACATCGCCGGCATAGCCGGGATGCGTATTGTCGATGCGGTCCTGGCGGCGAAAGCCGGTGCCGACCGGAAGATCGAAGGATGCCGCGAAGGCTTCGATCTGCTTGACCGAATCCGCATCCCAAGGGCTGCCGCCCAGAAGCAGGAAGGGTCGCTTGGCTTCCGCCAGGAGGGTGCGCAGCGCCGCCATCTCCGCGGCGCCCGGATAAGATTCGACCCGTCGATAGGGTTCGGCATCCGCCGTCTCGGCTTCTTCTTCGAGCATGTCCTCGGGCAAGGACAGCACCACCGGACCGGGCCGCCCCGCCGTGGCGGTATGGAAGGCGCGGCTCAGATATTCCGGGATGCGTTTCGGATCGGAAATCTCCTCCACCCATTTTGTCGTGCCGCCGAAAAACTGCTTGAAATCGACCTCCTGGAGCGCCTCACGGCCGCGCGCGCCGCGCGCCACCTGGCCGACCAGCACGATCAGCGGCGTCGAATCCTGCAAGGCGACGTGGATGCCGGCGCTGGCGTTGGTGGCGCCGGGCCCGCGCGTCACCATGCAGATTCCGGGCTTGCCGGTGAGCTTGCCGTAGGCCTCGGCCATCATCGCTGCGCCGCCTTCCTGGCGGCAGACGACCAGGCGGATGGAATTGGCGTCGTAGAGCGCGTCCAACAGCGCGAGATAGCTTTCGCCCGGCACGCAGAAGGCGGTATCGGCGCCATGCAGCTTGAGCTGATCGACCAGAATTTTGGCGGCGGAGCGGGATGTCACGGGCGTGGTCCTCGATTCCATGCGTCGAGGATCCTAGTCGTATTGATTTTTACCGCGCGCGGCAACGCCCTTGCATGAAGGGCGCTCATGCTCAAAGATAGCCTCTGCATATGGAGACGGCATGACCTCAACCCGGCCCAGCGCGACTTTGACCGACAGCGACGCGGTCCTGGCGGCCAATCTCGATTTCTACCGCGCCTTCAGCTTGCGCAATTTCGCGGCGATGGATGCGCTATGGGCGCGCGAAGCCCAGGTGCTCTGCCTCCACCCCGGCTGGGAGGGGGTCCACGGACGCGCGGCGGTGATGGAAAGCTGGCGCGCTCATCCTGACCGACGATGGCGAGCGCTTCCCCATTCAATGCCACGACGAGCGCGTCTTCCTGTACGGCAATGTCGCCATCGTGCTGTGCGAGGAGCAATTGCCGGGAGGCACGCTGGCCGCCACCAATATCTTCGTCCGCGAAGAAGGCCGCTGGCGCATGATTCATCACCAGGCGAGCGCCATCATCCCGCAATACCAGTCGCGGCGCATCGACGCAAATCCACTGACCGCGCTCAAGCGCGCGACTGCCAGGACGCGCCGAACCGCCCCAGTCAGGGCCACAAGCTCGTCTTCCGCTATGGTGAAGGACGGCGCGAGATAAACGATCCGGCCGAAAGGCCGAATCCACACGCCCGCATCGACGAAGCCTTGCCGCAAGGTTTCGAGATCGTCGAGCGCGTTCCAAGCTCGACCACGCCGATGGCGCCCTTGACCCGCACCTCCTTCACTCCCGGCAAGTCGCGGCAAGGCGCAAGCTCGCGCGCGAGCTGCCGTTCGATCGCCGCCACTTGCGCGAGGCGCGGCTCGCGCTCGAACAGATCGAGCGAGGCGTTGGCGGCGGCGCAGGCCAGCGCGTTGCCCATGAAGGTGGGGCCGTGCATCAGCGCCGCTTGCCGGATCGTCGGACGAGAACGCCTTCGATAGACCCTGCGGCTGGCGACCGTCGCCGCCAGGGGCAGCGCGCCGCCGGTCAGCGCCTTCGACAAGGTCACGATGTCGGGCGACGACCCCGGCCTCCTCCATGGCGAACATCGTGCCGGTGCGGCCGAAGCCGGTGAAAATCTCGTCGAAGATCAGCAGCAGGTCGTGGCGGGCGGCCGCGTCGCGCAGGCGCTGCAACACGGCGGGCGGGTGGAACACCATGCCGCCCGCGCCCTGCACCAGCGGCTCGACGATGATGCCGGCGATCTCGCTCGCGTGGCGATCGCAGGAATCCGCTCGAGCCGCTGCGGCGCTCGCTTCGTCGCGCGGCAGATCGAGCGATGAATGTGCGGCGGCAGCAAGCCCGCGAAGCGGCCGTGCATGCCGGTCCTCCGTGTCGCTCACCGCCATCGCGCCCAGCGTATCGCCGTGATAGCCGCCCCTGAAAGCAGGCGAACTTGGTGCGCTGTCCCTGCGCCGCGGTTCGAGCCAATATTGCACCGCCATCTTGAGCGCGACCTCGACCGCGACCGAGCCGGATTCCGAAAAGAAGACGTGATCGAGATCGCCCGGCAGCAGCGCCGCCAGCCGGCGCGGCCAGCGTCGCCGCCGGCTCATGCGCCAGCCCGGCGAACATCACATGCGGCATGATCTCGAGCTGGCGCTGCGACGGCCTCGCGAATATGCGGATGGTTGTAGCCGTGGCAGGCGGTCCACCACGAGGCGATGCCGTCGATCAGCTCGCGCCCGTCGGCGAGATAGATGCGGCAGCCCTCGGTGCGCGCCACGGCGAGCGGCGGCGGCGCCGTCTTCATCTGCGCGTAGGGCAGCCAGAGATGCGCGAGGCCCTCGAGCCAGGAGGCCAGTCGCGTCCCAGCCCTTCCATGACTAGGACCCGCCATCGGCGACCAGGCCGAGCTCGTCCATCAGCGCGCGGTCGCTGGTCGCGGCCGGGATTGGGCGTCGTCAGCAGCCGCGCGCCGCAGAAGATCGAGTTGGCGCCGGCGAGGAAGCACAGCGCCTGCATTTCGTCGCTCATGTCCTCGCGCCCGGCCGACAGCCGCACCATCGACGCCGGCATGGCAGATGCGCGCGACCGCGATGCGTGCGCACGAATTCGAGCGCGTCGAGCGCCTGCGTCTCGGCCGAGCGGCGTGCCGGCGACCCGCACCAGCAGGTTGATCGGCACGCTCTCGGGATGCTCCGGCAAGGTCGCCAGCGCGGCGATCATGCCGACGCGGTCGGTCGCGGCTCTCGCCCATGCCGACGATGCCGCCGCAGCACACGCTTCATCCCGGCGTCGCGCACATGGCCGAGCGTGTCGAGCCGGTCCTGATAGGTGCGCGTGGTGATGATCTCGCCGTAGATATTCGGGCGAGGTGTCGAGATTGTGGTTGTAGTAATCGAGCCCGGCCGCTTTGAGCCGCCGCGCCTGGCTCCGCGTGAGCATGCCGAGGGTGGCGCAGGTCTCGAGCCCCAGCGCCTTCACGCCCGCGACCATGGTCGCAGACCGTTCGAGATCGCGGTCCTTGGGCTCGCGCCAGGCCGCGCCCATGCAGAAGCGCGGCGCGCCCGCGCCTTGGCGGCGTCGCGCCTCGGCGCAGCACGGCGTCGCAGCTCCATCAGCTTCGTCGGCCTCGACGCCGGTGTCGTAATGCGCGCTTTGCGGGCAATAGGCGCAGTCCTCGGGACAGCCGCCGGTCTTGATCGACAGCAGGGTCGAGAGCTGCACCTGCGTTCGGATCGAAATGGCGGCGGTGCGCGACCTGGGCGCGGAACACCAGCTCGGGGAAGGGCAGGTCGAACAGCGCCCGAACCTGCTCGCGCCGTCCAATCGTGCCGGATATCGCTGTCTATGCCGTCGGCGGTCATCCACTTCCCACCGGTGGGTGATTGAGCCTTGCTTTCGCGCGAGCCCGGGCGTAACGCTACATCCCCCACCCCGTCAAGCGGAAGCCTCAACCTTGCCCTCGCTCGACAGTTTCGCCGCCGAAAAGCTGGCATCGCTCGAAGCCCGGCAATTGCGCCGCCGCCTGGCCGAGACCGCGCGCGAGGACGGCATTGCGTCATGCGCAACGGCAAGCGGCTCGCTGTCCTTCTCCTGCAACGATTATCTCAATCTGAGCCAGCATCCGGAGGTGAAAGAGGCCGCGATCGAGGCGATCCGCCGCTTCGGCGTGGGCGCCGGCGCCTCGCGGCTGATCACCGGCAACCATCCGCTTTACGCCGAGCTGGAATCGCGGCTCGCCGCGGCTCAAGGGCACGGAGGCGGCTTGCGTCTTCGGCTCGGGCTATCTCGCCAATACCGGCATCATCCCGGCGCTCATCGGCGAGGACGATCTCGTGCTGGTGGATGAACTCTCCCATGCCTGTCTCTGGGCCGGGCGCGCAGCTGTCGCGGCGCCAATCTGCAGGCTTACCGCCACAACGATCTCGCCCATGCGGCGAGCCTTGCTCGCAGGAACACCGCAAGCGGCACGGGCACGCGCTCATCGCCACCGACGGCGTGTTCTCGATGGATGGCGATCTCGCGCCGCTGCCCGAACTCGGCGAGCTTGCCAAACGCTACGATGCCTGGCTGCTGGCCGATGACGCGCACGGGCTGGGCGTGATCGGCGGCGGACGCGGCTCGGCCTTCGCCCATGACACGGAGGCCGAAGTGCCGTTGCAGATGGGCACGCTCAGCAAGGCGGCCGGCGGCTATGGCGGCTATCTCTGCGCCTCGCGCGATGTCGTCGATCTGGTCAAGAACCGGGCGCGCAGCTTCGTCTACTCCACCGGATTGCCGCCCGCCTCGTGGCCGGCGCGATCGCCGCGCTCGACATCATCGCGCGCGGCCGCGATCTGGTCGCGGCGCCGCTGATCAAGGCCCGCGCCTTCACCGCGGCCGCCGGGCTCGACGCAGGCGCAAAGCCCGATCGTCCCGGTCATACTGGCGAGAGACTGCGCGCGCGCTCGAAGCGGCCCGGATGCTGGAGCGCGCGGGATTTCTCGCCGTCGCCATCCGCCCGCCCACCGTGCCCGAGGGCACGGCGCGGCTGCGTCTGACTTTCACCGCGCTTCATCCGGACGATGCGATCCTGACGGCTTGCCGCGCTGGTTCGCGGCCTGTCGTCCTGTCGCATGAGCGCGCTTTTCGTCACCGCGCACCGGAACCGATATCGGCAAGAGCTTCGTTACCTGCGGCGTCGTCGCCGAACTCCGCCGCCGCGTGCGGCCAGTCGCGGCGCTCAAGCCGCTGGCCAGCGGTTTCGACGCATCGCGCATGCGCGGAAAGCGACCCCGGCCGGCTGCTGACGGCGCTCGGCCGCGAGCGTCGTGCCGGCCGAGCTCGATCGCATTTCGCCCTGGCGCTTCCGCGCGCCGCTGGCGCCCGACATGGCGGCGAAGCGGGAGGGCAAGAATGTCGATTTCGCCGCGCTGGTGAAATTCTGCCGCGATGCCGTCGCCGCCGCGATCGATGGGCCGGACGATCTGCTGATCGAGGGCGTCGGCGGCGTCATGTCGCCGCTCGCGGAGAAACACACCGTTCTCGACTGGATGGCCGAGCTCGGGATTCCCGTCTTGCTGGTATCCGGCAGCTATCTCGGCGCGCAGAGCCACGCCTTGACCGCGCTCGCGGCGCTGCGCGGACGGCGCCTGACCCCGAGGGCGGTGGTGGTTTGCGAAAGCCCGGATAGCGGCCCCGCCCTGGCCGACACGGTGCAAAGTCTCGCGCGCTTCACCCGGGGAACCGAGCTCCTGGCCCTGCCCCGGCTATCAAGCTGGAACGCGCCGCATGAGACATTTTCGCGCCTCGCCGACGGCTTTAATTTGAGCGCGGCCGCCCGCGCGTGATAAATCTTGTCGCTTGATTCGGGGGTTCGGGGGAGTTTGATGCGGGTGGTGATCATCGGCCAGCAGGCCTTCGGCAAGGCCGTGCTGGAGGCGTTTATCGGCCGCGGCGACGACGTCGCCGGGGTCTTCGTCGCTGCCCGACACGCCCGGCGTCAAGCCCGATCCGCTGAAGCTCGCCGCGGTCGAAAAGCATCTGCCGGTGTTCCAGTTCCAGAGCTATTCCGCCACCGAGGCGCCGGAGGCGCTCAAAAGCCTCAAGGCCGATATCGGCATTCTCGCCTTCGTCACCCAGTTCCTGCCGCAATCCTTCATCCGGATTCCGAAGCACGGCATGCTGCTGTTCCATCCTTCGCTGTTGCCCAAGCATCGCGGCCCGGCGGCGATCAACTGGGCGGTCATCAACGGCGAGACCAAGACCGGCTTCACCATCCTGCGGCCGGTCGACGGGCTCGACGAAGGACCGATGATTTTGCAGCGCGAGGTCGAGATCGGCCCCGACGACACCGTGGGTTCGCTCTATTTCGACAAGATCTTCCACATGGGCGTGGCCGGGCTGATCGAGGCGGCGGAGGCGGTGGTCAAGGGCAAGGCCCGCGAGACCCCGCAGGACGAAACCCAGGCGACCTATGAAGGCTGGGTGCGCCAGGCGGAATCGCGCATCAACTGGGCCGGCCCGATCGACCGCATCTACGACCTGATCCGCGGCTGCGATCCCGCGCCCGGCGCCTGGACCAGTTTCAAGGGCAAGCGGCTGCATCTGTTCGACGCGCGCAAGAAGCTCGCCCGCAGTTTCGGCACGATCAAGGGCTTGCGCCTCGGCCAGGTCACGGCCTCCGGGCCGGAAGGCTTTTCGGTCTATGCGCAAGGCGGCTTCATCGAGGTGCGGCGCTGCCGCTTCGACGAGGACAAGAAAATCCCCGCCGGCGAGGCGGGGATAGAAGCCGGGCGCGGTGCTGGGCTAGGAGCCGTAAAGCGGCTTCACTCCGCCTGCGTCTCCTGGTGCCAGATCAGCAGGCGGCGGCGCACCAGCTCCATCGCCTTGACCAGCACCATGCCGACCAAGGCGATAGCGACGATGCCGGAGAACACGCCCGGCGAATCGGCGAAGCGCATGTCGGTCATGATCGAGCCGCCGAGCCCCTGCCCGCCCATCTGCATCTCGCAGATGATGGCGACGATGAGCGAAATCGGCAGCGCAACCTGAAGCCCGGTGAAGACCTGCGGCAGCGCCGCCGGCAGCGCGATCTCCCACAAGAACCGCCGTGGGCCTACGCCCAGGCTCATCGCCGACCACGACATGTATTTGTCGATGTTCTGCGTTCCGGCCCAGGATTCGACGATCACCGGGAAGATCGAGGAAAAGGCGATCATCAGCACCTTCGAGACGTCGAACACGCCGAACCACAGCATGAAGATCGGCAGGAAGGCGACCTTGGGCATGGGCAACCCGACCGAGACCAGCGGATCGAAGAACCAGCGCGCCACCGGAATGCGCGCGATGGCGACGCCGATGACCACGCCCCCCGCCGCCGCGATCATAAAGCCGATGAAGGTGCGGATCAGCGTCAGCTCGATGCCGCGGATCAGATCGCCCGAAACCAGATCGCGGTAGAGCCGCAGCAGCACCTCGCTCAGCGACGGCAGCAGGAAATCGGAGAAGACATGCGCCATGGCGGTGATCTGCCAGGCGCCGAGCACCGCCGCGATCGAGAAGACGCGCAGCGCCATCAGCCCATATTCGCGGGCGGAACGTCCGGAATTCTCGCTCATTCGCGCCAACGCAGCGTGCGCTGCATGAAATAGAGATAGATGCGGTCGGCGAAGAAGCCGAACGCCGAAACCGTCAGCACGGCGGCGAACATGGCGTCGTAGACGCCGCCGTCGCCGAGGAAGGAGATGAGATAGCCCAGGCCGCGCTGGCCGACCAGGAACTCCGAACTCACCAGCAGGATGAAGGATATCGCCAGCGCGTTGCGGATGCCGGCCATGATCTCGGGCAGCGCGCCGGGTACCACCACCTCCCACAGCACGCGCCGGCGCGAGGCGCCCAATCCCAGCGCCGACCAGATCAGGGTCTGTTCCACGCCGCGCGCGCCGTTATAGGAGCTCAACACCACCGGCAAGAGACAGCCCATGAATATGGACGCGATCTTGGAGCCGGCGCCCAATCCGAACCACAGGATCATCACCGGGATGAGCGCGGATTTCGGCATCGGATAAAGGCTTTTCATCAAGGGACTGACCAACGCGTCGACCACCGGATACCACGCCATCAGCACGCCCGCCGCTATGCCGACGACGATCCCGAGCGCGAGGCCAGCTGAGACGTTGATGAGCGAAGAGACGCCGTTGGTGACGAGATCGCCCGACATGAGCAGGCCGTACCAGGCGCTCGCCACCGCGCTTGCCGGCGGCAGCACCTCGGGATTGACCAAGCCGATGCGCGGCGCGATCTCCCACAGGCCCGCGAGCAGAACCAGGGGGAAGATGCGGATGAGAAAACGGAAGATCATCCGCGTCCGGCCTGGGCTTGGGCCTTGATCGCCTCGTCGCGCACCAATTGCCAGAGATGCTCGACCTTCTGGGCGAATTCCGGACTCTGCTGGACTTCGGGGTTGACGCCGCCGGGCAGCTTGGTGTCGACGATCTCCTTGATCCGTCCCGGCCGCGCCGACATCACCGCTACGCGGTCGGCGAGATAAACCGCCTCGCGCACGTCATGGGTGACGAACACCACCGTCTTGGGCGCGCGCCGCATGATGGCCAGCAACTCCTCGTGCATCAGCGCGCGGGTCTGCGCGTCGAGCGCGCCGAAGGGCTCATCCATCAGCAGGATTTCGGGTTCCACCGCGAGCGTGCGCGCGATCGCCACGCGCTGCTTCATGCCGCCCGAAAGCTGCGAGGGATAGCTGTCCTCGAATCCGTTCAAATGCACCAGCTCGATCATCGCCTGGGCGCGGCGCGCTCGCTCGAGCTTCGGCACATGTTGCTTCTCGAGGCCATAGAGCACGTTCTGCCGCACCGTCTTCCAAGGAAAGAGCGCGAAGTGCTGGAACACGATGCCGCGGTCCGGGCCGGGACCATGCACCTTCTTGCCGCCGACCGAGATTTCGCCGCTTTCGACCGGCAGGAAACCGCCGAGAAGATAGAGCAAGGTACTCTTGCCGCAGCCCGAAGGGCCAAGCAGCGCCAGGAATTCGCGGTCCTTGACCTCGAGCGAGACGCCTTCCAGCGCCAGCACCGGCTTGCCGCGCGGCGGACGGTAGGTGTGGTTTACCGTCTTAAATTGGATACCGGTCGACATTCTGGTGCCATCCATGTCGGTCAGTGCAGCCTTTTGGCGGCTTCGGTGACGATGGACACGTCGGAATACTTGCCAACGTCGATATCCATGTTGAGGAAGCCCAGTTGCTTCTGGACCTGGAGATTGTTCTGCAACGCCTTCAGGTTCGGCATGGCGTTGAGGTTGCGGAAGTTGTCCTTCTTGGTGAAGAGCCAGCCGGAATATTCGCTCGGCTGCTTTTTGGTGAAATCGGCGATGATCTTGATCGCCGCGTCGCGGTTCTTGGGATCGTAGAACCAGTGCAGCGCGCGGATCCAATCCTCGAAGAAATCGACCAGAACGGCGCGATGCGCGGCGATGAACGGCGCGCGCGCCGTCAACAGCGTGGTCTGGGCCTCGCCCATCGCCTGGCCCACGGTGAAGAGGGTCTTGAGATTGCCCTGTTTATGGGCTTCGATCGAAAACGGCATGATCATGGTGGCGAGATCGATCTTCTTCGACTCGATCGCCGACAGCATGTTGGGAAATTCCACCTCGACCACCTGGTAGTCGCGCTTGTCCTGGAGCCCGTGCTTCAGCAGCATCGCCTTCGAGGCGATGTCCACCGCGCCGCCGATGGCGTTGGTGGCGATGATCTTGCCCTTCAGGTCCTCGACGCGTTTGATGCCGCTGTCGGCGCGAACCATGTATTCGCTCGAGTAATAACCCGGAATGCCGTCCTGGTAGAGATCGGCGACAGCGCGCAGATCGTCCATGTGCGCGTTCTGGATGGCGAGGCCGAAGGAGGAGAAGGCGAGAGAAGCGAGATCGATGTCGCCGGTGGCGAGCGCCGTCAGCTCCGGTGTACTGCCGCGGAAATGCTGGAGTTCGACCGTATAGCTCTGGCCGTAATGCTTGAGGATGTCCTTGTTGTCGAACAGCACGGCGGTGAGCTGGCCCGGGATCACCGCCCAGGCGATGCGCAGCTTCAGCGGTTCGTCCGCGTGGGCCGCGGGACTCGTCAGGAGCGTTGCCGAGAATAGAACCGTTCCAACGGCGAGACTAAAAGCCATGGCGGTCAGCACCGCCGTCAGGCGTTTCTTGCACATTTTTTATCTTCCTCCCTCCACGCAGCGGCCCGAATTCGCGCCGCTTTCGCCGACTTTCGCGGCTGCAAGGGTCCCTGTCAACCGGCCGTAACGTCGCTGTGACGCGAAAATAGGCAAGCGATATCAATGATGTCGCTTGGCAGCCTCGTCGACCAATGAGAGGTCGGAATATTTCTTCACGTCGATGTCGATGTCGAGGAATCCCAGCTGCTTCTGGGTGTTGATGTTGTTTTGCAGCGCCTTGAGATTGGGCCGTGCGTCGGGATTGTGGTAATAGTCCTGGCCCTTGACGAACAGCCAGGGCGAAAAATCCGATTCCGGCTCCTTGGTGAAGCCCGCCAGCAATGCGAGAACCGCGTCGCGGTGCTTGGGATCGTAGAACCAGTGCAAAGCGATCTGCGTGTCCTCGAAGAAATCGACCAACGCCGCGCGATGCGCGGCGATGAAGGACGCGCGCGCGGCCATCAGCGTCGCCTGGGTTTCACCCATCGAATCCCGGATGGTGAAGAGCGTGCGGATCGCACCCTGCTGGTGGCCGATATAGGCGAACGGCATGACGAACGCGCCGAGGTCGATCTTCTTCGCGGTCAACGCCGTGAGCATGTTGGGGAATTCGATCTCGACCAGCTGATAGTCGCGGTTTTCCTCGAGCCCGTGGGCGCGCAGCATTTTCCGCAGCCCCATGTCGGCGGCGCCGCCGATGCCGTTCGAGGCCACCACCTTGCCCTTCAGATCCTCGACCCGCTTGATGTCGCTGTCGGCGCGCACCGCGTATTCGTTGGCGTAATAGCCGGATATTCCGTCCTGGTAGAGGTCGCCGATGACGCGGACGTCCTCCATATGCGCGTTCTGGATGGCGAGCGCGAGGGTGGAGAAGGCGAAGGCGGCGATGTCGATCTGGTCCGAGGCGAGCGCGGTGATCTGCGGCGCGCTGCCGCGGAAGCGGATGGTTTCGGTGGTGTAGGACTTTCCGTAATGCTTGAGGATATCGGGCTTGTTGTAGAGGATGGCGACGAGCTGGCCGGGAATGACCGCCCAGCCGAGGCGGAGATGAAGCGGCTCCTCGGCGCGCGCCGCGGAGGTCGTCACAAGCGAAGCCAAAAGTAAGGCCGCTCCGGCAACGCGACGGTATCCGTTCATTCTTGATTTCCCCCAGGATCAACTTTCACGGCTGGCGCGGAGCCTGTCAATCGGCCCCCTCGATCGATTATGCCACGCGACACCTAGACAGGAGTGGGACCGAAAGGGCAGGATCGCGGGCCTTCCCGTGCCGGTTTTGGAGGATTTTCCCGGACCATGCGTGAATTCGATCTCGGCAGTCCGGTGCCGCGCACCGAGGATTTGCAGCTGTTGCGCGGGCGCGGCCGTTATGTCGACGACATCGTCCTCCCGCGCCAGGCGTATCTTTACGTGCTGCGCTCGCCCCATGCCGCGGCGCGCATCAAGCGCATCGACGCCAAGGCGGCCGAGGCCCTGCCCGGCGTGCTCGCCGTGCTCACCGGCAAGGACGCCGATTCCGACAAGCTCGGCACGTTGCGCGCCCGGGTTTCGCGCAAGCGGCCGGACGGCAGCCCGAATTTCTCCACGCCCTACCGCATCCTGGCGCTCGACCGGGTGCGGCATGTCGGCGATCCGGTCGTTGCCGTAATCGCGGAAACCCTCGGCGCTCGCCAAGGACGCGGCCGAGCTGGTCGAGGTGGACTACGAAACCCTGCCCTCGGTCACCGACACCGCCGGGACGCTGGCGCCCGGGCGCGCCCAATGTGTGGGACGAATCGCCCGGCAACATCTGCTTCGTCGAGCATGTCGGCAACGAGGAGAAGGTGAAGGCGGCCTTCGCCCAGGCCAAGCACGTGATCAAGGAACGCTTCGTCATCAACCGCGTCGCGCCCAACCCGATGGAGGCGCGCACCGCGCTCGGGTTCTACGACACCCGCGAGGAACGCTACATCCTCCATGCCGGGCTGCAGGCGCCGCATCTGATGCGCGCCGATCTCGCCGACCAGGTGTTCAAGCTGCCGGCCAGCAAGTTCCGCCTGATCTCGCCCGATGTCGGCGGCGGCTTCGGCATGAAGGGCAGCGCCTTTCCCGAATACGCGCTGGTGCTGTGGGCGGCGAAGAAGACCGGACGGCCGGTGAAATGGATCGCCGAACGCGGCGAATCCTTCGTCGGCGACCATCATGCGCGCGACAACGTATCCGAGGTTTCGCTGGCGCTCGACGGCAACGGCAAGTTCCTGGCGCTCAATGTCGAGACCATCGCCAATCTCGGCGCCTATCTCGCTTCCAACGGACTGCACGTGCCGGTGGGCAATTTGGGCGGGCTGGCCGGGCCCTACACCACGCCCGCGATCCATGTGAAGGTGACCGGGGTGTTTTCCAACACCAACCCGACCTGCCCCTATCGCGGCGCGGGACGGCCCGAGGCCTCTTACTGCATCGAGCGCATCATCGACATCGCCGCGCGCGAACTCAAAATCGACCGCGCCGAGCTGCGCCGCCGCAACATGATTCCGCCTTCGGCCATGCCCTACAAGACCGGGCTGGTGTTCACCTATGACTGCGGCGAGTTCGAGAAGACCATGGATCTGGCGCTCGAACTCGGCGACTGGAAAGGCGCCGCGGCGCGGAAGGAAGCGGCGCGCAAGGCGGGCAAGCTTTACGGCGTGGGTCTCGCTTCGGTGATCGAGGTGGCGGGCGGGCCGGCGGCTTCGCCCTTCGAAGAGGCCATGGAAATCCGCTTCGACGCCACCGGCGGCGCCACCTTCCTGCTCGGCAGCCACAGCCACGGCCAGGGCCATGAAACCGCCTTCCGGCAATTGGCCAACCACTTCCTCGGCCTCGAACCCGGCCAGGTGACGCTGATCTACGGCGACACCGACAAGGTGTTCCACGGCCGCGGCACGTTCGGCTCGCGCACCCTCTCGGTCGGCGGCGCGGCCTTGAAGCTGGCCGCCGAACGCATCATCGAAAAGGGCAAGAAGATCGCCGGCCATCTGCTCGAAGCCTCGGCGCTCGACATCGAATTCGCCGACGGCAAGTTCAATGTGGCCGGCACCGACAAGTCGATCGACCTGATCACGGTCGCCAAGGCCTCCTACAACATGCAGCGCATGCCGCCCGAGATCGAGATGGGCCTGAGCGCCAACGCCGTGTTCCGCCCGCCCGCCGGCACTTTCCCCAATGGCTGCCATCTCTGCGAGATCGAGATCGACCCCGATACCGGCGTGGCCCGGATCGTGAGCTACGCGGTAGTGGACGATGTCGGCGTGGTGGTCAACCCGCTGCTGCTGAAGGGCCAGATCCATGGCGGCATCGCCCAGGGCGCGGGCCAGGCTTTGTGCGAGAACATGGTCTACGACAAGGAAAGCGGCCAGCTCTTGAGCGGCTCGTTCATGGATTATTGCATGCCGCGCGCCGGGGATTTTCCGTTATTCGCCGTCGGCAACAACGACGTCCCGGCCAAGAACAATCCCTTGGGCATCAAGGGCGCGGGCGAAGCCGGCTGCGTCGGCGCGCTGCCGGCGGTGATGAACGCGGTCAACGACGCGCTCGCGCCTCTGGGCATAAGGCATTTCGAGATGCCGGCCACGCCCGAGCGACTGTGGCGCGCGATTCACGTCAGCGGCCGGAACGGCGCCTAGCCTCTCAGTGTCCCTCGGGCGGCTTGGCCGGCGCCTTGACGCCGGGCGACTTGGTCATGTTTTTGGCCGGCCATTGCTCGGACAAGCCGGGCAGCGGACCCTTCTTGCCGGTGAGATTTTCCACCTCGATGACGTAGATCGTCACCTCGTCGAGCCGCGGGTAGAAGCTCTTGGGCCTGGCTTGCCACTTGGGATCGGCGTATTTGGCCATGAAGCGGTCGAAGAACAGCGCCTTCTTCGCGCGGTCGGTTTCGATGCGCACTATGCCGAAACCCACCACGCTGACATAGCTCACCGTGGTGTCGCATTCGAATTCGCCGTAGGGAAAGATCTGTCCCATCTCGGCGATCTCGAAGGAGATGCGAGGATTCTGCCCGACATTCTGCTTGAAGTGGCCCGACACAGCGGTGGTGTGGAGATAGACCTTGCCCTCGGCGTAGACGAACAGGTTGGGCACCACATAAGGCTGGCCGTCCGCGTCCACGGTGCCGAAATGCGCCAGGCTAGCGCGGCCGAGCAGGTCCTCGACCTCCTGCCGGCTCATCTCCTTGTCCTTGCGGCGCACCGTACCCTGGCTCATCGGTCCTGCCCGTTCATGCCGTGTGCTCGAGGAACCAGCGATAGGTGTCGGCCAGCCCTTCCTTCAAATGGATGCGCGGCCGCCAGCCCATGGCGTCGAGCTTCCCCACGTCCAAAAGCTTCTGCGGCGAGCCGTCGGGCTTGGATGTGTCGAAGTGGAACGCGCCCTTGAATCCGACCGCCCCGGCCACCAGCTTGGCCAGTTCGGAAACCGTGACGTCCTCGCCCCAGCCGACATTGACGTGGCTCTCGCCGGTATAACGCTCCATCAGGAACACCAGCGCGTCGGCCAGATCGTCGACATGGAGGAATTCGCGCCGCGGCTTGCCGGTGCCCCAGATTTCGACGCTCGGAGCATTCTCCTGCTTGGCGCGGTGGGTCTTGAGCATCAGCGCCGGGATGACGTGGCTCGCCTGCAAATCGAAGGTGTCGCCCGGACCGTAGAGATTGGTCGGCTGAGCCGAAATGAAATCGCAGCCCCATTGCCGGCGATAGGCCGCGCACAGTTTCAAGCCGGCGATCTTGGCGATCGCATACCATTGGTTGGTCGGCTCCAACGGCCCGGTGAGCAGGGAATCCTCGACCATCGGCTGTTCCGCCAGGCGCGGATAGATGCAGGAGGAACCGAGATACAACAGCTTCTTGACGCCCTGCTGGCGCGCCGCCTCGATCAAATTGGCGGCGATCATCAGATTGTCGTAGAGGAATTCCGCCGGCCGGGTCGAATTGGCGAGAATGCCGCCCACCCGGGCGGCGGCAACGAAGACCGCGTCGGGCCGCGCTCGCTCGATCCAGGCTTCGGCCGCGTCCTGGCGGCGCAGATCGGCATCGCCGCGCTTCATATCCAACACCTCGCAATGCTGGCTGGCCAAGCGGCGCAGCAATGCGCCGCCGACCATGCCGGCCGCTCCGGCCACGGCGACGCGCCGACCGGCCAGCGGAAATATCACCGGCACGGCTTTGGCCGCTGGTTTGGCACTGGCCAAGCTCAAACCCCGGCCGAGGCGGCGCCGCGCGCCGGTCCGTCATAGCCCGCTTGCTTGAGCGTCTTCTCGCGCCGCGCCAGGTCGAGATCGTGCTTCACCATCATCACGATCAAGTCCTTGAAGCCGACGCGTGCGCGCCAGCCGAGCTGTTTCTGCGCCTTGGACGGATCGCCCTGCAACGCGTCCACTTCGGTGGGCCGCAAGTAGCGCTTGTCGATCTCGACATGCTTCTTCCAGTCGAGCCCGGCGGCGGCGAAGGCGATTTCGACCAGTTCGCGCACGCTGTGGGATTGCCCGGTGGCGACGACATAGTCCTCGGCCTTTTCCTGCTGCAGCATCAGCCACATCGCCTCGACGTAATCGCCGGCGAAACCCCAATCGCGCCGGGCATCGAGATTGCCGAGGAAGACCTTTTCCTGCAGCCCTTCCTTGATGCGTCCGACCGCGCGGGTCACCTTGCGGGAAACGAAGGTTTCGCCGCGCTTCGGGCTTTCGTGGTTGAACAGGATGCCGTTGGCGATGAACAGGCCGTAGGCCTCGCGGTAATTGACCGCGTACCAATGCGCCGCCACCTTGCTCACGGCATAAGGACTACGAGGGTAAAACGGCGTCTGCTCGTTCTGCGGCGGCTTGGCCGCGCCGAACATCTCGGAGGAGCCCGCCTGGTAAAGCCGCAACTTGCGATTGCCGTGGGCGACGTGATCGCGCATGGTCTCGAGCAGACGCAAGGTGCCGAGCGCGTCGACATCGGCGGTGTATTCGGGAATCTCGAACGACACCTTCACATGACTTTGCGCGCCGAGGTTATAGACCTCGTCCGGCTGCACCCCTTCGAACACCCGGCGCAGCGCCGTGGCGTCCGTCAGGTCGCCGTAATGCAAGCTGAGATTGGCGCCCGAAACATGGGGGTCGTGATAGAGGTGGTCGATCCGGTCGGTGTTGAACAGGCTCGACCGGCGCAGCATGCCATGGACTTCGTAACCTTTTCCTAACAGGAATTCGGTTAAATAAGAGCCGTCCTGGCCGGTGATTCCGGTGATCAACGCGCGTTTGGCCATGGCTGCGGCGAGTCCCCTTGATTGGCGGCGGCGATCCTACGACAGAACGGACGATTTGACACGCTGGAGTCATGCATTGTTCTTGTCGCCAACCCGGGGAATAAGGTATTGGAGAATAAGGAGAAACACCGCGTCATGAGCGAAGCCCTCGCGCACCGGACCGAGCCGCGGATCGTGGCCGCCAAGGCGCCTGAACTCACCCTGGTGATCCCGACGCTCAACGAGCGCGAGAACATCGCGCCGCTTCTGGAACGGCTCGAGCTGGCGCTTGCCGGCACGCGCTGGGAAGTGATCTTCGTCGACGATGATTCCCGCGACGGCACGCCCGAGCAAGTGCGCGAGATCGGCCGGATCGACCCGCGCGTACGCTGCCTGCATCGCATCGGGCGGCGCGGCCTCAGCACCGCTTGCATCGAGGGCATCCTGGCTTCGACATCGCCTTATATCGCGGTCATGGACGCCGATCTGCAGCATGATGAAACCCTTTTGCCGGCGATGCTGTCGACCTTGCGCGACGAGCCTTACGATCTGGTGATCGGTTCGCGCTATGTCGACGGTGGCGGCATCGGCCAATGGAACAGCACGCGGGCCAACATCAGCGGTTTCGCCACCAAGCTCTCGCGCATGATCTGCAAGGCCGAGATCGCCGATCCGATGAGCGGCTTCTTCATGCTGAGGCGCGAGGTCTTCGAGCGCGCGGTGCGCAAACTGTCGGGTCAGGGCTTCAAGATCCTGCTCGACCTGATGGCCTCCTCGCCGCAGCCGCCGCGCTTCAAGGAACTGCCCTATGAATTCCGCCAGCGGCGTTACGGCGAAAGCAAGCTCGACACCATGGTGGTGTGGGAATTCGGCATGCTCCTGGCCGACAAGCTGGTGGGGCACGTCATCCCGGTCCGCTTCGCCCTCTTCGCCCTGATCGGCGGCCTGGGCCTGATCGTTCACCTGGCGACTCTGTGGACCGGCCTCACTCTCGCCGGGTTCAGCTTCATCGTGGCGCAAACCGTCGCCACCATGGTGGCGATGACCTCGAACTTCTTCCTCAACAATCTCTTCACCTATCGCGACCAGCGCCTGAAGGGGCTACGCCTAATCCGCGGCCTGCTGTCCTTCTACCTCATCTGCTCGGTGGGCGCGGTGGCCAATGTCGGCCTCGCCGCCTTCTTCTACAATTGGCGGCAGATCTGGTGGGCGGCCGGCGTCGCCGGCGTGATCGTGGGCTCGGTGTGGAACTACGCCGTGTCCTCGGTCTTCACCTGGAAGCGCAGCTAGAGAGCCGGCGGGACTACTGCCGGCGTTGCGGGCGGAGCACGTAATGGTCGCCCGCGATCTTCTCGAACATGACGTCGATCATCGGATGGACCACCGGGCCGTTCTCGGCATCGGGCAGCAGGTTCTGCTCCGAAACATAGGCTTCGTAGGGGCCGCCCTGGGCGTTCTGCGCCAGCAGGTGATAGAAAGGCTGGTCCTTCGACGGCCGGCGCTCGGCCGGAATCGACTGGTACCACTCCTCGGTGTTGCTGAAGGTGGGGTCGACGTCATAAATGACGCCGCGGAACGGAAAGAGCCGGTGGCGGACGATCTGGCCCACTGAAAACTTGGCTTGGCGGAGAATCTGCGGACTCATGATCCAAGCTTAGAGAAATTGGGCGCCTGCACTCAAGCGCCAAGACGCGGCGCGCAGGCGAATAGTCCCGGCCTTAGCGCTGGCCCTGATAACGGCGCGCCAGGCGCAGCAGCTCCAGATCGCAGGTTTGCTTGGCGATCCCTTCGAGATCCTCGAAATAGGTCCTGAGACCCGCCGGGCTCAAGCGGCCGATCAGCCAGCCGATGAATTGCTCCGGCGTCTTGACCCAAGTCGGCAAGGGATCGAGCCCGTGGCCCATCGGCAGCACGGCCCGCAGGATGCGCCAGCGGCGTCGGCGCAACTGCTCGTCGACCGGATCGAGATCGGGTTCCAGGACCCATCCCGGGCGGCTTTGCATGCCAGTGTGGCGGCCAACCATCGGAAACCAAACCCCCGCTGAATTCGGCGTCTTGTGGCGGCGCCGTTAAGGTTATTGTCGTGGAGTTAATATAAACGGAAGTAATCCTAATGCAAGAACAAAAACCTTCAATCAAGGCGAAATATAGAATTCAAAGACCATAATAGTTAATGCGCCATGTCAAATGAAGAACGAGTTCATTAATAAAGCGTCGGTATTCTTGTCCGGGACGAAACCGGCGCGTAAAGCCGGGCGACGAAACCGGGTCGTGGATTAAGAACCCAGGCTGGATTGCTTCGCTTCGCTCGCAATGACGTCATTGCGAGGAGCGCCGCGACGAAGCAATCCAGAGAATTGCTCCGGCGGAGCCCCGGTTATGACGGCTCAGATCTCCAAGACCTCGATCACGCCGGGAATGGCCGCCACCGCGGCGGTCAGGCGCGGCGTCACCTTGAAGCCGCCCGGCAGCGCGATCTCGACCTCGCGCTGGGATTTGAGCGGCACCACCACGCTCACCCGGCCGCGCCCGCCGCCTTCGCCCGCCATCATCGCCTTGAACGGCGCGAGGTCCGCGCCTTCGCTCAGCACCACCTTGAGCCCGGCCACGGCGGTGGCCGCGACCTTGTCCAGCGCCTCGAAACGCTGCGCGGTGAGGCGCATGGTATCGCCTTCGGTGCGCACATCGGCCGTCACCAGCAGCGGCTGGCCCGATTCCAGCAGCGCCCGGCTGTCGCGCAGCACCTCGGCGAAGGCCATCACCTCGTAGACCCCGCTCATGTCGGACAATTGGATGAAGGCGAAGCGGCTGCCGCGCGCCGAGGTGCGCTCCTTGCTGCCGATCACCACCCCGGCGAGCCGGTGGCGCGTGCCGCCGCCGCTTGCCAGCCGGCGCGGCAGTTCGGCATAGGAGGAAATCCCGAGCCGCGCCAGGCTCTTGGCATAGGCGTCGAGCGGATGGCTCGAAAGATAGAAGCCGATGGCCTCGAATTCCTTGTGCAGCCGTTCGGCCGTGGGCCAGTCGGAAGCGGCCGGCAAGGCGGGCACCGGTCCCTGCCCCGCCTCGCCGCCGAACAGGCTGACCTGGCCGCTGCCGCGGTCGTCGGCCGAGGATGCGGCGTGGCGCAGCAGCATCTCGATCGCGGCGAAACTCTGCGCCCGGTTGGCGTTCAGCGCGTCAAAGGCGCCGACCTTGATCAGGCTTTCGAACTGGCGGCGGTTGAAGCTCTTGGGGTCGAGCCGCCGGGCGAAGTCGAACAGATCCGTGAACGGGCCGTTGGCCTTGCGCTCCGCCACCGTAGCTTTCATGGCCAAGGCGCCCACGCCCTTGACCGCGGCCAACGCGTAGCGGATGGCGGGACCCAACGGCGTCTCCTCAACCGAGAAGACGGCATCGGAGCGGTTGATGTCGGGGGAAGAATCTTGATGCCAAGCCGCGCGCATTCCTGGCGGAAGACGTTGAGCTTGTCGGTGTTGCCGAGATCGAGGGTCATGGAGGCGGCGAGGAACTCGACCGGGTGATTGGCCTTGAGATAGGCCGTTTGATAGGCGACCAGCGCATAGGCCGCGGCATGGGATTTGTTGAAGCCGTAGCCAGCGAATTTCGCCACCTGCTCGAAGATGTGTTCGGCGAGCGCGCCGTTGACGCCATGCGCCTTGGCGCCGTCGATGAACTGCCGGCGCTGCGCTTCCATCTCGGACTTGATCTTCTTGCCCATGGCGCGGCGCAGGAGATCCGCGCTTCCCAAGGAATACCCCGACAGCACCTTGGCGATCTCCATCACCTGTTCCTGGTAGATGATGATGCCGTGGGTTTCCTCGAGGATGGGCTCGAGCGAGGGATGCATGTATTCGGGCTTTTCCAGCCCGTGCTTCACCGCGATGTAACGCGGGATGTTCTCCATCGGGCCGGGGCGGTAGAGCGCCACCACGGCGATGATGTCCTCGAACCGGTCGGGGCGGAGTTTCCGCAACATGTCGCGCATGCCGGCGCCTTCGAGCTGGAACACGCCCACCGTGTCGCCATGGCCGAGGAGTTCGTAGGTCTTGGAATCGTCCAAGGGCAGATGGTCGAGGTCGAGCTTGATCCCGCGCGCATCCAGCAGATCGCGGGCGCGGGCCAGCACGGTGAGCGTCTTCAAGCCCAGGAAATCGAACTTCACCAGCCCGGCGGCTTCGACGTATTTCATGCTGAACTGCGTGACATGCATGGAGGAGCGCGGATCGCGGTAGAGCGGCACCAGCTCGTCCAAGGGCCTGTCGCCGATGACGACGCCGGCGGCATGGGTCGAGGCGTGGCGGTAAAGCCCTTCCAATTCGAGCGCGATGGTCATGAGCCGGTCCACGGTCTCGTCTTCCGCACGCATCTGCTGCAAGGCGGGCTCGGCGTCGATCGCCTGTTGCAGCGTCACCGGCGCCGCCGGGTTGTTGGGCACCAGCTTGCAGATGCGGTCGACCTGGCCGTAAGGCATGCCGAGGACGCGGCCGACGTCGCGCAGCACCGCGCGCGCCTGCAACTTGCCGAAGGTGATGATCTGCGCCACCCGGTCGCTGCCGTAGCGCGCCTGGACATGGTGGATGACCTCGTCGCGCCGGTCCTGGCAGAAATCGATGTCGAAATCGGGCATCGACACGCGCTCGGGATTGAGGAAGCGTTCGAACAGCAGGCCGAAACGCAGGGGATCGAGATCGGTGATGGTGAGCGCCCAGGCCACGACCGAGCCCGCGCCCGAGCCGCGCCCCGGCCCCACCGGTATGCCCTGGGATTTGGCCCATTGGATGAACTCGGCGACGATCAGGAAATAGCCCGCGAAACCCATGGGGATGATGGTGTCGAGCTCGAATTGCAGCCGCTCGCGGTAAGGCCGCGCCGCCTGTTCGCGCTGGGCTTCGTCCATCCCGGGCTGGAAGACGTGGGTTTCGAGCCGCCGTGCCAGGCCCGCGAGCGACGCGGCCTTGAGCTCCTCGGCCTCGGGCAAGCCCGAATCGCTTTTGAAGGGCGGCAGGATCGGCTCATGCGCCTCGGGCATGAAGGCACAACGCCGCGCCACCGTCACCGTGTTGTCGCAGGCCTCGGGCAGATCGGCGAAGGCGATGCGCATTTCCTTGCCCGATTTGAAATAATGCTCGGGCGTCAGGCGGCGGCGGTTGGGATCGCCGATGGTCGTGCCCTGGGCGATGCACAGCAGCACGTCATGCGCCGCGTAATCCTCGCGCTTGGCGAAATACACGTCGTTGGTCGCCAGCAGCGGCAGGTTGTGTTGATAAGCAAGCTCGATCAGCGCCGCTTCGATGCGGTCCTCGGCCGGGATATTGTGGCGCATCAGCTCGACATAGAACCGGCCGGGGAAAATATCAGAGAGCCGCTTCAGCATGGCGTGCGCCGCCGAAGCCTGGCCCTCGTTCAACAGCCGCCCGACCGGGCCGCCCGGTCCGCCGGAAAGGCAGATCAGCCCCTCGCTCGAACCTTCGAGCGCGCCGATATCGATCTGCGGCGCCTCGCCAGCGCTGGTTTCGATGTGCGATTTGCTCACCAGTTTCAAGAGGTTGCGGTAGCCCGCCGGGCTTTGCACCAGCAGCACCACCGGATCGGGCGGCAAGGCCGGGCCGATGCGCGCGGTGATGCGGCCGTTTCCTTCGCTTTCCGTCCGCCGCAGGCCCAGCTCGCAGCCGATGATCGGCTGCACCCCCGATTCGGCGGCGGCGATGGAGAATTCCAGCGCGCCGAAGAGATTGCCCGAATCGGTCATGGCCACCGCCGGCATGGCGTGGCGGCGGCACAGCGCGATCAAATCCTTGATCTTGATCGCGCCCGCGGACAGCGAATAGGCCGAGTGCGCGCGCAGATGGATGAAATCGGGCTTCGTCATGGGAGGATCAGCTTGTCACAGCATTCGCGGGGTTCAAAGCAAGTCTTCATACTTTCCCGTCACCCCCGCGAAAGCGGGGGTCCAGGAGAAATTGGCTTCGTTTGGCAGTTTTCATGTTTGCCTTGCGGCGAGACGCCGTCGGCGATCCCGTCGAGTCCGTCCACCTCGATGGAAATCGGCGCCAGCACCGGCTCGCCGCGGCGGCGCGCCTGGCGCCGCTCCAGCTGGGCATGGGCACGGCGCAGCGCGCGGTCGAGCGCCGCCTCGTAGCGCGACAGCAGCACCATTTCGGCCGAGACCCGGCGGAATGTCCTGCCGAGCCTGAATTTCATCTCCCATCCATCCTCTTCGGCCAGTTCGCGGTACTCCCCGGCGGAGTCATTAACGACCGAGGCTTCGGCGCGCCACGCCCGCCGCAGCCGCCAGGCGCAAATCACGATGCGCTCGACCAGCTCCTCCTCGACCGCATCGGCCGGGTCGAGCGCCGCGCGCAGCCCGTCGTGGAATTGCGCGAAATCGCGCGCCTGCTCGTCGAACAGAACCACCTGCTCCGCCCGGAGACCGTGGCGTTGCGCGTTCCGGCTGGCCATCTTCTTGCCTGCCGCCGTCTTGGGCCCGGTGCTTTGGACGGCGTTGCGCCGATTCGCCGAAATCTGGGCTTCGCTGGCCATGGCTTTGCCTCCTATCGTGATGTACGCTATATACGTACTAATGCGTTAGTTAAGCGTACGAGGCCGCATTGTGAAGTTGTACCAGAGGCTTGACTCTATACATATGAACGATCATATGTTGTTATATATGGAGGTGCATATGGTTGATCCAAATACAGTGATATCGCCGAAGGACCGTTGGACCCTGATCAGCGTGTTGCGGCAGGAAGATGAATGGTCGTTGGCGTTAGGCCGATGGGGCAAGAATCCTCGTCTGGCCATCCGCTGGAATTGGAAGGATGACCCGAACGACAAGGGCAACCCTGTGTCGCACGGGATGCCGACTTGGTTCATCATCCCGGAAGACCTGTACGAAACGCTCTGGCCCGAGATTCCCGAAGAAAAGCGGCCGCTTGCGCGCGACGTGCTGGGAATTCCGGACGTACACTCTCCCGCGTTTGCGACCGAGGCACACCGGCAATCGCTTGCGGTCGCGAATAGCCCGCACGCCAAGGAGGATCAAGACTTCATCGATGCAGTGTCCGACCGGGGCAACGCGTGAAGCGCGGCGAAATCTGGACCGTCGCGGGTGGTGCAAACTATGCCGGCAAGCCCCGTCCCGCCGTGATCCTTCAGGACGACCGCTTTGATGCGACGGACTCCGTCACCATTTGCGGATTTACGACCGATCCGACGGACGCCCCTCTGTTTCGGCTACAAGTCGCGCCGAATGCGGAGAATGGATTGCGGACGGCCGGGCGGCTGATGGTAGACAAGATCACGACCGTCCCAAAGACGAAGATTGGAGCTCACATCGGACGCCTTGCTGACGATGACATCCTACGATTGAATCGCGCCATTCTTGACTTCCTGGGTCTGGCCGACTGAGCGCCCGGGAGTAATCAGCCGGCGACGATGACGCCGTCCTCGAATTCGGAGCACACGGTCCAGGCGCTTGGCCAAATCGAGATTATGCGTGGCGATAAGCGCGGCGAGGCCGGTGCCGCGCACCAACTTCAGCAGCACGCCCATCACCTCGTCGGAGGTGACATGGTCGAGATTGCCGGTCGGCTCGTCTCCCAGAAGCAGCCTCGGCTTGTTGGCGAGGGCGCGGACCAGGGCGGCGCGCTGCTGCTCGCCGCCGGAAAGCCGCGCCGGGCGATGTTCGGCCCGCGCGCTCAATCCCACCTGGGCCAGAAGTTCCAGCGCGCGGGCGTGGGCGGTTTCACGTGGAACCCCGGCGATCATCTGCGGCAGCATGACGTTTTCCACCGCCGAGAATTCCGGCAGCAGATGGTGGAATTGATAGACGAAGCCGATCCGGCCGCGGCGGATGAGGGTGCGTTCCTCGTCGCCCATCTTGCCGCAATCGCGGCCGTCCAAGAGCACCTCGCCGCCGTCCGGCCGCTCCAGCAGCCCCGCCACATGCAGCAAGGTGGATTTGCCCGCGCCCGAAGGACCGACCAGGGCCACGATCTCGCCGGGATTCAACGCGAGCGACGCGCCGCGCAGCACCGGCAGATTCCCGCCCGCCTGCTTGAAGATGCGCTCGACGCGTTTCAGCGCCAGCGCCGGCTCACTCATGACGCTCACTCATAACGCAGGGCCTCGACCGGATCGAGCCGCGCCGCCCGCCACGCCGGATAGATCGTGGCGAGGAAGGACAGGCCGAACGCCATCGCCAGCACCGATGCCACCTCGTAAGGATCGACCCGCGCCGGGATTTGGGTCAGGAAATAGATCTCGGCCGAGAACAGGTCGGTGCCGATAATCGCTTGAATGAATTGACGGATTTGCTCGATATGCCAGGCGAATTCGACCCCCAGCACCAGCCCGGCCAGCGTGCCGAGAAAGCCGATCGAGGCGCCGCTCAACATGAAAATGCGCAGGATCATGCCCTGGGTCGCGCCCATGGTGCGCAAGATCGCGATGTCGCGCCCCTTGTCCTTCACCAGCATGATCATGCTCGAGACGACGTTGAACGCCGCCACCACGATGATGAGGGTCAGGATCAGGAACATGACGTTGCGCTCGACCTCCACCGCGTTGAAGAAGGAGAGATTGTTGCGCTGCCAGTCGAAGACGCGGACATTCGGGCCGAGCGATTCCGAGATCTCACGGTCGAAATGCGCGACGTCGTCGGGATTGGTCACGAACACCTCGATCTGCGACACCGCGTTGGCGGGCAGGTTGAAGAAAACCTGCGCCGCCGGCAGCGGCATGAAGATCACGCCGCTGTCGTATTCGTACATGCCGACATTGAAGGTGCCGGCAATGCGATAGGCCTTGATGCGCGGCACGGTGCCGAAGGCGGTGGCCGTGCCCTGGGGCGAGATCAGGGTGATGCTGTCGCCGGGCCTGACGCCGAGGCGGAAGGCCAGCCGCGCGCCGATCAATACGGCATCGCCCTTGAACGCGTCGAACGCCCCGGCGGACAGGCTGTTCGATATGGTCCGCTGGTCTTTCAGATCCTCGGGCGACAGGCCGCGCACCAGCACGCCCGAAGCCTGGTTGCGCGAGGTGGCCATCACTTGGCCCTCGATGGTCGGCCGCGCCGCGGTGATGCCGGGAAGCGCGCGTATTTTTTCCGCCAGAGCGTCGTAATCGGTCATCGGCTCTTGGGCGGCATAGACGCTGACATGGCCGTTGAATCCGAGGATGCGGCCCAGCAGCTCGGCGCGGAAGCCGTTCATCACCGCCATGGTGATGATGAGCGTGGCGACGCCCAGCATGATGCCCAACAGCGAGAAGATGGCGATGACCGAGACGAAGCCTTCCTGGCGCCGCGCGCGCAGATAGCGGAAGGCGACCATGCGTTCGAAGGCACCGAGGATCATGGCTTCTCCAAAATCCGGTTGAGCGCGGCATCGAGCGAGCAGTTCCTGCTTGGCGCCGCCCTTGCGTTGTTTCAATTCGACCACGCCTTTTTCCAGGCCGCGCGGGCCGACCACCAGCTGCCAGGGCAACCCGATCAGGTCCATGGCGGCGAATTTGGCGCCGGCGGATTCGTCGCGGTCGTCATAAAGCGTCGCGACCCCGGCGCGGCCGAGTTTGGCGTAAAGCTCGTCCGATGCCGCGGCGCATTTGGCGTCCCCGGCACGCAGATTGATGAGCCCGGCCGAAAAGGGCGCGACACTTTCCGGCCAGATGATTCCGGCGTCGTCATGACTGGCTTCGATGATGGCGCCGACCAGGCGGGAAACGCCGATGCCGTAGGAGCCCATCTCGACCGTGACTTTCTCGCCCTTGGGACCGGCCACGTCCGCCTTCATCGGCTTGGAATATTTGGTGCCGAAATAGAACAGCTGGCCCACTTCGATGCCGCGCGCCGAACGGCGGCGCGCTTCGGGCACGCGCGCGAACGCGGCCGGGTCGTGTTTCTCGTCGGTGGCGGCGTACCATTTGAGGAGGTGATCCTGGATGGACGGGCTGGTGGGATCGAGAGTGCTTTCGTCGAGCTGCTCGATGTCGCTGTCGAAATAGAGCGGGCTCTCGCCGGTGTGGGCCTGGACGTGGAATTCGTGGCTCAAATCGCCGCCGATCGGGCCGGTCGCGGCGCGCACCGGGATCGGCGCCAGGCCCATGCGCTTGAACGTCTTCATGTAGGCCACGAACATCTTGTAATAGGAGACGATCGCGCCCGCCTTATCCAGGTCGAAGGAATAGGCGTCCTTCATCAGGAATTCGCGCCCGCGCATGACGCCGAAGCGCGGCCGCACCTCGTCGCGGAACTTCCACTGGATGTGATAGAGGTTCTTGGGCAGGTCGCGGTAGCTCTTGACCCCGTTGCGGAAGATGTCGGTGATCAGTTCCTCGTTGGTGGGCCCGTACAGCAGCTCGCGCTTGTGCCGGTCGGGAAAGCGCAGCATCTCTTCGCCGTAATCCTTGTAGCGCCCGCTTTCCTGCCACAGCTCGGCCGGCTGGATGGTGGGCATGAGCAATTCCTGCGCGCCGGCGGCGTCCTGCTCCTCGCGCACGATCTGCTCGACCTTCTTGAGCACGCGGAAGCCCAGCGGCAGCCAGGTATAGATGCCGGAGGCGGATTGCCGGATCATGCCGGCGCGCAGCATCAGCCGGTGCGAGACGATCTGCGCCTCGCTCGGATTCTCCTTCAGCAGCGGCAGGAAATACTGGGTAAGGCGCATTCTTCCGGGGATCCGAGTCGTTTCAGCGGGCGCGCCGCACTCTAGCCGAAGCCCGCGCGATGCGCCAAGGCGCCTTGCGCCCGATGCGGCGATGGACCGGACAGCTTGGCACATGCGCGCCGGGCAGATAGCCCAGGCTCATCAGGAACTCGCCCACGATCTCGCCGCCGGTGAAGCGGAAGGTTTCCCGGAACAGTTCGACCCAGGCGTTTTTGGAGCGCGGGTGATGGGCGTCGAGCCAGGCGGCGAAGGAGCCGTGGCTCTTCCGGATCGCCTGAATCCGCCTGGCGTTGTCGATCGCCGCTTCGACCTTGAGCCGGTTGCGGATGATGGCGGCGTCGGCGAGCAGGCGCTTGACGTCGTCCGGCCCGAAAGCCGCCACTTTGTCGACGTCGAAGCCCCGGAACGCCCGTTGGAAGGCCGCGCGCTTCTTCAAGACGGTGAGCCAGGACAGCCCGGCCTGGTTGATTTCCAGCACCAGGCGCTCGAACAGCACCGCATCGTCGCGCGCCGGAAAGCCGTATTCCCGGTCGTGATAGGGGCCGTGGAATTCGTGGCCGGGCGCGGCCCGGCAATATTTGGCGCTCATCTCAGCCGGACTGCAATTTCGCCAGCTCCGTCACCATCGCCCAATGCACCAAGAGCCAGATCAGCGCCGCCAGCACCGTGGTGGCGACCGCCTTGGCGAGGAGATGCGGCTTCTGCGGCGCGCCGGCGTCGTGGCCGAGTTCGCCTTCCCGGGCCGGCTTGACGCCGAAGGGCAGCACGGCGAACAGCACGATCCACCAGATCACCATATACATCGAGATGTCGAGCGCCAGGGCCGCCATCGCTTATCCCATATCGCCTCGTTACTTCCGCGCCCCCACCCTAACCCTCCCCCGTTTCACGGGGGAGGGAATGGGAGGGGGTAATCCGACACCATTCTATACCTGCTCCAGCTCGATCAGTGTGCCGCAGAAATCCTTGGGATGGAGGAACAGCACGGGCTTGCCGTGGGCGCCGATCGCGGGCTCGCCGTCGCCCAGCACGCGCGCCCCTTCGCTTTCGAGCTTGTTGCGCGCGGCCAGGATGTCGGCCACCTCGTAGCACAGATGGTGCATGCCGCCGGCCGGGTTGCGCTCGAGGAAGGCCTTGATCGGCGATTTCTCGCCCAGGGGTTCGATCAGCTCGATCTTGGCGTTGGGCAGGGTCACGAACACGGTGGTGACGCCGTGCCCGGGCAAGGGCACCGGGGCCGAGACCTCGGCCCCGAGCAACGCCTTATAGACCTTGGCCGCCGCCTTGACGTCGGGCACGGCGATGGCGACGTGGTTCAAGCGTCCGATCATTCCGCTCCCCCTTTCAGCCGCACCAGATGCACCTGGGTCACTGGCTTCTTGCCGTGCCAGTCCTTGAGCGAACGGCGCACGGCCAGCCTGGCCGCCTCGCGCACCGCCGCGTCGTCGCGCAACTCCTTGGCCGAAAGCCCGTCGAGCGCCTGGGCCACGCGGCTCCCGAGCTCCTCGGTATCGCCCGCCACGTCGAGCAGCCCCTGCACCGTCACCTGCGGCGGCGCCAGTAGCTTGCCCTTGCGGTCCATGACGATGGTGGCGAGCGCCGCGCCGTTGAACACCATGCGCTGGCGGTTCTTAAGGGCTTCCCCCTTCGCATCAAGGAGCGATTTTCCGTCCACCACCAGCCGCCCCACCGGCACCTCGCCCACCACCGAGGCCGGGCCGGGAGCGAGCTTCACCACCTCGCCGTTCCTGGTCACGATCGACTGCGGCACCTGGCATTGCTCGGCCAGCCGCGCCTGCGCCATCAGATGCCGCGCCTCGCCATGCACCGGCACGGCGATCTTGGGCCGCACCATCTGATACATGCGGATCAATTCGTCCTGCGCCGGATGGCCCGAGACATGGACCAGCGCGTCGTGATCGGTGACGACGGCGCAGCCGAGCTTGGCGAGCGCGTTTTGCAGCCGGCCGATGGCGCGCTCGTTGCCGGGGATGACGCGCGAGGAAAAGATCACCGTGTCGCCCTCTTCCAGCACGATATCGGGATGCTCGTCCTCGGCGATGCGCCCCAAGGCCGAGCGCGGCTCGCCCTGGCTGCCGGTGCAGATGAGCAAGGATTTTTCCCGTGGTAAATATGAAGCTTCTTCCTCGGTCAGGAAGGGCGGCACGCCCCGCAAGTATCCGGTTTCGCGCGCCGCGTGCTCGATGCGCCAGAGCGAGCGGCCGACCAGCGCGGCGTGGCGGTCATGCGCCAGCGCCGCCTGCGCCAGGGATTCGAGCCGCGCCACGTTGGAAGCGAAACACGTCACCGCCACGCGCTGCCGGCAACGCCCGACCAGCTCGATCAGGGACTTGCGCACATCCGCTTCGGATCCGCCTTCGCCGGGCCGGAGCGCGTTGGTGGAATCGCAGATCATGGCCAGCACGCCCTCTTCGCCCAGGCGCTGCAAGGCCGCGAAGTCCGAGACATCGCCCACCAAGGGCGCGGGATCGAATTTCCAGTCGCCGGTGTGCAGGATGGTGCCCAAGGGCGAACGCAACACCACGGCGTTGGGCTCGGGGATCGAATGCGTCAGGGTTATCAATTCGATCTCGAACGGCCCCACCGTGAACTTGCCCGAAAGCGGCACTTCGGTGATCGGCACGTCGTGCTCGAGCCCGGCCTCGATCAGCTTCAGGCGCAGCACCGCAGCGGTGAAGGGCGTGGCATAGACCGGGCATTTGAGCTTCGGCCAGAGATACTGGATGGCGCCGATGTGATCCTCATGCGCATGGGTCACGATCAGCCCGTCCAGTTCGCCGGCGCGTTCCGCGATGAAGGCCGGATCGGGCATGATCACGTCGACCCCCGGCAGCGTGTCATCGGCGAAGGTAATGCCGCAATCCACCATCACCCAGCGGCCGCGGTAGCCGTAAAGCGACATGTTCATGCCGATCTCGCCGACGCCGCCCAGCGCCAGGAAGGCCAGCTCGTCGGGCCGGTTGGGCGAAGGCGAGACGCCGTTCATTTTTTCGCGTTCCGCTTGGCGATGAGATAAAGCCCCCACAGCAGCAGATGTTCGTCGGTGCGTTCGATCGCCGGGGTCGCGCCCTCGAACAGCGGCGCCAGGCCGCCGGTGGCGACGGTCTTCATTTTGGCGCCGAATTCCTTGCGGATGCGCGCGACCAGCCCCTCGATCAGCCCGATATAGCCCCAATAGATGCCGGATTGCATGCAGGCGACGGTGTCGGTGCCGATTACATGGGCGGTGCGGCGGATCGGCACGCTCGGCAGCTTGGCGGCGGCGCCATGGAGCGCCTGGAGCGAGAGATTGATGCCCGGCGCGATCACGCCGCCGCGGTAATTCCCGTCGCCATCGACCACGTCGAAGGTGGTGGCGGTGCCGAAATCGATCACGATCAGCGGCCCCTTGAAGCGGTCATGCGCCGCCACGGTGTTGACCAGGCGGTCGGCTCCCACCTCCTCGGGACGGTCGACCAGGGCCTTGGCGCCGATCGCGACGCCCTTCTCGCCCACCACCAGCGGCTCGGTCTTGCAATAATCGCGGGCCAGCCGGCGCAGGTTGAAATTGGCCTCGGGCACGACGCTGGCGATGATGGCGCGCTTGATCTTCGCGCGCGACAGCTTTTGCAGTTCGAGCAGATGGTCGAGCCAGACCACGTATTCGTCGGAGGTCCGGCGCGGATCGGTGGCGGCGCGCCACACGCCCTTGAGCTTGTCGCCGTCCCAGACGGCGAACATCGTGTTGGTGTTGTTGGCGTTGATGGCGAGCAGCATGAGCCCTCCTTAAGCCGCGAAAAACACCTCGGCGGCGTCGATGCGGCGGGTTTTTCCGCCGGTTTCGAGCAGCAGCGCGCCGTCGGCATCGAGCCCGGAAAAAATCCCTTCCGTCGCTTCGCGCGGGAGATTGACGCGGATCCTTTCGCCCAAGCATGCGGCGCGTTCGAGCCACTTGCTGCGCAAACTGCCGAAGCCGCTCTCCCGCCACCGCTCATACCAAACCAGCAAGGCCGGCGCGAGGGCTTCGAGAAACGCTTCGGGCGCGATCCGTCCCGCCCCCACCGCTTCGAGCGAGGTCGCCGGGAAATCGGCCTCCGGGGGATAGGACGCCAGATTGACGCCGATGCCGAGCACGACAAAACGCGGCTTGGCGTTCCCGCCGCTCTCGGATTCCAGCAATATGCCCGCCGCTTTCCTGCCGCCCAGCAGCACGTCGTTCGGCCATTTATAGGCGAGCGTCGCGCTCTTGGGCAGAAAGCCCGAACACGCCTCGCCCACCGCCAGCGCCGCCGCGAAGCCCAGCTGCGCCGCTGTCGCCGCCGCGCAATCCGGCCGCAACACGACCGAGCCGTGGAAATTTCCCGGCGGCGAGAACCAGGCGCGGCCCTGGCGTCCGTGCCCGGAGGTTTGCGCCGTCGCCGTTAAGAGCGTGCCCTCGGGCGCGCCCTCGCGGGCCAGGCGCTTCGCTTCCTCGCTGGTGCTGGGAACGCTCGCGAGCTGCGTCAGGCGGAAGAAACCGGGAAGCTTCGGTGGCTCGCTCATCCCGCGAACAACGCCGCGGCCACGGCGTCGGCGCCGTTCACCAGCGGATTGGGCCAGACGAAGAAGAACATGATGACCAGCGCCGCGACCAGGATCACCGTCTGCACCTCGCCGCCGAAGGGCCGGTCGAACGCGCCCTTGGGCTCGTCGAAATACATCAGCTTGACGATGCGCAGGTAATAGAACGCGCCCACCACGCTGGCGAGCACGCCGATCACGGCCAGCGTATAGAGCCCGGCGTCGATGGCGGCGAGGAAGATATAGAGCTTGGCGAAGAATCCGGCGAGCGGCGGAATCCCGGCCATGGAGAACATGAAGATGCCGAGCGCCAGCGCCAGGCCGGGATGGGTGCGCGACAGCCCCGCCAGATCGTCGATGCGCTCGACCGCCTTGCCCTGGCGCCGCATGCACAAGATCACGGCGAAGGTGCCGATGTTCATGAACAGGTAGATCGACATGTAGACCAGGATGCCGCGTATCCCGGCGGCGGTGCCCGCCGCCAATCCGATCAGCGCGTAGCCGGCATGGCCGATGGAGCTGTAGGCCATCAGCCGCTTGATGTTCTGCTGGTTGATGGCGGCGACGGCGCCCAGCACCATCGAGGCGACCGAGATCGCCCAGATGATCTGCCGCCATTCGCCCAAGAGCCCGCCGAAAGGCTCGACCATGACGCGCACGAACAGCATCAGCGCCGCGATCTTGGGCGCGACCGAGAAGAAGGCGGTAACCGGCGTCGGCGCGCCTTCATAGACGTCGGGCGTCCACATGTGGAAGGGCACCGCCGAAACCTTGAAGGCGAGACCCACGGAAATGAACACGATGCCGGTGACGAGGCCGATGCCCGGCGCGCCGCTGTCGGCGAACAGCTTGGACAGGCTGTCGAAATTGGTGGTGCCGGCGAAGCCGTAGACCAGCGAGGCGCCGTAGAGCAGCATGCCCGAGGCGACCGCGCCGAGGACGAAATATTTGAGCCCGGCCTCGGTCGAGCGCAGATTGTCGCGGGCGAAGCTCGCCAGCACGTAAAGCGCCAGGCTCTGCAATTCGAGCCCGAGATAAAGCGCGATCAGGTCGTTGGCGGCGATCATCATCATCATGCCCGCCGTGGCGATCAGCACCAGCACCGGGTATTCGCAACGCGCCAGGCCCTCGCGCGCGTTGAAGCGCATGGAGATCACCAGCGAAAGCGCCGAGCCCAGGATCACCAGCGTCTTGGAGAAATATCCCAGCCCGTCGGTGACGAACATCCCGAACATGCTCACGTTGCGCGCGAGGCCGGCGGTGTAAGGCACGTACAGCACCAGCGCCAAGGTCGCCGCCAGCGCCGCCACCGCCAGCCAGGAGACGGCGCCCGCCGCGCGGTCGCCGCTATAGACGCCGACGAGCAGCAGCGCCATGGCGCAGGCGCCCAGGAACATCTCGGGCAGGACGGGCAGGAAATCGGGCGCGGCGAGCATGGGAATCATGGGGAACCCCTCACCGCTCGGCCAACGCGGCATGCGCGCGTTCGGAAACCTGGACGCGCTCGATCAGATTGGCGAGCGAGGGCTGCATCGGCCGCAGGAACGAAGCCGGATAGATTCCCATCCACAGCACCACCGCGATCATCGGCGCGAAGATCAGCACCTCGCGCGGGGAGAGATCGAGCATGGCGCGCACGTCGTCCTTGGTGATGACGCCGAAGACGACGCGGCGATAGAGATAGAGCATATAGGCCGCGCCCAGCACCATGCCCGTGGTCGCGAAAAACGCGACCCAGGTGTTGACCTGGAAGGCGCCGATCAGCGACAGGAACTCGCCGACGAAGCCGCTGGTTCCCGGCAATCCCACCGAGGCCAGCATGAACACCATGAAGGCCAGCGCGTAGCGCGGCATGTTGTTGACCAGGCCGCCGTAGCGCGAGATTTCGCGCGTGTGCAGCCGGTCATAGATCACGCCGACGCAGAGGAACAACGCGGCCGAGACCACGCCGTGCGACAGCATCTGGATCATCGCGCCCTGCAACCCCTCCGGCGTCACGGTGAAAATGCCGATGGTGACGAATCCCATATGGGCGACCGAGGAATAGGCGATGAGCTTCTTCATATCCTCCTGCGCCAACGCCACCAGCGAGGTGTAGATGATCGCCACCACCGAGAGCGTGTAGACCAGGGGCGCGAAGGTCGCCGAGGCGTCGGGGAACATGGGCAGGGAGAAGCGGATGAAGCCGTAGCCGCCCATCTTCAGCAGCACGCCGGCCAGGATCACCGAGCCCGCGGTCGGCGCCTCGACATGCGCGTCGGGCAGCCAGGTATGCACCGGCCACATCGGCAGCTTGACCGCGAAGGAGGCGAAGAAGGCGAGCCACAGCCAATTCTGGAGATTGGGCGGGAAGTTGTAGGCGAGCGCCTCGGCGATGTCGGTGGTGCCGGTGGCGAAATAGATCGCCAGGATCGCCAGCAACATCAGCACCGAGCCCAACAGCGTGTAGAGGAAGAACTTGAAGGCGGAATAGACGCGGCGCGGCCCGCCCCAGACGCCGATGATGAGGAACATCGGGATCAGCACGCCCTCGAAGAACATGTAGAACACGACGAAATCGAGCGCGCAGAACGTGCCGACCATCATCGTCTCGAGCACCAGGAAGGCGATCATGTATTCCCGGACCCGCTTGGTGACGGCGGTCCAGCTCGCCACCACGCAGATCGGCGTCAGGAACGTCGACAGCAGCACGAAGAACAACGAGATGCCGTCGACGCCCATGCGGTAGGCGATGTTGAAATCGGGCAGCCAGTCGGCCTTTTCCATGAGCTGGAAATCGGCGCGGCTGGGATCGAAGACCGCCCATACCTCGACCGAGAGCGCGAATGTCGCGAGCGAGGTCCAGAGCGCGATCCAGCGCGCCAGGCGCGCCGTCTCTTCGTCGCTGCCGCGCAGCAGCATGATCGCCAGCACGCCCACAAGCGGCAGGAATGTCGTCAGCGACAAGAGCGGCCAATGCGCCATGGTTCAGCCCCCCACCGCCCGCAGCAGATACCAGGAAACCAGCGCCACCACGCCGATCAGCATGGCGAAGGCGTAATGGTAGAGATAACCGGTCTGGAGACGGCTAGCCAAGACCGAAAGGCCGCGCGTCACCGAGGAGACGCCGTCGGGGCCGAATTGGTCGATCACCTTTTCGTCGCCGCCCTTCCACAGTATGCGGCCCAGCGCCATCGCCGGACGCACCAGCAGGAAATCGTAGAGCTCGTCGAAATACCACTTGTTCAGGATGAACAGGTAAAGCGCATGGAAGGTCTTGGCCGCCCGCGCCGGAATCTCCGGCCGCGCGACATAGGCGACCCAGGCCATGAAGATGCCGAAGAGCCCGACCGCCAAGGGCAGTTTCGACACCCAGAACGGCACGTGATGCGCGCCCTCGATGCTGTCGTGATCGGCCAGCACCAGGATGGAATCGCGCCAGAAGCCGTCGCGCGCTTCGCCGACGAACCAGTGAAAGCCGATCATGCCGGCGAAGATCGCGCCCAGGGCCAGCAACACCAGCGGCAGGATCATCACCGGGGGCGATTCATGGACGTGGCTCATGACCTCGCGCGAGGCGCGCGGCTTGCCGTGGAAGGTCAGGAACAACAGCCGCCAGGAATAGAAGGCGGTGAGGAAGGCCGAGAAGGTTCCGAGCCAGTAGGCGTAGTTGCCGAGGAAGCCGCCCGCGGCCCAGGAGGCTTCGAGGATGGTGTCCTTGGAATAATATCCGGCGAAGGGCCAGATGCCGGCGAGCGACAGGCTGCCGATCCACATCAGAACGTAGGTCGCGGGAATGAGCGCGCGCAGGCCGCCCATCTTGCGCATGTCCTGCTCGCCCGACACGGCGTGGATCACCGAGCCCGCGGCCAGGAACAACAACGCCTTGAAGAAGGCATGGGTGATGAGATGGAACATGGCCGCGCCGTAGGCCGAAACGCCGGCGGCGAAGAACATGTAGCCCAATTGGCTGCAGGTCGAATAGGCGATGACGCGCTTGATGTCGTTCTGCGCCATGCCGACCGAGGCCGCGAAGATCGCGGTGCTGCCGCCGACCACGACGACGACGCCGAGCGCCACCGGCGAGTATTCGAACAGCGGCGACAGACGCGCCAGCATGAACACGCCGGCGGTGACCATGGTGGCGGCGTGGATCAGCGCCGAGACCGGGGTCGGGCCTTCCATCGCGTCGGGCAGCCAGGTGTGCAGGCCCAACTGGGCCGATTTTCCCATGGCGCCGATGAACAGCAGGATGCAGGCGACGGTGATGGCGTCGAGATCGAAGCCCAGGAAGTTGATGGTGTTGCGCGCCACGTCGGGCGCGGCGGCGAAGACGGTGTCGAACTGGAGCGAGCCAAAGATAAGATAGACGGTGAAGATGCCGAGTGCGAACCCGAAATCGCCGATGCGGTTGACGATGAAGGCCTTGATCGCCGCGGCGTTGGCCGACGGCCGGTCGTACCAGAATCCGATCAGCAGATAGGAACACAGCCCGACGCCTTCCCAGCCGAAGAACAGCTGCAGGAAATTATCCGCCGTCACCAGCATCAGCATGAAGAAGGTGAACAGCGACAGATACGCCATGAAGCGCGGGATCGACTTGTCGTGCGCCATGTAGCCGACGGAATAGATGTGCACCATGCACGACACCACCGTCACCATCGCCACCATGACCGCCGACAGCGTGTCGTAGCGGAGCGCCCATTCGACCTGGAGATCGCCGCTGTCGATCCAGGTGAGCAGATCGACGGTGCGGCCGTGGCCGTTGAGCGCCACGTCGACGAACAGTGCGCAGCCCAGCACCGCCGCGATCGCCAGCGCCAGGCAGGTGACCAGCTGCGCGCCGCGGTCGCCGATCCAGCGGCCGAAGAACCCGGCGATGAAGGCCCCCAGCAGAGGCAGGAAGATGGCGGCGATGGTCATCTCAGCCTTTCATCGAATTGATGTCTTCGACCGCGATGGTGCTGCGGTTGCGGAAATAGACCACCAGGATCGCCAGACCGATGGCGGCTTCGGCCGCCGCCACCGTCAACACGAACATGGCGAAGATCTGACCCACCAGGTCGTGCAGGAAGGCGGAGAAGGCGATGAAGTTTATGTTCACGGCCAAGAGCATCAGCTCGACCGACATCAGGATCACGATCACGTTCTTGCGGTTCAGAAAGATGCCGAAAATGCCGAGCGTGAACAGGATGGATGCTACGGTGAGGTAATGGGCGAGGCCGATTTCGAACATGTCAGGCCCCCTGCCCCGGCCGGACCTTGACGATTTCGACGGCCTCGGCGCGGCTGCGGGCGATCTGCTGCCCGATCTTCTGGTGGCGCATGTCCTTGCGCTCCCGGAGCGTCAGCACGATGGCGCCGACCATGGCGACCAGCAGGATCACGCCCGCCGCCTGGAAGGCATAGACGTAGCGGGTGTAAAGCAGCGCGCCCAACGCCGCGGTGTTGGAGAGGTTGCTGGGCGTCGGCGCTTGCGCGACGTTGGCGGATTCGGGCGCGAAGACCCAGGCGCCGAACATCAACACCAGTTCGACCAGCAGCAACAGGCCGATCAGCCCGCCGACCGGCAGGTAACGCAGAAAGCCTGCCCGCAACTCGGCGAAATTGATGTCGAGCATCATCACCACGAACAGGAACAGCACCGCGACCGCGCCGACATAGACGATGATCAGGATCATGGCGAGGAATTCCGCCCCCAGCAGCACGAACAATCCGGCGGCGCTGAAGAAGGACAGGATCAGGAACAGCACCGAATGCACCGGGTTGCGCGCCGAGATCACCAAAACGCCCGCGGCGATGGTGACGGCGGCGAAGGCATAGAAGGCGAGCGCCTGGATGATCATGGCGCGCTCACCGGTAAGGCGCGTCGAGCGAGAGATTCCGGGCGATCTCCGCTTCCCAGCGGTCGCCGTTCGCCAGGAGCTTGTCCTTGTCGTAAAACAGCTCCTCGCGGGTCTCGGTGGAATATTCGAAATTGGGCCCTTCGACGATGGCGTCGACCGGGCAGGCCTCCTGGCAGAAGCCGCAATAGATGCACTTGGTCATGTCGATGTCGTACCGGGTCGTCCGCCGGCTGCCGTCGGCGCGCGCCTCCGCCTCGATGGTGATGGCCAGCGCCGGGCAAATCGCCTCGCACAGCTTGCAGGCGATGCAGCGCTCCTCGCCGTTGGGATAGCGGCGGAGCGCGTGCTCGCCGCGGAAGCGCGGGGAAAGCGGCCCCTTTTCATAGGGGTAATTCACCGTCACCGGGCGCCTGAACATGTAGCTCAACGTCAGCAACATGCCCGAGACCAGCTCGTACAGGAGCAGGGAGCGCGCGGAACGGTCGAGCATCGCCATGATTTCTCCTCAGCCCCCCGAGCCCGGCAGCCAGCCGAAGGCGGTGAGCACGCCCGCCGTGACCACCAGCCAGAACAGCGACAGCGGCAGGAACACCTTCCAGCCGAGCCGCATCAGCTGGTCGTAACGGAAGCGCGGAAATGTGGCCCGCACCCACAGGAAGCCGAACAGCACGCAGGCCATCTTGGCGAAGAACCAGATCGGCCCGGGAATCCAGGTGAAAGGCGCCACGTCGACGGGCGGCAGCCAGCCGCCGAGGAACAGGATGCTGGTCATGGCGCTCATCAGGATCATGTTGGCGTATTCGCCCAGATAGAACAGCGCGAAGGGCATGGCCGAATATTCGACGAAGAACCCTCCCACCAGCTCGCTTTCGCCCTCGACCAGGTCGAAGGGCGAGCGGTTGGTCTCGGCCAGGCCGGAGACGAAGAACACCACGAACATCGGCAACAACGGCAGCGCGAACCACACCGTCTTCTGCGCCTCGACCACGGCGGTCAGATTCAAGGAACCGACGCAGAGCAGCACGCTGACGATGACGAAACCGATCGAGACCTCGTAGGACACCATCTGCGCCGCCGCGCGCAACGCGCCGAGGAAGGCGTATTTGGAATTCGACGCCCAGCCGGCCATGATGATGCCGTAGACGCCGAGCGAGGAAATGGCGAAGAGATAGAGCACGCCGACATTGATATTGGCGAGCACCACGCCCTGGTCGAACGGGATCACCGCCCAGGCGACCAAACTCAAGACGAAGGTCAGGATCGGCGCCGCCAGGAAAACGCCGCGATTGGCGCCGGCCGGGATCACCGACTCTTTCATGAACAGCTTGAGGCCGTCGGCGATCGGTTGGAGCAGCCCGAAGGGTCCCACCACGTTGGGCCCTTTCCGGAGATGCATCGCCGCTATCACCTTGCGTTCGGCCAGGGTGAGATAAGCCACCGCCACCAGCAGCGGCACGATGATCGCCAGGATCTCGGCGAGCATCAGCGCCGTCGGCCAGCCATAGATGCGCCAGACGTCAACCATGGGTGCCGGTCTTCTCCTGCTCGCGCTTCAAGGCGGCGGCGCATTCCGCCATGGTGGGCGACGCGCGGCTGACGGCGTCGGTGCGGTGGAAATCGGATATCGGATGGACGAAGGGCGCGGATTCGACCGCCCCTTCCTTGCCGAACTTGCCCCAGGCGGACCGTGGGGCATCATCAATAGACGTGAAAACCGGGTTGGCCTTGACCATGGACCGGCGCAGCGCGCCCAGGCTGTCGTAAGGCAGCGTCTTGCCCAGCGCCTCGGACAAGGCGCGCAAAATGGTCCAATCCTCGCGCGCATCGCCCGGCGGGAAGACGGCGCGGCGGCCCAATTGCACGCGGCCCTCGGTGTTCACGTAAGTCGCGTCTTTCTCGGTATAGGCGGCACCCGGGAGCACCACGTCGGCGCGATGGGCGCCGGCATCGCCGTGATGGCCCTGATAGATGACGAAGGCCTTGCCGAGGCGTTTCATGTCGATCTCGTCGGCGCCCAGAAGATAGACCGCCTCGATTTCGCCCTTCTCAGCCCCCGCGAGAATTCCGGCCAAATCCTTGCCGCCGGGTCCGGGCACGAAGCCCAGATCGAGCCCGCCGACGCGCGCGGCCGCAGTGTGCAGCACGTTGAAGCCGTTCCAATCCTCGCGGATCATGCCCGCACTCTCGGCCAGCTTGCGCGCGAGATCGAGAATGGCGGCGCCGTCCTTGCGCGCCAGCGCGCCCATGCCCAGGATGAGCATGGGATTTTTCGCCGCCTTGAGCGTCTCGCTCCAGGCGTGCTTGCCGGCCGCCAATTCCTTCAGCGTCTCGGGCCCGGCGCCGAGCGCGGCGGCGGGATAAGTGAGATCGCGCTTCGGCCCGATCGCGCCCACCTTGAATCCGCCCCGGAGCCAGCGCTTCCTGAGCCGCGCATTGACCATCACCGCCTCGACGCGCGGATTGGTTCCGATCAGGAGACAGGCATCGGCCTGCTCGATCCCGGCAATGGTGGTGTTGAACAAATAGCCCGCGCGGCAGGCAGGATCGAGCGATGCGCCGTCCTGGCGGCAATCGAGATGGGGCGAACCCAACGCCGCCATCAGGTCTTTGAGCGCCAGCATCGCCTCGCAATCGGCCAGATTGCCGGATAGCGCGGCGATGCGCTTGCCATCGACGCCCTTGAGCCGGGACGATATTGCGGCGAAGGCCTCCGGCCAGGAGGCCGCTTCGAGCTTGCCCGCTTTGCGCACATAGGGCCGGTCGAGGCGGCGCTTTAGCAAACCATCCACCGCAAAGCGCGTCTTGTCGGAAATCCATTCCTCGTTCACGTCCTCGTTGAGGCGCGGCAGCACCCGCAGCACCGCCGGCCCGCGCGCATCGACGCGGATGTTGGAGCCGACGGCGTCGAGCACGTCGACGCTTTCGGTCTTGGTCAGCTCCCAGGGCCGGGCGACGAAGGCGTAGGGCTTCGCCGTCAGCGCGCCGACCGGGCACAGATCGATGATGTTGGCCGACAACTCCGAGGTCAGCGACTTTTCGATATAGGTGCCGATCTCCATGTTCTCGCCGCGGCCCGTTGCCCCGAGGTCCTCAACACCGGCGATCTCGGTGGCGAAACGGATGCAGCGCGTGCAGTGGATGCAACGGGTCATCGATGTGGCGACCAGCGGCCCGAAATCCTTCTCCTTCACCGCGCGCTTGTTTTCCAGATAGCGGCTGCGGTCGAAGCCGTAGGCCATGGCCTGATCCTGCAGATCGCATTCGCCGCCCTGGTCGCAGATCGGGCAGTCGAGCGGATGGTTGATGAGCAGGAATTCCATCACGCCGTGGCGCGCCTTCTTCGCCATCTCGCTGTCGGTGTGGATCACCATGCCCTCGGTCGCGGGCATGGCGCAGGAGGCGATGGGCTTGGGCGACTTCTCCTGCTCGACCAGGCACATGCGGCAATTGCCGGCGATGGCGAGACGCTGGTGGAAGCAGAAATGCGCCACCTCGAAACCCGCCTGCTGGCAGGCCTGAAGCACGGTCACGCCCGGGGCCACCTCGACCGCTTTTCCGTTGATGGTCAGTTTCGGCATCGCCTTACTCCGCCGCCATCTTGCGGTATTCCCGGATGCGCCGCTCCAGCTCGGGGCGGAAATGGCGGATCAGTCCCTGGATCGGCCAGGCGGCGGCGTCGCCCAGCGCGCAGATGGTGTGACCCTCGATCTCGCAGGAAACCTCGAGCAGCGTGTCGATCTCGCGCGTCTCGGCCTCGCCCTTGACCAAACGCTCCATCACCCGCCACATCCAGCCCGTACCTTCGCGGCAGGGCGTGCATTGGCCGCAGCTCTCATGCTTGTAGAATTTGGCGAGCCGCGCGATCGCCTTGACGATGTCGGTGTTCTTATCCATCACGATCACGGCGGCGGTGCCGAGGCCGGACTTGACGTCCTTGAGCGCGTCGAAATCCATCAGCACGGTGTCGCAGACCGATTTCGGGATCACCGGCACGGAGGAGCCGCCCGGGATCACGGCCAACAGATTGTCCCAGCCGCCGAGCACGCCGCCGGCGTGTTTTTCGATGAGTTCCTTGAGCGGAATGCCCATCGATTCTTCAACGTTACAAGGTTTTTCAACATGCCCGGAGATGCAATAGACCTTGGTGCCTTCGTTCTTGGGCCGGCCGATGGCGGAGAACCAGGATGCCCCCCGGCGCAATATGGCCGGCACCACGGCGATGCTTTCGACGTTGTTGACGGTGGTCGGGCAACCGTAAAGCCCGACGGCGGCCGGGAAAGGCGGCTTCAGGCGCGGCTGGCCCTTCTTGCCCTCGAGCGATTCCAAGAGCCCGGTTTCCTCGCCGCAGATATAGGCGCCGGCGCCGCGATGGAGATAGAGATCGAAATCGAAGCCCGAGCCGCAGGCATTCGGGCCGATCAGCTTGGCGGCATAGGCCTCGTCGATAGCCTGCTGGAGCGTGACGGCCTCGTTGTAGAACTCGCCGCGGATATAGATGTAACAGGCATGGGCGCCCATCGCGGCCGAGGCCAAGAGAGCGCCTTCGATCAGCTTGTGCGGATCGAAGCGGATGATGTCGCGGTCCTTGCAGGTGCCGGGCTCGCTTTCATCCGCGTTGACCACCAGATAGCACGGCTTGTCGCTGGTCTTGGGCATGAAGGACCATTTGAGGCCGGTGGGGAAACCCGCGCCGCCGCGCCCGCGCAGGCCCGAGGCCTTGACCTCGTTCACGATCCAATCACGGCCCTTCAAGATCAATTCCTTGGTGCCGTCCCAATCGCCGCGCTTGCGCGCGCCCATCGCGCCGTCCAAGCGCCAATCAAAAGTTCCGTAAAGGTTGGTGAAGATGCGGTCCTTGTCGGCGAGCATTATTTCTTGCCTCCGGCGAAGGACAATTCCTTGAGCGTGGTGGCGCCGCCTTCGGGCGCCGAGCCCTGGCGTTTCTTCACCGAGCCGGCCGGCGGTGTCTTGCCCGCCTTGAGCGCGTCGATCAGGTCTTCGGTCGATTTGCCGTCGAGGTCCTCGTAGAAATCGTCGTTCACCTGGATGATCGGCGCGTTGACGCAGCCGCCCAGGCACTCGACTTCCGTCAGCGTGAAAAGGCCGTCTTGCGTCGTTTCGCCGATGCCGATGCCGAGCTTTCTCCGGCAGGCATTCACCACCTGATCGGAACCCCTGAGCCAGCACGGCGTGGTGGTGCAGATCTGGAAGAAATGCTTGCCCACGGGCTTGAGATTGAACATGGCGTAGAACGAAGCCACCTCGTAGACCCGGATCGGCGGCATGTTCAGCATCTCGGCCACCGCCTCCATGGCGGCGCGCGTCAGCCAATTGCCGCTCTGGCGCTGCGCCAGATCCAGGAGCGGCAGCACCGCGCTGGCCTGGCGCCCCGGCGGATATTTGGCGATGTAGGCCTGGGCCTTTTTCAGGTTTTCGGGCGAAAAGGCGAAGCTCTCGGGCTGCGCCACGGGTTTGTCCTGGGCCGGGCCGCTCATCGGTCGATCTCTCCGAAGACGAGGTCGGTCGAGGCGATGATCGCCACCACATCGGCCAGCATGTGGCCGCGCGTCAGGAAATCGAGGCCCTGGAGGAAGGCATAGCCGGGCGAGCGGATCTTGCAGCGATAGGGGCGGTTGCTGCCGTCGGCGACGATGTAGACGCCGAACTCGCCCTTGGGCGCTTCCACCCCTACATAGGTTTCGCCCGCCGGCACGTGATAACCCTCGGTGTAGAGCTTGAAGTGATGGATCAGGGCTTCCATCGACGACTTCATCTCGCGGCGCGGCGGCGGCGTCACCTTGCGGTCGTCCACCATCACCGGGCCCGCCGGCATCTGGTCGAGCGCCTGTTTCATGATCCTGAGCGATTGGCGCATCTCTTCCACCCGCACCAGATAGCGGTCCCAGCAATCGCCGTTCTTGCCGATGGGGACGTCGAAATCCATCTCGCCATAGGCGTCGTAGGGCTGCGCCTTGCGCACATCCCAGGCCACGCCCGAGCCCCGGAGGGTCGAGCCGGTGAAGCCCCAATCGATGGCGTCGGCCGCGCTGATGCGGCCGATATCGACGGTGCGCTGCTTGAAGATACGGTTCTCGGTGAGCAGGCGTTCGAGATCGTCGATCTTCTTGGGATACCGCTCGATGAAGGCATAGATGTCGTCGGCCAGTCCCGCGGGCATATCCTGATGCACGCCGCCGGGGCGGAAATAGGCCGCGTGCATCCGCGCGCCCGAAACCCGCTCGTAGAATTCAAACAGCTTCTCGCGCTCCTCGAAGAGCCAGAGCAGCGGCGTGATGGCGCCGACATCCAACCCGAAGGCGGAGACGTTGAAGCTGTGATTGAGGATGCGCGTGATCTCGGCATAGAGCACGCGGATATATTGCGCGCGCGGCGGCGCCGTTATGCCCATCAGCTTCTCGACCGCCAGCGCGAAGGCGTGCTCTTCGCCCATCGGCGAGACGTAATCGAACCGGTCGAAATAGGGCACGGCCTGGAGATAGGTCTTGTACTCGATCAGTTTCTCGGTGCCCCGGTGCAACAGGCCGATATGCGGATCGGCGCGCTTCACCGTCTCGCCGTCCATTTCGAGCACGAGGCGCAGCACGCCATGGGCCGCCGGATGCTGCGGCCCGAAATTCATGGTGAAGGTCTTGATCAGGGTTTCGGCGGTGGAGGCGGACGCGGCGTCGGTCATTTGGCCCCTCCGCGCGTGGCCTTCTCGTCGCCCGGCAGAATCTGGTTCATGCCTTCCCAGGGCGAGAGGAAATCGAAGCTACGGAATTCCTGCTTGAGTTTCACCGGCTCGTAGATCACGCGCTTCTGTTCCTCGTCGTAGCGCACCTCGACGTAGCCCGTCAGCGGGAAGTCCTTGCGCATCGGGTGGCCTTCGAAGCCGTAATCGGAGAGGATGCGCCGCAAATCGGGATGGCCGGAGAAATAGACGCCGTAGAGGTCCCACACCTCGCGCTCGTACCAGCCGGCGGAGCTGAAAACCGCCGACGCCGACGGCACCGGCGTATCCTCGCCCGCCGCCACCTTCACGCGGATGCGGCGATTGAGAGTGAGGCTCAACAGGTTATAGACGACCTCGAACCGCTCGCTGCGTTCCGGAAAATCGACGCCGCAGATGTCGATCATCTGCGCGAACCGGCAATCCGGATCGTCGCGCAGGAATTCGAGCGCGCGCACGATTAAGTCGCGCTTGACCGAGACCATCAGTTCGCCCAGCGCGATCTCGTGCTTCAAGACGATGCCGGGCAAGGATGCCGCGAGATGATCGCCCAGTTCCTGGAGCGTCTTGGTCATGTGCGTCCCGTCACGGTCCGGTTCAGCGCGCGAACCGGCGCTGGCGGTTGATCTTCTTTTTCAGTTGCAGAATGCCGTAGAGCAGCGCCTCGGCGGTGGGCGGGCAGCCGGGCACGTAGATGTCCACCGGCACGATGCGGTCGCAGCCGCGCACCACCGAATAGGAATAATGGTAATAGCCGCCGCCATTGGCGCAGGAGCCCATCGAGATCACCCAGCGCGGCTCGGCCATCTGGTCGTAGACCTTGCGCAACGCCGGCGCCATCTTGTTGGTGAGCGTGCCGGCGACGATCATCACGTCGGATTGGCGCGGACTCGGCCGGAAGACGACGCCGAAACGGTCGAGATCGTAGCGCGAGGCGGCGACATGCATCATCTCGATCGCGCAGCACGCCAAGCCGAAGGTCACCGGCCAGAGCGAGCCGCTCTGCGCCCAGTTGACCACCTGGTCGACGGTCGAAAGGAGGAATCCCTGGCGGCGAATCTCGGGGAAGGTCTCGGCGGGCGCGATCACTCCCATTCCAACGCTCCCTTCTTCCACTCATAGATGAAGCCGATGGTGAGCACGCCGAGGAACACCATCATCGACCAGAAGCCAAACAGGCCGAGCTTGCCCAGCGCCACCGCCCAGGGGAACAGGAAGGCCACTTCGAGATCGAAGATGATGAACAAGATCGCGACGAGGTAGAAGCGCACGTCGAATTTGGAGCGGGCATCGCCGAAAGACGGGAAGCCGCACTCATAGGGCGACAGTTTCGCGGCGTCGGGGCGCTGGCGCGCCAATATCCACGAGGCCAGCACGATCACCACCGCCAAGCCAATGGCGACGCCGATGAAGATCAGGATGGGAAGATAGTCGCGCAGCAGGTTTTCCATCGATCCCTCACTCCCGGCGGCGCGATGCTGCGCTGCAAAAAGCTGGCCGTCAAGATCACGCGAGATGGCGGGAGTGACGGGGCTCGAACCCGCGACCTCCGGCGTGACAGGCCGGCGCTCTAACCAACTGAGCTACACCCCCACAGCACCGACACCTCGGCGGCAACTCGTACTCCCGAGCCCTAGGGGTGTCAAGCCGCCCGGCCCCGTTTTTTGGCGGATTACCGGGCTTTTTGCGGCATTGGACGACGGGCGAAGAGCCGTGCGGCAATGCAGCAATGCGGCATTTACAACCCTGCTGACGGAAGGGATTTGGACGGGATTGCCGGCCGAGGATCAGACATGGGGCGGGCGATTCGGATCTGCCGCCAAATCGCCGATTAACCCGAAGCCGGCATTCAGCTGTTCATCGGCCACGGCGCCGCGCGATCTGTCTTCCCGTATTCAGGAGACGATCGACGACTTGCGGCCAAATGACCCAGGACCGGGTCTGACGGCGGGAAGAAACCACATATTAGGTACGTAGATTCCCGCATTTATAGATGCGGGGCGTTTCGGCTACCCATCATCACCGTGGAAGTTATACCGGAATGGGCGTTACTATCCGTGGCAAATACCCATCAGACAATCCGTGAGATCTTCGGGGGTGACCGGATGGAGGGGCGCGTTCTGTATCGGAAAAGTTTCCTGATGAACGGCGCAGAATCCGTTTCGATGACGGCGGAAATCTTCAATCAAAGGGAAAAGCGCCGGCGTTCGCTGTTTTCCCGCGCCTGGCGCGAAATGATCCCCAAGGTTTTCGAGGACGTGCCGAAATATTACCGGCCGGCAAACATCGTCGCCAGCCTGGGCTTGTGGGAAATCTGGGTTTGGCAGTTCGTCCGGACGATCAAGCTGAAACCCGGCTACAAGGTGCTCGACGTGTGCGCCGGCACCAACGACATCGGCATCAGGCTGTTGCGCAAGCAGCCGGACATTTCCGTCACCGCGATCGACCGCAGCAAGGAAATGCAGGAAGAGGGCCAGCGCCGCGCCCGGAAATACGGCGTTCGCATCGAAAGCGTGATCCACGACGTGCATGAACTGCCGTTTCCGGACAATTCATTCGACGTCGTCACGCTGCAGGCCGCATCGCGCCATCTGCGGCTGGACAAGGTATTGCCGGAGATCCTGCGCGTCCTGAAGCCGGGCGGAGAATTTTATCATTGCGACATACTGAAACCGAGCAACCGCGTGGTCGAATGGTTCTATCTGCGTTTCCTGCCCCTTTCGGTGGCCTGGACGACGTGGATTTTCGGATCGACGGAAGCAACCCGGAAATGCGGCGATTATTTCAAGGATGCGATCTCGAATTTCTACACGCCGGAAGAGCTGTCCGAGGTGTTTCGCCTGGTCGGTTTCAGCCAACGTGACCTGCAAAAAGAGCATCTGGGGCGGCATGGTCGGCTATCACAAGTCGCAACGGTCTCCGGAAATAACCCCGGCAAAGCGTTCGTCCCTGACAAACGTGCAATCGCTTGAGACCATCCGTCACGGCGGCGTCGCCGGCGCGGGCCCTGGCCTCGTGAGCGCGGGAGATTGAGCCGCGAACGCTGAACCGAAGCGTGCGCGGCGCCGCATCAGCCCCGTCGTCATCCGTTCTCCGGGCGATGGCTGGCGGCGTCACCGGGTGGAACGCATGTTGCGCGGGTTTCGACCGGGGCCGTTGTTCGATCTCGCTGCCGATGTCGAGCGCTATCCCGAGTTCCTGCCCTGGTGGATCGCGGCGCGGGTTCTGAAACGCGACGCGAAGGTTTACTACACCGACCAAATTCTCGGTCTTGGCCCGTTGCGCGTAGATTCGTCTCGAAGGCGGTTTTGCGGAGGCCGAGGCGGATCGACGTGACCTCGGACAAGCCGCCGTTCCGCCGCTTCGAGCTGTCATGGATATTCGAGCCGATTGCGGGCGCCGGCTGCCGGGTCTGCGTTGTCGCCACGCTTTCGCTCCGCTCACGGCTGTTGCAGCGGGTCGTGGATCAGCTACTGCCGGCCGCGGTCTCCGGCATCATCACGGCCTTCGAGGCGCGCGTCGCGCCGGCGGGTCATCGCCCCGGCCGCCCGGGCACCCGCCGGCTTGCCAAGCCGTAGCCGCGAAGCAGCGAAGGCTGGTGGGCGATGAAGGTTTCGAACCTCCGACCCCCTCGGTGTAAACGAGGTGCTCTACCGCTGAGCTAATCGCCCGCCGGGGAGCAGTCTAGACCAAAACCGGATGAGCCGCCCAGGCGGGCGAAGCCCGCGAGAGTCAACCGGCCGGAAAAAGCCCGCAGAGGATCAGGCGATCGCGTCCTTCAATCCCTTGCCGGCGCGGAAGCGCGGCAGCTTCTTGGCCGGGATTTTGATGGCTTCGCCGGTGCGCGGATTGCGCCCTTCGGATGCGGCGCGATGGGAAACCACGAAGGTGCCGAAACCCACGAGACGGACCTCGTTGCCCTTCTTGAGCTCGGATGTGATCGAATCCAGCACCGCGTCGAGCACGGTCTCGGCTTCCGATTTCTTGATGTTCGCGGCGGCTGCGATGGCGTCCACAAGTTCGATCTTGTTCACGGGCAACTCCCCCTTGCGCCAAACCGGCAATCCCGGTCAAACCTTGAGTTTAGATCACCGGTTTTACGGGCGTCAATTGCGACACGCCGCGATTTTCCGCATTTTCCGTGGAATTCCGGGAACGAATCGCGCGCGACTCGCCTCAGCGCGCATTCGCCTTCGACAAACGCGCTCCACCGTTTTGTTGGGCGAGAATTTCACCGGCTTGAATGGAATCGGGTGATTCCATTCAAGCCGTGATTGCTCTAATGCGTGACGACGCCGGAGTGGTCGTCGCCGGTCTTCGGCGGCGGCAACGCGGCCGGCTCGGGCTCTTCGCTCCAGACGATGGGCGTGAGGGGCTTGACCAGCGCATGGCTGAGCAGCTCGTCGGCGGTGGAGATCGGGACGATGGTGAGACCCTTCTTCACGTTGTCCGGAATCTCGGCCAAGTCCTTCTCGTTCTCCTTGGGGATGAGCACGGTCTTAAGACCGCCGCGCAACGCCGCCAGCAGCTTCTCCTTCAAGCCGCCGATCGGCAGCACGCGGCCCCTGAGCGTGATTTCGCCGGTCATGGCGATGTCCTTCCTGACCGGAATGCCGGTCAGTACCGAGACGATCGAGGCCACCATGGCGACGCCGGCCGAAGGCCCGTCCTTGGGCGTGGCGCCTTCGGGCACGTGGACGTGGATGTCCTTCTTCTCCAAGGCGGCGGCGGTGATGCCGAAGGCGGGAGCGCGCGACTTGACGTAGCTTTCCGCGGCCTGCACCAATTCCTTCATCACGTCGCCGAGCTTGCCGGTGGCCGTGACCTTGCCCTTGCCGGGCACGATCACCGCCTCGATCGACAACAGCTCGCCGCCGACCTCGGTCCAGGCCAGCCCGGTGGTGACGCCGACCAGATCGGTTTCCTCCACCTCGCCGTAGCGGAAGCGGCGGACGCCGGCGTATTTCTCCAGGTTGCGGCGCGAGATCGTGACGCGCTTCAGCTTGCGCATCAGGATTTCCTTGATCGCCTTGCGGGCGAGATTGGCGAGCTCGCGCTCGAGATTGCGCACGCCGGCCTCGCGCGTGTAGTAGCGGATCAAATCCTGCAACGCCTCGTCGGTGATCGACCATTCCGTGTGCTTGAGGCCGTGCGCCTTGACCTGCTTCGGGATGAGGTGGCGGCGCGCGATCTCGACCTTCTCGTCCTCGGTGTAGCCGGGAAGGCGGATGATCTCCATGCGGTCCATCAGCGGCTGCGGCATCCGCAGCGTGTTGGCCGTGGTGACGAACATCACGTCCGACAGATCGTAGTCGACCTCGAGATAATGGTCGTTGAAGGTCGAATTCTGCTCGGGATCGAGTACTTCCAGGAGCGCGGAACTGGGATCGCCGCGCCAATCCTGGCCGAGCTTGTCCACCTCATCCAACAGGAAGAGCGGATTCGAGGTCTTCGCCTTCTTCATGCCCTGGATGATCTTGCCGGGCATCGAGCCGATATAGGTCCGGCGGTGGCCGCGGATTTCGGCCTCGTCGCGCACGCCGCCCAGCGACATGCGCACGAAGTTGCGCCCGGTGGCTCGCGCCACCGACTTGCCGAGCGAGGTCTTGCCCACGCCGGGCGGGCCGACCAGGCACAAGATCGGCCCCTTCACCTTGCGCATGCGGTTCTGCACCGCGAGATATTCGAGGATGCGTTCCTTGACCTTCTCGAGGCCGTAATGATCGTCGTTGAGCACGCGCTGGGCGGCGCGGATGTCGCGCTTCACCTTGGTGCGGTGCTGCCAGGGAATCGACAACAGCCAGTCGAGATAGTTCCTGACCACCGTCGCCTCGGCCGACATCGGGCTCATGGTGCGGAGCTTTTTCATCTCGCTCACGGCCTTGTCGCGCGCTTCCTTGCCGAACTTGGTCTTGGTGATGCGCTCTTCGAGCTCGGCCAGCTCGTCGCGGCCGTCCTCGCCCTCGCCCAGCTCCTTCTGGATCGCCTTCAGCTGTTCGTTGAGGTAGTACTCGCGCTGCGTCTTCTCCATCTGGCGCTTGACGCGCGAGCGGATGCGCTTCTCGACCTGGAGAACGCCGATTTCGCTTTCCATGTAGCCGAAGACCTTTTCCAGGCGCTCGGACACGCTCTCGGTCTCCAACAGCTCCTGCTTCTCGGGAATCTTCAGCACCAGGTGGGACGCCAGGGTGTCGGCGAGCTTCGAGGAATCCTCGATCTGGTTGATCGAAACCAGCACCTCGGGCGGAATCTTCTTGTTGAGCTTGATGTAGTGCTCGAACTGGGTCACCGCGGTGCGGGCCAGCGCCTCGAGCTCCTGGGCCTCGCCGGTCTTGTCCGGCACCGCCTCGGCATGGGCCTGGAAGAAGGCCTCGTTCTCGGCAAAGCGCGTGATACGCGCGCGGCCGCCGCCTTCGACCAGCGCCTTGACCGTGCCATCGGGCAGCTTCAAGAGCTGGAGCACCGTGCCGATGGTGCCGACGGAGTAGATGTCGGCCGGGGTCGGATCGTCCTGCGCCGCGTTCTTCTGCGTCACCAGCAGGATCTGCTTGTCGTCCTTCATCACGTCCTCGAGCGCGCGCACCGATTTCTCGCGGCCGACGAACAGCGGCACGATCATGTGCGGGAAGACGACGATGTCTCTGAGCGGCAGAACGGGATAGAGAGTACCGCGGGGCAGATCCAGCATAAGGCTCCTTTCGAGGGAACCCCGGCGGGAGGAGGAGGCCGGGGCCAAAACGACCGGACACGGCCCATGGGATGGCCGTCCGATCACTATAACACATTATAAAATGGCGAGCGGGGAACGCGGAATCAAGGGGCGGCCTGGACCCCGTCAGGAACGCCGGCGAATGCGGAAGACCCGCGCGACTCGCGGCGCCAAGCGGCGTTAGAGGAAATTCAGGCGCTGGTCGGAACCTCGCCCCGGCGCTGCTCGGAGTAGATATGGAGCGGCTGGGCGCGGCCTTCAACCACCTCGCGGTTGATGACCATGCCGGTGACGCCTTCGAGCCCGGGCAATTCGAACATCGGCTCCAGCAGGATCGCCTCCATGATGGAGCGCAAGCCGCGCGCGCCGGTCTTGCGCGCGATCGCCTTGTGCGCGATCGCGCGCATCGCCTCGTCGTTGAATTCGAGGCGCACGTCTTCCATCTCGAACAGGCGCTGATACTGCTTCACCAGCGCGTTCTTGGGCTTGGTCAGGATGTCGACCAGCGCGTCTTCGTCGAGGTCGTCGAGCGTCGCCACCACCGGCAGCCGGCCGACGAATTCGGGGATGAGGCCGAATTTGAGCAGATCCTCCGGCTCCAGATCCTTCAGGATCTCGCCGGTCTTGCGTTCCTCGGGCGCGCGCACCTCGGCGCCGAAGCCGATCGAGGTGCCCTGGCGGCGCTGGGCGATGAGCTTTTCGAGCCCGGCGAAGGCGCCGCCGCAGATGAACAGGATGTTGGTGGTGTCGACCTGGAGGAATTCCTGCTGCGGGTGCTTGCGGCCGCCTTGGGGAGGCACCGAGGCGATGGTGCCTTCCATGATCTTCAACAGCGCCTGCTGCACGCCCTCGCCCGAGACGTCGCGGGTGATCGACGGGTTGTCGGATTTGCGGCTGATCTTGTCGACCTCGTCGATATAGACGATGCCGCGCTGCGCGCGCTCGACGTTGTAGTCGGCGGATTGCAGCAGCTTGAGGATGATGTTCTCGACGTCCTCGCCGACATAGCCCGCTTCGGTGAGCGTCGTGGCGTCGGCCATGGTGAAGGGCACGTCGATGATGCGCGCCAGGGTCTGGGCCAGCAGGGTCTTGCCCGACCCGGTGGGGCCGACCAGCAGGATGTTGGACTTGGAGAGCTCGACGTCGTTGCTCTTGGCGCCGTGGGCGAGCCGCTTGTAATGGTTGTGCACGGCCACCGACAGCACGCGCTTGGCGTGATCCTGGCCGATGACGTAGTCGTCGAGCACCTTGCAGATGTCGCGCGGCGTCGGCACGCCGTCCCGCGATTTGACCAGGGTGGTCTTGTGCTCTTCACGGATGATGTCCATGCAGAGCTCGACGCACTCGTCGCAGATGAAGACGGTCGGGCCGGCGATAAGCTTCCGGACCTCGTGCTGGCTCTTGCCGCAGAAGGAGCAATAGAGGGTGTTCTTCGAATCACCGCTACTCGGCTTGGTCATGGGCTCTCCGTCACCGCCTGGAACACGACATCGCTTTCATTACCATGCATGTCCCGTGCCGTTGCCATACGCCGAGCCGGCCCCTCTCATTTTTCCGGTTCACGACGCCGGGCGATTCCACGCCCTTTTCCATTGAACATTATGCACTGGCCCGGGATCAATAACTAGTTAATTAACGAGCGTCCGGGCCGGATGTTAAGGTTTTGCCTTAAGCACGGCCGCTAGCTGCGCGGCTTTTCATCCGTCGGCGCGGGCGGGCGGTTGACCATGACCTCGTCGATCAGGCCGAAGGCCTTGGCCTCGTCCGCGGTCATGAACTTGTCCCGTTCGAGCGCATCGGCGATGGCATCTTCCCGCTGCCCGGTATGCTTCATGTAAATTTGGTTGAGACGCGCGCGGGTCCGCAGGATCTCCTTGGCGTGGATTTCGATGTCCGAGGCCTGCCCCTGGAAGCCGCCCGAGGGCTGGTGCACCATGATGCTGGCATGCGGCAAGGCCACCCGTTTGCCCTTGGCCCCGGCGGTCAGCAGCAGCGAGCCCATCGAGGCCGCCTGGCCGATGCAGACGGTGGCGATGTTCGGACGAATGTATTGCATGGTGTCGTAGATCGCGAGGCCCGAGGTGACGACGCCGCCCGGCGTATTGATATAAAGCGAGACGTCCTTCGACGGGTTCTCGGATTCGAGGAACAGCAGCTGGGCGCAGATCAGGCTCGCCACCATGTCGTTGACCGGGCCCACCAGGAAGATGATCCGCTCCTTGAGCAGCCGGGAATAGATGTCGTAGGCGCGTTCGCCGCGGTTGGTCTGTTCCACCACCATCGGCACGAGCGTGTTCATGTATTGCTCGAAGGGGTCTTTTTCCATTTTGGTCTCTCCTTGCCCCGCCCCTCGTTAACTCTTGCTCTTCGGTTTCTTGCTTTTGCCGCCTTTGGCCTTGCGCTTGCCCTTGTCCGCGCCTTCCTTGTCCGCTCCGGCCTCGTCCGATCCTTCGGCGGCGGCGGGCGTTTCGGCTGCTTCATTCACCGCGGCGACCAGTTCCTCGGCCTTGACCGTGCGATCGGTCACCTTGGCCATCTCAAAGATGAAATCGACCACCTTCTCCTCGAGAATCGGCGCCTTGAGACTGTCCAGCGCCTGCGGATTGTTGCGGTACAAGTCTAGCACTTCCCGCTCCCGGCCGGGGAAGCCGCGCGCGCGTTCGACCACCGCGCGATTCACCTCTTCGGGCGCGACCGTGATGTTGTTGGCGCGGCCGACCTCGTTCAACAGCAGCCCCAACCGCACCCGCCGCTCGGCCAAGGCGCGGCATTCGGCCTTCAATTCCTCGTCGCTTTTGTCCGCATTCGGGATCGGGCTCGCCCGCATCCTTGGCGCGTTTGCGCTCGGCCTCGATCTCGCGCCAGAGCTGGTCGAACTCGATTTGCAGCATGCCCTCGGGCACGGGAAATTTCTGCTTTTCGGCCAGGATGTCGAGCAATTCGCGCTTGAGCTTGCTCCGGGATATCGCGGCGTATTCGCGCTCCACCCGCTCGCGCACGGCCTTGCGCAGCTCCGCCAGATTTTCCATGCCGACCGCCGCGGCGAGCGATTCGTCGATCGCCTGCGGCACCAGTCTCGCGCACCTCGCGGACGGTGACGGCGAATTCGGCCGCCTTGCCGGCCAGCTCGGCGTTGCCGTAATCCGCCGGAAAAGTGACCGCGACGCTGCGCGCCTCGCCCGCCTTGGATCCGGCGAGCTGGTCCTCGAAGCCGGGGATGAAGCGGCCCGAACCCAATTCGAGCATGTAGTTCTCGGCGCTGCCGCCGGGGAAGGCCACGCCACCGACCGTGCCCTTGAAATCGATCGCCACGATGTCGCCGGTCTTGGCTTCGCGCTCCACCTTCTCGCTCTTGCGCTGCTGCTTGGCGATGCGCTCCAGCGCCTCGTCGATCTCCTTGTCCGCGACATCGGGTTTCCAGCGCTCGAGCTGGATCGCGGCGAAATCGATGGGCGCGATTTCGGGCAGCACCTCGACCGCGAGCTTGTATTCGAGGTCCTTGCCCTCGTTGAAGGAGACGATCTCGATCTTGGGCTGCAGCGCCGGGCGCAGATTGCGCTCGCGGATGGCGGCGCTGGAGCTGTCGTTGACCGCGCGCTCCACCACCTCGCCCAGCACCGAAGGGCCGTAGCGTTTCTTCAGCACCGAGATCGGCGCCTTGCCGGGACGGAATCCCGGCAGCCGCACCGAGCGTCCGATCTCGGTGAGCCGGTCTTGGATCTGCCGCTCGATGTCGGAAGCGGCCACCACCACGGTGAATTCGTGCTTCAATCCAGCGGCGCTGGTTTCTGTCACTTGCATAATATTAAAACTTAGACCCTTTTCACGTTCGTTCTGTCTCAAGATCCGGACTGGTGCGGGCGGAGGGATTTGAACCCCCACGACTTTCGTCGCTGGAACCTAAATCCAGTGCGTCTGCCAATTCCGCCACGCCCGCGCCCGGACGCGTCCGCTCGCCATGCGGGCGGCTTCATAGCATAGGGTTCCGGAGAGGGGAACAGGCCGTGCCCGGCAGGCCCGGGAATCGGCGGACCCGGGCTTCAGGACAGGCGCTGGTGGTAGGCCTCGACGAAGGAATTGAGCGCCAGCACGCGTTTGCCGCCCTCGACCCGGCCGATGGCGGGTTCCTCGAAGGTCAGGCGGAAATGGACATGGGGAATGCCGAGCGGATCGGGCCGTAGTTCCATGACCGAGGCGGTTTCCAGCACCTTGTCGCGCCGTCTGCGGCAGAAACGGTCGCCCGCCTTCACCTCGACCGGCTCGCGCCGGCGTTGCGCCCAGAAATTGAAAATCGACCGATCAATCGCCACGCCGGCCCCCACTTTTTGATCCCCAGTCGTGTCTTGATTTTTCAGCCGCTGGATTCATCCACAAGCGGTTGGGGATATCTCTCGGTTAATTAAAAGCAGATTTTGTGCTCAAAATCAACGAGTTTCACGGCGTTTCTGTCATTTATCAGTCATTGACCAGACGCGAAATCGTCGCCGCGGCGGCGACCCGGCCCTCGCCGGTATAGGCCTCGTGATTTTGCTCAATGTCTCCTAGGCGATAGAGGTAATTGATCATCAGCCCGTAGGATTGCTGGAAGCCCTTGGCCGAAAGATCGCCGCGCCAGTTGAGCCGCTCCATCCGGGCGCCGTTGCTCAAGTGGAAATGCGCCACCGGATCGAGCACGCGGCCTTCGGGCGTGGTCTCGGTCAGGAGATAACGCGCGCACAACCGGATCAGCGGCGCCCTCACCGCCTGCAACACGGCCATGTCGTCCTGCCAATCGGGCTGCGCCAGCAACTGGGCGAAGCCGCGCCGGCTGTGCCCGGGGATGGAGGCGATCGCGGCGTGTTCCTCCGCGGTGAGCAGATCGTCGCCTTCTTCGGGCAGGCGTTTTTCGAGCCAGGCGCGGAAGCCGGGAATCGGCGACAGTGTGGCGTAGGTCTTGAGGTGCGGCAGCTCGGCGGCGAGATGGTCGACCACGCGCTTGATGAGGAAATCGCCGAAGCTGATGCCCCACAGGCCGCGCTGGCAGTTGGAAATCGAGTAGAAGATCGCGGTGTCGGCCGCGGCCGGATTGCCCAGAGGGGCGTTCTCGTCGAGCAACGACTGCACGTTGTCCGCCATGCCCTGGGTCAGCGCCACCTCGACGAAGATCAGCGGCTCCTGCGGCATGCGCGGATGGAAATAAGCGAAGCAGCGCCGGTCGGCCTCGAGCCGGTTCTTCAAATCGGCCCAGCTGCGGATTTCGTGCACCGCCTCGTATTTCATCAGCCTTTCCAGGAGCGCGGCGGGCGCCTCCCAGGTGATGCGCCGGACCTCGAGGAAGCCCTCATCGAACCAGTTGGTCAGCAGGCCCTTGAGATCGCCTTCGAGCGATTGCAGCGCATCGTCGTGCCGGGCCAGCGGCATCAATTCGGCGCGCATGTCGACCAGGAACTTGACGCCTTCGGGCAGCGCGTTGAATTGGGTCAGGAGCTTGAGGCGCGGCGGCTCGAGCGCCTGGCGCAACTCGCGTTCGAGCTTGCGGCGCTCGAAATCGTCGGGGGCGGATTGGAGCCGCGCCGCCAGAGCTCCCACCGCGCCGTGGTCGATGTCGAATTCCTCGGCGATGATGCGCAGGAAGCGTTCGCGGCCGGCGGCGTTGAGCGCGAGATAGGTGCGCCCCAGCGATGCCGCCCGGGCCCGGGCCGAAACCTCGCCGCCCTTGCCGTCGAGGCAATCGCGCAGCTGACGCCGCACCCGTTCCGCGTCCTCGCGCGACAATTCCGGGCGCGGCTGATGGCCGATCATGCCGCGCGCCGAGGCGGCGATGTCGCGCCACGCTCCGCGCAAAGACCCGCCCAGGTTGGTGATGCGGTCGAGGAACCCGGTGCGTTCGCTCATGCCCCGCCCGCTTACCGCGAAGACTCGGTCTTTGGCAAGCCCGCCACCGCCTTGAGCCGGCGCAGCACCATGGGCAAGGCTGCGAGCAAATCCTCGGGAACCAGGCCGGGACCGGAAAGCTGGGCGGCCTCGCCATGGAGCCACGCCGCCGCGCCGGCAGCGGCGAACGCGTCCATGCCCTGCGCCAGCAATCCGGTGATCAACCCCGCCAGCACGTCGCCGCTGCCGCCGGTGGCGAGGTCGGCGGGCGCGTTGGCGTTGATCGCGGCCAAGCCGTCGGGCGAGGCGATCACCGTGTCGGCGCCCTTGAGCAGCACCACCGTCTTGCTCTGCCTTGGCCGCTTGCCGGGTACGTTCGATCTTGTCGCCCTTGAGCGAAAAGATCCGCGCGAACTCGCCCTCATGCGGCGTCAGCACGCAAGGCCCGGATATGGCCTTGAACAGCGCCTTGGCCTCGCCGGAAAAACAGGTGAGCGCGTCGGCGTCGAGCACGGTGGCGCGCCTGGTCTTGAGCGCCGCCAGCACCTGGCCTCTTGTGTCGCGGTTCACGCCCGCGCCGGGGCCGAGCAACAGCGCGTTCAAGCGCGAATCCTTGAGCAGCTTGGCGTAATCCGCCGCGCACGCCAGACGCGCCACCAGCACGCTTTCGAGCGCAGCGGCATAAACCGGCCAGCTCTTGGCCGGCGCCGCCACCGTCACCAGCCCCGCCCCCGCGCGCTGCGCCGCGCGCGCGGCCAGCCGCGAAGCGCCGGTCATGTCCCGGCCGCCCAGCACCAAAACATGGCCGCGGCCGTATTTGTGGCCGTCGGGACGCGGCCAGGGATATTGCGCGAGCCACAAGGGCAGGCCGTTTTCGAAGCTCTTGGGCTTGATGCGGTCGAGCACGCTGGCCGGGATGCCGATATCGGCCACTTCGATCTCGCCGCACAGCATGCGGCCGGGCATCAGCAGATGGCCCGGTTTCTTGCGGAAGAAGGTGACGGTGACGGCGGCCAGCGCCGCGATCCCGCGCACTTCGCCCGAGGTTCCGTCGAGGCCGCTCGGCACGTCGACGGCGACGCTGGGCAGGCCGCTCTTGGCCAGCGCCTCGACGGTCGCGCGCGCTTCGCCTTGCAGCGGACGGGCGAGGCCGGCGCCGAAAATGGCGTCGATCGCCAGGCCCGCGCCGTCGAGGAGATCCGGGCCCAAGGGTTCGATCTCGCCCTGCCAGCGCCCGGCCATCTCCTTGGCGTCGCCCTTGAGCTCGCCCTGCGCGCCCAGCAGGCCGAGCCGCACCTTCCAGCCGGCGGCTTGCAGCCGCCGCGCCGCGGCGAAGCCGTCGCCGCCGTTATTCCCCGGCCCGCACAGCACGGCAACCGGGCGCTGCGACCAGCGGCGCAACACCGCATCGGCGACGGCGCGGCCGGCCGCTTCCATCAGCGCGAGCGAGGCGACCCCGCTTTCCTGCGCGGCGCGGTCGGCCGCCCCCATCTCGGCGGACGTCAGCAGGGCGTTGTCGTAAGGCTGCATGGCTTGACCTTGCCTGGTAACCATCCCATGAGAGCTTACCAAGCGGCGAGGCTGAACGGTTGATCCGCTTGACGCTTAAGGGGCAAGGCTGTACCAGCGCAAGTGCGGCGGGTGTAGCTCAGTTGGTTAGAGCGCCAGATTGTGATTCTGGATGTCGCCGGTTCGAATCCGGTCACTCGCCCCATTCTCTCTTTTCCGCCTCGATCCCGGTCTGCGCCAAGACGGCGCGTTGGGTTTGATTAACCCGGTCTCGAATTACATTAACCATCTTCAGGAATTACTTGTAATTCCAAGAATTCGTTTGACATTTACCAAGCATTTTGGAGAAATTCTTCAATCCGGCGGATACCTCCGCCGTGGAGGCAGAGTTGCAGCGTTCAACCCTTTCCCCCGGCCTTTCCGCCGGCATCGCCGTTCCATCCCCGTGGGCGGCGGGCGACCGGCTCTACCGCTGGAAGGCGACGCGGTTGCGTTTCCGCCGCCACATGCTGCGGCTGTGGCCGTTCTGGCTCGTGCTGCTGGCCATCAATCTGGCCGAGAGCCCGGTGCTGCGCCGGCTCGACGGCGCCGGCGCCTTTTACGCGCTGTGGGTCCGGCTGCACGAGATGGGATTGGGCCTGGCCGGCACGGTGGCCGTCCTGGTCATCGCCGCTCTGCTGATCGAAGCCTATAACACCACCGCGGCGCGCACCCGGCGGCCGCCGTCTTCGCCGTCGCGCCCGTTTTAGCCGCGTTCCACCGCGCCCCGGGCGCGGTATAGAATGGCGGCATGAAATCCAGCCTCGCCTTGGCCGGCCGCATGGCCCGGCTCGGCACCGAAAGCGCCTTCGAAGTGCTGGCGCGCGCCAAGGCGCTCGAGGCGCAGGGCCGCTCGATCATCAATCTCGGCATCGGCCAGCCCGATTTCCAAACCCCGCCGCATATTGTTGAAGCCGCGCAACGCGCGCTCGCCGAGGGCCATCACGGCTATACCCCGGCCAACGGGATTTTGCCCTTACGCGAAGCGGTCGCGGCCGATCTCCGCCGCCGCCACGGCGTCGAGGTTTCGCCCGGCGCCGTGCTGGTGGTGCCGGGCGGCAAGGTGACCATGTTCTTCGCCATCATGATGTTCGGCGAGGAAGGCGCCGAGATCCTCTATCCCAATCCCGGCTTTCCGATTTACGAGAGCGTCATCCGCTTCTCGGGCGCTTCCCCGGTGCCGATCGATCTGCACGAAGACAAGGGCTTCTCCTTCAGCGCCGAAGAGGTGCTGGCCAAGATTTCGCCGCGCACCCGGCTGATGATCCTCAACAGCCCGGCCAATCCGACCGGCGGGGTCGTGCCGAAAAGCGAGTTCGACAAGCTGGCGGCCGGGCTCGAACGCCATCCGCAGGTGGCGGTCTTGAGCGACGAGATCTATGGCGAGATTCTCTATGACGGCGCCCGGCATGTGAGCCTGCTCTCCTATCCCTCGCTCAAGGACCGCGTCATCCTGCTCGACGGCTGGAGCAAGACCTATGCGATGACCGGCTGGCGGCTGGGTTACGGCGTCTGGCCCGAGACCTTGTTCCCCCATGCCGAACGGCTCGCCATCAATTGCCATTCCTGCGTCAACGCCGCCGCGCAATTCGCCGGGATCGCCGCGCTCACCGGAAGGCGCAACGAGATCAACCGCATGGTCGAGGCCTTCGCCGAACGCCGCCGGATCATCGTCGCGGCCCTGAACAAGCTGCCGGGTTTCCGCTGCGCCACCCCGGGCGGCGCCTTCTACGCCTTTCCCAACATTGCCGGCACCGGCTTCACCGCCAAACAGCTCGAAACCCGCCTGCTGGATGAAGCGGGCGTGGCCACCGTCGCCGGCACCAGTTTCGGCGCCTATGGCGAAGGCTATCTGCGGTTCTCTTACGCGGCGAGCAACGAGGCAATCGAGGAAGCCATGACCCGAATCGGCATCTGGCTGACCCGCCAGGGAATCACGCGCCGCGCCCCAGCAATATCCTAGGGTCACATCCTAGGCATCACTGCCCATTTTCTGTGCAAAATCGGCCAGTTTCGCTTGCTTTTCAGGCTCTAGCGCTTTATCGAGCCTTGGCATCGCAGGCTGGCATGGCTCGTGCTTTACCCTCTCCAGAAAGCCAGAAAGAAGGCGGCCGGGTGGTCGTCGCCAGCTGCGCGATAAATGCAGATGAATGCAAAGGCGGAAACCCATGAAGAAAATCGAGGCGATCATCAAGCCCTTCAAGCTCGATGAAGTTAAGGAAGCGCTTCATGAAGTCGGGATTCAGGGCATCACCGTCACCGAGGCCAAGGGATTCGGACGGCAGAAAGGCCATACCGAGCTTTACCGCGGGGCGGAATACGTCGTCGATTTCCTGCCCAAGGTCAAAATCGAGGTGGTGATGGACGACGCCCTGGTTTCGCGCGCCATCGAGGCGATCCAGCACGCCGCCCATACCGGCCGCATCGGCGACGGCAAGATTTTCGTCTCCTCCATCGAGGAGGCGATCCGAATTCGTACCGGCGAGCGGGGAACCGACGCCATCTAGTTCCGTGAATCGTCTTTGCGCTTGCGGGGGAAAAACCGGCGAGCGGAAGGCACAACAAGGGGAGACTGAGAGCCGATGTCCGATCCGAAAAAAATCATGGATATGATCAAGGAACACGACGCCAAGTACGTCGATTTCCGATTCACCGATCCGCGCGGCAAGTGGCAGCACTTGAGCTACCACGTCAAGGCCATCAATCCCGACTTCCTGGCCGGCGGCGTGGCGTTTGACGGTTCGTCGATCGCCGGCTGGAAGGCTATCAACGAAAGCGACATGCTGTTGATGCCGGATTTCTCCACCGCGATCCTCGACCCGTTCTGCGCCCAGACCACGATATCGCTGTTCTGCGATACCCATGAACCGCTGACCGGCCAGCCCTATGTGCGCTGCCCGCGTTCGATCGCCAAGAAGGCGGAGAAGTACATGGCGTCCTCCGGCATCGGCGACAAGGCGTATTTCGGTCCCGAGGCCGAGTTCTTCGTGTTCGACGACGTGCGCTACAAGTCGACGATGGAAACGCAGATGTATTCGGTCGACAGCGAGGAAGGCCCGTATTATAGCGACCGCAAGCTGCCCGACGGCAATCCCGGCCACCGCCCGCCGATCAAGGGCGGATATTTCCCGATGCCGCCGGTCGACAGCACCTACGATCTGCGCTCCGAGATGCTTTCGACCATGAGCGAGATGGGCCTGAAGGTCGAGAAGCACCACCACGAAGTGGCGCCGGCGCAGCACGAGCTGGGCTTCGAGTTTTCGACCCTGGTAACCACCGCCGACAATATGCAGATCTACAAATACGTCGTGATGATGGTGGCGCAGCAATACGGCAAGACCGCGACCTTCATGCCCAAGCCGATCAAAGGCGACAACGGCTCCGGCATGCACACCCATCAATCGGTGTGGAAAGGCGGCAAGCCGCTGTTCGCGGGTTCGGGCTACGCCGATCTGTCGGAGCTGGCGCTCCACTACATCGGCGGCATCATCAAGCACGCCAAGGCGATCAACGCCTTCACCAATCCGACGACCAACAGCTACAAGCGCCTGATCCCCGGTTTCGAGGCGCCGGTGCTGCTGGCCTATTCGGCCCGCAACCGTTCGGCCTCGTGCCGCATCCCGATCGTCTCGAGCCCCAAGGCCAAGCGCGTCGAGGTCCGTTTCCCCGACCCCGCGGCCAATCCCTATCTGGGTTTCGCGGCGATGCTGATGGCCGGACTCGACGGCATCCAGAACAAGATCAATCCCGGCCAGCCGATCGACAAGAACCTCTACGACCTGCCGCCCGAGGAGCTGAAGGGCGTGCCGACCGTGTGCGGTTCCTTGCGCGAGGCCATCGGCCATCTCCAGGCCGACCACGCCTTCCTGTTGAAGGGCGACGTGTTCACCAAGGACTTCCTGGAATCCTACATCGACCTGAAGATGGAGGAAGTCCACAAGTTCGAGCACACGCCGCACCCGATCGAGTTCGAGATGTATTACAGCGTCTGAACGGACAAGGGTCTCCACTCCCCAGCCCCCGCCGGATTCCCGGCGGGGGTTTTTCTTTGGCCGCGGGCACGGGCGCTCCGGAACTCCGAAACCGCGAATCTTGATAAAGCCCGGCCCAGCGCTCAAGATGGGCGCAAAACAACCGCCAATGCGGATAAAGCGGATCAACGGGAGGGAATCATGGCCGAAACCGTCAACATCACCACGCTCATCGACCGGCGCGCGGTCGGCGGCTTCCAGTATCTGGTCGCGGCGCTGTGCGCCATCACCGTCTTTCTCGACGGCTACGACACGCAATCCATCGCCTTCGTCGCGCCTTCGATCGCGCAGGAGCTGCACCTGACGCGGCCCGAGCTGGGGCCGCTGTTCGTCGCCAGCCTGGTGGGATTGCTGATCGGCGCGCTGTCCTTCGGCGTCGTGGCCGACAAGTTCGGGCGGCGCACCGTGATCATCGTCTGCACCGCCGTGTTCGGCGTCCTCACCCTGGTGGCCACGACCTCGACCGGGCTACAAGAACTCCTGATCTGGCGCTTCCTCGCCGGGCTGGGCCTGGGCGGCGCCATGCCCAACGGCATCGCGCTCACCGCCGAGTACTCCCCGCTGCGCCGGCGCGCCACCATCGTCATGATCATGTTCACCGGCTTTTCGCTCGGCGCCGCCTTCGGCGGCGCGGTCGCGGCCAGCCTGATCCCGATTTATGGCTGGCGCGCGGTGTGGTATGTCGGCGGAATCCTGCCTTTGCTGCTGATTCCGGTTCAGCTCATCTGGCTGCCGGAATCGATCCGTTTCCTGGTCGTCACCGACGCCGAGGGCTCGCGCATCGGCAAGCTGTTGCAGCGCATCGATCGCGCTTTCCGCCCGTCATCCGGGATGCGTTACGACGTCGACGAGGCCCACGCCCATGGCGTGCCGGTGGCGCATCTCTTCCGCCAGGGCCGCAGCTTCGGCACGATCATGTTGTGGATCATGTTCTTCACCAACCTGTTGTCGATATTCTTCCTGCAGAATTGGATTCCGACCATGGCGCACGACGTCGGCATCGACGTCCGCACCGCCGTCATCATCGGCACGCTGTTCCAGGTCGGCGGCGTGCTCGGCTCGCTGTTGATCGGCTGGCCGATCGACAAGGTGGGCGCCTACCGGGTGATCCCGGTGCTGTTCTTTTGCGGCATCCTGTTCGTGGCGCTGATCGGCGTGTCGACCGGCTCGGCGGCGGCGCTCATGGCGCTCACCTGCGGCGCCGGATTCTGCATCGTCGGCGGCCAGAACAGCGCCAACGCGCTGGCGGCGATCTTCTATCCCACCGCCATGCGCTCCACCGGCGTCGGCTGGGCGCTCGGCATCGGCCGCTTCGGCGCCATTCTCGGTCCGCTCATCGCCGGCTTCCTGCTCGCCGCGCACATGCCCTACGGCACGTTGTTCCTGCTGGGCGCGCTGGCGCCGGTCTGTTCGACCCTCGCCATCCTCGGCATGGGCCGGGTCTACGGCAAGTACCTCACCCGCCGGCTCGGGGCTATTTCTCGGGCGGCACCGGGCGCTTCTTGCGCTCGGCGTCGATCGCGACATAGGTGAAGATCCCCGCGGTCACCTTGACGATCTCCTCGCTGGCGAAGCGGCGCGCCCAGCTCTCGATCTTCACCGTCATCGAGGTGTGCCCGGTCTTGACCACCTCGGTGTAGCAGCTCACTTCGTCGCCGATGAAGACCGGGCTGTGGAAGCTCATCGAGGCGATGGCCACGGTGGCGACGCGGCCTTTGGCGCGCCGCATCGCCGTGGCGCCGCCCGCCAAATCCATCTGCGACAACAGCCAGCCGCCGAAGATGTCGCCGCGCGCGTTCGAATCCGCCGGCATGGCGATGGCGCGCAATGCCGGTTCGCGCCGCGGCGATGATTCGGTTTTTTCGCCCTCGCTCATCGAGTCTCCTCTTGCGCCGGCGCCCGCCGGATGTTGTATTCGGAACCGATTCGACCACTTACCGCGGTGGCGATCCAGTCATAAGTAAGTCATAAGTACGACCGTGGCCCGCAATAGAAGCAAGCCCAAGCCGAAACCGAAAAAAACCGCGCCGCATCCGGCCGCGGCGACGCCCGATTTGTTCGGCGACGGCCAGAAGCGCCCGGCCAAGGGCGCGGGCTATTCCGCCAAGGACATCGAGGTGCTCGAGGGCCTGGAGCCGGTGCGGCGCCGGCCGGGCATGTATATCGGCGGCACCGACGAACGCGCCATGCATCATCTGGTGGCCGAGGCGCTCGACAACGCCATGGACGAGGCGGTGGCGGGACATGCCAGCCGCATCGAGATCGAGCTTTACGCCGACGGCAGCTGTTCGGTCGGCGACAACGGCCGCGGCATTCCGGTCGATCCCCATCCCAAGTTCCGCAACAAATCGGCGCTCGAGGTCATCTTCACCATGCTGCATTCCGGCGGCAAATTCGGCGGCGACGCCTACAAGACCTCGGGCGGCTTGCACGGCGTCGGCATTTCCGTGGTGAACGCGCTGTCGGACCACCTCACCGTCGAGGTGGCGCGCGACAAGAAAGTCTGGGTCCAGGAATACAGCCGCGGCAAGCCCAAGACCAAGCTCAAATCCACAGGCGCCGCTTCGAACCGGCGCGGCACCATCGTGCGCTTCCATCCCGATCCCGAGATTTTCGGGCCGAAGCCGCATTTCAAGCCGGCCCTGGTCTATCGCCTGGCGCGTTCCAAGGCCTATCTCTTCCGCGGCGTCGAGATCCGCTGGTGGTGCGATCCCAAGATCGCCCGCCCCGAGGACGTGCCGCAGGAAGAGAAGCTCCATTTCCCCGGCGGATTGTCGGATTACCTCGCCTCGGTCCTGGAGAAGCGCGACACCGTCACCACCCGCGCCTTCGCCGGCGAGGCCAAGTTCAACGGCGAAGGCCGCGTCGAATGGGCGATCGCCTGGCCCGCGGACCAGGAGGGTTTGAGTTCCTCCTACTGCAACACCGTGCCCACGCCCGAAGGCGGCAGCCACGAGCAAGGGCTGCGTTCGGCGCTGACCCGCAGCCTCAAGTCCTATGGCGAGCTTTCCAACAACCGCCGGGCGGCGCAGATTACGGCCGAGGACGCGGTCAACGGCGCGGTGGCGATCCTGTCGCTGTTCCTGCGCAATCCGCAATTCCAGGGCCAGACCAAGGACCGCCTGGCCTCGCCCGAGGCGCAGCGCCTGGTCGAGAACGCGCTCAAGGACCGCTTCGACCACTGGCTGTCCGAGGATCCGCCCGGCGCCCGCGCGCTCCTCGAAACCGTCATCGAGCGCGCCGAGGACCGGCTGCGCCGCCGCCAGGAAAAGGAGCTCGACCGCAAATCCGCCACGCGCAAGCTCCGGCTTCCCGGCAAGCTCGCCGATTGCTCGCGGTCGAACGCCGAAGGCACCGAGGTCTTCATCGTCGAGGGCGACAGCGCCGGCGGCTCGGCCAAGATGGCGCGCGAGCGCGAAACCCAGGCGATCCTGCCGTTGCGCGGCAAGATCCTCAACGTCGCCTCGGCCTCGAGCGACAAGCTGCGCGCCAACCAGGAACTGTCCGACCTGATGCTGGCGCTGGGCTGCGGCACCGGCGAGCGTTACCAGCCGGACAAGCTGCGCTACGAGCGCGTCATCATCATGACCGACGCCGACGTGGACGGCGCGCATATCGCCTCGTTGCTGATGACCTTCTTCTTCCGCGAGACGCCGGAGCTGGTGCAGTCGGGCCGGCTCTATCTCGCCGTGCCGCCGCTCTACCGCCTCAGCCAGGGCGAAACCACCGCCTATGCCCGCGATGACGCGCACAAGGAAAAACTGCTCAAGACGCTGTTCGCCAAGGGCAAGGTCGAGATCAGCCGCTTCAAGGGGCTGGGCGAGATGCCGCCGCGCTATCTGAAGGAAACCACCATGGACCCGCGCCAGCGCACGCTGTTGCGCGTGACCCTGCCGCCCAAGGGCGAGAAGCTCTACAAGCACACGGTCAAGCTGGTCGAGAGCCTGATGGGCCGCAAGCCCGAGCTGCGTTACGCCTTCATCCAGGAAAAGGCCAAGTTCGCGCGCGACCTTGATGTGTAAGGCGGCTCCGCCGCCGGGGGATGTGTAAGGCGGCTCCGCCGCCGGGGGATGTGTAAGGCGGCTCCGCCGCCGGGGTGTAGAAGGCGGGGCTCGATCTGCGCGTCGTCGCGGAAGCTTCGAGACGCGTTCCGTCATCGCCGAGCCCGTCCCGGTGCTCCACGTCAGCGGCATCAAGTCGAGGATTTGAAGGGCAAGGTGCTGGCGACCAACGCCATCGGCGGCTCGCTCGACGTGGCGCTGCGCGTGCTGTTGCGCAAGCACGGCCTCGAGGACAAGCGCGACGTCACCATCATCGAGTCCGCCTTCCCCAACATGAACGCCATGCTGCTGGAGCGCAAGGTGGACATGGTTTCGCTCACGCCGCCTTTCATCTACGACCCCGCTCTCGAACGGAACGCGCATGTCCTGGCCCGCATGAAGGACGGCGTCGGCCAATCGCAGATGATCGTGCTGGCCGCGCGCAAGGATTTCCTCGAGAAGAACCGCGCCGTGCTCTACGACTTCTTCGAGGACATGCTGGTGGGCGTGCGCTGGTTCCTCGACCCGGCGAACCGGCAGGATGCCATCGCCATCGTCGCGCGCCTGTCGAAACAGCCGGTCGAACGGCTGCAATATCTCTACACCAAGGATGATTTCTACCGCTCGCCCGACGCCCGTCCCAATCTCGACGCCATGCAACAACGACATGACGACGCAAGTGCAGTTGGGATTCCTGAAACAGACGCTCGACGTCAGGCAATACACCGATCTGAGCTTCATCGACGAGGCGGTCACGGCGCCTCAAGCGCATGCTCAGGCGAGCCAGCTCCGGAGCGCGGCGTTGACCGCCTCGGGCCGCTCCATGGTCGAGAGATGGCCGCACGCCTCGACGGTTTCGAGCAACGCGCCCGGGATGAGCGCCGCCATTTCCTCATGCAGCGCGACCGGCGTGAGCTGGTCCTGACGCCCGCACAGCACCAGCGTCGGGCAGGATATCCGCGGCAGAAAGGCGCGGCTGTCGATCCGCCCGATGATCGCCTTCTGCTGGCGCAGGAACGCCTCCTTGCCGACGCGGTGCGTCATCGCCGTGACGCGGCCGGTCAATTCGGAATCCTTCAAACGGTCGGGATGCAGGAACAGCGGCAGGAGCCGCGGCGTCACGCCCTTGAAATCTCCCTTCTCGGCCAATTCGATCAGGAAGCGGCGGCGCGAAGACTGCTCGGGCGTATCCGCGCGCGCGCTGGTGTCGAGCAGCGCCAGGCGTCTGACCCGCGCCGGGGCTTGGCGCAAAATCTCGAACGCGCAATATCCCCCCATGGACAATCCGGCGAGCGCGAATTCGCGCGGCGCCGTCGCCAGGACTCGCCGCGCCATCGACGCCAAACTGTCATCGAGCATCAGATCCGCCACCCAGGGCGACGCGATATCGCCCAAAGCCTCCATTTGGCTCTGCCACAGCTCCCGGTCGCAGAGCAGGCCGGGCAGCAGCACCAGCGGGGTTTTTTCGGCCATGACCCAGCCTAAGCCCGTGTTTATTGGGCAACAAGTCCGGGCGGAATCGGCCAAAACCGAGAAATAATTTGACTTTCCGTGTTATAACCCCAATTAAGAGACATCTCCCAACAACGACGACCACAGAAAGACGCAATTCGTTCGATGAATTTTTCCGACCTCGGCCTCTCTCCGGAGGTGTTACGGGCAGTCGAAGACGCCGGCTATAAATCCCCGACCCCCATCCAAGAACAGGCCATTCCCTACGTGCTCATGGGCCGCGACGTCCTCGGCAGCGCCCAGACCGGCACCGGCAAGACCGCCTCCTTCACGCTTCCCATGATCGACATTCTGGCCTCGGGCCGCGCGCGCGCGCGCATGCCGCGCACGCTGGTCTTGGAGCCGACGCGCGAGCTCGCCACGCAAGTCGCCGAAGCCTTCGACGTCTACGGCAAATACCACAAGCTCAACCAGGCGCTGCTGATCGGCGGCGAAAGCTTCACCGACCAGCTGCGCAAGCTCGACCGCGGCGTCGACGTGCTGATCGCCACCCCCGGCCGGCTGCTCGACTTGTTCGAGCGCGGCAAGATCCTGCTCTCGGACGTCAAGATCCTGGTGATCGACGAGGCCGACCGCATGCTCGACATGGGATTCATCCCGGATGTCGAGCGCATCGTGGGCTTGCTGCCCAAGATCCGCCAGACGCTGTTCTTCTCCGCCACCATGCCGCCGGAGATCAAGCGGCTGGCCGACGCCTTCCTGATGAACCCCAAGGAAATCTCCGTGGCGCCCCCGGCCTCGCCGGCCGCGCTCGTGACCCAGGGGCTGATCGTGGTCCAGCCCGACGAGAAACGCGACACGCTGCGCCGCCTGATCGCCGTCGAGAACGTCAAGAACGCGCTCATCTTCTGCAACCGCAAGCGCGACGTCGACATCCTCAACCGTTCGCTGAAGCGCCACGGCCTCGACTGCGCGGCGCTGCACGGCGACATGCCGCAGTCCAAGCGCACCGAGACGCTGGATCGCTTCCGCAACAACGAAATCCGCCTGCTGGTGTGCAGCGACGTCGCCGCGCGCGGGCTCGACATCCAGGGCATGTCGCATGTGTTCAATTTCGACGTGCCGATCCACGCCGAGGATTACGTCCACCGCATCGGCCGCACCGGACGCGCCGGCAACGAAGGCCGCGCCTTCACCCTCGCCGCGCCCGAGGACGGGCGCTTCGTCCAGGCGATCGAGCAATTGATCGGCAGGCCGATCCCGCCGGTTACGGTCGAGGGCATCCATCAGGCCGCGTTGTCCTTCGAGGAAGGCGACGGCCGCCGCCGCGGCCGGCCGCAACACGGCAGGCACCAAGCCAAATCCGCCGGTCACGGACAACGCCACGGTCACGGGGCCAAGCCGCACCCCGAGCACAAGCCCCACATCCATCAACCTGCCAAAGATTCCGGCCACGGCCAGCGCCCGGAACACCGTCCGCAACCCGGCCCCCGTCCCCAGGCTCCGCATTTCACGCCGGTGACCATGGGAACATCGCCCCACCCCGCCGCGCCGCCGCAAACGCCGCGCGAGGATCATGGCCAGGAAGGCGGCGAGGGAAGCGGCGTGGTAGGCTTCGGCGATCACATGCCGGCTTTCCTGACCGGGCGGGGCAAGACCGCGCGGCAATAACCGGCAGCACAGGGGAGCGCCGATGAAAGCCATCTTCGTCAGCGTCAAATGCGATCTCGGCCAGGCCTACAAGGTCGCCGAGGAAGCGGTCGAAACCGTGCCCGAGGTCTCCGAGGTGTTCTCGGTTTCGGGCCAATACGATCTGTTGATGAAGTGCTATCTCGCCGACGACGCGGATATCGGCCATTTCGTCATCGAGCGTCTGCAACGGCTGCAAGGGGTGAAGGACACCTTCACCACCGTGGCCTACAAGGCCTTCTCCCTCGACAAATCTTCCTGATCGGGCGCGGGAGAATCAGGCATGGCCGGAACCTGGGTGACAGTCGCCAAGCTGGACGCCGTCAAGCCGGGCGACGTGGTGGGCGTGAAGCTGGGCGAGCGCGAGATCGCGCTCTACAACATCGACGGCGCGATCTACGCCACCGACAATCTCTGCACCCACGCCTTCGCCCTGCTGAGCCAGGGCTGGCTCGACGGCGAGTTCATCGAATGTCCGCTGCATGGCGGGCGCTTCGAGGTCAAGACCGGCAAGGGGCAAGGCCCGCCGGTCAGCGACGACCTCAAGACCTATAAGGTGCAGATGAAGGGCGAGGATATCCAGGTTCTGCTCGACTGAGCGCCCGATCCTCGCCGGCTTCGGCCCGGTAGGATCGCGCCACGATCATCGCCAGCAGCAGCAGGCTGGCGAGCGGTCCCACCGGCACGTGCCACCCCTGCCCGATGCCGAGCGTCAGCAGCGGAACGGCGAAGACCAGCGCGAGCCCGGCTTTTTCCCACGGCAGGAAACCGGTCCGGCGCGCCGCGCGGATGAGGAAAGCCGCCGCGACCGCCGCCAGCATGAAATCGTAGAGCAGAACCACCGGCACGGCGACCAGCGTCGCCGCCGCCAGCGCCGCGCCGCGCAGCTCGAAGCCGGGATCGCGCCGCCAGATTGCGCCGACCAGCGCCGCCGCCGCCGCCGTGGCCACGCCCTGGACGGCATAGGCGGCGCCCAGGCCGAATCCCAGCAGACGCGCGGCGGCGAAAGGGCTGATCATGCCGGCGAGATTGATCCGGCCGAACTCATAGGTGGCATGCGAATCCAAGGCCACGCCCAGATAGGCCTGCCAGGTTTCCCAGCCGAAGAGCGCGGCCGAGGCGGCTGCCAGCGTCGCGACCGTGGCGGATGAAGCGGCGAAAGCCCGCCAATGCCGCCCGGCGGCCAGCGCCACCGGAACCAGCAACGCCAGATGCGGCTTGTAGCAAAGCGCGCCGAAGAACATCCCGGCCCAGCCCGGCCGGCGGTCGACGGTGAGCAATCCGGCGCCGAACAGGCTGGCGGTCAGCAGCGCGTTCTGGCCGAGGCCCATGGTCCAGAACACCGCCGGAAACGCCAGCATCGGCACCAGCGCGGCGGAAAGCTTCTCCTCCAGGATGCGGCGCGTTACCGCGAGATAGAGCGCGAGGCTCAGCCCCTCGAAGACGGCGAAGGCGATGAGATAGGGGAGCCGCGCCAGCGCCGCGCAAATCAGCAGGAAGACCGGCGGATAATAGAAGAACTGATAGGCGATGCCGGGTTCGGTCGCGTGCTGTTCGGCGGCGAAATGCGCCGCCTGGTCGTAGGCGAGCGCCGGCTGGCTCGCATCGGCGAGAGATCCAGCGGCGTAGAAGCTGGCGAAATCCGTGGTCAGCGGATGATCGAGCTTGACGATCCAGCCATGCGTTCCGGCGATCAGGAACAGGAACACCGCCGCTTCGATCGCGAACAAGATCCGGGCATAGGCGAGGATGCGCGCGCGGCCGAGCCAGTCGCCGCTCCGCAGCTCTTGGTATATCCGCGCCAGTCCGGCCATGCGCCTTTCCCTTTGCGAGCGCGGCGGCTCGAGGAAGCAAGCCGCCGGGTCGATAAGGGAAGTCTAGCCCGGCTCCGGTAATAAACTGTTAAGGCTGCCGGACCGGGGAGACGCTCTAGCGCACGGTGCGGATGGCCACGGCCGACATGTCGTATTCCGGCATGGCGAGCATGTTGCGGCCCACCATCTGGCGGCCGCCCACCAGCACGATGGCGTTTGCGCCCTGCCGGGCGGCGGCCGATTTGAGCGTCTCGAGCATCCCGGCTTCGCTGTCCGACCAGCCGCCATGCACCGTGAGCATGCCGATGCGGACGTAATTGACCGGCGGCGGCTTGTCGAAGACCTGGACCAGATCGCCCCACGCCTGGTAATGCGCGTTGCTGGCCGGGATGAAGTCGGCGCCGGAGCAGCCGGCCAGGAACAAGGCCAGAATTGCCGCCGCCGCGGCGTGCCGTCCATTCTTCATGCTATCCGGCCATCCGTCATCGGAGAAAAGAGATGGTGCCAGGGGCGGATTCCCCCTGTTCACCCAACCCGTGAGGGTCGTTCGTGGAATTTTTCAGCGTCAACACCCGTACCCGAAATTCTACCCATTCGATTGTCGTCTTGAATGGGAACCGAACCATTGCCCACATGCGTAGCAATGTTCAACCCTTGCAAGCGACTATTTTGAGAAACCCATGCAGGCATTATACGTCAAAGACCCAGATCGACGAGATATAAATTAGGTGTGTAGATTTTCCAGAAAAAAATCCATAGGCACTATTTCACGGGAAAGCGGCCAGGTCGAGGATCAAAATCCCGGGGGAGATTTATGCCTATCGAGCGTCGATACGCTTCTGCAACCAGTCCAAGACTTCCT